>JBEBIZ010000005.1:0-156806 GCA_040080135.1 Thiobacillaceae bacterium
GTCGCTTGAGAAATCACCCGACCGGGTGCAAAAGTTCTTCCAAGATGCGCGTGTGAAATATGCCGCTTGATTCACGGATAAAGCTGGCCGGATCAATAAGTTGCACATCACTCGCCTCTTCTCACAATCCTTCCAACCGTCGTGAAATGTATCCCGAAATGGGTGGCGATTTCCTGATAGGAATACGCCCCTGTTGCGTAGGCCGTCACGATAGCGGCGTTTCTGTCCAGCGCATTGCGCTCTATTATCGGCAACGATAGCGGTTTTGCGCGACGCTGCGCAACTGGTATTTGCACATCGTTCCGTTGCTGGTCTTCAATTCTTGCCTGCATCTTTTGCACGAACGGGTCATCGCCTAAAAAAACTTGCCCCTTGAGGTTCTGCCAGGGTGAATCCGCTTTGATGCCTTCGCTGACAAACTGCGCGTAACGTTGTTGCGCCAGACTACGCCGTTTGGCAAATTGCGATAGTACGCCATCAACCGATAGCCAAGGCGCAACAGGTTCTAGCCCGGCGCTTGCCCGATAGCTACTCCATTGCCAATCGGCGGGGACTTTTACCATGCCGGCACGAACGGGGTTCAATACGATATAGCGCGACAATTCCAGCAGGTAAGCGTCGCGGTCAACCAGGATGGCTTTGAAGCGCCCCTGAAACAGATGCCCTACCCGGCGGTGTCGGCGATTGCTGGTCTGGGTGGTGACGCCGTTGAGTTGCCGCATGCCTTTGGACAGGTTCCCGTCCGGCGTCTGTATCAGCAGGTGGTAGTGGTTGTCCATCAGGCACCAGGCATAACAGAGCCAGTTGAACTGCGTGACGACCTGCGCAAGCGTCAGCAGAAACGCTTGGCGATCCTGATCGTCTTCAAAAATATCTTCACGCCGGTCACCGCGTGCGGTGACATGATAAAGAGCGTCAGGAAATTCTATACGGATGGGGCGCGACATGATGCGAACAATAGCAGAGGATGTGCAACTTAGCTAGACCTGACCCTTGGCTTCTGCTTGGCTTCTGCTGTTTGATTGTTATGGAGAAACCCAATGATGCTTTCGAATGACGCGCTGATTAGTATCCAGTTCAACAGACCAAGCTTCAGTATCTAACGTCAAACGATTCTCAAACCATAGTCGCATTTCGCATGGATTTATACATGGTTCTGTCGCGTATCGAGAAAATAAAACATTCGGCATTTCCCTAACCGAGGGAGAACCGAACTGATTAATTACCGTTTCCTCCGTATCACCAATTTTCACTGCTTCAAAAGCTTTACTACGGTTGTTGGAAATATGTGAGCAAGCGCCAACGTAGAGTACTGGAATGCAAATTAATGCTAAAAATATCCTCGTCCCCACAAACCTAGATGCGCCCTCTGTAATGTGTGCCATACGTGTGTTGCGTTAGTTAAAAATTTTAAAACCCATTGAGCAATTCTTGTGGGATCTGCCCATTTTGAGGGATGAAATAGGTCTTAGCCCCAGGGATGGATTGCACATCACGTGCCAAACCACCTGGAAAAGGAACTCCATTTGTTGCCACACCGGTTGCATTCAGGAGTTGATTTGTCCGAACAGCGCAGTTATCCAAAAGACCAACATCGTTGTTAGCGGGATGCTGATTAATGAAAGTCCGCGCAAGAGCATCCTGTTGCTCTGTGGTAGGGATAATTGTCACTTGTTGGGCACGAACAGCACTCTGACTAGTAAGGTAACTCGACACAGAACTACCGAGAGGTGTGTCATTCCCATAACTTGCCATGCCATAACCTTGTACAGCCGATCCGACATGCCCAAAGATATTGAGACTGTCATCTCGAACACCACCAGTGATGATCATGATGTCCAAACCGAACGGATCAATACCATTAACCGGATTCCCCCCCACATACGCATACAGATTAATCCCACCCCCCAGCTCGATCGGGTCCCGCTGCGTGAACCGCCCGACTGACGGGTCGTAGTACCGCGCTCTGTAATACGTGTACCCCAGCCCGTCCTGTTCCCGTCCGGTGTAGCCGTACATCGGAATCTGTCCGCTGCCGGCAGTCCGGTTGCCCCAGGCGTCGTAGCGCTGGGTGGCGTTGACACCCGTTATGGTGGAGGTGGCGATGACGGAGTTGAGTCCGTCCTGGTGGAAGTAGCGCGGGCCGGTCGTGTCGCTGGCCGCAGGCTGCCAGATGAGGGGGATGTCGATGGCGGCGCCGTGGGTGATGAAGCCGGTGGCGGCCGTCCAGCCGTTGGCGTATTCCATCAGCACGTCCTGGCCCTGGTAGAGGTAGTCGACCGGTAGGCCGCCTGCGTTGGTGCGCTGCACGCGACGGTCCTGGTCGTCGTAGGCGTAGGTCTGCGCGGGCTGGCCGGTCTGGGTGACCTGGGTGATGCGGTTCAAGGGGTCGTAGACGGTGTTGGTGATGCTCGGCCCGTTGCACGATGTGGCCGTGGCGGTGACGCTGCCGCCCTGGCATTGCTGGGTGAGGCTGCCGTTGGGGTCGTAGACGAAGGCGGCGCTGAGCGGGCCGGTCGCGGTGCCGCTGTGGCTGGCAATCAATTGGTTGGTGGCGTCGTATTGATAATAGGTGCTCTGGCTGCCCACGACACGGCTGGTCCGGTTGTTGAGGAGGTCGTAGCTGTCGGTCTCGGCCTGGGCTGGAATAGGAACACCGGTGGCATTGAGCTGGTTGACGCCAACTACACGCATGAGGTCGTCGTAGGCGTAGGCCCAGTTGATTTTGCTGCCGTTGATGTTCTCGGTATGGGTGATGCGGTTGCCGAAGCCGTCGTAGGTGTAGTCGTGCTGGCTGACGAGGTTGGTGTCCGAGTAACCACGGCGGTTGCGGATCTGTTTGAGGCTGCCGTCGTCGTTGTAGCTGAACTGGGTGTTGATGCCGTTGGGGAACCACTTTTCCAGAAGGTGGCCACGGTTGCATGCAGGAATAAGGTTCATTGTTTTGAGTTCATGCGTGCCGAGAATTATCCGGGGTATCCCTATTATTAAGGTTTGCCTCTATCGTATCCGCCGACAAATCTGCGCCACATTGCCATTCAACAAAATAACCGCCATTAGTGATTTTCATAAACTCGGCGGCATCACGCAGTGCTTCAAACGCCTCATAGGCGAGATAAGGACTCACGTCAAAGTAGCCAACCCTGCCATCTGTCGCCGTCACCATCAACGTCCAGTCGGGTTGCGCGATGACCTGTGCAATTCTCATTGATCCAGCCCTTTTATTTTGAATGGCTGTTTGCCATTAACCGCAAGTTCCCAATCCGCGTAAAGATCGTCTTTATGAATTTCGATCCAGGCCACAACCAGCTTGTGTTTATTCGGCGGCAGGTCCCCGAAAGCAACGTGCCGTCTTCAATGGCATAGACACCTAATTTGCCCTGATACTCCGCGTGAATATGCGGAAGATGATGCCGCTCGACATCATTAAAAAACATCCGTATCAGAATTCCGTAAAACATGCTGATGGTCGGCATGCCGTTTCCTTACGATGAAAGCTCCGATGGTAGCCCCACCTGCTCCGGCCTTCAACCTGAAATTGCATCGCTTCCGGGCTTCGACCTGCATGACGCGGGTTAGTCGGTGAGAATCTAATTCGAGCCCCCTTATTGCAGCGTGTCCGGACCAATTAAATATCGCGTCTGACCCTTCGCGAGTACCGCTACACTGAGCGGCGAAGTCGAAATCCCCACCCTGGACGGTCATGCCAAGATCAAAATTCCGCCTGAAACCCAGTCCGGGCAAGCCTTCCGCCTGCGCGGCAAGGGCATCAAGGGCGTGCGCAGCAGCACGGCGGGCGACCTGATGTGTCACATGATCGTGGAAACCCCGGTGAACCTGTCCGAACGCCAGCGCGAATTGCTGCGCGAGCTCGAGTCCCTGAGCCCCGGTCGCAACAACAACCCGCGCGCGCAATCCTTTCTGGATAAGGTGAAGTCGTTCTTCGGGTAGGACTCAGTAACCCAGTTGAATCGAGGCATATAACGCTTGCTGATCCGCCTTGTCGGCCACAGTGCCGAGATAGGCGTAGGCAAGCGTGAAGGCCAGGTGTTTGTTGGGCATCCACGCGAGAAACGCATCTCGATAGCTGTCTTCTTTGAAAACACTGAGGTTGTCGGGTTTGTGGCGGTATTCGATTCCGAGCGCCAGATGATCGTTCAGCAGCACCGCAGCCGAACCTTCAAATTGTGCGCTATACGCATTTGAACGGTCTCCACCAAAGCCCAGCAGACCCATCTGGTTGGCGCGAGTAGCCCGTAAGGTAGCATTCAGCAGCACATTGCGCCCGGACAATGCAGCCAGATAAAGCTTGGTTGCCGACACATACACATCCACACCGGAATCACGCCTGGCCCCGAGCAGTTTGGGTACAAAGTCAAAATTCCTGTTGTGTTTGTACTGCACGCCGACTGCCACTTGCGGTTTCCAGGTGTCCTGGTCGAATACGGCGTCGCCACTGAGCTTCAGTTTGAGCCCGACAACATCCTGCGCGATGGATTCACCCGGCACCGTGGTACCCAGATCCAGACGCTGCCGTCCCGCCGAAAATTCAATACGATCATGGATGCCGACGGCCACACCGGCAAAATCCAGGTCGAAATCGGATATTTTCAGACTTGTATACGTTGCCGTTACGCCCACCTCATCGTTCGAACCGTACCCGGCAATCAGTGCCCATGGGGTAAGTCCACCCCCGCCCGCACCCTCGATCTGGGTGACGCCGCCCGTTGCCAGCAGCCTGCTGCCAGCAAGAGCGGGAATTGACGCACCTAGCAACATCGCCAAAAAAACGTGCCCGACATATCGTTTCATTCCGCTGCATCCATCATTCAATGTGTACAGATGATCTAACGGCTTGAAATATCACAAATTGAACTATCAAGCTTCAACCGGAAAGGCCGTTACTGAAAGCGTATTCCCACTACCACGGTTAAACCATGCGTTACGTCACTGCAATGACCTGCTTGCTGGCAAGCCTTTCGATGGGTGCGCTGGCCCACGCAGCCACCGCCTCCCTGTACGAACGCCTCGGAGGTGAGCCCGTCGTCACGCAAGTCGTCAGCCAGACCATGGATACGGTGGCGCATGATCCGCGCGTGAACCAGTCGTTCGACAAGGTCAATCTCAAAAAACTGAAAGGCAAGATCGTCCTGCAAATCTGTTCATTGAGCGGCGGTGGCTGCGAATACACCGGCGATGACATGAAACTGGTGCACAAGGGCCTGAAAATCACCGAACGCGAGTTTTACGCACTGGTTGAAGCCTTGCAGCAGGCGCTTGGCGACCACGGCGTGGGTGAACGTGAAAAAAATGAACTGCTCGCGCTGCTTGCGCCGATGAAACGGCAGGTAGTCGAACGATGAACAGTCGAGCATCCCTGCGCTGCCATCTGGGCGGTGCCGTCATGCTGGTCATGGCGTCGCTGCCCGTGCACGCCGCCACGCTCACGCTACAGGTCAAATCGACCACGGGTGGCGCGGTGGAAGATGCGGTGGTATATCTAACATCAGGCAAGGCGGCAAGGCTGGCCGTGCAGGAACCCAATGCCATCATCGACCAGGTCAACAAGGAATTCGTCCCGCTGGTATCCGTCGTGCAGACCGGAACCCGGATCAACTTCCCGAACAAGGACAATATCCGTCATCAGGTGTATTCGTTCTCGAAAGCCAAAAAATTCGAGATCAAGTTGTACGCTGACACCCCATCCAAACCGGTGCTGTTCGACCAGCCCGGCTATGTCACGATGGGCTGCAATATCCACGACAACATGATCGCGCATCTACTGGTTGTGGATACGCCCTATTTCGCCAGGACCGACAGAAACGGCACCGCCCGGATGGCTGCTGTTCCGCCCGGCGATTACACATTGACAGTCTGGTACTACCAGCGCCCGGACAAGGACGCGCTGGAAAAACCGGTGAGCGTGAAGTCTGACCAGACCTACACCCTCGATATCCCAACCCGTTCAACAGACTGACCTGAATTTGCATGAAACGATTCAACACGCTGAGCCTCCAAAGCCGCATATTCCTGTTTTTCTTTTTACTGATCCTGCTGACGCAGATCGGCAGTGCAATCATCACCAGCACGCTGGCGCTGCGTATCGTCAATCGCCAGATCACCGGTGATGTAGAAACGGCCCAACGCGTATTCGTCCAGATGTTTGAACAAAACACCCGGCTATTGAGTCAGGGTGCGCGCGTACTTGCCTCCGACTATGGTTTTCGGGAGGCGGTCGCCAGCAATGATCGCGACACCCTGTCGTCAGCACTGGAAAACAACGGCGAGCGCATTCAGGCTGATCTGATGAGTTTTGTCAGCAAGCAGGGCACGGTCATTACCTATGCGCGGGGGCACACTACTACATTGCCCGGGCCCAACCATCAATGGCTGCTTGATCCTAAATCGAAAAACCAGGCGGGCTACGTGATCAAGCAAATTGACGGCGTACTCTATCAATTGATCGCTGCGCCCGTCGCCATTCCTCTACCGGTCGGCTGGGTCGTGACCGGTTTCCGCATCGACGATGCCTTTGCCAAAAAAATTGCCCGCATCACCAACACCGAAGTCAGCTTTGCCAATCACGACGGCGGAAGCAACTGGCATGTTCCTGCCACCACATTAAGCGGCGAAGCGCAGGGCGCGCTTTCACGCGCGCTCAATGATGGCAAGCTTACGACCCACAGCCTCGCAGAAGTCCACACGAAAACGGACGATTATTTAAGCTCGCCTACAAAACTTGCATCCACGACCGGTAAAACCGCGCTGGTCATTTTGCAGAAATCACGCACCGCCGAACTTGCACCGTTCCTCACATTGCGCGACCGGTTGCTGGCACTGGGTTTGCTCGGGCTGGCGCTGTCTGCTGTGGTGAGCATGATCATTTCGCGCAGTGTCACCCGTCCGATTCACGCATTGGCGGGTTATGCGCGCAATATCGCCGAAGGCGATTTTTCGATCACGCCGGTCACCAGTTCGCAAACCGAAATATCCGATCTGGCCAAGGCTTTTGATCACATGCGCAGAGAAATTTCCGTACGCGAAGCCAATATTCTCGAGCTGGCCTATCAGGACGTACTGACCAAACTGCCAAACCGCGCCATGTTCCATGACCGCATGCAGCAGGCGCTGCATCACTCACGCCGAACCGGACAACCGATGACGGTCATGCTGATGGATCTGGATCGATTCAAGTATGTCAACGACTCACTCGGCCACCACATTGGCGATTTATTGTTGCAGGAAGTCGCGGGCCGACTGAACCATATGCTTCAACGTGGGACCGACACCATTGCCCGGCTGGGCGGAGATGAGTTTGCCATTTTGTTGCCTACCGACAATCTGGACAGCGCACGTAAACTGGCGCGCTCGCTCTTGACCGCGCTGGAAAAACCCATGATGGTCGAAAGCCAGATCATCGACATCCGCGGCAGTATTGGACTGGCATCTTCACCCGAGCACGGTATCGATATCGAAACCTTGATGCGCTGCGCCGACGTGGCCATGTATCAGGCCAAACGCAGCAATTCTGGGGTATCCGCCTATGATGCCCGCCTCGACCAGAATACTCGCGAACGCCTGTCGCTGATGAGCGAACTGTGTCAGGCCGTAGAGCACAATCACCTGACGCTGTTCTACCAGCCCAAGGTCGACTTCAAGGATGACAGCTATTTCTCGGTTGAAGCACTGGTGCGGTGGATCCACCCCGAGCGCGGCATGGTCCCGCCCAACGACTTCATTCCGTTCGCCGAGCAGACCGGTTACATCAAGGCCATCACGCACTGGGTGCTCAACGAAGGCCTGCGGCAATGCGCCGAATGGGATCGCCATGGTTTGCATGTCAATGTGTCGATCAACATCTCGGCGCGCGACCTGATGAACCCCGAATTGCCCACGTATTTTTCCGATTTGCTGCAACTGCATGGCTGTCAAGCTGAGCGCATTTGTCTGGAAATCACCGAAAGCGCGATTCTGGACGACCCTGGCCATGCGCTGGAAAACTTGCAACGCATGAAAGCGCTCGGCTGCAAGCTCTCGGTCGACGACTACGGCACAGGCTATTCCTCGTTGGCGTATCTGCGGAAACTGCCCGTGAGCGAACTCAAGATTGACCGCTCCTTTGTGCAAAACATGGCCAATGACGCCAGCGATATTGTCATCGTGCGTTCCACCATCGACCTCGCGCACAACCTCGGTCTGCGCGTCGTAGCTGAAGGAGTGGAAACCGAAGCTGCCTTGAAGCAGCTTTTTCTGCTGGGCTGTGATCAGGTTCAGGGCTATCTCCTGAGCAAACCGATTTCGGCAGACGACTTCGAGCATTGGGCATCGCGCCTCGGCTGGGAAGATCAAATCAAAACCGCACGCGAAGCCTGAAACGCAAGGATAAATGCTGCGGGAAGATCAACCCGCTGGCATCTATGACGGGGCACGGGTAGGCTTGTCACCTGTCCATTTTTTGATTCCCCACATGCAAGCAAGCATTCAGCGCAGCAAGCTGGACTGGCTCAAGCAGCTGGCCTATACCACCTGGCATTTATCCACCAAAAACGGCTTGCAGAACCATGCGGCTGCGACGGCATTCTATTTTTTGCTGTCGGCCACACCACTGTTGTTGCTGCTAAGTTATGCCATGCAGTTGCTCGGCCACATCGCCGAAAACTCGGTTTACGCAACGATATTGATGGCCGCGCTCTACGACCAGTTACAGCTGGATCAGCTCACCAAACTCGGCTTCATCCCGCGCCAGGCCCAGCTCGCCGCAGGCGGAGTGGGGTTTATCACCCTGCTGCTGTCTTCGCGCGGGCTGGTCAACGCGGTACAAGGCGCATTCCGGATTATTTTTCCGTCCCTGAGCAAACGCAATCTGGTGCTGTCGTGGATACTCCCGCTCATCATCATCCCGCTGCTGTTTCTGTTGATGGGCATGGCGGCACTGGCTCAGGTCACGCTCAGTTTTCTGGCGCAAAACGATTTCATCGGCTTCGGCAATGCTCTGGTTTTGCAGGTTCTCAACAGCCTGTTCGGCTTCAGCATGTTGTGGTCACTGCTCTTCGCCGCCTACTGGCGGATGCCGCAAATCCATCCGCGCGCACGGGTGGCCGCCCTGTTTGCACTCGCAGCCAGCCTGAGTCTGGTGGTCTTGCTGATGGTATTCGGCGCGTTCTTCAAGCTGGAAAGCTATCACAGCCTGTATGGCGCACTGGGCGGCGTGGTGTTTGTCCTGATCGGCGCCTACTTTGCCTGTCTGGTGTTTTATTACTGGGCGCAGGCTTTATACGCCAGCGGCAAAGTCGACGTGGCCGCACTGGAAAGAGTGTTTACCGATGGTAGCGGCGAAGGCGCCAACCGGCTCGAAGGCTATGTCTTTGGCAATGCCAACCGCCTGCTCGACAAATACGGCCAAACCTATCCCGCAGGCAGCACGCTGATCAGGGAAGGCGACGATTCGCGCATCGCGTATTTTCTGTATGCGGGAAATGCCGGCGTATACAAGAACACCAACGGCAGCCAGCAATTACTGGGCAAGCTGAACGAGGGCCAGTTGTTCGGCGAAATGGCGTATCTGCTCTCGGAAAAACGCACCGCATCGGTCATCGCCGAAACCGACATCACCGTGCTCGCCCTGCCGCCCGCGATCATGGAAGAACTGATGCGGTATTCCGCCCCGCTCTCCCGCCGCATCATCGATACGCTGTGCCAGCGCCTCGAACGAATGAACCTGGCCGCACAGAAAAGTGTCTGAGACAGCATGCCCCTGCGCGCACTTTACGTTGACCTGAATTCCTACTTTGCCTCAGTCGAGCAGCAACTGCGTCCCGAACTGCGCGGCAAACCCGTCGCCGTTCTGCCCGTGCTGGCCGACACCACCTGCTGCATCGCCGCCAGCATCGACGCCAAACGCTTTGGCATCAAAACCGGCACTCCCGTGTGGCAGGCGCGCAAGCTTAATAAAGACATCATTTTTGTTGAGGCGCGGCCCGCCACGTATGTGGAATTTCATCATCGCATTGTGACCGCAGTCGAATCGTGTACCCCGGTCACTGCCGTCCTGTCGATCGACGAAATGAGCTGCGACCTGATGGGCAGCGAACAGGAAGAAAGCAAGGCCATCGCACTGGGCAAACAAATCAAGCAGGCCATTTACGATCAGGTCGGCGAAGTTTTACACAGCTCGGTCGGCATTGCGCCCAACCGCTTTCTGGCCAAAACCGCGTCCAACATGCAAAAACCCGACGGCCTGACCGTCATCCGGCAGGCCGATCTGCCGCAACGCCTGTACGGCCTGAAGCTCGCCGCGCTCAACGGCATCGGCCGCGCGATGGAAAAACGGCTGCGCCAGCTTGGTATCGAGACCGTCGAACAACTCTGCAACGCCAGCAAAGACACCCTGCGCCACGCCTGGAGCGGTATCGAAGGCGAACGCTACTACGCCAAGCTGCGCGGCGAAGATATCGTCCCCGCACCCACCCAGCGCTCCACCGTCGGCCATTCGCACGTCCTTCCGCCGGACCAGCGCGACCCCGCCTCCGCCCTCGCCGTCATCTATCGCCTGCTGCACAAAGCCGCCATGCGCATACGCCACTACGGCTACTGCGCAGGCGGCCTCAGCCTGCACCTCAGCTACCTCAACCACACCCAGTGGCGCGACCAGACCCGCTTTTCACCCCACGCTGACACACTCAAGCTCAACCACGTGCTGGCCGTCCTCTGGCAACGCCGCCCGGCTGAATCAGCGCCCATCCTCAAAGTCGGCGTCACCCTGTTCGACCTCGCCGACCAAACCCGGCTCACCCACGACCTGTTCGAGACCGAAGCCCAGCACGAAGCCCTCAACACCGTGCTCGACCAGATCAACCAGCGTTACGGCTCCAACACCCTCTACTTCGGCGGTGCACACCGCGGCATCGGTGCCGCCCCCATGCGCATTGCCTTCAACCACATCCCCGAATTACCCATCGAGAACGACAACGATAAAACCACCGCAATGCTTGACCAAACCCCTCCCCGCCACTAGAATTCGCCCTTCACAATTCCCTGATAGCTCAGTCGGTAGAGCGACGGACTGTTAATCCGCAGGTCCCTGGTTCGAGTCCAGGTCGGGGAGCCAGAACACAGCAGTAATAACAGGCATTCCAGCCATCCTTCGCGGTGGCTCGAATGCTTTCCCGCGTGTTCTGCGTAGATTCGAAGACCCACCTTGGGTCACGCGCTCATCCACACGTCAAAGGAATCGACATGCATGCAGATCAAGTTTTGAGCCACTTGAAAAAACATGGACAACTTCTCGACCTGGAGATTGCAACTGCAACCGGAATTACACTGGTTCAAGTACGCAAATCACTGGCTGACTTAACGACACGCGGCGAAATATCCCAGTGCAGCGTCACCCATTTCAACGGCAATAAGCGTGTTGATGGTTTTCAGTGCAGGATTTCGGGTTATGTACCACCCGTCGCGCCAGGCCGAAAAGCCGCGTCGACTAAAAGCGCCACTTCCGACTAAAGCGGGACAACCATTGAGGGCCAGATCGGCGTGAAGTCGATTAAGGTCCATCCAGACTACCAGCGACGATGCGCCCAAGAACGAACGGGCGCAAGACAGTTTCGCTTCGGAACCGTCCTCGCAGTCCAGGAATCCAGCGGGTGACTCCCGTGGGTTTCAGCCAAATTAAGGAGCAATACCCGTGACCAATGCACAGCGCCGGGCCGCATGGCTCGCCAGCCACAAGACTGACATCGATCCGTTAAACAACGACAGCAAGCCTGGGGCAACGTCCAGCAGTGCATTCTGCCCGCATGAGTCAGGTGCGTATTACCTTGCTGACGTGAACACAGTCGGCACGTTCAAGATGTTTGCCAAAGACCTCAAGCCGCCCGTTTACACCTACGGCATCACCACCATTCGGTTTGAACTGAATCCCGACACCGGCAACTGGATCTGGTTTGATGGCGAAAAAAATCATTTCCCGCGCAAGACCCATGATGGTTGGCGTATTGGCAGCAAACGCTTGCACGACACCCGCGAAAGTGCAGAGGCCGAAGTTCAGCGCGAGATGGTCAAGAACCGCGACCGGGTGACTAAAGTGCATGACCTGCCCGACGATATGACTGCGCTGAAAAAAATCCGTAGCGCAAACCACCCGGACCGCAACACCGATGTCGACCAGGATCTCTATCAGGCCGTAGTCGAAAAGCTGGACAGGATGCGTGCGGCAACCCAGTGAACCTTACTGGGTACAGAGTGTTAGCCCGCAGGATTTAAAGCATGCAAACGATCCAGCCCAACAATCCACTTCACGGTGTCACGCTTGAACAATTGTTGATCGATCTGGTTGCGTTCTATGGCTGGGATGGCCTGGGGCAGAAAATCGAAATCCGCTGCTTCACCCATGACCCGAGCATCGCGTCGAGTCTCAAGTTTCTGCGTCGTACCCCGTGGGCACGGGTGCGTGTGGAATCACTGTATATCGACATGCTGCGATAATTCCCGTCAAGCAGCAGGCAAAAAAATGAAATTTCCTGTTTACCAAACATCCAGTCAGACTGGATAAGACCCCAGAATCTTGAGAAAAGCCGCACCCTTTTCGATTTTGGCCAGGGTGGCAGCCAGTTTGGCATCGCTGCGATGGCCTTCGCACACGACAAAGAACAGATATTCCCAATTGGCCGAGCGTGCGGGGCGCGATTCGAGTTTGCTCATGGAAATGCCTGCATCGGCCAGCGGCTGGAGCAGCTGGACGATGGCGCCAGGCTGGTTGCGGGCACCGAGCACGAGCGAGGTTTTATCGCAGCCTGAGGGCGCAGCATCACTTGTGCCCAGCACCAGAAAACGCGTGGTGTTGCTGGCTTCGTCTTCCACCCGGGTTTCGACGATGTTCAGGCCGTACAGCTCGGCAGCCACATCACTGCCGAGGGTGGCGGAATCGGGGTCTTGCGAGGCGCGCTGTGCGCCTTCGCTGTTGCTCACGACGCTGATACATTCGGCGTGCGGCAAGTGTCGGCCAAGCCAGTTCCGGCATTGTGCAAGCGATTGCGCGTGGCCGTAGACGCGCTCGATCCCGGTCAGGCCTTCGCCTTTGCGCATCAGGGTCTGATGCACGGGCAGCATGACTTCGCCGCAAATTTTGAGCGGGCTGCCCACGATCAGGTCGAGGGTGCGGGAGATGGCGCCTTCGGTGGAGTTTTCGACCGGCACCACGGCAAAGTCGGCGCGACCGGTTTCAACCGCACGAAAACAGGCGTCAATATCCGCCTCGGGCAGTGCGTCGATTTCGTGTCCGAACTGTTTGTAGGTGGCGGCCTGGCTGAAGTTGCCCGCGGGCCCCATGTAGGCGATGCGCATGTTTTGTTCCAGCGCGCGGCACGACGACATGATTTCGCGGAACAGGCGCTCGACGCTGTCGCCGCTTAACGGGCCGGGGTTGGTTTCGCGCAGGCGGCGCACGATCTGCGCTTCGCGTTCGGGCCGGTAGATCACCTCGCCGTTTTTGGCGCGGCCCACTTCCTGCGCAATGCCGGCGCGTTCGGACAGGCGCTGCAATATCTCGTCGTCGAGGCTATCAATCCGATCGCGAAGTTTTTTGAGCGCCTCGTCCACGTCCCTACTCCGCTGGCAGATAACGCACCGACAGCACACCGCTAATTGCAGCGAGCTGCGCCAGCACGGCATCGTTCACCACGCTGTCGGCATCTACCAGCGTGTAGGCGATGTCGCCCTTGGATTTGTTCAGCATGTTGTGAATGTTCAAACCGGCTGCGGCAAGCATGGATGAAATCTGCCCCACCATGTTGGGCACGTTGGCGTTGGCAATCGCAATGCGGAATGACGATTCGCGCGCCATGCTGACATTGGGGAAGTTGACCGAATTGAGCACGTTGCCGTGCTCCAGATAATCGGCCAGTTGTTCGGCCACCATCACGGCACAGTTCTCTTCGGCTTCTTCGGTCGATGCACCGAGGTGCGGCAGCGCCACCACTTTGGCGTGGCCCTTGAGCGCATTGGCGGGAAAGTCGCAAATGTAGGCGTGCAGTTTGTTGGCGTTGAGCGCCTCGATCACGGCGGCGTTATCCACCACGCCTTCGCGCGCAAAGTTCAGCAGCACGCTGCCGGGACGCATCGCACCAATGCGCTGGGCATTGATCAGATTGCGCGTCGCATCAAGCAACGGCACATGCAGCGACACAAAATCCGAGAGGCGCAATACGTCCTCGACGTTTTCTGCTTTCTTGACCTGCGACGGCAGACGCCAGGCAGCATCGACCGTAATCGCCGGGTCGAATCCGACCACATTCATGCCCAGCTTGATGGCCGCTTCGGCAATGTACGAACCAATCGCGCCGAGACCAATCACGCCCAGCGTGCGGCCCGGCAACTCCATGCCCGCAAAATTCTTTTTGCCGGCCTCGGTGGCCTTGTGCATCTCTTCGTCAGTGCCCGACAGGCTTTCGACAAACTTCACCGCCGGAACCAGATTGCGCGCGCCCATCAGCATGCCGGCGATCACCAGTTCCTTCACCGCATTGGCGTTGGCGCCCGGCGCGTTGAATACCGGCACACCGCGTTCCGAGAGTTTTTTCACCGGGATATTGTTGGTGCCCGCCCCCGCGCGCCCAATCGCGCGCACCGATGCAGGAATATCCATCTCATGCATATTGGCCGAGCGCACCAGAATCGCATCGGGCTCGGTGACATCGCCACCGACCACATAGCTTTGCGGCAAACGCGCCAGACCGCGAGCTGAAATGGCATTTAGCGTGAGGATTTTGCGTGAGCGACCCATATCAGGCGTGTGCTTTCTCAAACGATTGCATGTAATCCACCAGCGCACGGACGCCTTCCATCGGCATCGCGTTGTAGATCGAGGCACGCATGCCGCCGACCGAGCGGTGGCCCTTCAACTGGATCAGACCCAAGGCCTTTGCGCCTTTGAGGAATTCCTCGTCAAGCGCGGCATCCTTCAACGTAAACGGCACGTTCATGCGCGAGCGGTTGGCGCGCGCAGTCGGGCAGGTGTAGAGCTTGCTCGCATCGAGGCAGTCGTATAGCAGCGCTGCCTTGTCTGCGTTGTGCTTTTCCATCGCGACCAGACCGCCGCGCGCCTTGATCCACTTGAACACCAGCCCGGCCACATACATGGCAAAGGTCGGCGGCGTGTTGTACATCGACTCGTTTTCGCTGTGCGTCTTGTAATCCATCATGGTCGGCGTGCCTGCCACCGTCGTGCCGATCAGGTCTTCGCGCACAATCACGATGGTTAATCCTGCCGGGCCGATATTCTTTTGCGCACCCGCGTAAATCATGCCGTATTTCGATACATCCATCGGGCGCGACAGAATATGCGAGGACATGTCGGCCACCAGCGGCACGGCACCCGTCTCTGGCGTCCAGAATATTTCCACGCCGCCAATGGTTTCGTTCGAGGTGTAATGCACGTAGGCGGCATCCGCGTTCAGCTTCCACGCCGACTGCTCGGGCGCATAGCTGAAGTTCTTGTCTTCGCTCGTGGCGACGACATTGACGGTGCAATATTTCTTCGCTTCCTTGATGGCCTTCTTCGACCATTCGCCGGTATTCAGATAATCCGCGCCGGTTTTACCGCGCAACAGGTTCATCGGAATCATCGCAAACTGGCTTGACGCGCCGCCCTGCAAAAACAGCACCTTGTAATTGGCGGGAATGCCCATGATCTCGCGCAGGTCGGCTTCCGCCTCGGCGGCGATACCCATGAACTCCTTGCCACGGTGCGACATTTCAATCACCGACATGCCGCTGCCGTGCCAGTCCATCATCTCGTCCTGCACTTGTTTCAGGACTTCTTTCGGTAGCACCGCAGGACCGGCGCTGAAGTTATAGATTGTCATTGCGGATTATTCCTCTTCGATTTCGGGTTCGGTTTCAGCCACTTTTTCCAGGCCGGACAAGGTTTCGCCCTTGTCCAGATTGATCAGCGTGACACCTTGTGTGGAACGGCTCATGGCGCGGATTTCCTTGACCCGGGTGCGGATCAGCACGCCGCCGGTCGTAATCAGCATGATTTCGTCGTCCGGCTTGACCAGCGTGGCCGCAACCACGCGACCATTACGCTCGCTGGTCTGGATTGCGATCATGCCTTGCGTGGCGCGTGCATGTCGGGTGTACTCGGTAATCGATGTGCGCTTGCCGTAACCGTTTTCGGTCGCGGTCAGCACAAAATCGTTTTCGTCTTCGGCCACCAGCATCGAGATCAGTTTTTTGCCCTTGGCCAGCTTCATGCCGATCACGCCGCGCGCAGTGCGGCCCATCGGGCGCACATCGTTTTCGTCGAAGCGCACCGCTTTGCCGCCGTCCGAGAACAGCATCACATCGTGACGGCCATCGGTAATCGCGCCGCCGATCATGAAATCGCCGTCGTCCAGGTTGACCGCAATAATGCCGGCGGTACGCGGACGCGAGAATTCGCTGAGCGGGGTTTTCTTGACGATGCCGTTGCTCGTCGCCATGAACACGTAATGCTCGTCGTCAAACGACTTGACCGGCATCAGCGTGTTGATCTTTTCGCCTTCCATCAGCGGCAACAAATTGACGATGGGCTTGCCGCGCGAAATGCGCCCGCCCTGCGGCACGTTGTACACCTTCAACCAGTACATGCGGCCACGGTTGGAGAAGCACAGAATGTAGTCGTGGGTGTTGGCGACGAACATCTTCTCGATGAAGTCTTCGTCCTTGGTGCCCGCTGCCTGCTTGCCACGCCCGCCACGTTTCTGCGCGCGGTAATCGTCCATCGGCTGGGTCTTGATGTAACCGCCGTGCGAAAGCGTGACCACCATGTCTTCCGGCGCGATCAGGTCTTCCATCGACATGTCCTGCGCGTTTTCGACAATGGCCGAACGGCGCGCATCACCAAACTGATCGCGAACCTGCGTCAGCTCTTCGCGAATGATCTGCGTAATGCGGGCCGGGTTGGCGAGGATGTCGAGCAGATCGGCAATCTTCGCCATGATCTCCTTGTACTCGCCAATGATCTTGTCGGATTCCAGATTGGTCAGGCGCTGCAATTGCATTTCGAGAATGCGCTGCGCCTGAACTTCGGACAAATGATAGCCATCCATGTGCAGGCCAAACTCCGGCCCGATGTTGACCGGGCGGGAAAACTCCGGATCGATGCGGGCGAGCATTTCCTCGACCATCGTTGATTTCCACGCGCGCTCCAGCAGACGCACTTTTGCAATCGCCGGAGTCTCGGAGGTTTTGATCAACTCGACAATGTCGTCCACATTTGCCAGCGCAACCGCCAGACCTTCCAGGATGTGGCCGCGTTCGCGCGCCTTGCGCAGATCGAATACGGTACGGCGGTTGACGACTTCGCGGCGGTGACGCAGGAAGGCGTCGAGCATTTCGTGCAGGTTCAGCAGTCGCGGCTGGCCATCGATCAGCGCCACCATGTTCATGCCGAAGGTGTCCTGCATCTGCGTGTCTTTGTACAGATTATTCAGGATCACATCGGCGTTTTCGCCGCGCTTCAGCTCGAACACCACGCGCATGCCGTCCTTGTCCGACTCGTCGCGCAGGTCCGAAATGCCTTCCAGTTTTTTCTCGCGGATCAGTTCGCCAATGCGGATCAGCAGATTCGCCTTGTTCACCTGATACGGCAACTCGTCGATGATGATCGCCTGGCGTCCGCCGCCTTTTTCCATGTCCTCGAAATGGCAGGTCGCGCGCATCACCACACGTCCGCGTCCCGTACGGTAGCCGTCGCGCACGCCCGACAGCCCGTAGATGATCCCGGCGGTCGGGAAGTCCGGCGCTTGGACAATGCTGATCAGCGTTTCAATATCCGTCGTCGGATCGTCCAGCAGCGCAAACAGCGCGGTGCAAATATCGGTGAGATTATGCGGCGGGATATTGGTTGCCATGCCCACCGCGATACCGGACGAGCCGTTGATCAGCAGATTGGGAATGCGCGCCGGCAGCACCAGCGGCTCGTGCTCCGAGCCGTCGTAGTTGGGGCCGAAATCGACCGTTTCCTTGTCCAGGTCTTCCAGCAACTGGTGCGCGATTTTGGACATGCGCACCTCGGTGTAACGCATCGCCGCCGCGTTATCGCCGTCCACCGATCCAAAGTTGCCCTGGCCGTCGATCAACGGGTAACGCAGCGAAAAATCCTGCGCCATCCGCACCATCGTGTCGTATACCGCCGTGTCGCCGTGCGGGTGATATTTACCGATCACATCGCCCACCACACGCGCCGATTTTTTGTAGGCCTTGTTCCAGTCGTTGCCGAGTTCGCTCATCGCATACAACACCCTGCGATGCACAGGTTTCAAACCGTCGCGCACATCCGGCAGGGCGCGCCCGACAATCACGCTCATCGCATATTCCAGGTAGGAATTGCGCATCTCCTCCTCAAGACTGACCGGGATTGTTTCTTTAGCGAATGAAGATTCCATGGACAGGTCGTATCTGGCTTAAAGCCCGTGATTCTAACACGGCTGAGACCCTGGACTGGCACATGCCTACAGCCAGTTTTACCTGGAGCGCCGCCATGTGAAACGCCGGCGCAACTGCGTCTTCACGACATGACGGGTACCGGTATATTTAGCACCTTGGCACAGTTAACCGTAATTACAGCCCCCTCACCGGTACACACTCAAAAATGTACGTTCAGTGAGGCATTGATCGAGCGCCCCATCCCGGGGACGGTAACGCCCCACGGGATGGTGTTGGTTGACATCGACATGCCCTGACCAACATAAGCACCGCCCAGCGGCAGAGAGTAAAACCGGTTGAGGACATTCTCGATGCCGACGTCAAGACGGGCCTGTTTCCACTCATAGCTGCTGCGCAGATTAAGCAGGCCATAGCCATCGGTCGGCACCTCGTCCCTGACTTGAGACACATGCTTCTTGGCGGCGACCAGTTGTACTTCGGCGGTATTGGCCCATGAACCCAAGTTTTGCACCAGCGCCAGTTTCGCATTGATCGGCATGATGTGATAGAGATCATCACCCGTCGTCCGGTTCTCGCCCCTGACATAATTCAGCACGCCCGTCGTGGTAAAGCTGCCGTAATCGGTCGTTCTACCCAGAAGCACATGACCCGATACGTCCACGCCATAGAGCCTGGCGGAATCATTTACATACTGGAGAAGCACAAAACCTGTTGTCCTGGTCACGTTGCTGGCACTGCACTGGCCGAAATCGCAGCGCTGCGCATCGATGAAGTCATCAACGTAGGTGTAATAGGTTGTTGCTTTCAATCCCCATTTATTCTTGTCGGCATCATGCCAGTCGCCGGTGACGCTGAGGGTATTGGCCACTTCCGGCTTCAGATCGGGGTTGCCGATATAACCGTTTCCATCGCCAACGAAATTGTTCATCAATGCGGCCATCGCCTGCGTCGACCAGGGGTAGCGCTCATAAAGGTTCGGTGACCGGGTTTTTCGCGCGTAACCAGCCTCGAATGTGCGCGTCTCGTCCGGTTCGTAGCGCGCCAACGCAGTCAGATCCCAGTGGTGATCCGTGCGCTGGCGGTCTAGTACATTGAAGTTGGCCGCATCAACCGACCATATTCCGGCGGTGCTGTAGCCTTGAACGTCTCCTGCATTTGCCCTGACTGTATCGGTCCGTATGCCAATCTGGCTGAGCCACTGGGGGTTCCAGCGCGCTTCCCATTCACCGAAGAAACCGAGGCGATCACGCTTGCCGTCACTGACATTCCAGAACGCGTCGCAACACATCGACCCGCTGACTCCCACCGGTGGCCACCAGTCATCCAGATCGTAAGCCTGGTACTCGCTGCCCAGCCTGAGCGTGTCTCTTTCCGAAAGTTCGATGCTTCCCGTGATCAAGGCGCCCCGGGTTTTCGCCTTCGTATCCATGGGCATGCCATAGCCATAAGAAAACCGATCCGGACCCATGTCCATTTTGTGTTGAGTGTTCTGATCAAAGATGCGTGCTTCCAGTTCACCCCATTCATACGCGCCGGTGTAGCGGAGATTAACCAGCGTGTTTTTATTGGCAGTCATATCCATGCGCTGGTTCGGGAAGCCCTCGAAGCCGACTGTCTGCTCGCTCACACTCAACTGGAGCAGATGGCCTTCATGCCGCAACGCAAAGGCGAGTTCTTTGTTTATCGATGCCTTGTAAGCACTCGAACCCACTTCGTCGCCATCCAGCCATTCGCCACCCGGCAGAATTGACCCGATGCCAGGAGCCTTGAAGCTTCTCCCGGCTGCGTAGTTATCGGATTGCGCACTTGATTCGCTGTAAGACAGGTTCGCATTCCGGCCTGCAAGGGTGGCGCCGAAGTTGAAGCCATGGGCGTCGCCATTGCTGTGATAAAACGCGCCGGCCTCTCCCTTGATCAACACACCCCCTCCGGCTTTGGCAAACGCGGGAGGGGTGGAATTCACCTGAATCGTTCCACCAATGCTGTCGCCTCCGGCGCTGACGGGTGAAATACCGGCAAAGACCGTAACACTTCCAACCTTGGTCGGGTTGATATAGGAAAGCGCTGAATTCATGTGGTTAGGGCACGCTGACATGGGATCCATGCCGTCTACCTGTACGCGCAAGCGATCATCCGCCAGACCGTGAATGACCGGCAGGCTTGATATCCCCCCCGCGCCATAGAGACTCACGCCGGGTAGGTCTTGCAGGAGACGCGCACTGTCGCCCACAACAGCCCGCTGTGACAGCAGGTCTGCATCACCAAGGCCGGATGCGCCCAGCGGTGCATCGTCGGATTTGGGCGCTGTCACGACCACGGTGGAAAGCATTGTCACGGGTGAAGACGCTTCGACCGGATCGCCGGAAGTGGGCAGGCTTGTTGACGAGTCGACGGGCTTGGGTGCTGAGACCGCTGCCTGGCCGGACTCTGTCACCTGCGAATAGGTATCCAGCGGAACAATAGCAAACAGCGAGGTCAGAGAATTGACCAGGAGTTTGCTGATCCCTGCGTTAGAACGAAAAGCGATTGTCATGAGCGGTTGATTCACTGAAGTTGAGAGCCGCATCTGCGCTGCATGCGGCGTTGCTGGGCAGCAAAGATGGGGCACCGAAAGTCCGTGGCACAGCCTGCCCTCCACAAAAAACACGGAGCCGAAGCTCCGTTAAATTGCTACCTAGGAGATTGTTGTGCTCAGGCTTTGCGCTTGCGTGCAGCAAACCCAACCAGACCCAAACCTGCCATCAGCATTCCATACGTTTCGGGTTCCGGAACGGGTGCCGCAGTGATCATTTGTGACACGGGATATCCGCTCATCGTCCCGAAGCTTCCATAACCTGCCACTGTCGTCCCCGTCATGCAGGTCGCACCCATCATGCCGCCAGGGGCGCAGTCTGCGTAGGCCAGTTTATTAATTTGTGCTGTGGTTAATGCTGCCGTAGGGTCAGTGGTATTGACGAAAATCATGGCGTAGGCGTTACCCGGATTTGAACCTGCGACAGGGAAACCGTTGTAGGTGCCACCCATTGCGACCCCCTGCGCCGGGGACCAGTTATCGCTGCCCGTTGTATAGAAGGTGGCAGTGCTACTGTTCAGAAAGGCGGTGACCAGCAGACCACCCAGCCCGGCGTCGTACACTGAGGAAAGCTGATAAGTCAGATGCAGCTGAGTCATATCACCTACCCCCGTACCCGTCATGGACTCGGTGAGATAACCGCTCAGGCTTGATACCGTTTGGGTGGCATCGTCAAAAGTGAACGACCCGGTAAAAATCGTATCCTTGGGCTGCGTATCAGGCTCATAAAACGTCTCAACGACGTTATAAGTGGTAACAGCTGCCTGCGCCGCCTGAACACCGGCGATCATCGAAATTGCCCCTGCAATCAATGCTAGTTTTTTCATTTCAATCTCTCTTCTTTATCAATTCAATATGGAACGAACAGCTCGCATCCGTGCAGATAAGCGACAGTTCGTGAATGGCCTGCAAGCAATCCGTAAAACTCGCAGGCCGCAACAATCAGCTCGCCAGTCGCTTGCGGACAGCAAACCCAACCAAACCCAGACCTGCCATCATCATTCCATAAGTCTCAGGTTCAGGTACTGCCGTAATTGATTGGGCAATAGGGAAAGTCCCCGACATCGTCCCGCCAGCGCTCAGTACGCCTGCCGTATCCTTAACCCAGCCCGTCATGCACATTTTCGGGCTCATCGAACCCATCAGTGAACCTGTGGTGCAGTCTCCATAGGCCAGTTTGTTGATTTGAGCCTGGGTCAGCGCCGCAGTGGGATCCGTTGTATTTACAAAAATCGTGGCGTAGGCATTCTGATTGCCAAACTCTTTCGACCCGCCGGTAGCGAATCCACCACCCTGGAATACATCCGTGGAGTTCTGATAAAACGCACTCACCAGCAAGCCACCCAAAGCAGAATCAAAGACTGATGACAATTGGTAATTGAGCGGCCTGAACGCGGTATTCCCCGTCATCGCCTGGCTCAGCGAACCCGTTAGGCCGGATACCGTCATGGTGTCAGAGTCGAAGGTGAACGACCCCGTAAATATTGTGTCCCAGTCCGGGTGAGATGTATTGTAGACAACTTGATTGAACGTCTCCGTGACGTTATAGGTGGTCACGACCGCCTGCGCATGAGCGCTGGCAAATGCAGTAACAGCCATGGCTGCCAAAGAAGCGGCTCGGTGCGCGAGAATTGATTTTTTTCTCAACATTTTTTATTCCCTCTGTAAGTTTGAAAATTTGCAGGTTATTTAGCCAACCCGCCAGTAACCATAATATGAAAGCGGCGTTATTGGAATGTGACATAATGTCGCACCCTTTAAGCATTGGAGAATCCGGGTACTCGTGAAGCAGTGTTCCCCGCTTGCGCTCCTCACTCGCCAAGTGTAAATTGCCATATCATCATCGATCACGGAATCGTAAAAATGGCTACCGCTACCGTTTCCAGCAAATTTCAAATCGCCTTCCCCAAAGCCGTGCGGGAAGCCATGCATATCCAGCCGGGGCAGCAATTTGAATTTATTCCGATGGGCTCGGTTATCCAACTGACCCCCAAGACCTCGATCAAGGCGTTGCGCGGAATTGCACACGGGGCAAACCCCTCAAATTACCGGGATAACAAGGATCGCACCTAAGTGCATTTGGTCGATACCTGCGGCTGGATCGAATGGATGACCGATACACCGTTGGCGCAAAATTATTCGCGCTACCTGAATGCACCGGACAAATTGATTGTCCCAACGCTCGTACAGCATGAACTCTTCAAATGGCTGTGCCGGGAAATCGACCAGCCCGTCGCCTTATCCGCCATTGCGGCAACACAAACCGCGATCATTATTCCGCTCGATACCTCTATAGCACTACTCGCAGCGGAACTCGCAAAAGAGTTCAAACTGGCAACAGCCGATGCCATCATCTACGCTACTGCGCGCCAGCATCGTGCAACGCTGATCACCAGCGATGCACATTTTGCCGATTTGCCACAGGTCAAGTTTTACCCAAAATAAGACTGCATTACCCGTATTGGGCATAAACAGCACAAGCGTCGATTTCTACTTTCTAAGGCTGCGACGGATCCGTCACAAACCCGATCCGCACCAGCCCGGATTTGGCCATTTCCAGATCGCCGTTTTCAGCGGGGGCACTAACCGTGATGGCCGGCAGAACGGTGGTTTCGGCGTCATCAGGTAGTGTGCGGCTCATAGCAATTTCGTTCTGCCATAGGCCTCGCGTCCCGTCGCCTCGGCCTGCTTGAGAAAATCGGGGAACATGTCCTCTACCATTTTCCTGACAGGCGCCGGTGCACGCTCGGGGGTGCCAGCATCGTAAGGCGGTTCTGGCGCGTATTCGGCAAGAAGCTGCACGCCTTCGGCGTATTGGCGGCCGCGAAGCAGGCCCACGAGGTACAGGCCGAAATCGATTCCTGCCGTGACACCGCCGCCCGTGATTCTGTTGCGGTCGTGTACGACCCGGCCATCGGCAGGCGTGGCGCCGAAGACGGGCAGCAGCTTCTTCGCTGCCCAGTGCGAGGTCGCCTTGTAGCCCTCCAGCAGCCCCGCCGCACCGAGCAACAGTGATCCGGTGCAGACTGAAGTGACGTACTTGGCGCGTGATCCGCGGTCCTTCAGGAAATGCATTGTCTTCTGGTCGTCCATCGCAGCAAGTGTCCCTTGCGAGCCACCGGGTACACAGATGATGTCCAGATCTTTCGGGCACTCGTCGAAGGTCGCCGAGGGAACGAAGACAAGGCCGGTTTCACTTTTCACCGGCTCTCGTGTCTTCGCGACAAGATGGACCTTGGCGCCCATCAGGTTGGTGAACATGTGGTACGGACCCACCATGTCGAGCGCCGTGAATTCCGGATAGATCAGTAAGGCAATCTGCTCCGATCCCATCCAGCTTTCCGGCATGGGGTGCGGCATGTCGTGGGGTTTGCCGGCCGACGCTCCGGGTGCAGATTTTGCGTCGCTGCCAGAAGGCAGGTCAGATGCCCGGACCAGGGGGTGCCCGGCTGCGGTAAGCGCGGCGGCGATGACAAACTTGCGGCGACTGGGTTTCATCGGATTTCCTCAATCAAACTTGTAACTGACCTGGCCGTAAATCTCGCGCGGCGCGCCGGGTGCGACCTGGCCGCCGAACCAGAGATAGGGCGTGTAGTACTGCTTGTTGGTGAGATTCTTGACCGTCAGCGAAGCGCTGAACTTCTTCGTGTCGTAGCCAACCCTGGCGTCGAATATGGCGTAGCCCTGAGTCTTCCATTGATTCGCCGAGTCGACGTACTCGCCGGACGACGCATAAACGCCGGCACCCGCACTCCAGCCGCGCAGCGACTCGCCGTCGAACTTGTAGTTCGCCCACAGGCGCCCCGATTGCTTTGGAACGTTAGGCAGCTTGTTGCCGGCTGCGACGCTGGCCGTGGCATCTGCGTAGTACGCATCGGTGTAGCCATAGCTGCCGAGCAGACTCCAGTTGCGCCCGATCTGGTAATTGACGTCGGCATCGAAACCGCGCGATTTCTGCGTAGACAGACCACCGACGCCAGGGGAGATTTGATACGGTACGTCCTTGCGTTCGATATCGAAGACCGCGAGTGTGCCGGTGAGCGCATCGTTCACGTTGAACTTGAGACCGGCCTCGGCCTGCCTGGACAGTTCGGGTTTGGGCTGAGCAAAGGTCTGAGAGAATGGCACCCATTTCATGCCCTCGCCGTAGCTGGCGTAGACCGACCAGACTTTGGTCAAATCCACGACCGCGCCCACGCGCGGAAGCAGCCGGGTTTTGTCCGTAATGAACGTCGCCGGAATGGTGTTTTCCAGATAGTTGATGTCGATCGATGCCACACGGGCGCCGGCCAGCAGGTGGATACGGTCGTTGATCGTTGACTGAATCTGAGCGTAGGCGCCCTTTGTAATGAATGTGATGTCGAAATCGCCAAATGATATGTATCCAGGGTCGGTCGGCGCCGGCGGCGCGTAGGGTACGGTGAAAACCGGGTTGGCCAAATCGACCGTGGAGCCCAGCGTATTTACGTCCATGAACCCTTGTTCCTTGACGCGGCTGTAGTCGAGGCCAAGCAGCAGGGTGTTCTGGCTGGGGCCAGCGTCAAACTTCGCTTGCAGTGTTGGGTTCAGGCTGAATTCGCGTTGCTGGTCGAACGCCTGCGCGTCGTTGACATCGAAGGTTGAAGGCGGACTCACGGGGGTCCCACCAGTAAAAGTGGCGTCCGCCAACGGGGTCTGGGAATTCTGGTTCAATTCGGAATGACTGAGCCTCATCTTGATGTTGGTCGACCAGGTCTGGTTGAAGCGGTGGTCGAACGTCGTGGTGACGCCTTCAATTTTCGTGTAACTGGGATCAATGCTACTGTCGCCGAAGTAAAGGTCGCGCTGCACGGAGTACCCGCCGAACAGGGTTCCATCGACTGGCAGCCCCGGATAGGCCTGTTGGCGGAACTTCGAGGCGAACCCCTGGATGGTCAGCGAGGTGTCGCTGCGATTCGTCAGCAACAGTGTGGGGTTGATGCTGTAGCGGTTCGAGTGGAGAACGTCGATGAAGCTGTCGCTTGCCGTATCTTCGGCAGTCAGGCGAAACAGCGCCGTCTTCTGATCGTTCAGCGGCTGGTTCATGTCGATGTAGCCGTTCCGGTACTGGTGGCTTCCGATTGTGCCGCCCACCTCAAAGCCCGGTTTGTCCACCGGCAGCTTGGAGATGACGTTGACCGCGCCGCCTACCGGGGAGCCGGCGCCGCCGCCGTACAGAAGCGCGTTCGGACCCTTCAGTATCTCGATGCGGTCGACGTTGACGAGGCCCTGCGTGTCGCCGGTGAGGAAAAGATTACCGGCATAGCCGTCGGTCCACTGTTCGGCGCCGAACCCCCTGATCATCAACGGGTCCTGCTGGACATTGCCGATGGCTCGCCTGTCCACCGGCTGCACATTGCTGGCGTTCGTGATCACCTCGCCAATGGAGACCGCACCCTGGCTTTCGATTACCGCGCGCGGGATCACCTGCATATTCTGCGGCAGTTGTGCGATCGGCGTATCGGTCCGGGTAGCCGAACTCGCGTTGAGCACGTTATAGCCCTGCACCGGGCTGGCCGTGACGGTAATCTCCGGCAGCGTCTGCGCAGGTTGCGCGGCATTCGCGGGTTGCGTTGCACCGGTTGTTTGCTGCGCCTGCGGATCTTCCGCGTACGCAGCCTGATTGAATGCGATCGCAATGATCGCCGACGCCAGACACCCGACTTTGAAGTCAGCCTTTTCCATTCTCCGCTCCCTTTATTAATTGAATTTTGGAAGCAGGAGCATAGTGATTAAATCAAACGCCGGGAATGTGACAAATTGCCGCACGGCGCCATGTGCAGTGCGCAATTCAAGGAGTCGAGTGATCACTATTCAGGCAATGACTTCTTCTTCAAGCCAGGTACGCTTGTCATGGACGATTCGTCTGGCGCGGCGTTTCTAAGGCCAGATGTAGATGCCGGTCACTGACAGCATCGTAATTATCAAATCCGGCAAACCTTACATACCCTTCAGAAAGCGCTTCGGACTCGCCATGAAATGCCGCTTGCACCAGTCGCCGCAGAAGTAATACGTCTTGCCCTGGTAGTCCCAGTTCAGCGAGGTTTTCTTGCTCATTTCAGCACCGCACACCGGGTCGATCGCGAAACCGGCGCGGGCGACGGGTTTCTTCAGGAACTCGGCGTTGCTGGCGGGGTTTATCCAGCCGGTGCTCTGGTATTCGAGGTTCCTGGCTGTCTGTCTGGCCACGTCGCGACCGAAGTAACGCTCCACCACTCGCAGCGCCAGGTCCATGCCCGAAGTCAGTCCGCCGGAGGACGCGAGCTTGCCGTCTTCCACGTAACGCACGCCGCGGATGACTTCGACCTTGGGATACATCGCCGCAAACATGCCATAGCCGCCGTGGTGCGCGGTCGCGCGTTTGCCGTCGAGCAGGCCGGCCATTGCCAGCACATAAGCGCCGTCGCAGACCGACATCGTGAGGCCGACCTTGCCCTGCCGCGCACGCAGCCAGTCGAGCGCGGCGGGCGCGAGCTTCTCGGTGTCCATCGCCGGGATAACAATCACATCGGGTGCGGGCGTGTCGGCGAAGGAATAGTCCGGCACGATGGTCATGCCGCCGGACACCTTGACCGGAGCCGTACTCGCCGCGACGGTGTAGAGCTTGAACGGCTGACGCATTTGTTCGCCGTCCGGTATCGAGACGTATTCGAACACGCCCCACGGCCCGGCGAAGTCGACGACTTCGGCACCGGGCGAAATCAGGAAGGCGACCTTGATCTCGCCGGAGGCCGGCACGGTCAGCGGCGCGGTCTGACGGGCATCAGGGACGGGCATCGGGCTGGTGGCTGCCAAGGCGCGCTGCGGCAGAGCTGCCGCCGTCGCGGCGACGAAAGTGTATTTGAAAAGTTCGCGACGATGCATGTTCATAACGCCACTCGCAGGCTCAACCTGATTTGACGTGGTGCCCCCCAACTTCCGATGAGTGAGCCTCCGCCAAAGGCAACATCATCAGACTGACCCAGCAAATAGCGCTCGTTAAACACGTTGTCTACGTTCAGTTGCAGGGTGGTTGTGTGCCCGCTCAGCCTGGTTTCATACGCAGCAAAGGCCGATGCGACGGTATAGGACTTGGTCTTAAGCGTTGCCCCATCGTAAGAGTTTTGAGCAGAGGCCCAGTTGACGCCACCGCCTACTTTCCAATTGTCGGGCAGTTTATAACTCGTCCACACAGCAAATGTGTCGTTGGCAACTCCAGGCAGGTCTTGTCCTGCAACGATGGATTGCGGCTGGAGCGCAGCCGCGCCACTCGCACCGGCCACGACACGTGGACGGGCATGACTGTAGTTGGCAAGAACATTCCAGGCATCCGTCAACGCCCCCTGAATATTCAGTTCATAACCGGTGCTTTTGACTTCACCCAGCCCGATATTGAATCCGGCGTGTATCGGGTCGGCAGCGGCGATGTTGTACTTCGTCAGATCAAACAGCGCCAGATTGAGCGTCAAGCGCCCCTCCAGCCACGTGCTTTTGACACCCAGTTCATGCTGTTTGGACAATTCCGGCTCGATCGACTTGCCGGTGAAGTCCAGCCCGTTGCTGGAGCCTATGTTTTCTGCATAGCTGTAATAGGTGCTAAGCCAGGGTCTGGGCTGCCACAACAGGCCTAAGCGCGGCTGAAACAAGCTATTTTTGTATACGCTGTCGTCTGGAGGGCTACCAAACGAGGGAAAGTTGGAGCGGGCGTGTTCATTGATAGTCTGGTAGCGGCCTCCGAGCAACAGATGCCAGTTGTTCGAAAGTGCCATTTGATCCTGCACGTAAGCGGCATATTCGCGGTTGCTGACGCTCCAGGTATCCGTAAAGGGAACCGAGGCTGGCAAGGTCGGATTCAGGTAATCAGTAGTTTGACTCCCAAAATCATTGCCGGCTGCCAGATTGAACTGTTTTCTGTAATAGTCCATGCCCAGCAAGAGCGTGTGCTGGATACCAAGAGTCGTAACATGCCCCGTCAAATCAAGCATGGTCGCATCGGTTTTTTGACGGCTTTTCCCATCATAAACGCACAACGGCGTTTGCCCTGGCCCGAGCGGGAAGCCGGATGGGCCACACGCAGCATAGGAATTTCTGTAATACGGGTTGTTCGCATCGTTGTGCATGTACTTCAATGAAACCGACCAGTCTGGATTGAACTCATGGTTCAGCGCAAGCAGGATCCGGTTCTGTCTGAACTGAGAAATATTGCCCGGCATCATCGTGTCTTTCGGTTCAACCGGAACAGGCTGCCCCGTGGCGGGGTCGATAGGGATGCCCTGCTGCACATTGTCTCCGCCTTCGTAGCGACGATACTGCCCTTCAAAAGTCAATGCGGTTTGCGGTGAAATTTTCCATTCCAGCACAGGTGCAATACCTTCTGACTTGGATTTCGGCCCGTAGCTAAACCACGAGCCAGAATCCTCCCTGGCAATATTGAGCCGGTACAGCAGCGTTTTGTCTGCGTTGAGTGCGCCGGTCAAATCAGCACCCAGCCAACGGTCAGACTGAGACCCCGCACCTGCATTGACCTCGCCATGAAAATCTTGCTGTGGTTGTTTGGTCAGGACATTGACTGCACCGCCGGGTTCCGTTCGCCCATAGAGGATGCTTGAGGGGCCTTTTAGCACTTCCAGACGGTCTACGTTAGCCATCCAGACGCCACCATTGGCGTAGTTGATGGACGGCGTGACATCCTCGATTCGAAAGCCATTCCAGAGAGTGGCCGTGGAGAGGAATCCGCGAAAGAACAAAAAATCTCCCGAATCCTTGATTCCAAGTGTTTGGACGCCAAGATAGGTCAAGACATCTGCGAGGCTGGAAGAACTTGTCATCCCCAAGTCTTTCAGTATCTGCTGGGGAACAACCTCAACACTCATCGGCGTTTGCATCAGCGGTGTGTCGGTCTTAGTCGCGGTGCTGGCATTGGGCCGGCGGTAGGCGGTGCGCGCGGCTTCGGCGTCCTCGTCGCGGCGGGCCTTGACTTCAATCGGCGTCATTTCTGTTTCCTTCACCGACGGCGGCACCGGCGCGGGTTTGATCGCCACCACCCGTTCGTTCACAAACTCAGCCTGCAGGCCGCTGCCCGATAACAACAAACGCAGCGCTTCCTGTGCGGTGAACTGGCCGTTGAGCGCCGGGCTTTTCAGGTTGGCGAGGTCATTGGGGCTGTAAACAAAATCGAGGCCGGATTCCTTGTGCAGTTGTTCCAGCGCCTGCGCCAATGACTGAACGGGCAGGTTGTAACTGTGCGTGCCCTCGCCGGCATGGGCGGTGGCGCTTAGGGCCAGCATCAAGGCACTGGCGAGCAGGGTTTGACGAAAATGGCTGCGGCGGGCGGGTGTGGCGGTGTACGGCATAGGTTTCCCCTGTTTGGTGTTATCGACTGGAGCAGCACAAAGCGCCGCTTATTGTCTTAACGAAGCAGGCGGGGGAAACCGGAAAATTATTTTTCGGCGGGGGAATTAGCCGGGCTGGCGCGATACAGGATTAGCGTGTTGCCGATAGGCCGGGCGCGCACGTCCAGCACGCTTTCCGCCGCCTGAAGGAATGCCGGCGTGTCGCCGATGCGGAAGCTGGCGGTGAGCGTTTCATGGGCCAGGCCTGGATCAGCAAAGCGGATTTCAAATGGATGATAGCGGGCCAGCTCCCGGGCAATATCGCCAAGCGGCGCGGCGTTGAACACCAGCCGCCCGCTGCGCCAGGCTTCGGTCGCAGCCATGTCGACTGGATTGTTCTCGCCGATCAGGCCGGCCTGATAAATGCGCTGTTGCCCGGCCATCAGGGGGAGCGGTGAGCCGGCCTGGTGTATATCGGACAATTCGACCTGCCCTTCGAGCACGCTGACTTCAGTTGCGGGGCCGTCACGGCGGACAATGAAACGGGTGCCGATGTCCCGGATCGCAAGATCGTCGGCGGAAACAATAAAGGTGCGGTGTGACTCGTGGGCGACGTTGAAATACGCTTCGCCGCTTTGCAAGGCAATGGTGCGCGCAAACCGCGTATAGCGGACGTGTGCAGTCGAAGCGGTATTCAGTTCGAGTGCGCTGCCGTCCGGCAGGGCGATGCGGCGTTGTTCACCCTGGGCGGTGCGGTAATCTGCCTCCAGCAACCCGGTTTGCCACCAGACAACACCCATGACCAGCGCCCAGAGCATGGCGAAGGCGGCGTAACTTGCGCGCCAGCGGCGCTGGGGCACGAATGCTTGTTGTGAAGCTGAAAGCGAAGGCTGTTGCTTGAGTGCGGCAAATTTCTGGCTAAGCGCTTCGGCCCGATCGTAAGCCTGGGTATGGCCTGGACTGGCGGCATACCAGGCAGCAAACGCGACTTGATCATCGGTGCTGAAATTGCCGGAACGGCGACGCACAAACCAGTCGAGTGCGATTTCTTCATGATCAACTAAACCGGGTTTTTCATCTTTCTGCATAACAGGGAAGTGACGAACGGCACATTGCCGAAGGATAGCGCAAGTCAACTGCCTGATGTGCGTGAAGCTGAAGGCAACGGGTCACGCAAACGGCGCTGGCAATGCGCCATGCCTTTACGCAGATAGGTTTGTACAGTGCGCTCGGTCACGCCAAGTTCTACTGCAATCGTGGCATGACTTACACCCTCGATCAGACTCAAGCTCAAGGTGCGCTGAATTGGCTGCGTCAGCTCGGCCATCGCCGCCCACAGCAACTCGCATTCTTGACGTGCTGCCGCCCGCTGCTCGGGCTGTGCGACCGAACACGGTAAATCGTCGTGCAATTCAGTGGTATTTATCAGTGGCTGAGTCAGTTTACGTTGATGATCGATTACCAGATTACGTCCGATGCGAAACAAATAGGCTGGCAAATTGGTTTCATGCGCCAGGTCGCGCTGACCCAATAGCCGCAGATAGGCCTCTTGCGCTAGGTCGTTAGCAGTGGAAAGGCAAGTCACACGCTGCGCAATGGTATGAACCAGGCGCGGCCAGTGATCACGGTATAACTGGGTAAGGGTGGATGAATGGATCAAGGGAAAATACGTGCGTTCACAAATCGCCAATCCGTATTGTTGCGGATCGTGACCAAAGCCGGAATGTGGCAAATTGCCGCATATGTCATGCCCACTTTTTAAGGCTGCGACGGATCCGTCACAAACCCGATCCGAACCAGCCCGGATTTGGCGGCCACCGCCATCACTTGCGCAACCGTTTCGTAATACGCATGGCGGTCGGCGCGAATATGCAGTTCGGGCTGCGGCAGTTTTTTGGCCTCGGCGGCAAAGCGCGGCGCCAGTTGATCCAGCGTGACTTTCTCGCCGCTCCAGTACAGGTCGCCGCCTTCGCGGATGCCAAATTCGATATGCTCGGGCTTGGTGATGTTGGGGCTGCTGCTCGCCTTGGGCAGGTCAATCTTGACTGCGTTGGTGAGCAGCGGCGTGGTGATGATGAAGATCACCAGCAGCACCAGCATCACGTCCACCAGCGGTACCACGTTGATCTCTGACATTGCGCCCTGCTGGCGGCGCGGATCCATGCTTCCCATTGCCATGATTCAAGCCTTCGCCGCAGTACGCAGCGGGCGGATTTCGCCGGCCGAGCTATTAGCCTTTTCGCCCACGGTAATCACCGCATACAGATCGTGCGCAAAGGCGTCGAGCCGGGCGAGCCAGACGCGATTGCGGCGATTCAACGCGTTGTAGGCCAGCACCGCCGGGATCGCCACCGCCAGGCCGAGCGCGGTCATGATGAGCGCTTCACCGACCGGGCCGGACACTTTGTCGAGCGTGCCCTGCCCCGACAAGCCAATATTGACCAGTGCGTGATAAATCCCCCACACCGTGCCGAACAGGCCGATATACGGCGCGGCCGAGCCTGCCGAAGCGAGGATGGTCAGACCGTGCTCCACCCGGGTGGCTTCCTGGTCGATACCGTTGCGCAACAACCGGGTCAAAAATTCGCCCAGCCCACCCGCAGCGACCAGCTTCTGCATGCCCTGTTTGTTGTTGCCATTGGCGGCCTCCAGCGCGTCGTGCGCCAATTCCGCAAACGCATTGTCGATCGGCTGCTGACGCAGGGCGTTGCTCACATCCTGCAAAGAATCTGCCGCCCAGAACTGTTTGAGGAAGGCATCGGCGCGACGCTTCGCCAGCACATTCGCCAGCGACTTGGTTGCGATCAGATACCAGCTGGCAATCGACAATGAAAGCAACAAGGCCAGCACGATGCGCCCAAGCACATCCGTCTGCGTTAAGAAGTGGGCAAAGCCCATACTGTGTTCCATGATCAATGTCCTTCAAGAATAAAATTAAACGGCTGCAAGGCAACCGCACGTACTGGCTGACCGTTGCGCTGTGCCGGATTGCAATGCCAGTTTTTAACCGCAGTCAGCGCGGCTTCGTCCAGGCGGCTGAAACCGCTGCTGCTGACCACCCGAACCGTGGCAAACCGGCCGGCTTCGTCCAGTTCCACACGCAACACAACTTTGCCTTCCTCGCCCATTTTCTTTGACAACGCCGGGTAAGCGGGCGCAGGACGAACCGGACATGACACCGATAATTCCGACGACAGGTTGACTGGACCGGCGGGCTGGGGCGGCGGCGCCGGAGGTGCAGGTGGCGCAATCACCGGCGGCTCGGGCGGTGGCGGCGGCGCAACCGGCTCGGTCGGCGACACGATCGGCGCCTCCGCCACCAGGTGGTAATGCGGCGGCTCGACCGGGCGCGGCTTGTCGAGTTTGACCGGCACCGGCGGCTTGGGCCTGGGCGGTTCTTTTGGCTTGGGTGGTGGCGGTGTCGGGTCGATGAAATTCACGAATACCGTCGCCACCTCCTCCGGTGCCGGGATCAGGCGCGCACTCCACAGACCGTACAGTGCAGCAGCATGCAAAGCCAGCACCAGCAGCAAACCCGCCCACTGTTCCGTCTTCAGATTCTGCAAAACCTTAAGCATTCATCTTCCCCATTGCGCCACCCTCTGGTTTCTGTAAGCAAACCTGACCAGATGTTTAAAACGTCACGCCCTTAATAATCGAACTTCACACCGACGTAATACGTACGCTGCGGGTAAGGGTTCGGGTTAACGTAATACTTGTAGCTGCCGATGTTGTTGATGCCCAGTGAGGCGGACCATTGCTTGTCCAATTTATACAAAACCTTGGCATCCATGACTTTGTACTGACTGACCGCGCCATACACATCCGGATTAACGTCAGTGTACTTGTGGTTAACGGCATCATAGAGCGAGTTATGCTGATGTCCGCTGTAACGGCCAGCCAGGCTGAACGAAAGCTGATCGTTGGCGTGATAGGTCGCGACCAGCGTGGCGCGTTTGTGTGGAATACGGGGCTGATCGGTTCCTTCCAGCCCCGGGTTCTCGCTGTTTTTCTCGATGATGGAATCCGTGTAGGTCATGCTGCCGTAGATGTCCAGGCCATTTATCCACACGTTCGTCAAATTGAAGGCGAGTTCAACACCGCTGGTTTGCACCTCGTCCACGTTCTGGATACTGGAGATGGTGTAGTTGTCATGCCCAGGTCCAAGAAGCACAGGCAGGGTAGTGGTATCGGTTTGCGAGATCAACGCATCAGTCTTGTTTTCATTGAACAGCGACAGCCTGACCATGCCCGAGCCCAAGGCGCGCTGGAAGGACAACTCAGAGGAGACGACCTTTTCCGGTTTGAGCGTGGGGTCGTTGGTGATGGTGTTGTAGGGTGCTGGGAAACCCGCCAAGTCAGCAGCAGTTAAGGTTATGCTGCCATTCTTGATGGTCTTGTTGTTGAACAACTCACCCACGGTTGGGAAGCGCACGCCTTTGCCCACAGACGCATTCACCACCCAATCCGCATTCGCCACCCAGGTGAGCGCGGCCTTGGGCGAGAAGGTGTTCTCGGTGCGATCCGCGTAGTTGTATGTTGTGGCACCCGATACATTGCTGCCGTCAAAAGCCTGCCAGCGCTCGGCACGGCCGCCGTACACCAGTTTCAGATTGGGCGCGAGCTTCCAGGCATCTTGCAGATAGAGCGCTTCGGTTTGCGTATTGCCGCGCGCATTGCTCGACAGTGCGCCAATACCGCTGGTGTAGAAATTACCCGGCAGCAGATTGTAGGTATCCGATTCAAGCGTATAGCGATCGATGTGCGCGCCAAAGCTCAACTGATGGATGCTTTTCAGACTGCCTTCGGGGCGGAAATCACCACGCAAATCAATATTCCACCAGCCCGTGCCGGAAGCGTCCGCATAAGTGCCTGCTATTGCCGCCGTGCTGGGCGTTATTCCGTAATTGCCCGATGAAGTGCGGGTTGCATCCTTGCTGGCATCGTAAAGACTGGCAATGACCTCCCAGTCCCACATGCCGTCCGTGCTGGTTTTCAGGCTCAGGCCATGCAGATAGGAGGTGGCTTCCTGGCGGCTGGTGGAAGGTGCGGCCACGGTGTAATCGAGGCCATTGATCCGCAGGTATTGATAGGGGGAGGTGGCGGTTTTTGTGCCGTAGATGAGATTGCCTGCGCCATCCGTCAAATAGGTTTGGCCCGTTTTGTTCGAAGTGTTGTCCCAGATGCCGAGCGTGTACGTCGCCCGCACAGTGGGCGAAAAATCGTAAGCCAGCTTGATCTTGCCATTGTCCTGAACGGTGTGGTCGATGCTGGCGGCGGACGTGATAACACGCGGATTGCCTGACGTATCAATATCGGATAGCGCGCCCGTTACAACTGTGTAGGTACCCGCACCTGCCGCCAACCCGGATTTTTTCGCCGCAGCCGTATAGGTCATGGGGTGGCCATGGTTATCCATGTGGTCGAAATCCGCCCAGAACGACCAGTCACCCACCTTGTTTCCCAGCGAAGCGCTGGTGTGCCACCCGGAGAAGGTGTCGTCCGTCCCGTATTCCTTGAAATTCTGCGTGAAGTAATCGGCGCGCACATGCGCCTCGAACTTCGTCGGCATATGAGTAGAAATATTGACCACTCCGCCTGCCGAGTTGCCCGGATACAGCGCGGAGTAAGGGCCATACATCACATCGACGCGGTCGATTTCATCGGGTGAAACAACCCCCCATCGCGGCGCGGTACTGAAACTGTTGTTAAGGAAGTTGGAAATCAACAGACCGTCGGCATAGACAGTGGTTTGCGCGCTGGATGTCGAGGAGTTCACCCGCATGACCAGTATGCCGTTGACATCGCCGACATAACGCTCGCGAACGTGAATGCTCGGAAGGTATTGAAGCACGCCTGCTGTGGTCACCGAATTGACTGTTTCCTCAATCTTCTGCGCGGTGACGGATTCAACCGTATTGGGCAAGTTGGCCGGGATGGCGGGTTTTTCACCCTTGACCGAAATTTCGCTCAGTTGCTGCTCATTGCCCGCATCCGCCGAAAATGCCAGCGGTGTGTAGGCAAAAGCGGTGACCAGCGCCAGGCTGAGGTGTTTCAGTTTGAATGCGTGCTTCATGGTTTCTCCCCTTATCAAAATGTATTGTTTGAATAATTTATCGGCCTTGCTGTCTGAGCCAGGCCTCCAGTTTTGTTTTATCCAGTACGCCTGCCACAGACTGGCGCTGATGCGACTTGTCGTACAGATACGTGCGCGGTATCTCGCCGCGCCATGCCGGATCGATGACATTGCGCAGCCGCTCCGGGATGTCATCGTCAAATACCCAGCTATCCACCCGCGCCAAACCCAGCCGATGCAGCGTCTTTTCTATCGGCGTTGAAAACTCCACGCCATCGGTCGCAACCAGCACCAACGGCAAATTTTTGTTGGTCTTGAGCAGTTTGCCGAGCATGGTCAGCTCGGTAATGCAGTGGCCGCACCAGTTGGCCGACCACAGACTCAGGATGAAAGGCTTGCCCGCGTAGCGCGCTTCAATTTTGGCGAGGCTGTCTGCGGTGAATGAAGCGGGTTCCGCTGCAAAGGCGGATTGCACGCATAACCACGCCGCCATGAGTACGGCCCATCTCATTTCGCCGCTTTCTCGGCAGGCATCGCTGCAACAGGGAAAACACGCAGGCCATCGCTGATCGAGTTCCACACCACCAGTGTTTGTCGGCCATCGATCAGCGGCAGCGGATAGTCTGCCGCACCGCTCGATTTTCCCAGCGGCTGCGGTGCGCCCCAGCTTGCGCCGCCGTCGTCCGAGCGCATGGCCTGCGCAACATAATTGCTGCCATCAAATTCGCGCCAGGTCAGCACCACGGTTTTGCCTGCTGCCGCCACCGAGGCATGGCCCGCCTGCGCTGCCGCATTGCCAATGGGCATGGCTTGCGATTCAGCCGGGTTTGAATGGAGGGCAGCGTTCGAGTTTTTGGCCGCGCCTTCGATGCGCTTGTAGAACATGCCCTGGCGCGTCTTGCCATTGGTGAACCAGACCAGGTGCAATGTTTTGCCTGTCGCCGCCACACCACCGCCATGATGCGGGCAGCCATCGACCTGCCATTCGTCGTCGGTGGCGCGGCGCACCGTGCCGCTATCCAGACTGGCAATGGCAAAGTCGCGGGTGTTGGTGCCGTAGAGGTTGCGCCAGAGTACGACAGGGCCCTCCTCGGACCAGGTCATCGCAGTGCGGCAGCATTCGCAGGTGTGTTCGACCAGGCGGCGGTTGGCGTCGAACCGGATGCCGTTGTCATGTGACTGCACGGTATACACCGACACGCCGGAAAATACGCGGTCCTTGTCTTTAGCCGCGTCGCGGTCGCGAGCGCTGCTTTTTTCTTGGGCCGCATCGCGGTCGCGAGCGTCCAGCCAGGCCACGGCCACGCGTCCCTTGCCATCAATGGCGAGCGAGTCGAAACGGTGGCTGGTAATGCGGCCATCGTCGTTCAGCGTGACCGGCGCGGTGAAGGTTTTACCGCCATCGACCGAGCGTGCGAAACGAATATTCCCGGAATAGTTCGGCAGCGCCTCGGTCCAGGTCAGCAGCACTGTGCCGTCGTTCGCAACGGCGATCTTGGGACGGCTCTCGCCGTCAGCCGCGATGTTTTCCTGTTTCTGCGCAACGACAACCGGCGCAGAAAAATGCAGTCCGCTATCCTCCGAGTACGAAACCAGCAGGCGCTGATTGTCAACTTGAGCCAGCCATAAACGTCCGCGTGAATCCAGCGTTGCACCGACTGCCACGATGGGCTTGGCAGGCTTGGCGGCCTTGCCGTCGCCTTGCGGCATCATCCCGGGCATGTCGCCCGCCGTGGCCGCGCACGAAACACTCAGCAACACGATAGTTGCTATACGATCAATCCAGCGCATCCCACATCCCCCGCATTCTTATTTTGTGGCGAGCATACCTTGGCGATTCAAAAAAACGATGTGGCAAATTGTCGCAGGGTTGCAAAAGCGCCTGCTTACGATGGTCATCCAGCCCCATTTTTTGCCATTCGCCGCGCAAACAGTGAAAATGCAGCCCATGAAACAAACTGTCGATCTGCTGATTTTCCCGCGCTGGGTCATTCCGGTTGAACCCGCAGCGGTGCTGACCGAGCACGCCGTGGCGGTGAAAGACGGTGTCATTGTTGATGTGCTGCCCGCTGTTGACGCGCGCGAGCGCTACCAGGCCGATCAGGTTTTCGATCTGCCGGGGCAGGCCTTGATCCCCGGCCTGATTAACTTGCACGGCCATGCCGCGATGAGCCTGATGCGCGGCTTGGCCGACGACATGCCCTTGATGGGCTGGCTGCATGACCGCATCTGGCCTGCCGAAAAACAGCATGTGTCCGAAGCCTATGTGCGCGACGGCACCCTGCTCGCCGCAGCCGAAATGCTGAGCGGCGGAACGACCTGCTGCAATGACATGTATTTCTTTCCGCACGCTGCGGCCGAAGCCTTTCTGGATGCCGGGATGCGCGCCACGCTGGGCATGATCGTGCTGGAATTCCCCAGCGCCTACGCGGCCGATGCCGACGATTATCTGGCGCGCGGCCTGCAGGTTCGCGACACCTTCAAGGACGAATCTTTGCTGTCGTTCAGTTTTGCGCCGCATGCGCCCTACACAATTTCCGATGCCACCTTCAAGCACATCGGTACGCTCGCCGACCAGCTCGGCCTGCCCATCCACACGCACATCCACGAAACCGCTGCCGAAATCGCAGACAGCCTGACCCAGCATGGCGTGCGCCCGCTGGAACGGCTGGCGCGACTGGGCTTGCTGGGGCCCAACTTCATCGGCATCCACGCGGTGCATCTGAGCGATAGCGAAATCGAGTCGCTGGCGCAATTCAATTGCCATGTGGCGCATTGCCCCAGCTCCAATCTCAAACTGGCTTCTGGCATCGCGCCTATCGCGGCATTGATGAAAGCAGGCGTCAATATCGGACTCGGCAGCGACGGCGCAGCCAGCAACAACCGCCTCGATCTGTTTGCCGAAATGCGGCTGGCGGCCTTGCTGGCCAAAGGCAGCAGTCAGGACGCGACCGTTCTGCCTGCCGCCGCCGTGCTGCGCGCTGCCACCATAAATGCCGCGCGCGCACTCAATCTCGATCACCTGATCGGTAGCCTCAACCCCGGCAAACGCGCCGACATGGTCGCGGTGGATCTGAGTGCGCTGCATCATCAACCGGTTTATGATCCGGTCTCGCATCTGGCTTATGTGGCGGGCCGCGAAGACGTCAGCCATGTCTGGGTGGATGGCGCGTTGCGGGTACGGAACCGCCGCCTGCTCAGCCTCGATACCGACGACCTGCGCGCCCGCGCGGCCTGGTGGCACGCCAAACTGGGCACATCACACTTAGGACATGAGGACACGCCATGAGCAATGTTGACGCTGCCGAAATTCAGAAATTTTCCGAACTGGCGCACCGCTGGTGGGACCCGAATTCGGAATTCAAACCGCTGCACGAGATTAACCCGCTGCGCCTGAAATGGATCGACAGCATGGCCTCGATCGCCGGGAAAAAAGTGCTCGACGTCGGTTGCGGAGGCGGCATTCTGTCTGAGGCCATGGCTGCGGCCGGTGCTCACGTCAGCGGCATCGACCTGTCTGAGAAGGCGCTCAAGATCGCCAAACTCCATCTACTCGAATCGGGCCAATCCGTTGACTACCGGCTGATTGCCGCCGAAGCCTTTGCGGAAGAAATGCCCGGCCAGTTCGACGTCGTCACCTGCATGGAAATGCTTGAGCACGTGCCCGATCCCGCCTCCATCGTTGCCGCCTGCGCACGACTGGTGAAACCGGGCGGCTGGGTTTTTTTCTCGACCCTGAACCGCAATCCGAAGAGCTATCTGTTTGCCGTCATCGGCGCGGAATATCTGCTGAAGCTGCTACCGCGCGGCACGCACGACTACGCCAAATTCATCACCCCGGCCGAGCTGGCGCGCATGGCGCGCAATGCCAAACTCACAACCGGCCCGCTCACCGGCATGACGTACAACCCGCTCACCAAGGTTTACAAGCTGGAAGCCGATACCAGCGTAAATTACCTGATGGCGACGCAACGCGACAACTAGGCAATGAAGCTTGAAAACATCCGCGCCGTGCTGTTTGATCTCGACGGCACCCTGGTCGATACCGCGCCCGATCTGGGCTATGCGCTCAATCTTCAACGCAGCCGCCACGGCCTGCCCGCGTTACCCGCCGCCCTCATCCGGCCGCAAGCCTCGCACGGCGCGCGCGGCCTGCTCGGCGCAGGCTTCGACCTGCATCCAGACGACCCGCATTTTGCGATCATGCGCGAAGAATTCCTGCTGCTGTACAGCGAGAATATCTGCCGCCATTCCGCGCCCTTCCCCGGCGTGCTCGACTTGCTCAGCGCACTGGAAGCGCGACAACTGGCGTGGGGTGTGGTCACCAACAAACCCGCCCGCTTCACCGAACCGCTGATGTCGATCCTCGATCTGGCCGAACGCGCGAGCTGCATCGTCTCCGGCGACACCTGCCCGCAGCCCAAACCCCACCCCGGCCCCATGCTGTTTGCCGCCGAACAATGCGGGGCCAGTCCGGCGCAATGCCTGTACATCGGCGATGCCGCACGCGACATTGAAGCAGCCACCGCCGCCGGGATGCCCGCGCTCGTCGCCGCCTGGGGCTATATCGACAGCACCGACCAGCCCGCCACCTGGGGCGCGCACGCCATCATCCACGTGCCCGGTGCCATCCTCGACTTTGTGTGAACTTTCCCGGATGACACGGGACAAATGCATGTAAACTTCGCGATACAAGCTTCGTAATCGGAAGTTCTGTTCTTTAATAATCAATGGGGGCGACCTGGCTTCGACGTGGGTCGCGAAGCAGCGTAGGGCATACCGAGGGTCAGAGCACCTCGCAAATCCAACTGAAAAAACTTAGTCGCAAACGACGAAAACTACGCCCTGGCCGCTTAAGGTCAGGACTCACACCGGAACGTTCATGGGCCGGGCCAGCGCAAGCTGACAGTGAGTTAATTTACATGAAATCGCGTTTACTCGGGCCGCTTGAGTAAAGGCTAAATTAAGGCGGCTCGGCGAAATTCAGCCTGTTCGGCAGGCGTAATCAAGCTTAAAGCAAAAAAATACCGGACTAAGTATGTAGAACTGCCTGTATAGGGCTTGCGGACGCGGGTTCGATTCCCGCCGCCTCCACCATTTACCAAAAATCCCAGCTGGAAACGGCTGGGATTTTTTTGCCTGTACGCAATCGGCCCGTTTCTGAAATTAAGTGATCCCCGGAAAAGCCAGAGGTTTACTTCACGGAATTATTTCGTTCGAGTTGGACGCTCACGGAATGGGTGTAATTGGGTGTATTATTGGTTCATGCTCCGATCCGATACCCTCCAGATCACCCCGGAGATTCTGAGCCTGATCGCCAGAATCGATGAGTTCAAAGGCGCCTGGCGCGCCCTGGGTGCGTTGGCGCCCGATCGCCTGTCGGCGCTACGGCGCGTGGCCGCCATCGAAAGCATCGGATCCTCCACCCGCATCGAGGGCAGTAAGCTGTCCGACCGCGAGGTGGAACAGTTGTTGTCGAACCTCGAAATCAAGTCCTTCGCCACCCGCGACCAGCAGGAGGTGGCGGGCTATGCCGAGCTGATGGAACTCATCTTCGCGTCCTGGCAGGACATCCCCTTCACCGAGAACCATATCAAGCAGCTACACCAGATTCTGCTGCGCTACAGCGAGAAGGACTCGCGGCATCGCGGTGACTACAAGACGCACGCGAACCATGTCGCCGCCTTCGACGAGAACGGCGTGCAGATCGGCATCGTGTTCCAGACCGCGTCGCCTTTCGACACGCCGCGATTGATGAACGAACTGGTCGCCTGGGTCACCGATACGCTCGAAGCGGACCGCCTGCATCCCTTGCTCGTCATCGCGCTATGCGTCGTGGTGTTTTTGGAAATCCACCCTTTTCAGGACGGCAACGGTAGGCTGAGTCGCGTACTCACCACGCTATTGCTCATGCAGGCGGGCTACGCGTATGTGCCGTATAGCTCGCTCGAAAGCGTGATCGAGCACAACAAGGAAGCCTATTATCTGGCGCTGAGACAGACGCAGGGCACGATCCGTACCGAGACGCCGAACTGGCAACCCTGGCTGACTTTCTTCCTGCGCTCGCTGGCCGAACAGGTTCGCCGACTCGAAAAGAAAGTCGAGCGCGAGAAGCTGGTGCTGGCCGCCCTGCCCGATCTGTCATTGCAGGTTGTCGAATTCGCCCGCGAGCATGGCCGTATCACCATCGGCGACGCCATCAAGCTGACCGGTGCCAGCCGCAACACGCTCAAGCAGCACTTCCGTGCGCTGGTCGGACGCGGCACCCTGAACCAGCACGGCAGCGGCCGCGGCGTCTGGTACGACCTACGATGATCGAACGGCACGAGCGCGGAGCCAAGTGGATCAGCCTGGCGGATACCCAACGAATAACGGAGAAAACTGAATGAACGAACTTTTTGACCAAGGTATCCAGAAAAGCCTGATCGCTTTTGATACTGAACAAAAAAACATTACCTACAAAGTTCAAAACAAGCGGCTCCGCTTCAATGATCCTGAGGAAAAGGTCAGAGCCAACGCCTATCTCTCCTTGGTGTTGGAATAATCAAGCAGATTGAGTCCGGCAGCCAACCAGACATCGCCAAGGAATAGCGGATATGGACGACCTGCTTGCCGAGCACGGGGCCGATGATTGAACGCGAACTGTTGGCCGCGCTGCAAGCAGAAAACGCCCGCCTTGTCGCGCTGCTGGAAGATCACGCGATCGAATGGCGCTTGCCGCCTGAGCCACCCCCACCTGAACTAGCGCCGCCGGTCTTGGAGCCGGAATCATCTCGTCTTTCCGCCGCCGAAAAAGTGGCGCTGTTTCGTCAGCTGTTTCGCGGTCGCACCGACGTCTACTCAATCCGCTGGGAAAGCAAAACCACCGGTAAATCTGGTTACGCACCGGCCTGTGGCAATGAGTGGCTGGCAGGTGTTTGCGAAAAGCCGCGCATCAAATGCGGGGAATGCAACAACCGTCTGCTGATTCCGTTGTCGGATGCTGTCATCTACGAGCATCTCACTGGCAAACGCACTGTTGGCGTCTATCCGCTGCTGTCCGACGACACCTGCTATTTCCTCGCGGTCGATTTTGATGAGACTGAATGGAAAGAAGACGCGCAGGCTTTTGTTCAGTCTTGTCACGAACTGGGTGTGCCCGTCGCCCTTGAGATATCACGTTCCGGCAATGGTGCGCACACTTGGATTTTCTTTTCCGGTAACGTATCGGCTCGGGATGCGCGCCGACTCGGCACCGCCATCATCAGCAACACCTGTGCCCGCACTCGCCAACTCAAGCTCAAATCCTACGACCGTTTGTTTCCCAATCAGGATTCGATGCCCAAAGGCGGTTTCGGCAATCTGATCGCGCTGCCACTGCAGAAGCATCCGCGTGAGAATGGATGCAGTGTGTTCGTCGATGCGGACTTGCGACCTTACCGGGATCAGTGGGCGTTCCTGGCCTCCATCCTGCCAATGCCAGCACACGATATCGAGCCCACCATCTTGCGAGCGACGGGTAATACGCACCCGCTCGATGTGACGTTCATCGATGAGGAAGATCAAAAGGAGCCGTGGAAGCGATCCGCGTCAGTCAGCAAGAAACTGGCCGGGCCAATGCCGAAGTCACTCACTGTGACGCTGGCTAACCTGATCTATTTCGAGAAGCCGCAACTCCCGCAGTCACTGGCCAACCGGCTGATCCGTTTGGCGGCCTTCCAGAATCCGGAGTTTTACAAGAAGCAGGCGATGCGTTTTTCGGTGTGGGATGAGCCGCGCGTCATCGGCTGCGCCGAAAACTATCCCAATCACATCGCGATTCCGCGCGGGTGTCTAGATGCCGCACTGGAACTGCTTCGTGACAACGCCATTGGCTGCGAGCTGATCGACAAGCGATACGCCGGGTCGCCGCTGGACGTGGCTTTTGCTGGTACTTTGCGGCTGGATCAAGAACTTGCCGTCGCCACCATGCTTCATCACGATGCAGGCGTTCTGTGCGCACCGACTGCCTTTGGCAAAATGGTTACGGCTGCTGCGATGATTGCGCGCCGTGGTGTGAACACGCTGGTGCTGGTGCATCGAACCGAACTGCTTAAGCAATGGCAGGAGCGCTTGCAATCATTCCTGGGCGTTGGCAAGGGTGTGGTCGGCACCATCGGTGGCGGAAAAGCCAAGCCGACAGGCAAAATCGACATCGCGGTGATGCAGTCGCTGTCGCGGCAGGGTGAAGTGAATTCACTGGTTGAAAACTACGGTCACGTGATCGTGGATGAATGCCATCACGTCGGCGCGGCGTCATTCGATGCAATTCTGAAACATGCCAAGGCCAAATACGTGCTCGGCCTGACGGCCACCCCGATTCGCCGTGATGGTCAGCAGCCGATTATTTTCATGCAATGCGGGCCAACTCGCCACACCGCCGCCAAGCCCACGGGTGCGCCGCATGATCTGGCGGTCACACCGTGCACACTGCACTCGCGGATTGACTTGCCGCCGGAGGCCGGGATTCAGGATGTGTTCCGGCACCTTGCCATTGACCAGGCCCGAACGGCTGCGATTGCCGCCGAAGTCATCAACGCCTATGGTCAAGGCCGCAAGGTGTTGGTGCTGACCGAGCGCACCGAACATCTCGATGCCATCCAAACGGCCTTGGGCAACAAGGTGCCATCGTTGTTTGTCCTGCACGGGCGGATAGCCAAGAAGCAGCGCGCCATACTGATTGCGGAACTCAACGCGCTGCCACCCGACGCTCCGCGCGTTCTGCTGGCGACCGGCAAGTTGGTCGGTGAAGGATTCGACCATCCACCGCTCGACACTTTGGTGCTAGCAATGCCGGTTTCGTGGAAGGGGACGTTGCAACAATACGCAGGCCGACTGCACCGCGAGCACGCGACCAAGTCCGATGTGCGCATCATCGACTTTGTGGATACAGGGCACCCGGCGCTGCTGCGGATGTGGGAAAAACGCCAGCGTGGCTACCGGGCAATGGGCTATCGGATGGCGGAAGAAACGGATACAAATTGACGCGAAACCCGTGCCGTTCCTCGCAATCCCGCACCATTGCTTTTAATCTTGGGAGTCCACAAAACGATTGGTCAGCTACACGCCACCATTTACCAAAAAAATCCTAACCCTTGCCGGTTGGGATTTTTTCTTGCCCGCTCGTTTCAACTGCGCATCAAAATTTCAGATTTTGAACTCGCCCACAGTATTTATACACATCGAGAGAGCGATGGACTGGACCCGCCATTACAAGTATTTTGGCGTATTAGCCCGCATGAATATCTGATGCTGCAACCGTCATCAACCAAAGGAGATAAACCGTGAAGCCGACCTATCAACCGAACCCGAAACTCGATCTCTCGTTTACCCGTATCGTCGATGTGCCCAGAGCGTTGGTTTGGCGTGCGTGGACGGAGCCTGAGCTGTTGAAACCGTGGTTTTGCCCGCTGCCGTGGAAAACGATTGATTGCGAAATCGACCTGCGCCCGGGCGGTATCTTCCGCAACACCATGCAATCACCAGAAGGAAATGAGTTTCCGGGAACGGGCTGTTATCTTGAAATCATTCCCAACGAAAAGCTGGTCTGGACCAATGCCCTGCTGCCGGGGTTCAGGCCCAATTCCGTTACCGAAGTCTGCGGTAGCGATGACACAAATTTCATGTTTACTGCGATGATCGAACTGGCAGATCACGCCGAAGGCACGCAATACACCGCGACGGTAATCCACGCCGATGAAGCCGGATGCAAAAAACATGCAGCGATGGGGTTTGAGGCCGGCTGGGGTGCGGCTCTGGATCAACTGGTGGCGATGATCAAGAGAAATATATAGCCCTGACAGCCAAAACCACAGAAGGGCGCAAACATGAAAGCACGCATCACCCTGATTACCCTCGGCGTAGATGATCTCAAACAATCACTCCGCTTTTATCGCGATGGTCTCGGCCTCAAAACGGAAGGCATCATCGGCACCGAGTTCGAGTACGGCGCGGTGGTATTCATCGACCTGCACGCGGGCCTGAAACTTGCGCTCTATCCGCGCAAAAGTCTGGCCAAGGATTCGACCCTTCCCCTCGGGCCGCACAGTGCGACCGAGCTTTCACTGGGACACAACGTGGCCTCGAAAACGGAAGTGGACGAGGTGATGGAGGAAGCCCGCAAGGCAGGCGCTGTGATTGTGAAATCTGCCGAAGATACATTCTGGGGCGGCTATGCCGGTTACTTTCAGGATCCTGATCAGCACTTGTGGGAAATCGCCTGGAACCCGCATCTGTTGCCAACAGATTGATCATGGCCGTGCGCCCTGATAGGTAGTGGTGGCGGGCATACCGGCTCAAACCAGTGAACGATAGGCTTTCAGTCCACCCGCGATGAATTTGACTTTCTTGTAACCCATATTGCGCAAGGTATCAGCCGACAATGCGCCCCGGTTAAACGCGTTGCAATAGCAGAGAATCGTGGCGTCCAGATCGGGTACGACACCTTCGATATTCATTTCCAGTTTTCCGCGACTGACATTCAACGACCCTTCGATATGGTCAGCGTCGTGTTCTTCCTTGTCCCGGATATCCAGCAAAACAGCGCCTTCAGCCACCAAAGCGTCGACGTGTTCAGGCGATACTTCCTGCACATGCGAACGCGCCACATCAGCGAGCGCCTGGAATTTTTCCGAATAAGCCATGCAACCCCCCTTATCTACAAGTGGAAAATATCAAGCCAGCGAAATTACACTTGCCCCCAGGTTGCAAACAGCGGATCGGATTCGCTTAGCCGGTCCGAGTAGCGGTCATCCTTGGGGCGTTTGAGGCCGCGTTCGAGATAGGTTTCCATCTTTTTAAAACCGGTCTGCTTGATCATCATGCCGACCCAGCCCATGCGCTCCATCGGGTGCAGTTGCGTCCACAGCTTGATGACCTTGGGCGGGAAATAACGGTTGGACATGGTGACAACGAACATGCCGCCAGGCTTCAATACGCGCCTGGCCTCCTTGATCACGGCCTGCGGCTGGGTCAGGTATTCGATCGACACGGTGCAGACGACCGCATCGAAGCTGGCATCGGCAAACGGCAATGTGGGATTGAGATTCAGATCCTGTACGACGTGCTCGTTCAGTTGCGGGTTATCGCTCATTTCTTCGGCATTCATCCCCAGGCCGACGGCCGATTTGATGGTGTCCGGCAAATGCGAGCGCCAGCCCGCCATCAGATCCAGTACATGCGCGTTTTCCGGCAGGACGGTGCGGTATAAGGCCTGAATCCGGCGCGCACACACCGCATCGACATGGATCAGTTTGCGCGGCTGGGCATAAAACTCGCTATCCGGCGTTTCGTCTTCACGCGCGTACATGTCCGGTGCGCTGAAGTCGGTTGGATTCAGCAACTGGGTTTCCATGCCGCTCCACTCCAGCAACATGTTGACCTTGCCGACCGGTTCGGTGGAGACATCGCTCTTGCCGCTGTCGATGCTGAAAATGCGGTCGCGCAGCGGATGGCTGAAGTTGGCGGTAAACGTGTCGGTGTCGATTTTCATCACCCGAAACATGGGCGCAGGCGCGTCGTCTGAATTCAGCAATTGCGATGGATAAAAGCGTCCGAGCTTGAGCGGGGCAATGTCGCTGCGAAACACGTCGAGCGGGATGGTGTGTTCGATTTTTTCGCCCATGTCGGCCTGCGCATCCACCGGCGGCGTATCGCCCGGCGCCCAGATCACGACTTGATGACGACCGAGGTCGGAAAAATAATTGACGCGAAAACGAATCGCCTGATGCAGCAGTTTCATAAAGAGATAACCTGATTGGCCTGAATGGAGGAATAGGTTTCGCGCGCCAGACACAGGTCTTCCCACGCCAGCGCCTTGTCGCCGGGCGAGCGCAGCAGATAGGCCGGATGGTAAGTCACGATCAGCGGCACGCCCTGGTAAGGGTGCGTGCGGCCACGCAATTGGGCAATGGATGCCTGTGTGTCGAGCAGGCTGTGCGCTGCAAAGCGACCCAGCGCGAGGATGATTTTGGGCTGCAGCAATTCGATCTGCTTCAGCAGATACGGCATGCATGCCTCGACCTCATCGGCCTCCGGGTTGCGATTGCCGGGCGGGCGGGACTTTAGCACGTTGGTGATGTAAACGTTTTTGTCGCGCTGCAAACCGATCGCGGCCAGCATCGCATCAAGCAGCCGTCCTGCCTGACCGACGAAGGGTTCACCCTGGGCATCCTCATCGGCGCCGGGCGCTTCGCCCACGATCAGCCAGTCTGCATTGAGATCACCCACGCCCGGCACGCCCTGCGTGCGTGTCGTGTGCAGTTTGCAGGCGGTGCAGGTATTGACCGCTTCACGCAGGGCATCCCAGCCGGTGATGGCAATCGGCGCGGGCTTGTTTTTGGCGACGATAGTGGGCGCGATTTCCGGTGCGGGCCTTTCCTGCACCGTCACATCGGTCTGCACATCTGCTAGCGGGCGGGCCGATTTCTCGCGCCACACTGGCCACAGTTCGAGTTCCCTGAATACCGCTTCACGCGTGAGTTGCCGGTTATCTGGCATCAGAGCATCCGCTTCATGATCACGGCGTCTTCGCGCCCGTTGCGGTCGGGGTAGTAATCCCGCCGCACGGCCAGATCGACAAATCCGCTGCTGTGATACAGCGCCAGCGCGGCGGTATTGGACGGACGCACTTCAAGAAACAGACAATCCGCGCGATGTTCCTGCGCTGCGTGCAGGCAGTGTTCAAGCAGCTCGCGCCCGAGCCCGTGCCGCCGCCAGATCGGGGCAATGGTCATGTTCAGCAAATGCGCCTCGCCCGCTGCCGCCATCATCACGTAATACCCGATCACCTCGCCGTCCGCCTCGCGCACCCACACGCTGTAACCTGCGCGCAATGAATCGCGAAAATTGCCCAGGCTCCAGGGATAGTCGTAACTCGCCAGCTCGATCCGGTGAATGCGCGGCAAATCGTCTTCGCACATCGGGCGCACCACGTGCCGGACTTCGTAGCAGTTGTGTTCGCCATCGTTTTGTTCATGGCCGCTTTGTTCATATTTGGCGCTCACGGCTGCATCCTGTCGGCACTCGCCAGCTCGTTCATACCGCGCTCGCCAGCTTTTTCAGGCGGCGTTCGTCTATCGTCATCGCGACCTTGTCACGCAGATAAACCGGTGCCGCCAGCGCAGCATCGATGCCTTCGCCGCGCGCAAAAACGGGTGCCGCCAGCGCCGCAATCGCGGCCGCATCCGGCATGACCTCCGCCTGAACATGCGACAGCCGCAAACGCGGCAGCAAAATCGCGCCAAGCGCAGCAAAGCCGTTGCCCACACCCATCCACTCCCGCGCATCCGGCACGCCCACCAGCTCCGGCGCACTCAGCACCGGCTCCAGCACGCAGTACCAGCCCGATGCAGCGCGCTCATACGCCGCCCAGTACACCTCGGCCATGCGCGCATCCAGCACTGTCAGCACACGCGCCGCATCAGTCTGCTGGGCAATGGATTCCAGCGTGGATATGCCCACCACCGGCAAGTCCGCGCCCAGGGCCAGGCCCTGCGTCACCGCGCAGGCGATGCGCAGCCCTGTAAACGATCCCGGCCCTGCGCCATACGCGATGCCGTCTAGCTGACGCAACGACAAACCCGCATCCGCCAGCAAACCATCCACCATCGGCAGCAGCAAAGAACTGTGCGTTTGCCCGGCCAGCACACGGCTGGCGTGGATGTCGCCGTCCAGCCAGAGCGCGGCAGAACAGTATTCGGTAGACGTGTCGAGTGACAGAAATTTCATGGCGACATTATACGGGGGCGAGACGCGGAGATAAGGTCGTGAGGGCATGAAAAGCTATACGGGCGTTGCCAGACCAAGGCTTATAATCCCAGCTTTTTCGATTCATGCTGTTTACCCCCAAACGCCCTGCTACCGGCAACAGGCTGCGCCAGTCCGGTTTATCCGGCTCGGCGGATTCGCTTTATTTGTCAGAACTCGCAACCACGGCCTCGCCGCTGGTGGTGGTGTGCGCCAGCGCCTGGGATGCGCAGCGAATCGCCGAAGAGATCCGCTGGTTCAATCCGGCTTTGCGGGTGTGCGTATTTCCTGACTGGGAAACGCTGCCGTACGACAGTTTCTCGCCGCACCCCGATCTGATTTCCGAACGTCTGGCGACGCTGTACCAGATTTCGCGACGCGAGTTTGACGTGGCACTGGTCTCGCTCAGCACGGCACTATATCGGCTGGCGCCGCCAACGTATCTGGCTGCGCATACGTTTTTCCTGAAGCAGAAAGACACGCTCGACGAAGCCGCGTTTCGCGCGCAGATGATGCTGGGCGGCTATAACCATGTGAACCAGGTGTTTTCGCCCGGCGAGTTTTCGATCCGCGGCGGACTGATTGATCTGTTTCCGATGGGTAGTGTGCTGCCCTATCGCATCGACCTGTTCGACAACGAAATCGAAACGCTGCGCGCTTTCGACGTGGATACGCAGCGCAGCCTGTATCCGGTTGGAGAAATCCGGCTGTTACCGGCGCGCGAGTTTCCGCTGGACGAGACCGGCGTGACGCGCTTTCGGCAAAATTTCCGCGAGGCCTTTGAGGGTGATCCGTCCAAATCCAAGCTGTACAAGGATGTGAGCAACAAGCTTGCGCCCGGTGGAATTGAATATTATCTGCCGTTGTTTTTTGACGAGACCGCGAGCCTGTTCGACTATCTTCCAGCCGATGCCTTGCTGGTGGCACAAGGAAATCTGGATTCGGCGGGTCAGGAATTCTGGACCGATACGCAAGGGCGCTTCCGTCTTTTGTCGGGTGACAAGGATCGACCGCTGCTGCCTCCTGACAAGCTGTTTATCGCGATTGACGAATTCTTTGTCCGCGCCAAGGCATTTACGCGTCTGGACATCAATCACGACAGCGAGTCGCCAACGCATGCGCTGCCCCCCATTTCGGTTGACCGGCGCGCGCCGCATCCGGTTGAAAAGCTGCACGCCTGGCTCAACAGCTTCGCCGGGCGCGCGGTGATTGTTGCGCCGTCTGCCGGGCGGCGCGAAACACTGGCGGAATATCTGGCCGATCATGGGCTGGTCACACATGCGACCGAGGACTGGGCGACGAGTCTTGCGGCGACGCACAAACTCTGCCTGACACACGGCCCGCTGGCATCCGGCTTTGTCTACCCCAAGACCAAAATCGCGCTGATTACCGAGAGCGAGTTGTACGCGATTCCGCCCAAGCTGCGGCGCGCACGCGAGGCCAAAACAACCTCGATCGATAGCCTGCTGCGCGATCTGTCCGAATTAAAAGCAGGCGATCCGGTCGTGCATACGCAATATGGCGTGGGGCGCTATCTCGGTTTGACCAGCATGGATCTGGGTGACGGCGTGACCGAATTCCTGCATCTGGAATACAGCGGCGGCGACAAGCTCTACGTGCCGGTCGCCAACCTGCACCTGATTTCTCGTTACAGCGGCGCGGGCGAAGACACCGCACCACTGCACAAGCTCGGCACCGAGCAGTGGGAGAAGGCGCGCCGCCGCGCACTGCAAGCGGCGCGCGATACGGCGGCAGAGTTGCTGAATTTGTACGCCCAGCGCGCCGCACGCGAGGGACACGCGTTTGAGTGCTCGCCGCACGATTACGATACGTTTGTCGAAGGCTTTGGCTTCGAGGAAACGCCGGATCAGGCGCTTGCCATCAACGCGGTGATGGACGACATGAAGAGCGCGAAGCCGATGGATCGGCTGGTATGCGGCGACGTTGGATTTGGCAAAACCGAAGTCGCCTTGCGCGCAGCGTTCATGGCGGTGATGGGCGGCAAACAGGTCGCAATTCTGGTGCCGACCACCCTCCTGGCAGAGCAGCATTTTCTGAAATTCTCGGATCGCTTTTCGGCCTGGCCAGTGAAGATTGCCGAGTTGTCGCGTTTCCGCACCGCAAAGGAACAGACCGCCGCCTTGCAGGGCCTCGCCGACGGCAAGATCGACATCATCATCGGCACACACCGGCTAATCCAGAAAGACGTGAAGTTTGCCCGGCTGGGGCTGGTCATCATCGACGAAGAACACCGCTTTGGCGTGCGCCAGAAGGAACAGTTGAAAGCGCTGCGTGCCGAAGTCGACGTGCTGACGCTGACCGCAACACCGATCCCGCGCACGCTGGCGATGGCGCTGGAAGGCATCCGCGATTTTTCGGCGATTGCGACTGCGCCGCTCAAGCGACTGGCAGTAAAAACCTTTGTGCAACCGTTCTCGCAAGGCCTGATTCGTGAAGCCGTATTGCGGGAACTGAAACGCGGCGGGCAGATCTATTTCCTGCACAACGCGGTCGACACCATCGAAAACATGAAGGAAATGCTGGAAAAGCTGCTGCCGGAAGCGCGCATCCGCGTCGGCCACGGCCAGATGGCGGAGCGCGATCTGGAACAGGTGATGCGCGATTTCTACCAGCAGCGTTTCGATGTGCTGCTGTGCACCACGATTATCGAGACCGGCATCGATGTGCCCAGCGCCAACACCATGCTGATCAATCGCGCGGATAAATTTGGCCTGGCGCAGTTGCATCAACTGCGTGGCCGTGTCGGGCGCTCGCACCATCAGGCGTTTGCCTATCTGTTGGTTGAGGAAGGCCGCACGCTCACGCCGCAGGCAGCCAAGCGACTGGAGGCCATCCAGTTGATGGAAGAACTTGGCGCGGGCTTTCATCTGGCGATGCACGATCTGGAAATTCGCGGCGCGGGCGAAGTACTGGGCGATAAACAAAGCGGCGAAATGATCGAGGTGGGCTTTTCGCTGTTCAACGACATGCTGTCGCAAGCCGTCGCAAGCCTCAAAGCCGGTCACGAACCGGATGTGGCGCAGCCGTTTGGCGTGGTGTCGGAAATCAATCTGCATACGCCCGCGCTCCTGCCCAACGATTACTGCCCCGATGTGCACGAGCGACTCGTCCTTTACAAGCGCCTCGCCAGTTGCCAGACGACGGACGACCTGACTCAGATGCAGGAAGAACTGATCGACCGTTTTGGCGAACTGCCCGACAATGCCCGCGCGCTGCTGGCCGTGCATAAACTGCGGATGGCGACGCGTGCGTATGGCATCACACGCCTCGATGTATCGGCTGAGGGCATGACGGTGCAATTTGTAGCCAAGCCGCCGATTGATCCGGGTAGAATCATCGCGTTAATACAGGGCAAAGCAGGCTACAAACTGGCGGGGCCGGATCGGTTGAAGTTGAGTACATCGCTGCCGGATTTGGCTCGGCGGGTGGGGGCGGTGACAGCGTTTCTGGCGGCGTTGGGTGAGCCTGTTTCACTCGCCAATAAACCTTAAACCGTAGTTAGGTGCTTATGAACGAGCTGCGTCAAAGACTTGTAGAAATCGCCCTAGCATGGGAGCAGGCATTTGGTAATGCACCGTCCATCACATCGGCGCTATCGGAACTTGATGCTGCGTTGTTGGTGGGATGCAGTTTTGTGGATTATTCCGACTACATGCAGGGCAAAACTGCCGTCCAAAAAGGGCACGATTTCGTATTCAATGGCAAGCGCTATCAGGTAAAAAGCAATCGCCCCAGCGGAAAGCCTGGCAGTTTTGTTACATGGGTGCCCAAAGCCGCCAACTATGAATGGGATTTTCTGGTGTGGGTACATTACAACCCACAGTACGGAATACAAGAGGCTTGGCTATGGAGTGCGTCTGCGTATATCACGGCATTCGACTCTATTAAACGTCTTTCGCCTTCCCATTATCGGCAAGGCACAAGGCTAGCATAATGGTTGCACCTAACAGGATTCTGACAAGCTTTGTCCTGTATCAACTTTTTGAAAGGACAGGAGTGTATGAATGACCTATCTAACTCTTTATCGAAGGCTTTAATGTCGATAGCAAATTTGGGTTTCAAGATTTTGCTATTAGTTGCGTCCCTGATGATTGGGTTCATTGCTGGAATTTTTAAGGCCAAATAATCGCCCTTCGATTTTTCGGCATCCATAAGCTCATGTATCACGGTAGGGCGCAATAAGCGAAGCGCATTGCGCCGTATGTCGGACACATCCGGCGGATTACGCTGCGCTAATCCGCCCTACAAAAGCTGGAAAAGCCTATTCCTCTCAATAAATCAACCTAAAACCATTTAAACCGCCATGAACCTGATCCAGCCTTTCACCGCTCTCCGCCCCGCCCCCGGTCGCGCCAACGATGTTGTCGCGCCGCCTTACGATGTGCTCTCCACTGCCGAGGCGCGGGAGCGTGTTAACGGTCGCCCGTTCAGTTTTCTGCATATTTCCAAACCGGAAATCGATCTACCTGTGGACACCAATCCGTATGCGCCCGAGGTCTACGCCAAGGGTGCCGAGAATCTGCACAAGCTGGTCAAATCCGGCGTGCTGGTGCGCGACCCGGCAGCGTGTTACTACGCTTACCGCATCGTGATGGGCAAGCATAGCCAGACCGGGCTGGTGGCTGCCGCGTCGGTGGCGGACTACGACACCAACCGCATCCGCAAGCACGAGTTCACCCGCCCCGACAAGGAGGACGACCGGGTTCGGCAGATTGATGCGCTGAACGCCCAGACCGGGCCGGTGTTGCTGGCGTATCCGGCTGCGCCTGAGGTCGATGCCATTTTAGCCGCAGCATCCAAGGGTACGCCCGACTCCGATGCCGAACTCGATGGCGTGCGGCATACCTTGTGGGTGATCCGCGATGCGGAAATTCTTGCGCGCATCACCGCTGCGTTCAACGCCATGCATGCGATTTACATTGCCGACGGGCATCACCGTTCGGCCTCGGCGTCGCGCATTGCCGCCGCCCGCAAAACGGCCAATCCGGCGCACACGGGCAACGAGCCGTATAACTTTTTCCTGTCGGTGATTTTCCCGGCGCACGAGATGGCGATCATGGATTACAACCGGGTGATTACCGACCTCAACGGGCTGACGCCGGATGCTTTCCTGACCAAAATCGCCAGCGCATTCAGCGTCGAACCCGCTTCCAGTGCCGTCAAACCCGAATGCCCCGGCGTGTTCGGTCTGTTCTTGGCGGGCAAGTGGTATCGCCTCACCATCCGCGCCGACCTGATCCCCGCCGATCCGGTCGGGCGGCTGGACGTGAGCTTGCTGCAAAACAACCTGATTGCACCGATTTTGAACATCACTGACCCGCGCCGCGACAAGCGCATCGATTTCGTCGGCGGCATCCGTGGCCTGGCCGAGCTGGAAAAGCAGGTGAACAGCGGCGACATGGCGCTGGCGTTTGCACTCCACCCCACCGGCATGACCGACCTGATGGCGGTGGCCGATGCCAACGAGGTGATGCCACCCAAATCGACCTGGTTTGAGCCTAAACTCGCGGACGGTCTGGCTTCGCATGTCCTGGATTAAATTGACTGGACCAGATTTGCCAGCTGAATTAAACCGAGATAATCCATTAGGACGTAGGGTGCGCCGTGCGCACCTTGTTCTGAATGGGTGCGCACGGCGCACCCTACAAATCCACGAATCAAATGTCTAATGGACAATCTCGGTTAAACAAATTAGCGCATCGGGCTAAAGTTTTGCAAAATAAAGCCGATTGACCAGTTGAGGATAAACCGTCCTCGTGCAGACACCACCACCGGCCATCAGGAAATACTCGTGAAAATCGACAAACGCATTACCCCCGCTACCGCGTCCAAAACCTCAGCCACCCAAGGCAAGGGTGCAAAAAAAGCCGGTGCCGCCCCGTCGGCTTCGGCGGGCGCGGACAGCCTCACGCTGACGGCATCCAGTACCCGAATCCGGGTGATGGAAGCGGAACTGGCACAAATTGATATTGCCGATGCCGGGAAAATCGAGTCGGTAAAAGATGCGCTCGCCAAGGGGACGTTTACGGTCGATGCTGAAGTGGTCGCCGACCGTTTGATCGATCACACCAAAGAGACGCTGCGCAAACGCCCGCGCAAGAAGTAAAATCACGCTCCGTATATCCATCGGAGCATCCAGATGCGTGAAGAAATTCTATCCGTTACCGGCATGACCTGTGGCGGCTGTGTCAAAAGCGTGAACACGGTATTGTCGGCGCTGCCCGGCGTACAAGATGTCGATGTCTCGCTGGAAAAAGCGCAAGCCCGTGTGACTTACGACGATACCCGCCTGCAACGCCAAGCCTTAGTCCAAGCGGTAGTCGATGCCGGATTCGGCATCAGCGAAGTTGGCCCTTAAGCTTCAGCGTCATCCCCGCATAGCGTAGCCATCGGCTCTGGCCGGTGCAGTAAATTTCCTTGCGCGTAATCCACGCCAATCTGGCGCAGGATCGCCAACACTTGATCCGATTCAACATATTCTGCAACGGTAATCAAACCCATTTGATGGCCGATACGATGGATGGCCTCAACCATGGAACGGTCAATCGCATTGGTCGCGATATCCTGCACGAAGGCGCCGTCAATTTTAAGGAAATCGACCTTCAGGTTTTTCAGGTAGGTAAACGACGACAAGCCGCTGCCAAAATCGTCCAGCGCAAACTGGCAACCAAATTCACGCATGGCCTCGATAAACTGGTTTACCACCGTCAAATTGCCAATCGCCGCTGTTTCTGTGATCTCAAAACACAGGTGCGGCCCCACATCGGGTTGTCCCTGCAACAATTCAAGCAAACGCTGTCTGAATGCCTCATCTTTAAACGATGCGCCTGAAAGATTAACCGCGAACAAAATATGCGTATCGGTTTTTTTGTCCAGATGATGGCGGCACATGCGCAGGGTTTCTTCGATGACCCAGGCATCCAGTATCGGCATGATGAGGTAACGCTCGGCAGCAGGGATAAATGCCATGGGCAGAATCTCTGTGCCGTCTTCGTCCAGCATGCGCAACAGCAACTCAACGTGCCGATGGACAAGCTTGCCAGACTGGAACGGCGTGTCGTGTATACGATGCAATTCCTGCCACGCCAGGCGCAAACGTTTTTCTTCCACTGCCTTTTGAATACGCGTGACCCACTTAATTTCGCTACGATGGCGCACCAGTTCTGAGTCACGACTTTCAAACAAGTGAATCCGGTTGCGGCCCTGATCCTTTGCCACATAACACGCCGCATCAGCAGCCGACAACAGATTCACCGCGCTGCCACTCATCTGGTTAATGGCCACCACGCCTGCACTCAGCCCGACCGAAAAAATCCTGTCCTCCCATTTGAAGCGATAACGCTGCACATCCGCGCGGAACTTGTCTACAACTTCCATCGCGTCAGCGACGCTGCAATTTTCCAGCAGCAGCGCAAACTCGTCGCCCCCCAAGCGGGCCAGCGTATCGCGCTCCCGCAGATCACTTTTAAGCATCATGGCCAGTTGCCGTAAAAGTTCGTCACCAGCACCATGACCGGAGGTATCGTTGATGATCTTGAATTGATCCAGATCCATATAGCACAGCACATGCTCGCGCCCCTGCAGCAGCGCGGACTCCAGCGCACGATCCAGGCGTTGCTCGAATTCCCGGCGGTTAATCAGGCCGGTAAGCGAATCATGGCTGGCCTGATACACCAGCCGCGCCGTCGCCTGATCGATTCGATCCTGCATGTTCTCGTGCATGGACTGCAAATGAAACGCCATATTATTGATGCCGCGCTGCAACACGCCGAGTTCAGCCTGATCGCTGACCGGCACGCGCTCTTCCAGATGACCTTCACCGATCCGGCTGACAATATGCGTGAGCGAAAGTATGGGACGCGTAATCTGGCGCCCCATTCGCCATGCCAGAAAAAAACTGACGCACAAGCCTCCCAGCAGAATAGTCAGGCTGCGGGTGATCGCATTGCGCTGGCTCTTCAAAGTGGCATCACGCGAAACCTCAAGCCCTATCCAGCCAAGCAACTGTACCCGCGTGCGGGCTTTGGCAGGGACGCTAGCGCTTGCGGGCAGAAAATCATCAACCTGCACTTCAGTTCGTGTAATCGGCGCGTAGTAAGTCAATCGATCAGGCAATTCGATTTCACGCAAACGGTCTTTGGGCAGGTCTTGCCGCAAGGCGGCAGGCCACCGGCCTTCGCCTGCCTGCGCCAGCCACTGGCCATTGTCAGAAAATACGGCTACGCCACGCACATCATGTTCAACAGCCGCTTTATCAATCAAGGCCTGCAGCACACCGAGATTGCCCGAAGCCACGCCATATTCCGCCGCTGGTGCCAGTTGCCGCGCCATCGAGGCGGCACGATCTCGCAAGGACTGGTCGAGATCGATGATCTTGCCGGAGATCAGCTGAAACAACAGGATCACACCAATAATCGTTGCAGGCACCAAAGCCAGGCCAAACACGCGTGCGCGAATTCCAGGAATTTTAATCATTGTTTTTCCCTTCAAGCCTGCGTTCAAGTTCGGCTTCTGGCACCAACGCAAACCCCAGCGAGCGCGCAACCTGCTGGTTGATCGACACACTGAAATAACGTGGATATGCTGGATCCGGCAAGTGGCTGGCCGGCACCTCCAACTTCCTTTGTATCCATTCCGCCGCCTGGCGGCCAATCTCAGCCGGGCTGGAATACAGCGCAAGTAAAGCTCCGGCCCGCGCCAGCGAGCGTGAATAACCCACAACCGGGTCGCGATACCGATACGAAGTTAAAAGCACGCTTTGAGCTGTATTGCGGTTGAAGACTTCAGGGTCAGGCACGGCCAGCATGAGATCAGACATCGAAAAAACTTTCTCCAGCGGCTCGATTAACTGCTGGCCAGGTTCCAGCACCTCGGCGACCAGCGTCAAGCCTTGGGCACGCAGGGCTGCACCGATGTCTTCAGGCACGCCTTGAGCGGCGCTCACCAGCACGCCGACACGTTTTACATCGGGAAACGCCACATGAATCAGTTGCGCCTGGCGCTCGTAAGGCTGGTCAAGATAAATAGCTGACACGGGACGATGCTCGTTTCCAGCTAAACGCTGCCTGCCCGTTTTGCGATACCAGTCCCTAGGCACCAGAACGGCAAGCACAGGTGTTTGCCCGGCAATATTCGCCACCGACTCAGCCGCGCGCACGCCCGCCACGACAATCAGCTTTGCGTTTAGCTCCGCCTCGGTCGCAGCCCCGGCATACAGACGACTCACCGTAATATCGTGGTCATCCGCACGGGCTTTAATCGCTTCATAGATTTCTTGATACGGTGCAGAATCATCGCTCAGCACAATGGCCAATTGAACTGCATGCACGTTTGACGCTGCCAGCACACAGCCTGCCACCAAACTCGCCAGACCAAGGGTCAGGTTTATCCGCAGCAAATGCATCCATCCAGAAAAAACTCGTCTCACGCCAGCCAAGTCCGTCTATGTCTCTAGCCAAAGGCATTGACCCCGGCTTTCTTTTTGCACGCTTTGCAAGGTTTCATCATGCAGCATCTGCTCGGCGGTCGTCGCGGCCAGAACAAGTGGCTTGGGGCGCGGGACGCGATCTATGCCGTTCGCATGGTCATGACGGGCTTCAAGTCCAATCGACAAACTTTCCTGCCCGCGCGTCAACGACAAATAAACCGCCGCCAGCAATTCGCAGTCGAGCAATGCGCCATGCAAGGTGCGGGTGGTGTTATCCACACCATAACGCTTGCACAGCGCGTCCAGATTGTTGCGCTGGCCGGGGTGCAGGGCTTTGGCCATCACCAGCGTATCGGTCACAGCCGAGCACCAGTGGGTCAGTGGATTCATGTTAGCCATGCGCAACTCGGCATTAAGAAAACCCACATCGAACGGCGCGTTATGAATAATCAATTCGGCGTCGCGGATGAACTCGGCAAATTCCTGCGCAACATCGGGGAAGCGCGGCTTGTCCTGCAAAAACTCGGGCGTAATGCCGTGTACCTGCATCGCACCTGCATCTATGTCGCGATCCGGATTGAGGTAGCGGTGAAAATGATTGCCGGTCAAACGCCGGTTCACCATTTCGATTGCGGCCACTTCAATGACACGATGCCCCTGATTGGGATCAAGGCCGGTGGTTTCGGTGTCGAGAATAATCTGGCGCATATCAGTGTGCAGCGGACTCAGGATGGGGCATGGCAATGCCCTGATTCGCCAAGGCATCGGCGCGTTCGTTTTCTGGGTGGCCGGCGTGGCCTTTGACCCATTTCCATTCAATCGAATGTTTGCTGTTCAACGCATCCAGCTCGCGCCACAAATCCTGGTTCTTCACTGCCTGACCAGCAGCAGTGCGCCAGTTGCGGCGCTTCCAGCCCGCCAGCCACTCGCTGATGCCTTTTTGAACATATTGCGAATCGGTATGCACCCGCACTTTGGATGCTTGCTTGAGTTGCTCCAGCGCACGAATCACTGCAGTCATCTCCATCCTGTTATTTGTGGTGTCCGGCTCGCCGCCACAAATTTCCTTGCGATTACTGCCCGCAATCAATAGCGCTCCCCAGCCGCCGGGACCGGGGTTGCCTTTGCAGGCACCGTCGCTATAAATATCAATAATGTCAGGGCTCACGTCGTATCCGATACTGATCCAAATTAACCACCTTGCGCGCGGCCGGCCTTAGCAGCCGTGCCGCAACGGGTGTTTTCCACTCCGGCATGATCACATGCATCCCATGCACCCGCTTGATTGCCTGCAAAAAATATACGCCGCCGCCCATGGCCCACCAGCGATCCCCTGCCGGCTCCATGAATTGCAAGCGGCGCAACCAGTTCTCACGGTTGATCGGCGGTCGATAGCAACACATACTCCCACCGGCCACATCCATTCCCAGGAGACGCATCCAGTCCTTGATACGGGAAATATTCAGAAAATTTCCATTCCACGGATAGCCCTGTTCCGCGCCCTTGAACAAGCGCGCCATGCCCCACAGGCTGCGCGGATTGAATCCGGATAACAATAGCCGCCCTTCCGGACGCAACACCCGGTCCGCTTCGCGCAATACCTGATGCGGATTTGCGCTGAACTCCAGCACATGCGGCATGAGCAGCAAATCCAGCGATTGCGAATCAAATGGAAGAAACATCGGATCGGCCTGCACCTGGGCTGACTGCTCCATCGCGCAGCTCACGCGCAACGGAATGCGACTATTGCGCAAAAAATCCACATGTGTCACGCCCAGTTGAACCGCATTAAAACCGAACACGTCCGAAACGGCATGGTCGAAGTAACGCTGTTCACGAAACAATAAATGCTGGCCAAGCGGCGACTCGAACCAGCTTGCATCAAGTTTGGATAACATCATGATTTTGCCTCACACTCTCACTATGTTGACCGTCACCGCCCTGCCCGCGTTCGAAGACAATTACATCTGGGTAATGCACGCGAACGGCCATGCTATCGCAGTTGACCCGGGCGACCCTGCGCCGCTCGAAGCCTTTATCGACACCTACCAGCTGGCGCTTGATGCTGTTTTGATCACCCATCACCATCGCGACCATACTGGCGGCAATACCCGGCTGCGTAAACGCTATCATTGCGCCATTTACGGCCCTGACAACCCACGAATTCCAAACTTGACCCACATCGCCCACGAGCATGACGTATTGGAATTTCCAGCATTGGAACTCAAGCTGAGCGTGATTGAAACCCCGGGACATACCCTCGACCACATCAGTTATTTTGGTGCTGAATTGAATGGTAAGGGTCATGTATTCTGTGGCGACACGGTCTTTGGTTGTGGTTGCGGTAAATTATTCGAAGGCACACCTGCCATCATGTCGGCAAGCCTCGACAAAATTCTCACTCTGCCCGATGCTACCCGACTCTGCTGCGCACATGAATACACCCTGAGTAATATTGCTTTTGCTCTGACAATTGACGGGGGAAACCCGGCACTGATCGCGCGCGAACTGTCAGACAGAAATAAACGCATGCTCCAGCAAGCTACGTTGCCATCCAGTCTTGAACTGGAAAAGGCCACCAATCCGTTTTTACGTTTTTACAATTCTGACATGATTTCTTTCGCCCAGTCCTATCTAGGGAGAACAGGGCTTGATTCATCCGAAGTTTTCGGCGCCATTCGTGCCGCCAAAGATGACTGGGACAGCGCCTGAACGCGCACTCCAGGACGGCACATATTAAGGTCGGCCATTTTTCGCCGATAAACCCTGTATGAAATGCTTGTTTCTCAAACCATGTTTTCACATTGACATCCCCGTACACCACGGGGTCTGAACTTAGGCTGAGCATATGTCCCACAAACTGATTGCCCTCGCATGGGCAACGATTACACTTTGCGCCTCCGTCGCGCGGGCTGACACGCCCTCACCGATGTTTTCGCTCAGCGGCTTCGGCACCCTGGGCGTGGTCAACGCAAATGCGGACAAAGCAGATTTTGTCGGTAACTTTTTTCAGCCCAATGGCGCGGGTCAAACACGCCGCTGGAGCGCCGACGTAGACAGCAAGCTGGGCGTACAACTGGATGCCCGTTTCAGCGACAAGCTGTCCGCCGTGATGCAAGTTGTCTCGCAGCACCGTTACGACAACACCTATGTTCCCCAAATCGAATGGGGCAATGTGAAATACCAGTTCACACCCGAGTTTGGCGTACGCCTGGGTCGCACGGTAGCTGGGCCCTTCATGCAGTCCGAATCCCGTCTGGTGGGTTACAGCAATCCCTGGGTGCGCCCGCCCATGGAAATCTATGGAATGCTGCCCATTACCAACAAGGATGGCATCGATGCCGCCTACCGATTTCAGCTTGGCGAGGCTACCAATGCTGTACAAGTTTCATACGGCGAGTCGTCCCCCAAGCTGCCAGGCGGTGGCGGTATCAAGGCAAAAAATTTCTTTGAGATCAATAATTCAATTGAATACGGTGCAACCAGTATCCATGTGGGCTACACCGCATTCCGGTTCGATTTCCGCACGCCCGGCCTGGATACTCTTTTTTCCGGATTCACCCAGCTCGGCGACGCGTTGGCACTGATTCCAGGCCAAGAGGCTGCCGCCGCACAGGCACGCGCGCTCGTTGATCAATACCAGTTACGCAACACGCCCTATTCTGTCGTCAGTGTGGGTGTGAATTACGATCCGGGCGCGGGATTTTTGATGGCGGAATGGGGGCACGAACAGAGTAGCGCAGTCATTTCCAGCACGACCGCATGGTATGTTTCAGGCGGCTACCGAATTGGCAATTTCACGCCCTATCTGACACTGGCGCAAGTCAGGGCAGACAAGCCGGGCACATCGGGATTGACGACAGCCGGCTTGCCCGCGCCGCTGATTCCAGACGCCACCGCCCTGAACGGCGGTCTGGATTCAGTCATCAACGCGTTCATGTTCTCGCAAAAAAGCGTGTCGACCGGCGTGCGCTGGGACTTTATGCGGAATAGCGCGCTTAAGCTGCAATACGATCGGCTGCATACGGGTGCAGGCTCGGGTGGACGATTAAGCAATCTCCAGCCCGGTTTTCAACCGGGTGAGAAGATCAACGTGTTCAACGCCGCTGTCGAGTTTGTCTTCTGATGACCGACATCATGCGATTTGCTAATCCTCTAAAATTGGGAGTCATCGGGCTCGCGCTCTGTCTGTGGCTTGATCCGGCTGCGGCGGAGGTGGTTGCGGTCGTCTCATCCAAAAGCACGGTGACCATGCTGAGCAAAAACCAGGTAGCGGATCTGTTTTTGGGCAAGCTGCATAGTTTCCCGAACGGCGAACCAGCTATTCCCGTCGATCAGGATGAAGCCTCATCTGTACGTGACGAGTTCTATTCCAGGTTTACGGGAAAGTCCGCTGCGCAGATCAAAGCATATTGGTCAAAAATCATTTTCACAGGACGAGGACAGCCGCCAAAATCAGTATCCAGCAGCGCAGAGGTGAAGCGCTTGCTCGTCGAGAATCCTAATACGATCGGCTACCTCGAAGCGGATCGGGTAGATGGCAGCGTCAAGGTATTAGTCCTGCAATAATCAGGCAATCAATGATGCGGGGGCTTCACACACTCACGAAGAAGCATCCGGGCTGGAGTAATACTGGTAATTGTTTTTACCCAGATTTTTAGCCCGATACATCGCCGAATCAGCATTTTTCGCCAAGGCCATCTCGTTCGCGCCGTCTTGCGGATAAAGACTGATTCCAATGCTAGCCGAGATGCTGAATTCCTCGCCGCACAGGAAAACCGGATGTGCGATGGCGGCAAGAATTTTACGCGCCACGGCAGCTTCATATTCGCCTTGACCCAATTCCTGCAGCAACACCACGAACTCGTCGCCGCCCAGCCTGGCGACGGTGTCGCTGCTGCGCAAACACGACTTGAGCCGCTTCGCGACCTCTTGCAGCAACTGGTCACCCGCATCGTGCCCGCGCGCATCATTGATGTGTTTGAAATGATCGAGATCAATAAAGAGCAGAGCGAGGCGATGGTTGTACCGCTGCGCCTGGCCGACGCCATGATTCAGCAACTGACAAAATAGCGGTCGATTCGGCAAGCCTGTCAGCGCATCATGGTAAGCAAGATGCTCCACATCCTTAGCGTGAGCCGCTTGGGCGTCCAGTATGCGCTGCCGACTCTGCGCAAGCTTCCAGCTCATCCGGCTCAGCAATGCGAGGAACAGAGTCAATAAAAGACTTCCGCTCGACGCCCACCACAGATACCGTCGCGTGCTGTCATCCGTTTTTTCCAGTTGTTCGTCAATAGACAATCCGACGATGACGGACAGCGGGTAATCGTATAGCTGGCGCGTACTGATAAATCGCCGCACGTCATCCCATGAATTGACTGAAGCATGGGTTTCACTATCCTGCTGTTCCGCGCCCTGCAAGGGTGCCGTCTGCCTGAAGATTGCATGATCGGGTTCACCGCCGACGAATACCTTGTCTCCGGTACGTCTTACCCTGAATGTACCGTCTGATCCCAACAGACCAAGCACGCCCCGCTCGCCCAATTTGGCCGCTTCATAACCGCTGACAAAATAGGATGCATCGACGGCAACCATCACCATGCCAGCAAAATCTCCGTCCGCTGAATTCAGCCTGCGGCTAAATTGCAGCTTCCATTCACCAGAAATGCGGTCTTTATGAGGTTGTCCGACAGTAAAAATGTCATGTGCGCGTAATGCCATGAAATAATCCTGATCCACGACATTCTTCAGTTCGGCGGGATGCGTACTAATAACAACGTCACCGATGCGATCAACGATACTGACAGTAAACAGCAAATCGGGCGGCAATAAATCCCGGGCCTTCATCTCCCGCAACGCAACCGCCGTCCCCTTGAGTTCGTAGGCATATTTGACGAATTTCAGGGTCTGATCAATTTCACGCAGAGCGCGTACGGCATGCGCCTCATAGGTTTCTGCCAACTCCTGGCTCAACAGTGCCGCACTGCGTTCTGCATTCGACTGCTCAAGCTTGATGAGATGCAATGTTGCGCCCCAGATGACCCCCAGCATGAGTACGGCAAAAACCACCAGCAAAACGGTCGATTCGAATGCAGGTGCTAACAAACGCCGAAGCCTGCCTTGTGCACGCCCCCATATGTCGGTCGCACTCGCACGCTCCCCCTGCGACCGGACTTCAGTCAAAGAGGTACTGTCAGCGCTATTTTCATTATTTAAGCCTGTATGCCCGGCGAACACGATCATTTCTTGATAAAAGAAGATAACAGTACATCGGCAGTTTTTAGCGAAACCTGAACGGCGCGGCACCCCGATTTCCTTTAAATCCCCCAGGCTGCTAACATAACGCCTCTGATGTGTACGGGAGGCTGAATGCCCGACTTCAAGACCCACTACGCCAGCGGCTGCTTTCTCCTGCTATCACTCCTCTCCCCTTTAGTCTGGGCAGAACCGGTTTCAGCTACACACACGGACAATGTCCAGTCTGCTGAATGGCGCGACGATGTCCGTCCGGCGCAGGCAGACACCCCTGATTCGCCCGTAAACGAAGCCGATGTATGGCAGCACATCCGCAACGGGTTCAGATTTTCCGATACCCAGAATCCACTTACCGCAGTTCACGAATCCTGGTACGCCGCACGCCCTGATTATGTCCGCCGTATGGTTGAACGTTCGCGGCGCTACCTGTTCCACATCGCGACCGAGGTAGAACGCCGCAACATGCCGATGGAAATCGCACTGCTGCCGATGATCGAAAGCGGCTTCAACCCGAAAGCCTATTCCCCGTCAGCCGCATCCGGAATCTGGCAATTTATACCGTCCACGGGTCGCCACTATGGCTTAAAGCAGGACAACTGGTACGACGGTCGCCGCGACATTACCGCCGCCACCAATGCAGCACTGGATTATCTGGGCAAACTCTATCTCGACTTTGGCGACTGGTCGTTAGCGCTGGCCGCATACAACTGCGGTGAAGGCTGCGTCTCCCGCGCCATCCAGAAAAATCTGCAACAGGGTCTACCCACCGATTACGCCAGCCTGCCCCTGCCCGCCGAAACCCAGCATTACGTTCCCAAACTGCTTGCCATCAAAAACTTGGTGCTCGACCCCCAGCGCTTTGGCGTAGCGATTGACGTATTGCCCAACCAGCCCTATTTCACCCAGGTCGCGGTGCGTTCAGGCATGGATGTGCGCTCCGCTGCGCGCCTGGCCAATATGAGCATGGATGAATTCACTGCGCTAAACCCAGCTTTCCAGCGCAATCTGATCCGTTCTGATACGCCGATCAATATCCTGGTACCCGTCGACAAAACCGACCACTTTGAGCACAATCTGCAAAACGGAACCTGGGATACCTGGAAGCCCTACACGGCTAAAAAAGGTGAACGGGTCGATGCCATCGCCAAACGCTTTGATACCAGCGTGATGCGGCTGAAAGAACACAACAGCTTTAACTTGAAGCGCGGAAAACTGGCACGCAGTCAAACCATTCTGATCCCGACAAAAGGGCGGGGTGCCGTGGCCGACCAACCGGATCGCCTTGAGCCGAGCGTAACGTCAGGCTCAAACCTGCATACTGTCGTAGCGGGCGAAACACTTTATTCGATCGCTCGCCGCTACCGCATTTCCGTCAGCGCATTGAGCCTTGCCAACCCCGAAATCAAACGCGCGGTACATGCCGGACAGGAACTGGTTTTACCGCTCGACACCGAAGCCTCAAGTGCGCCTGAACCAGCACTTAAAAGAGTCGCTTTCACTTCAAGAACAAGAAGCAGCGAACATCGCCGCACTTACACCATCAAGCGTGGCGATACGCTCAGCAGCATCGCCAGGCACTTTGATGTGGGTGTATCTGAGCTCAAATCGTGGAATAAAACGCTGCAAAAATCCAGCCACATCCAACCTGGCAAGCGTATCGTGCTGCGCACGAACTGAACGTCTATTCAGGGTTTTAATCTGCCCGCGAATTTTGCCCGGGCTTTGGCAACTTTGGGCGCAACTACAAACTGGCAGTAAGACTGACTGGAGTTGTTGTCAAAATAGCCCTGGTGGTAATCCTCAGCCGGGTAAAAAGTGGCCGCCCCGACCACTTCCGTAACAACAGGCACCGCAAACACCCTTTCCGCTTCCAGTGCCGCGATCACCGATTCGGATTCGGCCTTCTGTTCAGGCGAGTGATAAAAAATAGCCGAGCGATACTGCGTTCCAACATCATTTCCCTGGCGGTTTTTCTGTGTCGGATCGTGCAGGGCAAAAAAGATGTCCAGCACGTCGCGGTAAGACATTTCAGCCGGATCAAATGTGACCTGAACCACTTCAGCGTGCCCGGTATCACCCCGGCAAATGTCTTTGTACGTGGGATTCGCGCTATGCCCGCCCATATAACCGGACACAGCAGACTCCACCCCACGCATCCGGTTAAATACCGATTCGATACACCAGAAGCAACCGCCGGCCAAGGTGGCAATCGAATGCGCCATATTCACTCTCCCGCTTAAACGATCGGTACCGTTTCCTTGAACGATGCGCGCTCGGCAAACTTGTCCGCAAGCCTGGCCAGATTAGGATGCGCCTCACGCCATGAAATGTGCGGAAAGCGCAAATCAAGATAGCCCAAGGCGCAGACACAGGCAATATCGGCTAGCGTCATGTCCGTGCCGAGAAATAAAGTCTTTTCGCCCAGCGCTTCGCCGAGAGCATCAAGCCCGCGCTGCACGGTTTGTTCCTGAAGCGCGATCCAGTCAGCGTCCTGCCGCTCGGGTGCGCGCCTGCGTTCAAGATACACCGCGACTGCCGCATCGACCATGCCATCGGCCAGCGCCTCAACGCCCCGTACCATCATGCGCGCTTTTGCCTCGCGCGGGATCAGGTGGGCGACGGGAGTCAGCGTGTCCAGATACTCAACGATAACGCGTGAATCAAACACGCTTACCCCGTCTTCCAGCACCAGTACCGGGACTTTACCCAGCGGATTGAAAGTGGCGACCGGGCTACCCTGTAGCCAGGGATTTTCGACCTGAAGCTGAAAGGAGATTTTCTTTTCCAGCAGAACGATGCGCGCTTTGCGCCCGTAGGGGCTGGTGAGCGAGGTGACCAATTTCATTTCTGTGATATTCCTGGCTCAAGCCGCGTGGCTGACGATAAATTGTTTAATGGCCGCGACATCGGCATTCATCACCACCGTGCGCTGTGGCTGCGCCTCAAGATCGAGCAGCTCAGCCGGCCGCAGCGGATCGATTTTGAGTGCCTCGCGGATTGCGTCTTCAAATTTTGCAGGCTGCGCCGTCTCCATGCAAATCAGTGGTACGCCGTGCTCGCGATGCTCGAGGCCCACCTTGATGCCGTCAGCAGTATGCGTATCGACCATCGTGCCGTAGACCTCGTACACGGTGCGGATGGTGTCGAGGCGGTTGGCATGGCTGCTCGAACCGGACACCATGCCGAAATCGGCGACGCGCTTGAACAAACCGTCCGCATTCAGATCGAAGCTGCCGCCGGATTCGACCGCGTCCCACAAGCTGCGGATTTTGGCAGCATCACGCCCGGTCAGATCGAACACAAAGCGTTCAAAATTGGATGCCTTGGAAATATCCATCGACGGGCTGGACGTGTGTTGTGTGTCAGCACGCGGACGATACACGCCAGTCTGGAAAAACTCGTCAAGCACATCATTCTCGTTGGTCGCGACGATCAGTTTCTTGATCGGTAGTCCCATCTGCCGCGCAATATGCCCAGCGCAGACATTGCCGAAATTGCCTGAGGGCACCGCAAACGAGACTTGCTGATCGTCGCTCGCTCTATTGCCAGCTTGCGTTGCCGCAAAATACGCTTTGAAGTAATACACGCTCTGCGCCGCCACGCGCGCCCAGTTGATCGAGTTCACCGCGCCGATATGGTGGCGCGTCTTGAAGTCCAGATCGTTGGATACGGCCTTGACCATATCCTGACACTGATCGAACACGCCGCGTATCACCAGGTTATGGATGTTGGCGTCCTGCAGCGCGTACATCTGCGCCTGCTGAAAGCGCGTCATGCCGTGTTCGGGCGAGAGCATGAACACGCGAATCCCGCGTTTTCCGCGCATCGCATATTCGGCAGCCGAACCGGTGTCGCCCGAGGTCGCGCCCAGAATATTCAGTTCGCCGCCGGTCTTCTCGAGCACGTACTCAAACAGATTGCCGAGCAGCTGCATCGCCATGTCTTTGAAAGCAAGCGTGGGGCCGTTGGACAAAGCCAGAATATGCAGCCCCGGCTCCAGCGTTTTGAGCGGCGTAATGTCCGCCGCGTTTTCGCCATTATTGGTAAAGCGATAGACCTCTGCCGTGTAGGTTTTATCGATGATCGCCTTGAGGTCAGCCGCAGGAATGTCGTCAATCAAACGCGACAGCACCGCAAAAGCCAGCTCGCGGTAATTCATCCCGCGCATCGCCGCCAGGTCAGCTGAGCTGAAACGCGGGTAGGTTTCAGGCAAGTACAAGCCGCCATCGCTGGCGAGGCCGCCGAGCAGGATTTCAGAAAAACGCAGTGTCGGCGCCTGGCCGCGCGTGCTGATGTATCGCATGTTTATTTGGCCGCCAGTTCTTCGAGTCGGATACGCATGATCGAACCCGAGATCGCGTCCAGCGCTTCGATTTTTGCAATCGCGGCGTTGATGTTTTTTTCCACCGTGATGTGCGTCAACAAAATAATGTTGACCTGCACCTCGCCCTCGGCGGGCTCCTTCTGCACCATCGCATCAATCGAGATGCCGCCGTCGGCCAGGATGCGGGTAATGTCTGCCAGCACGCCGGGGCGGTCGAAGGCACGCAAGCGCAGATAATAAGCGGTGCGCACTTCGTCCATCGGCAGGATCGGCGTATCGGCCAGTTGATCCGGCTGAAACGCGAGATGCGGTACGCGATGATGCGGATCGGCAGTATGCAGACGCGTCACATCGACGAGGTCGGCCACCACCGCCGAAGCGGTCGGCTCGCTGCCCGCGCCTGCGCCGTAATACAGCGTCGGGCCGACAGCATCGCCCTTCACCAGCACGGCGTTCATCGCGCCGTCCACGTTGGCGATCAGGCGACGCTCAGGAATCAGCGTGGGGTGCACGCGCAGCTCGATGCCGTTGGCGGCACGACGCGCGATGCCCAGCAACTTGATGCGGTAGCCCAACTCTTCGGCGTATTGCACGTCTTCGCGCGTGAGTTTGGAAATGCCTTCGGTGTACGCCTTGTCGAACTGCATCGGGATGCCGAAGGCAATCGCCGACAGAATTGTCAGTTTGTGCGCCGCGTCGATGCCTTCGATGTCAAAGGTCGGATCGGCCTCGGCGTAACCCAGGTCTTGCGCCTGTTTCAGCACATCGCCGAAGGCCGCGCCTTTGTCGCGCATCTCGGTCAGGATGAAATTGCTGGTGCCGTTGATGATCCCGGCCAGCCACTCGATGCGGTTGGCGGTAAGGCCCTCGCGCAGCGCCTTAATGATGGGAATGCCGCCCGCCACCGCTGCTTCAAATGCAACCATCACCCCTTGGGCCTGCGCCGCCGCAAAAATTTCGTTACCGTGCTTGGCGACCAGATGCTTGTTGGCGGTGACGACATGCTTGCCGTTGGCAATGGCCTGCATCACCAGCTCTTTGGCCGGACTCAAGCCGCCGATCAGCTCAACCACAATATCGATTTCGGGATCGTTCACGACCTCGAACGGGTCGAGCGTCAGCGGCAATTCTTTTGCCAATAGGCGGGCTTTTTCCAGATTGCGCACAGCCGCTTTGACCACCACAATGTCGCGTCCGGCACGGCGGCTAATTTCTGTTGCATTGCGGCGCAGCACTGTCAGGGTTCCACCCCCGACCGTACCCAAACCGAGCAGTCCTACTTTGATTGGTTTCATTCTCTAGTCTCGTTATTGATGTGTGGATTCAACGATGTGCGGTTTGATAACGCTCAAGAAAGCGTCCGACACGTCCAATCGCTTCGGTCAAATCTTCTTCATGCGGCAAGAAAACGACGCGGAAATGATCGGTGGCAGGCCAGTTGAAACCACTGCCCTGCACCACCAGCACGCGCTCCTGCTCCAGCAAATCCAGAATGAATTTCTGATCGTTGACAATGGGATAGCGCTTCGGATCCAGACGCGGAAACAAGTACATCGCCGCTTTCGGCTTCACGCACGTCACACCCGGAATCGTAGTCAGCAAGTCATACGCCAGATCGCGCTGACGGGTCAGTCGGCCATTCGGCGCGACCAGATCGTTGATGCTCTGGTAGCCGCCAAGCGCAGTCTGAATCGCGTACTGCCCTGGCACATTGGAGCATAGCCGCATCGATGCCAGCATATTGAGCCCCTCCAGATAATCCTTCGCATGACGCTTATCGCCTGACACGATCAACCAGCCCGAACGATAACCGCAAGCACGATAGTTTTTCGACAGACCATTAAAGGTCACGATCAACACATCGTCCGCCAGCGATGCCATCGAGGTGTGCGTCGCACCGTCGAACAACACCTTGTCGTATATTTCGTCGGCATACACGATCAACTGATGCTGACGGGCGATCTCCAGAACCTCCAGCAGCAATTCAGTCGGATACAGCGCGCCCGTCGGGTTGTTCGGATTGATGATCACAATCGCGCGCGTATTCGGTGTGATCTTGGCGCGGATGTCATCCAGATCAGGCAGCCAGCCCGCCCCTTCGTCGCACATGTAGTGGCGCGGCTTGCCGCCGCCCAAGCTCACCGCCGCCGTCCACAGCGGATAGTCTGGCGCGGGCACCAGTACCTCGTCGCCGTTATTCAGCAACGCCTGCATCGTCATCACAATCAATTCGGACACGCCATTGCCGATGATGACGTCGTCGATCTGCACCCCGGCGATGCCCTTGCGTTGCGTCTCGTGCATGATCGCCTTGCGCGCCGCGAATAAGCCCTTGGAATCGCTGTAACCCGAAGCATTCGGCAGATTCAGAATCACGTCCTGCACGATTTCTTCCGGCGCTTCAAATCCAAACGGCGCCGGATTGCCGATATTCAGTTTGATAATGCGCTGGCCTTCTTCTTCCATCTGCCGCGCACGCGCCATCACCGGCCCACGAATGTCGTAGCACACGTTATCCAGCTTGGAAGATTTGGGTACCGGGCGTAAGCTAGCGCTTCTGTCCGTCATCACACTAGCGCCCTTGTTAACCGTCACAGACGTTCCTTTTGATCGACCGAATTACAAGATAAAACAACATCTTGCGAAGCGCTGAATTCTACCGGAGCCGCCCTTCCCGGGCAACAGAACACACCCGACCCCATCATGAAACTGCACCTAAATATCGAACGCGATCTACCGCTTTTTACCGGCTACGGCGAAGACCACGTCCTCATCAACGGTACGCGCCACGACCGCAGCCTGTTTTTAAACCGCAAAGGAATCTACGCTGCGCCTTGGGCTGACCTTGATTTTGAAGCGCTCACCGCAGCCCACTTTCACTGGATCGCCGAACACCCGGCTGAAATCGTGCTATTTGGAAGTGGTCACCGCCTGCGCTTCCCGCACCCCTCGCTGACCCGCGCGCTGGTCGAAGCGCGCATAGGCCTGGAGGTCATGGACATCGGGGCGATGTGTCGTACTTATAACATTTTGGTGGGAGAGGGGCGGAGTGTGGCCGCAGCGGTGTTGATCGAGCCCGTGTACGAGACGGGTAATCATTGAGGCCTTCAATAAATGAGCTTCGTTGACCAGAAGCGGCAGCAAATCGATTTTGCTTGCGTGAAACCAGCTCGTCAAGCCGCCGCTTCCACCATCAACCGCTTCATCTCTGACACCGCTGCATTCCATCCCACAAACAGGGCGTGCGCAACGATGGCGTGGCCAATGTTGAGTTCGTTCATGCCGGGCAGTGCGGCGATGGCCTGGACATTGTGGTAGGTGAGGCCATGACCGGCGTTGACGATGAGGCCGATGCTGCGGCCGTAGGCGACGCTTTTGCGGATGCGTTCGAGTTCTGCGATGCGTTCGACTTCGGTTTCGACAGCGGCGTAGTGGCCGGTGTGGATTTCGACGACAGGTGCACCAGCGGCTCGGGCGGCATCGAGCTGGGCAAAATCGGCGTTGATGAAGAGCGAGACACGACTGCCGGTTTCGCACAGGCGGGTGCAGGCATCGGTTATTTTTGGAAGCTGTGCGGCGACATCGAGGCCGCCTTCGGTGGTGAGTTCTTCGCGTTTTTCCGGCACCAGGCAGATGTCTTGCGGACGAATTCTGGCGGCGATGTCGAGCATTTCTTCGGTCACGGCCATTTCCAGATTCATCCGCGTTTTCAGCACCTGGCGGAAGACTTCGACGTCGGCATCCTGAATGTGGCGGCGGTCTTCACGCAGATGCAGGGTGATCGAATCGGCACCAGCGGTTTCGGCCTGCAAGGCGGCTTCCACCGGGCTGGGGTAGCGGGTCTTGCGCGCCTGGCGCAAGGTGGCAATGTGGTCGATGTTGACGCCTAGATAGATGCTCATGATTCGCTCAAATTGGTTTGGTCAGGTCGGTTCGTTCAGTTCGGTCAGTTCGCGCAATAGCTGGCGAGTATAAAGCGGCTTTGCACCCAGGTAATAGTTGATCAGTGCGCGCATCAGCGGTTTGGCCTCGGCCAGCGTGGTGCTGCGATCAAAATTATTCGTTGCAAGATCAATCAGGGTCTTGCCGGACACGCTGATGCCGTCATGACCGCCGTCATTGGCGCGCCAGGGCCCGCGCTCAGGCTGATAGACATAGGCTAACCCGGCCTGCACCGGATCGCCATTGTCGGCTTCCCTGTCAAAGGTGGCGGCGTAACCGGTTTCACTCAGCAAGGTTTTTTCGAAACAGCGCAGGATGCGTTCGAACGCATCGGGGGTAGCTGCGGCAAGCTGTGTCAGTGTCAAAACATACGCATCGTAGAGGGCATCGTGCGGATCGCCGCGTGCCAGCAAACGGAGCAATAATTCATTCAGGTAAAAACCGCACATCAGCGCGCGACCTTGCGGCGCAAGCAGACCACCCTGCCATTCCGCGCCATGCAGGGTTTTGAGTTCGGCTTTGCCAAACCAGGACAAAAGCAAGGGTGTAAAAGGCTGCATCAAACCGCGCAAGACTGAGGCAGGCCGTCGCGCGCCACGCGCAATCACCGCAACTCGACCGTGCTCACGGGTAAAAACTTCCGCCACCACACTCGTTTCCTTGAATGGATAGGTGTGAAGAATAAAGCCGGGTTCGTTATTGATGCGGTGATCGGTGGACATGCCAGGTCAATCTTGGTCTGGTAAAAAATCCTTAACCACAGAGGCACAGGGACACGGAGAAAACAAGAATGTCATCGGGATTTTCTCTGCGTCTCTGTGTCTCGATGGTGAGTGGTTTAAAAACTATTCTAGACCCAGCGAACGCAGCATCCGCACATCGTCCGCCCAACCGCCCTTCACTTTGACCCAGACTTCGAGGTAAACCTTGCTGTCGAACGCACGCTCCATATCAAGGCGCGCCTGGGTGGAAATTTCTTTGAGTTTTTCGCCGCCTTTGCCGATGACAATGGCTTTATGTCCCGGACGATCCACCAGAATGGTGGCAAAAATGCGCCGCAGATTGCCGACTTCCTCGAATTTTTCGATGCTGACGGCAACAGCATAAGGAATTTCCTCACCACACAGGCGAAAGACTTTTTCGCGAATCAACTCAGCGGCAAGTTGCCGCTCGGTCTGGTCTGTCACGTCGTCTTCGCCATACATTGGCGGGCCTTCGGGCAAATGTGACTGGATAGTTTTAAGGAGCTCGTCCAGGTTTTTACCCTGCTTGGCCGACACCGGAATAATCTCGGTGAAGTTGCGTTCGGTGGACACTTGCTGCACAAACGCCATCAGTTCGGCGCGGTCTTTTGCGTAGTCAATTTTGTTGACCACCAACAGCACCGGGCGGTTGTTCGGCAATAGCTGGATGACCTGTTTGTCTTCCGGGGTCAACCGTCCGGCTTCAACCAGCATCATCACCACATCGGTATCGGCGAGGGTTTCGCGCACCCGTTTATTCATCGACTTATTCAACGCCCCGGCGTATTTGGTTTGAAAGCCGGGGGTGTCGATGAACACAAACTGCGCTTCATCGGTGGTGTGCATACCCATCACGCGGTGGCGCGTAGTTTGGGCTTTGCGCGAAGTAATGCTGATCTTTTGTCCGACGATGCGGTTGAGCAAGGTGGACTTGCCGACGTTGGGGCGGCCAACGATGGCGATCAGGCCAGTGTGGTAAACGTTAGTCATTTTTGCAGCAATGCGCACGCAAGTCGCGCAGCCTCCTGTTCGGCTGCGCGGCGGTTTTTACCCTGCCCGCGCGTGCTCATTTTCGGGTTTCCCATTACACAGTCCACAATAAAGTCCTGATCATGCGCGCAACCGACCGTGTTCACCAGCTTGTATTCCGGTAACGGCAGCCGTCGTGACTGAAGGATTTCCTGGAGTTCGGTTTTGGGGTCTTTGCCCGATGCCTTGGGATCGATCGCGGCGATCAGCGGATCCAGCAATCCGCGCACCACCGTTGCCGCAGCATCGAAGCCGCCGTCGAGAAACACCGCGCCAAAAATCGACTCCAGCGCGTCAGCGAGTATCGAGGGCCGCCGGGAGCCGCCGCTTTTTACTTCACCTTCGCCCAGGCGCAGCGCTTCGCCAAGATTGAGGCGCACTGCGATTTCGGCCAGCGTTTCCTGTCTGACCAGATTGGCTCGCAATCGGGACAAGCTGCCTTCAGGCAATCCAGGAAAAGTTTCGTACAGGGCATGGGCGACCGAACAATTCAGCACCGAGTCCCCCAGAAATTCGAGGCGCTCGTTATTTGGCGTGCCAAAACTGCGGTGCGTCAGCGCCTGAGCCAGCCAGTCCGGGTGCTGGAATGAATACTTCAACGCAGCTTCAAGCTGCGATTTGTCTTGCCAGCTTTTCAACGCGCTTTATTCAACACTGGCAGGATCGGATGAGGCTTTGAAGTCCACGACCAGGCTGATATTGGCAACCAGCGGCGTACGATACTCATACTCGGCTGATATAGCCATATTGCCACCCGAGCGATCGATACTCAGATCATCCGGCTTGACCACGGTGACATAACCAACATTAGCGCGTTTGGCGAATGAATTACGAATCTCGGCATTGCTCATGCCCTTGGTTTCACTCTCTTGCCCCATCGTAGCCAATATTTTCTTGACCGAGAAAAATTCGATATAAGCCGGCACCAGTTTCATCGCCAGCATGGCGATGAAAATAAGAACCACTGCCATGAACAAAAAACCGATCATGGATACGCCACGCTGCGTGTGATGCAGATTAATTCCTTGATGCATGTTCATTCCTTTAGCAGGTTTAACGAATTCGGGTTCCGATGCGCCCGAAGTCATCGAAATTCATCCAGATGAAAAACGCTTTTCCGACAATGTTAGCGTCCGGCACAAACCCCCAATAACGACTATCGTTGCTGCCGTCGCGGTTGTCACCCATCATGAAATAGTACCCCTTCGGCACTTTGCAGACAAAACCCCTGCCTTGCTCGTCATAAGTGCAGTTTTCGCGGTAGGGGAAATTATCCATGACCTGACCGGGGATGACCGAGGGTGCTTCCGGCTGCACCATGGCCATATGGTCTTCGCTGCCAAGGTGTTCATCGCGAATCTGCGCAGTCACGTAATTCAGTCCGCCAGCCATATAGCTATACGTCCCTGCGGACTTTTGCGCCACGGCATGACCGTTGATAACCAGCTCCTTGTCGAGATACTCCACTGTGTCGCCCGGCGTTCCCACCACGCGTTTGATGTAATCCAGCGACGGGTCTTGCGGATAACGGAACACCATCACGTCGCCGCGCTGCGGATCATTGAGCGGGACGATCTTTTTATTGATCACAGGCAAGCGGATGCCGTAAGTAAATTTGTTGACCAGGATGAAATCCCCCACCAGCAAGGTCGGCAGCATCGAACCGGACGGAATCTTGAACGGCTCGACCAGAAACGAGCGCAAGCCGAACACGATGAGGATAACCGGGAAGAAGCTGCGTGCATATTCGACCAGCATCGGCTCTTTGGCATCGGGGACTCGCTGTTTTTTCAGCAACAGCGCATCGAGCAGCCAGATCGCGCCAGTAACGGCCAGTGCAACAAAAAGGATCAGTGCAAAATTCATGGCAGGGTTTTATCCTAAAATCATTTATCCGAGACTTGAAGAATCGCAAGAAAGGCTTCTTGCGGGATTTCCACATTACCGACCTGTTTCATCCGGCGCTTGCCTGCCTTCTGTTTTTCCAGCAGTTTGCGCTTGCGTGAAATGTCGCCGCCGTAGCATTTTGCCAGCACGTTTTTACGCAGCGCCTTGACGTTCTCACGCGCGATGATATTCGCACCTATCGCCGCCTGCACCGCCACGTCGAACATCTGGCGCGGAATCAGCTCGCGCATTTTGGATGCCAGCTCGCGCCCGCGATACAGGCTCGTGGCGCGATGCACGATCAGGGACAGGGCATCGACTTTTTCGCCGTTGACCAGAATGTCAAGCTTGACCAGGTCGGCAGCGCGGAATTCCTTGAATTCGTAATCGAGTGAAGCGTAGCCGCGACTGGTGGATTTGAGCTTGTCGAAGAAATCCATCACGACTTCGTTCATCGGCAAATCGTAGGCCAGCATCACCTGCCGCCCGTGATACTGCATATTGCTCTGCATCCCGCGTTTCAGATTGCACAAGGTGATGACATTGCCGACGTATTCTTCCGGCACAAAAATCGTCGCCGAAATAATCGGCTCGCGGATTTCCTCAATCTTCGACAAGTCCGGCAGCTTGGACGGGTTTTCCACGTTCAGGATCGTGCCGTCACGTAACAGCACCTCATAGATCACCGTGGGCGCGGTGGTGATCAGATCCATGTTGTATTCGCGTTCCAGCCGCTCCTGCACGATATCCATGTGCAGCAGACCGAGGAAGCCGCAGCGGAAACCAAAGCCTAAAGCCTGCGACACTTCTGGCTCAAACTGCAAAGCCGCATCATTCAGTTGCAGCTTGGTCAGCGCATCGCGCAGCGATTCGAAATCGTGCGACTCGATTGGATACAGCCCGGCGAATACCTGCGACTGGACCTTTTTGAAGCCCGGCAACGCTGTGGCCGCAGGCTTGTCGAGCAAGGTAATCGTGTCGCCGACCTGCGCCGATTTCAACTCCTTGATCCCCGCAATCACAAACCCCACCTCGCCTGCAGACAAGCTGGGTTTATCCACTGATTTAGGCGTGAACACACCGACGTGCTCGGTCAGATGCTGCGCGCCGGACGCCATGAAGCGGATTTTATCCTTGGGCTTGAGCACGCCATCAACTACGCGCACCAGCATCACCACGCCGACATAGTTGTCGAACCAGGAATCGATAATCAGGGCTTTTAACGGCGCGGATTCGTCTCCGCGCGGCGCGGGAACCTGCTTGACCACCACCTCGAGAATCTCGGCAATGCCGACGCCCGTTTTGGCCGATGCACGCACCGACTCACTGGCATCCAGTCCGACAATATCTGCAATCTCGTCCGCCACGCGATCCGGGTCCGCAGCTGGCAGGTCGATTTTGTTCAACACCGGGATCACCTCGACACCGAGATCAATCGCGGTATAGCAGTTCGCCACCGTCTGCGCCTCAACGCCTTGCGAAGCATCGACCACCAGCAGCGCGCCTTCACAGGCCGACAGCGAACGCGACACTTCGTAAGAAAAATCCACATGCCCTGGCGTGTCGATCAGATTCAGGCGATAAGTCTGGCCGTCCTGCGCCTTGTAAGTGAGCGCCGCCGTCTGCGCCTTGATGGTGATGCCGCGCTCTTTTTCCAGATCCATGGAGTCGAGCACCTGCGCCTCCATCTCGCGCTCGGACAGCCCGCCGCAATACTGGATCAAACGATCCGCCAGCGTGGACTTGCCGTGGTCGATGTGGGCGATGATGGAGAAATTGCGGATCAGGTTTTGCGACACAAAAAAACGGGCACGTTCTAGTGCCCGGTCAGGGATGAGATAACGGTGGGGATTTTAACGGATTTAAGCGCTTGGTGGGGGAGCGCGCTGTGGCTAATTCGAACCCGTCTCCAACCACCCAACAAACGCATCCAGATCAACCTCATGGCGACAAATCTCAAGTTCGCCACAAAACAGCAGGGGCACGTCCCAATCGAACCGCGCTTTTAACGCAGGATCAGTATCGACATCCACCACCTGTAAAATTATACCCGTGACAACTATGTACGGTTGCAGGGTGGCGGCCATGTCATCACACAGATGACAACCGCGCCGCCCGAACAGCGTCAACCTCCGCTCATTCACCCGAAATTTTCAGCGGTATGTACATGGATCCTTCGCCGCGACGCACCAGAATGGCTGCGCTTTTACCGACCGGCACCGCTGCAATCGCTTTGCGAAACGCTTCAACATTGCGCATCTCGGCATTGTTCACGGCGAGGATAATGTCCCCGGTGCGGATCCCGGCGCGTGCTGCATCGCCGGTGGTTTCCTCAACCAGAAGGCCGTGTTCGAGCTTGAGTTCGCGGCGCTGATCGGCGCTCAATTCAGCCAGCACTACACCTCCACGGTTATAGGCTTTTTCGCCTTTGCCGCCAGCCAGCCTGGGGTCAGTCGGCAATTCGCCAAGCACAACATTCACTTCTTTGGCAGCACCCTTGCGCCAGACTTGTAGTGGGATTTTGACGCCGGGTTTGACCATCCCCACCATGCGCGGCAGGTCATTCGAGTTTTCAACCAATTTGCCATCGAACTTGAGGATCACGTCGCTGGCGAGCAAGCCAGATTTTTCTGCGGGTCCATTGTCGGCGACTTGTGAAATCAGCGCACCGCGCGGACGATCCAGCCCAAATGATTCAGCCAGATCGGCAGTCACTTCTTGAATGACTACGCCCAGCCAGCCACGCGAGATTTTTCCACCTGTTTTAAGCTGGTTGACGACTTCCATCGCAACGTCGATCGGAATCGCGAACGACACGCCCTGGTATCCGCCGTTGCGGCTGTATATCTGCGAATTGATGCCGACGACCTCGCCCTGCATATTGAATAGAGGACCGCCCGAATTACCGGGATTGATCGGCACATCGGTCTGGATGAAAGGCACATACGAATCCTGTGGCAATGCGCGCCCTTTGGCAGAAACAATGCCCGCCGTCACCGAGTTTTCAAAACCGAACGGCGAGCCGATTGCAGCAACTGCTTCACCCACTCGAAGTTTGGCCGGATCGCCCAACTTGACGATCGGCAGGTTGGTCGCAGTAATCTTGAGCACGGCAACATCGCTGCGCGCATCCGCCCCGATTACTTTGGCCGTGAACTTTCGCTTATCAATCAGCTTGACCGTCACTTCATCCGCACCATCCACCACATGTGCGTTGGTCAGAATGTAACCATCCGCGCTGACGATGAATCCGGAGCCTTCGCCACGTGACGGAATTTCCCGCATGGGCGGCGCCTCCCGTCCGTTTTGCCCACCTTTCCCGGGGAAGAAACGCCGGAAAAACTCCTGCATCTGTTCATCGTCAGGCATGGCAAACGGCATGTCTTCAGGGCCACCGCGTTTCACCAGTTTGGTGGTGCTGATATTGACCACAGCCGAACCGTGTTTTTCTACCAGGTCAGCCACATCCACCACGTCTTTGGCAAAAGACGGCGGCGCAATCGACGCTGCAAGTGAAAATGCCATCGTTGCTGCTATCAGAAATTTTTTCATCTCTAGTTTCCTTTGTTTGCCAAAATAATTTCTTCACGTCGCACCACCACGGGACGATAAAACGCACCAGACCGGGTCAGATTCAAAGCCGTCAACCCCCAGGCAACCAGCCCGCCAAACCCCGCGCCGACCACCGCTGCCGCATCACCCGGAAACCAGACGTTGGCCAGCAATGCACCAGCCAGAATAAGCAATAAGGGCAGGCCATACATGTAAAGCGCAATCCGGATAACGCTGCCGTCCGGCACGCCGACGATAACGCGATCACCTTCAGCGACACCCAGGCTGGATTCCACACGATAACGGCGTGCGCCGCGCTGAAATAACTCCGCGATCTGGCGGCTGGAACAGCCCTGCCCGCCACAGGTATTGCACCCAGGAGGCTCCACCGCCTCAACCCACACCCCTGCCTGTGAGCTTTCTATCACCCGTGCGTGCTGTTCGAGCATGACCTACTTCTTTTTGACTGAGTTACCGGTTTCAATCAACGCACTGTTAGGCACCTCACCCAGTGTCGTGATTTTGTAGCCATCAACCTGGCGCGAATAAATGCCCATGGAGCTTTCCGCCGACAACCCTTGCAGGCTGCCCTCTTCATTACCAGGTTCAATAAACACCGACAGCGCACTCAAGCCGTCTGAAAACACCCAGTGTGTGACCGGTAATTTTTTTCCGGGCATCGGGCGTATCGCTTCAAGCACGCGCACATAACCCGGTGGCGGGCTCACGTCCCAGGCAATGCCTGCGGGTTGTTGTTCCAGACTCGCCATCAGGATTTTCTTGCCGATCAGATCCTGGCGAAAAAACTGGGGATCCGGCGCACGCCCGATCTGGATTTCTGAAAACACAAACATCGACACCACACCGCCATTGTTATTGACGATGCGTGACTTGAGCGGCAAGCCACTACGTTTGTCTATCCACAGGTTGTAGCCATGCCGATAGCCATCACGCGGCTCGAGTGTGACCACCTGACAATTTGCTCCGGCGACACGCTCGGTCCCACCCAGCTTGATATCGTAAGAGCGCAGCAACTCCTCGGGCTTTTCAGGCAGCAAGGCCGGGAAAAACCGGCGCGCGATGTTTTTTTCCATACGCACCGTCTTGCCGTCCGGCAGATGACAAAACACATCTTTGTTCACGCGCAAAAAAGTGCGCGGTACATCGTCCATCACTTCGACTTTTTCCTGCTCGCCCGATGCATCCCTACGATGTGATACCCGCATCACCTCAACATATTCACCATGGTGGTAGACATACACACCGCTGTAATTAAGCTGCTTGGCTGCGGTTGCGGCACGGTTCAGCCAGTCCATCGCCTCGTCGGCAATTGCCGCCTGCGCACCCAGCACAAGGCTTGTACCCAGCAAAAAACCCATCGTCCGTAATACGACCGTTACCATCAAACTGGTTTGATCCTTACCGTCTTGCAATTGCATCAAACCCATCAAGGCCGCTCCTCTGCCACGACCATGACGGCGTGCTGATATGGCGAGGCCACCGCCATCGGCGAAAACTCCTGATGCGCCACAAGATAGGGAGCAAGCTGCGACTCACCGCTGACCGCCACTGCCTGAACGGAATTCTTCAAGTTCGCAGCAAAGGTATCCGGGCCTTTCTGCGAATGCATGGCAAGCGCGACTACGCCTACCACCGCGAAGGTGGCAAAGGATGCAACTGCCAGGCGGGGCATCCAGTTGCGTGGTGCAAGAACGGTCGGCTCGGCGGCCAAACGTTCGCTGAATCGCACCGCACCCACCCCGTGTACAGGATTCATACCGCGCTGGTCACATGGGGCAAGCGGCAAGCCACGCAGGGCATCCCCGATCAGGTGATATTCAGACCAGCGCTGGCGAATGTCGGCATCGTGTTTCATGAATTCGAGACAACTGGCCGTTTCGCCGGGCAGGGTTTCTGCATCCACCATGGCGGACAGGTTTTGCCAGACGTGCTCGTGCTGTGCGTCGGCTTGGGGCGTTTTAAGTGCGGACATGGCTACCACCTTGTGTCTTTGTTTGTGCCCAACATAGGGCGAATCCGTTCTGCAATCGCTTCACGCGCGCGAAAAATCCGCGAGCGTACCGTGCCGATCGGACAATCCATCATTTGCGCAATTTCCTCGTAACTCAAACCTTCGATCTCGCGCAACGTGATCGCAGTTCGCAATTCCTCCGGCAGCGCATCCACCGCCGCATTCACAGCTTGGGCGATTTGTTTGGTCTGAAGTTCCGCATCCGGCGTCGCCACATCGCGCAACAAATCACCCTCTTCATAATTTTCAGCATCTTCAGCCTGCACATCGCTCGACACCGGCTGACGCTTTCTAGCGACCAGATAATTCTTGGCCGTATTTACGCCAATACGATATAGCCAGGTATAAAACGCACTTTCGCCGCGAAACCCAGGCAACGCCCGATACGCCTTTATAAATGCTTCCTGCGTAATGTCCTCTACTTCCGCCGCATCGCGCACCATGCGCGACAAGAGTCGTCCGAGCTTGCGCTGGTATTTGATCACCAGCAACTCGAAAGCGCGCTTGTCGCCCTTTTGGGCGCGTTCGACCAAAGCCTGATCTAATTCACGGTCTGACATATCCCTACTCTTTATTTCTTATTGTGAAAGTATACGTGACCGTTGCCTTCAGGGGATGTGAGCTATTTGGCACAGAAAAGTTCACCCACATTTCATTTCGCATACAGCACCAACAAACAGACTGCTATCATCCCGCCTCATGCACAACTTTGACGTCCTGATCATCGGCAGCGGCCTGGCCGCATTGACGACCGCCCTGCATCTGGCCGACCAGCACCGGGTCGCCATCATTACCAAACGCACGCTGATGGATGGCGCAAGCGATTGGGCGCAAGGCGGCATCGCTGCGGTATTCGACAATAAAGACTCGGTCGAAGCCCATGTCAACGACACCCTGATCGCGGGCGCGGGGCTGTGCGATGAAGTCGCCACCCGCTTTGTGGTGAGTCAAAGCCGCGAAATGATAGCCTGGCTGCTGGCCAACGGCGTAGCCTTTACCGCCGACGCGGATACGCCGGGCGCATTACACCTGACCCGCGAGGGTGGCCATTCCCAGCGACGCGTGGTTCACACGGCGGACGCGACCGGACACGCAGTTCAAACCAGCCTGGCTGGACGGGTACGCGCCCATCCCAACATCACCCTGTTCGAGCAACACGTTGCGATTGACCTGATTTCGGGTCGCCATGCCGGTGGCCAGGAACGGCAGATTCATGGCGCGTATGCGCTCAACAAGGAAACCGACCAGGTCGAGACTTTTTCTGCCGGGCATACGGTGCTGGCGACCGGCGGTGCAGGCAAGGTCTACCTCTACACCACCAACCCGGACACGGCCACCGGCGACGGACTGGCGATGGCCTGGCGGGCGGGTTGCCGCGTAGCCAATCTGGAATTCGTGCAATTTCATCCCACTTGTCTTTACCACCCTCACGCCAAGTCATTCCTGATTACCGAGGCCGTACGCGGCGAAGGCGGACTGCTCAAACTACCGGACGGCTCGCGCTTCATGCAGTATCACGACGATCGTGCCGAGCTTGCGCCACGCGATGTGGTCGCGCGCGCAATTGACTTTGAGATGAAGAAACGCGGCATCGACTGCGTCTATCTCGATATCTCGCACAAACCCGCCGCATTCATTCTCGAACATTTCCCGACCATCCACCGCCGCTGCCTCGAGCTCAACATCGACATCACGCGCCAGCCGATCCCGGTCGTGCCTGCCGCGCACTACACCTGCGGCGGCGTCGTCACCGACCTCGACGCGCGCACTGACCTGTGCAATCTGCATGCGGTCGGTGAAGTCACGTTCACCGGCCTGCACGGCGCAAATCGTCTGGCATCCAATTCATTGCTCGAATGCATGGTGTTTGGCCGCGCCGCCGCCCGCGATATTCTCGCCACGCCGCCCGCGCCGTCGCTGGCATTGCCCAAATGGGATGAGTCGCGCGTGACCGATGCCGACGAAGAAATCGTCATCTCGCACAACTGGGACGAACTGCGCCGCTTCATGTGGGACTACGTCGGCATCGTCCGCACCAATAAACGCTTAACCCGCGCCGCGCACCGGATTCGTTTGCTGCACGATGAAATCGACGAGTTTTATCGTAATTTCCGTGTCAGCAACGATTTGATCGAACTCAGAAATCTGGTGCAAAGCGCCGAGCTCATCGTGCGCTCAGCGCAACTCAGGGAAGAAAGCCGGGGGCTGCATTTCAGTCGAGACTACCCGGCGCTAATGCCAGTTGCTGGCAATACCGTGCTCAACCCAAGTCCAGGGACGGTATGTCCAAGCGTGTGCGGGATGCCCAGCGCAGCGACACCCTGAGCCGCCGCAAATCGTCGGGGCTGGCACTATCCGGCAACAGCGTCAAACCAAATATTTGTCCATCCGCCGTCCGCAGCTGCACCACACTCAATCCAGATGAAGCAAAACTGCCGGGCAAAACATCGGCGTTGCTCCAGTCTGCGTTCGCTACGCTGATGTAAATCTGGCCGTCGGGTTTTAGCTTCAATCCCGGCAAAGGCTTGCGCACACGCCAGAAGCCCCATCCACCCGCTGCCAGCAAACCCACCACCAGCATTGCCTGAACTTGACCCGGTAAATTTGCTAGCACAATCGACAGCAGCGCCAGCAAACCCATCGTCGCCATCAGCACCCTCAGCCACACCGAGGGTTTGAGTTCAATCTGCGTCGCCACCATGTAAACTGTCCCCATTCAAATCTCTCTGCCAAACCATGATCGAATCCTGGAAAACCTGCCTGCAATCGCAAGGCGCTGTGATTGATTGCGGTACCGTACAACACTTCGGCAACCCTGCCGCCGAGCTTGCCGCCGACAACAACGGCACTATCGTCGCCGACCTGTCGCAACTCGGCATCACTGCATTTAGCGGCGAAGACACCGTCGCTTTTTTGCAAGGCCAGCTTACCAACGATGTGCGCCAATTGCACGCCGATACCGCGCAGTGGAACGGCTATTGCAGCCCCAAGGGCCGACTGCTTGGCAACTTTCTGATGTGGCGGCAAGGCGACGATTTTCTGTTGCAGATGTCGGGCGATATTCGCGAGTCGGTGCAAAAAAAACTCGCCATGTTCATCATGCGCTCCAAGACCAAAGCGCGCGACGCCAGCGACGACAATGTACGTCTGGTCATCGCCGGAGCGAATGCGGCTGATGCCGTAAAAACAGCATTCGACGCGCTGCCCGATGCGCCAATGAAATCAGTACACACCGAGTCCGGCACGGTCATCCGCGTGGGTGAAGACAAATTTGTGCTGAGTATTTCACCCGATGCCGCCGAACGTGTCTGGCATAGCCTGACCCAATCTGCCACCCCGGTTGGCGCACCCGTCTGGGACGGCCTGCGACTGAATGCAGGCATCCCGATGATTACCGCCGCGACGCAGGATCAGTTCGTGCCGCAGATGGTGAATCTGGAAGTCATCGGCGGCGTGAGTTTTCAGAAAGGCTGCTACACCGGCCAGGAAATTGTCGCCCGCAGCCAGTACCTCGGCAAGCTCAAGCGCCGCATGTTTCTCGCACACATCGACGTGTCCGCAGCACCCGGCGACAGCCTCTACAGCGCCGACATGAACGGCCAGGCGACCGGCATGGTGGTCAACGTCGCACCCGCGCCCGACGGCGGATTTGACCTGCTGGCGGTGATGCAAGTCGAGAGCGCAAAATCAAGCACGATGCACCTGAAAGCGCTGGATGGCGCGGCGCTCACCTTAAAACCGCTGCCCTACGCCATGCCCGAATAGCCGTGTACAACGTTTACGTCTATTACCGTCTCGACCCGTGTCACGCTGACGCAGCAGAAACCCCGATCCGCACGATGATGGCGCGACTGGCATGTCGCTTCGGGGTGACTGCGCAACTGCTGAAGAAACGCGACGAGCCGCTGTTATGGATGGAAACTTACGCAGGCATTGCGGACCCCGCATCGTTTGAACGTGATCTATCGAAAGTGGCTGACGAATATGATGTTGGTATATTTCTCGATGGTGAACGCCATGTCGAGTGTTTTCACTCCGAAGTAACATGAATCATGTGCTCATTCGGATGTGATAATGAAAGACCTTGAGACTGTACCCTCCTCCCAAGCGGCCTGTTACCACCACGACGAAAACGATCTTACCCGCGCCATGTTAAACCGCGTGCCTCCAAGCACCCAACGAAAAAATGCCAGTCAGCTTAACTGACTGGCATTGGGTCATCGACCGGCTTTTTAATGCTTCGCCAATGGCAGGCTTGTGATACTTACTTTGCGCCAGTTACATCCACTTCGACACGGCGGTTCGGGGCAAGGCAGGTTTTAAGCGCCGGGGTCGCTTGTTTCATGTCGCAGTCCACTACGGGTTTGGTATCACCCATGCCGGCAGTAGTCAGGGTGGCGGCTTTGACGCCATGGCTTTTCAGATAACCGGCAACCGTTTTGGCGCGCGCAAGCGACAACTTCTGATTGGCGACGGCTTCGCCCATTTTGTCGGCATGGCCGGTGACGGCGATGGCATCAATCTCGCCAAAAGCCTTGATCTTGCTGACTAGCGACTCGACGCTTTTCTTGCCTTCAGCCGTCAGATCCTTAACCGAGGATTTGCCCGACTTGAACAAGGTATCACCCGCCAGTGTCAGTCTGACTGATACGCCGGGCTGGATCACAAAAGCAGCTGGCGCAGCCGATGCCAGCATCGCCGGTTTGACTCCGGCTTGCGCCAGATACGGGTTGGTTGCCGCATTGCCGAACGGCATCATATTCATCATCGGCATCCCCATCATGGGCATCCCCATCATAGGCATCGCGCCAGCATTTGCATTACCGCCCGCGTTACCGAACGGCATCATGTTCATCATGGCGCCCATCGGCATCATGCCCATCATGCCACCGCCGCCATTACCCATGCCACCGCCTGGCATCATGTTCATCATGTTGCTCCAGGTGCGCGGGTCTTTCACGTCAATCGGGATTTCCATCGGCGCTGGGGGTTGCACCGACACCACGGGTTGCGCCGGGTACATGAAGGTGCCCCAGTTTGATCCAGGCATCACGTTTTTCATCATGCCGCCCATCGGGCTACCGGCCATCATGCTGCCGTATAGCTGCGGGTTCATCGGCGCAAACATCAGTGCCATGCCGCGCGGATCGGTCGGTGCCATCATGAATTTCATCGGCGTGTTGGGATCCATTGCCAGCTTCCCGACTTCCATCATTTTGGGATCCATCGGCAGCGCCATCCAGCCCATCATCTTGGCGGGGTTAGCCATGTTGGTCATCATCCGGGTGTAGAACATCGGATTCATCATTGCGCCGCTCCAGCGCATGGCCGTCGCCGGGTCCATGTACTGCATCATGTTGGACATGGTGGCGGGCTGCATCAGGGTCGTCATCGAATACAGCATGTTGCCCGGCTCAACCATTCGCCCAGCCATTGCAGGCACCATCGATGGGCTGCTCATCGCATTGCTCCACGCGATAAACGCTTCCGGATCACGAAACGCCGAGCCGTTTTTGGTGAAATCAGTCATGCGTCCCACCCACTGCTCTGCGCTGCGCTTGTCCGGGGCAACATCCGGCGCGGCGGCAAGGCCGGTCGTCTGTTGCTGCAGCACCGGGGTGGCTGACGCGATAGGGTAAGCCGGAACCTGCTTCGCAGCAGGCTTTACAGCGGTCGTTTTGACTGCTGATTTTTTAGCCGCTGACTTCTTGGTAGTGGGTGCTTGCGCCGCAAATAAAGGCGCACTGAACATCACTGCCAATAACGCAATCACGAGGGGTTTGGTTTGCATGGAAAACTCCAGAATCAATAGGGAAAATACACAGGTACAGCTAAGTAAAAACGAAAGAACGCGGGCCAGTGCGCACTTGGCCAAGTTCACGCCAAGTCAGGCACATTAAAATATTAGGCATCGATTATATATCAAACGCCTTTGCCTGACCCGGTATCTATAGACCATGGCGCGGGCGGACGCGGCAATCGTTTCCGATTAGCGACAATCCGCCATGCTTGCTTGGAGTATTGCGGGGACAGGAAAGCTAGCGCGGCGAAGGCTGGAGTTTCCAGATATCGCGGTTGTATTCCTGCATGGTGCGGTCAGTCGAGAAAAATCCGCTAGAGGCGGTATTCAAGATACTCATGCGAGTCCAGTTGGACTGATCCTGCCACGCCAGTGCGACCTGCTGCTGGGCATCAACAAAGCTGCGGAAATCCGCCAATGTCACCCACGGGTCGTGCGGGCTTTTCAACGCATCCAGAATCATGTCGAAAATACCCGGCTCGCACGGATTGAAATGTCCCGACGCCAACAGATCCATCACTTCACGCAGATCGCTGTCGGTATCGATATAGGTCTGCGGTTGGTACTGACTGTGCAACACCTCGACCTCGTTCGCACGCAGGCCGAACAGGAAAAAGTTGTCCTCCCCCACCGCATCCAGAATTTCGATATTCGCGCCATCATAGGTGCCGATGGTCGCCGCGCCGTTCATCATGAACTTCATATTGCCGGTACCGGACGCCTCCTTGCCCGCAGTCGAAATCTGTTCCGACAGATCGGTAGCGGGCGCGATGACTTCCATGCTGGATACGCGGTAGTTGGGTAAAAATGCCACCTTCAGGCGGCCATTGATATCCGGGTCGTTATTCACCACGTCGGCCACGCTGTTGATGAGCTTGATGATGCGCTTGGCCATCGCGTAACCCGGCGCGGCCTTGCCACCGATCAGCACGCAACGATCGGCCCAGTTATCCAGACGCCCGTGCTTGATGCGGTTGTACAGATGGATCACGTGCAGCACGTTGAGCAGCTGCCGCTTGTATTCGTGTATACGCTTGACCTGCACGTCGAACAGCGCCGCCGGATCAAACACGACACCACATTCGTCCTTGACCAGCGTGGCGAGACGGATCTTGTTGGCGCACTTGGCCGCGCGCCAGTCGGCGTGAAAGGCCTTGTTTTCCGGACTCGCCAGCGGCTTGAGCTTATCCAGTTGCGCCAGATCGGCCACCCATCCCTCGCCGATTTTTGAAGTGATCAGCGCACTCATCCCGGGATTGGCATGCACTACCCAGCGGCGCGGGGTCACGCCGTTGGTCTTGTTATTGAATTTGTCCGGCCACAGATCGACAAAATCACGGAACAGTCCTTCCCTCAGCAACTGCGAATGCAGTGCCGCCACGCCGTTGACTGAAAAGCTGCCGACGATGGCAAGCCAGGCCATGCGCACCTGGCGCACACCACCCTCCTCGATGATCGACATGCGGCGCTGACGCTCGACATCGCCCGGCCATTTCAGCGACACCTCGCGCAGAAAGTGTGCGTTGATTTCGTAAATGATTTCCAGCAGACGCGGCAACAAACGTTCGAACAGGCTGACTGGCCATTTCTCCAACGCTTCCGGCAACAAAGTGTGATTGGTGTACGCCATGCAGCGGGTGGTGATACCCCAGGCCTGCTCCCAGGGCACGGCCTTTTCGTCGATCAGAATGCGCATCAACTCCGCCACCGCGATGGTGGGATGCGTGTCATTCATCTGAAATACGTTGTCCCGCGCAAAATGGGCGAACTCGACATGCCCCAGCGACTGCCAGCGCCGCAACACATCCTTGAGGCTGGCCGAGGCCAGAAAATACTGCTGGCGCAAGCGTAGTTCCTTGCCATTTTCGCTGCTGTCGTTGGGGTACAACACCATCGTGATATGTTCAGCGTTGTTTTTTGCTTCGACCGCCTCGGTATAACTGCCGGCGTTGAATTCGTTCAGGTCAAATTCATCCGTCGCGGTCGCTTTCCACAATCGCAGCGTATTCACGGTGCGATTGCGATAACCCACAATCGGCACGTCATACGGCACCGCCAGTACATCGACGGTATCCACCCAGCGCATTCTCATCGTGCCCTCTGCATCGCGATAGGGCTCGCTGCGACCGCCAAAGCGCACGCGCTGGGTATATTCACTGCGCACCACTTCCCACGGGTTGCCGTTGCGCAACCAGTGATCGGGCTCTTCGATCTGATAGCCGTCTTCAATATGCTGGCGGAACATGCCGTATTCGTAACGCATGCCATATCCCATCACGGGCAATTGCAGCGTGGCACAACTGTCCATGAAACACGCGGCCAACCGCCCCAGACCGCCGTTGCCCAGACCTGCGTCAGACTCCTGCTCGCAGATTTCTTCCAGGTTCAGGCTGTAGTCGAGCATCGCCTGCTCGGTCTCGTTCGTGATTCCCAGGTTCAGCAAATTGTTGCCGAGCGCGCGTCCCATCAGGAACTCCAGCGACAAATAGTACGCGCGGCGCACGCCCGGCTGACTGCCCACGCCTGCTGCGGTCCTGCTCCAGTCCGGCATGATGCGGTTGCGCAGCGCATACGCCAGTGCGTGATAAAAATACACCGGCGATCCATCCTGAAAGCGTCCCAAATGGCAGGAAAGATAACGATGGAAATCTTTCCCTATCGGTTCGCTATCGCAATCGAGCATATTCAGGCTCAGCGGCGAGTTGGGGTCATTCGATTTATGTGCCCACATGGTGAAGTCCTCTCAAGCCTGATAAAGCGCCAGGTACTGTCCAGCGCTTTCGTTCCAATCAAATATTTTGCGCATGCCCGCTTGTTGCACATGCCGCCACCGGGCCGGCTGGCGGTAGAGATCAAGCGCGCGGCGTATCGTGTCGAGAAAAGCGGCCACATCCGGGGTATCAAACACGAAGCCGGTCGCACTGTCATCCGCCAGGCTGATTTCATCCGCATCAACGACGGTATCGGCCAGTCCGCCCGTTTTATAAACGACAGGCAGCGTGCCATAGCGCAGGCTGTACATCTGGTTCAGGCCGCATGGTTCAAAGCGCGAAGGCATCATGAATACGTCTGCCCCGGCTTCGATCAAATGCGCCAGCGCTTCGTCGTAACCGATTTCAACAAACACCCGCTGCGGATGTTTTTTTGCCAGCCGGGTCAGTTTTTGTTCGAACAGCGTTTGGCCGCTGCCGATAATCACAAACTGCGCATCGGTTTCGGCCAGCAGCACCGGAATCGCTGCAAGCACCCAGTCCACTCCCTTTTGTTCGACCAGGCGCCCCACCATCCCCAGCACCGGCGCACTCATTTGCTGATCGCTGACCTTGCCCAGAAAGCGTTCAAGCAGCGCCTGCTTGTTGCGTTTTTTGCCGGGATTGATCCGGCCCGCCGAATAATGCGCGGGCACATGCGGATCGGTGGACGGGTTCCACACATCCATATCGATGCCATTCAGAATGCCGGACAGCTTGCGCTGGCGCGACAGCAGCAAACCGTCGAGGCCGTAACCAAACTCCGGGGTACAAATTTCCCGGGCATACGTCGGGCTCACCGTTGTCACCGCATCGGCATACACGATGCCGGCTTTCAGCATGGAAAACCCGCCATGAAACTCAATGCCTTCGGGCGTCCACCAATGGCTGGGCAACTGCAAGCGGACAAAATCGCCATATGAAAAATACCCCCCATAGGCCAGATTGTGGATGGTAAATACGGTCTTGGGACGCGGGGTCTGCTCGTGCAAAAACGCCGCCGTCAACCCGGTTTGCCAATCGTGCAGATGCACCACATCGGGCTGCCAGCCAAGATTCAGCGCATCCTGCCCGAGCAGCGTAGCGACCCGCGAAAACACGGTAAAACGCTCGGCGTTGTCCGGCCAGTCCTGTCCGCTCGCACTCACATAGGGATTACCGGCACGATCAAACAAAGGCGGGCAATCCACCACCCAGAGCGGAAAAGCAAAATCAGGATGGCGTGTTTCAAGAATACGGGCGCTATGAATGCCCTCCGCACCGCGCACATCCAGCCAGCCCAGGATACGCACCTGGTCAAGCTGATGCAGCAGCGCACGATAACCCGGCAACACCAGCCGGATGTCCTGCCCCCGCTCATGCAAGGCATGCGGCAGGCTGTGTGCCACATCACCCAGGCCGCCTGTTTTAATCAGGGGATAGGATTCACTCGCCACAAATAAAACTTTCATACCTTCGCGCTTCATCGTTGGTTTTTTTAATAACCGGTTTAATCAGGCCGACACCTTGAAAAACACCGCCGCCAGAGGCGGCAATGTCACTTCAAACGAATGTTCGAACCCCATCCACGGGATCGTCTGCGGCAACATCGCACCGCCATTACCGATATTGCCCCCGCCATAAAATTCGGAATCCGTATTCAGCACTTCGTGCCACAGCTTTCCAGACGGCACGCCGACGCGATAACCTGACCGCGTCACTGGCGTGAAATTCAGCAGCACCATGATTTGCGCATCGGGCGATTTTCCCTGGCGCACAAAACTCAGCACCGACTGGTCGGCGTCGTGGCAATCGATCCAGCGAAAGCCGCGCGGATCGAAATCAAAATCGTGCAATGCGGGTTCATTGCGGTACAGGCGGTTCAGGTCAGCCGACAGCCGCCGCAAACTGTCGTGCGCCGGAAAATCCAGCAGCATCCAGTCCAACTCGCCCTTTTCCGACCACTCATTCCACTGCCCGAATTCACTGCCCATGAACATCAGCTTTTTGCCGGGGTGGCCCATTTGCCAGGCGTAAAACAGCCGCAGGTTGGCAAAGCGCTGCCACACGTCGCCCGGCATTTTGTCGAGCAGGCTCTTCTTCATGTGGACGACTTCGTCGTGCGACAGAGGCAACACAAAGTTTTCAGTCCACGCGTACATCTGGCTGAAAGTCAGCTGATTGTGCTGATATTTTCGATACACCGCGTCCTGTTCGAAATACGCCAGACTGTCGTTCATCCAGCCCATGTTCCACTTCATCGAAAATCCCAGTCCGCCCAACTCCACCGGGCGCGACACCGCAGGCCAGGCCGTGGACTCTTCGGCAAACGTCAGCACGCCGGGGTGGCGACCATGCACTTCGATATTCAACTCGCGCAGAAAAGCAATCGCTTCAATGTTTTCGCGCCCGCCGTATTGATTGGGCAGCCACTCGCCTTCGCGCCGTGAGTAATCCAGATACAGCATCGATGCCACCGCATCAACCCGCAGGCCGTCAATGTGAAACTCTTCCAGCCAGTACAACGCATTCGCGATCAGAAAGTTTTTAACTTCGTTGCGGCCATAGTTGAAAATCAGCGTGCCCCAATCCTGATGCTCGCCGCGACGCGGGTCTTCGTGTTCGTACACGGCCTCGCCGGTAAACCGCGCCAGCGCAAAATCGTCCTTGGGAAAATGCGCCGGCACCCAATCGAGAATCACGCCAATATGGTGCTGGTGGCAAGCATCAACAAAGCGGCGAAACGCTTCTGGCGAGCCAAAACGCGCAGTGGGTGCGTAATAGCCCGACACCTGATACCCCCACGACGCATCCAGCGGATGCTCGGCAATCGGGAGCAGCTCGATATGGGTGTAGCCCAACTCCAGCACATAGGGAATCAGCTTTTCCGCCAGTTCGTCCCAGGTATAAAAACTGCCATCGGCGTGTCGCCGCCACGACCCGGCGTGCAATTCGTAAATGCTGATCGGCTGGTGCTGCCAGTCGAAGCGGGCGCGCGCCGACATCCAGTCGTCGTCCTGCCACACCGCGTCAAGTTCGGTGGGAATCGAGCTGGTCGTCTCAGGGCGAGGAAACATCTGGCGCGCGTAAGGATCGGTCTTTTTGACCAGATGACCCTGCGCGCTGAGAATTTCGTACTTGTACGCTTCGCCTGCCGCCAGGCCGGGGATGAACAGCTCCCACAGCCCCGCATCGCCGCGACAGCGCATGGGGTGACGGCGGCCATCCCAGCCGTTGAAATCGCCGATCACGCTGACCCGCTGCACCGCAGGCGCCCATACGGCAAACAGGCAGCCCTCGATACCGTCTACTGTTTTGAGCCGCGCGCCCAGCACTTTCCAGGCCTGCATATGGCGGCCTTCACGCAGCAGATAAATATCCATCTCGCCGAGTTGCGGCTCGAAAGTATAGGGGCTGAACGTGGTATGCCATGCCCCGAGTTGCTTGTCCTGCCAGCGCAACTCCGGATGCGCATCGTGCGCTGCGCCTTTGCCCAGCTTGAGCTCAAAGCAGTCCGTTCCCGCAACGCGGGTCATGCGCACCCCCCCTGCTTCCACCGCCTCGGCGGCAGGCAGAAACGTACGCAGGAAGCTTGATCCATCAGGCTCACCATGCCAGCCCAGCACCTCAAACGGATCGTGGTGAGTTCCGGTTTGTACGCGCATGATGGGCGCGCTGATGGCGGGAAAATGACTGACCGGCTTTTTGTCGGTAGTGCGTTCAGGAGCATTCATGACGGATTTTTTGTCTCGCATCGAGCGGTTTTCTCTAGTTGTTCAAGCAAACAGGATGCCAGTTCAGGTTCCAGCATGTCCCATTGAAAACGCCAACGCCAGTTGCCCTCGGTTGTCCCCGGTGTATTCATCCGGGCAAAACTACCCAGGCGCAACACATCCTGCATAGGCAATATCGCCAGCGCAGCCTGGCTTGCCAGGACGGTGTGCTGCATCGCATCGAGCACCTGATTGGCATCAGCCGCGTTTAACTGCTGTCGAATCTGGTGCTGCACGTCCGCTGGCAAGCTGGAAAACCAGCCCAGCGTGGTGTCGTTGTCGTGAGTACCTGTGTAATAGACCGTGTCATGGCCGACATTTTCCGGTTTGTGCGGATTGTCGGCATGGGCATCAAACGCAAATTGCAGCACCGCCATGCCGGGCAGATCAAAGTCGCGACGCAGCGCAGTGACATCGGCAGTGATGATTCCGAGGTCTTCTGCGACCAGCGGAATGTCACCCATTTCATCCTTGAGTTTTTGCAGTAATTCAGCGCCCGGCACCGGCTGCCAACTCCCGTTGACCGCAGTGTCCTCGCTTGCCGGGATGGTCCAGGCAGCAGCAAGTCCGCGAAAGTGATCGATGCGCAGCAGATCGAACCATTCAAAGTGGTAGCGCAGCCGCTCAAGCCACCAGCTAAAGCCTTCCTCCCGCATCACCGCCCAGTTGTAGTGCGGGTTGCCCCAGCGCTGCCCGGTGGCGGAGAAATAGTCCGGCGGCACACCTGCCACCACGGTGGGTCTACCCGCATCATCCAGCAGGAAACGTTCGGGATGCGCCCACACGTCGGCACTGTCGTGCGCGACAAAAATCGGCATATCGCCAAACAGGCTGATGCCGCGCGCAATCGCCGCCTGCCGTATCCCCTTCCAATGCGACCAGGCGCAATATTGCCCGGTCATCACTGCAATCAATGCCGCTTCATGCAGCCGGTCAAAGTCCGACAGCGCATTCGGCTCACGCTGACGCAAGGGCGCGGGCCAATCCACCCAGCATGCGCCGTCTTGCAGTTGCTTGATCACCATGAAACGGGCGTAATCATCCAGCCAGTGTTTCTGCGCGCGGCACCAGCGCGAAAATCCGCGCATATCTCCGCGTGCCTTGGGAAACAACACTGGATTAACCGCAAATGCCGACGCACACTGATAGGGCGACAAACCCGCAAGTGGCACGCCTAACGGCAGCATCTGCCATACCGCACAACCGCTGGCCTGCAAAAAATCCAGCCATTGCAGCGCGTCTGCCAAGTTGCCCGACGGCAGCGAAGTCGGATGCAACAAAATGCCCGCGCGGCGCTGATCGGAGGTGAACAGACTCATCCGACGTTCCGGCGCATGGTGCCGGCATTGGCGGCCGAACCGCCGCCTTGCGACAACTCGACATCGAGTTGCGGCGGCGGCTTGATGCCGATCAAGCGATACAGCACCCGCAGCTGGGTGCGAAAGAGTTGCTCAAAGTCGCTAACGCTGCCCGCCGGGTTGTAGTCGCCAAACCACCAGAACCAGTCCGAGCCTTCGCACACTGCAAGCTGTCGCGTGGCCAGCGCAAGTTGTTCTGAGTTGAGACTGCCCGCAGCGGCCACACGGTCGTAAGCCAGCTTGGCCGCAACCAGATAATCCCAGCCACGATTTTTGTCGTCAGAACCAATCCAGGTGGAAAAACTGCCGTACACCCAACTCCCCGCCATCAGCCGTTTAAGCGGCGTAGCGGACGCAGTGTCGGCCTGTTCAGAAAAGGTCGTCATACGCAAGGTAGCGTGCTTCGACAAGGCAGCGTACAGCGCGTCAAGAAAATGATGGCCGTTATCCGGGTAATACTCCCAGGCGTTTTCACCGTCCAGAATCACCGAGACAACTTTCCGGTCAGCCTGGTCGCCCATCTGTGCGGCGATGTTTTCCAGATGCTGGATAAAGTCACCCACCGCATCGTCGGCATGCCAGTCGCTGTATTTGAAACCGATCAGATCAGACAGGCCGTCATCCCGGAAAAACAGGCGTGTCTGTGTGCCTTGAACCAGAGCGGGCGAAAACAGGCTGCGTTTGCTGTACATATCTTCGCTTGAACTACCGGATTGCGTAAAACTGTTGCGCCACACACCTTCGCCCGATGCCGTCCAGCGCATCCCCAGTTCATCCAGTTGCACCAGCGCATCGTGACTGACGCCGCCTTCCGACAGCCATACACCATGAGGCTTGCGGCCAAAATGATGTTCGAAGACAGCCATGCCTTCCTGTAAATGCCAGCGTGAGCGCTCCGCGCCGCCGGGATAAATCTCCGCCACTGGCGCAGGCGCATCGTGCTGCACATCACGCATATTTTTGAAGTCGTTCAGCAGCGGCACGATGGGATGACCATATGGCGTCATTGATAATTCAATCTGGCCGCGATCCGCCAGCGCACGATAACGCGGAATCAACCCGGCCAGACACGACTGTATCAAGCCGAGCAACTCGCGCCGGTCCGCCACCGAATAGTTCTGTTCCTGTGCCAGAAGCCGTTGCGCCAGCGGCGTTTGTTTCAGCGAATAGCCGAGCCAGACCAGGTGATACCAGGTCAGCAAATCCAGAAAATATTGCTCGGAGAGATAGCTCAGGTGCCACTGTATGCCCTGGGTGCCGACGCCCGCCTCATCGGTTGCCAGAATCATCCGCAGCAAACGATAAAACGCTGGATACGGGTGAATCATGCGCGGCGCGTGACAACGCTGGCAAGCCTGAATCAGCGCCAGGCGCGCAACGGCATCGGTTGGAATCGGTTCAACCCCAGCCAGAATATTCAGCATGTGATCCTGGGTGGCCGCTCCTGTTTGCAACAGCTTGTCGAGCTGTTGCGCGTAGTCGTCCAGTTGTTCCAATAGCACTGGCGCAAAATTGACCACTGCGCGCATCGCAGGATAACGCTCCAGATGCGCAGCCATATCGCTGTAGTCCTTGATGCCATGAAGGTACACCCATGGCAAATGGTACGCACCGGCCTGGCCCTCGCGGTAATAGGGTTGGTGCATATGCCAGCACAACACCACGTTGAGCGGCTCACTGCCGGGCGGCTTAGTTGTAGTCATTGCCGCCTTTGAACCGCGCGTACAGATTTTGTCCCAGCATGGCCGGGGTCACCAGCACGATGCCCTCTTCGCTGACATAAAAGCGCTTGGCATCTTCCTCCAGATTTTCGCCAATCACGGTGTAATCTGGAATCACACACCCCTTGTCGACGATAGCACGATTGATGCGACAGTGTTTCCCGATGGTGACTTTTGGCAGAATGACGCTGTCGGTAATCACGCTATAGCTCTCGACCGTAACGGCAAAAAACACCACGCAGCGTTTGATCTGAGCGCCAGAAAAAATACAGCCGCCCGACACCAGCGTATCAACCGCCATGCCGCGACGACCTTCATCGTCAAACACAAATTTGGCAGGCGGATATTGAGGCTGATACGTCCAGATCGGCCAGTCGCGGTCATACAGATTGAGTTCCGGGTTGACCGAACACAGCTCCATATTGGTTTGCCAATAGGAATACACCGTTCCCACATCACGCCAGTAACCCGGCACGCCGGTCTTGGTGCGGAACGGAAACGCCATGGCTCGCGCATCGGCAATGCTCCCGGGAATAATATCTTTACCAAAATCATGCGAGGACTTGAGATTGCCCGCGTCATCTTCCAGCGCCTGATACAGAAAATCCCTGGAAAAAATGTAAATTCCCATCGACACCAGCGCCATGTCCGGCTTGCCGGGAACCGGCTCCGGGTGTTTGGGCTTTTCGGTAAATCGGGTGATGCGCATGCCCTCGTCCACCGACATCACTCCAAACGCACTGGCTTCGGCCAGCGGCACCTCGATGCTGCCCACGGTAAAATCCGCGCCGGTTTGCACGTGGTACAACAGCATCTCGGAATAGTCCATGGTGTAGACGTGATCACCGCCGAGCACAATGACGTATTCCGGATGATGGCGCTGCACGATATCCATATTCTGGAACAGCGCATCCGCCGTACCCTGGTACCACTCTTTTTTATGCGTGCGCTGCTGCGCCGGCAGAATTTCCACAAACTCCCCGATTTCTGCGCGCATAAAACCCCAGGCGCGCTGCAGATGGCGGATCAGCGAATGGGATTTGTATTGCGTCAGGACGCCGATGCGGCGTATCCCGGAATTAACGCAATTGGACAAGGCAAAATCGATAATGCGGTACTTGCCGCCTATCGGCACGGCGGGTTTTGCGCGCCAGGCGGTCAAGTCCTTGAGCCGCGAACCTTCGCCGCCCGCCAGCACCAGCGCTACCGATTTGCGCGTCAGTTCAGTCACCATCTTCGGTTCGATGTAATAACGGTAAAGCTTGTCCTGCTCTTCCTTGGTAATCGTCATAGTTCAGTCCTTGCCAGGTTCCGATTAAGTGCGGTCGGCTGACAGGAAAACGCAATCGCGCCCTGCACGCCCAGCCGCTTATTGGTTATCAGGAAAATCGGCGTGCGCTCGACCACGCCGCGCATCCGCCCCTTGTCCGTACAGGCTGCCATAAAACGCTGCGACTGCATTCGCTGCTGCAAATGAATCGCCACGCCACCCGCAATATAAAGCCCACCAACGGGTTGATACAACAAAGCCACATTCCCTACCCAGGCACCGTACAAATCCACGAACAAATCCAGCGTTGAATTTGCCACCGCATCGCCCTGCGCTGCAAGCTCGCTGACACGGGCTCCATCAGCCGTTATCACCGGCAAAGTCCCCGCGCTTTCGAAGCAACAAAAGCGGTAAATCGCGCCCAGGCCAAGGCCGGACACCATCCGCTCCCAAGATACATGCGCAGGCTGGCCAGCGACATCAGGTTCGCGCCGGACAAAATCCAGCAAGCGGGATTGCTGTGCATTGGCGGGCGCAAAGTCGATGTGCCCGCCTTCGGTGGCATACGCGCGATAGTGTCCGTCCGCACCGGCCTGCATCCAGGCAAGCCCGAGGCCGGTGCCTGCGCCGGTAATGGCACGCACGCCACCGGATTGAACGGGAGAGGGATTAAGCATGAGCGTGTCGCGTTCAGTCAGTGTCGCCACTGCCAGCGCGGCTGCCTGAAAATCATTGATGAATTGCACCGCAGGAATACCCAGCGCCCTACCCAGGGCATCGGCATCGAGCGTCCAGTCCAGATTGGTCAACCGTGCCAGCTTCATTTCAACCACACCGGGCAGAGCCAGCGTCAGGCAATCCGGCGCAGACGTCATCTGCGCATCGCGCATGAATTGCCGCAGCAAAGCGCCTGCATCGCTGAAATCCGCACTCGCGTACACCCGTTCAAAGCGCAGTTTCTGCGAGGCGAAATCCGTTCCTGCCATCCAGGCCAGCCTGCTTTTTGTCCCGCCTATATCGCCTGCAATAATCTCCATGTTTTCATTATGCGTCACACAACAGACGGGCTGGTTTGCTCCATGCTGCGGTAATAATTGATGAGCGCATTGGTCGAAGCATCGTGCGTGCCGACGACATCCGCCGCATGCAGCTCGGGCAGAATGCTCTGCGCCAGTTGCTTGCCCAGCTCCACGCCCCACTGGTCATAGGAGTTCAGATTCCAGATCACACCCTGCACAAAAATCTTGTGCTCGTACAAGGCCAGCAGCATACCCAGCGCATACGGGGTCAGCTTCTTCAGCAACAGCGCATTGCTGGGATGGTTACCATTAAAAATCTTGTGCTGGATAAACGTCCCGGCCACTTCACCCTTCTGCGTGCTGACCTGCGTTTCTTCCCGCGTGCGACCGCGCATCAAGGCTTCGGTCTGCGCCAGAAAATTGGCGATCAGAATATCGTGATGCGACTGCAACTCGGTATGTGGCTGCATCGACACGATAAAGTCTGCCGGAATCAGCTTGGTGCCCTGATGCAGCAATTGATAAAACGCATGCTGGCCGTTAATCCCGGTCGCACCCCAGACAATCGCGCCGGTCGCGTAGTCCACCACATTGCCGTCGCGATCCACCGACTTGCCGTTGCTCTCCATATCCGCCTGCTCAAGATACGCGGGCAGACTGCGCAAGTAATGGTCGTAAGGCAAAATCGCCTGCGACTCGGCGCCAAAAAAGTTGTTGTACCACACCCCCAGCATCGCCAGAATCACCGGCATGTTCTGCTCCAGTGGCGCCTGGCGAAAATGCGTATCCATCGCATGTGCGCCGTCCAGCAATTCGGCAAAGCGTTCGGGACCCACCGCCAGCACAATCGACAAACCAATCGCCGACCACAGCGAATAACGCCCGCCCACCCAGTCCCAGAATTCGAACATCTGCTGCGGATCAATGCCAAACGCCGTCACCGCGCAGCGGTTGGTCGATACCGCTACAAAGTGGCGCGCGATATGCTGCTCCGACTGCACCTGCGCCAGAAACCACTCGCGCGCGCAGTGCGCATTGGTCATCGTCTCCTGCGTGGTAAAGGTTTTAGACGACACGATAAACAGCGTGGTTTCGGGTTTGAGCGACTCCAGCGTCTCCTTGACGTGCGCGCCGTCCACATTGGAAATGAAATGGAATTTGAGCCGCGCATGGCGATAAGGTTTGAGTGCCTGCACCACCATCTGCGGCCCCAGGTCTGAACCGCCAATCCCGATATTGACCACATCGGTAATCTGCTCGCCGCTATAACCGCGCCACTCGCCGCTGCGAATCTGTTCGGCAAACACGCTCATGCGCTCGATCACCGTATTCACCACCGGCATCACGTCTATGCCATCCACCTTGATCGGCACATTGCCGCGATTGCGCAACGCGACATGCAGCACCGCACGATCTTCCGTGTTATTGATTTTTTCGCCACTAAACATCCGTTCGCGCCAGCCCGCCACATCGGCCTCTTCGGCCAGCCGCATCAACAGACCCATCGTCTCTTCAGTGACGCGATTTTTGGAATAATCGAGCAGCATATCGCCGACAGACAGCGAGAATTTTTTAAACCGACCAGGTTCCTGCGCAAACAAATCGCGCATATGAACCTCACGCATCGCCTCGTAATGTTTTCTCAACAAGCGGCACACCGGACGGTGCAAAGGCTGCGAATCAGCTTCGTGCAATTGATGCTTTACGGCATTCATACTGCTCCTCGATGTCACTACTATCCCAATCGGTAAGACCGTTATCGTCATCCCGTGTATTTCACACAGGCGGGTACTGCTATTCAACCCTTGAAACCAGACTTGCTTGAAACACGTTTAACCTGCTTTTTTAAGTTTAGAAAGCAATGCCCGTGCCACAAGCCAAAACGCCCATCACAGCAAGAGAATCAAGCTTAAAGCGTGAGCATGAAAATTTTGTGGTAAGCCGATTCAACGTCCAATGCACCGGCAAACCCGCTTCTGCACCTAAAAAGTGCCAGCACACGCCTTTCCTCCATGCAACAGGCAGGCTAACGGCACAATCTGGATGAAGTTGAGTTTGCAGATGACGGACGCAACCAGATATGACCAGCGGGTCTTGGTAGAATGGCCACCATCTCCAATCTGGAACACCCCCCATCATGACCATCAAACACTGCAAACTTCTTATTCTTGGCACCGGACCTGCCGGTTACTCTGCTGCGGTCTATGCCGCTCGCGCCAATCTCAACCCGGTGATCATCACCGGAATGCAGCAAGGCGGCCAGTTGATGACCACGACCGATGTCGATAACTGGCCCGCCGATGCCGATGGCGTGCAGGGACCGGAACTGATGGAACGCTTTCAAAAACACGCTGAGCGCTTTCATACCGAAATCATCTTCGACCAGATTCACACCGCAAAACTCACCGAAAAGCCCATCACCCTGATCGGCGACTCGGGCACGTATACCTGCGACGCACTGATTGTTGCCACGGGTGCTTCAGCGATGTATCTGGGTTTGGAGTCAGAACAGGCCTTTATGGGCAAGGGCGTATCCGGCTGCGCCACCTGCGACGGATTTTTTTACAAGAACCAGCAAGTCGCGGTGATCGGCGGCGGCAATACAGCAGTGGAAGAAGCACTATATCTAGCCAATATCGCTAGTCACGTGACCCTCGTGCATCGCCGCGACACGTTCAAATCCGAAAAAATCCTGGTCGATCATCTGATGGAAAAAGTTCGTGAAGGCAAGATCACGCTAGCACTGAACAACACGCTGGACGAAGTACTGGGCGATAAAACCGGCGTCACCGGGATGCGTCTGAAGAGTACGCTCGACGGCAGCACACAGGAACACGCACTGACCGGCGTATTCATCGCCATCGGCCACAAACCCAATACCGATATTTTTACCAGCCAGCTGACATTGGAAGGCGGCTACATCGTCACCCAGGGCGGTAACAAGGGCAATGCGACGGCGACCAATATCGAAGGCGTGTTTGCCGCAGGCGATGTGCAGGATCATATCTATCGTCAGGCCGTGACCAGCGCGGGCACCGGCTGCATGGCGGCGCTCGATGCCGAGCGTTATCTGGACGCACTCGGCAAAGCCTGAGGCCATGTCCGCTCGCGGGAGCGGCACCATGCCGCGTCCCCCTGCTTCACCACCCGCGTTCACCGAGAACGCGGAATTTCGTATCGAAGTTTCCGACGCGACGCCGCTGCCGCCGCCGAATCTCGCGCAACACACCCTGCGCAAACCCAAACCCATCGCTCGTCAGCGTCAACGGGACGAGCAGCAAGTCATGCACGACGCGCTGCACGATCCGTTCGACTGGGACGCGGCCGTCGCCACTGGCAACGAGCTACTGTTTGTGCGCCCCGGCATACCCAATGCCGCAGTCAGAAAACTCAAGCGCGGCGGCTGGATGCTGCGTGCAGAACTGGACTTACACGGCATGAACAGCGATGAATCACGCATCGCGCTGGCGACATTTCTAAACGACTGCGGTCGCCGCGAATTGCGCTGCGTGCGCATCATCCACGGCAAAGGCCTCGGCTCCAGGAATCGCGAACCGGTGCTGAAACACAAGGTTCGCCATTGGCTGATGCAACGCGAGGATGTACTGGCGTTCTGTCAGGCACGCCAGGTGGATGGCGGAGCCGGAGCTGTAGTAGTCTTACTTAAATCCCCAACCCGATAACCTAACCAACATGAGCGAAATCCAGATCGACGACTTTGAACTGCCCGCTACCAGCAGTACAACTTTCAAACTTTCAGAACAACGCGGCAAGAACGTGGTGGTGTACTTCTACCCCAAGGACGACACCTCGGGCTGCACTATCGAAGGTCAGGAATTTACCGCACTCACCCATGACTTCAAGCAGGCCAACACGGTGATTGTGGGCGTATCGCGCGACGATCTTAAATCGCACGAAAAATTCAAGGCAAAATTCAGTTTCCCGTTCGAGTTGCTGGCCGATGTCGATGAAAAAGCCTGCGAACAGTTCGGCGTGATGAAACTTAAAAACCTATACGGCAAACAGGTTCGCGGTGTTGAACGCAGCACCTTTGTGTTCGATAGCAACGGTCAGCTAATCAAAGCCTGGCGTGGACTCAAAGCGCCGGGACACGCAGCCGAAGTTCTTTCATTTGTTCAATCCCTCAAATAAAAGGCGACACAAACCATGCCACGCAAAGCACCCGCTCCAACCAAGCTGTTCGTTCTTGATACCAATGTGCTGATGCACGATCCAACCAGCCTGTTTCGCTTTGAGGAGCACGATGTCTATGTGCCAATTGCGACGCTGGAAGAACTCGACCAGCACAAGAAGGGCATGACCGAAGTATCGCGTAATGCGCGCCAGGCCAGCCGCTTTCTGGACGAGCTGGTTTCCAAGCTGGACAACATCGAAGAAGGCATCCCGCTCAGCATTCACAACCACAGCGCGTCGACGGGGCGTTTGTATTTGCAGACGCAAGCCATCACCGGTGACATTCCACTGAGTCTGCCGACCAGCAAGGTGGACAACCAGATTCTGGGCGTGGTGCTGTTTCTGTCGCGGCATTACCCCAAGCGCCAGGTCATTCTGGTGTCGAAAGACATCAACATGCGGATCAAGGCGCGCACGCTGGGACTACCCGCTGAGGATTATTTCAATGACAAGGTGCTGGAAGATACCGACCTGCTTTACGCCGGGGTACGCGAGCTGCCCGCCAATTTCTGGGACACACACGGCAAGGGCATGGAGTCGTGGCAGGCCAACGGCCACACCTACTATCGGTTGAAAGGCCCGCTGGTGCCGAGCCTGCTGCCGAATGAGTTCGTGTTTCAGGAAGGTCCGAATCCCCTGCTGGCCAAGGTGCTGAAAATCGAAGGCAAGCAGGCCGAGCTGGAAACGGTCAGGGATTACACGCACCATAAAAACAATGTCTGGGGCATTACCGCGCGCAATCGCGAACAGAACTTTGCGCTGAATGTCTTGATGGATCCCGAAGTCGATTTCGTCACCTTACTGGGACAGGCCGGCACCGGCAAGACGCTGCTGACGCTGGCAGCCGCCCTGGCACAAGTGCTGGACAAGAAAATCTACAGTGAAATCATCATGACCCGTGTCACCGTTCCGGTTGGCGAAGACATCGGCTTTTTGCCCGGCACCGAGGAAGAAAAAATGACGCCATGGATGGGCGCACTGGAAGACAATCTCGATGTCCTGAACAAGACCGATGACGAGGCTGGCGACTGGGGACGCGCAGCCACGCAGGATCTGATCCGATCGCGGATCAAGATCAAATCGTTAAATTTCATGCGCGGGCGCACATTCCTGAACAAGTTCCTTATTATTGATGAAGCGCAAAACCTGACGCCCAAACAGATGAAAACGCTGATCACGCGCGCGGGGCCAGGAACCAAAGTGGTGTGTCTGGGCAACATTTCACAAATCGACACGCCCTACCTGACCGAAGGCAGTTCTGGCCTGACTTATGTCGTGGATCACTTCAAGGGTTGGTCACACAATGGCCATGTCACTTTGCAGCGCGGCGAACGTTCACGCCTGGCTGATTATGCAGCCGAAGTTTTATAACCTCACATCCATCTTAAGGAGCAGAGCATGAAACCACTGGAAACCCAAAAGAACCTGAATAAATGGATGTTGGGATTGGGTGCATTGAGCCTGAGCGTATCCGCCAGCGCGTTTGACTACGGCGAAGCGCTCAAAGGCGTACTGAACAAAAACAATGGCGCAGCAACAATACCCGCTGCGCCCGTCGCTCCTGCCTCGCCTGCCACCCCCGTCAATGCAATCTCCAGTGCCGCTGGCGTGGATACCCTGAAACCCACAGAAGTCACGTCCGGACTAAAAGAAGCGCTGAGCCGTGGCGCAGAAATGGCAGTGGCACAACTCGGCAAAAAAGATGGATTCTTTGCCAACCCAGCACTTAAAATTCCCTTGCCTGCCAGCCTCAAAAAAGCCGAAAAAGCGATGAAGATGTTGGGCATGAATAAGCAGGCTGATGAACTGGTATTGTCGATGAATCGCGCCGCTGAGGCCGCCGTCCCGGAAGCTAAAACGCTCCTGGTCAACGCCGTCAAAGACATGTCGGTAGAAGATGCCAAAGGCATTCTGACCGGCGGCAGCACCTCGGCCACTGATTTTTTCCGCAAGAAAACCGAAGCCACGCTGACGGCTCGCTTCATGCCCATCGTCAAATCCACCACCGACCAATCTAATCTGGCGCAGCAATACAACAGCTACGCCGGGATGGCGGCCAAATTCGGTGTAAGCAAAAAGGGGCAAGCGACGGTAGAAGAATACGTCACCCAGCAATCGCTGGATCGCCTCTATACTGTGATCGGCGAACAGGAACGCACGCTCCGCGCCAACCCCCTGCAAGCTGGCAGCGATTTGTTGAAGAAAGTATTTGGTGCGGTCATGGGTAAATAAACCAGCGAAAAGGATCGGTGCGAAATCAGCGCTGGTCTGCTGTATGCTTGCTGCTGGTATTACCCAGCCCATGCCAAGCCATGAATAAAAAAATACTCGCAAGCCTGCTGTCCAGCGTTCTGCTCAACTTTCCTGCCCACGCGTGGGAGGTAGGCGAATTCCAGAACGGCATGTCGCGCACCGAAGTCGAATCCACCCTTAAATCCTGGAATTTTGCCAAGATATTGCCTGTTGGAAACGACGGCCTGTTCGCGTACGACACCCCGGAAAGCCAGGCCGGGCGGCGCTTTCTGTTTACCTTCTGCAACGACAAACTGGTTTCGTTCGATCAGGAAGTCGCGCCCGCGTTTCGCCACTTTATCGTCATTGCCTCGAACTATTCCAATCTGTACGGCAATCCGCTCAAAGTGTTCCCCTACTCCAGCGTAGTTGCCAGCGGCGAGAAAAACGTACTGGCCATGTTCTGGCGCAAGGGGCAGGATTACATCGGCGTAAAGTACGCACTCTATGCCAGCGACGAGCAACTTTCGATGGCCTGGCAAGTCAACAACAACTGCTGGCAGGCGCCGCGCTAAAAATATCTGGTGATTGCGCGATAAGCGCACGGCTGTTGCGGCACCATCCCGCAGGGTAAAATCTCCCTGTACACCCCGTACTAATGAGGCTTTCCATGTCCCGCTCCCCGGATAATCCAAACGCACCCCTCACCGACGACGAGATAACCCTGTTTGCTGCGCTGCTCGAAGACCTCAGCGATCGCACCGAGCAAGGCTTGTCGCTGGAGCATGTCGACGGCTTCATCACCGCGCTGATTTGCAGCCCGCGTTTAATCATGCCGAGCGAATATTTTCCGGTGCTGTTTGGTGAAAAAGGACTGGCTATTTTTAGCGACGAGCACGAAATAAAGACGTTCATGTCGTTCTACAACCGCCGCTGGAACCAGGTTGCGCGCGCGCTCAACGCGCCCATAGAAAACCTGGCCGACCCCGCTGCGCTGGAACCGCTGATTATGGATTGGGACGGCCTGCTGCAAGAGTTGCCACCCGACGAACGTGCCAGCCTCGAAGCCGAAAATTTGCCAGAATTTGCCAGCGTCTGGGCAGCCGGTTTTTTACAGGTGATCGACGTGTGGGAAGCCGACTGGGACTTGCCCGCCGACAGCAAGGACGAGGCCTTTGTCGACGAAATGCTTGATCCATTTTTTGTGCTGATTACGCCGGAGGACGACCTCACCGACGACGAACGCAACACCTCCCGCGATGAAATGGTGGCGATGGCGATCTGGAGCGCGTATGAGTTGCGCGATTTCTGGCGTGATCGCGGCAGCGTCAGCTCACGCACCCCGATACGTGAAGCGGCCGAACCGGGGCGCAACGATCCCTGCCCTTGCGGCAGCGGCAAAAAATTCAAGCTATGCTGCGGTGCAGCAGACAAACTTCATTGATCCATCAACACGAGCGCCAGCACACCATGAAAACCAGACAGCTTTCCTTTCTCATTCTCTCCGCCTTGACGATGGGCGCATGCACCGCCAACGAAGCGCCCACCGCCACACAGCCCGTTACGCAGGCGCAAACCACCCCGCCCGCCGCAAATGACACAGCACGCACCACACCATCCGGTTTAATCGTTGAAACCGTGGCGACTGGCACCGGACCTGCCGCAGCACCCGGTGATACGGTGAGCGTGCATTACACCGGCTGGCTCGTGAATGGCACCAAGTTTGATTCGAGCCGGGATCGTAACGAAGCATTCAATTTTCGTCTTGGTGCCGGACAAGTCATCAAGGGCTGGGACGAGGGCGTGGCCGGTATGCAGGCTGGCGGCAAACGGCGACTCACGATTCCTGCACATCTGGGGTATGGCGCGCGCGGTGCGGGTGGTGTAATTCCGCCCAATGCAGTGCTGGTGTTTGACGTGGAATTGCTTGGCATCAAGTAATCGTCGTTTACAGTCTGCCCAACGAAATCACCTTATGCATCTCGTTTTATTCGACCTCGACAACACGCTTCTGGCCGGCGACTCCGACCACGAGTGGGGACAATTCCTGATCGACCGCGGCGTGGTTGATCGCGCGCATTACGAATCGCGCAATCACGCGTTTTACGAAGATTACAAATCCGGACGGCTCGATATTCATGCCTTCCTCAACTTTGCCTTGCGCCCGCTCGCCACGCATAGCCGTTCGCAACTGGATGCCTGGCACGCCGAGTTCATGGCCACCCGCATTCAGCCCATGATGACGCAGGCCGCGCGCGATCTGGTGAACAAGCACCTTAAGGAAGCCGACCTGGTCGCGATCATCACGGCCACCAACAGCTTCGTCACTGGGCCGATTGCGCACGCCTTTGGCATCCAGCACCTGATCGCAACCGAACCCGAACAGGTCAACGGTCGCTTCACCGGCGAAGTCGCCGGAACGCCGTGTTTCCGCGAGGGCAAGATCACGCGCCTGGAACAGTTTCTGGAACACCACGGCACGCGGCTGGATTGCCTCACCAGCAGCCGTTTTTACAGTGACTCACTGAACGATTTGCCGCTGCTGGAAAAAGTGCAACACCCGGTCGCCGTCGATCCCGACCCGACCCTTCGCGCCCATGCCAACGCACAGGGCTGGCCGGTGATCTCCCTGCGCGGTGCGTAAGCATGCAAGCCGAACCCAACACCCTTGCCGAAAGCATCAACCGCCAGCGCGAAGCGTTAAAGACGCTGCTCAGCGACACGCTGGCACTGGCTGCAAGCGCATGCGGCAAAGCCTGGGGCGATCGCCAGCGTTTGAATGCCGCATTGAGCCGCGCGCTGGAAACCCTGCCCTCCGGCAAATATCTGTACGCACTCGACACCAATGCCGTCCAGCTCAGCGATACGCTCAGCCACGATGGCCTGATCGAAACCGATTTCGGGCGCGACCGTTCAAGTCGTCCCTACATGAACGAACGCGTGCCCAGCGCGGGTTTTCTGCTGTCGCAGGCTTACATCAGCCTGCGCACCAAACGACCCTCGCTGACGGCGATCCAGCTGGTGCGCAATGTCGATGGGCACGTGCTCGGCTTTGTCGGCGCCGACTTCGACCTGCGCGATCTGCCCATCACCCGCGAGCTGTACGCCGAGCCCACCTACTGGCGGCAGATCAAGGGCGACCCGGCCATCCGCAGCAATGTCTTCCATCAAACCCGCACCCACAGCCAGATGGATGCCAACATCGACACCGTGCTCAGCGTGGTCGAAGAACTCATCACCGAGCACGGCATCTTTCACGGCAAGCTGCATTTTTCCAGCAGCCGTGGCACGATCTGGCTGGTCGATGATCCCTTTCGCTATCGCCTGCTCGACATCAACGCGCTGATCGATCCTGACACCTGTTTATCCTGGCCACGCCACGCCTATCCCGCCAACGCGCTCACCCCAAAACACGCCATCCGTCCCATCCTCGACAATTTTCGCGCGCTGCGTTTCATGGACGAAACCTTCTACCTGCGCGCAGGCTCAATCAATATATTCAACGGCCTGGTCGGTCTCACCTTCTCGTGCGACGGCTCGCACTATTTGCCCTGGGACGAATTCCTGAACAAGGGTTACGACTTCTGGGGCAGCGATCGAGCAGCATCGAATACGTCGTCGACATCACTTCCGGAGACCACTTCATGTTCCATCGCATCCTCGTCCTCATCGCGCTGACTTTCAGCCTTCCCAGTTTTGCAGCCTCCATCGCACCGTGGGGTAGCGCGCCCGAACTTGACATCCTGTATGCAAAACAAAAAGTCGTGTACGACACCGCCGTCGAATCGGTCGTCGCGCTCACCAGCGTGCTCGACCGTGCCAGCTATCTCAGCACGCTGAACGGTGCCGATCCGTTCGATAACAAAATCGTCATCGTGCTGCACGGCGGCGAAATTCCCTTCTTTGCCATCAGAAACTACGCCAGATTCAAAGACCTGATGAGCCGCGCGCAGAGCCTCAGCGTCGGCGGCGTCATCGAATTCAGAATGTGCAAGATCGCAGCCTTGGGTCGCGGCTTTAAACCCAAAGACATCCACGGTTTTGTCTCCATGGTGCCCATGGGTGATGCCGAAATCGTGCGCTTGCAACATGAAGGCTATAGCTACATGCGTTGACAGGGATAGATTGCCGATATGCCCTATGCTGAAACAACAAGGAGGATCGTGCCATGAGCAAAAAACGTATCCTGATGGCGTGGGTGCTTGCCGCCATTCCGCTGTCTGCTGTGGCGGAACATGACAACACGGTGAGCGGCGACAAAGCGACTGACATGGTGGTCGATATCGTCGTCGTGCGCCCGTTGGGTCTGGTCACAACGGTAGTGGGTGCGGCGCTTACTGTGATCGCGCTGCCATTCACCCTTCCCAGCGGCAGCGTGGGCGCATCGGCGCACGAGCTGATTGTGAAGCCCGCCGACTACACGTTTAACCGTCCGCTGGGCGAATTTTACGAGTAGGTATAAAACCGCGCCGCCGCGTGGCGATAGCCGTTAAAATTCATTTTCATTAATCTGGTCGGAGTTTTCATGCTGCGTATTTCTGCTTTTCTGTTGTCCATGGTGCTGGGCATGGCCGGTTGCGGCGCTACCGAGCCGAGCGTGCAAAAGGTATCCACCGAGCCCGCTGCGGGTCAGCCTGCCAACCCCCGGGTCTTGCTCGAAACCAGCAAGGGCAATATCACGCTGGAATTGTTCAGCCGCAACGCACCCCTGTCCGTTGGAAACTTTCTTAGCTACGTCAAAGAAGGATTTTACGACGGCGTGCTCTTTCATCGGGTCATTCCTGGATTCATGATTCAGGGCGGCGGGATGACGGCAGACATGAGCGAAAAACCCAAGCACGCATCGATCCACAACGAAGCCAACAATGGCCTGCGAAACCTGCGCGGAACCCTGGCAATGGCGCGTACCGGCGATCCGCACTCTGGCTCATCGCAGTTTTTTATCAACGTCGCGGACAGCAGTTTTCTCGATCATCGCGGCGAAAGCGTTCAAGGTTGGGGCTATGCAGTGTTCGGCAAAGTCATTTCGGGGATGGACGTGGTGGACGCGATTGTGTCCGTGCCGCGTGGAGATAACGGACCGTATCAGGATGTGCCAACCGAACCCGTACTCATCAAACACGCCAGTTTGATTCCCTAAGTCGCACTTGTCGCCCGGCGTAAAAATTCTGCTGCTGGCATTCGCCGCGCCGCTGGCGATTGTGCTCGGCACGATTGTGGGCGCGCTGCCGGATGACCATGCGCTCGCCACCCAAATTCTGTGGGAGCTGCGCGCGCCGCGTGTCGCTTCCGCCTTCGCCTGTGGCGGCCTGCTCGCACTCGCTGGCGCGCTGATGCAAACCCTATTCCGCAACCCGCTGGCCGAGCCGTATCTGCTCGGCGTATCCGGCGGCGCAGGCTTGCTGGCTTTGCTCGGCATGGCCGCTGGCCTCGCGTGGCCGTGGGTGTCAGCGCTGGCCTTCGCTGGCAGCCTGCTGGCACTCACCCTCGCCGCCGCGCTCGGCGGACGGCTCCTGGCGCGCGACCACACCCCCCTGCTGCTCGCGGGCGTGATGCTGGCAGCAGGCTTTGGCGCGCTGATCGCGCTGGTGCTCTCCGTCACCCCCGCCGAGCGTCTGCCCGGCATGCTGTTCTTCTTAATGGGCGACCTGACATGGGCCAGCCAACCCGCCTTGCTGTGGGCAGCGCTGCTGCTGGCCGTAGCCGCCGCACTCGCCCTGTCCAGACGGCTCGACGTGCTGCAACTCTCCCCGCTCAAAGCCGCCTCCCTCGGCGTCGCTGTCGCCCCCACGCGCTGGATGCTATTTACCCTGTCCGGTGCCTGCACCGCACTGGTCGTGGCACAAGCCGGCAGCATCGGCTTTGTCGGCCTGATGGTGCCGCATGCCTTGCGGCGTCTGGGTCTCGCGAGCCACCGCGTACTTCTCCCCGCCGCCGCGCTCGCTGGCGGCAGCCTGCTGGTGCTGGCCGACACCCTGGCGCGTACCGTCATCGCCCCGCGCGAACTGCCAGTGGGCGTGCTGACCGCACTGATCGGCGTGCCGTTGATGTTAGGGTTACTGCGCAAACCCTGACCAGCAGCACCCCGTTACCCGAAAAAACGAACTCTGGAAAAATCGATAAAGCGATAAAGGGTAACGTCCCCTTTATCCTCTGTGGAAAGCCTCAACGTCTCGGTATCAGCTGCATTGTGTCTGTATGAAACGGTGCGCCAGCGTGAGGCATAAGATGGGTGAGTGTGCATCTTATCTAGACTTGGGTTTGTGACAAAAGGGTAGCGTCCCCTTTATTTCCAAGGCCAGTGACAGTTGGAAATCGTGTCAGGCATGATGTCGTCGATCAGCGTTCTTGAAATATTTCGAGCCTGAACCCCTTTGATTCTTTCTTTGTTACCAGTCGGCGGGCACAGGCACACCTTTTCTACCCATGGATAGCTTTAAGTCGTCGACCAGCTTGTTCCAGTCAGTAAACTTTGGTTCGAGTTTGGCGGCCTCCAAATAAAGCGTCCGCGCCTTGGTATAGTCGCCAAGATTGGCATACGAACTAGCGCGCCATCGAAGCATCTCAGGCCAAACAGCGTCCCCATATTTTGCAATTAGCGCATCGAGTTGCGCCGCATTCTTTCTGATCCGCTCTTCTTGAGTTGCAGACGCGGGGAAACGCGTACCAATGGTTTCCATCTGGATAAACAAATTAGTCGGGTCAAGCTCGCCTGCGCGCTTAAAAGCTAGTTTGCTACGCTCGGATTCAATATTTGTTTGTTTGAATCCGGCAATGCGTCCGTCCAGAAAAGTCAGTTCCGGCAAATAGCGCATGCGGATGTAGATCCGGGCGGCCGCCTTATTGTCGTTCGCTGCCAGGGCCTGCTGGGCGGCCAGTTCCAGCTCTTGGCGAAGGCCTTCCTGGCGGAAATGGTTTTCCCTGCTCATCGCCGTGTTCTTGTGCGTATCGGACAACTCGTAGCGTATCCGGTCATAGGCTTGCATGTAGGGGCTGTCGTCAATTGGGTCGCTCGGATCGCGCTTGAGGGTAACAACGCCTTCGGCCTGCCCGACACCCTTAGGTAGGGTGAACGCGAGTTTGTTGGGGAAATAGCCTCGCTTCATGAATGTGTAACCAAAGACCAGCGGATCGGGGCGAGGAAAATGGTTCCCCTTACCTGTTATCCGCTGGTAGTCGATTACGTCGTGCACTTCGCCCTCACCATTCCCCATGACAGGAATTTGTAGGAGCGGTACCGGCTTCAATCCATAATTAATCGCGTATTCAGCAGTCTCTCTGTACCGGAGGGTGCAGCGCCATAAATCCTCCATTGTCAGATCAAGGCTTGTGTCCTTAACGTGGGCCGGATTAATTTGCACAAACTGCCAAACCGTTACAAACGGTATTGGATGTCCAGTTTCGTCCTGAACCTTGACGGTGATGTTAACGATGTCGTTCATGAACCATCCTGCCTGTACCTTATGGCTGTCCGCTGTAAGCGCAAACCCACTGGCTAGTGAGAAAGGCAACATCTTTACGAAGTGTCTTCTATCCAATTTCATCTATCGCCAATCGCATTAAGCAATAACACGTCAATGGTTCAGCAAGGGCGTAACAAAGGGTGCCGTCAACATAACCTTATTCGACGGCGCGCCCCAAACGACCTGCTGCACATTGCTCCGTTGCAGATACAGATAGAGGCTGTGATTATTCCCGACCTCGCCCCCATCATGCGACATATCTGTCCACTCTAGCCTGCGGTGAGGATTGTCGGCGAAGCGCGGGTCGTTCTCCATCCAACTACTCGCGAAACGCGCACCATCACCTCGATCCAGAATATGGCAAATCAAAGGGGCCTGGGTCGGATTGATTTTTGAGGCTGCCTTGCTACCCGCCAATGAGCTTCACCGCTTCCGCTGCTGTCACGACCCTGATTCCCTCGAAGCTGCCGAGGGTTAGCAGATCGTCGTCGCCCGAGACGACCAGATCGGCGCGCGCCGCGAGTGCACAGGCCAGCACTGCATCGTCGTCCGAATCACGAGACACTGGCTGTGCGAGTTGGCGTACAGTGACCAGCGTGACGATGCGCCGGTAGTTCTGCATGATTTGATCGGCAGTCAGACCGGTATCGGTAACCGGTTTAGTCAGTTTTTTCTTGCCGAGCGTCGCGGCCAGTTCGTCGAGAAGCACGCGGCTGGTGTACAACTGAATTTCCTTCTCCCCAGCCAGTTCGATCAAATGTCCTGGCGTGCCTGCCCATAAAAACGCGGATACCAACACATTGGTATCGACCACCAACCTCATGCGCCTGCGTTTACCTTTCGGGCACGGCGTACCGCGTTAACTTCTGCCTGAATCTTTTTCATCGACAGCGGCTTGCTGCCCGTTCCGCTGGCGCGCGCCGCCCCCGCCAATAGGGTGTGCGCTGCCTGCTTGCGCATTGCGTCCCTTAGCAATTGTGTCAGTGCTTTGGGGGTTAGTAGTCCCGCCGCCTGCGCTTCGCGCGCGAGGCGGTCTGGCAAATCCAGTTTTACTTGCAGTGTCGTCATAACAGGTTCCTTAAACACAGCGGAAAAAATTCCCGTTCATCTTGGTTTCATCATACTGGCCTACACCAGCAACAGCAACCATGGCACCGTCTACGACACCGCAGGCCGTGTGCTGAACCAACCCTACCCCACCGGCTTTGGCACCAGGAACATCAGCTCATGATTTTCTCCTTTTCTATTCTGATTTCATTACACCTGAAACCCAGCACTCACGTTGCTGCTGGACAGAAAAACTCGCCAGCTCATCGGCAAAATCCCCCGCACTAAACGCCTCGTATTCGTCGAGGCTGAACCGCGTAACCACCCCTGCCATTTCGCTCCAGCCATAGCCTCGGCATTGTGCACTCAGTGCCGGGCTGTCCTGCGGCGCGCGCGCGACGAGGTGCATGCATCCGGGGCTGTAGATGAGGTTATAAGGCTGATTCTGCTGATGCAAATGGTCGAGCTGCGTCCAGGACTCGGCGGCATCGGCAACGCGCTGGCATGGTAGCGGATACGGTTCATCGCCGCCGTTATGGCTGAAGCGGGCGTGCTGCACCGGCAAGGGTTCGGTCTGGACGAAGCTCTGAAAATGCAGATGGTTGACCGATGCGCCTGCGCCCTGGCTGTTGTAGCCGAGGCATAGTCCGGGAACGCCTGCTGTCTCGCACACTTCCCACGCCCAGTGGTGCATGTCCTCGCTCAGGTATTGCGGCAATTCGCGCAGGGGTTCGGGCACGAGCAGGCCGTGCAGGCGGGCGAACGGAAACTTGTTGTAGAGCATGCGCGTCGGCCGGCCTGCGAGGTCGCCCTGCCAGAAAATCTCCCTGGCGAGAAACGGCTTGTTGAAATGAAATCCGCTGGCATTGAATGCCCGCACCAGGCCGTCGTATGCCTGTCCGCTGTGACGCGGCGGACGCAGCGCGCGCAGGGGGTTGAACATCACCGTCCACGGGTCGGCGTGGCGGCGCTGCATGTTTTGCAGGCGCTCGAATCCGATGGCGTGGAGCTGGATAAACACCTGCATGTCGTCGTCGGTTTCGTCGAGCGTGTCGCCACGACGCTGTGCCTCGCTCACGCGTGCGGCCAGTTCGCTGTGGCGCTCGGCCAGCGCGGGGGCGAGTTGCGCCCATAGCACGTGGTCGTAGGCGGCATTGGCCAGCACAAGGATGTACGCGCCGAGGCCGGTCTGCGCGGCCAGCATGGCGGCCAGAGCGGCTGCGAAATCGTGTTCCAGCTGCCGCAGGTTGTCGAAGGGAGAAGTGGACGGCATGGAAGTCAGCTCGAATTGAAAGGCGCTGCGAATATAGCCGGATTCAGGGATTCAAGCCCGCTTCAATCCCAGCACCACGACTCCGCCTGCAACCATGGCGATACCCAGCCAGCCCCAGCCGTTGGGCCGCTCGCCAAGAAAGATCACGGCAAAGATCGCGACCATCACCAGCGACAGTTTGTCGATGGGGGCAACCAGCGAGGCCGGCCCCGCTTTCAGTGCACGAAAATAAAACACCCACGATGCGCCGGTGGCGAGCGCGGACAAGGCGAGAAAACTCAGGGTTTTGGCCGACAGATGGAGCGGGTTCGTCCATTTGCCGGTGCCTGCGACGAACGCGCCCAGCACCAGCAGGATGAGGAAGGTACGCACCAGCGTGGCCAGATCGGAGTCCACGCCTTCCAGTCCGACTTTGGCGAAGATGGCGGTCATCGCGGCGAACACCGCTGACAGCAGGGCCCAGATAAACCATTCCGGCAGGCTGAACATTCGATTTCCTTTCTTCTGATGAGCTAAAAGGCCGAGGCCGACAACACGACGCAGGATGTGGGCTGCGTCAACGCATTCCCCCAAGGCTGCCACGCCGATTTAAACACGCACCATAATTTAAACACGGCAGGCAGACTGATATGCTCTGTATTGTCATCGCCTGAACCGTTCCATGGAATCCATTTCTTTCAATCTGGCCGTACAGCAACTTAGTCTGCATGGCGGCACCCGTCCGCTGATCAACGCGCTCGACCTTGCGCTGGAACCCGGCGAGGTGCTCGGCATTCTGGGCGCGAACGGCGCAGGCAAATCGACGTTGCTGACTGTGCTCGCCGGTCTGGCCACGCCTGCGGAAGGCCAGGTATCGCTCGACGGCCAGGCGCTCAATGCGCTACCGCCGCTGGTGCGCGCACAACATATCGGCCTGTTGCCGCAGAGCGACGAAGGCGGATTTCTTGGCAGCGTGACTGATTTCATTGCGCTGGGGCGCTATCCCTTTGCCGATGCGCCGGGGGATCTGTCGTCGCATCTTGCTGCCTGGGAACTCGCTGAACTCGCCTATCGCTCACTTGACACCCTGTCCGGCGGCGAGCGCCAGCGTGCGCGACTGGCGCAACTCTCCGTGCAAACGCCGCAGTATTACCTGCTGGATGAACCGCTGACGCATCTTGATCCGGCGCATCAGGCGCGGCTCCTTGCCTGGGTGCGCACAGAGGCCGATGCGGGCAAATCCGTCGCCCTCACCTTGCACGATCCCAACTGGGCGGCCTGTCATTGCGACCGGTTGCTGTTTTTGTTTGGCGATGGCCGCTGGCAAACCGGCACGCCGGAAACCCTGCTTCATCCCAACTCACTTGAAGCGCTGTATGGGACGGGAACCGCTGCCTTGTGGCAAGGCCGGGGCACGCGCGCTCAAGCTGTATAATCACGGCTTGATTTTTCTGTCCCCACGCCCACTCATTCAATGATCCGTCGCATCATCAAAAAGGTGTTCGGCCGCAAGCCGGGCGCTGCCCCTTCCGCCGCTCGCATTCTGCCGCTGGCCAAACACGGTATTCATCGCAACCGGCTTGATGAATGCGCGCTGGATGTATGCGAAAAACTGGCGGATGCGGGGTTCAAGGGCTATGTCGTCGGCGGTGCGGTGCGCGATTTGCTGCTCGATTTGCGACCCAAGGATTTTGATGTGGCAACCGATGCGACGCCCGACCAGATCCGCCGCCTGTTCCGCCGCTCGCGCATCATCGGAAAGCGCTTCCAGATTGTGCATGTGATGTGCGGTCGCGAGACCATCGAAGTCACGACCTTTCGCGCCAACGGCCAGAAAGAAGCCGACGAAGAAGAAGAACGCCCGACCGATGCGCATGGCCGCCTACTGTCGGACAATATTTTTGGCGATCACGCGGACGACGCCGCGCGTCGCGACTTCACCGTCAACGCCCTGTATTACGACCCGGAACGCGAAGAAGTCCACGATTATTTTGGCGGCGTGGCGGATTGCAAAAAACGCGTGCTGCGCATGATCGGCGACCCCGAAACCCGCTTCAGGGAAGACCCGGTACGGATGCTGCGCGCCGCGCGCTTTGCCGCCAAACTCGATTTCAGCATCGACCCGGCCACGCGCAAACCGGTGGCCGAACTGGCGCCGCTGCTGGCCAATATTCCGCGTGCCCGCATCTTTGACGAGGCGCTGAAATTGTTGCTGTCCGGCCATGCCTTGCGCGGGGTACATCAGCTGCGTGCCGAAGGTCTGCACCACGGCATGCTGCCATTGCTCGACACCATTCTGGACGACCCGACGGGCGGTCCCTTCATTACCGCCGCGCTGAAAAGCACCGACGAGCGCATTCGCGACGACCGCCCCGCGTCGCCCGCGTTTCTGTTTGGCTCGCTGCTGTGGCCGCAGGTCGCGCAGCGCTGGAAAGCGCTCGAAGCCAAGGGCGAAAAACCCATGCCGGCGCTGTTCATCGCAATGGATGAAGTGCTCGACGCACAACGCGGCCAGCTCGCGATTCCGCGCCGTTACGACGGCATGATGAAAGAAGTCTGGGGCGTGCAACCCCGCTTTGAACAACGCGGCGGGCAGCGCCCTTACCGTTTGCTGGAACATCCGCGCTTTCGCGCAGCCTATGATTTTCTGGTGTTGCGCGCCGCATCCGGCGAAGTCGATCAGGAACTGGCCGACTGGTGGACACGCTTTCAGGATGCTGATGAATCCACGCGCAGCACCATGCTGAAAACCGATAGCAGCCCGAAACCGCGCCGCCGTCGACGCAAGTCGGGCGCAGCCGAATCGGCGACACCGGAATGAAGCTGTAACGGTATGTGCATGACCCAAAACCCCTCACCACAGAGGCACAGAGACGCGCAGAAAGACAACAGAACCAACGCGTCGCGATCTCATTGTCATTTGCCAATTGGCAACTCCGCAAACAAGATTTTGACTTACCTCTGTGCCTCTGTGGTGAAACGGTTTTTCTAAGATGCAAATCAATGCCTATATCGGCCTCGGTGCCAACCTCGATCATCCCGCAGCACAAGTGGAATACGCGCTGGACGAACTCGACCGCTTGCCTGCCACACGCCTGATCGCACACTCGTCGCTGTATGCCAGCGCACCCGTCGGCTACGTCGATCAACCCGACTTCATCAATGCCGTTGCCCACATCGAAACAGCGCTCGCACCACGCGCCTTGCTTGCTGCGCTGCTCGACATCGAGCACCGTCATGGCCGCGAACGCAGCTTTCGCAATGCACCGCGCACGCTCGATCTGGATCTGCTGCTGTATGGTGCCGCGCATTTTCACGAAGACCACCTGACGCTGCCGCACCCGCGTATGACCGAACGCGCTTTTGTGCTGCTGCCGCTGACCGAAATTGCGCCCGACATCGCCATCCCCGGTCATGGTCGTGCAGCCGACTGGATCGCTGCGTGCGCCAACCAACGTGTCGCGCCGGTCACACCCCTAAACGTAGCCTCGCCGCATCATGAGCCCATCCCGCTTTAAATACATCGTCGTCGAGGGTCCGATCGGCGCGGGTAAAACCAGCCTGACCCACAAGCTGGCAGACAAGCTCGGTGCCAGAACCCTGCTCGAAAACGCCAGCGACAACCCTTTTCTGCCGCGCTTTTATCAGGAGCCGAAACGCTACGCGCTCCCGACCCAGCTGCATTTTCTGTTTGAACGTTCACGCCAGTTGCGCGATCTGGTGCAAGGCGATCTGTTCAATAGCGGCACCGTCTCCGATTTTTTGCTCGACAAGGACATGCTGTTTGCGCGGCTCAATCTGGATGACGACGAGTTTGCGCTGTATCAAAAAGTCTATGCCGACCTCGCCCCGCAAGCGCCCACGCCCGATCTGGTGATTTATCTTCAGGCGCCAATTGAATCCTTGCAGGAACGCGTCAAACGCCGTGGCATTGAATTCGAGCGCGGCATGGCTGCGGATTATCTGCGGCGGCTTGCCGCCAGCTACAGCGAGTTTTTTCACCGCTATGAGGCGGCGCCGCTCTTGATCGTGAACAGCGAACATCTCAACTTCGCAAACAGCGAAGCCGATTTTGAACTTCTGCTCGAACGCATCCAGAAAATGCGCGGGCCGCGCGAGTTTTTCAGCCGGGCAGCCTGAGCATGGCGATCACCCTCTCCACCCTTAAAGCCATGTGCGCGCGCGGTGAAAAAATCGCGGCGCTCACCTGTTACGATGCCAGCTTTGCGCGCGTGCTCGATGCCGCCGGGGTGGACGTGGTACTGGTCGGCGATTCACTCGGCATGGTGATCCAGGGTCACACTTCGACGCTGCCGGTGAAACTAGCCGAAATGGCGTATCACACGCGCTGCGTGGCGGCAGGCACGCAGCGCGCCTTCATCGTCGCCGACCTGCCGTTTGGGAGCTACCAGCCGTCGCCTGAGCGCGCGTTTTCTGCAGCGGCGCGACTGATGGCGACAGGCGCGAATATGGTCAAGCTCGAAGGCGGCGCAGTGATGGTTGAGACAGTCGCGTTTCTGACCGCGCGCGGCATTCCTGTGTGCGCGCATCTGGGCTTGCTGCCGCAGTCGGTGAACCAGCTTGGCGGCTACAGAACACAAGGCCGCGACGACGCTGCCGCCGCGCAATTGATCGCCGACGCATGTGTTCTGGAAGCCGCAGGCGCAAGCTTGATCGTACTGGAAATGGTGCCCGCAGCGCTGGCAAAAACCGTCACCGAAACCGTGACCATTCCCACCATCGGCATCGGCGCGGGCAGCGACTGCGCAGGGCAAGTACTGGTGCTGTACGACATGCTGGGCTTGTATCCAAACGCACCGAAGTTCTCGAAGAATTTTCTGGCTGGAACTGACGGGATTGAAGCGGCGGTGCGGGCTTATGTGGCGGCGGTTAAGGATGGGAGTTTTCCGTGCAAGTGAATCTGCGTTAGGCTCAAACCCGTGACGACCTTGCGCCGCTTTATTGTCCTTCTTGCCATCACATTGGCATTTAGTGCCAATGTGATGGGCGAAGTCTTAATCCAATTGGGTGAGGAAGACTTTACAGTTGCGGGCATATCTATTGGTACAGATTCGGCATCTGTTCAACGCACTTTGGGCAAACCCAAAGACGTTACCAACTACGCGTATACGAACGATCCAAGCGGAAAATATTCAGTCTGGAAATATGCAGGTTTGCTAGTACATGTCGGGGTAGACAAAACAGTCTTTGGCATAACGATTCAAACAACTAAATTCCCCACTAAACGTGGCCTGAAAGTGGGCGATTCAATCGGGAAGCTTGTTAAGCTCTATGGAAAGCCTAGTGGAACCTATCAGCCTGATTGGGACTACGAACTCCCTGGTAACGATCTGGAAGTGATGCGCGTAAATGTACACAATCATAAAATTACCAGTATCTACGCAGGAACCTTGAGTGACTAAGACATATTGCACCCGTAGGGCAATAAGTGAAACGCATTGCGCCGAATGATGGCCACACATGCGGCGCAATGCCCGTTGGTTATTGCACCCTACTTGATCTGCGTATTTCGGCATAAACCTGTAAAACCATGAGGCTCCTCCACACCACCGCTGACCTGCGCGCCGCCCTCGCCCGTGAAACCCGCACGGCCTTCGTCCCGACGATGGGCAATCTGCACGCTGGCCACGCGTCGCTCGTGACGCTGGCAAAGCAGTACGGCGCGCCGGTGGTGGCGAGCATTTTCGTCAACCCCTTGCAATTCGGTGCGGGGGAAGATTTTGAACGCTATCCGCGCACGCTGGAGGCCGACTGCGACAAGCTGGCCGCAGCCGGATGCGACATCGTGTTCGCGCCGGATGCCAGCGAAGTTTACCCCGCGCCGCAGACTTTCACCGTGCACCCCCCCGCCGAGCTTGCCGATGATTTGTGCGGCGCATTTCGTCCGGGCCACTTCAGCGGGGTGGCGACGGTAGTGCTGAAGCTGTTCAATATGGTGCAGCCGCAGTTCGCGGTTTTCGGGCGAAAAGATTTTCAGCAGTTGTGCGTGATCCGGGAATTGATTCGGCAGTTCAATCTGCCGATCACTGTGATCGCAGGCGCAACCCTGCGCGAGCCGGACGGCCTGGCGATGAGTTCACGCAATGGCTATTTGAGCGCCGCCGAACGCATTCAGGCGCCCGGTTTATATCGGGAACTTAGCGTCGTGACCGCATCCCTAAGCTCGGGTGAGCGGGATTTTTCGCTGCTTGCCGCAAGCGCAAAAAAGCGGCTAAAAATGGCCGGGTGGAATGTGGATTACGTTGAAGTGCGAAATGCCGACACGCTGCAAGCCGCAGAGCACGACACGCAAGGTTTTGTGGTGCTGGGCGCGGCCTGGATGGGCAAAACGCGGCTGATCGACAACCTTGAATGCCTTGGGTAATCCGGCATCAGGTTTTATAATGCCCACTTAACTTTATTGAGGCACCGTCATGCAAAGAACGATGCTTAAATCCAAGCTGCACCGGGCGCATGTCACGCATTCGGAACTGCATTACGAAGGCTCCTGCGCGATTGACGAAACGCTGCTGGATGCAGCCAATATCCACGAATACGAACAGATCCAGATTTATAACGTGACCAATGGCGCACGCTTCACCACGTATGCGATCCGCGCCGCGCGTGATTCCGGGATTATTTCAGTCAACGGTGCGGCAGCCCATCACGCCAATCCCGGCGACATCGTCATCATCGCAACCTATGCGGTCTATAACGAGATTGAACTGGCGCGCTATACGCCAGAGTTAGTCTATGTGGACGAAGCCAATCGCAAGATTGAAACACGCCGCGCCATCCCGGTACAGGCGGCCTGAATCGTCTGCGGCCTTAACAAGCAATCGCTATTCAACCATTGATGTTCTCAAGCAGGCCTGGCGAATTGCCGAAGCCATGCCCACATGACGCAGCATCAGGGAAAACCAGCGAAAAAAACGACGCTGTAAACCCACAAGCCGTTGAACACAAAAGCAGAAAATGGCACATGCCCGCAAGCGCGGAGATCACACAACCCACATTTTTATTGGTGCCGAGAGGGGGACTCGAACCCCCACACTGTTACCAGCGGCGGATTTTGAATCCGCTGCGTCTACCGATTCCGCCATCTCGGCTGAGAGACTCCGGGCGCATCCGCGTCCGGGTACAGAAGGCGCGCATTATCGCTGAATCGTGCCCTACTCGGCAAGGAGCTTGCTTCGAACGGGCTATAATTCCCGCCCCATGCGTGTTGCCGATTTTGATTTTGACCTCCCTGACGAGCTGATTGCCCAGTTTCCGCCTGCCGAGCGCGGCGGGAGTCGGCTGCTGCACGTTGCTGACGGCAATCTGCATGACCGGCAGTTCCGCGATTTTCCTGCGCTGTTGCGCCCCAATGATTTGCTGGTGTTGAACGATACGCGCGTGATCAAGGCGCGGCTGTTTGGCACCAAGGCATCCGGTGGCCGGGTGGAGTTGCTGGTGGAGCGGGTGCTGGGCGAGTTCGAGGCGCTGGCGTTTATCCGCGCGAGCCATGCGCCGCAGCCGGGCTCGGTGATTTTTCTGGATGGTGATCTCCACCTGGAAGTCATTGCGCGGCAGGACAGTCTGACGCGGCTGGTGTTTTCGCAGCCGGTACTGGATGTGCTGGACCGGGTTGGCCGTCTGCCGCTGCCGCCGTATATCGGGCACGCAGCCGGTGCCGACGACGAGGCGCGTTATCAAACGGTGTACGCAAACGAGCCCGGCGCGGTGGCAGCGCCCACGGCGGGGCTGCATTTCGATGCGGCGATGCTCGACCGCTTGCACGCGCAAGGCATTCTCACAACGCGAGTGACGCTGCATGTGGGCGCGGGCACGTTTCAGCCGGTGCGGGTGGACGATACGCGCGATCACACCATGCACAGCGAGCGTTATACGATCCCGCAGGCGACGGTGGATGCGATTGCCGCGACGCATGCGAAAGGTGGCCGGGTAGTCGCGGTGGGGACCACCAGCATGCGTGCGCTGGAAGCGGCGGCATCGTCCGGTGACTTGCGTAGCGGCTCGGACGAGACGCAAATTTTTATCACTCCCGGTTATCGGTTCCGTGTAGTCGATGCGCTCTTGACCAATTTTCACTTGCCGCGCTCAACGCTGCTGATGCTGGTGTCGGCATTTGCAGGAGTGGACGCGATCCGCCGCGCCTATGCGCACGCAATTGCAGAGCGGTATCGGTTTTTTAGTTATGGCGACGCGATGTTTTTAGAAAAGGCGGGCTTGGACATTGTTAGCAACCACCCTCCGGCCTAACTGTAGGGCGGAAAAGCGTAGCGCATTCCGCCGTATGGAATCATTGCACGCCACACATACGGCGGATATGTCTTTGGCATCCGATGCCAGAGACGGTATCCCTAGTGGATAACGCTGCGCTCATCCACCCTACGAAAATCCTTATCTATTTTTTCATCATGAATTATGAAATTTGACCTCATCACCACCGATGGCGCAGCGCGCCGCGGCCAGTTCCAGTTGGCGCATGGCACGGTGCAAACGCCGGCCTTCATGCCGGTCGGCACCTACGGCACGGTCAAGGCGATGTCGCCTGCGGAGATTACCGAAATCGGCTTCGAGATGGTGCTCTCCAACACCTATCACCTGTCGTTGCGGCCGGGGCTGGAAGTGATTGAGGCGCACGGTGGCTTGCACCGTTTCATGGGTTGGGACAAGCCCATCATCACCGACTCGGGCGGGTTTCAGGTGTTCAGCCTGGGTGCCTTGCGCAAAATTACGGAGGAAGGCGTGAAGTTTGCCTCGCCGCTCAACGGCGACCGGATTTTCATCTCGCCCGAAGAATCGATGCGCATACAACGCGTGCTCAATTCCGACATCGTGATGATCTTTGACGAATGCACGCCCTACCCCGCCACCGAACAGCAGGCGGCCGACTCGATGCGTATGTCCCTGCGCTGGGCCGCGCGCTCCAGGGCGGCGCACGGCGACAATCCCAATGCACTGTATGGCATTGTGCAAGGCGGGATGTATGAAGCCCTGCGCGACGAATCCACGCGCGAACTCATCGCCATGGAATTTGACGGCTACGCGATTGGCGGCCTGTCCGTGGGCGAACCCAAGGAAGACATGACGCGCATTCTGGCGCACACCGCACCGCAGCTCCCCGCCCACAAGCCGCGTTATCTGATGGGCGTAGGTACGCCCAAAGACTTGGTCGCAGCGGTCGCGCAAGGCATCGACCAGTTCGACTGCGTGCTGCCCACCCGCAACGCGCGCCACGGCATTCTGTTTACGCGGCGCGGCGAAATACGCATCCGCAACGCGCGCTGGAAAACAGACATCCGCCCGATTGACGACACCTGCACCTGCTACGCCTGTAAAAATTTCAGCCGCGCCTATGTGCATCACCTGATCCGCGCCAACGAGATTCTGGGGGCGCGCCTCGCCACGATCCATAACCTGCACTATTACCACGGCCTGATGGCGCAGATGCGCAGGGCGATTGAAGACCAACAGTTTGCCGACTTTACGGCACGCTTTCATGATGAATACGCGCTCGGATGGTAGAATCTTCCAGCTTTTGGCCTGTCTGACAGGCCAGTTTTAATTTAACGAACAGGGTATTCCATGATTTCTCTCGCACACGCCGCCGGTCCCGCTGCCAGTAACGCCGATATGTTGCAGCAGTTTTTGCCGCTCATCATTATTTTCATCCTGTTCTGGTTCATGCTGATTCGCCCGCAGATGAAACGCGCCAAAGAACAGAAACAACTGCTGAGCGACTTGCAAAAAGGCGACGAAGTCGTTACCGCAAGTGGTCAGGTCGGCAAGGTCAGCAAAATCAACGACCAATACGTCGCGCTTGAAATTGCCGATGGCGTGATCACACATGTGCAGAAGTCCTCGGTGCAAACCCTGCTGCCCAAGGGAACGATCAAAGGCCTGTGAAAAAAACGACCGTCATTGCGCGCACCCATCATGGTTTCACCCTGACGGGTGCGCGCAATGACGGTGAGGGTGTTTCGCCCTAACCCCTAACCTCTAACTCCCCACCGCCACAAAATGAATCGCTACCCGCTCTGGAAATACGCACTCATCGCCGTCACGCTGGTGATCGGGTTTCTCTACACCCTGCCCAACTTTTTTGGCGAAGTGCCTGCGGTGCAAATCTCGCCGGTACGCGCATCGGCCAAAACCGATACCGCGTTGCTGTCCCGGATTGAAAAAATCCTCAAGGACAACGGTATTGCCCACAGCGGTGAGGAACTCACGGGCAACAGCATCAAGCTGCGTCTGGCCACGACCGACCTGCAACTGAAGGCCAAAGACCTGATCTCCGCCAGCCTTGGCGACCAGTACAGCGTTGCGCTCAATCTCGTTTCGGCCTCGCCCGCCTGGCTGTCGGCCATCAATGCGCGCCCCATGTACCTCGGCCTGGATTTGCGCGGCGGCGTGCATTTCATGCTGGAAGTGGATATGGCAGCGGCGCTGGATAAAGCCGCCAGCCGCTACCAGAACGATTTCCGCACCGATTTGCGCAATGACAAAATCCGCTACAGCCGCATCGAAAAAGCGGGGCAGACCGTGGTCGTGCATTTCAGCACGCGCGACCAGCGCGATGCCGCGTTGACGAAACTGAGTGACACCTTCACCGATCTGCTGTTTACCCCCGCCGACCTCGCCGACGAATTCACCTTCGCTGCCAAGCTCAAACCCGAGGCCGAAAAACGCGTGCAGGAATTTGCGCTGCAACAGAACATCACCACGCTGCGCAATCGCGTCAATGAGCTGGGCGTAGCCGAGCCAGTGATCCAGCAACAGGGCGCAAACCGCGTCGTGGTGCAACTGCCCGGCGTGCAGGACACGGCCAAGGCCAAGGACATTCTGGGTCGCACCGCCACCCTCGAAATCCGCATGGTGGACGAACTGGCCGATGCCGCCACGCTGGCTTCGGGCCAGGCGCCGTTTGGTGACGATCTGGTGCCCAGTCGCGAAGGACAACCCATTGCAGTGAAGAAAGACGTCATCCTGACGGGCGATTCGATCACCGACGCAACGCCCGGCTTTGACGGCCAGTCTGGTCAGGCTGCGGTACACGTCAACCTCGACGGCAAGGGTGCGCGGATTTTCCGGGACACTTCGCGTGAAAACGTCGGCAAACGCATGGCGATTCTGCTGATCGAAAAAGGCAAAGCTGAGATCATCACCGCGCCGGTCATCCGCGAAGAAATCGGCGGTGGCCGGGTGCAAATCACCGGCATGGATTCGCCTCAGGAAGCCTCAGATGTCGCACTGTTGCTGCGCGCAGGCGCACTCGCCGCACCGATGCAGATTGTTGAAGAGCGTACCGTCGGCCCGTCCATGGGTGCCGAAAACATCAGCAAAGGCTTCCACTCCAACATCTGGGGATTTTTGGCTGTCGCGGTCTTCATGATTTTTTATTACCGGGTATTTGGCCTGTTTTCGACCCTGGCGCTAGCGATCAACGGTTTCTTCCTGGTCGCCTTGCTGTCGATGATGCAGGCCACGCTGACCCTGCCGGGCATGGCCGCGATTGCGCTGACCTTGGGCATGGCGATTGACGCCAACGTGCTGATTAACGAGCGCATCCGCGAAGAACTGCGCCACGGCACTACGCCGCAAGCCGCCATCCACGCCGGTTACGACCGCGCCTGGGGCACGATTCTCGACTCCAACCTGACCACGCTCATCGCGGGTATCGCGCTGTTCTGGCTGGGCTCGGGGCCGGTGCGCGGCTTTGCCGTCGTGCTCTGCCTGGGCATTCTCACTTCCATGTTCAGCGCCGTGACCATCTCGCGCGCAATGGCCAATCTGACTTATGGCCGCCAGGCACGTCTGGCCAAAGTCTCCATCTAGGACTCCAGCATGATCGAATTTTTTCCGTTCAAAAAAGACATCCCCTTCATGCGTTGGGGCAAAGTGACGACTTTCATTTCGCTCGCCACGTTTATTTTCGCCATCGGCGCACTCGCCATCAAAGGCCTGAATCTGGGTGTGGATTTCACCGGCGGCACACTGATGGAAATCACTTATCAGCACACCGCTGACCTCGGCTCGGTGCGCGCCGCGCTGGAAAAAACCGGCTTGTCCGAAGTCTCGGTACAAAACTTTGGCACCAGCCGCGACGTATTGATCCGCCTGCCGCTCAAAGGCAGCGGCAGCGCCGCTGAAACCAGCAATACCGTAATCCAGGCGCTCAGAGCCGCCGATGCCACGGTGGAACTCAAGCGCGTCGATTTCGTCGGTCCGCAAGTCGGCAAAGAACTGTACGACAACGGAGCACTCGCGCTACTGGTGGTGGCAGGCGGCATTCTGGCCTACCTCGCGTTGCGCTTTGAATGGCGCTTTGCACTCGCCGCCATCATCGCCAACATGCACGACGTGGTCATCATTCTCGGCATGTTCGCGTTCTTTCAATGGGAGTTCACGCTCACCGTTCTGGCTGGTGTGCTGGCGGTGCTGGGCTACTCCGTGAACGAGTCGGTCGTAGTGTTCGACCGGATTCGCGAAAACATCCGCAAGATGCGCGGCGCCACCATCCCCGACATCATCGACAACGCCATCACCACCACCATGAGCCGCACCATCATCACCCACGCCGCGACCCAGACCATGGTGCTGTCGATGCTGCTGTTCGGTGGCGAGGCCCTGCACAACTTTGCGCTGGCGCTCACCATCGGCATCCTGTTCGGTATTTATTCCTCTGTGCTCGTGGCAAGCCCGCTGCTGCTGATGTTCGGCGTGCGGCGCGAACACTTCATCAAGTCCACCGAGAAGAAAGAAGAAGCAGTGGTGTGAGTTTCAAGAAACAAGACTCAAGCTTCAAGGACGCGTAGCGCGCGTTCCAGAAACTTGTAACTTGCAGCTTGTCTCCCGAAACTGCCTTGCCACTATGCTCCACGAATTCATCAACTGGATCCTCCAGACCGTACTCGCCTGGGGCTACACCGGCATTTTCATCCTGATGGCGCTCGAATCCACCGTGCTGCCGGTGCCGAGCGAAGTCGTGCTGATTCCCGCCGGCTACCTCGCGCAACAGGGACAAATGAATGTCTGGTTGATCGTGCTCTCGGCCACCTTCGGCAGCCTCGTCGGCGCATCATTCAACTACGCCTTTGCGATGTGGGTTGGCCGTCCCTTTCTCGAACGCTGGGGGCGCTACTTTTTTGTGCGGCCCGAACTGCTGCACAAGACCGACCACTTCTTTGATAAATACGGCGCCATTTCCACCTTCACCGGACGCCTCATCCCCGGCATCCGCCACCTGATTTCCCTGCCCGCCGGTTTAACCCGGATGCACCCCGGCCACTTCGCCTTTTACACCTGCCTGGGCGCCGGACTGTGGGCCATCGCCCTCACCCTGTTCGGTTACTTCCTCGGCGGCAACGAAGCGCTCATCAAGGAATACCAGCACTTCATCATCCTCGGCGTCATCGCGTTTGTCGTGCTGATTGTGGGGACTTATGTGTGGTGGCAGAAGAAGCGCTGAGTTCTTCGTATTCGTTTGTCAGTTGTGCTAAGGACAGCACACGGCCATGAAGAGACGTTCAAGCACTTCCCCATAGGGGACGCTCGATCCGCATTATCATTTGCAGGATAACGTTCCGCATGGCTTCTAATAGCGCAAGGGTTATTGCGCAGAAGTGAAACTCAAATAATAACCGCAACTCTTCCAGTCACCACTGCCCTGCTTTTGATCTTCCCCCTTCAGCCCCGCCGTAAATCGAGTCTGCTGGGCGGATCAGCGGCGAAGGTGTTTGAGCTTCGCTCACAAAAACAAAAATCAAAACAGCCAAGCGAGGCGAGTTCTTCGACGCCCGCCCGGCAGGCTCAATTTACGGGAATTCGGGGATGTTGGGGCGGCCTTCTTTTTGGTTACTTTTTCTTAGCCGCGCAAGAAAAAGTGACTAGCAGCCGGGCTACCCCCGGCCAACGAACCTCAGCCATTACAAACTGACCGCTATTCTTTCCAAACCTTAAGCTGCGCCCTCAACCGCGCCACCGCCTGCGAATGCATCTGGCACACCCGCGACTCCGACACACCCAGCACAGAACCAATTTCCTTCAGATTCATGTCCTGCTCGTAATACATGCCCATCATGTTGCGCTCACGATCCGGCAGACCGTGAATCGCGGAGATCAAACTTCTTTTGAAGCCTTCGTCCTCCAGCAATGCGAGCGGATCGCTGCCGCCATCGACCAGATAACGATCGAGGAAACTCGCGCTATCTTCGTCGGAAAAGTCTTCGTAATACAGCAGTTGCGAGCCTTTGACGTCGCCCAGCATCGACTGATAGTCGCCGAGGGCAATGCCCATTTCCTTCGAGATTTCTTCTTCGCCCGGCGGTTTGCCGTGACGTTGTTCCAGGCGGTGGATTGCGGCTTCGATCTGGCGGGATTTTTGTCGCACATGGCGCGGCAGCCAGTCGGCTTCGCGCAGTTCATCCAGCATTGAACCGCGAATGCGCTGCGTCGCGTAGGACTCGAATTGCGCGCCCTGGGTGCCGTCAAAACGCGAGACCGCATCGAGCAGGCCAATCAGGCCAACCTGAATCAGGTCGTCGACTTCGACGCTCGCGGGCAGACGCGCCATCATGTGATACGCAATGCGTTTCACCAGGGGCGTGTATTTTTTGACCTGGTCATCCAGCGTAACGGGCTGTGGTTTAACCATGTTGCTTGTGTATTGCTCCCATGTCTTTGTATAAGCGGCTTACGTCGGTTTCGTCTGCCGTGATTTTAGCCGCAAGCGCGGCAAAATGGGCATCTTCCTCAAGCGCTGCCCATTTTGGCAAACTGGGCTGAAGCGAGAGGAAGGTTTTCACAGCTGAGATGATCCGTTCGCATTGCGTCGCTTTGCCAACTAAAAACACCGGCCAGTCGAGATTGTTTTCAGCCAGGCTTTTTATCAGCGCATACGCGTTGCAGATGGCATCGGTGTCGGCATCCACCTGCACAATCAGGGTTTGAGCGGGTCGCGACGCCAGTGCAAGCACATCGGACTGAATCGGTACCGAATCGAAAAGCACCGTGTCACACCCGTTGCTAGCCTGAACAATCCCGGCATCACCCGCTGGTGCGCCGGGTGCACGCAGAAGATCGATTCCGTTTACGCAAACCGGCTGCACCTGTTTGCGCGCGACTTGTTGCTGCCAGCCAAAAATCGATTGCGCCTGACCTGCCATCGCATGACGACCGGTCGTGTCCACGAGTAAAACCCGTCTGCCGCGCAGTTGGATGGCTCGCGCCAGCCGCTGTGCGATGGCAGCTTGTCCGGACAATATCGTGATGACTTGCGTGTCACGACGCACCGCACTGCGCCGCAAACCTGCTGCCTGGTCAGCCAGCACGCCGCACGTCCTGCCCGGCTTCCATGCCGGCAAATACTGGCCAGTCCGCATCTTTTAGCGCATACGGTGTGGCGAGCTGGCCGCCTTTCAGCGCACGGTCGATCAGATACGCGGCATTCGGCGGATATAAATCCTCTGGCACGCGCTGCCCGCTTGCGACATACGCCAGCGGCAGCCGATGACGAATCAGGCTATCCAACGCCGCACCGGGCTGCGGGCTTTCGTCCCATTTGCTGAGGATGCAGGCCGCCGCACCCTGACCATACGCCGTCATCACGCTCTCGATCGCGCCGCTCTGGGCATTGGCTGCCAGCACCAGCACGCGCCGTACGCCGAGCGCATCAAATGCCTGCATCTGCGCCACACGCGGGTCCTGCGGATTGAAGCCGGCGGTATCGATCAGCACCAGACGTTTGTGAGTGAGTTGACGCAAGCTCGCGTCCAGCGCGTTTGCATTCGGCACGACCTGCAACTCGACCCCCAGCAAATCGGCATAAATTTTTAACTGCGTTTCCGCCCCCACGCGGTACGCGTCGGCAGACACCAGCGCGACCTGGTCTGCGTCATGCACGCGCACGCCGCGCTCCGCCAGCTTGGCCAGGCTGGTGGTTTTTCCGGCACCGGTGGGGCCAACCAGCGCCAGCATCCCACCGCCAGCAATCAAATCGTCGGCACGTGGAACCACCGCCAGATTGCGGATCAGCACCTGACGCAGCCATGCGTTAGCGGCTTCTGCTTGCAAGCCGCGCGGCAGTCGCGCCGCCAGGGTGCGCGCCAGCCCGCTGCCGAATCCTGCTGCAAACAGGCTTTGCAGCAGCGCAACGCGTTGCGGATCGCGGCGTTTGCTGGCGCCCCAGGCGAATCCGGCCAACTGGTTTTGCAGCAAGCCGCGCAGGTGCGCGAGTTCTTTGAGGATGCGCGAACCGCTCGCCGCATCGGGCATGTCAGACATTGTTTCCGCACGTGCCAGATCCGCATACGCGCTGGCGAGCAACTCCACGCCTTGCGGATGCTCGCGCGTGGACAAGACCACCGCATCCTCGCCCAATTCGCACCGAATGCGCGCCAGCGCCTCACGCGCATTGGCTGCGACAAATTTTTGCATGCTCATGTTTCGCTCCCGATGTTCAATATGCTGCTGACCTGTACGATTTTATCTGCGGGGATTTCGGCGTAGGACAACACCGCCAGCCGCGACACGCCACGGCGTAGCAGACGCGACAGCATCGACCGCAAACCGGGCCCGACAAGCAGCACAGCGGGGGCGCCCGCTTCGTCCTGTTCAGTCACTGCACGTTCTGCCGCGACGACGAGCGCATCGATAGTGGCCGGATTGAGCAGCGCTTCGCCTTCGTCGCCCATTTCATGCAGCAGCCGGGTTTCGGTTTCGGGCGCAAGCCCAATGACATTCAGGGTTTCCGCGCCTTCAAACAGCCGGTCAACAATGCCGCGCCCGAGGGCGGCGCGCACGGTTTCAACCAATTCCTCAATTGCCTGCGTTTTGGGCGCACGCGCAGCCAGGGTTTCGAACAAAGTGCGCGCATCCCGTATCGACACGCCCTCTTCGATCAATTGCTGCAAAATGGTTTGCACGCTGGTCAGCGGCAGATGCTTTGGCGTTACGTCGGCAATCAGACCGGGGGAACTGCGCTCCAGCGTATCCAGCAATTGCTGGACTTCGGAGCGGCCAAGCAATTCAGCCGCATGCTGGCGAAACACCGCCTCGACTTGGCGCGCCACCAGTTCAGCCGCCTCCAGCACCTGGAAACCGCGAACCTCGGCCTCATCGGTGCGCTCGGCATCGATCCAGATGCCAGGCGATCCGGTCAGTGGATCGATGCCCGGTTCGCCGTCAAGACGCCCGAGCACATCGCCAGTGTTCACCGCCAGCACGCGTCCTGCCTGCGCTTCGCCGCGCGCCATTTCGACGCCTTTCAGGGTGACACGATAAAAATTGGACTTGAGATCGAGGTTGTCGCGCACCCGGATGAGCGGCACCACCACGCCCATGTCGGTGGCAAAACGGCGACGCGCCTCGGTAATGCGGGCGAGTGCCGCGCCACTCTGGTTGCGATCCACCAGCGGTATCAGCCGATAGCCGACTTCCAGCGCGAGCATATCGACCGGTGGAATATCCTCCCAGGTCAGATCAATCGGCGCGGTTTCTTCCTCCACAAATTGCGGTTCGTCTGGCTCATCCAGCGCGGCACGCTGACGCTGCTCCACCCAGTAAGCCGCGCCCGCCAGCACTGCGGCAATCGTCAAGAATGCCACATGCGGCGTACCGGGAATGACGCCCAGCACGGCCAGCACGGAAGCTGCAATATATAAGGTCTGCGGTCGTCCGAATACCTGGCTGGAAAATTCGCGCGACAGATCCTGCTCGCCCGACGCACGGCTCACGACTATGGCCGCTGCGGTGGAGATGACCAGTGCCGGAATTTGCGCAACCAGACCATCGCCCACGGTCAGCAGGCCATATCGGCTCAGCGCATCGCTCACGGCCATGCCATGCTGGAACAAGCCGATGGCAATGCCACCCACCAGATTGACGATCAGGATGATGATGCCCGCGACGGCATCGCCACGCACAAACTTGGACGCACCGTCCATCGCGCCGTAAAAATCGGCTTCGCGACCGATGTCGGTGCGGCGCGCGCGCGCCTCTCCTTCAGTGATAAAGCCGGCGTTGAGATCGGCATCTACGGCGAGCTGTTTGCCCGGCATGGAGTCCAGCGTAAAACGCGCTGCCACTTCGGCGATGCGCCCTGCGCCTTTGGTAATCACCACAAAATTGATGATGACCAGAATCAGGAACACGACCAGACCCACGGTGTAATTGCCGCCCACCAGGAAATTGCCGAAGGACTCGATCACCTTGCCCGCCGCATCCGGCCCGGTGTGGCCCTGCAGCAGGACAATGCGCGTGGAGGCGACGTTCAGCGACAAGCGCAGCAGCGTGGTCAGCAGCAGTACAGTGGGGAAAACCGAAAAATCCAGCGGACGCTGTGCGTTCAAACTGACCAGCAACACGATCATTGCCAGCGCGATATTGAGCGTGAACAACACATCCAGCATCCAGGTCGGCAAGGGCAACACCATCATCGCCAGAATCAGCAACACCAAAACCGGTGCCGCCAGACGATTCAGCGGATGGCCCAAAACCATCACGCCTTGCGCGCTCATTCAATCACCTCGTCAAGATGCTGTCCGGGTGTGTTATTCGCCTGGCTCGCCGCCTGCTGCCGACCACGCATGCGCGCGCGCATTTCCGGGCTGCCCTCGGACTCGCGCGCTTCAGCCAGCACCTCCTGCCAGGTCATCGCGTGGCGTGCGCGGTAACGCCACCAACGCCAGCCGCCATCCAGCGCGGCAATCACGGTAAGCGTGCCGACCACCGATAGCAAAACTTTCATCAGCAAGCTGGATGCTTCGCTAAAAGCCTGATCAGGCGCGGCACCTGGCAGCGCAAGCAGCCGCCCGAACTCGCTTGACACAGCGAGCCAACATGCGACTCCGACCAGGGCAAATTTCATCAGTGTTTTAGCCGCCGCGAACACAGCCTCGATTGAAAACAGGCGTTTCAACGCGGCCAGCGGAATCAGTCGCTGTGAATTAAAGCGCACTGCACGCGGCGCAAATACCCATCCCGACAACAGCATGGGTGCGATCAATAGCGCTATAAAAATCAACCCCAGCAAGGGCAGCACATCCCCTCCGACAGACAATGCGGAATCGAATGGATGCGCGGGAAAAGGTTTGGCTGCCGTCTGCAAAGCCTGTTGCAGGTACTGGAAAAGTGCAGTAAAAATTTGCGGCGCCAACCAGGCGAGCCCAGCCAGCGCAGACAACAAAACGACCCACGCCGTGAGTTCAGCAGAACGCGGTACATCACCCTCGATGCGCGCCTGTTGCAGGCGACGCGGGCTTGCCGGTTCGGTACGGGAAAGATCAGATTCCTCGGCCATCTCCGCCTCAAATTTCGTGCCAGTCTAGCACGATTCAGGCATGGCTCTGCTCGCAATTCGTGTCGAAAAACCTGTGGATGCGATAAGGTGCGGTCTCAGCCTAAATAGAGACGCAAATGGAAACACGACTGACTGAACTTGAAATCAAATACAGCTACGCGGAGGATTTGCTGGAGGCGCTAAATCTTACGGTTTACCGGCAGCAGGAGCAGATCAAGAGCTTGGAGCAGCAGCTCGCGCTATTAACGCAGCAGCTGGATGAAATGGCGCGATCCGGACCGCGCGCAAGCAGTGCAGAATTACCGCCGCATTATTGACTAGCTAAGTTCGTCAATCCAGGCCATCTGAATAGCCTCGAGGATTTTTTCACCGGAATGATCCGGGTCGTCATCAAATTCAGGCAGCTCCATTACCCAGCGGTGCAGGTCAGTAAAACGAATGGCTTTGGGATCGATTTCCGGATGCGCTTCGGAAAGCTCAATCGCAATATCGAGCGTGTCAGTCCATTTCATTAGTGTCCTTCTTTGACCATATTGATCGTATATTTTGGAATTTCGATGACCAGATCCGCAGCAGCCACTCGCGCCTGGCACGACAAACGTGATTGTGGCTCGAGTCCCCAGGCTTTGTCGAGCAGATCGTCTTCATCTTCGTTCGAGGCGGTCAGTGTATTAAAACCTTCCCGGATAACAACATGGCATGTCGTGCAGGCACAGGATTTTTCGCAGGCGTGTTCAATTTCGACACCGTTAACCAGCAAAGTATCACAAATGGTATCGCCGGTTTTGGCTTCGATGACCAAGCCATCGGGACAGAGTTCGACGTGAGGTAGAACGATCAGTTGGGGCATGGTTTAGGCCGCTATTTCGGATTGATGACTGGGCAGGGAATGCATTACGCCGTCCCAGAATTGTAACCGCGCTTCGACTGCCAGGATGGCGGCAGCTCGGGCTTCGTGCCACTTCTGCCCATCCTTGCCGCACAATGCTCCGAGCAGACGCAAAGATAAGGGTGCATGAAAATCTTCGTCGAGCGTGACGTGTCGATTCAGATAATAGTGAAAACTCGGTGCCTGTTCTGCCGTCACCTTCATGCGCGACAGCAAGGCGCGGAACATCGACGGAATCACATGCTCGCGTCCCAACGCCAGTGCCGCCGCGACCACGTGCGGTTTGCCGCTATCAATAAAAGCGAAGGTGGTGCGGGTAAACACCACCGAGGGTGCGGGTGGAAATCCCGACTTGAGTGCAGCCTCGATGCCATGCCCAGCCACCTGCTCCACAAAGCGCAATGGCGTTTCGGCATCGGTGCCAATCTCGCGCATCGCGGCGAGATACAGCATGAAATGGCTGGTATGGCCTTCCCGCCCGGGCAACGCACAATCGGTTTCTTCTTCCAGCACCAGTTCGTTGATAAAGCGCTGCACTGAAGCATCGCCATTCGGCATCCACGGCCAGCGCGCAGGCGCGATCTGATGTTGCAGATACTTGATCAGCGACATGAAATCCCACACCGAATAAACGTGGTGCCGCATGAAAATGCGCAGGTCATCGAGCGTGACGAGTGAGGCGTAAATAGGATGCGCATCGAGTCGGTCACGCAAGCTCTGAATAAAGTCAGGCGGGATATATTCAAACTGGCCAAGCCCGGCATGGGTCGAAGTCGCGTTCTGCATCGCTCAGCTGCCTAGCATTTCAAGTTTCTGTCCGGTCAGCGCGCGGCGCACGCTTTGATCCATGCGGCGCTGGGCAAACTCGGTGCTGGCTTCATTGAGTGCTTCGGTGCCGCGTTTGATCGCAAGATGATCTGTCCCGCCAAGCAGGTTTTCCAGCTTACTGATGCCAAGCTCGATTGCATTGCGTTCAAGGTCTTGCAGCAACTTGGCATCTTCCGCCAAGGCAGCGCGGGTCGCCTCGATCAGCCCCCGCGCATCAACGATATGCTCGTTCAGCGCGCGCGCCTGCATGTCATCCTTGGCATAGGTATTCGCATCTTTCAACATGCGGGTGATGTCGTCGTCGCCCAGGCCATAAGAAGGCTTGACCTGCACACTGGCTTCGATGCCGTGACTTTGCTCACGCGCCGAGACTGACAATAAGCCGTCCGCGTCCACCTGAAACGTCACGCGAATACGCGCCGCGCCTGCAACCATCGGGGGGATGCCGCGCAACTCGAAACGCGCTAACGAGCGGCAATCGGCTGACAACTCACGCTCGCCTTGCAGGACATGCACACTCATCGCGGTCTGGCCGTCCTTGAAAGTAGTGAAATCCTGCGCCCGTGCGGTTGGAATAGTGGAATTGCGCGGTATGACTTTTTCGGTCAAGCCGCCCATGGTTTCCAATCCTAGCGACAACGGGATCACATCCAGCAACAACCATTCATCACCGCCACGATTGCCTGCCAGCACGTCGGCTTGCATGGCCGCGCCCAAGGCCACCACTTTATCGGGGTCGAGGTTGGTCAGCGGCACCTGTTTGAAGTACTCAGCGACAGCATGGCGGATACCAGGCATACGCGTGGAACCGCCAACCATCACCACACCCTTGATGTCTTCCACTCCAAGACCTGCATCACGCAAAGCTTTGCGCGTCGGCGCAAGTGTCTTGCTAACGAGTCCCGCTGTCATTGCATTAAAATCGGTCGTGCTTAATATCGCATCAAAAAACTCACCGGTTGAGAGTACAGCGGTCACACGCACGTCCGTGTGTTCCGTCAGAGCTTCCTTGGCATCACGTGCCTTTGTCAGTAATAGCCGTGTGTCGCCCGCAGACAGTGGTTCAAAGCGGCCTTTTTCAACAATCCAGCAAAACAGGCGCTGATCGAAATCGTCGCCACCCAACGCTGAGTCGCCATTGGTCGCAAGCACTTCAAATACGCCTTTGGACAGTTTCAATATGGAAATATCGAAGGTGCCACCGCCCAGATCGTAAACGGCGTAAATACCTTCCGACGCATTGTCGAGACCGTAAGCAATCGCCGCTGCGGTCGGTTCATTCAACAACCGCAATACGTTGAGTCCGGCAATGGTCGCTGCATCCTTGGTGGCCTGGCGTTGCGCATCGTCAAAATAAGCCGGCACAGTAATGACAGCGCCAACCAGCTCGCCGCCCAGAGCTGCTTCGGCGCGAATGCGCAACTTGCGTAAAATATCTGCCGATACCTCGACCGGGCTTTTAACACCGGCAACCGTCCGTATTTGCAGCATGCCGGGCGCATAAACAAAGTGATACGGCAAGCTCGCTGCATCGGCAATGTCGTTCAAACCACGTCCCATGAAGCGTTTCACCGAGACAATGGTGTTGTGTGGGTCACTGTTTTGCGCCGCTTGCGCACAATGACCCACATCGACTTTTTCGTCTTTGTGGTAACGCACCACCGATGGCAACAGCGCACGGCCATCAGTATCGTCCAGCACCACGGCCAGGCCGGAACGCACAGTCGCAACCAGCGAATTGGTCGTGCCCAGATCGATCCCTACCGCCAGCCGGTGCTGATGCGGGGCGGTAGACATACCAGGTTCAGAAATTTGCAGAAGTGCCATGATCAGCGTGTGTGCTTATTGGGATTGAACAAATACGACGTGAAAATCAGACGGTTCTGTATTTGGTAATGTAGCGGTCAAAATTCTCTTCGTAGTCATCCAGGTTCTCCGCCAGCATTTTCGCGTGCTGGTCTGAAAAATGACTGAGAGCCATATCTCGATCCGCCTTCAGTTCATCGATATCACGCGATCTTGACGCAACCACAAACGCGTTGAACCGTGTGGCCGCAAACAGCAGCGCAGCACCCGCTTTGACGCCCCCCATCTCACTGCTGCTTTCATTTGCCATCTGCACAAACGCATCAGTCAGCGCCATGAATGCATCGTCTACTATTTCTTCACTCATCGATCAACTCTCACAACTTTCATATGCATCGCCCACTTCCGCCATCAATTTATCCATGAACTTCAGCTTGCGCACCGATTCCGACGCTACTGCCGGATTTTGAGTTTCATCCAGAGCGATTGCCAACTCGGCATCGACAGCGTGATAGACGTCTTTGAGTTCCACCTGCAAATGATCCAGCATCGCCACATCTTTGGCGCGACAAGCATCAGAGATCGCTTCACGCCATTCCATTTGCTGCATCAAAAATGCAGGTGCTATCGATGTGTTAGTTGGTGCCAGCGGATCCAGGCCAAGTAGCTGCAACATGTATACGCCACGAGTGATCGGATGCTTCAGCGTCTGATACGCCTCGTTGACCCTGGTTGCCCACTGCATCGCAACACGCTGCTCGGTTTCGGGCTTAGATACAAACCTGTCTGGGTGAACGCGGCTCTGCAATTCACGATAAGTGCTATCAAGATGCTCACGATCCAGCGCATACGTTGCAGGGAGGTTGAACAACTCGAAATAGGTTTGGGAGAAATCCATTTTGAATCAAGAGAGAGGCGAGGAGACAAGGGTGGGGTAAGGAGAGGTGTCTGATGCGCACTCCTCGCGCCTAACTTCTCACTTCAAACGTTAAACGATTCGCCGCAGCCGCACTCGTTTTTCACATTCGGGTTATTGAATCTGAAACCTTCGTTCAGCCCTTCGCGCGTGTAATCCAGCTCGGTGCCGTCGATATACGCCAGGCTTTTTGGATCGACGAAGACCGTCACGCCAAAACTCTCGAACACCTCATCACCCACGGGCGGCTCATCAGCAAATTCCAGCTTGTAGGCCATGCCAGAACAGCCGGTGGTACGCACGCCCAGTTTGAGACCCACGCCCTTGCCGCGTTTGGCAAGAAAGTTGCTCACGTGTTGCGCTGCACGTTCGGATAGCGTAACGGCCATTATTTACACTCCGTGCTTTTGCTTGTAATCCGCAACGGCGGCCTTGATCGCATCCTCTGCCAGAATCGAGCAGTGAATTTTGACGGGCGGCAACGCGAGCTCTTCGGCTATGGCCGTGTTCTTGATTTCCATCGCCTGATCCAGGGTCTTGCCCTTGACCCATTCAGTCACCAGGGACGATGACGCGATCGCCGAACCGCAACCGTAGGTCTTGAATTTGGCATCCTCAATCAAGCCATCCTTGCCGACCTTGATCTGTAACTTCATCACGTCGCCACAGGCGGGCGCGCCGACCATGCCGGTACCGATATCGTCATCACCGGCGGTGAACGAGCCGACGTTGCGGGGGTTTTCGTAGTGATCCAGAACTTTTTCGCTGTAGGACATAATATTCTCCTGAGTTTAATGTGCAGCCCACTGCACGGTATCCAAATCCACGCCTTCTTTGAACATCTCCCACAAAGGCGAGAGTTCACGCAACTTGTCGATCTTGTCGTGCAAGAGCTTGATCGCGTAGTCCACTTCGGCCTCAGTCGTAAACCGGCCAATGGAAAAACGAATGGAGCTATGCGCCAGCTCATCGCTGCGGCCTAGCGCACGCAATACATACGACGGCTCCAGGCTGGCCGACGTACAAGCCGAACCGCTGGATACGGCCAGATCCTTGATCGCCATGATCAGCGATTCGCCTTCGACAAAATTGAAGCTGACATTGAGATTGTGCGGAACGCGCTGCTCCATGTCGCCGTTGAGGTGCACTTCTTCCATATCGGAAAAACCTGCGTACAAGCGGTCGCGCAGCATGCGGATACGCTCACTCTCTGCTGCCATTTCTTCCTTGGCGATGCGGAAAGCTTCGCCCATGCCGACTATCTGGTGCGTCGCCAGCGTGCCGGAACGCATGCCGCGCTCGTGACCGCCGCCGTGCATTTGCGCTTCCAGACGAACCCGCGGTTTACGCTGCACATACAGCGCGCCAACACCTTTGGGGCCATAGGTCTTGTGAGCCGAAAAAGACATCAGATCAACCGGCAGCTTGGCCAGATTGATCGGCATTTTCCCGGTAGCCTGGGCTGCATCCACGTGAAAAATGATGCCTTTTTCGCGACAAATATTGCCAATCGATTCGATATCCTGAATCACGCCGATTTCGTTATTGACCAGCAACACCGACACCAGCACAGTATCCGGGCGGATCGCAGCGCGGAACACGTCCAGATCAATCAGGCCGTTGTCTTTCACGTTCAGATACGTCGCCTCAAAACCTTGACGCTCCATCTCGCGTACGGTATCCAGCGTAGCCTTATGCTCGGTGCGTACCGTGATGATGTGCTTGCCCTTGGTACCGGAATAAAAATGCCCGGCACCCTTGATCGCGAGATTGATCGATTCTGTTGCACCCGATGTAAACACGATTTCCTTGGAATCGGCACCGACCAGAGCCGCTACGTGGGCACGTGCCTCTTCGACTGCTTTTTCAGCTTCCCAGCCGAAAGGATGCGAGCGCGAAGCGGGGTTGCCGAAATGTTCGGTCAGATAGGGAATCATTTTTGCGGCTACGCGCGGGTCAACCGGGGTGGTCGCTGAATAATCGAGGTAAATCGTTTTCATCATCTATACCTTATATTTTGATCAAGCTGCCGCAACCATTTTTGATATGCGGCGATCCTGTATGACCTTCTTCTCGCATTCGTCCTGCTTCGCCACCAGACTGGCCAGCGTGACCGCATCCAGATAATCGTAGATGTGGGCATTCAGTCCCATCCACAAGTCATGCGTCAGGCAGCGGTGTTCATCGTGACAGTTTTCCTTGCCGGCACATTGTGTCGCGTCGATCGGCTCGTCCACTGCGCGGATAATGTCAGCCACCGTCACCGCGTCCAGTTTTTTGGCCAGGTAATAGCCGCCGCCGGGTCCGCGCACGCTTTCCACCAATTCGTTGCGGCGCAAGCGGCTGAACAGCTGCTCCAGATACGAAAGCGAAATATCCTGGCGCTCGCTGATTCCGGCCAGCGTAACCGGACCCTTCCCGCCTCGCAAAGCCAAGTCCAGCATGGCTGTCACGGCAAAACGACCTTTTGTTGTCAGTCTCATTTAGTGCTCCAATAGTGACCGAAATATAAAATAACCTAGCGTTTCAGTCAACTATTACTTATCCGAGTAATTTAGTCAACTATTTTGTTCAAATACCCTGGGTCGAAGCTGTCCCGGCCCTGGCTTTCTGGCATATCCGCACCCATTTTGCGAAGTTGCGCCAGAATCAACTCCAGGCGCTGGTCGATATTGGCCGAATGATCGATCAAGCCATGAATTGCCTTCACCACCGGGTCGTTCATGTCAGCAGAAATCGCGTACGCCGAAAATCCCAGTTTCTCAGCCTGCTGGTTGCGCTGCTTTTCTGCCGCGCTGTCGAGTATCCGTGCCGGAATCCCGACCGCTGTCGCGTCGTCAGGCACGTCCTTGACCACCACCGCATTCGAACCAATGCGGGCATTGCGCCCGATCGTGATCGGGCCGAGGATTTTGGCTCCTGCCCCCACTACTGCACCGGCGAGCAAGGTCGGATGGCGCTTACCCTTGTTCCACGACGTGCCGCCCAGCGTTACGCCGTGATACAGCGTGCAGTCATCGCCCACCTCCGCCGTCTCGCCGATCACCACCCCCATGCCGTGATCAATAAATACCCTGCGGCCAATGTGCGCGCCCGGATGAATCTCTATCCCAGTCAGCCAGCGCGCCATGTAGGAAATAAACCGTCCCAGCCATTTGAACCCAGCGCCCCAGACCCGATGCGCCAGCCGGTGAATCATGATGGCGTGGAAGCCCGGATAGGTCGTGACGACCTCGAACACCGTCCTCGCAGCCGGGTCGCGATCAAACACGACGGAGACTTCTTCCTTGATTTTGCTAAACATGGCGGGTCACTTGGTAAATTCGAAAAGACGATTTCATACAGCCTGGATCAACTATTTTTTACTTCGGTTCGTGAACGTTCATTCCGGTGTGCAGCCTCGCTTGCCGCCGTCAAAATTCCACGCAAAATATTCACTTCCTCTTTCGCCAGCCGGGTACGTGCAAACAAGCTGCGCAGCTTCAACATCAGCTTGCTGGGCGAACCGCGATTCAAAAACTCCAGTTCGGCCAGCGTGGTTTCGAGATGCACATAAAACCGTTCAATCTCATCCATCGATGCCGCATCGATTTCCGGCTGTGGCCAGCTCGCGTGGTTCAACCAGCTTTGCCGCACTTCATAACTCAACACCTGCACCGCAGCGGCCAGATTGAGCGAGCTGTAATCCGGGTTCGCGTGGATTGACACCAGACCCTGGCACAGCCCCAGCTCCTCGTTCGACAGCCCGGACGTTTCATTGCCAAACACCAAAGCCACCGGCGCGGCTTGCGTCTCGGCCAGCAGGCGCGATGCCGCCTGCGCAGGCGTCAGCACCTCGGACATAATATCGCGCCGCCGTGCCGACACCCCCAGTGCCAACGACGTACCGGCCACGGCTTCTGCCAGTGTGTCGCATACCACTGCATTCGCCAGCACATCAGTCGCACCAGACGCCATAGCTTCAGCCTGACTATTCGGAAATATCCCGGGATTAACCAGGACGAGCTGCGACAAACCCATGGTTTTCATCGCCCGCGCCGCCGCCCCGATATTGCCCGGATGGCTCGTGTGCGACAGCACAATGCGGATTTGATCGAGAAGTTTCGGGTCTGGCTGTGTCATCAAGTAAAATGCGCGCTTCGATCTTTCAAGCCTGTGTCCCTAAAATGCATCCCATGCTCAATACGGCGGTGAAAGCCGCTCGCAAAGCCGGGGCGATCATCAATCGCGCCTCTCTCGACCTTGACCAGCTTACCGTCCGCAGCAAACAGGACCGCGACTACGTCAGCGAAGTCGACCAAATGGCCGAACGCGCCATTATCGAAACCCTGCTCGACGCCTATCCAAAGCATGCGATTTTAGCAGAGGAGTCCGGCGCGACGCCTTCGCCCCAAGGCGGCAGCGACGATTACACCTGGATCATCGACCCGCTCGACGGCACCACCAACTTCCTGCACGGCCTGCAACAGTACTCCGTATCCATCGCGTTAAAGCACAAGGGCCAGATCACTCAGGCCGTCGTGTACGACCCCTCGCGCAACGAGCTTTTCACCGCCAGTCGCGGTAGCGGCGCATTTTTCAACGATCGCCGCCTGCGCGTCACCAAACGCACCCGACTGGAAGAATGCCTGATCGGCACCGGCTTCCCGTTCCGCGATTTCAGATACGCCGAAGCCTATACCAACATGTTCAAGGACATGATGCTCGCCACCTCCGGCCTGCGCCGCCCCGGCTCCGCCGCCCTCGATCTGGCCTATGTTGCCTGCGGCCGCTACGACGGCTTCTGGGAAATGCACCTCAATTCATGGGACATCGCAGCCGGCAGCTTGCTGGTGCAGGAAGCGGGTGGCCTGGTCGGCAACTTCATGGGCAACGAAGGCTTTCTGGATTCCGGCAACATCGTCGCCGCCAACCCCAAAATTTTCTCGCAGATGCTGCAGGTGATCGCGCCGCATCTGCCACCTGAGTTGAAGGTCTGAGCATCACGCATTAAATCGCCCCATGTCCAGCGTCAAGGAGACCGCCGCCCACACGCCGATGATGCAACAGTATCTCGGCATCAAGTCGCAGCATCCGGACATGCTGCTGTTTTATCGCATGGGCGATTTTTACGAGCTTTTTTTCGACGATGCCGAGAAGGCATCGCGGCTGCTGAATATCACGCTGACTTCGCGCGGTTCGTCCAACGGCGCACCGATCAAGATGGCGGGTGTGCCCTATCACAGCGCCGAACAGTATCTGGCGCGGTTGCTGAAGCTGGGCGAATCGGTGGTGATCGTGGAACAGGTGGGCGATCCGGCCACCTCCAAAGGCCCGGTTGAGCGTCAGGTTGCGCGCATCGTCACGCCGGGTACGCTAACCGATTCCAGCCTGCTGGACGAAACCTGCGACACACTGATTCTGGCTATCGCCCCCGGCAGGGTGAATACAGCCCCCGGCAAGCCAAGCCCTGCCCAAACGTCTACGCAGATCGGCGTGGCCTGGCTCAATCTGGCCGCCGGTCGATTTCAGGTCAGCGAAGTGGAACCTGCCGCGCTGCCCGCCTTGCTCGCCCGCGTCCGCCCTGCCGAAATCCTGCTGCCGGACGATTTTCCGCAACCGTCTGGCGCGTATTCCCTCCGCCGTCTTGCACCGTGGCAGTTTGATTCTGCCAGCGCGCACACCCGTCTCGCCCAGCAATTCGGCAGCCTGGATTTATCCGGATTCGGCGTGGCCGATTTACCGCAAGCCATCGCTGCGGCCGGTGCGCTGCTCGATTACATTCAGGCCACGCAGCGCACGGCGTTGCCGCATATTCAGTCGATTCACGCCGAGCGCGACAGCGACTACGTACAGCTCGATGCCGCCACCCGGCGCAATCTGGAACTGACCGAAACCCTGCGCGGCGAAGCCTCACCCACGCTGCTGTCGGTGCTCGACACCACCGCCACCGGCATGGGTACGCGCCTGCTGCGCCACTGGCTGCATCACCCGCTGCGTAATCGCGCTGTGTTGATACATCGGCGCGATGCCATCGGCACCCTCGCCGACCAGCCCGACACCGCCAACCAACTGAGCCGCTTGCTGAAAAGCTGTGCCGATGTCGAACGCATCAGCGGCCGCATCGCGCTGCGCAATGCCCGCCCGCGCGACCTCTCCGGCCTGCGCGACACCCTCGCGCTGCTGCCCGATCTGTGTGCGTTGCTTCCTGCCGGAAATGCGCGTCTGCTGACCCTGGCCGGGGAACTCGCAGCACGTCCAGACCTGCATACCCACCTTGCCAGCGCGATCCAGCCCGAACCCGCCAGCGTGCTGCGCGAAGGCGGCGTAATTGCCGACGGCTTCGATGCCGAGCTCGACGAACTGCGCGCGTTGACCCGCGATGCCGGATCGTTTCTGCTCGAACTCGAAACCCGCGAACGCGCCCGCAGCGGCATCAACACGCTCAAGGTCGAATACAACAAGGTTCACGGCTTTTACATCGAAGTCAGCCGCGCCCAGTCAGAGAATGTGCCGGACGATTACCGCCGTCGCCAGACGCTGAAAAACGCCGAGCGCTACATCACGCCGGAACTCAAGGCCTTTGAAGACAAGGCGCTGTCTGCACGGGAACGCGCACTCGCACGCGAGAAATTGCTGTTCGAAACCGTGCTCGACAGCCTCACCCCGCACCTGCCCGACCTGCTGAACATTGCCGCCGCACTGGCCGAAACCGATGTGCTGGCAAGCCAGTCCGAGCGCTCGCGCACCCTCAAACTCAACCCGCCGGAATACAGCGACGAACCCGGCATCGACATTCGCGCCGGGCGACATCCTGTGGTCGAAGCGCAGCTATCGCACTTCATCCCCAACGACGTCAAGCTGTCGCGCTCGCGCCAGATGCTGCTTATCACCGGCCCCAACATGGGCGGCAAATCGACCTACATGCGGCAGGTTGCGCTCATCACGCTGATGGCATGTTGCGGGCTGTGGGTGCCCGCGAGCAGCGCACGCATCGGCACCATCGACCAGATTTTTACCCGCATCGGTGCATCCGACGATCTCGCGGGCGGACGTTCCACTTTCATGGTCGAGATGACCGAAACCGCACACATCCTTCACACCGCCAGCAACCAGAGCCTGGTGCTGCTGGACGAAATCGGACGCGGCACCTCAACCTTCGACGGCCTCGCGCTGGCCTGGGCGGTCGCGCGACATCTGCTCACCGCCACCCGCGCCTTCACCCTGTTCGCCACGCATTACTTTGAGCTCACCCAGTTGCCGCAGGAGTTTCGTCAGGCTGCAAACGTGCATCTCGATGCGGTCGAACACGGCGACGACCTGGTATTCCTGCACGCTGTCGAAGACGGCCCCGCCTCGCAAAGCTACGGTATCCAGGTCGCACGACTCGCTGGCATTCCCAGCCCCGTCATCCTCGCCGCCCGCCGCCGCCTGCGCGAACTCGAAGACGCCCAGCTCCAGCCTGGCCCGCAAGGCGACCTCTTCACTGCCCACCTGCCCGCCGACGAACCGCCCCCGCACCCCGCGCTCGACCAGTTGCGTGAACTCGACCCCGACACCCTCAGCCCCAAGGCGGCGCTGGATATGCTCTATGCGCTAAAAGCGCATTTATGAAACCCGGCGCGCTAAAAGCGCATTTATGAAACCCGGCGCGCTGAAGGCGCATTTATAAAACTTGGCGCGTTGAAAGCGTATTGATCAAACTAGCACGCTGAAAGCACACTTGTAGAGAGGATCAAATCATGTACGAGTCCAAAACCCGGGCACCTATCCCCAAAGCCAGCTTCATCACACGCCTGCTCATCCATATTTCGTTTGCGCTGGGCCTGCTCACCGTATCACTCGGCATCGGCATGCTCGGCTATGCCCGATTCGAACATCTATCCTGGATCGACGCCTTCCTCAATTCCGCCATGCTGCTCGGCGGCATGGGTCCGGTCAACGCGCCCGTCACGTTCGTCGGCAAGTTGTTTGCGGGTTTGTATGCGTTGTACGCAGGGCTGGTGTTTATCGTGACCGCCGCTCTGATACTCACGCCCGTCGCGCACAGACTGCTGCACAAGTTTCACTGGGACACGTAAAGCTGGAGAATAAAGCGAAATTATCATTGCGCAGCTCTCGCATAGCCGCTTGACACAACGTACGCAATATCGTACCGTCAAACTTCTTTGAAGGAGCATGAAATGAACACACTGTCTGCCAGCGAAGCTCGCGCAAATCTATACCGGCTCATCGACCAAACGGCAGAGTCTCATGAGCCAATCATCATTTCCGGAAAACGCAGCAGCGCCGTACTGCTTTCCGCAGAAGACTGGAGCGCCATTCAGGAAACCCTGTACCTGCTGGCCGTGCCCGGCATGCGCGAATCCATCAAGGCCGGGATGGCTGAGCCGCTCGCAAAGAGTTCGAAAGCGCTCAAGTGGTGAGTTGGGATGTTGTGTATGCCAAACAAGCCATGAAAGATGCAAAGAAGCTTGCTGCAAGCGGCCTTAAGCCAAAGGCGCAAGAACTGCTCGCGGTGCTTGCCAGCAACCCATTCCAGAATCCACCGCCCTTCGAGAAACTGGTCGGCGATCTTGCAGGCGCATATTCCCGGCGCATCAATATTCAGCACCGCATCGTGTACGAAGTTTTCACCCAAGAGAAAACGGTTCGTGTCCTGCGCATGTGGACGCACTATGAATGAACGACTCAAGTCATCTCTCAGACTTCATGCCAAACATTTGGCTGCAATATCAGGCGCATAATCGCGTCTGCGATCAGTCTTTTTTTTCATAACGTAATATAGAGACCAGGCACTGAGAAGTAATAAAAAAATCATCAAGATAAAACATCATGGCAGCGTCACTATGTTAATAAATGCCCGAACCTATGGGTCTCTTGATTAACTGTTAGACCGCACCATGTGTGCCATGCCAATTTTCTGTAACTGCAAGGGACCGTATATGGGCTGGATCGTTGGCATAGCACTAGCTGCATTTGCAATTTACTTCGTATTCTTCCGCAAGCCCAAGAGCAATGAAATTGTCATCCGCGTCAAAACCAGTATTGCTCACAATGCTCCAGAAGCTGGTAGCGATGAAGATAAGGACAACTGGGAGCGCTTTGACTTTTACAGTGCAAGAATGCTTCCTGCAAAAGGCCGGTATCGAATCAACTACGAGAATCAACGAGGACTAAAAACCGAGCGCGATATCGAAGTAAAACGTGTTCATGAGAACGCGGGGAAGTACGCCATCGACGCACATTGCCTGCTTCGTAACGCCCACCGTTCTTTTCTCGGAGAGCGTATCCAAAAGGCAATCAATCTTGATTCCGGCGAAATAGTAGAAGACCTCGCCCGCGATGCAATAGCCCAATACAAAGACTCTGGCGAAGGGCTAGCCTTGGTGGCCATCGACCAAGAGTGGATGGGTATCGCAGTGCTAGTCTTTGTCTGCCGTGCCGATGGCCAGATGCGCAAGGAAGAGCGAGCTATCGTTGCGGGGTACCTTAAACGTCACTGTCCTGATATGTTGCTTGATGATACTGAACTGGATTCCGCAATCAAGACCATTGGCGAACCTGAACACCGAGAATACAAACGCATCATCCGTGATCTAAAAACCGCAGGTGACCGCGCTCGGCTGATTGATCTACTAGATTGTGCAAAGCAAATCGTTGGGACACAGAAAACAATTGCCCCTATGGAAAAGGCTGCTCTAGAAATTCTCACCGAGGCAACCACATGACTCTGCGGTCTAACCCTACGTATATGGTTTCCCCCTAAAAGCAAGAAACCAGATCAATAGTTTTGGCTGTATTGAGTTGAGTTGCGTGCAGTCGTATATCCGGCATCTTAAGTGGGTGCTGTGTGGCCCGTGCCGACATGGAATCTACTCACGGCGCGCCAAGCGCTACAAGCGGCAGCTTGGGTGTCGCCAGAGTTACCCATGTCCCCGGTCTGTACACTTGGCCAAGAAAAATCACGCCGCAATCGGCATCATCTGCTCCAGTTGATCCTTGATCGCATTGCGCGCTTCACGCAATTCATATTCATCCTGCAATCCCATCCAGAACTGAACGGACGTGCCGAACACTTTGGCGAGGCGCAGTGCCGTATCTGCGGTAATACCCCGCTTGCCCAAGACAATCTCGTTGATACGACGCGGCGGAACACCGATCGAATTAGCCAGCCGCGTTTGGCTTATTTCCATGGGACGTAAAAACTCTTCGAGGAGTATTTCACCAGGGTGAACATTTTTGAGCTTATCCATTCTCATCTCCTTAATGGTAATCGACTATCTCGACCGCGCTCGGGCCGTTATCCGTCCACACAAAACAGATTCGCCACTGACCATTGATGCGAATGCTGTGCTGCCCTTTTCGATCATCTTTCAATGCTTCGAGCCGGTTGGCCGGGGGAATCCGAAGGTCATTCAACGACTGCGCCTTGTCCAGCATGAACAATTTTCGCAGGGCGACCTGCTGAATACTACGAGGTAATCGGCGCGATACTTCAGCACGCCAGATTCTCTCGGTCTCTTTGGATGCAAATCCGATAATCATGTTTAACTATAACGCTTGTCGTTATGCAGTGCAAGTCCGGTTAAACGGTCATTTATTACCCATAACCCTTAATGCACCTCACGCAATCACTGTCAGCGCATACACAGTAAAATACGCCGATGCTTCCCCATCACCTCGAACTCCTCGCCCCTGCCCGCGACGCTGACATCGGCATCGAAGCCATTCAGCATGGCGCGGATGCGGTGTATATCGGCGGGCCGTCGTTTGGCGCGCGCGGCCATGCGGACAATTCCATCGCGGACATTGCGCGACTGGTGCAGCATGCGCACCGCTTCAACGCGCGAATTTTTGTGACGCTGAATACCATTCTGCGCGACGACGAGCTGGAAGCCGCGCGTGCGCTGGCCTGGCATCTGTATGAGGCGGGGGTGGATGCGCTGATCATTCAGGACATGGGGCTGCTGGAACTTGATCTGCCGCCGATCCAGCTGCATGCGAGTACGCAGACCGATATCCGCACACCGGAAAAAGCACAGTTTTTGCAGGACGTGGGGCTGAACCAGATTGTGCTGGCGCGCGAGTTGACGCTGGACAAGATTGCCGCGATCCGCGCCCAGACCGACTGCACGCTGGAGTTTTTTATTCACGGTGCGCTGTGCGTGGCCTATAGCGGCCAGTGCTACATCAGCGAGGCGCACACCGGGCGCAGCGCGAATCGCGGCGATTGCAGCCAGGCGTGCCGGCTGCCGTATCAGGTGGCCGATTCGCACGGGCGCATTGTTGCGCACGACAAGCATGTGCTGTCGATGAAAGACAACAATCAGAGCGAAAACCTGAATGCGCTAATCGATGCGGGCATCCGCAGCTTCAAGATCGAAGGCCGCTACAAGGACATGGGCTATGTGAAAAACATCACGGCGCATTACCGCACGCTGCTGGACGAGATCATCGACGCACGCCCGGAATTTGCGCGGGCGTCGAGCGGGCGCAGCACCTTCAGCTTTACGCCCGACCCGAACCAGAATTTCAACCGGGGCTCGACCGATTATTTTGTGACGGGCCGAAAAGACGACATCGGTGCGTTCGACTCACCCAAGAATCCCGGCCAGTTCATCGGTTATATCAGTAAGCTCACACCGAAATGGCTGGAAATCGAGACCGACGTGACGCTGCATAACGGCGACGGCCTGTGCTATTACGACCTGCAAAAAGAGCTGCAAGGGCTGGCGGCAAACCGGGTTGAGATGATCGACTCGCAACACTGGCAGGTCTTCCCCAAAGACCCGATCGACGCGCTCAAGGACTTGCGCGTGGGCACCGAGATCAACCGCAACCGCGACATGAGCTGGCAGCGCGTGCTCGATAAAAAATCCAGCGACCGCCGCATTGGGCTATGGCTCACGCTGGCCGATTCGGCAGGCAGACTGAGCCTGACCGTCACGGACGAAGATGGCTACTCCGCCTCGGCGCACGTGCCGCTACCCGATCAGCTCGCCAACGACACGGCACGCGCTGAGACCAGCCTGCGCGACAATCTGGGCAAACTGGGTACGACGATATTCGAGCCGGTTGAAATCGCGCTGGCCCTGTCGCAACCGTGGTTTGTGCCCGCCTCGGCCATCAACGCGTTGCGCCGCGAGGCCATCGAGTCGCTCGAAGCCGTGCGCGCCATCGCGTATCAGCGCCCTGCCCGCGCTGTACCGGTCGAGCCACCTGTGCACTATCCGGACGACACGCTGAGCTATCTCGCCAACGTGTACAACGCTCGCGCGCACGATTTTTACACCCGGCACGGCGTCAAGCTTGTTGCTGCCGCGTATGAAAGCCACGAGGAAGAAGGCGAAGTCTCGCTGATGATTACCAAGCACTGCGTGCGCTTTTCGCTCAGCCTGTGCCCGAAGCAGACCAAGGGCATCACCGGTGTGCAGGGCACGATCAAGGCCGAGCCGCTGACGCTGGTGAACGGCAGCGAAAAACTCACCTTGCGCTTTGACTGCAAACCCTGCGAAATGCATGTGATGGGCAAGATGAAACGCAGCGTCGTCAACCAGCAAATACAAGCCGCCAAAACGACGCCGATGCAGTTTTACAAGACCAAACCGGCGCCGTAATCCAAGCGCCGAAACCGCGTTATGCAGATTACTCCCTTCAGCGTGTCGCGCTTGCCGCGCATCGAATTTGGCGCTGGCGTATTCGGCAAACTCCCCGTACTCGCGCGCGGCTTTGGCCGCCATGCGTTGATCGTTACCGGGGCGCAGTCGTTTCGCGCCACGCCGCACTGGAATAACCTGCTCACCGCGCTGCACGAACAGAGCATGACCTGGCAGGACATGCAGATCGATGGCGAACCGTCGCCTCAGATGATCGACGAAGCCGTTCACGCATATCGCGACACCTATTTCGATGTGGTCATAGGCATCGGCGGCGGCAGTGCGCTGGATGCAGCCAAGGCCATTGCCGGTTTGCTGATGTCCGACCATTCGGTGATGGATTATCTCGAAGGTGTGGGGCCGGAACTGGCTTATCAGGGACCGGCCACGCCCTTCATGGCTGTGCCGACCACTGCGGGCACCGGATCGGAAGCCACCAAGAATGCGGTGCTCAGCGTGCAGGGTGCGAGTGGCTTCAAAAAATCGTTTCGCGACGAAAAACTCGTGGCCGAAATTGCGGTAGTCGACCCCGATCTGCTTGCCAGTTGTCCACCCGCCGTCATCGCAGCCAACGGCATGGATGCATTTACCCAGTTGCTCGAATCCTATGTATCCAGTCGCGCGATGCCGCTCACCGATTCACTTGCCTGGGGCGGCATGAAGGCCGCGCGCGAGGGTCTGCTGGCACTGCATGCCGACACAGGCAACGCCGACGCACGCAGCCGCATGGCCTACGCTGCGCTGATTTCAGGGATCACGCTGGCGCAGGTCGGGCTGGGTTCGGTGCATGGCCTGGCTGCCCCGCTTGGCGCGTTTTTTCCGATACCGCACGGCGTGGTCTGCGGCACGCTGGTCGCCGAAGCGACCCGGATCAATATTCAGGCCATGCTGTCGCGCGATCCGCACAATCCTGCGCTGGAAAAATATGCGCTGGTCGGTCGCCTGCTCTCAAAACAACAAAACCTGTCGCAATCGGGTGCGCACGCCGCCCTGATCGATACGCTGGAAAACTGGACTGCCGCACTCAATCTGCCTCGCCTCGGCCACTATGGAGTGCAAGCGGACAACATCGCTCGCATCGTGGCAAACAGCCGGGGCAGCAGCATGAAAACCAATCCGGTGGTGCTCGACGACAGCGAGATTGCACAGCTCGTGATGGCTCGGCTGTAAACAGCAAACTCTTTGGAACACGGTATAGCGATGAAATCCCTGCGCCTCGACACGAGCGAACTCGATATCGATTTTTATGCGGCGCTCAAACTGGCTACCGCGATTGCCAAGCAGCAACTGGGCGACGACACCATGTTGCTGAGCTGGTATGACCTCGAACGCGATCTGGAATCTCCGGCGGGTGTGAGCGAATGCCATGAAGGCTGCGCGACGAAAGGTTCGTGGGACTACGCGCTGAATCGCGGCGCGCGGCTGGCGGTAGAGTTTGATACAGGGCGATTCACGTTCTGCTTTCTATAAGCGGTTTGATAGCCATCCGCATGCTATCCATCAATTTTCGAGATGGCGTTTCAGCAACATCGGCGAGAGAATAAGCACTACACCTCCCTTCTCGCCGCTATCGATGCAGGCCCCATTTTCAATGAGTTTTACCGCGCTGGCGTTACCCGAATCGTTTCAACTTGCCGGCTGGCTGGGGCTGGTCTTCTTGGGCTGGCGCTGGTTGATGTCGGGCGACTGGCGGAATCTGGCCGAACCGTCGCAGCTAAATCTCTTTCTCGGCGCAACGGTGGTGGTACTCGGCTTGTGGCAAATCCGGACCGGCATCCGGCCGGGGCTGACATTCCATCTTTATGGCCTGGCAGCACTGACGTTGATGTTCGGTTTCTGGCGCGCCACGTTTTCCGGTGTGCTGATTCTGATGGCAAATGCACTATTCGGACGTGAGAACTGGGCGGCATTGGGCCTGGATGCGCTGTTGACGGCGGCATTGCCTGCGGCAGTGAGCTGGGGTGTTTTTCGCCTGATGGAGCGTCGCTTGCCGAATCATTTCTTCATTTATGTACTGGGCAGCGGATTTTTTGGTGCCGGGCTATCCGCGGCTGCCATCGGCTTCGTCACCACAGCAATGATGGCGCTGGCCGGTGCGTATTCGTTTGAATACCTGCTTGCTTATTATCTGCCATACACCCTGCTGATCAGTTGGGGCGAGGCGTTTACAACCGGCATGGCGGTCACGATGATGGCGGTGTATCGCCCGCTGTGGCTGGGAACGTTTGATGACAGCAAATACATACAGAACAGGTAAAGCAATGAATCCCGCGTAATTCGTTCCATTAGCCGTTCGCAGCAAACAACGCTACCAAAATGCACTGCACCTGAACATGTCCCAGACGGGATCGGGAAACGCGTCGCAAGTCTTCAGGCAGTGGATTCGGGCCTCCAATAGCCGTTGACCTGGAGTACACCACCGATGCAACCAGACTATACGCCGCGCCGCCGCCACAGATACCGGTACACAAACCCCGGATAGGCGAACACGATGAACAGTGCAGCCGTGATCGCGTAAAACTCCCAGTTCTGGTGATGGATCTCGCCGAGTTTGCGCTCGAACAGAAGGCCGATGCCGCCCACAATAAAGTACATAACGACGAGTTCAAGCAGGCGCCAGGCGACGTTTTTGCTGCCCGCTTTGGGTTGTGCAACGAAGAAGATTCGCTCCAGCAGAAACGGCAGGTTGGCGGCAATCAGTGCGACGAACAGAAGGATGGTGGCGTTGATATTCATGGAACAACCGGGTAAAAAACAGCGGGAAGGATAAAACCCTTGCCCGCTGCTTTTCAGAACGAGAAATGGATGGCGTTGACGCACACGGCCATGAGCGGCTGCGGCAAAATGCCCAGCGCCAGGACGGCGATACCGTTGGCCGACATCAGCAGGCGGCTGTCGCCGCTGGCAACGATAGGGCTCTGGTCGTGCGGCGCATCGAAATACATGAGTTTGACGATGCGCAGGTAATAGAACGCACCGACTAGCGACAGCATGACCGAGACAACAGCCAGCCAGACGTAGTGAATCTGCACCACGGCCTGAAGTACGGCTAGCTTGGCATAGAAGCCCACGGTAGGCGGCACGCCAGCCATCGAGAACATCAGCAGCAGCATGATGAAAGCAAGCCATGGGCTGCGGCGATTGAGGCCTTTGAAGTCGTCCAGTTTGTCGGCTTCGAATCCGGCA
>JBEBIZ010000037.1:0-11828 GCA_040080135.1 Thiobacillaceae bacterium
CCATCCGCATTGCGCAGACGCAAACGCTTACCTTCGCTATCGGGTAGCGCATTCAGGTTATCGGCAAAGCTCATGCAGCACCGTCCACTGGGGCAACGGTACGCAAACGGATATGCAGTTCGCGCAGCTGTTTGTCGTCCACCACGTTGGGTGCATTGGTCATCAGGCAGCTGGCGCGCTGGGTTTTGGGGAAGGCGATGACGTCGCGGATCGATTCGGAGCCGGTCATCAACGTCACCAGACGATCCAGACCAAACGCCAGACCGCCGTGCGGCGGTGCGCCGTATTGCAGGGCATCGAGCAGGAAACCGAATTTTTCGCGGCGCTCTTCTTCTCCGATATTCAGTGCGGCAAAGACTTTTTCCTGCACCGTCTGCTGGTGGATACGCACCGAACCGCCTCCGACTTCCCAGCCGTTCAGCACCATGTCGTAGGCTTTGGACAAGGCCGCGCCGGGGTTGGTGGTCAGCAAATCTTCGTGGCCATCTTTGGGCGCGGTGAAGGGATGATGCAGCGCATCCCAGCGGTTTTCGCCTTCGTTAAATTCGAACATCGGGAAATCGACCACCCACAACGGCGCCCAGGCGCGGCCATCGAGATGGTTTTTTTCGTGGCCGATCTTGCTGCGCAATGCGCCCAGGGCTTCGTTGACCACCTTGGTTTTGTCCGCACCGAAAAAGACGATGTCGCCGCTTTGCGCGCCGGTGCGTTCGACGATGGCGTGCAGCGCCGCCGCATGAATGTTCTTGACGATGGGCGATTGCAAACCGGTTTCGTTAAGCTGGCTTACATCATTGATCTTGATGTAGGCCAGTCCTTTTGCACCGTAGATTTTGGCAAACTCGGTGTAGGCATCAATTTCGCTGCGGCTGATCGCTGCGCCATTCGGCACACGCAGAGCGGCCACACGGCCACCGACCATATTGGCTGCACCGGCAAACACCTTGAAGTCCACGTCCTTCATCACGTCGGTCAGCTCGGTGATTTCGAGCGTCACACGCATGTCGGGCTTGTCCGAACCATAGCGGCTCATCGCCTCGGCGTAGCTCATGCGCGGGAAGTCATCCGGCAGGTCGATGTCCTGCGCTTTTTTGAACATGTCGCGGATCATGCCTTCGACCATCTGCATGATGGCCTCTTCGCCCATGAACGAAGTTTCCAAATCGACCTGGGTAAATTCGGGCTGACGGTCGGCGCGCAGGTCTTCGTCGCGAAAGCATTTGGTGAGCTGGAAATAACGATCGAAGCCCGCCACCATCAACAACTGTTTGAACAATTGCGGCGACTGCGGGAGCGCGTAAAACATGCCGTCGTGGACGCGCGACGGCACCAGATAATCGCGTGCGCCTTCGGGCGTGCTGCGCGTCAGCATCGGCGTTTCGATTTCCATAAAGCCGTTGGCATCGAGGTAGTCGCGCATCAGTTTGGAGACGCGATAACGCAGCCGCATATTCTGCTGCATCGGTTCGCGGCGCAGGTCGAGATAACGATACGTCAGGCGGATGTTCTCGTTGATGTTGTCGTCGTCAATCTGGAACGGGGGGGTAAGCGAGGCATTCAGCACGTCCAGCTTTTTGGTCAGGACTTCGATCATGCCGGTGGGCAGATTGGTATTTTCGGTGCCCGCCGGACGGGCGCGCACCCGGCCTTCGATTTTCAGCACAAACTCGGAGCGCACTTCTTCGGCCAGCTTGAACGCTTCCGGCGTGTCGGGATCAATCACCACCTGCACCAGACCCTCGCGGTCGCGCAAGTCGATGAAGATCACCCCGCCGTGGTCGCGCCGACGATGCGCCCAGCCGCACAGGACAACAGTTTGATCGAGGTGCGCGCTGTTAACGCTGCCGCAGTAATGAGTACGCATAAAAACTTTCTAGTGAGAGGGGGGCATCTTGGCAGTTTCACCGGATGCCACGCCCATCGAAACAATGTATTTGAGCGCGCGCTCGACTGAAATATCCAGTTCGATCACCTCACTCTTTTTGACGAAAAAATAAAAACCGTTGACCGGGCTTGGGGTGGTGGGAATGAAAACCGCCACGTGCTCGTCCGGCAAATGCAGCCTGACCGATTCGGGCAGATTGGTCTGAAACGCAAGCGACCACGCCTCGGGATGCGGATAACGCACCAGCAAGACCTGACGGAACGCGTGCCCTTTGCCCGACAGCAGCGTATCCGACACCTGCTTGACGCTGCCGTAAATCGATTTGATGACGGGGATGCGCGTGAGCTGCCGCTCCCAGAAATCGATAATTTTCTGGCCGAAAAAATTGGCACCAAAGATGCCGGTGAGCAGAATAATGACCAGCGTCAGAATCACGCCCAGGCCAGGAATACGAAAACCAGACCAGGCTTCGGGCTGCCATTCCGCAGGCAGCACTTGCAGCGTCTGATCCATCGTACCGACGAGCAGCGCCAGCACCCACAAGGTGATGCCTAGCGGTACCCAGATCAACAGACCGGTGACAAAGTAGCGTTTCATATGGTGTAAAACAAATGGGCGGTGTAAACCGCCCAGATTCAAAGTGTTAAGCGGTTATTTGGGGCTCAGGCCGGTGGCGGCGGGCGTGGTCACAGCGGGTGTCGGCGCGGCCTCTGGTTTCTCCGCTTTCTCGGCAGGCTTATTGCCGCCCTTGAAGTCGGTCGCATACCAGCCGCTACCCTTGAGCTGGAATCCGGCGGCGCTCAGTTGCTTGACATACTCAGGATTGCCGCACGACGGACACACAGTGAGCGGCGCATCGGAAATTTTCAGCATCTCATCCTGCGCGAACCCGCAAGACGCACACTTGTAAGCATAGATCGGCATAAATCGCTCCGATAATCAAATAGTTGCGTGATTATACCCTGTAGAACGGGCACAAGTACCCTGTACAACGGGCACAAGCACTGGTTTCAGGCTGACGCGGGTTTACCAGGCGAGGCTCAGGCTGCCGTAGACGCGGTGGCTGAAGATATTGGTATCACGAAACTCGGTGTAATCCGCGCCCAGATTTTGCCCGACCACTGCAGCTTCCACCTCCCGCCCCTGCCATTTCCAGTGGCGCGCCAGCCGTGCATCCCAGCGCGTGTATGCCTGCGTGATGTCGCCTTCTGACAACCACTTCATCCGCCCGCTGCGGTATGCACCTGCGCTTGCCGTCCAGCCGCTTCCGAGTTCGTAACGCGCCAACAGACTAACCAGGTTACGCGGCGCGGACTGTGCAATGTCTCTATTCAAACCAGGCTCAATCTCAATGAGAACACGCGCAAACTGCGTGTTAATGCGCAAAGCGCTGGTCGGCTGCCAGCTCGCCTGCATGTCGCCACCCTGTATCTGAAAACTGCCATGATTGGTAAACCGGGAGGGGCTGCCAACGCTATCGAGCGTGTCATCGACCGTATCCCGAAACAGTTTGACATCCCACTGCAAACCCCAGGGTGCCACGTGGCCGACGTAGCCGAGCTCACGCGACAAAATGCGCTCTGGACGCAGCGAAGTTAAAGCAGGAAGAATTCGCTGGACGAGCACGGTTCCTGTCGTCGTTGAATACGCCAGATTACCTTTTTGCTCAAAGAAGGTAGGTGAACGATAAGCCCGCGAAACATTCAGACGCAGGGTATGACCATCGGCCAGAGTGTAATTCACCGCGATTCTGGGCGACAGGTCGGTGCCGGTGAAATAGTGGTGCTCCAGCATGGCACCACCCTGAATCAGCCAATCGGGACGCGCGCGCCATTCCAGGTTGAAAAAGCTGCGTGCCAATGCCCCGTCCATGCTTTCAGTCGTATTGAAATAGCGCTTGCTGGTGGCCGATTCAGCCTGCCACTCGGCACCCAGCGACATGCGCCAGTTGGGTGCCAAGCGACGGTTCATCTGGAACTCAAGATTCGTCCGTGTTTGCAATAAATCCACGCCCGCCTCCAAAAAACCAAATGGTGGAAACGGTATCACATACGGCGCTTGCAAGTCGTTGCGGCTGTAATACGCCTGCACCATCCATTCATCGTCCGAATTAAAGGCGCGGCGAAACTTGAACTGGGCGAACTGCGCAGACGCATCCTGCTGATGCGGCTCTTCCGGATGTTGCAGCGCCCCCCCCTGCCAATCCCCGCCACTCAAGCCAAACTGGGCAGAGAATTCGTCGGTGGCCGACAGCCGATAATCAGCGCGCCCGTTAAGCACGGAGGTTTGCGTTTGTTCGTATAGCGCTTCGGGTTGATTGTTATCTCGCACGTTGGTCTCGAAACGGTCGCGCGACTGCGTCGAAAACGTCATGCGGTAGCGCAAGTCATCCTTGCTGCCGCCGTAACGCACGGTCGCACCAGACATGCCCTGTTCGCCGTATTGCAACGAAACAAATGCACCCGGCGTCTGCGAGGCATCTTTGGTGATGATGTTGATGACCGCAAAAAAAGCATTCGCGCCAAAGGTGGCTGCGTTCGGTCCGCGCACCACTTCAATGCGTTCGATATCGTCGACCACCAGCGGCAGTTCGCTCCAGTTGACCGAGCCGTAGGCCGGGTTGTAAATCGAACGGCCATCGACCAGCACCTGGAAACGGCGCGAGAAAGAGTCTGCCACGCCGTGATAACCCACCGCCCAATTGTTTTCCCGTGTATACGCCACCGAGAAACCTGGAACCAGACGCAGCAGATCAGGAATATCGCGAAAGCCCGATGCGCGGATCATGTCCTGATCGATGACCGACACGGAAGCGGGCGCGTCGCTCACTGGCTGCGACAGTCGCGAAGCCGAGAGCACCACCGGCACGTCGTCCAGGAAATCGGTTTCAGTCATTGCCGCGCAGAGCGGCAATGACTGCGCGCTGAGCAGCAACAAGCAACACAGGCGTAATCGGCTAAACGAAACGTGAAGAGTCAAAGTGTCCACAAGTAAGTGCCATCATAAAATCAATAACAGCATGTTCGACCTAATTGGGCGCTGCCCAGGCAGGCATGTCGTGTCAGAAGCCGATGCGGAGTTGAAGCAATGCCTGACGCTCGGTCTCCAAAGTCGAAATAAACTCGGCATCACCACCCAGGAGATGACGGCCAATCACGGCAATTTCCAGCGGGGTTCCCGCCGGTTTGCCTTGCCATGCCAGGCGCATATCCAACCGGTTCGCGCCTTCAACTAGGCTCCCTGCACCCAGCCAGCGCAACGCCGCACTTTTATTCCAGACGCCGCTTACACGCCAGTGCTCACTCAGTGCGTGTTCTGCTAACAAGCTAAAGGAATAATGCGGCACTGACTCGCGCCATGCAGCTCGGTCAGCGCCGATACTCACCCAAGCGGGTGTAATCCGGATACGCGTGCTGGCGGCCGGCTTCCATTCGATCTGGAATTCAAGCCCCTTGAGCGTCGCGTCACCCGCATTGAAAAACTGGTAAGCGAGATTGTCCTGTCCATCGACGAAAGGGACATTGGAGAAATCGATAAGATTACTGTAGTGATCGCTAAATGCGCGCATGTCGAGCGTGACACTCGCTGTCGGCCACGCTTGCCACCAGCCGATTTCGCGCGAAATGATCCGTTCGGATTTAAGCGAATCCGGCAGAATCAGTAGCGCATCCGGGCCGCTCCCAAAGTCCGCCTCATTCTGCCCAAACAGTTCGTAATAGGTCGGCACGCGGTAACCCAAATTGTAGCCAAGGCGAAATGACTGGGTGAGGTGCGGTTGGTAGTGCAGCGTGAGCCGGGGAGAAAACTCGCGCTTGCCAGTGTGGCTGGTTTCCAGCATGGTTCCGGTATTGACCAACCATTGCGGCGTCAGACGATATTCGCCGTTACCGTACATGCGCCAAGAGCTTTCGCTGATGGGCGCGGCCTGGTTGTAATAGAAGCGGGATTGCACCTCGTCCACCCGGTATTCCGCGCCCAGCGCGGCGCGCACAGAAGCGCCCAATGCACCACTCCACGCCGCAGTCAGATTCTGCCGACGAGTCGAAAGCCGATGTCTAGCGGGGTTGCCGTGCCAAGATCAACCGTGTCGCCGACGCTCTGCTGCGACAGGTTATAAGCCAACCGGGTTTCAGCGCCAGAATTATGCACGTGCTGCCAACTGATCTGCCCATGCGTCGAATGCTGATTCACCGGAAAGGGTCGCCCATTGGCAAGGTCAACAGCCTCTTTGGCGTTAGACACGCCAGCCTGTAAAGTCAGCGTATCTACAGTCGATAGACGCCAGTCGCCGCGCAAATCAGCGTAACGATCACGCACTGCATCGGCAGCTTTTGCATAGTAATCATCGGCATGCTGCCCTGCTGACACACGCCAGCTGCCCGCCTCTCCCTCTCCGCCGACGCGCGCGCCCCATTCGCGGTAGTTGCGCTCGCCCACACTCGCCATTACCCCTGCGTGCGTACTGTCTGCACCCGAACGTGTGAGAATGTTGATCACGCCGAGGAAGGCATTGGCACCATAACTGGCAGAGGCCGGCCCGCGGATAACTTCGATACGCTCGATATCCTCCAGCGAAAGCGGCAAGTTACGCCAAAACACTTGGCCAAAATCGGGGCTGTATGCCGATCGTCCGTCAATCAGCACCTGAAACCGGCGGGAAGCGCCATCACCCAGCCCGTGATAGCTGAGCGTACCGATCAGACCATCCTGGCGTGCTACCGAGAAACCCGGCACCAGGCGAAATACATCAAAGACTTGCGTAATGCCCGCCGCGCGGATCATGTCACGATCGATCACAGTAACGGCGGAAGGCGAATCAGCCTGCGGCTGAACCAGCCGTGACGGCGACAGCACGACCGGAATATCCGCCAGAAAATCGGCTTCGCTTATCATTCCCGCCCAAGCAAAACTACTGAGCGCACACTCCAACGCTAATGCGCAAAACACCCATTGCTTATTTTTCACTTGTCACCCCGCCAAATCACCGCGCCCTGCGGCATTAAAAATCAGAACGGGATATCGTCTTCCATATCGTCAAACCCGCTGCCGCCACTGCTGGACTTGGCGGGCGCGGCCGTGGGTTTACTAGCCGGGCGTGATTGTCTGGGTTCAGATTGATCCATCCCGGTATCGCCGCCGCTGCTGGCGCGACCGCCCAGCATTTTCATTTCGTTGGCGACGATTTCGGTGGTGTACCGGTCGTTGCCGTCCTTGTCCTGCCACTTACGGGTTTGCAGCTTGCCTTCGATGTAGACCGAGCTGCCTTTCTTCAGGTATTCCCCGGCAATTTCGGCCAGCCGCCCAAACATCGACACGCGATGCCACTCGGTTTTTTCCTGCTTTTCACCAGACTTGTCTTTCCAGTTTTCGGTGGTTGCGAGCGTCAGATTGGCGATAGCATCGCCGCTGGGCATGTAGCGAATTTCAGGGTCTTTACCCAGATTGCCGATCAGCATGACTTTGTTAATTGATGCCATAAGACTCCCCTGTTGGTTTATGCATGAAACAAATGTTCTAGACTAAATTCTACCTTTTAGGCAGGCACTTGCAGAATCGCCTTGGCGCCCGCTTCGTCCCAGCCCGCGCGCAACACTTTCAGCATCGCCACGCCTTCTTCCGCCAGCACGGCGGCTTCGACCACACCTGCCACCCCTGCCAGTCGCGTTTTGAGCAATGCCGCTTGATCGCTGTCCATCACGCCGACATTGAACATGCGGGTTCGAATCGCCAGCGGCGCGGTCATCGACAGGCTGGCAATGAGCCACGCCCCCATCAGCACCACGCAGAATTCGAATACCGCAGGAAAGCCGACGTGCTGCGCCAGCCAGCCGCCAACGACACCTCCGGTAAAGAGCCCCAGCGCCTGCGCGGTGTTGTACACGCCCATCGCGGTGCCCTTGGCCGATACCGGGGCGAGCTTGGAAATGAGCGAGGGCAAACTGGCTTCGAGCAGATTGAACGCGACAAAGTAAAAAAACAGTGCGCCCACGATGCCCCAGAAATGGCCGATTCCCAGCGCCAGGCCGATCTGCGCCGCCAGCATCAACGCCACGGCGGAGATAAACACCGGCTTCATTTTTCCGCGCTTCTCGCCAGCAATAATGGCCGGGATCATCAGCACAAACGAACCGACCAGAACCGGCAGATACACTTTCCAATGCTGGTCAACCGCAAAGCCGCTGTTTTTAAGCGCCACCGGCACCACCACAAACATCGCCATTTGCGCCGCATGCAGGGCGAAGATGCCAAAGTCCAGCCGCAGCAGTTGCGGGTCGCGCAGCACGTCTTTCAGCCGCGCAGGGTTGGCCTCGGCATCAGCGTGAAAGTGGGTGTTCACCGGGTCGGGAATCCAAACTTTGACAACGACAATCGCGGCCAGCGCGAGCACGCCGGTCAGCGCAAAAATCCCCGGCACGCCGATCAGATGACCCAGCGCCGGACCCGCGACCAGCGATACGGCAAACGCGATGCCGATGGTCGAGCCGATGGTGGCCATGGCTTTGGTGCGCTGCTCTTCGCGCGTGAGGTCGGCCAGCATCGCGGTCACGGCGGCGGAGATCGCGCCAGCGCCCTGCAAGGCGCGCCCGGCAATCGTCCAGTAAATGTCGGCGGCAAAAGCGGCGACAAAGCTGCCTAGTGCAAAAATGACCAAACCAAAAATGATGACTTTTTTGCGCCCGATACGGTCGGAAGCCATGCCGAAGGGAATCATCAGCGCCGCCTGGGTCAGGCCGTACATGCCGAGCGTGAGGCCGACCAGGGTGTAATTGTCGCCACCGGGCAGATGCTGCGCATACAGCGCAAACACCGGCAGAATCAGGAACATGCCCAGCATGCGCAGGCCAAAAATGGCCGCCAGACCGGAGGTGGCGCGTTTTTCGGCGCGCGTCATGTTATCGGAGAGTGTAATTTCGGACACAGCGTAGATTACGGCTAAATCTTGAAGTCCGTTATATTAGCAGGTTGCCAATCGCATCTCTGCGCCCCTATCCCATCCTATGGAATACATTCGAGTTCGCGGTGCCCGCACCCACAACCTCAAGAACATTAACCTTGATCTGCCGCGCAACAAGCTGGTGGTGATTACCGGTCTGTCGGGCTCGGGCAAGTCCTCGCTCGCGTTCGACACCCTGTACGCCGAAGGCCAGCGTCGCTATGTCGAATCGCTGTCGGCGTATGCGCGGCAGTTTTTGCAGTTGATGGAAAAACCCGATGTGGACCTGATCGAGGGCCTGTCGCCCGCGATTTCAATCGAACAGAAAGCCACCTCGCACAATCCGCGTTCGACCGTCGGCACCGTCACCGAAATCCACGATTACCTGCGGCTGTTGTACGCCCGCGTCGGCGACCCGCAGTGCCCGGAACATCACATCACGCTCACCGCGCAGACCGTGTCGCAAATGGTCGATAGCGTGCTGGCGCTGCCGGAAGAAACCAGGCTGATGATCCTGGCACCGCTGATTGTCGGGCGCAAAGGCGAAAATCTGGAACTGTTCGACGAGTTGAAAGCGCAGGGCTTTGTGCGCGTGCGTGTAGACGGCAAGGTGTGCGAAATCGACGCCGTGCCCAAGCTCGACAAGAATAAAAAACACACCATCGAAGTCGTGGTGGACCGGCTGAAAGTGCGCGCCGATGTGAAGCAACGTCTGGCCGAATCCTTCGAGACCGCACTGCGTCATGCTGATGGGCGCGCGCTCGCGGTGGAAATGGACAGCGGCACCGAGCACCTGTTTTCTGCCAAATTCGCCTGTCCGATTTGCAGCTATTCGCTGCCCGAGCTGGAGCCGCGTCTGTTCTCGTTCAACAACCCGATGGGCGCATGCCCCAAGTGTGACGGCCTCGGCCACATCACGTTTTTTGATCCGGCGCGCGTGGTCGCGTTTCCGCATCTGTCGCTGGCTTCCGGCGCGATCAAAGGCTGGGACAAGCGCAATCAGTTTTTCTACATGATGCTGCAAAGCCTGGCGATGCATTACGGCTTTGACCTCGACCAGGCTTACGAAGCCTTGCCCGAGCGCATCCGCGACGTGCTGCTGAATGGCAGCGGTAAAGAGGTCATCGCCTTCCAGCATATCGCCCCACGCGGTGGTCTGACCACGCGCGAATATCCTTTCGAGGGCGTGCTCGCCAACATGGAGCGGCGCTACAAAGAATCCGACTCGATGGCGGTGCGCGAGGAATTGTCGAAATACCAGAACAACAAGCCCTGCCCCGTGTGCGACGGCACGCGACTGCGCGAAGAAGCGCGCCATGTGATGGTCGGCGGCGTGCCGATTTATCAGGTCAGCGCGATGCCGCTAAAACAGGCACTGGCGTTTTTTCAGGCGCTGGTCGTGGAAGGCCACCGCGCTAAAGTGGCCGACAAGATCGTGCAGGAAGTCATCGCTCGTGTCGGCTTTTTGAATAACGTCGGGCTGGATTATCTGTCACTGGATCGTTCTGCCGACACGCTCTCCGGCGGTGAGTCGCAACGCATCCGGCTTGCATCGCAAATTGGCTCCGGCTTGACCGGTGTGATGTACGTGCTGGATGAGCCGTCGATTGGCCTGCACCAGCGCGACAATGACCGCCTGTTGGCGACGCTGAAACACCTGCGCGACATCGGCAACTCGGTGCTGGTGGTTGAGCACGACGAAGACGCGATTCGCGCCGCCGACTACGTGGTGGACATGGGGCCTGGTGCTGGCGTTCACGGCGGCGAAGTGGTGGCCGAAGGTACGCCCGAAGAAATCCGCATGAGCGAACATTCGCTGACGGGGCAATATCTTTCGGGACGACGCAGCATCGCCTTACCGAAAAAACGCCGCAAGCCTGACCCGAAACGCATGCTGCAAGTCACGGGCGCGACCGGAAACAATCTTAAAAACGTCACGCTCAATCTGCCTGTTGGATTGTTCGTCTGCGTGACCGGCGTGTCGGGCTCCGGCAAATCCACGCTGATTAACGACACGCTGTACAGCGCGGTGGCGCGGCACTTATACGGCTCGTCCGCCGAGCCCGCGCCACACGACGAGATCCACGGCCTGGAGTTTTTCGACAAGGTGATTAACGTTGACCAGTCGCCGATTGGCCGCACCCCACGTTCCAACCCCGCCACCTACACCGGCCTGTTCACGCCGATCCGCGAACTGTTCGCAGGCGTGCCCGAAGCGCGTGCGCGCGGCTACGGCCCCGGTCGATTCAGCTTCAACGTCAAAGGCGGTCGCTGCGAAGCCTGCCAGGGCGACGGCGTGATCAAAGTCGAGATGCATTTTTTGCCCGACATATATGTGCCGTGCGATGTCTGCCACGGCGCGCGCTACAACCGGGAAACACTGGAAATCAATTACAAGGGAAAGACCATCCGCGACGTGCTGGAAATGACCATCGAGGCCGCCGCCGAGTTTTTTGCCGTCGTCCCCGTTGTCAAGAAAAAACTCCAGACCATGCTCGACGTCGGCCTCGGCTACATCCGTCTTGGCCAGTCCGCCACCACGCTCTCCGGCGGCGAAGCCCAGCGCGTCAAACTATCGCTCGAACTCAGCAAGCGCGACACTGGCCGCACCCTCTACATCCTCGACGAACCCACCACCGGCCTGCACTTCGCCGACATCGACCTGCTGCTCAAAGTGCTGCAACGCCTGAGTGATGCCGGCAACAGCGTCGTCGTCATCGAACACAACCTGGACGTAATCAAGACCGCCGACTGGCTGATTGACCTGGGGCCGGAAGGCGGTGCAGGTGGCGGGGAAATTCTTGCCGAAGGCAGCCCGGAAACCGTGGCCGCCAACAAGGCCAGCCATACCGGGCATTATTTGCAGCCAGTGCTGGCGAAAACCTGATCCACCAGCAGCAAGATAAATGTACTCTTGCAAGCCCAAACCATAATATTTCCCAGCCGCAACCAAAACAACACCTCAGACTTCGAGACGAAATGCAGGCAAAACGAGATATGTTTCTTCAA
>JBEBIZ010000016.1:0-49427 GCA_040080135.1 Thiobacillaceae bacterium
CACTTCTCTCGTCTGCTTCCTTGCGTCGTCTTTTTCCATGCGCAATGTGACTCATATCTCGCCTTAAAGTTCACGGATAATTCGTGCCGAATCTATAAGTGTTCCTGGAGTCGCATCGATCACTGCCAGGAAGTCCGGCTGACCATATACGCCATCGTCCAGCACCTGATCGCCAGCCCACACGATCAGATATTTTTTTGCTGCCGCTTCTGTCGGCCCTGCAACGAGTGCTGCCGCCAGTCCGCCTGACAGGCCAATCGCGATGGCCGTGGAAAGCAGCGTGCGCTTGGGATTATGTTTCTTCATACCAATCTCCTCTATCTTCAGAAAAAAATTAACTCGTCAAACCCCAGAGCCACGTACTCACCCAGACTCCCTGGCTTAACACCTTGCCGCAAACAAGCTAAACGCGGCTTTATGTCACCTGCGACACTTTGTCGCATGCGACTGCTCTCAGCACCTTTTGTGCCAGCGGTGCCAACCCGTTGATTCCTTTACAAACCATCAAGCGCACCAAAAAACAAACCAACAAAACTGTAAACAATTCCGACACATTTGACGCTATACAAGCAAGACCATCGTCATTGAGCCGTCAAAAAACTGCGACAATTTGTCACAGGATTGTTTACTAGCACGCTCCATGCCAACAATTAAGCTATTGTTTCTACTGGATTTATACTATGATTCGTACTGACACCCGACCATCTTGTCTGACAAAATTGTCTGACAACCGCGAGGTGTGTCAGGATTCGCACAACGCAATGATGGAGAACACGCATGTCAAATTTACCGACACAGACCGTCACGATCCAGACGCTGCTCGATCTTCAGGAGCGTCCTGCTGTCATCATTGACGAGCATTACCACATCATTGCTGCCAATGCGGCGTACACCGAATCGTATGGCGTTAGCGCGCAGGATGTGGTGGGGCGTACCTGTCACGAGGTTTCCCACCGTTCGCCGCTTCCCTGCCATGAACAGGGCGAGCAATGCCCGCACAAGGAGGTGTTTGCGTCCAACAAGCCCTGCGCCGCGCTACATACCCATTACGACGCGGAAAACCGCGCGGATCACGTCCGGATTAACGCTTTTCCCATCACGGACTCTGATGGCCGACGTTACATCATGGAGGCTTTTCAGCGTCTGACGCATAACGACGATGTTTCGTGCGCCGAAATGAAAATGATCGGGCGCTCCCCGGCTTTTCTGGCGCTGTTTGACAACATGACACTGGCGGCGCGCTCGGATGCACCGATTCTGATCTACGGCGAAAGCGGAACCGGCAAAGAACTCGCTGCGGAGTTCATCCACCAGCAATCCAAACGCGGAGGCAAACCCTATGTTGCGCTCAACTGCGCGGCTATCTCTGAGTCCTTGTTTGAAAGCGAGCTGTTTGGCCACGAGCGCGGCTCCTTCACCGGCTGCGCGGGCGCAAAGAAAGGCCTGTTTGAGTTAGCCAATCAGGGCACACTTTTTCTGGATGAACTCGGCGAGTTGCCGCCGACCATGCAGGCCAAGTTGTTGCGGGTTCTGGATTCAGGCGAATTCCGGCGGCTGGGCAGCGAAAAAACACAAAAAGCCGATGTTCGGATTATCGCCGCGACCAACCGCAACCTGCTGGAACGCATCGAGCGCGGCGAATTCCGGGAAGATCTTTATTTCCGCATCGCCGGGATGCGGATCAGTATTCCGCCACTCAGGGAGCGTCGCAGCGATATTCCCACTTTGGCCGATACGCTGTTACGGCGCATGTCACACCCCAAGCGATACACCATCGATCAGTCTGCACTCGATGTGCTGAACAACTATAACTATCCGGGAAACGTCCGGGAGTTGCGCAGTATTCTGCAAAACGCCTTATCGAAATGCGAAGGGGATGTGGTTCGCGCGGAGCATTTGACCCTTGAGCCGGCCAGACCTGCATCCGCCCCCACGCCCGCACCGGTTCATGACCGCCGGATTAAACAGCAAGCCTTACCCTCGCCCGCACATGACCGTCGGGGTAAGCAGCAAACCCCCGCCTCGGTCGGCACAATGGAAGCACAACTGATCCAGCAATTACTCAAGCAACACCATGGCAACCGCAGCGCTGTTGCCTACGCCATGGGGGTCAGCGAGCGTACGGTTTACCGCAAAATGAAACGGTACGATTTAAGCTGAGCCGGTCAGGATCATTTCTCGCGCGGAATATAAAAATCACGCACCTTATCAACCGCCATGCTCCAAGCCTTGGCGGACGGCAGGTTAGGGCTGGTCACACTAGGCTCAGGTTTGCCTGCCATTGCCGCAAGCGTGCGCTCAAGGCTATAGGCTGCCGGCCATTTGTGGTCATAAGCCGAGGCATCACCTGCATGTAATCTGGTGGCACGGGCGATACCCGCTTCTACAATTTGAATGGCCGTCTGCGGATTTTTTTCCAGCAGATCGGCCCAATCGTTGACGGCTTTGTCGCCTCCGCCAATTTGCAATGCGCGCGTAAACAAACGCTCGCTTCTTTCAATTTCGCCCTGGCCTGTTTCGCTGCCCCACCGCAATGCGTCGTACCAGCCAAACACTGCTTCCATCACGATCAGCGGCATGGCTTTTGTAATGCCATCCTTGTGCAGGTGGATCGCGCCCAGAATCTCCATGGCTTCCATCGGCGTGCGGCTGATGGGGTTTTTGTCGAATGCGGCCACGATTGAATCCAGCTTTTTACGCGCCTTGTCGTCATTCGGGTTTTTCCGCAGTGTATTTGCCGCCAGCGCAAACTCCTGGCGACGAATCTGCCAGGCTTGCGGCTTGAGGTTGATGCGCGTCGTTTTGGCCGCCGAAGCGAGCGTGCTGTTATCCACGCTGGCTGATTCGGCAACCGGCTCGGCATGCGCCGCTAACATGGCCGACAAAGCCAGTGCTGGCAATAATAAATAGGTAACGTGATATTTCATTCCTGTCCTCGCATATTGTTAGTTGAATCAACCTAGAAACCGTAGTTGGACGCGCCCGATGGTGCGTTCAGGCGAGTGGCTGGCGCGAAGCGAGACGCAGCCTGCCGGGGTAGGCAAGGAGGAGCGACAAAGCCAGACGCTTGACTGGGCGTGCCAGCGGGTGCGTAGTGCTATCACCTATACGGTGAGAGTGTTCGTGAGTGAAAATCTCAATATTCATGCGGTGTTCCCTGAGGATGTGAGCGGTCAACTGCGGTTTTTAGGTTCAATCAGCCTATCCGTTTCAATATCCCATCCAGTTGATCGAGGCTGGAGAAATGGATGCTGAGTGTGCCCATGCCTTTTTTATTGGCGCGCAGCTTGACGCCCGCCCCCAGCTTGTCGGCCAGTTCTTCGGCCAGCCGCGTCACATCGCGGTCCGGTTTGGCCGCGTTTGCTGCGCGCGGTTTCAGCAGGCGTGCTGCCAATGCCTCGGCTTCGCGCACCGACAAGCCTTTGCGCGCGATCTCGTGCGCGGCTTCGGATTGCTGCGCGGCAGACAGCGGCAGCAGGGCGCGGGCGTGACCCATGTCGAGGCGGCCATCCATCAGCATGATTTGCGCAGATTTGCCCAGATTCAGCAGGCGCAGCAGGTTGGATACGGTGGTGCGCGAACGGCCTACGGCTTCGGCGGCCGACTGATGCGTCATGCCGAATTCGTCGATCAGGCGCTTGATGCCGGCAGCTTCTTCCAGCGGGTTCAGGTCTTCGCGCTGGATGTTTTCGATCAGCGCCATCGCCGCTACCGCATTATCGGCAACCTCGCGCACCAGCACCGGGACTTCGCTCAAGTTGGCCAACTGCGCAGCGCGCCAGCGGCGTTCACCGGCGATGATCTCGAACCCGCCGGCCTCCAACTCGCGCACCAGAATCGGCTGCATCAGCCCTTGGACGCGGATGGAATCGGCCAGCTCTTGCAGGGATGCCGCGTCCATTTGCGTGCGCGGCTGGTATTTGCCGGGGCGGAGTTTGTTGACGGCCAGCATACGCAACTCGCCTTGCGGCGGCGCGGCGCTGTCTTCCCCACCCAGCAGCGCATCCAGGCCGCGGCCGAGTCCTTTGAGTTTGGCCATTACATTGTCTCCTTGACCGGAATACCAGCACGTTTGAGGGTTTCTTCCGCTAGTTCCATATAAGCTTTTGCGCCCTTGCACTGACGATCGTAAGCCAGCACCGGCAAACCGTGGCTGGGCGCTTCGGCCAGGCGCACATTGCGCGGAATCACGGTGTCGTACACCTTGTCGCCAAAATGTTGTTTGAGCTGATCCGACACTTGCTGTGCCAGGGTGCTGCGCGGGTCAAACATCACGCGCAACAGGCCCTCAATCTGGATGCAGGGATTGAGGCGCTGCTTGACCTTTTTGATCGTCGCGACCAGATCGGTCAGGCCTTCCAACGCGTAATACTCGCACTGCATGGGGATCAGCACGGTCTGCGCGGCGGCGAAGGCGTTGACGGTCAAAAGGTTCAGGGTAGGCGGGCAATCCATCAGCACAAAATCGTATTCGTCCTCGACCTGAGCCAGCGCAACCTTCAAACGCAAATCGCGCTGCTCCAGCGACACCAGGTCGATCTCCGCCCCGGCCAGCTCGCGATTGGCGGGGATGACATCAAAACGCCCGGCCTTGGAATGCATCCGCGCCTGCGCCACATTCACCTGATTCAGCAAAATCTGGTACACCGTCGGCAAAGCGCTGCGTTTTTCGATCCCCGAGCCCATGGTGGCGTTGCCCTGCGGGTCGAGATCGGCCAACAACACGCGCTGCCCCAATGCGGCCAGGCTGGCCGCGAGATTGACTGCGGTGGTGGTCTTGCCCACCCCGCCTTTTTGATTGGCAATCGCCAGGATTCGGCTCATACAACAGGCTCCAGAATAATCAGATGACGCGTGGCATCAAGGCCGGGAATGGTGAGGACATGGTCTGCGGCAAGCTTTACCCAGTCAGGCAAAGCAGCGATTTCCTCGTGCGGGTACAGCCCTTTCATCGCCAGCCAGCGCCCGCCGGGAACCAGCAAATGATGGGTGAGCGTGACAAATTCCTTAAGGTCGGAAAACGCGCGGGACGTAATGGTGTCAAACCCCGTTTCTGGCTGAAACGCCTCGACCCGACCGGTTACTACCGACACATTCTCCAAGCCAAGCTCGGCCTTGGCCTGCAATAAAAAAACGGTTTTCTTGGCGATACTGTCGATCAGCGTAACCGCCAGGTCAGGGCGGGTGATCGCCAGAGGAATCCCCGGCAAACCCCCGCCGCTACCCACATCCAGCATGCGTCCCGCCGGGAAATACGGCACGACCGCGAGCGAATCCAGCAAGTGATGACTCACCATCTTGTCCACCTCGCGTACTGCGGTCAGGTTATGCACGCGGTTCCATTTTTCCAGCAGGACGAGATACGCCAGCAGATGACCCTCGGCGCTGGCGGGCAAATCCAGCCCCAGCGCGGCGATACCCGCCGCGAGTTGTATCTTCATGGTCATGCGCGCTTCTTGTCCAACGAAAACCCGCGCTTGGCATACACCAGCAGTACCGAAATCGCCGCCGGGGTGATGCCTTGCAGCCGCGCGGCTTGGCCGAGGGTTTCGGGGCGGGCTTTTTGCAGTCTCTGGCGCACTTCCATCGACAAGCCGGTCAACTGGCTGTAATCCAGATCCAGCGGCAGCTTGAGGGTTTCCTGCCCGCGCTGTTTGTCCACTTCGTCATTCTGGCGGTCGATGTAGCCCTGATATTTGGCAGCAATTTCGACTTGCTCGGCGACACTAGCAACAGGCGCTCCCGCACCGCCACCGGGTAGAGAAAGCACTTGCGCGTAAGTCAGATTCGGGCGACGCAGTAATTCAAACAGGCTGTATTCGTGGTCAATCGGCTGGCCGATCAAGCGCGTCGCCTCATCCGGCGGCAGCATCGCCGGGTTAACCCAGGTCGCTTTCAGCCGTTCTGTTTCACGTGAAACCGCGTCGCGCTTGCGATTGAATGCTGCCCAGCGTACGTCATCGACCACGCCCAGACCGCGCCCGATTTCGGTGAGCCGCATGTCGGCGTTGTCCTCGCGCAATTGCAGACGATACTCGGCGCGGCTGGTAAACATGCGGTACGGCTCGGACACGCCGCGCGTAATCAGGTCATCCACCAGCACGCCCAGGTACGCTTCGTGACGCGCCGGGCACCATGCCGCTTTGTCCTGAGCCTGCAAACCAGCGTTGATTCCGGCAAGCTGGCCTTGTGCCGCCGCCTCTTCGTAGCCGGTGGTGCCGTTAATCTGCCCGGCAAAGAACAGGCCGTTGATCGACTTGGTTTCGAGCGAGGATTTGAGATTGCGCGGGTCGTAATAATCGTATTCGATGGCATAGCCGGGGCGCAGGATGTGTGCGTTTTCCAGACCGAGGATCGAACGCACGATGCGCAACTGCACGTCAAACGGCAGCGAGGTGGAAATGCCGTTGGGATAAACCTCGTGCGTGGTCAGCCCTTCCGGCTCAAGAAAAATCTGGTGCGAATCCTTGTCCGCAAAACGCGTGATTTTGTCCTCAATCGACGGGCAGTAGCGCGGCCCCACGCCCTCGATCACCCCGGTATACATCGGCGAACGATCCAGTCCGCCGCGAATAATGTCGTGGGTTTGGCTGTTGGTATGGGTAATCCAGCAGGGACGCTGTTCGGGGTGCAGCGCGGCATCGCCCATAAAAGAAAACACCGGCTCGGGCGTGTCGCCCGGCTGAATCTGGGTTTTGCTGTAATCAATCGTGCAGCCATCGATGCGCGGCGGCGTGCCGGTTTTGAGCCTCCCAACCGGCAGGCTCAGCTCGCGTAGCCGCGCGGCCAGCGAGACCGCAGGCGGGTCGCCCATGCGTCCGGCCTGATAGTTTTCCAGCCCGACATGAATCAGCCCAGCCAGAAACGTCCCGGTGGTCAGCACCACGGCACGCGCTTCAAACACGATGCCGAGCTGGGTTTTTACCCCGACGACCCGTTCGCCTTCCAGCACCAGGTCGTCCACCGCTTGCTGAAACAAAGTCAGATTTGGCTGGTTCTCCAGCCGCCGCCGGATCGCCGCTTTGTACAAAACCCGATCCGCCTGTGCCCGTGTGGCGCGTACTGCTGGGCCTTTAGACGCGTTGAGCGTGCGAAACTGGATACCCGCCTCATCTGTGGCAATCGCCATCGCCCCGCCCAGCGCATCGACCTCCTTGACCAGATGTCCTTTGCCGATGCCGCCGATGGACGGATTGCACGACATCGCGCCCAGGGTTTCGATGTTATGTGTGAGTAACAGCGTTTTAACGCCCATGCGCGCCGCTGCCAGCGCGGCTTCGGTGCCTGCGTGACCGCCACCGACAACGATGACATCGAATTTTTCGGGGAATTTCATGGAAGCCATTCTACCTTCTGCGCTGCGATGTTTCACGTGAAACGACAAAAGCAAGCGCCCAGATACACATGAAGCCTATGCCTGCCGCGCTTCCAGCGCCTCCCAGCGCGCCAGCAAATCCAGCAGTTCGTCGTCTATCGCGGTGGAGCGCGCGCTCAAGTTTGCGGCATCCTTGGGAGCATGTTGATACAGCGACGGGTCGGCCAGGCGCGCGTCAATCCCTACCTGTTCGGCTTCAAGCGCGGCAATCTGCGCGGGCAGGTTTTCCAGTTCGCGCGCTTCCTTGTAACTGAGCTTGGCTTTGGCATCTGGCCTGGCCGCTGTTGATTTCGGCGTGGACGCACGCGCGACGGGAGCCTTTGCCTGCTGCGCCTTCCAGGCCAGCCAGTCGGCGTAACCCCCGACGATTTCGGTCAGCTTGCCGTCGCCCTCGAATACCACCGACTGCGTCACCACGTTGTCGAGGAAAGTCCGGTCGTGCGAGACAATCAGCACGGTGCCGCTGTACTCCTGCAACAATTCCTCCAGCAACTCAAGGGTATCGATATCGAGATCGTTGGTCGGTTCGTCCAGCACCAACAAGTTGGCTGGGCGGGCAAACAGACGAGCGAGCAACAAGCGATTGCGCTCGCCGCCCGACAAAGCGCTCACTTTGGCGCGCGAACGCTCGGCGGGGAACAAAAAGTCTTCCAGATAGCTGATGACGTGTTTGCGCTGCCCGCCGATTTCGACGAAGTCGGAGCCGGGCGCAATGGTGTCGATCAGGGTGGCATCGTCGTTTAACTGGTTACGAAACTGGTCAAAATAAGCCACTTCGAGCTTGGTGCCCTGTTTGATCGTGCCGGACTGCGGTTGCAGCTCGCCGAGGATCAGGCGAATCAGCGTGGTTTTGCCTGCGCCGTTGGGACCGAGCAGCCCCAGCTTGTCGCCGCGCAGCAGGGTGCCGGTAAAGTTACTTATTATGTCCCCGGCGCGACCAGCGCCGGGGACGGTATCCCCTGCGGAAAGTGTGCGCTCGCCAAAACCGTAGCTGATGTTTTCCATTTCAGCCACGATCTTGCCGGAACGCTCGCCCGAGTCGATCTGAAATCCCACCTGCCCGGTGCGGCCGATGCGCGCCTCACGAGTCAAGCGCAGGGCTTCAAGCCGACGCACCCGACCCTCGTCGCGGCAGCGCCGGGCTTTCACGCCTTTGCGGATCCAGACTTCTTCCTGCTTCCAGAATTTGTCGAACTTGGCGTTATGCACCACTTCGATTTCCAGTTGCTCAGCTTTCTTGGCTTGATATGCAGTGAAATTGCCTTGATATTCGCGTAACTGGCCGCGATCAAGCTCGATAATGCGGTTGGCGACATTGTCCAGAAAGCGCCGGTCGTGAGTGATGAACAGCAGCGCGCCCTTGAAATCGTTCAGCAAACTTTCCAGCCAGTCAATCGCAGCAAAATCGAGGTGGTTGGTAGGTTCGTCGAGCAAGAGCAATTCCGGATCGGTCACCAGTGCCCGCGCCAGCGCGACGCGCTTTTTAAGCCCGCCCGACAGGGTGTCAACGGTGCGATCCGCATCCAGACCCAGGCGCTGCATGGTTTCTTCGACCCGGCTGTTGAGCCGCCAGGCATCGTGGATCTCCAGTTCATGCGACAACCGCTCCAGGTCGTCAAACGCGCCCATGTCGCCCTCGGCCACCCGGTGCGCTGCGGCGTGATAGTCGGCAAGCAGGCGTTGCGCCTCGCCCACGCCTTCGGCCACCGCTTCAAACACCGTATGACCGGGCTGAAATTGCGGCTCCTGCGGCACATACGCCATTTTCAGTGCGGGCTTGCGCCACACGTCACCCGTATCCGGCGAGTTCATCCCGGCAACGATTTTAAGCAGACTGGATTTGCCGGTGCCGTTGCGGCCAATCAAGCCGATGCGCTCGCCCGCCTCAATCACCAGCGAAGCGCCGTCCAGCAGCGGCCAATGGCCATAGGCAAGTTCGAGTCGGTCAAAGGTCAGGAGTGGCATGGCATCGGCGGATAAAAGGTCAGGGGCGGGATTATCCTCTATTCACGGCCATAAAGACCGTTCGTGCGATCTCGATTGCGCCCGGCGTATCGCTGTGCAGACAAAGGGTGTCGGCGACCAGGCGCAGCTCGCTGCCGTCCAGCACCCGAATAGCGCAGCCTTGCGCCAGCGCGCGAGCCTGCGCGGCGGCCTCTGCCGGATCAGCAATCAGCGCACCCTTTGTTTCACGTGAAACCAGCTGGCCATCCGCCTGATAGCGGCGATCAGCAAAGACTTCGTTCATCACAGCCAGACCCGCCGCCCGCCCGGCTTCGATCAGGCACGAGCCGGATAAACCCAACAGAATCAGGCTTGTATCCACCGCACGCACCGCCTGGGCAATGGCCGCCGCCACCTCATCATCCCGTGCCGCCACGTTATACAGCGCACCGTGCGGCTTGACATGGACAAGCCGACAACCCAAACGCGCCGCCACCTCCGTCAGTGTTTCAGTCTGCTGCGTCACCCATTTCCGTATCTCGCCGGGTGTGGCGGCCAGGGCGCGGCGACCAAAACCCGCACGGTCGGGGTAGCTGGGATGGGCACCCACGGCCACGCCGTATTCCGCCGCCAGCCGTAATGCCGCCTCCATGCTGGCCGCATCTCCAGCATGGCCGCCACAGGCAATCGACGCGCGCGTCAGATAGGGCATCAAGCCTGCGTCAAAGCAGCCCTCACCGATGTCGGCATTAATATCCATCCATCGCCTCCCGCGCCAAGCCACGCGCAACATCAAGCGTGACAGTCGCAAAGCGCACCGTGTCGCCGGGCTTCAATTGCGCTAGGCGCGGCAGATCGGCTGAAATCAGTCCCGCGATGACCGGATAGCCCCCGGAAACAGGGCCATCCCAGCCCAGAATAATGGGCTGGCCATCAGGCGGTATCTGGATTGCACCGGGCAATACCGCCTGCGAAGGCAGGCTGCCGCGTGCCATAGCAGCCACGGGCGCGCCCGACAAACGCACTCCGCGCCGGTCTGAGGCGGCATCCACCCGATAAGGCACAGAGAAAAAAGCCGCCAAACCCGTATCGGTAAAATCCGCTGCCTGGGGGCCAGGAATAACACGAAACGGCAACGACTCATCTCGCACAGGAGGCTGGGCACACAACATTGGGGCACCTGATTGCGCGCCCACGGTCAATCGATCTCCCGCACGCAATGGCCGCCCCTGCATTCCGCCAAAACTGGCCGGGAGAAAGGTGCTACGACTTGCCATGACATCGGGCACGACCAGCCCGCCCCGCACAGCCAGCCAGCAGCGGCAGCCGGAACGCGCCGCGCCCACGATCAGTTGCTCATTACGCGCCATCAATAGTGCCTTGTCCCATTCCACCCCATCGCCGCTACTGCGCGACAGGCCAAAGCGCGCACCCGTCAAGGCAATCCAGCCACCTTGCGGAAACGATAGCACCGGTCCATTCAGCACAATCTCCAGCCCTGCTGCCGTGTCCGCATTGCCAACCAGCCGGTTTGCCCGTCGCAATGCCTGCGCATCCGCTGCGCCGCCAACCGGCACACCCAGATGCGTAAAACCATAGCGACCACCGTCCATCACCAGATCACAGCGACCGGCTTGCAGCACGTCAATCACACCGTCCGCACTCATTCCCACACCCTCATTCCCGCACAAACCGCACCCGGTCATCCGGCATCAACAGCGCCGGGGTATCGCGCTGCGGATCAAACAAATTCGCCCTGACCCGGCCAATTACATTCCAGCCGCCTGGCCCTATTGCCGGGTAAATCCCCGTATACGCGCCGCCAATAGCCAGACTGCCCACCGCAACGTGCGTGCGGGGGCGAGCCAGTCGAGGTAGCTGCAAAACTGCTGGCGTGCCATGCAAATACGCAAATCCGGGCTGAAAACCGATAAACATGACGCGATATTCAACCGAACAATGCAGCGCAATCGCCGCCTCCACGCTCAAGCCTGCCACATCGGCAAGCCGGGCTAAATCCTGCCCCACTGCACCGCCATACTCGACCGGCAGCAGATGCAATCTACCCGGCACAATGGGCGAAAGGGATGCGTCTTCGCTTAACAAGGCGTACAGGGCATCCGAGGGAGCCGCCCTCGGATACAACACGATCAACAGGCTGCCGTCTGCCGGGATCGCCGATTCCACCTCATTCAGGCCTGCGGCCAACACCGCACGGTAACGTGCCAGCGTGAACGCACCCGTCTCTACCCGCAAGCCTCGTTCTGTCACCCAGCGCCACCGCTGTGTTTGAGCCAACGGTACTTGACGTATGAGTGGGTTTGATTTGGAGCTGGGCATTTTCCCGAAGTTTGGCATAGCCCAGCCTGAGCGCAAATAAAAAAAGGGTGTTTCACGTGAAACACCCTTTTCCCGGCCTGACGTTAATGCGTCAGGCAAACTTCAACTGAAGATCAGTCCTTGAAGCGGCTCCGCACACCGGCGGGTGCGCGCTGCGGACGGTCACCATAGCTGCGGGCAGGGCCTGCGCCACGATTGCCTTCGCTGCGGTTACCATTGGCGTTATAGCTACGTTTCTCGCCTTGCGGTTTTTCACCGTAGCCGATGCGATTGCCATCGACATCAGGACGCGGGGCACGATCCGAAGCGCCTTGGTAGCCTTCGCTACGCGGCGGGCGGTCACCATAAGCGGTACGCGGGGCACCGCTACGTGGGCGGTCGCCATATGACGCGCGCGGGGCATCACCACGCGGCGGGCGGTCACCGAAAGACGAACGCGGGGCATCGCTGCGCGGGGGACGGTCGCCATACGGTGTGCGCGGAGCGTCAGTGCGGAACGGACGATCACCCGCCGGGCGCGCACCTTCGGCACGCGGTGCGCGATCGCTGTTACCGCGACTCGCAAAACCCGGTTTGTCGCCATAGCCTGGTTTATCGCCGTAAGCACGGTTGCCGCGATTATCGTCACGCGAACCAAAGCTGCGTTTATCGCCATAACCAGGCTTGTCACCATAGCTGCCGCGCGGGCTGCTATTGCTGCGCGGGCGGCCGGTGCTCGGCGCACGGCTGGAGCTGGGACGTTGCGTCGGCTCAAGGCCAGGCAGGGTATGCACTTCGATGCTGTTGCCGGTATAGCGCTCGATATTGCGCACCAAACCCACTTCGCGCATTCCGGCAAAGCTCACTGCAATCCCGGTACGGCCAGCACGACCGGTACGGCCAATGCGGTGGACATAATCTTCTGCCTGACGCGGCAGATCAAAGTTGATGACATGGCTGATCCCGGCCACATCGATGCCGCGCGCAGCGACATCGGTCGCGACCAGCACCTTGGTACGGCCTTCGCGCAAGCGTTGCAGGGCGCGGTTACGCTGCCCCTGCTGCATGTCGCCGTGCAACGCGTCGGAGGCGAAGCCGCTTTCCGACAACATGTCCGAAATCTCTTCGGTGCTGCGCTTGGTTGAAGCAAACACAATCGCCTGCGTCATATCCACATCACGCAACAGCGCGTCGAGCAGACGGGTTTTGTGATCCATATTATCGGCAAACAAAATGCGCTGTTCGATCTTGGAATCCTGTTTGGCAACGGCCGCGATTTCAATCCGCTGCGCGTTTTTAGTTAGTTCGCGTGCCAGATTGCCGACCACACCATCAAGCGTGGCCGAGAACAACAGGGTTTGACGCTCAGCCGGGCAACGCCGCGCAATCGACTGGATGTCATCGACAAAGCCCATGTCCAGCATGCGGTCGGCTTCGTCCAGCACCAGCACTTCAAGGCGCGAAAAATCGATCTTGCCGCGTTCCAGGTGGTCGATCAGACGGCCCGGCGTCGCTACCACTACATCCACCGGCTGGCTCAAACGCTTGAGTTGCAGGCCGTAGGGCGAGCCACCGACCAGACACGCGGTGCGGAAACGGCGCAGTTCATTGCCGTAAGTCATCGCGGCTTTTTCCACTTGCAACGCCAGTTCACGCGTCGGCGTTAACACCAGCACGCGCGGCCCCATGCCGCGCCCGGTGGATTCTTTTAACAGACGTTGCAGCGACGGCAACAAAAATGCAGCGGTTTTGCCGCTGCCGGTGTTGGACGACACCAGCAAGTCAGCCCCGGTCAACGCAGCGGGAATCGACTGCGCCTGCACCGGCGTGGCCGTCTCGTAGCCTGCAGCCAATACGGATTTAAGAATGAGGGGATCTAGCCCCAGTTCGGAAAAGCTCATGACAATACCTCTTTGGTGCGCACCTGCCCAGAAGGCACAAGAATGCGCAATATGACCCACCGGAACGCATCTATGCGTCGGCTTAGGCCTGAATATACGAACCGGGATTGAAACGGCATCTCAGCATGAGACACCTACGGGTCGCGTCGATCACATCGGCGCCAACCACTTGAAGACTTGCCAGCAAAGCGGCACGGGGTCGAGGACGATGGGGCTGTGAGAACAGTCCCGGGGCACGGCGCAAAAACCTGCCTGCCCAACTACTGGTTGCACAACGGGGCGAACTGTATCAGGGAATACTGAAATTACCTACTGAATTCATCAAGCCGAATTGCCTCAAGATAAAAGTTACCGAACGTAGTCGTGTGATGGATACGTTGCCTAGCACACAAAACAGTCCGCATTGAATACTGGTGGAGAGGATGAGGATCGAACTCACGACCTCCGCATTGCGAACGCGGCGCTCTCCCAGCTGAGCTACCCCCCCAATGAGGCAAATTATAGCTTTTGATGCGACGGGCGTGAAGCGAGGCATGAGGGAAGATTGGGCAGCGCACGGGCAATGAGCCAACCGAGCAGAACGCCGCAGGTGTTCGCTAACGCGTCCAGGATGTCAGGCTGGCGGGCAGGCGTGAAGCCTTGCAGCAGCTCGATGACGATACCGAAAACCACTACGGCCAAGGCAAGCTTCCAGCGCCGACTGGTGACAAGCTGCGCCCACCAGAACATCAAAAGTGTATACCCGGCCAAATGCACAATCTTGTCGGTATGGCCAACATGGTCGTCCAGCACGGGCGGCATCAAGGACAGCACCAACGTGACAATGATGCCGAACCACGCCATCCAGCGCCAGATGCGGTCAATCATCACGGGTGCGGCGCGCGCGGGCATGTTTCGTTCTTCCAGATAATCGGTGAATACATCGCGACAAGTGTGGCACAACAACGCAATCAAATCATTCAAACCAGACAAGTCAAAACGGGAGCAGGGCGTTCAGGTAAAATCGCGCTTTCTTTCACACTCGCCCTGGTGCCCCTTAATGTCCGCACTAAAAAACGACACCTTCCTGCGCGCCTTGTTGCGCCAGCCAACCGAATACACGCCGCTATGGCTGATGCGCCAGGCCGGGCGCTACCTGCCGGAATACAACGCCACCCGTGCGCGCGCCGGAGACTTTCTGACCCTGTGCAAAACCCCAGATCTGGCGACCGAGGTGACGCTGCAACCGCTGGCGCGCTACCCGCTTGATGCCGCCATTCTGTTCTCCGACATTCTCACTGTCCCTGATGCGATGGGGCTGGGGCTGTATTTTTCTCAGGGTGAAGGCCCACGCTTTGAGCGCCCGCTGCGCGACGAATGGGAAATCCGCGACCTGAGCGCACCCGACCCCACCGACAAACTCGGCTATGTGATGGATGCGGTACGCTCGATCCGTCGCGCGCTGGATGGCTCGGTGCCGCTGATCGGTTTTTCTGGCAGCCCGTATACCCTGGCGTGCTACATGGTCGAAGGCGGCGGCTCGGACGATTTCCGCCACATCAAAACCATGCTGTATGCGCGCCCCGACTTGCTGCATCGCATTCTGGAAGTGAACACCCGGGCCGTCACCGATTATCTGAATGCGCAGATTGAAGCTGGCGCGCAGGCGGTGATGATTTTTGACACCTGGGGCGGCAGCCTCACGCCTCATGCGTACAAGGAATTTTCTTTGTCCTACATGCAAACGATCGTAGAAGGCCTGATCAAAGAGCGCGAAGGCCGGCGGGTGCCGTGCGTGGTTTTCACCAAAGGCGGCGGCAACTGGCTGGAAGCCATCGCCAATATTGGTGCAGACGCGGTGGGGCTGGACTGGAGTACCGACATCGGCGAAGCCCGTCGGCGCATCGGCGACAAGGTCGCGCTGCAAGGCAATCTCGACCCGTTTGCATTATTTGGCACCCCGGACAGCATTCGAACCGAAGTAGGACGCGTGCTCGAAAGTTATGGCACAGGCAGCGGCCACGTATTCAACCTTGGCCACGGAATTTCGCAATTCACTAACCCGGATCATGTCACGGTGCTGGTTGATGCCGTGCATTCCCAAAGCCGGCGCCCGCTATAACCACCCCGCACATTTTTTAAGGATCACTGAAATGAAACGAATTATTGTCAGTCTTTTTGCCCTGTTCATCGGGCTCAGTTTTAGTCTGGCATCGTTTGATGCCGAGGCGCGCCGCATGGGAGGCGGCAAATCGTTTGGCATGCAGCGCAGCGCCCCAGCCAGGCGTGAGGCCACCCCCCAACAACAAGGCACCACACCGTCGGCCTCCCCGCAAAAACGCTCGTGGATGGGTCCGCTGGCGGGTCTTGCCGCAGGACTTGGGCTGGCAGCGCTGATGTCCCACTTTGGTATGGGCGAGCAGTTTGCCAATATGCTGATGATCGCCCTGGCGGTCATGGCTGCAGTCATGCTGTTCCGCTACCTCACGCGCCCCAAAGTCGCGCCCGGGATGCAATACGCAGGTGGCAACACGGCTTCGATGAATCCAACACCCTTCAATGCCCCAGCCCGTTTTGAAGGGCACCCGGCATCAGGCTCCGCAGCGCCCGCGCCGCTGGCCAACGCCTTCCCCCCCGGCTTTGATGCCCAGGCCTTTGCGCGCGAAGCCAAGCTCAATTTCATCCGGATGCAAGCAGCAAATGATGCCGGTAACATCGACGATATCCGCGCCTTTACCACGCCCGAACTGTTTGCCGAAATTCGCCTGCAACTATCCGAGCGCGGCATAGCCACGCAAGAAACCGATGTGGTGAACCTGGACGCAGAAGTGATCGAGTGCGCCGAAGAAAACGGCCAGCTCATTGCCAGCGTGCATTTTTACGGTTTGATCCGCGAAGACGCAGTGACCGGCACCACACCATTTGATGAAATCTGGCATTTAAGCAAACCCGCCAACGGTCAAAGCGGCTGGGTCGTCGCCGGTATTCAGCAAAATAATTGATGCTTGCATGAGCCGCGCCCCTCGTTCCAAACAAACCAGAATGGCAACGAGGAGGCGCAATTTATCCGGCTCAAATTATTTTCAACTCCGCCTGAAAAGGCTTGCCACTGAATCCAAAACGCTATATGCAATGTAACTTATGCACAGTTTGGGTGCGTCAGGAACTTTTTTACAGAAATCGATTGACAGCGATCACAAAAATATAACTTTATGATTTATATAAGTTAAGTGCTGGGCTTGTTTTTTGACCAAAAGCCAGACTCCAGGCAGAACGGGCGATGCACGGCAGCCAGCTCGTTCAGCCCACAACTTTATCCACAGGCTCCGTGGACAAAATTAAAATATCCTTTAACTGCACTGGCTTAGCGAATAATCCGGATTCACCAAACAGGAAAAAGGCTTAATGACTTGCCTGAACTGAAAAATCGCCGAGCAATGCCACGCTGATAATCAAGCCACTTAACCGAGCCTTCCCGTCATGACCCGCATCGTTCAAGTTGCGCTCGACACACCCGTGGATCGGTTATTTGATTACCGGCTGCCGCCAAATTTTCATCTCCCCGCGCCGGGCACGCTGGTCGAAATCCCTTTTGGGCGCACACGTCTGGTGGGCGTGGTGCTGGGGGAATCAACAGCCACCCAGGTCGCGCCAGACAAACTGCGCGACATCCTCCACACCCTCGACGACCGCCCTGCGCTGCCTGCCGCCATCATCAAACTCGCGCAATTCTGTTCCAGCTACTATCACTACCCGCTGGGTCCGATCCTGCTCGCCGCCTTGCCCCCACGCCTGCGAGATGCCAAACTCTTTTCTGCGGCAGCGCCCTGGTTGTGTCTGAGTGATGCAGGTCATGCCGCCGAGCCGTCCGCACGCGCGCACGCGCAACGCAAACTCCTCACCACACTACGCGCGCAAACCTGCCTCCATCGCGACGCGATTCGCGAACACAATCAAGGCCGCCACGCAGCCGCGCTGATCGAAGTCGGCTGGGCGCACTGGCAGCCGCACCCGCCGCGCCGCTCGGATGCTTTACCACATACAGTAGTGATGCCGCAGGCAACCGGGGAGCAGCGCGCCGTGCTCGATGCGCTGCTCCCCGCCCTCGACCAATACGGTGTGCATCTGCTGCACGGTGCCACCGGCAGCGGCAAAACCGAGGTCTATCTGCAACTGATCGAAGCCATGCACACACGTGGCCGCCAGACGCTCGTTCTCATACCCGAAATCGCACTTACCCCGCAGCTGGAAAACATCTTCCGCGCGCGCTTTCCCGATAGTCGTATCGCCTTGTTGCATAGCGGCCTCGCCGACAACGCGCGTGCCGACAACTGGCTCGCCGCCACCGAGTGCGATCTGCTGCTCGGCACCCGGCTCGCGGTATTTGCGCCGCTGCCACGCCTGGGGCTGATCGTGGTGGATGAAGAACACGACACCTCGTTTAAACAGCAGGAAGGCTTGCGTTATTCCGCACGCGACGTGGCCGTCACGCGTGCCAAACAACTGGACATTCCGATTGTGCTGGGGTCGGCCACGCCGTCGCTGGAAAGCTATTCCCACGCCGTGCAGGGTCGCTACCGCCTGCTGGAAATGCGTGCGCGCGCCGTCGCCAGTGCGCGCCTGCCCGAGATTGGCTTGATCGATCTGCGCCATGTTCCGGTCGAAAACGGCCTGACCCGCCCGGTGCAACTCGCCCTGGCCGAGAACCTGGCGCGCGGCGAACAAAGCCTGGTTTTTCTCAACCGGCGCGGCTATTCACCCGCGCTGTATTGTTCCGGTTGCGCCTGGGTCTCGCCCTGCCCGCGCTGCTCGGCAAGGCTGGTGTTACATCTGCGCGGGAGTCGCCTGAAATGCCACCACTGCGGCCACGAAACTCGCATCCCCGCTGCCTGCCCCAGTTGCGGCAACCCCGACCTGAAAGCGCTCGGCCACGGTACCCAGCGGCTGGAAGAAACCCTCACCGCCACGCTGCCCAACGCCCGCATCCGCCGCATCGACCGCGACACCATGCATCCGCGCGCCTGGGCAGAACTCGGCGACAGCGTGCGCGGCGGCCACACCGACATTTTGCTCGGCACACAAATGCTGGCCAAAGGCCACGACTTCCCCAACATGACGCTGGCGGTGATTCTGGACTGCGACGGCGCGCTCTACAGCCCGGACTTTCGCGCCACCGAGCGCCTGTTTGCGCAGTTGATGCAAGTGGCGGGGCGCGCGGGGCGCGCCGACAAACCGGGGCGCGTGCTGGTGCAAACCGCCTTCCCCGATCATCCTTTATTCCGCCATCTGCTGCGCCATGATTACGCCGCGTTTGCCCACGACCTACTAGCCGAGCGCAAAAAACTCGATCTGCCACCCACCACCCGGCAAGCGCTGTTGCGTGCTGAGGCGCCACAGATGAACGCCGCGATGGCCTTCCTGAGAAGCGCCGTGCAATGTGCGCCCGCAAATGAAAACGTCATCGTCTTCGACCCCACCCCCGCGCCCATGGCACGGGTCGCTGGTCTTGAGCGCGCCCAGCTTCTGATTCAATCCACTTCGCGCCTGGCATTACAGCAATTTTTATCACAGTGGCGGTCGCAACTTGCCACGATAAAACCGCGCGTAGCACGCTGGTCGCTCGATATTGACCCACTGGAATTTTGAAGCCCCGTTTAGCGCGCTTATAATCGGCGCTCGATTCGCCGCATCCACCATGTCAAACACCGCTCCTCTCAAAGACCAGATCGCTGCTTTACTCGCGCAAGCCGTTGCCCAGGTTGCACCCGGTGCCACGGTCAATCTCGACCTCGAACGCCCTAAAAGTGCGGCGCACGGCGATCTGTCCAGCAATGCGGCGATGCAACTTGCCAAGCCCTTTCGCCGCAACCCGCGCGAACTGGCGCGGGCGATTCTGGATGCGCTGCCTGCCTCAAAACTAATCGCTAAAACTGAAATCGCAGGCGCGGGATTCATCAATTTTTATCTTGAACCCGCTGCCTGGAACGGGATTGTGGCGCAGGTGCGAGCGGCAGGAACGATGTTCGGCTGCAATGCCTCCGGCGCAGGCAACAAAGTGCTGGTGGAATTTGTTTCGGCGAATCCGACCGGGCCTTTGCACGTGGGACATGGTCGCCAGGCCGCGCTGGGCGACGCGATTTGCAATCTGTATGCCACGCAGGGCTGGCAGGTGTACCGCGAGTTTTATTACAACGATGCCGGGGTGCAAATCCAGACCCTGGCGAACAGTACGCAGTGCCGTTTACGCAGCCTGAAACCCGGCGATGCAGACTGGCCTGAGGCTGCGTACAACGGCGATTACATCGCAGAGATTGCCGCTGATTTTCTAGCCAAAAAAACGGTCAAGTCCGACGACCGCGAATACACCGCGTCGGGCGACGTGAACGATCTGGATTCCATACGCCAGTTTGCGGTGGCGTATTTGCGGCACGAACAGGATCAGGATTTGCGGGCATTTCAAGTGCGCTTCGACAACTACTATCTCGAATCCAGCTTGTACAGCAGTGGTCGCGTGGCGGCCACAGTCAGCCGCTTGCAGGCGGCGGGCAAAACGTTCGAGCACGACGGCGCGCTGTGGCTGAAAACCACCGAATACGGCGACGACAAAGACCGGGTGATGCGAAAAACCGACGGCAGCTATACGTATTTTGTGCCGGACGTGGCCTACCATCTGGCCAAATGGGAGCGCGGCTACACCCGTGCAATCAACATTCAGGGCACCGATCATCACGGCACGATTGCACGTGTCAGAGCGGGGCTACAAGCCGTCGGCGCAGGCATACCGCCAGGCTATCCGGATTATCTGCTGCACACGATGATCCGCGTAATGCGCGGCGGCGAAGAAGTCAAAATTTCCAAACGTGCTGGCAGTTATGTGACGCTGCGCGACTTGATCGAATGGACCAGCAAAGACGCCGTGCGCTTTTTTCTGATCAGCCGCAAGGCCGATACCGAATACGTATTTGATATTGATCTGGCGCTGGCAAAAAATAACGATAACCCGGTGTACTACGTTCAGTATGCGCATGCACGGCTATGCAGCGTGTTCAATGAATGGGCAGGCGATAAAGCCCGGTTGGCCGAGGCCGACTTGAGTCCGCTCATCAGCCCGCATGAAGTCACGGTAATGAAGCGTCTGGCGGATTACCCGGACACCGTGGCGCAAGCCGCTCGCGAGCTGTCGCCGCACCTGATCGCGTATTATCTGAAAGACTTGGCGGGCGACTTTCATTCCTGGTACAACGCCGAGAAATTTCTGGTGGAAAATGCCGCACTGAAACTGGCGCGGCTGGCGCTGGCTGCCGCCGTTCAGCAAACCCTTGTTAACGGTTTAAGCTTGCTTGGCGTGTCTGCCCCGGAGAAAATGTAGACTTATGGCAAAACCCTCCAAAAGTCAGCCCAACCGCCGTCACGGCCATCCCATTTTCAGCGGCCTGCTGATCGGCTTGGTGGCGGGTCTGGCGCTTGCAGTCGGGGTCGCACTGTGGGTAAAAGGCAATAATCCGTTCAAGTCCGCCGAACCGGTTGCGCCACCCACAAGCACCAAGCCCGCCCGTCCCGCCTCGCCAGAAACTGCACCCAGTTTTGATTTTTACAAAGTATTACCGGGCGACACGCCTGCCACCACGCCCAGGCAAAAAGACGCCGCACCCAATCAACCCCGCTACTACTTGCAGGCGGGCGCATTTCAGAATGCAGCCGATGCCGACAACCTCAAGGCACGCCTGGCGCTGCTGGGCGTGGAAGCTCAAATTCAAACCAGCGAGATCGCCGATAAAGGCGTGTTCCATCGGGTTCGCATCGGCCCCCTGGCCGCGATGGACGTAGTGAACACCACCCGCGCGCTGCTAGTGCAGAACAATATCGCAACCGACCTTGTCAAAGAATCGCCTCAACCCCAGGAGACCCATTAAATGCTGAATCGAGTTCTAGCGCTATTTGCCGCCGCCGCCCTGTCTGTTGCCGCCCACGCCGCTGTCGCACCGCCGGTCGAAGACCTTGAATATCTCACCCAGAAAGTGCCGCAGGCCGTCACCACCGGCAAGAAAATCGAGGTCATGGAATTTTTCTGGTATCGCTGCCCGCATTGCTACAAGCTCGAACCCGCGCTCAATACCTGGCTTGCAAAACTGCCCAAAGATGTCCAGATCAAGCGCATGCCCGCCGTGTTTAACGACTCCTGGCTGCCCGGCGCAAAAATATTTTATGCCTTGCAGGATGTTGGCGCAGACAAGCTGCACGACAAAGTGTTTGACGCGTATCACCGCGACAATCTCGACCTCAACAACGAGGCCGTGCTGATGGACTGGATTGCCAAACAAGGCGTGGATCGCGCTAAATTCCAGGCCGCTTACCAATCATTTTCCACCCAGTCAAAAGCGACGCAAGGTGCAATGCTCGCCCGCGTTTACGACCTGAAAGGCGTGCCGTCTTTTGTTGTGGATGGCCGCTATGTCACGTCCGAGACCATAACCGGCTCCGAGCCGCGCCTGTTTGAAGTGCTCGACCAACTCGTCGCCAAAGCACGCAAAGCGCGCCCTGTCGGCAAGTCTGCCAAGGCTGGCAAAAAGAAATAAGCCTGCTTTGAGTTAGCCGGGTTTACGTTTTGGCCAAGCCCTTGCGGGTATTTATCACTGGCGCAAGCTCGGGTCTGGGCGCAGCCCTCGCGCTTCATTATGGCCAGGCAGGTGCGCAACTCGGCCTGCTCGGTCGCCGCCTGGATGCACTGCAAGTCACCGCACACAATCTTCACGCGCAGTGCTACCAGGCCGACGTGCGCGACCCGGTCGCGATGCAAGCCGCCGCGCAAGCATATATGGACGACATCGGCATCCCCGATATTGTCATTGCAGCGGCCGGCATCAGCGTCGGCACCCTCACCGAAGAAGCCGACGATGCCGCCGTATTTCGCGCCGTGATGGATGCAAATGTGCTCGGGCTGGTCCATACCTTTCAGCCGTTCATCAAAGCCATGAAAGCAAAAAACGGCGGCGTACTGTGCGGTATTTCCAGCGTGGCCGGAGTGCGCGGCTTGCCGGGCGGCAGCGCCTATTCCGCATCAAAAGCCGCCGCCAGCGTTTACCTCGAAAGCCTGCGGGTTGAGCTGCGCTCGAGCGGCATCGCCGTCGTTACCGTCGCGCCTGGCTACATCGACACCCCCATGACCCGGGTTAACCCTTACGCCATGCCCTTCAAAATGACCGCAAACGTCGCGGCAGCAAAAGTGGCGCGCTGCATCACGCAGCGCCGCGCTTACACCGTCATCCCGTGGCAAATGGCCTGGGTGGCGCGACTGCTGAAATGGCTGCCGATTCCGGTCTATGATGCAGTATTCGAAAACGCACCGCGCAAACCGCGTCGCCTGCCCACATAATCAAAACCGACTGAACGGAGCATCATGGCAGCCCCTCTCGAAATCATTCTGATCGACGATCACCCCTTGCTACGCATGGGCGCGGCGGGCTATATCAGCCAGGCGGAAGACATGCACCTGAGCGCGCAGTTTGCCAACGCGCAAGAGCTGCGCACCTGGCTCGCTGCGGGCAACAAAGCCGATGCCGCGCTGCTGGATCGATCCTTGCCCGACGCAGACGGCCTCGATCTCGTCTCCGAAATCCGCGATGCCGGAATCAAAGTCATCATGCTTACCATTGCCGACAGCGACGAAGAAATTTTCGAGGCCATCGCGGCCCGTGTTGATGGCTACGTCGTCAAATCCAGCGACCCGGAGCAAGTGCTGGCCGCCATCCGCAACGTATGCGATGGGCAAAGCAGTTTTCCGCTCAGCGTCATGCAAAAAATTGCCTGTGGCGATCTGCATGGGAGCGCCTTGGCCACGCTCACCAAGCGCGAGCTGGAAATTGTGAGTTACGTCAAACAAGGCTTTGCCAACAAGAAAATTGCATACGAGCTCACCTTGTCAGAGAACACCGTACGCAATCACCTGCGCAACATTATGGAAAAGCTAGGCCTGAAAAACCGCGTCCAGGTCGCCACCCTGGCGCTGAAGGAAGACCACAAGCGGCATTGAGCAGTAGGGTCGGTTATTCAACCGTTACGCTTTTCGCAAGATTCCTCGGTTTGTCCACATCCGTGCCCTTTTGCAGGGCGGCATGGTACGACAGCAATTGCAGCGTAATGGTGTGGAGTATCGGCGACAGCGCGCCGTTATGCCCGCCCGGTAGTTTGATGACGTGAACAAATTCAGATTCATCAATGTGCACGTCACCGTCGGCAAAAACATATAACTCACCGCCACGGGCGCGGACTTCCTGCAGGTTGGATTTCAGCTTTTCGATCAGCTGGTCGTTTGGCGCAATGGTCACGACCGGCATGTCCTTGTCCACCAGCGCAAGCGGGCCATGTTTAAGTTCGCCAGCCGGATAGGCTTCGGCATGAATGTAAGAGATCTCCTTGAGTTTGAGCGCCCCTTCCAGTGCAATCGGGTAATGCACGCCGCGACCAAGGAAAAGGGCATGGTGCTTGTTGGCGAAACGCTGCGACCAGGCTTCGACCTGCGGCTCCAGCGCCAGTGCTTCCTGCACTTTTTTCGGCAAGCCTCGTAGCGCAGCAAGGTGAGCGGTTTCCTGCTCGGGCGTAAGCCGCCCGCGCAGCTTGGCCAGCACCAGCGTCAACAGGAACAATCCGGCGAGCTGGGTGGTAAAGGCCTTGGTCGAGGCGACGCCGATTTCCGGCCCGGCGCGCGTCAAAAATTTGAGGCGCGAATGACGGGTGAGCGCTGACTCCGGCACATTGCAAATCGTCAGGGTTTTATCTTGCCCCAACGCTTTGGCGTGATTTAACGCGGCCAGCGTATCGGCCGTTTCGCCGGACTGCGAAATGGTTACGATCAGCGCATCGGGATTGGGCACCGATGTGCGGTAGCGGTATTCGCTGGCGATCTCGGCCCTGGCCGGAATGCCCGCAATTTCTTCCAGCCAGTAAGTGGCCACTTTCGCTGCATGGAAGCTGGTACCGCACGCCAGGAAAGTGACGGCCTTGACTTGGCTCAAGACTTCCGCTGCATCAAAACCAAACCATTCGGGTTGAACACTATTCTGTGCAACAGCAACCGCGAGCGTATCCGCCAATGCGCGGGGCTGTTCGTGAATCTCTTTCTGCATGAAATGGCGATAGGGACCCAATTCAGCCATGTCGGCCGACTGCTCCGACACGTGCACGCTACGCTCAACGGCCAGCCCAGTTGCATCAAACACCCGGATCGACAGAAGGCCAATATCAGCGACATCGCCTTCTTCCAGATAAATCACGCGCTGGGTAACCGGTAACAATGCGGAGACATCCGAGGCAATGAAATTTTCTTCTATACCAAGCCCAATCAACAGCGGGCTGCCCTTGCGTGCGCAGATCAAACGGTTGGGTGAGTCCTCACTGACAACACCAATTGCATACGCACCATCCAGCTCGACCACGGCCGCGCGCGTCGCCGCCAGCAGGTCTTTGCTCTGCCGATAATGCAGTTCGATGAGATGAACAATGACCTCAGTGTCGGTCTCGGACGTGAACGCAAACCCCTGTGCCTTGAGCCGGGTGCGCAAGGCTTCATGGTTTTCGATGATGCCGTTATGCACCACCGCCAACCCGCCGCTGACGTGTGGATGGGCATTGAGTTCGGTCGGCGCGCCATGCGTTGCCCAGCGCGTGTGCGCAATTCCTAAGTGGCCGTGCGCCTGTTGCGCTGCACACGCCTCGCTGAGCGAAGCCACCCGCCCGATGCTGCGTACCCGATTTAGTCCACCATTAACGGTAACCAGTCCCGCAGAATCGTAGCCCCGGTATTCCAGACGACGCAGCCCTTCAAGCAGGATGGGAACAACATTACGCTGCGCAACTGCGCCAACAATGCCACACATGGATCAGCCTTCCTTTTTCTGTTTAACCGGCCGCTTCCAGCCACTGAAAGTGAGTTGCTTGGGCCGGGACAGCGTGAGCTCGTCAGCGGGCGCATCCCGGGTCAGCGTCGTCCCGGCACCAAGTGTTGCGCCTTTTCCGACCGTGACGGGCGCAACCAGTTGCGTGTCTGAACCGACAAAAACATCATCCTCGATGACGGTGCGGTGCTTATTGGCGCCGTCGTAATTGCAGGTGATCGTACCGGCACCAATATTGACGTTCTTGCCCATCGTCGTATCGCCGATATAGGACAGATGACCGATCTTTGATCCGTCATCAATCTGGCTGTTTTTGATCTCGACAAAGTTACCCACATGCACATCGCGCGCAAGGCGGGTACCGGGACGAATCCGGGTAAAGGGGCCAAGACGGCCTTCCTCGCCAATTTCGGCCTGATCGATCAGCGTAAACGCATCAATACGAGACCCTGTCGCCACCGTCACATTCCGCAATACACAGTTAGCGCCCACTTGCACGTTATCGCCCAGCTTAACTGTGCCTTCAAAGACGCAGTTCACGTCAATCAGAACATCACGCCCACACTCCAGCGTGCCACGAACGTCCAGACGCGCCGGATCCATCAAGGTCACGCCTGCTTCCAGCAACGATTGCGCCACCTCGCCCTGATAAATGCGCTCCAGCTCAGCCAGCTGTGCCTTGCTGTTTACACCCAGCACTTCCCACTCGTCGGCTGGCTGATGTGTCTCGACCGCCACACCATCGCGCACGGCCAGCGCAATGATGTCGGTGAGGTAATACTCGCCTTGTACGTTATCGTTCTTCAGTTCGGCAATCCATTGTTTGAGGTGTCGCGTCGCCACCGCGAGAATGCCCGTGTTCACTTCGGAAATCGCACGATCAGCCGATGTCGCATCCTTGTGCTCGACAATGCGCACCACCTTGCCGTCAACACGCACGATACGACCATAGCCGTCCGGCTGCGCCAGGTTCACCGTCAACAGCCCCAGTTTGCCCGCCTGCGCGGCCGCCACTAGCGGTTGCAAGGTCGCGGTATGCGTCAACGGCACATCGCCGTACAGCACCAGCGTCACGCCAGCGTCCGCCAATCGGGGCAGCGCCTGTTTGACCGCGTGACCCGTGCCATGTTGTTCAGCCTGAAGCACAAACGTCAGTTTGTCGTCAGCCATCGCCTGCGGTACCGCCTCGCCACCAAAACCATACACCACGCAAGTCTGCGCCGCGCCAAGCGCGTGCGCGGTATCCACCACGTGTCCCAGCAGGGGCTTGCCCGCCAGCTTGTGCATCACCTTGGGTAAGTCGGAACACATGCGGGTGCCTTTACCTGCTGCCAGGATCAGGATTTCAAGTTTTGGATTCATGGCGACTCGATTTCATTCGTACAGACTCTGAGCAAAACGCGCGCCAAGTATAAATCCTGCGCCCGAACGCCAGTAATGAAAAAAGGCAACCCGCAGGTTGCCTTGGCACGCAGACGACTCGCCTCATCAGCTGAGTTTGCGCAATTTGTTGATGGCGGCCAGTTGCGCAATCGCTTGCGCCAGTTCGGCCTGCGCTTGCGCGTAATCCATGGTGGCCGCTTTGTCTTTCATCGCCTCCTCGGCGGCGCGCTTGGCTTCAAGCGCTTTAGCCTCGTCCAGATCGGCACCGCGAATAGCGGTATCGGACAGGATGGTGACCACGTGCGGCTGCACTTCAAGAATGCCGCCGGAGACGTAGATCAACTCTTCTTCGGCCTGGTCGGGCACCTTGATGCGCACCGAACCCGCTTTGAGCGTGGTCAAAAGCGGGGTGTGGCCGGGGTAAATTCCCAGTTCACCGCGCGAGCCGGGCGCAACCACTACTTCGGCGATGCCGGAGTAGAGCGATTTTTCTGCGCTGACGATGTTGACGTGTAGGGTCATGGCCATGTTAAATCTCGTGGGGAGTTAAGCGTGAGGTACGAGGCGTTGAGTGGTGGCGATTTACCCCTCACTCCCGTCTCCTTACGCCTCACTGAATTGTCTTCGCCTTTTCGACAGCTTCTTCGATGCCGCCAACCATGTAGAACGCCTGCTCGGGCAGGTGGTCGTATTCGCCGTCAACAATCGCCTTGAAGCCCGCGATGGTTTCTTTCAGCGTGACGTATTTGCCCGGCGCGCCAGTAAAGACTTCGGCGACGAAGAAGGGCTGCGACAGAAAGCGCTGGATTTTACGCGCGCGCGTAACCGAGAGTTTGTCTTCCGGTGACAACTCGTCCATGCCCAGAATCGCGATGATGTCGCGCAACTCCTTGTAACGTTGCAGCGTACCTTGCACCGCGCGGGCGACGTTGTAATGCTCTTCGCCGACGACTTGCGGATCGAGAATCCGCGAAGTCGAATCGAGCGGATCCACCGCCGGATAAATCCCCAGCTCGGCCACCTGGCGCGACAGCACCAGCGTCGCATCGAGGTGGGCAAACGTGGTCGCGGGCGACGGGTCGGTCAAGTCATCCGCTGGTACGTACACCGCCTGGAACGAGGTAATCGAGCCGGTGCGGGTGGAAGTGATGCGCTCCTGCAAGCGACCCATTTCGTCGGCCAGCGTCGGCTGGTAGCCCACGGCGGACGGCATCCGCCCCAACAGCGCGGACACTTCGGTACCGGCCAGGGTGTAACGGTAAATGTTGTCGACAAACAGCAGCACGTCGCGGCCTTCGTCGCGGAAATATTCGGCCATGGTGAGGCCAGTCAGCGCCACGCGCAGACGGTTGCCCGGCGGCTCGTTCATCTGGCCGTAGACCAGCGCGACCTTGTCCAGCACACCGCCTTCTTTCATCTCGTGGTAGAAGTCGTTGCCTTCGCGGGTACGCTCACCCACCCCCGCAAACACCGAAAAGCCGCTGTGTGCGACCGCGATGTTGCGAATCAGCTCCATCAGCGTCACGGTTTTACCCACACCCGCGCCGCCGAACAGGCCGATCTTGCCGCCCTTGGCAATCGGCATGATCAGGTCGATCACCTTGATGCCGGTTTCCAGAATTTCAATTGACGTGGCCTGATCCGCATAAGCCGGTGGCTTGCGATGGATCGGCATGTGCTTGTCGGCGTTGACCGGGCCCATTTCATCAATCGGCGTGCCCAGCACGTTCATGATGCGACCCAAAGTCGCCTGGCCCACCGGCACCAGAATCGGGTTGCCGGTGGCGAGCACTTCCATGCCGCGACGCAGACCGTCGGTAGTGCCCATCGCAATGGCGCGAACGATACCGTCGCCCAGTTGCTGCTGAACTTCCAGCGTCAGTTCAGGCGTTTGCATTTTCAGCGCTTCAAACACTCGGGGCATAGAGTCGCGGGAAAATTCCACGTCCACCACTGCGCCGATAATCTGAACAATTTTTCCGTTGCTCATGCTGCCATCCTAATAAAGTTAAATTCTGTTGCGTCGATTTTTGGGCAATTAAACCGCTGCCGCACCGGCGACGATTTCGGACAATTCTTTGGTAATCGCCGCCTGGCGCGTTTTGTTGTACACCAGCTTTAATTCACCGATCACGTCCTTGGCATTGTCGGACGCGGCTTTCATCGCCACCATCCGCGCCGACTGCTCGCAGGCGATATTTTCAGCGACACCCTGATATACCAGCGACTCGATGTAACGCATCAACATGCTGTCCACCACTGGCTTGGCATCAGGCTCGTAGATATAGTCCCAATGCGTTTTCAGGCTGGCCTCAAGCGGGTCGTCCATTTGTGCCAGCGGCAGCAACTGGGTCTGCGTCGGCTGCTGCTTCATGGTGTTGATGAAACGGTTGTAAACAATATGCAGCGCGTCAATCTTGCCCGCCAGATACGCGTCGAGCATGACCTTGACCGGTCCGATCAACTTGTCCAGATGGGGCGCATCGCCCATGCCGGTCAGATGCGATTCGATGTTTGCACCCAGGCGCTGCATAAAGCCAAAGCCTTTGTTGCCCAGCGCGCACACATCAATCCCGACACCGGCCGCTTCCCACTGTTTCATCTGCGTTACCACCAGGCGCAGCACGTTGGTATTCAGGCCGCCGCACAGACCCTTGTCGGACGTGACCACGATCAGACCCACGCGCTTGATGCTCGGGCGTGCAATCACAAACGGGTGCTTGTACTCGGTGTGCGCGTAGGCGAGGTGCGTCGCCACTTGCGCAATTTTCTCGGCATACGGGCGAGCTGCCTTCATGCGCTCTTGCGCCTTGCGCATTTTGGACGCCGCCACCATTTCCATGGCTTTGGTGATCTTGCACGTATTTTCTACGCTCTTGATCTTGGTCCGTATCTCTTTTCCGGCAGCCATCTCGCGCTCCTAATATTCCAGTGGCTCGATCAATACACGCCGGTTTTCTTGAAGTCTTCCACCGCTGCCGTGAGGGCTTTTTCGGTGGCGTCATCCAGATTGCCGCTAGTTTCAATCGTATCCATGATGCTGCCGTACTTGGACTTCATGAACGCCATCAGCGCAGACTCGAACGGCAGAATCTTGTTGATTTCCACATCGTCCATATAACCCTTGTTTACCGCAAACAGGGTCAGACCCATTTGCGACACGGACATCGGCGAATATTGAGCCTGCTTCATCAGTTCAGTCACACGACGGCCACGCTCAAGCTGCTTGCGGGTGGCCTCGTCCAGATCGGAAGCGAACTGCGCAAAGGCAGCCAGCTCGCGATACTGCGCCAACGCCAGACGCACGCCGCCGCCAAGCTTTTTGACCACCTTGGTTTGCGCTGCACCGCCCACGCGCGACACCGACAGACCGGCGTTGATCGCGGGACGGATACCGGCGTTGAACAGGTCGGTCTCAAGGAAAATCTGGCCGTCGGTAATCGAAATCACGTTGGTCGGCACGAATGCGGACACGTCGCCCGCCTGCGTTTCGATAATCGGCAGCGCGGTCAAAGAACCGGTTTTGCCTTTGACTGCGCCGCCAGTAATTTTTTCAACGTACTCGGCATTGACCCGAGCCGCGCGCTCAAGCAGACGCGAGTGCAGATAGAACACGTCGCCAGGATAAGCTTCACGACCCGGTGGACGACGCAGCAACAACGAGATTTGACGGTACGCCCAAGCCTGCTTGGTCAAGTCGTCATAAATGATCAGTGCGTCTTCGCCCAGATCACGAAAATATTCGCCCATGGTGCAGCCGGAATACGGTGCAATGAACTGCATCGCAGCCGCATCTGCAGCAGTCGCCGCAACGACGATGGTGTGATCCATCGCGCCGTGCTCTTCAAGCTTGCGTACCACATTGGCGACAGACGAAGCCTTCTGGCCAACTGCAACATAAATACACTTAACGCCCGTGCCTTTTTGATTGATGATTGCGTCAATCGCCACCGCCGTCTTGCCGGTCTGGCGGTCGCCAATGATGAGTTCACGCTGACCGCGACCCACCGGCACCATCGCGTCAATGGATTTCAAGCCGGTTTGCACCGGCTGATCCACCGATTTACGCTCGATCACGCCCGGCGCAATGCGCTCGATCGGCATGGTTTTAGCGGCATTAATCGGGCCTTTGCCGTCGATGGGCTGACCCAGCGCGTTGACCACGCGTCCCAGCATCCCGGTACCGACCGGCACCTCGAGAATACGACCCGTGCATTTAGCAACGTCGCCTTCGGTAATGTGTTCGTAATCGCCCAGCACCACCACGCCAACGGAGTCGCGCTCGAGGTTCAGGGCCACGCCAAAAGTATTGCCCGGCATCTCGACCATCTCGCCCGACATCACGTCGGACAGGCCGTGGATACGGACGATGCCGTCGGTGACGGAAACGATCGTGCCCTGGGTGCGCAGCTCGCTGGCGACACCGAAGTTTTCGATCTTGGCCTTAATCAGTTCACTGATTTCGCTTGGATTCAATTGCATTTTTTTCTCCGAACCTGAGGCTCCGATTAGTTAAATTCTGTTAGCCCTGAAGCGCAAAAGACATGCGCTCCAGCCGACCTTTGACCGAACCGTCGATCACCTGATCGCCCACTGCGATCACTGCGCCACCAATCAGATCGGGATCAACCGCCACGCTGACATTCACCGCGCGCTTGAATTTGGTTTTTAGCCCCGCCACCAGATCATCAACCTGCGCCTGCGTCAGCACCTGTGCGCTGGTAATCGTGGCTTCGATGACACCTTCTGCAAGCGCTTTAAGCGTTTCGAATTGCGCTGCGATTTCCGGCAGCACCGACAGGCGACCGTTCTCCGCCAGCACCTTGACCAGACTCGATCCGCGCTCACCCAGATCCGCGCCCGCCACATCGATCATCAGCGACACGACGCGAGCCGAAGCCACCGAAGGGTCTGTAATCAGATTGGCAGCCTGCGGGTCAGCCGCAATTGCAGCCAGCGTTTGCAGGCGGTTTGACCAGGCGGACAAATCGCCTTCGCCGCTTGCCGTGCGAAACACCGCTTCAGCGTAGGGTCGAGCCAGTGTCGTCAGTTCGCTCATCGCTTGCCACCCACGATCAAAGCTCTGCTTTCAATTGGCCCAGCAAATCAGCATGGGTTTGCGCATTGATTTCGCGACGCAGGATTTTTTCTGCGCCGGACACAGCCAGCGCGGCAACCTGCTCGCGCAAGCTTTCGCGGGCGCGGTTGGTTTCCTGCGCGATGTTGGCCTGTGCTGCCGCCAGCTGACGCTCGCCTTCTTCCTTGGCAGCCGTCTTGGCTTCGTCCACCATTTGTGCAGCACGCTTTTCAGCCTGCGCAATCACATCGCTCGCCTGTGTCTTGGCATCGCGCATGTTATCGGCTGCCTGCTTGGCTGCCAATTCCAGCGCGTGCTTGCCGCGATCTGCGGCGGCGAGACCATCGGCAATTTGTTTCTTGCGCGTTTCGAGCGCGTTCATGATCGGCGGCCACACCATCTTCATGCAGAACCACACGAAGAAAATAAACGTGATGGACTGGCCGATCAAAGTTGCGTTGAAGTTCATATCCGCACCTTAAAAGCTAGGGTTAATGAGTTTGCTTAAGCATTAACCGGCAACTGCAAACAGCACGTACATCGCCAGACCCACAGCGATCATCGGCACCGCATCAACCAGGCCCATCACGATGAAGAACTGGGTACGCAGCATCGGGGTCAGCTCAGGCTGACGCGCCACGCCTTCGAGGAAACGACCGCCCAGAATGCCGATACCGACCGCTGCGCCGAGCGCACCCAAACCCATCATCAACGCGCCTGCAATGAACAAGGTTGCTTGTACTTCAGTCATTTTCTTACTCCCGTGGTCTAAAGATTAAAAATTAAAAGCGAAAATCAATGGTGTTCGGCATGCGCCATGTCGAGATAAACAATGGTCAGCGTCATGAAAATAAACGCCTGCAAGGTGATGATGAGAATATGGAATACTGCCCATGCCCACTGCAATACGCCGCCAAACAGTGCCAGAACCAGATTCCCGCCGAACATCAGCGCAATCAGAATAAAGATCATTTCGCCCGCGTACATGTTGCCGAACAGCCGTAGCGCTAGCGAAATCGGCTTGGCGATCAGCCCCACGCCTTCGAGCAACAGATTGACCGGAAACAAAAATTTGGGAAAGGGCTGAAACGCCAGTTCGGAGAAAAAGCCGCCCGCGCCCTTCATCTTTACGCTGTAGAACAGCACCAAAAAGAAGATCGACAACGACAAGCCAAAAGTCACATTGGGATCGGTGGACGGCACGATTTTCATGAATGGCACGCCCGCGCTCGTCGCCACAAAAGGCAGCCAGTCCACCGGCAACAAGTCCATAAAGTTCATCAGGAACACCCAGATAAACACGGTCATCGCCAGCGGCGCGACCATGGCGTTTTTGTGCGAGAAGGAGCCGCGCACCGAGCTGTCGATGAACTCAACCACCATTTCGACAAAATTCTGCATGCCGGACGGCACGCCCGTAGTGGCTTTTTTGGCCGCCATGCGGAAGATAAACAGGAACAGGATGCCCAGACCGATGGCATAGCCCATGCTGTCCAGATTGATCGCCCAAAAGCCCATGGCTTTGGCTTCGGCGGCGCTATGCGCCACGCCCCATGTGCCGTCGACGTGCTGACCGTACGTCAGATTCTGGAGGTGATGCTTGATGTATTCGCCAGAGGTATGCGCTTCTGCAGACATATCAAACCATGTTTCATAAAGTGAATTTTGGATGCACGCTTGCTTGATCCATCCAGCATCAAACAAGCACTACATTCAAAACCCGCCTATTTTTTGTTTTTGTAAGACAGCGCCGCTGCCAACCACGCCATTTGTGCCAAAACCAGCCCCACCAGCAAAGGCAAAGGAGACAGCTTCAATACACCAAACCCTATCCCCAGCATCAACACTACTGCGGCGAGACGCTCTAATCCGGTGAGCACAAACACGCCAAACAACTTTCGACCATCCCACTCGGGATGCCGAATGGCCGTGCGTTCCCGCCACACCATCAGCACACTCGCTACCAGCGCCACCGCCACGCCGTAAAACAGCGCCGCCGCCGCAGCCCGTCCGGCAAATACAAGGCCAGACATCGCGATAATCGGTGCCATCCCCGCTTGCACAAGCGCTACCCGTGTCGGAGCCGTCAACATTAGCCCGGCATCATACCTGAATCAGACCGCCCTATGCAAACCCGCGCAGGCACCACGGCCACCGGTTCACCTGCTCATGCATGGTGATACAGCTTGTGATACAAACCCCCGCGCTCAATCAGCGCCTCGTGCGCTCCCGCTTCAACGACGCGCCCGTTTTCAAACACCAGAATACGATCTGCCTGGCGCACGGCAGACAGTCGATGCGCAATGATGAGCGTGGTCCGTCCATTGAGAAATCCGTTCAATGCCAGATGTAAACGGCGTTCGGTATCCGTATCAAGCGCGGAAGTCGCCTCATCCAGAATCACCACACGCGGGTCCGCCACAATCATGCGGGCAATCGCCAGACGTTGACGTTGCCCGCCTGACAGCCGAACGCCCTGTCGCCCAACCCGGGTATCCAGTCCGTCCGGCAGTTCTGCAATAATGCCCTTAAGCTGTGCGATCTCCAGCGCCTGCCACAGCATCCTGTCATCCGCTTCGCGCCCGAGCGTCAGGTTGGCGCGCACGCTGTCGTTGAACAATACGGGGTGTTGCAACACCACACCAACGTGTTCACGCACCGCCTCCCAACCGATCTCGCTAACCGGCACCTCGCCATAAAAAATCTGCCCGGATTTCACTGGATACAAACCCAGCAGCGCCTGTACCAGCGTGGACTTGCCACCGCCCGACGCCCCCACCAACGCCACCTTTTCGCCCGCTGCAACGGTCAGGCTCACATCATCCAGCACCGTTTCACCATCACTGTAGGCAAAGTTGACATGCTGCAACTGTATCCCAACCGTATGCCCCGCCGCGAACGGATTCCGCACCGCCGCATGCTGCGGCTCGCTGTGCAAACCGAGCAGGCCATTAATGCGCGCCCGCGCGGCATTGGCCGCGTACCAGGAATACTGCATCCCGACCAGATCCTGCACTGGTGTCATCATGAACCAGAGGTAGCCAAATACCGCCAGCATTTCTCCCACGCTCAAGCTGGAATACACCACCATCAGCATCGCGCCCGCGCGAAACGCATCAAAGCCCGCCAGGAAAACGAAAAAGGAAATTCGGCTCATCGCGTCCGACTTCCAGGCGAACGCGGCGGCGTGCCGACGAATATCGGCGGCTTTATCGGTCACCCGCAGCAGATAATGCTTCTCGCGATTCATTGCGCGGATTTGCGTCAGGGCATCGAGCGTTTCCGCCAGCGCATCCTGAAATATCTCGAACGCGTGATTCTCGTGCTTCTTTAGGTCTTTGACGCGCTTGGCAAGCCGGGTTGAAAACAAAATCACCACCGGATTCAGCAATAAAATGAACAAAGCCAGTTGCCAATGCATCCAGAACAGCACACTCGCTACGCCTACCAGGGTTAGCACCGCCACCACAAAACCCGAAATCGACGCGCCCAGAAAAGTGTCGATTGCATTCAGATCGGTTACAAACAGCGAAGTCACCCGCCCCGACCCTACTGTCTCAAACTCTGACAAGGCAATCCGCGACAGGCGCGCCAACATCCGCGAACGAATCCGATAGACCACTTCTTTGGCGATCAACGAAAACGTGTGCGCCTGCCACACGTTGAATAAAATGGAGATCAAACGCAGACCAACCGTCAACAACAAGGCCGTTCCAATAAAAAATGTCGGGCCCAACCAGGCCGACGGAAAAACCGTACCGATCAAACCAACAAATTTACCCGGGTGATGCAGCAAGACTTCGTCCACCATCAGCGGCAACAATAGTGGCACTGGCACCGCCGCAAGCACCGCCAATAACGCAATCAGATTAGCGCGCAGCAGCGGTCGGCGATGTTGTTTGATTTCCGCGACAATTCCCGCCCAATTGAGCAAAGCAAGTGCCGCGGGCGCGGCAGGGGAAATCGTTGGGATGTTCATCCGACAAACAAAAAAAGTTATAGTGGCATCATACGTGACCGGAGCCCGCCATGTCCCTTAGCCCCCTCGAAGCCCAATTTCAACGCATCGTCGATGAGCTGGTCGCGCTCTGGCCCGGCACCGAACTGGAGCCTTATCTGCACCAGCTGATTTACACCCCGCGCGATGGGCGTCACGGTTTTCCGCTGGATGTCATGAGTGACCTGCTGTTTCTGGCTGAAATACGCTGGTGGATGACACATGAAACGGGCGATGCAAGCTTTTCTCCCGATCAGTTCAGTTTTGGCCTGCCGCCCAAAATCTAGCCCCTTACTTGCCGATACAAAACCGGCTGAATATCTCGCCCAGTAAATCGTCTGCCGTAAATTCCCCGGTAATCTCTGACAAAGCCGCCTGCGCCAGACGCAGCTCCTCAGCAAACAATTCAAGTTGTGACGTAGCCGCCCGCGCCTGAACCAGATGCGCCGCCGCCCGCTCCAGCGCCTGCAAATGCCGGGTACGCGCCATGAACGCGCCCTCTCCGGCAGCCTGCCACCCGGCCAGCGCCAGAAGCTTTTCTTGCAACAAATCCAGTCCCGCCCCGGTCTTGGCAGAGAGCCAGATTTCATCGCCCACCGTCCGCGCCGCTTCGCCCGACACATCCACCTTGTTGTGAATGGTCAGACGCGGGATGGGTGGCAGGCGCGCAAGTGTCGCCGCTTCGTGTGCGCCCAGGCCGTGCGCCACATCTACCAGCAGCAGCGCCACGTCCGCTTTTTCGACTGCATCCCAGGTACGCGCAATTCCCATTTGCTCGACTGCATCCGTTGTTTCGCGCAGACCGGCGGTATCGATAATATGCAGCGGCACGCCCTCAATCTGGATCGCCTCTCGCACCGTATCGCGCGTCGTACCTGCTATCGCGGTCACAATCGCCGCCTCGTAACCCGCCAGCCGGTTAAGCAGGCTCGACTTGCCCACGTTAGGCTGGCCGATCAACACTACCGTCAGCCCTTCGCGCAGGAGCGCGCCTTGCTTCGCCTGCGCCCGTACCGCGTCGAGACTCGCACCGAGCCGATCCAGCCGCCCAAACGCATCTGCCTGCTTGATAAAATCAATCTCTTCTTCAGGAAAGTCCAGCGTCGCCTCCACCAGCATGCGCAGGCGGATCAACTCATCGACCAGTGTTGTAATGTGTTTTGAGAACTCGCCAGACAAGGATCGCACCGCCGAACGCGCCGCCACCACGCTTTGCGCGTCGATCAAGTCCGCCACCGCCTCGGCCTGTACCAAATCCAGCTTGCCGTTGAGGTAGGCGCGCCGGGTAAATTCGCCTGGCTCGGCCAGCCGTGCGCCAAGCGCCACGCAGCGCTGCAAAATCAGGTTCAGAATCTGCGGCCCGCCGTGCCCCTGCAACTCCAGCACGTGCTCGCCGGTAAACGAATGCGGGGCGACAAAATGCAGAGCGATACCCTCATCGAGCGTGCTGCCGTCTGCATCCAGAAACCGGCAAAACGTCGCATGGCGCGGCGCAGGCAAACGCCCAAGAATAGCTTGCGCCAAGGCCGACAGGTTTTCCCCCGAAACACGCACCACGCCCACCCCGCCGCGTCCGGGCGCGGTGGCAATTGCGGCAATCAGATCATGCGTCGGCATGGCATCAGAAAAGTGGGGCGCGGCCTGTCGTCCACACGGACATGCCGCCCCGATCAGGCTTTAGCGGGCTTAGCGCCACCTTCAACCTGTTTGTTGATGGCCCATTGCTGAGCGATGGAAAGGATATTGTTAACGACCCAATACAGCACCAGACCGGCAGGGAAGAACACAAACATCACCGTAAAACCAATCGGCATAATCATCATGATCTTGGCCTGCATTGGATCCATCGGCTGCGGGTTAAGTTTGACTTGCAGGATGGAAGTAATCCCCATAATGATGGGGAGAATATAGAAAGGATCGGGTGTAGTCAGATCCGTGATCCAGCCCACCCATGGCGCGCCGCGCATTTCGACCGCTGCCAGCAAGACCCAATACAAGGCAATAAAGACTGGAATCTGGATCAGGATTGGCAGGCAGCCGCCGAGCGGATTGATCTTCTCGGTTTTGTACATCTCGGCCATCGACTGGTGCAGTTTTTGCCGATCATCACCATGGATTTCTTTAAGTCGTTGCAGGCGCGGCGTGAGTTTTTTCATCTTCGCCATCGACTTGTAACCCGCCGCCGACAGCGGGAACAGCGCAGACTTGATGAGGATGGTGAGAATAATAATAGCCCAGCCCCAGTTGCCGACGATGCGCTCGATCTGCTTTAGCGCCCAGAATATCGGGTAGGCCAGCGGCGTGAGCCAGCCGTAATCCCGCGTCAAGTCGAGACCGGGTGCAGTTTTTTCCAGCACGCTCTGGGTTTGCGGGCCAGCATAAAGCGGCACGCTAAAGGTTTTTTCCTGCCCCGGCATGAGTTTGCCTTCGGCCAGAATCACGCCGTTTGAATACTGCCCGTCGCCCAGCGCCTTGGCGTAAAACTCACGTTTGATGCCCGCTGCGGGCAGCCAGGCGGAAACAAAATGGTGCTGCACCATGCCGGTCCAGCCATTCGTTGCTGTCTTTTCAAATTTGGCGCTGCCGTCGCTGATATCCTTGAACTTGATTTTCTGGAATTTCTGCGCCTCGGTATAAAACACCGGGCCAGTAAAGGTGCGGATCATTGCTGATTCCCCCAGTGGGGCTTCTGCATGGCGGGTAAACTGGAAATAGGGCGTGAGGTCAATCGGCTGGGTGCCGCCGTTAATGACGCGATATTTCACGTCAATCTGATAGCTGCCGCGTGTAAAGCCGTAGGTTTTTTCGATGCGTATCCCGCTCGCCGCATCGATCCACACCAGCGGAACATCGATACGGGTCGCGCCCTGCGCAAAACGATACGTGCCGGGGTTGAGCTGGAACGGGCTGCGATGCGTAGGCAGACCGTTTCCAATCAGGCCATTTTGCGCGACATACGGACGGGTAACACTGTCTTCAAACAGGCTTAACACCTGATTTTTATCTTCAGTTTCGCGATAAGCCTGCAAGTGTAAAGAACGCAAGTCGCCACCCGTACTATCGATTTCCGCGTGGATCAAGTCTGTTTCCACAATGGCGCGCTGACCACGGGTCAATGCCGACCCGGTTGGTGTCGTCGCAGAAGTAGCGGGCGCATTCAGCGTTTGGCTGGGCGTTGGCGCAGAAGCCGATTGCGTAATTGCCGGCTCGGTTGGCAGCGGTTGATGTTTCGTCTGCCAGGACTCCCACAGCAGCAACAGCGTAAATGAAAAGACTACAAAAAGAATCAGCCGCTGGTTATCCATGAGAGGGGTTCTATTCAACAGTAGGGGAGGTGGGCCATTTGTTCATTGCGCGCTGGCCTGCCCGAATCAGGGTGCGCGCCAGATCACGCGCCTCCTTGCCCGCAACCGGTTTTGCAATCAAACGAACCACAAAATCGCAGGCGGGGAGATCAAGACGTTGCAAACGAAACGTCTCACGCACGCAGCGCTTGACCCGGTTACGGTCGACCGCGCGCGGCTGTAAGCGTTTGGCGATGACCATTCCCAGACGGGCATACGTCAGGCCGTTTGGCCTTGCCATTACCAACAGGCTATCGGTGCGCGCCCGCTCGTTCTGCTTGAAAACCAGCTCAAATTCTGCAGGCTTAACCAGACGCACATCGCGCGGGACATTATTTTCGGCCAGCTTAATCGTGTCGTCTGCTTGCTGCGGGTCTGGCGTATAAATCAAGGCTTGCCTTGACGATGCGGACTTATACCGCCAGGCGGCTACGGCCTTTAGCGCGACGAGCATTGATAACTGCGCGACCGCCTTTGGTTTTCATGCGTGCGCGAAATCCGTGGGTGCGCTTACGGCGAACGGTAGAGGGTTGATAGGTACGTTTCATGATTTTCCTTCCGGTACGTGCCCGCCTGTAGAGCGGACAACAAAAAATTGTTTTGAAAAACCGCGTATTAGACCTGCTCCACCCTATCCATGTCAAGCTTGGGCAAGCGGCCTTCACTTGGCATTGTAAACAGTAATAAGCCTGTCCTGCCTGTGGATAACCTGGCCGAAGCAGAGTAAGATTCGATCCTTGAAATCCACGCAAATAACCCCCGCCTCCAACATCATAATGAATTCATTCTGGGATCTTTGCCAGACGCGCTTTCGCGACAATTTGACCCAGCAGCAATTCAGCACCTGGATTAAGCCGCTGATATTCGATGAGTCGGATACCCACGTACATATCCTCGCACCCAACCATTTTGTAATGGATTGGGTGCGCGAAAAGTTTTCTGACCAACTCGACGGCTGGGCACAGGAGTATTTCGCGCACCCGGTATCAATCAGTTACGCCCTGGGCAAAAAGACCCCTGCACCTAAAACCAGCCATACCGAAGCCACACCACATGCCGTGGCAAGCGCCCCCGCCATTATTATTCCCGCTGCAACCGGCATGCGCATCAATGCCGGATTTAGCTTCGATAACTTTGTTTCCGGTCGCGCAAACCAGCTCGCGCGTGCGGCCTCGCTACAAATTGCCGAAAATCCAGGCCAAGCCTACAACCCGCTGTTTATTTATGGCGGCGTAGGTTTGGGCAAAACACACCTGCTTCAGGCCATCGGCAACACCGTTCGCGAAGCCAACCCAGCAGCCAAGATCAGCTATATCCATGCAACGGATTATGTTGATGATGTGGTCAAAGCCTATCTGAACAAGCAGTTTGACGATTTCAAGCGACGTTATATGTCGCTGGATCTGCTGCTAGTGGACGACATCCAGTTTCTGGCAAAAAAAGACCGCAGCCAGGAAGAGTTTTTCTATGCGTTCAATTCGCTGATTGAAAACAAGAAACAGATCGTGATTACCTGCGATACCTTTCCCAAGGAAATAAATGGCCTCGACGACCGCCTCAAATCCCGTTTTGCCTGGGGATTAACCGTTGCGGTCGAGCCGCCCGAGCTTGAAATGCGCGTCGCCATTTTGTTGTCCAAAGCCAAAATGGAAAACACCAAGCTCGATGAAAACGTGGCCTTCTTCATCGCCAAGCAAGTACGCTCCAACGTGCGCGAACTGGAAGGCTCGCTGAAACGCGTCATCGCATTTTCACGTTTTCACGAGAAATCCATCACGCTTGAACTGGCAAAAGAAGCTTTGCGTGATTTGATCGCATCGACATCACGCATCGTCTCAGTCGAAAATATCCAGAAAACCGTCGCCGACTTCTACAAGATAAAAGTAGCGGATATGTATTCGAAAACACGTACCCGCAATCTGGCACGCCCACGTCAAATTGCCATGGCGCTGGCCAAGGAACTAACGAACCAGAGCTTGCCCGAAATAGGTGAATCATTCGGCGGTCGCGACCACACCACCGTATTGCACGCCTGTCGAAAAGTCGTTGAATTACGCGAAACGCATGTTGATATTGGACGAGACTATTTAGTGTTATTACAAAGCCTCACAGGTTGAGGATGAAATGTGGATAAGCCTGATTCAAAATGAATATGGTCTGTTTTATCCCGTTTCCTACCGTAAAGACACCGCTTTACACACAGACAAAATATCTCCTAACTGAATGTTTATAAATGTTATTTTTAATTACCCCCAGAAAATGTCTGCCTTAACTACGAATTTAAGGAATATATAAATGCTATTAATACAAACAGAACGTAACGCACTCCTGACACCCTTGAATGCAACGGTCGGCGTTGTTGAACGACGTCACACCTTGCCAATCCTGTCCAATCTGTTGCTGGAGAAAAAGGCGGGCACCTTAACCTTGCTGGCAACAGACTTGGAACTCCAGGTCAGCACACAACTGGAGAATGCAGGAAGCGGCGAGGATTTTGCGATTACCGTCGCTGCACGAAAACTGTTTGATATTGTTCGTGCACTGCCAGAAGGTGCAAAACTCAAACTCGATAACAAAGACAAGCAAGTCGTGGTCAGTGCAGGCAAATCACGCTTCACGCTGCAAACGCTACCGGCAGCAGACTTCCCCCGGATGGAAACCGCCGCCGGACTCGGCGATGAAATCAATCTGCCGCAAAAAACACTCAAGCGTTTACTGCAACTGGTTCAGTTTGCAATGGCGAGCCAGGACATTCGTTATTACCTCAACGGTATGCTGCTGGTCTTGGAAGGCAAAACACTGCGTGTTGTTGCCACCGACGGACATCGCCTGAGTTATGCAGAGACGACAATCGAAAAAGAGGCAACAGCGCGCGAAGTCATTATTCCGCGTAAAACCGTGCAGGAACTCATCAAACTGCTAGGTGATGTGGATGATCCGGTCAGCCTTCGGATAGGCACGAATCAGGTCACCATTCGCTTGCCACATACCGAACTCGTCAGCAAAGTCGTGGATGGTAAATTCCCCGATTATCAACGCGTCATTCCGCAAAATCAGCCACGACAGTTGAAAGCCAACCGCCAGACTGTCATGCAGGCGTTGCAACGCGCCGCCATCCTGTCGAATGAAAAGTTTCGCGGCGTCCGTCTGGTGATGAGTGAAAACACCCTGGGCATTGTGTGCAACAACAATGAACAGGAAGAGGCCGCAGACGAAATCGAAGTCAATTATTCCGGCGAGCCGATGGATGTCGGCTTTAACGTGACGTATCTGCTGGATGGTTTGGGCGCCTTGAGTTCGGAAGAAATTACCCTGTCACTGGCAGATGCCAATAGCAGCATGCTGCTGACGAGCGAAAAAGAAGCAGGATTCAAATACGTCGTCATGCCAATGCGCATCTGAATATCGCGCATAGGAATAAACGTGGTTATTGAATAAACAATCAGGAAACATCATGGCAGATAACAGTTACGACTCCTCCAGCATCAAAATTCTCAAGGGGCTGGATGCCGTTCGCAAACGTCCCGGTATGTACATCGGCGATACGTCGGATGGAACCGGTCTGCACCATATGGTGTTTGAAGTGCTGGACAACGCCATTGATGAGGCGCTGGGCGGTTATTGTGACGACATCAAAGTCATTATCCATCCGGATAATTCTGTTTCCGTGCTGGACAACGGTCGTGGTATTCCGACCGACATCAAGGACGACGATGAATTCAAGCGCACCGCGCTGGAAATTGTCATGACCGAACTGCATGCAGGCGGCAAGTTCGATCAGAACTCGTACAAGGTCTCGGGCGGCTTGCACGGTGTTGGCGTATCGGTGGTCAACGCGCTGTCCGACTGGCTGAAAGTAAAAGTCTGGCGTAATGGAAAAGCCCATCAACTGGATTTTGCGCGCGGCGAGATTACCAGCCCGATCCAATTGCTTGGCGATACCGAACGCAAGGGAACGGAAGTTCATTTCATGGCCAGTACCGAGACATTCGGCTTGATTGAATACCATTACGACATCCTCGCCAAACGCATTCGCGAATTATCTTTCCTGAATAATGGCGTCAAAATCGAGCTGGCCGATCACCGCACAGGCAAGAGCGAAAACTACGCGCATTCAGGCGGCGTAAAAGGCTTTGTCGAATACATGAACAAGGCAAAAAGTGTTTTGCACCCGAAGATTTTCCATGCCGTTGGCGAAAAAGACGGCATGACGGTAGAAGTTGCAATGCAGTGGAACGACAGCTATTCCGAAACCGTACAGTGCTTTACCAACAATATTCCGCAGCGCGACGGCGGCAGCCACCTGACGGGACTGCGCATGGCGATGACGCGGGTGCTGAACAAGTACATCGAAGAAAACGATCTGGCAAAAAAAGCCAAAGTCGAAACCACCGGCGATGACATGCGCGAAGGTCTGACCTGCGTTTTGTCAGTCAAAGTGCCGGAACCGAAGTTTTCTTCGCAGACCAAAGACAAGCTCGTATCGAGTGAAGTCCAGCCAGTCGTGCAGGAAGTGGTGGGTCAGAAGCTGTCCGAGTTTTTGCTCGAAAATCCGAATGACGCCAAAATCCTCGTCGGCAAAATTATCGACGCGGCACGCGCGCGCGAAGCTGCGCGCAAAGCGCGCGAGATCACCCGGCGTAAAGGCGTGATGGATGGCCTCGGTCTGCCCGGAAAGCTTGCCGACTGCCAGGAAAAAGACCCGGCGCTATGCGAAATCTATCTGGTCGAGGGCGACTCCGCCGGCGGTTCCGCCAAGCAGGGACGCGACCGTAAATTCCAGGCGATATTGCCACTCAAGGGAAAAATTCTCAACGTCGAGCGCGCCCGTTTCGACAAAGTCATCAGCAGCCAGGAAATTGCCACCCTGATCACCGCGCTGGGCACCAGCATCGGCAAGGAAGACTATAACCCCGACAAACTGCGTTACCACCGCATCATCATCATGACCGACGCCGACGTTGACGGCGCACACATCCGCACCTTGTTGCTGACCTTTTTCTATCGGCAGATGCCCGAGCTGGTCGAGCGCGGCCATATTTACATCGCCCAGCCGCCGCTCTACAAAGTCAAACACGGACGCAGCGAACGCTATATCAAGGATGAGCACGAATTCAAGGAACAGCTCATGGTCGAAGCGATGAAAGAAGCCGAGCTCACCCCCATGGACGGTGCCATGCCCATCGCAGGCGAAGCGCTGGAAACCCTGGCTCGCGAATACTTCCTGGCCGAAGCCGTCAGCGACCGCCTGAGCCGCATGTTGCCCGCCGATGTATTGCAGGCCTTGATGCGTACCCCGCGCCTGAGCCTGGCCGACAGCGGCGCAGCCATGATGAGCGAAGCCACCCTCGGTGCCGCGCTCGATCCTCATCGATATCAAGTTGCTGCTGAATTCCAAAGCGAACTGGACAGCTATCGCCTGCGCATCACACGCCAAAGCCATGGCAATGTCCATATCAGCTTCCTCGAAACCGACTTGCTGGAGTCGGGCGATTACGCCCAGCTGGTCAAAGTGGGAGACTTGTTGCGTGACCTCGTCGGCCTCGGCGCAAAAATCAAACGCGGTGAAAAAGAGTCGCCCGTACAAAGCTTCCGCGAAGCCATGGACTGGCTGCTGGCCGAAGTCAAACGCGGCATGAGCATCCAGCGCTACAAAGGTCTGGGCGAAATGAATCCCGGCCAGCTATGGGAAACCACCATGGATCCAAAAGTGCGCCGCCTGATGAAAGTCCAGATTGAAGACGCGATTTCGTCCGATCAAACTTTCGTCACCCTGATGGGTGACGAGGTTGAACCGCGACGCGCTTTCATTGAAAAAAATGCGTTGGGCGTACGGAATCTGGATGTGTAAAAACTGTTGGTTGACACAACAAGGGCTCGGTCTTTACTTTAGAGCTGCACGAAAAATAGTCGCCGACCAGATCAAGGCTATGCATGAAGAACTTTGCGTATGAACAACACTTTCTTGGGAAACCCTCCATCGATAGAAGATATTTATTGGGGTTCACTTGAAAAGATGTGTATATTGCGCCTCAACAACACCCCCCAAGCCTATCCTGCAGTTCGCTGCGGTGACGCTCAAACCGGGGGGTTAATCGTTTCTGGGGCTTGTAATGCACTATAACAAGCCCCCATTTTCGGTCACCGACCAAGGCAAACAGTTGCAGGACAGAGGGTTGGTTTGCCATGACCCTGAGCGTATGAAACATTATTTGGCGCATGTCGGTTACTACCGACTAAGCGCCTATTGCTTGCCGTTCGAGCAAGTAAGTGCAGATCCAACGGGTTCGCGCAATCATCAGTTCAAGCCAGGAACAACTTTTGAGCAGATACTCAGCCTCTATATTTTCGATCGCAAATTGCGTTTGCTGGTCATGGAAGCCATGGAGCGGATCGAAGTATCTGTGCGTTCACGTTGGGCGGGCGCGGTGGCCTTGCGCCACGGCAGCCATGCTCACATGCTATCAGGTCTTTTCAAGTGTCCCTGGCAACATGCACGCGATTTGGCTCGCATAGCCGGAGAATTGGAAAGGAGCAGCGAAACCTTCGTGGTGCATTACCGGAGTCGTTATTCAGAACCTTTTCTACCCCCCATTTGGGCCATCGTGGAAACCATGAGCCTTGGCACTCTCTCCCGCTGGTTTGCAAACACACGCGACACAGATGCAAAAAAAGAAGTCATGAAAGGCTTGGGGTTGCCGACCATTGAGGTACTCGAAAAAGTTTTGCATGCTCTAACACCCGTCCGTAATGTTTGTGCTCACCATGGGCGTCTATGGAATCGCAGTTTCGCGTTGTCCCTTCCAGTCATCAAACGTATGCGGGATCAGCTGGTTTCCCCCGAAGCGCCTTATCATCAGGCACACCATATTTTTAACTACCTTGTGATCATGGAAGCCTTGATGCGCTCCATCAATCCGCGCAGCAGTTGGGCTAGTCGGGTGATGAAACTGCTTGACACTGTAGGTGTGGCCGAACATCGAGCGATGGGCTTCCCGGATGACTGGAAGCAGCGAAAACCCTGGCAGGGGGCACAAGTATGAGTTTTCGCGTTATCCAGGACATGAGCACCGAGGAATGGTGGGATGCTTGAAGGCAATCCGTAGTTCTATATGGACGCAATGCCAGTGAAACTTTCGTTCATTGTGTCGCACACGTCGGGTTTTCACTTTCTGTGTTACCCCTAGAAACTAGGAATAAAAACGCCCCTGTCTGCATCTTGCAGACAGGGGCGTTTTTGGTTAACCGTTTTCAGTTGCTAACTTTAACTTCCTGGGCTGGTGCGGATACCACGGGTGCAATAACCGTTGGAGCCGCCAACGGATTTGCTGCCATTTCCACGGTAATCAAATCGGGGTAATCATAAGCAGCACCTGTCGCCGTATCGACGCCGACCCCAATAATTCCGCCGAAGAGAATGTTGCCAAAAGCCATTGCTTTGGTCGATGATTTAGCACTGGTCAGGCCAGAGTCCAAGCCCGGTTTGTCACACAGGACAGCTAAATTCTCATAGCTGCGCCTTACTGTAGTCGATCCCGGAGTCTTTACGTACCACACCCCCTTGTCGTTACTGAGCTTGCAATTGGCATCGGCGACCTGCTGGCCTTGATGTTGGGTCACGACGGAAAGGCTTTGGTTATGGCCATTTACGATAGAGGCGCAGCCTGAAGATAGCGCGGTCACGCCCAGTGCCAGCACGATGCGTTTTTTCATACATCTCCCTGATTATGTTTTTTACCGCCGTGATTGGCGGCTCGAAGCATAATACGCATTCACCCTTGCTTCGACAATCATCAGCGGGACGAGTGTTAAAATCCGCCGCCCATGCTGTCCCAACTCAATCCCCCCCAACGCGAAGCGAGCAAGTACCTGGATGGCCCTTTACTGGTTCTAGCAGGGGCGGGCTCGGGGAAAACACGCGTCATCACCCACAAGATCGCGTATCTGATTCGCGACTGTAGCTACAAGCCCGGCACGATTGCGGCGATCACGTTTACCAACAAGGCGGCACGCGAGATGCAGGCGCGGGCGGGTAAGCTGATGCAGGGGATGAACACCAAAGGTCTGATCGTCACGACTTTTCATTCGATGGGTTTGCGCATGCTGCGCGAGGATGCGATGCACGCCGGGCTCAAGCCCGCGTTCTCGATTCTGGATTCGGCCGATGCGGCGGGCATTGTGTCTGAAATTCTGAAAACCACCGACAAGCAGGAAATCCGGCGCGCCGTGTCGCGCATTTCCTTGTGGAAAAACGAACTGGTCTCCCCGGCTATTGCACGGCAGACCGCCGAGGACGACAACGCGCGCATCTACGCCAAAATTTATGACCGCTACGATGCGACCCTGCGCGCATACCAGGCGGTGGACTTTGACGACCTGATTCGTTTGCCCGCCGAACTGCTGGAGTCGAACGCCGAGCTGCGCGAAAAATGGCAAAACCGTTTGCGCCATGTCCTGGTGGATGAATATCAGGACACCAACGCGGCGCAGTATCGTTTGCTGCAAAAGCTCACCGGGGTGCGTGCCGCGTTCACCGCCGTGGGCGACGACGATCAGGCGATTTATGGCTGGCGCGGCGCATCGACCGATAACTTGCGCCAGTTGAGTGATGACTATCCGCACCTGCATGTAGTCAAGCTGGAGCAAAATTATCGTTCCACCGTGCGCATTCTCAAGGCGGCCAACAGCCTGATTGCAAACAACCCCAAGCTGTTTGAAAAGCGCCTGTGGAGCGATCTGGGTCACGGTGATGCCTTGCAGGTGATGCCGACCAAGGACGACGAGCATGAAGCCGAGTCGGTGGTGATGCGCCTGCTGTCGCACAAATTCCAGCACCGTACCGAGTGGCGTGACTATGCGATTCTGTATCGCGGCAATTACCAGGCGCGGGTGTTCGAGCAGGCACTGCGCAATGAAAAAATACCGTATCAATTGTCCGGCGGGCAGTCGTTTTTTGAGCGCAGCGAAATCAAGGATGTGATCGCCTACTTACGGCTGATTGCCAATAGTAGCGACGATCCGGCGTTTATCCGCGCCGTCACCACCCCCAAACGCGGGATTGGTGCGGCGACGCTGGAAAAGCTCGGGCAGGTCGCTGCAAACATGAATCTCAGCCTGTTCGAGGCCGTGTATTCTGCCGCCGCCGCACACCAGATTGGCGAGCGCCAGCTCGCACCGCTGACCGAGTTTTGCGGTTTTATCCAGCGCATCGAATTCCGCGCGACGCGGGAACCGGCGGGCGAAATCCTGAATGATCTGCTCAAAGCCATCGACTACGAAGTCTATATATTCGATCAGGACGAAGCGCGGGCGGCTCAGAGCAAGTGGAACAACGTAATGGAGTTTGTCGCCTGGATCAGCAAAAAAGGCGAAGAAGACAAAAAAGATTTGCTGCAGATCACGCAGACTATTGCACTCATTACGCTGCTGGAAGGGCGCGATGAGGCCGAGCCGGATGCGGTGCGTTTATCGACGCTGCATGCGGCAAAAGGGCTGGAGTTTGGCCATGTGTTTCTGGTCGGGGTGGAAGAAGGCATCCTGCCGCACCGCGATGCAGTGGACGAAGGACGGCTGGAAGAAGAGCGCCGGTTGATGTATGTCGGTGTTACGCGGGCAAAGAAATCGCTCACGCTGTCGTATTGCGCGCGCCGCAAACGTGCGCGCGAAAGCGTCGCCTGCGAGCCGTCGCGTTTTATTGCCGAACTCGGTGACGACGTGCGCCAGCCGGAAAAAAAAGGCGATGCTGAAACGAAGGCGAGCGGCAGCGCGCGCTTGTCACAATTGAAGGCGATGCTGGAGTGAATGCGTAAAAAAACAGGCTTAAGCAAACTGTAAGCTTTTAGATTGATAATGCAGGTTCACCCCAAATTGGGGCATTTATTCCAATGTTTTAAATGAGAAGAGGCCAGTAGCAGGGCAAATATTCCACCATGCCGCCATTAGAGAAGTGTAATTTACCTGCCTTCACGAGAAGCTTTTTCGTGCTGATGGTCTGGCTGCTGCTGGGCCTGCAGGTGCTTGCGCCCCTCGTGCACGCTCACACACAGGTAAAAGTGACGCACGGCGGTTTTCACTTGCCCGAATTCCAGCAGCGCGAAAGTAGTCATGGCGGGTGGATACATACGCATCTTGACCAGGATGACGGCATGGCTGTGGGCGTCGCTCAAGGCGCGCCACAGCAGCCCCATCGATGGGTCGCCGAGCCGCAGCCGCTTGCA
>JBEBIZ010000017.1:0-47806 GCA_040080135.1 Thiobacillaceae bacterium
GTCGACTTACTTCTTGGGCACATCCCAATGGTCAGTCTTTATGCGAACACTGTAGCAACCCCTGCTTCAATAGCACAACTTGCAAAAGCGATTGACCAACACCCAGAAGCGACCGGGACGACCCGTCGGCAAGTCGGATCAGCCTGTCGATACCGATACGCAAACTGGTTTTGGATTTTGAACAGCAGAGAACGAGATAAATGATGGCGAGAAAAAACAATGCGATGCTGACCCCTTTGGGTTCCGTGGCTCGACAAACTGCCCGTGTCATCGAACGCCGAAGAGTGGCAGAACGCAGCGTAATCAATAAAAATCCGAGGAATCCGAGCATGGCACTGACGACACTTTTCCGCATTCAGAAACTCGCATTCCTGTTGCTTGGCCTGTTAATGGCGAACACCGCGCAGGCCGGATGCGATGACGTCAAAAACTCGCGCACCAAACCCGAATGCAGCATCAACTTTCCGTACCAACAGAAGCAAGCTAACCAAGGCGATGCCAAGGCGCAGTTCCAGTTGGGGCTGGCTTACGAGCATGGGCGTGGCGTCGGCAAAGACGAAGTCCTCTCGGCCAAGTGGTACAGGAAATCCGCAGACCAAGGGAATCTCGACGCCATGCACAATCTGGCGCACCTGTATTCGGATGGGCGCGGCGTGGTGCAGAACGAAGCCGAGGCATTCAGACTGGAAAAGTTTGCAGCGGAGCGTGGCAGCGTTTATGCGCAGAACTCGTTGGGGCTGCACTACATGCATGGGCGGGGGGTGGCGAAAGACAACAATGCGGCGATCAAGTGGCTGAAGAAGGCGGCGGAGCAGGGAATGCCTGGCGCGCAGCTTAATTTGGCCAGGCTGTACTCGGGCGATTCGGGTTATCCCGTCGATTATGCCGAAGCATTCAGATGGTGTGAGAAATCAGCTAGGCAAGAATATGTTAGAGCGCAAACAGACTTAGCAATGAGATACATGAAGGGCTGGGGCGTGTCACAGAGTCTTATAGAAGCAGCTAAGTGGTTGTCTAAATCGGCTGCTCAGGGAGACGTGGCTGCTCAATATGTCTTGGGGTTGTTCTACGAAAAAGGCTACGGTGTCGTCAGGAATATCAATGCAGCAAAGCACTGGTATAGCGAAGCAGTAAAACAGGGAAACGAATTGGCAAAAGCTCGCTTGGGCAAACTGGCGCTCCAAGCGAATCAAAAATAGTTTCAAGAAGTTTTTTTGGTAGGTAGATTTTTTGACTGGATAGAGGAGATTGAAATGAGTCTGAACGAATTCGTAAGAACTGTAGCCGATTGGCTGGGTGTAGCCAAGAAAGCCGATTCGGCTGTGAGTAAAGGTGAAGACGCCGTCGATTTTTACAGCAAAAAAAGCGCTTTCGATGCCGCTTGTGATGCCTATAAAAACAATCCAAATGTAGACACCGCGCACGCGGTTAATGCCGCTGGCGCAGACTTTGCGCGCGCCGGTGTAAAAGCCGCTAGCGACCTCTCAACTTTCCCGGGCGGATCGGATGTGCTGAAGGGGGTTTCGGACGCGATCATTAACCGTTCGAACGATCCCGAGTTTCAGCAAGCGTCGGATTACCTGAATATGCAAGGTGGAAAACAAGGCGATCCCGCAATCGACATGATGTGCGGAGCCAACTTCACCGCTGCCCAAACCTGGGTACCGCGCCGCGACCCGCTCGTCTTCGACCTCGACTCTGACGGTCTCGAAACCATCGGCATCAACACTGCAAACCCCATCCTCTTCGACCACGACGCCGACGGCGTCAAGACCGCGACCGGCTGGGTCAAGCCTGATGACGGCTTCCTCGTCCTCGACCGCAACGGCAACGGCTCCATCGACAGCGGACGCGAACTCTTCGGCGACTCCACCCCGCTAGCCACAGGCGGCAACGCCGTCGACGGCTTTGCCGCATTAGCCCAGGAAGACACCAACCTCGACGGCAAAGTCGATAGCACCGATGCCCGCTTTGCCAACCTCAGAATCTGGCGCGACCTCAACCAGGACGGCATTAGCCAGGCTGGAGAACTCTCGACCCTGGCTGCTCTAGGCATTGCTTCAATCAATGTCACCAAAGCCGAGAACAGCACCCTGCTTGGCAACGGCAACGTCATCGCCGACCTTGGCAGCTATACCAAAACCGACGGCAGCACCGGCACCCTCGGCGACACCGCCCAATTGGGTGACGTGAATCTTGCCTCAAACAGCTTCATCAGTCAGTTCACCGACAGCGTACCGATCACCGCCGAAGCGGCTGCCCTGCCCGACATGCAGGGCAGCGGACAAGTGCGCGATCTGCGCGAAGCCGCCAGCCTGTCCGCCTCACTGTCAACAGCGTTGAGCAACTACACCACCCGCGCCGCCCAGCAAACCCAGCTCGACACCCTCCTCAAAACCTGGAGTGACACCAGCACCCTGGCCACCACCGCCACCGGCGCGTATGCCGGGCACGCGCTCACCGTCAACTTCGCGGGGGTGACGAACGGCAGCGCCGCGCATCAGGCGTGGCTGGATAAGCTCACCGTGCTGGAGCGGTTTAATGGCCGCACCTTCCAGACCGTACCCACCGGCACCGCCCCGGTCACGTTGAACTTCAGCGCCGGGCAGATGAGCCTGCTGGATCAGAGCTATGCGGCCTTGCAGGATTCGGTGTACGGCGCGTTGGTGTTGCAGACGCGGTTCAAGCCATTGATCGAAAGTGTTGATCTGGTGCTGACGGCGGGTGGGATCGAGCTGGATTTCAGTGGGGTGGAGTTGGGGCTGCAAGCACGGATCGATGCCAATCCTGCGGAGGGGTTGAAGGATTTGATTGAGTTCAACCGCTTTAGCAATTTATCGGGTGCGGGATGGAATGAGTGGGGCGTGCTGGAAAATGCTTTGAACAACGCGCCGAGCACAGTGGTTGATGCCGTGCTGACTGAAATGAAACTAGCTGTGGCATCTGGTTACAGCGGTACGAGCGGGAATGACCATGTCGTTGCGACGACTGGCGCGGATACGTTGAGCGGCAACACGGGCGATGACGTGTTGTTTGGATGGTCTGGCAATGACACCCTGAACGGCAGTGGTGGAGCGGACACCCTGATTGGTGGGTTGGGTAATGACACCTTGAATGGTGGGGCGGGTAGCGACACCTACGTCTTTAGCAAAGGTTCGGGTTCGGATGTGATCATCAACGCGGACAGTGACGTGGCCAGCATCGACAGTATTCAGTTTGTTGATGTGGCCTCCACCGAGTTGAGTTCGGTGGAGCGCAATGGAAGCGACCTGATTCTCAAATATGGAGTGGGGGATCAGATTACTGCGCAGAACTTTTTTGCTGGAGTCAGCCCTGCCTACTATTACAAGGTCGATCAGATCAAGTTCAGCGATGGGGTGACGTGGGACTTGTCTGACCTACAACTTGGCTCAGTCAACCCTGAGACCCTGAACGGCAGTTCGGCAGACAGCATCATGATGGGGTATGCGGGTAATGACACCCTGAACGGTAATGACGGCAATGATCTGTTGAATGGTGGCTTGGGAGCTGACACGATGACAGGCGGTTCTGGCAACGACACCTACGTTGTTGATAACGTCGGTGATGTCGTGACCGAGACCTCCACGCTAGCGACCGAGATCGACACCGTTCAATCGTCGATCACCACCACCCTGGGAGCCAACGTCGAGAACCTCACCCTGACCGGCACTGTGGATATGGACGGCACTGGCAACGCATTGGCCAACGTCCTGCGCGGCAATGAGGGCTACAACATCCTGTCGGGTCTGGACGGCAACGACACCCTGTATGCGGGCGACGGCGACGAAGCTTACGGCGGTGCTGGCAACGATACCCTCGTGGCAGAGGCGTTATCGGATTTCGTTTATCTGTATGGAGAAGCTGGCGACGACATTCTGACCGGTGGCGTAGCTGGCAGCGAAATCGTTGGTGGCCTGGGCAACGACCTCATTATGGTCAGTGCCGGGAACTTCAACTACCTCTGGGGCGATGACGCCTATAACACGACCACCGGCGGCAACGACACCATCATCGGCGGAGCCGGTATCGACTACGCCTGGGGCGGCTTCGGCAACGACACCCTGTCGGGTAACGACGGCAACGACTTCCTGATAGGCCAGCTGGGAGCCGACCTGATCTACGGCGGCGCGGGCAACGACACCCTGAACGGCGGCACGGAGATCGACACCCTCGTCGGCGGCACGGGCGACGACAGCTACGGCGTCGATAACGTCGCCGACATCGTCACCGAGCTTGCAGGCGAAGGCACTGATACCCTCAGAACCTCGGTCAGCCGCAGTCTCGACGCCCACGTCGAGAACCTCGTTCTCACCGGCACCACCGCGATCAACGGCACCGGTAACGAACTGAACAACGTCTTGACCGGCAACAGTGCGGCCAACGCGTTGGATGGTGGCCTGGGCGCCGACACCCTGAGCGGCGGCCTGGGCAACGACACCTACGTCATAGACAACGCGGGCGACGTCGTCACCGAGACCTCCACCCTGGCGACCGAAATCGACACCGTACAGTCCTCAATTACTTACACCCTGGGTGCCAACGTCGAGAACCTCACCCTCACCGGCGAGGCTTTGTATATTGACGGCACTGGCAACGAACTCGCCAACGTCCTGCGCGGCAATGAGGGCTACAACATCCTGTCGGGTCTGGACGGCAACGACACCCTGTATGCGGGCGACGGCGACGAAGCTTACGGCGGTGCTGGCAACGATACCCTCGTGGCAGAGGCGTTATCGGATTTCGTTTATCTGTATGGAGAAGCTGGCGACGACATTCTGACCGGTGGCGTAGCTGGCAGCGAAATCGTTGGTGGCCTGGGCAACGACCTCATTATGGTCAGTGCCGGGAACTTCAACTACCTCTGGGGCGATGACGCCTATAACACGACCACCGGCGGCAACGACACCATCATCGGCGGAGCCGGTATCGACTACGCCTGGGGCGGCTTCGGCAACGACACCCTGTCGGGTAACGACGGCAACGACTTCCTGATAGGCCAGCTGGGAGCCGACCTGATCTACGGCGGCGCGGGCAACGACACCCTGAACGGCGGCACGGAGATCGACACCCTCGTCGGCGGCACGGGCGACGACAGCTACGGCGTCGATAACGTCGCCGACATCGTCACCGAGCTTGCGGGCGAAGGCACTGATACCCTCAGAACCTCCGTCAGCCGCACCCTTGATGCTAACGTCGAGAACCTCGTTCTCAATGGCACGACGGCCATCAACGGCACCGGTAACGAACTTGCCAACACGCTCACTGGCAACAGCGGAAACAACGTGCTGGATGGGGGGGCTGGCGACGACCGGTTGGATGGTCTGGGTGGTGCCGACACGCTGAAAGGCGGCACTGGCAACGACACCTACGTGGTAGACAACGTCGGCGATGTCGTGATCGAGAACCTCAACGAAAGCTGGTTTGACACGGTGGAGAGCTCGATTACCACCACCCTCGCGGCCAACGTCGAGAACCTCACCCTCACCGGCACGGTGGCCATCAACGGCAGCGGCAACGAACTCAACAACACCCTCACCGGCAACGGCGGCAACAACGTCCTCACCGGTGGTGCAGGTTCTGACACCCTGGATGGCGGATTGGGTATCGACACCTTGATCGGCGGCTTGGGCGGCGACTACTACTACGCCGATAGCACCAGCGACGTCATCACCGAGAATGCCAACGAAGGCGCGGATTCCGTTGAATCCACCGTCAGTTACACCCTGGGCAACAACCTCGAAAACCTGCAACTGAGCTACGAAGCCGGAGCCCTCAACGGCACCGGCAATGTCCTCAACAACTATCTGTACGGCAACGAAAGCGCCAACACGCTGACCGGGCTGGGCGGCAACGACTTCCTGTTTGGCGATGCCGGTGCCGACACTCTGATAGGGGGCGCAGGCGACGACACCTACTACATCGACGCCGCAGGCGACATCGTCACCGAGAATGCCAACGAAGGCACCGACACGGTGAACGTCTGGAATCTGACAACCTACACCCTGGCAGCCAACGTCGAGAATGGCTCCCGCACCTGGTACGCGGGTAGCCTCGTAGGCAACAGCCTGAACAACACTCTCACCGGCAGTTGGGGCGTTGACAGCCTCGACGGCGGTGCGGGCAATGACACGTTCAATGGTGGCGCAGGTGCCGACACCCTCACTGGCGGCACTGGCAACGACACCTACCGCCTCGGTCGCGGCTACGCCGCCGACACCGTGGTCGAGAACGACACCACCGCCGACAACACCGACATCGCCCAGTTCCTCTCCGGCGTCGCCGCCGACCAGATCTGGTTCCAGAAAGCCGGCAACAACCTGGAGACGAGCATCATCGGCACCCCCGACAAACTGGTGCTCAAGGACTGGTATCTCGGCACTGCGTATCACGTCGAGCAGTTCAAGACCACCGACGGTGCCAAGACCCTGCTCGACAGCAATGTGGCGAACCTGGTCAACGCCATGGCGAGCTTTGCCCCGCCGGCCGCCGGGCAGACCGCCTTGCCGACGAATTACCAGACCAGTCTGGCACCGGTGATTGCGGCGAACTGGCAGTAGTGCAGGTGCTTGTCGCGGGCTATGTCACCCCTCATTTTTGTGATACATTGAATACATGTATTTTTCGGAGGGTTTGGCATGGCAACTTCTATACGGCTTGCATCCGAAATGGAGCAAAGGCTGGATTTTCTTGCGACGCAGACTGGACGCACCAAGGCTTTTTATTTGCGCGAGGTGATCGAACGAGGATTAGAGGAAATAGAGGATTACTACCTTGCCGCCGACGTGCTGGAGCGCGTTCGCAAGGGCGAGGAAAAAACCCATTCCGCCCGGCAAGTGAGAAAAGATCTTGGCCTGGACGATTGAGTACACCGATACGGCCAAAAAACAGCTTCGCAAACTCGATAAACAGGTAGCGCGGCAAATAGTCGATTACCTGGACGAGCGCGTCGCTCATCAGTCTGATCCGCGTGGCACAGGCAAGGCATTGACAGGCGCATTGGGCGGACTATGGCGTTATCGCGTGGGTGATTACCGGGTGATTTGCGAATTGCGTGATGGTGCGCTGGTGATTCTGGTTTTGCGGATTGGCAACCGTCGCGAGGTTTATCGCTAACGAGGAACATGCTATCGACGTGCCGTCGCTTACCAGGAATGTGGAGCACGTCAAATGAACAAACTACATATTGAAGTACAGCCCGCAACTGCCGCGCTGGAGCGGTTTGGCAAAAATTTGCAAACAGTGATGCAGGGAAAAACACCGCGCGTCTATTCTGGCATCGGGTTCGAGAACATGGCGCAATTCGGCGAGGTGTGCAGCCCCAAGCGTTGGGAACTAGTCGAAACCCTGAAAACATCCGGCCCCTTGAGCATTTACGCGCTGGCCAAAATGCTGAACCGCCATTACCGCAACGTGCACAAGGACGTGCGCATCTTGGCCGACTGGATGGTGGTCAACAAAGATGAAGACGGTAAGGTGTTCGTCTCCTGGGATGAAATTGATGTGAGGATGGCGCTGAATAAACACGCGGCTTGAGCCGCACGAGATGGTTCTCTGACGGGTAACGTATGCAACAAGAACAAAACGCGAATCCATCCATGCTCGACACTGGCCTCACTTGTCTGATGATGTTGGCGCGCTTTCACCAGATCGCTGCCGATCCCGAGCAGTTGGCGCATCAATTCAAAACTGCTGATGAGCTGAGTCGCGCCGACATCCTCCTCGCCGCCAAACACCTCGGCTTGCAGGCTAAACCGGTCAAGACATCAATCGATCGTCTCGACCGCACCCCGCTGCCCGCCATGGCGGTGGACAAAGACGGCGGCTACTTCATCCTCGCCCGGTACGATGCCGACAAGGCGCTGATCCACGACCCCAGGGCCGAACGGCCCGAAGTGGTGACGCGCGATGAGCTGCTGGCGCGCTGGCAGTCGGCAGACAAAGGACAGCCCGGCGAACTCATCCTCTTCACCTCGCGCGCCTCGATGATCGGCGAGATGGCGAAGTTCGACTTCTCGTGGTTCATCCCCGCCGTCGTCAAATACCGCAAGCTGCTCTACGAAGTGCTGCTGGTGTCGTTCGTGCTCAATCTGTTCGCTTTGGTCACCCCGCTGTTCTTCCAGGTCGTGATGGACAAGGTGTTGGTGCATCATGGATTGACGACGCTGGATGTGATCGCCGTCGGCTTGCTGGTGGTGTCGATCTTCGAAGTGGCGCTGTCGGGCCTGCGCAGCTATGTCTTCGCCCACACCACCAGCCGCATCGACGTCGAACTCGGCGCACGCCTGTTCCGCCACCTGCTGCACCTGCCTTTGGGCTATTTCCAGGCACGTCGGGTTGGCGATTCGGTCGCCCGTGTCCGGGAACTGGAGAATATCCGCGCCTTTCTCACCGGCAATTCGATCACCGTGGTGCTCGATGTGCTGTTCTCGGTCTTATTCATCGGGGTGATGCTGTTTTACAGCGGCTGGTTGACGTTGGTAGTGCTCGCGTCCTTGCCGCTTTATTTCGTGATTGCCCTGCTGGTTACGCCGCTGTTGCGCGCCCGGCTGCACGAGAAGTTCAACCGGGGTGCGGAGAACCAGGCCTTCCTGGTCGAAACCGTATCCGGTATCGATACGCTGAAGAGTATGGCGGTAGAGCCGCAGATGCAGCGCCGCTGGGACGCGCAGCTGGCGGGCTACGTGTCCGCCGGTTTCAAATCCGCCACGCTTTCGACCCTGGCACACGAAAGCACCAATCTGGTGGGCAAGCTCGTCACCGTGGGCACCCTGTGGCTCGGCGCCAAACTGGTGATCGAAGGCCAGCTCACGGTCGGCCAGTTGATCGCCTTCAACATGCTGGCGGGTCGGGTGGCACAGCCCATCATGCGGCTGGCGCAGCTGTGGACCGATTTTCAGCAGACCGGCATTTCCGTCCAGCGCCTCGGCGACATTCTCAACGCCCCCACCGAAGCCGCAACCGCCAAGAGCAACCTGCCCGCCATCGCCGGGCGCATCACCTTCGACAACGTCCAGTTCCGCTACCGTCCCGATACCCCCGAAGTGCTCAAAGGCATCACGCTTGACATCCAGCCCGGCGAAGTCATCGGCATCGTCGGCCGTTCCGGTTCGGGCAAGAGCACGCTGACCAAGCTGATCCAGCGACTGTATGTGCCGGAACGCGGGAAGGTGTTGGTGGACGGGATGGATTTGGTGCTGGTGGATGCGTCCAGTCTGCGCCGCCAGATCGGCGTGGTGCTGCAGGACAACGTGCTGTTCAACCGCACGCTCAGGGAGAACATCGCACTGGCCGACCCCGGCGCGCCACTGGAGCAAGTGATCCAGGCAGCGAAACTGGTCGGCGCGCACGAATTCATTCTGGAGCTGCCCGAAGCCTACGACACCCTGGTCGGCGAACACGGCTCGACGCTATCCGGCGGCCAGCGCCAGCGCATCGCCATCGCCCGCGCGCTCATCACCCAGCCGCGCATCCTGATCTTCGATGAGGCCACCAGCGCGCTCGACTACGAATCCGAACGCATCATCCAGAACAACATGCAGGCCATTTGCCAGGGGCGCACCGTGATCGTGATTGCGCACCGCCTGTCGGCGGTGCGTCACGCGAATCGCATTCTGGTGATGGATCGCGGGCAGATTGTGGAGACAGGGACGCACGCCGAATTGCTGCAACACGAGGCGGGGCATTACTCGCGGCTACATCGGCTGCAGGCGGGGTGATTACGTGGGGGTGTGGGTCTTGAGCCAGTCTTTCAGCGCGGCGTCGAGCCGGGTCTGCCAGCCGCTGCCGGTGGCGCGGAAGGGCGTTACCACATCGGGCGACAGGCGGATGGTGACGCGTTCCTTGATAAGTGCCTTTTGCGGGCCACGCGTAATGCGTTTGAGCTTGGCTTGCAGGTCGGCGGGAAGCTGGTCGAAGCGGACGGCCTGTTTGAACATTTCATCTGTCCATTCCGGATTTTCGTCATCGATTAATTCAGGGTTGGGTTTTTTTCTCATACCGTTTGACCTCGCGTTTGTTGGCCTTGCGAAAACTGATGATCCGGATTCCGTGGGCTGTTTCAGAAAAAACCAGCGAGTGCACTCGCCCCGCCAGCAAACCCAATGCGGCAAACCGGATTTCCGGGTAGGACTTGCGGGCATCAATCCAGATCACCGCTGTCGCGAAATCAAAATCCACCGCCCGCTCAAACGACAACCCGCGCTCGCGAATATTCCGTTCATTCTTGGCCGGATCGAATTCGATGCGCATGGCCGTGATTGTATGTACAAAATAATAACCGGACAAGCGCCGCAAATACCATGTTGAAACGCCACGCCTTCGCCGACCTCCTCAAGCGCTACGCCAAAATCTTCCGCCACGCCTGGTCGCACCGCCGCGAAACCGACGCCCCCGATCTGCACCCCCACGAAGTCCAGTTCCTGCCCGCCGCTTTGGCCTTGCGCGACACCCCGGTGCATCCCGCACCGCGCATCGCGCTGTGGCTCATCATGCTGTTCGCCCTGATCGCGCTGCTATGGGCCATCTTCGGCCGTATCGATGTGGTCGCGACCGCCGTCGGCAAGATCATCCCCAACGACCGTACCAAGGTCATCCAACCGATGGAAACCGCCGTGGTCAAGGCGATTCATGTGCGCGACGGTCAGGAAGTCAAACAGGGTCAGCTGCTGATCGAACTCGATGCCACCAGTGCCGTCGCAGACAGCGAACGGCTGCGCAACGAGGCGCTGACCGCGCGACTGGAAGCGCTGCGAGCGCAAGCCCTGCTAGCGTCCCTGGCAAATGGCACTCCGCCCAAACTACAACCGCAGGATGGCGTCGATCCCGCCCGTCTGCTCGCCGAGCAAAGCCAGGCAACCGGCCAATACCAGGAATACCAAGCCCGCCAGCGGCAATTGCAGGACGAAATCGTCCGTCGACGGGCTGAACTTCAGACTACCCAGGAACAGGTCACCAAACTTGAACAAACCGCGCCGATTGCTCGCCAGCGTGCACTGGACTACCAGAAGCTGGTAAAGGAAAACTTCATTTCCCAGCACGGCTATCTGGAACGCGAACAGACGCGCATCGAACAGGAGCAGGACCTGGCGGCAAACCGATCCAAAGCTGTGGAAATTCGTGCCGCGCTGACTGAAGTACAACAGCAGCAAGCCACCCTCGCCGCCGAAACGCGCCGACAGCTGCTGGATCAACACAACCTGGCCGCGCAAAAGGCCGCCTCGCTGGAACAGGAATGGGTCAAGGCCGACCAGCGCGGCCGCCTGATGCGCATGACCGCACCGGTGGCGGGCACCGTGCAGCAGCTGGCAGTAACGACCGTCGGTGGCGTGGTCACCCCCGCCCAGCCCTTGATGGTAATCGTGCCCAAGGAGAATGTGCTCGAAGTCGAAGCCATGTTGCCCAACAAGGACATTGGCTTCGTCAACCCCGGACAGGATGCTGAAGTGAAAGTGGAAACCTTCCCGTTCACCAAGTACGGCACGATCCACGGCAAAATCACGCAGGTGTCATCCGACGCGATCCAGGACGAGAAGCTGGGGCTGATCTATTCCACCCGGGTGAAGCTCGCCAGGGACACGATCCGGGTGGAGAACAAGACCGTGCGGCTGACCCCTGGCATGGCGGTGACGGTCGAGGTCAAGACGGGGACGCGGCGGGTGATCGAGTATTTCCTCAGTCCGCTGATGCAGGTGACGAGCGAGAGCTTGCGGGAGCGGTGAGGGCGGTGCGCGGGTTTCTCAGCGCGGTATCTGCGCGTACTGCATATACCGCGCAATGGTGCTGACGCGGCGCTGATACTTGCGCGAGCTGCGGTGGTTTTCAAACCAGCGCGGATTCGGCACCATGGCGGCCATCCGTGCCGCCTGACCGGCATCCAGATTGGCTGCCGAGGTTTTGTAGTAGCGCCGTGCTGCGGCTTCTGCGCCGTAGATGCCATCACCCCATTCGATGATGTTGAGGTAGACCTCAAGGATGCGGCGCTTGCTCCAGGTGGCTTCAATCATGAGCGTAATGACAGCTTCTTGCCCTTTGCGGATGAAGCTGCGATCGCCGGACAAAAACAGGTTTTTGGCAAGTTGCTGGCTGATCGTGGATCCGCCCGCGACGAGCTTGCCTTTTTTCAGATTTTTTTCGACAGCAGCTTCAATGCCTTTGATATCGAAGCCTTCGTGGTCGAGAAACTTGCTGTCTTCTGCGGCAACCATGGCGCGCTTGAGATGCGGCGAGATGCGGTCGTACGCAACCCATTTGTGGCGCAGTTCGGCATCGGGGTTTTTGTCTTGCATACGGGCGAGCCCCGCGTTCATGAAGGCGCTGGATGATGGGTTGTGATCCACCCACCACAATACATGTGCGAATACCCAGAGCTGATATAACACGGCCAGCATCACAGCGGCGAGCAGGAGCTTTTCGACGCTGATGAATAGTTTCTTCATCACGCAGCACGCAAAGCGGCAATCACAGGAGCGGTTGCGGGACGCACGCTGCGCCACAGATAAAACGCTTCTGCGGCTTGCTCGACCAACATGCCGAGCCCGTCAGCAACGTGCGCGCCGTGGCACTGTGCCAGCTTCATGAAGGGCGTTACATCCTTGCCGTACATCATGTCGTAAGCCAGCGCACCCGGCTTGAAAATCTGGCTCGATATGGGGGGCAGTGCGCCGCTTAAACTGGCAGCAGTGGCATTGATAATAAGATCAAACGGCGTGCTGATCTCATTCATACCGCAAGCGCTTACTGTCCGGAATCCCTGATGCTGGAAGTGTGCCGCCAGATCCTGCGCGCGGCTGGCGGTGCGGTTGGCGATCACCAGGCGGGCAGGCGAGCACTCAAGCAAGGGGCCGGTGACGCCGCGCGCCGCACCACCCGCGCCGAGCAGCAAAACATGTTTGTCCGCGAGCGCAAATCCGAGGTTGTGTGTCAGGTCGACTATCAGCCCGGCACCGTCGGTGTTGTCCCCGGTGATCGTGTTGTTCGCAAACACCAGCGTATTGACCGCACCCGCCAATTCGGCGCGCAACGTGCGCTGGTTACACAGGCTGAATGCCTGCTCCTTGAAAGGTACGGTGATGTTTGCACCCTTGCCGCCGTCAGTCTGAAACTGCCTGATGCTGTCAATAAAGCCATCCAGCGGCGCCAGGATGGCCTCGTAAATCAGGTTTTGCCCGGTTTGCTGGGCAAAACTTGTATGGATCAGCGGCGATTTGGAATGGGCGATGGGGTGGCCGAAAACGGCATAGCGGTCTGTCATGGCCGCGTTGTTCGACTTGCTATGGCTTGGCTGTTGTGGATAAAAATGGGTGACAAAATCAGCTTTGGCTCCAGGGTAATCCGCGAAACTTCCAGCCGTTTAATTCGTTGCGATGTCCGCTTGCTTTATTCGTATTGCCCTCGAATCCCTCAAGCACGTTATAACAATTGCCCATCCCTGCTTCGACGCTGGCAACAGCAGCCTGGTGCGAACGCACGCCGCTGCGGCAGATGAACATCAGCAAAGCTTCCGGGCTGACCAGCTGCTTGAGTTGCATGATGAAATGGGGATTGACGACCCAACCAGGCCAACTGCGCCACTCGGCATGGATTGCACCGGGAATGGTGCCGTTCAAATCCAGTTCGGCGCGTGAACGGACATCGATCAGACATGCGCCGGGCGCGAGTTGCAGCAGATCCATTGCTTCGTTCGGAAGCAGGGCGCCGGAGTAGGGGAGTCGGGGTTCAAGGCTGCGTTTTTGCGCAGCGTCCAGAATGTCAGTGATTCGTCCCATGATGATTTTGCCTGATTGTTTTTGAAAGTATAAGCCAGAATAACGACAACCCAATAGCGCACCAAAATAAGGCTTTTGTGTTGATTGGCGCACCAAAACAAGGCGCGGCAAGCAGACGTGTAGCCTATCGCAGCCTGCTGTAGCTTGTGGCACAATACGCTTTCAGAAACCAAGCGCCTGGCACGTTTGCTGCTGTACACAATCCCAGACCCAAGTGCCGGGCAGTCAATTGCTGATTTATCCAATTTATTTCCAGGAGATACCGTATGTCAGTGGCAAATGTTTTGAAAATGATCAAGGAAAACGAAGTCAAATTCGCTGACCTGCGTTTTACCGATACCCGGGGCAAAGAGCAGCACGTCTCTATTCCCGCACGTCTTGTGAATGCCGAGTGGTTTGAGGCAGGTCATCCGTTTGACGGCTCGTCGATTGCTGGCTGGAAGGGTATTCAAGCTTCCGACATGCTGCTTTCTGCCGACCCTGCTTCAGCCTGGCTCGACCCGTTCTTTGATGAAGCTACGATTATCCTGACCTGCGACGTGATTGAGCCGTCTGATGGCAAGGGCTACGAGCGCGATCCACGTTCGGTTGCGAAGCGCGCTGAGGCGTATCTGAAATCGACCGGTATTGCCGATACGGCTTATTTTGGTCCTGAGCCTGAGTTTTTCATTTTTGATTCGGTTACCTGGCATGACGACATGTCGGGTTGCGGTGTAAAAATTAATTCGGAAGAAGCCGCCTGGTCATCCGCCGAGAAGTTCGAGAATGGCAATACCGGCCATCGCCCCGGTGTGAAGGGTGGTTATTTCCCCGTGCCTCCGGTTGATTCGCTGCAAGACATTCGCGCTGCGATGGTGCTGGCGCTGGAAGAGGCCGGCATTCCGGTTGAAGTGTTCCATCACGAAGTCGCCACTGCCGGACAATGCGAAATCGGCACCCAGTTCAGCACGCTGACCAAACGCGCTGACTGGACGCAGATGCTGAAATACATCGTGCAGAACGTCGCTCATGCTTACGGCAAAACGGCGACGTTTATGCCCAAGCCCATCGTTGGCGACAACGGTTCGGGTATGCACGTCCACATGTCGTTGTGGAAAGACGGCAAGAACCTGTTCGCGGGCAACGGCTACGCTGGACTGTCCGAGATGTGCCTGTATTACATCGGCGGCGTCATCAAGCACGCCAAGGCGCTGAACGCGATCACCAACCCGTCGACCAACTCGTACAAGCGTCTGGTGCCGGGCTTTGAAGCACCGGTGATGCTGGCCTACTCGGCACGTAACCGCTCCGCATCGATCCGTATTCCGATCGCCGCCAGCGAAAAAGCGCGCCGCATCGAAACCCGCTTCCCTGACCCCACGGCTAACCCGTATCTGTGCTTCACTGCGCTGATGATGGCTGGTCTGGACGGCATCCAGAACAAGATTCACCCCGGTGATCCGTCGGACAAAGATCTGTACGACCTGCCGCCAGAAGAAGACGCAAAGATTCCGAAAGTTTGCCATAGCCTGGAAATGGCGCTGGATGAACTGGACAAGGATCGCGAGTTCCTGACCCGTGGCGGCGTGTTCACCAACGACATGATCGATGCTTACATCGAGCTGAAAATGCAGGAAGTCACCAAATACCGCATGACGACGCATCCGGTCGAGTTCGCGATGTATTACTCGCTGTAAATCGCGGCGAAATAATTCAGGCGAAACAGTAAAAGAGGTGGCGCAGGCCACCTCTTTTTTGCCCGTCGTTCAAGCCTTGCCCGCATTTGGCCGTAAACAGTCCGTCAGCTACACTCTCTCACCATGCGTATTCATTTTTTGACCCTTTCCTTGATGGTCTTGCCAGTCTTGGCGCAAGCTGAAATCTACAAATACGTAGATGAGAACGGGCAGGTTACGTTTACCGATGTTTATAAACGCGGCGCGAAACGGCTTGATATGCCAGGCGTGCCTGTCGGTCTGTCGTCTGGCGGTAGTGACAAGCCCCAAAAGCGTGCGTCTTATAATCCTAGCCCGACAAACTTCCCCCGAATTGATTCTGCTACGCAAAGAAAACGCGATGATATTCGTCGCCAGGTGTTACAGGAGGAAGTGTCTACCGAGCGCAAAAATGCGGATGAAGCGCGTCGCCAGATGGCTTTGGGTGAACGCTTGCAGCCTGGCGAACGCGCAAGCGACAGCACTTATCTGAATCGTGTTAAAAAAATACGCGATACCATTGCCCAGCACGAACAGAACGTTTCCGCGATCCAGCGCGAAATCAATAATCTAAAGTAGCCGTTTACCAACGAGCAGCACCAACTGGCACAATCGGTGCTAGTTCAACGTTATATGTGCGCCATGTCTTTCCCTCCCACACAGTTTGCGGGGCTTGATCAGCTTGCTACCGGCGTCCTTGTATTTGACGGCGGGGGCGTGATTACCTATATCAATCCCTCGGCTGAGACGCTGTTGGGTGTGTCGGGCGCGTTGCTGATCGGCGAAAAAGTCAAACAGGTTTTTGAGCGCAGTCTGGAACTCTTGACAGCGATTCAAACGGCTGAGCTCGAACGCGAGACGGTGATCGAATACGAGCTGGATGTGTTTGTGACCACGCACCCTCCGCTACGCCTGGGCAGTACCATCACGCCGCTGGAGTCTCCATATGAGGGGATGTTCATGGAGTTGCGCCCTGTTGATCCGCATTTACGGATTACCCGGCTGGAACAAACGCGTTTACAGCAGGAGGCGAATCGCGAGCTTTTGCGTAATCTGGCGCATGAGGTTAAAAACCCGCTGGGCGGGATTCGTGGTGCCGCCCAGCTTCTCGAACATGAACTGCCGCGTGAGTCCTTGCGCGAATACACCCAGGTCATTATCAAGGAATCAGATCGTCTGCAATCCTTGATGGAGCGATTGCTGACCCCTCATCGCACGCCGCGCTTTGGCAGGGTAAACATTCACGAAGTGCTGGAGCGGGTGCGCAGCCTCATTCTGGCAGAAACGCCGAGCGGCATGAATTTGCAGCGTGATTACGACACCAGCTTGCCCGAGGTGTTTGCAGACAGCGAGCAGCTTATCCAGGCTGTATTGAACGTCGCCCGCAATGCAGTACAGGCCATGCATAGCCAGGGCAATATTATTTTCCGGACGCGTGTGGCACGCCAGATTACGCTCGAAAGCCGACGCCACCAGCTTGGGCTGCGTGCCGAAATTATCGACAATGGTCCGGGCGTTCCAGATGATATTCGCGAGCAGATTTTTTATCCGCTGGTCTCCGGTCGCGAAGGCGGCAGCGGTTTGGGGCTGGCGGTTGCGCAAACGCTGATTGCACAAAATCACGGCACCATCGACTGCGACAGTTATCCTGGCCGTACGGTGTTTTCACTTTTCCTGCCTATTTCAACGTCAGATAAACCCACATGAACCCATCTCTATGCGTCTGGATTATTGATGATGATCGCTCGATCCGCTGGGTGCTGGAAAAGGCGCTCTTGCGCGAAAATATTCCGTGTATGACGTTTAGCGCCGCGAGTGATGCCTTGCGCGAACTGGAGCGCAGCACGCCTGCTGCAGTGCTGTCTGACATCCGTATGCCGGGGGTCTCCGGCCTCGAGTTGTTGCAGCAACTGAAAGAGCGCTTGCCCAAGGTGCCGGTCATTATCATGACGGCATACTCCGATCTGGATAGTGCGGTGGCGGCCTTTCAGGGCGGCGCATTTGAATATCTGCCCAAGCCCTTTGACGTTGACCAGGCAGTAGAACTGGTACGTCGGGCGCTGAGCGAAAGTGCCAGCCGCGACACGCCTGAAGCCAATGATGTACCCGTCCCGGAAATTCTGGGTCAGGCGCCCGCGATGCAGGAAGTGTTTCGCGCGATTGGCCGTCTGGCGCAGTCGCATACTACGGTGCTAATCAACGGCGAGTCTGGCACGGGTAAAGAACTGGTTGCCCATGCCTTGCATCGCCATAGCCCGCGCGCGTCTGGACCGTTCATCGCACTCAATACGGCGGCGATTCCCAAAGACTTGCTGGAATCAGAATTGTTTGGCCACGAGCGCGGCGCGTTTACCGGTGCCGCCGCCCAGCGGCGCGGGCGCTTCGAGCAGGCCGATGGCGGCACTCTGTTTCTGGACGAAATCGGCGACATGCCGACCGAGTTACAGACGCGCCTGCTGCGCGTGCTGTCGGATGGCCAGTTTTATCGCGTTGGCGGCCATTCGCCGATCAAGGTTAATGTCCGCGTGATTGCCGCTACCCACCAGGATCTCGAAGTGCGTGTGCGCGAAGGCTTGTTTCGCGAAGACCTGTTTCATCGCTTGAACGTCATTCGCTTGCGCCTGCCCGCCTTGCGTGAGCGCACCGAAGACATCCCACTGCTGGCGCGGCATTTCATGCAGAAAAGCGCCCGTGAGCTGGAGATGGAAGCTAAGGCGCTGTCAGATGCCGCAATGAAAGTCCTCACCAGCCTGCCCTGGAGCGGCAATGTGCGACAACTTGAAAACGTTAGCCATTACCTGACGGTGATGGCGCCGGGGCAAGTCGTCGAAGCCAGCGATTTGCCCAGCGATTTGATGCAGAGTGAACCGATTCAGGCGAGTGGTGACTGGCTGCAAAGCCTCGCCCTGGAAGCAGCTGCGCGACTTGCGCGGGGTGAGGCGGCGATACTGGATGAACTTACGCAGGCGTATGAAAAAACCCTGATAGAAGTCGCGCTGCGCCATACCGGTGGACGCCGGATCGAAGCGGCGAATCTTCTGGGCTGGGGCAGAAATACCCTGACGCGGAAAATCCACGAATTAGGTATGGATGCGCAAGGTGTTGCAGAAGATTGAGCTTACAAAAAAGCCGACATCAAGCCGGCTTTTTTGTAAGTGACGCAAGACTCAGGCAGCTAAAGCTTCCTGTAGCAAGGGCTGAATTTCACCCTTCTGGTACATCTCGATCATGATGTCACAGCCGCCGATCAACTCGCCTTTGACATACAGCTGCGGGAAAGTCGGCCAGTTGGCGTAATACTTCAGGTTCTCGAAAATTTCCGGGTCGGCCAGCACATTGACCGCAAGAAAATCATTGACACCGCAGGCTTGCAGCACTTGCGCGGCTTTAGAAGAAAAGCCGCACTGCGGGAATTGCGGTGTGCCCTTCATATACAGCACGACGGTGTTGCCGGTAACTTGCTCGCGAATTCGGTCTAGGGCGCTCATGTGTAACTCCTGAAAAATACTTGACTGGAATAGTCGGGATTATACGTGACGATGCTCGCGCGTCAAGATCGCGCGTGATCGTCAGGACTCAAATGGACTCAAGCCGATTGGCGTGCACGCAGACGCCAGCCGAGCAAACCCAGTCCGGCCAGCATCATGCCCCAGGTTTCAGCTTCCGGAACGGGGGAGACTTCCCAGCCGAGGTCTTTCATCGCGGCGAAATCAAGCTCGGTAAACAGTTTGCGTTGCCCGGCGGCGATCGAGGGATCCATCGCTGTTTCCTGTCCTAGATAGCTGAGGCCTTCAGCCCAGTGGCCGTCGGCAGTCACGGCCTGGCTTGCGCCGGTCAGGGTATTGACGGCAGTGCCCGCGAATAAGCCACCCGATATATGGTTGACGAAAGAGTCTGCCGTGCTAAAGCCCAAGGTATGCCCCAATTCGTGAATGGCGACGGAATAAAAATCAAACCCAGAGAAGGATTCAGTGCTGCTGGTGTCGCTGTCGAAATACCAGGACGAGGTGCTGTTAAACGAAATGGAGCCGCCCCAGGGACCGAAATCGGTTTGACTCGTGGGGGTGCCAAGTGCGCCGGGCTCCCCTCGGCTGGACGCGTTATTGAGAAAGGCGCTGGAGCCGCTGCCGCTAAATCCGCCGGGGCCACCTTGCCCGAGTGTGCCGCTGCCCAGGTTAAATGCACCGACATAAACGACAATTTTGTCGGCTAGAACGCTGTAGTTGCTAATGCTGGTTGAGCTGCCGTTGGAAGGATTAAAAAAGTCGGCGTTGAAATGATTGCTACCCGACGAAGTAATCGCCGACAGCGTATCGCCAAAGCGGGTTTCAAATACCGAGGCGGCGGCATTCAGCACGGTTTGCCGAGAACTGTTTGCACCGGTAAAGAAACCCGTGCTGTCGTAGGTGTAATCAAAAACGATGTCGATATTGGCCAGCGCGGGTTGGCTGGCCGCCAAAAGTGTGCTGCATAGGAGGGTGGTGGTGAATTTCATGTTTTGTTCCTTAAAAGCTTTAAATAAAGTATGCCCTATTGGTCGGGCATGTTGAAACTGTAGGTCAGGTTGTTTGCTCATCATAGTGCGTTTGAATAAAGGCTTTGTGAAACAAGTGCGGAAATAAAAGATGCGGTGGCATACGCAACCAGTGGGCGCGGATAAATGCCGCTTTGCGCGCGAGGGGTGTGTATGTATCCGCGCAACTGATGTGATCGGGGGCAAGCGCGCGCAGAAATACAGCATCCAGAAGTGGCTGGACTGTTCGACTGGGCGAAGCATGTGCCATGGCGTGTGAAAATTCTTCTGGAATTGGGGTGTCAAGAAAATGTTGCGCGTAGCGTAAAGCATGAAACAGGGGACGACTTAAATCCAGTTCGTCTGCGCGTGCCTGCAAACGATTCCAGAATCCTGGAATCGTTGCAAAGTGGCGAAACAGCAAATCGATGTCCGTCAGGTCGCGCAGGCCGTGCAGCAATTCGCCATCGTGAAACAAGTGAGTGGCTGAATGCAGCACCATATCTTCGGGTGCCAGCACATGCACTTTTTTCGCGTCATCAATCGGGATTGCTCGACTACGCAGCTTCACTGAATCGGGATGATAGCGTGCGGTGTCCGGCAGGATGGCATGGTGAACATCAATCACGGTCGCGCGCTTGACGTGTTGCATCGGCGGGATTTCATGCATCCAACGCCGGTAATAGCGTTGGTCGTAGTCAGACAGGCCGCCTGGATGCCAGCCTGCCAGCATGAGCGCGGCCTCGACCGGCCCCAGTAATTCGCGTGGCACCAGAATGTCGATGTCGTTAAACAGGCGCCCGGTTGCAGCGGGTAATCCGGCTACAACGTATGCGCCGCCCTTTAATATGATCAGAGGGAAAGCCAGTTCGGACAGCGCCTCGGCAATTTTTCCGATTTCCCAGCGCACTGCAATTTGCTGTTTATCAGCCAGGGCGGCGGCGGCATCAAAATGCCAGCACGCTTCTGCAGGAATCGCATCAAGTTGCCGGTGCTGTTCCAGTACCGTTCGCAGACGCGCCAGCAAGCCGGAATGGCGTGCTTGCCGAACCAGCTTGTCCCAGTCCATTAAAGAAAGGCTACTGACGGTATAGGGGTTGCGGAATACGCGGGATACGAGATCGCTGCGGACAGCCTGACTGAGGGAGCTCATGCGGCTTGGTCGGTAAGGGCTGCGTCGGCAAGCCGGTTGAATGCGACAATGGCTTGATCCAGCTGGCTGTATTGAAAATCGTAACATTCAGCCTGGTCAATCAGGCGTGTTCCGACACGAAAGCCATCCGCGCCAAGCTGGCTGTAGTTGAAGGCATTTTGCGCAAGGAACATGAAGGTGTGTGCTTTTGAACGGGGCGTTAGTGTGGTTGGGCTATTGGCAGCCCATTTTGGGAAAATTACCCAGCCTGGACGGGCGGGTTCATGTTGGCGACGTACGCTTTCTTTAGGGGGGCGCATATGCGCGACTGTGCCTTTGGCGGTGTCGTGCGAGGCGCGATTAATGAATGCTTCGGGACTGAAATCGCGTATCAACGGAATAGATTCGTTTTTCAGACTGACCGGTCGTGGTAACGGCTGGATCAAACCCGTTTTTCGATCAATTAAAGTCAGCTCGTCGGATAACAAGCGCCAGCCAGACAACACCAGACCTGCGGTAAGCGTGCTTTTGCCTGAACCCGGCGGCGCGGGCAAAATCGCGGCCAGGCCGTTTTTTTCGACTACGCCCGCGTGGATAATCAAATATTGGTGGGCGTGCATCGAGACGCTCCAGTTCAAGCCCCACTCCAGCATGGGATAGGCTTGGTCCAAGGGCAGTGGTTTGAATGGCAGATCACCATCAAACGAGAAATTAACCTGGGGTCGAAACCATCGGCGCAGCAGGCTTGGCGAATTGATTTCCACGTGGAAATCGGCGAAGGCCAGGTTCGAGTCGCGCACTTCAAATTGGCCGTAAAGCTCGATCAAGCCCTCTGCGACACGTGGGAGCCGGGATTGAATTCTGAGTGAAAACGGCCCCGTCCGCAGCCATACGCCTTCCCCAGCCAAGTGCTTGCGCAAACTGGCGGGTGATAACTGAAGAAGCTTCATGGTGTTTCCAGCAGGCCAATGCTTTGCAGGCTAGACATTGCTTGACTGGTTAGCTGACTGAAATGCGAATCGGGTTCGGTCTCGAACAGACCCGCCAAAATCGTTGTCATCTCGTGGGGACTGATTCCGGGCTGATCGCGGCTGGTCGTGTACAGTGCGTGAGCGAGGGGTGCCAGATAGTGCGTGTCACCCGAAGCTGTGTCAAATACGACGGCCTCGTGATCAAAGCACTTGATCTGGAAGCGAGCCAATGCCGTTCAGCTTTGCAGACCCTGCAAATAAGTCACAATTTGGGTCGCGCCCCAACTGACACCAGCTTGCGGTGCGAACGATCCGTCAGCCACCCAGTCCACCCACATGTTAATCAGCTTGGCTTCGTCCATGACGCTTGCGGGTATAAAGCCACCCCGTATGTTGAGTAAGGCGGCGGCAAATTCTTTGGAGATGGGATTGGGCTTGGTTCCTGTGTTGCCGTTGTCCGCTGTATTCAAGACAACACTGAGTGTGTCACTGGTGCCCCAAGTGGCCTTAGTTCCGTTTATAAAGATTAATTTGAATTTTGGATTGCCACCTTGATATGCGGTGATAGCGGTGGATGCCCAGATGCTGGCCGTCTTGCCCGAGCAAACGGGTGGTGCGCCGTGGTGGCTCATGTTGCCCGATGCGGCAGCTGAAGCGGTGACACAATTGGTGGCTAGCACCGGGCGACTCGCCAGTGTAAAGATTGCCGACACGCCGAGACCCGCGCCAGTCAGTCTACGTCGTGTTGGGCTGGCAGGTTCACTCGGCTGAGTGTTGACACTTTGGGCCGTGTTATCGGGTAAATTTTGCTTGCTTTCTGACATGGCGAACCTCAATTGAGCGTTATTTTGTCCCGAATACGTCGAGAAGTTTGTATGCAAATTTAAGAGCAAGAACCGAGCCACATTACAAAACTTTGATCACATTCACCGTATAGCTTGGTTTCGGGAAGAATGAGAATAACGCGGCTTTGCGTATCTGTAAATTATTTCGACATTTTCGGTTTTGGCGTGTGTTTTGGATTTTCTCCGCAACTTACGCGATCATTCCCCGCCAGATCCTGGTGGGTACGTGGCATGTCAAATCCCTCCGCATCAAGCGCGCGGCGCGTCAAGTCGCCCTGATTGTAGCCATGCTCCAGTATTAAGCTTCCCCCGGGAGTGAGATGTTGGTGCGCAGCGCGGATGATGGTCTGAATATCATCCATCCCCGTTTCGCCTGCAGCGAGCGCGCTTATGGGTTCAAAACGTACATCGCCCTGATCGAGATGAGGGCCGACTGTTGCCACATACGGTGGATTACTGACAATCAAATCGAATGTCCGGTTTTGTAGTGCAGTAAACCAGTCGCTATTGAAAAATTCCAGTTGCGCGTGCAAGGCGTTTGCGTTGATCTGCGCAATGACCAATGCCGCGTCGGAACGATCAATTGCGGTGATTCGAACGAGAGGACGTTCGAGCGTCAGAGTAATGGCAATGCAGCCGCTGCCGGTTCCAAGCTCCAGCACGCTGACCGCTTGGTCGACCGGAATACGCGCCAAAGCCAGCTCGACCAGCAGCTCGGTTTCGGGGCGGGGAATCAGCACAGCAGGGCTGACGTGAAATTCGCGGCCATAAAATTCCCGTTTGCCTGTGATGTAAGCGATGGGTTCGCCGTCGAGTCGCCGCTGTAGCAGGGTTTGAAAGGCGATGAATTGCGTGTGGTCAAGGGTGTCGGTGTCGTGCGCGATCAGCCAGGATAGCGGGACGTTCCAGGCAAACGTGGCCAGCACGCGCGCTTCCAGCCGTGCGATCTGCCTGTCCAGCATGAGTGATTCGCCGATGCGGGTGGCGGCATCAGTCAGGCAAGCCGCTACTGCTGCCTGCGTCCGTGACGTGTTCATGGCTCAGTTGTCACCCGACAGTGTCGCCAGCAATTCGGCCTGGTGTTCGGCTGCCAGCGCATCCAGAAGTTCAGTCAAATCGCCGTCCATGATGGCGTCGATTTTGTACAGCGTGAGGTTAATTCGGTGGTCTGTGATACGACCCTGCGGAAAATTGTAAGTGCGGATGCGATCCGAGCGATCGCCGCTGCCGATGAGGCTTTTGCGCGTGCTTGCTTCTTCGGCGTGTTGCGTCTGGAGTTGTTTGTCTTTGAGACGTGCCGCGAGCACGCTCAGTGCTTGCGCCTTGTTGCGATGCTGCGAGCGATCATCCTGGCATTCCACCACCAGTCCGGTGGGCAGGTGGGTAATACGCACGGCAGAATCGGTTTTATTGATGTGTTGCCCGCCAGCGCCCGAGGCGCGATAGGTGTCGATGCGCAAATCTGCCGGGTTGATGTCGATTTCGCCGACCTCGTCGGCTTCGGGCATCACCGCGACAGTACAAGCCGAAGTATGGATGCGACCCTGGGTTTCGGTTTCTGGCACACGCTGTACGCGATGACCGCCAGACTCGAATTTCAGTCGCGAGTACGCGCCCTGACCGACGATGCGCACTATGACTTCTTTATAGCCGCCCACTTCCCCCAGGTTTTCCGAAATGATTTCTACTTTCCAGCCGCTGCGTTCGGCATGACGGGTATACATGCGCAGCAGATTACCGGCAAACAGAGCCGATTCGTCGCCGCCGGTTCCGGCGCGGATCTCAAGAAAAATATTGCGTTCGTCGTTAGGATCCGTGGGCAATAGCGCAGTTTGTAATTCGGTTTCCAGGCGCGCTATTTTGGCCTCGATGTCGGCGAGTTCAGCTTCCGCCAGTTCGCGCATGTCGGGGTCGGACAACATGTCCAGTGCGCTTTTCTGGTCGGCTTGTACCTGGCAATACTGGCGATAGAGCATGACCACCGGCGTGATGTCGGCGTGCTCACGGGTAAGTTTGCGGTAAGCATCCATGCTGCTGGTCGCGTCAGGCTGCGACAGCAAGGCATCCAGCTCTAACAGCCGCTCGTCAGCGCGAGCGAGCTTGTCTGCCAAGCTCATTTTCATTCGTGATGCAAGCTGTAAAGCTGGTTGATGAGTTTTGCGATTTGCTCGCGCTCTTCGCTGTTTGCGTGGTTCAGCGCATGGGTGGGTGAGTGCAACAGTTTGTTTGTGAGTGCGCGGCTTAAAGCCTCGAGCACCATTTGCGGGTCACTGCCGCCTGCCAGCGCGCGGGTCGCTTTTTCGATCTCGTGGCGGCGATGACGTTCAGCGCTATCGCGCAAGGCGCGGATCGTGGGAACCAGCTCGCGGCCTTCCATCCAGTGCAGAAAATTAGCGACATTGGTTTCGATAATCGCCTCGGCCTGGGCGACTTGCGCGACCCGGTTGTCCATCCCTTCGCGCACTACCTGTCCCAGATCATCTACGCTGTACAGGAATACATCGTCCATGTCGGCCACTTCGGCTTCGACATCGCGTGGCACGGCCAGATCGACGATAAACATCGGGCGATGGCGACGTTGTTTGATGGCGCGCTCAAGCATGCCCTTGCCCAGAATGGGCAGCGGGCTGGCGGTAGAGGTGATGATGATGTCGTATGTGGGGAGCGCTTCCGGTAACGCAGTCAGCGGGATGACATCGGCCAGAAAGCACTCGGCCAGGGGTCGCGCGCGCTCTTCAGTACGGTTGGCGACGGTCATGCGGCGCGGATGCTGCGCGGCAAAGTGCGTCATACACAGTTCGATCATCTCGCCTGCGCCAATGAAGAGGCAGGCCTGATCGCGAATGCTGGGAAAAATGCGCTCGGCCAGCCGTACCGCAGCGGCCGCCATTGATACCGAATTTGCACCAATTGCGGTGCTGGTGCGCACTTCTTTGGCCACCGAGAACGTGCGCTGGAACAACTTGTTCAATAGCAGTCCGAGTGTGCCTGCTTTTTCCGCACTGTGAACCGCCTGTTTCATCTGGCCGAGAATTTGCGTCTCACCCAGCACCATGGAATCCAGGCCGGCAGCGACGCGAAATGCATGTTGCACTGCCTGTTCGCGCGGCAAGGTGTAGAGATACGGTGCCAGTTCGCGGCGCTCGATTTTGTGGAACTCGGCTAGCCATTCCACCGTCGCTTCCGGTTGCGCAGTGTTGCAATACAATTCCGTGCGGTTGCAGGTCGAGAGAATGGCAACCTCCGACGCGCGTCGACTGCTGGTTAGTTCATGCAAGGCCTGCGTGAGTTTTTCCGGTCCGAATGCAACCTGCTCGCGAACAGCGAGCGGTGCAGTATGGTGGTTAACCCCGAGGGCGAAAAGATGCATGACGGCGAATGGCCGAACAACGTAAGACCTGCATTTTAACCGCTAGGCTGTATTTGCGGCGAAATTCAGCCGGTCGTAATAGCGTCCGCGATACAGTAGGCGGCGGCGCTCGGGGCGGTCGGTGAACGCGCTGCGGGTGTGCAGGACATTGTTGCAGATGATGCCCATGCCCGGTACCAGTCGGGCGCGCAGAACGTGTTCGGAATCGTTGAGAATTTCGGCGAGGGTTTTGATGGCGGCCTGTGTGAGTGCATCCGGCTTCCATTCGATGGAGCGGGTGCGCGCAGTGTAGCGCATGTACAAAAAACCTTCGGTCGCGTCCACTGAAAACACCGGTCCGCTTTGTGCGGCGCGGGCGACATTGTCTTCGTCCATGCGCGCTGGAATGGTCATGGCATCTTGCTGCATCAGGGCGGCAATGTATTCCGGATTGGTGTCGCGTAACTGGATGTAAGCGATTTCAGTATCGAGCAATGCGTTTTCACCGCCGCTGTCTGCATCCTGCACGCAGTGCAACAGCATCCCCTGAATGCGGCGGTCGGGCTTGTTGTAATAGCCATCGGTGTGCCAGTTGATCGGCTTGTGAGTGTAGGGGATGTATTCTCCCCGCCCCAGCGCTTCGTCGCTTGCGGGCGTAATGCTGGACAAGCCATCTTCGTCCGCCAGATAGTTGCCTTCGAGTCGGTTGAGGCCGAGTTGTCGGGCGAATTGGTGCGGCAGGGATTTGTCGGCGGCGGATTGCCTGGGCGCATCGTACAAGACCATATTGGCTCGAGTGCAGCGGGTCTCCAGCGCGCGGGTTTCGGCAGCGGTCAGGGCACGCAGATCGTTAATGCGGACGATCAGATCGTCAATTTTTTTTGGGTAATTCGCCAGCTTCGCGTTACGCCATGCGTGATAGGCGCTGTCGCTGGCCAGCGAAAAATGCACGCTCATTCCGGGGGCAGCATGTCCGGGGAGCCGAAACCGCGTTTGACTGGCGCGTCGGACAGTAGACCTTTAAAGCTTTTGCGCACCGTGCCCATCATCTGCGGCATTTCGATGTCCATGATCTGATCCATGATCCAGGTTTTGTCGTTATCACCCATTTCGTCGCGGATTTGCAGGCCGAGGAAACGCAAGGCCGGGAAGCTGGCGTGTTCATCGCCAGGGAATTCGAACTCGCCGTATTCGGCGAAGCGGCGGTTCAGGAAATCGACAAATTCTTGCTTGTAGTCGCGCGGATCGTCCGGCCCCACTACTTCACGCACGTTCTGGTTCATCACCTCGCCGAGACGGTTGCTGACCGCTTGCAGCACCGCCATGCGGCGTTCGGGCGGCAGGGTGTCGTAGGCCATGCGGTCGCAGTAATGCACCAGAAAAGCGAGGAATTCGGCAATCAACTTAAAGCCGCGATCAGGCGTGATGATGTCGTAATTCTGGCTGCCGAGATTGTCCACCGCCTTGTCGGCGACGCGCCAGGTGGTGGTGGCAACGGCAGAGGCGATTTCTTCAGGTGTGCGTTCACCGTCTTTTTTGAACCAGACGGTTTTGACGCGAATGGGCATGGCCATACTATTCTCCTAAGGCAACAGGGCGTGAAAGATCGGTGATCCATTCGCTCCATGAGCCGGGGTAGAGGCGTGAGCCTTTGAGTCCGGCAATTTCCATCGCCAGAATGTTGTGACAGGCAGTGACACCTGATCCGCAACTGTGGATGACGTTTTCGGGTGCGACACCCTTCATCAGCAGTAGATAGTTTTTGTGGAGTTCCGCTGACGGCAAATAGGTGCCGTCCATATCGAGGTTTTCTTCGAAGACCCAGTTGATTGCGCCGGGAATATGGCCGGCAACTTTGTCCATTGGTTCGCGTTCACCGGTAAAACGCTGTTCCGGGCGCGCATCAATCAGGCGGTGTGCCGTACTCAGGCGAATGGATTCGACAGTATCGGCATCCACTGCTAGCGCCGGATTCAACGTGCAGGTGAAATCTCTGGGAATGATGGTGGGTAAAGTCTCTGTTACCAGGCGCTTTTCGCGCGTCCATTTCGGCAGGCCGCCATCGAGCAGCGCGACGTTTTCGTGCCCGAGCCAGCGCAACAGCCACCACAGGCGCACGGCCATCGAACCAAAGCTGTCGTCGTAAACCACGACCTGGCTTGTGCGGCTGATGCCCCACCCCCCAAGCTTGCCGCACAGTGTTGCAGCATCCGGAAGGGGGTGGCGGCCCGTAGAGGCGGTAACAGGGGAAGATAAATCTTCGTCCAGGTGCGCATAGCGTGCATCCGGGATATGGTTAATTGTGAATGCACGACGTCCAGCTTCGGTGTCGGTTAGCGTAAAGCTGCAGTCGATCACCACCCAGTCCGGGTTGGTTAGTTCGGCTGCGAGTTGTTCGGTGCTGACTAGAGTGGTGTACATAGTGATGGAGTCAGAATTGCAGGGATTCCCCGCAATTCTGACTCCTTTGGCTCAGTATCCGCCCTTGCCGTAGGGCTTGGTCAAACCGGCGACGCGGCAAGCCTGGCGCGCAGGTTGATTGGGGAACAGGTCATACAATTTCTTTTTCCAGTCGATTCCTTCGTGCAGCTCTTCCAGCTCAGCCAGCATGTTGCGGAAGTTGGGGGTAGAGCCGTCGTCGCGGTATTTATCGCGCAGGTAATTCACCACCATCCAGTGCTCGTCGGTCAGCTTGATGCCTTCGGCGGCGGCGATCACACCCACGACTTCTTCGCTAAAGTCTGCTTCCAGCAGGAAATTTTCTTCGCCAGTTTCAAGTTCAACTCCATTTACTACGTAAGACATGCTTCTCTCCTTTTCAAATATTCACCGAAACAACCGGTGCAATCGATTTATGCGGGATGAAAATCCCGCAGCCTAACAAACGGTTATGTCCCATACCTTCATCCTGCAAACGCAGGGATTTATGGGGGGGGAGGTCGTGCAGCATCAGGCTGTAACCATGCAGCACCCCATTCGGGCTGCGTAAAGTTTGCTGTTTGCCACAGATAAAGCCACAGCGTAATTGGAAATGACCATCCAGTTCGCGCATGACATCCTGGACGAATTGTTCTTCACCTGCGCTACCCGTGTCAACGAAGTGCGCGTAGATGTTGCTAAACGGGGTGAAGGCGCGCGTCTTGAAATTACCTACTTGTAATGAGTGGCCATCGAGCTTAAATGCTTGGCCAACCAGCTTTTCGGTATCTGCAACCCGCGTTTTAGGCACACGCAAAAACAGCTTGGTGCGACGGTTGATGTTCACGGTTGCATCCCCACTATTGGTTTCAGCGCCTTTTAGCAGCTGAATCCCTGTTTTTTTGTCCTCGCCTAGCCAGGGCAGAACATCCAGCAAGGCTTTGCTGAGTAGCAGGGCGCTGTCGGCAGGCACGGTGACACCCGATAGATCGAATTGAAGATCAATCATGCGCGGCGTGTAGTCCTCGGGCTTTTGTTCGGGCCACTGATCCCAGCTCACGCAACGTCACCACTATGCGCTTTGGCCCATGCCAGCATAGATTCTGCCCATTTCTGGGCGCTGCCGGGGTCGATCTCAAAAATGGTGAAGCGTTTGTTCTCGCGGATGCGGATGCGCAAAAACGGGACACCACCAGATTCATGAGCAAAGTCTTGCAGCTCGATTTCCTGTCCGCCGAAAGGTAGGCGGAATTTCTCCAGAGGGGTAATGTCAGCCATATTAGGGTTGGTTATTTCTTGTTGAATGGGTAATAGGGTTGGGGCGGGAGACATAATCTCAAGCCCGACTAGTCATGCAATTCAAACAACCGGCAAACTATGCACTTGCATTCCGGTGCGTATTTTAATACTCTTGTGGACTGTTGTGCCGAGGCTTAATGTCTCACTGATTGAAGAATTCGGGCATTATCACGTTGGGGAAACCGGCATACCCCATTAGGGCTGCCTGTTACCTACCCAAAGGGGGTAGGTTATTTACCCATCAGAATGATGGCGGTGAAAGCAGCATGGAAATACGATGCTGCCATACCGTAAAGCAGATCGCCAAACGGGCTTGAAACGAAATATTTCGAAGTGTTCTAGGAGAGAAAAACATGGCAAAGCAAATGATTGATACGCCCAATCTGGATCAGCTTGAGAGCGGTCCGTGGCCCAGTTTCGTGACCGGTCTGAAGCGTCTGGCTAAGGACAGCGACATGATGGTTGATCTGATGGGTCAGCTGGAAACGTCCTACAAAACTAAGTTTGGTTACTGGAAGGGTGGTACGGTCGGTGTGTTCGGTTACGGCGGTGGTGTGATTCCGCGTTTTACCGAGCTTAAAGACGAAAACCATAAGCCGATTTTCCCTGAAGCGGCTGAATTCCACACTCTGCGTGTGCAACCGCCTGCGGGCATGCATTACAGCTCCGATCTGCTGCGCAAGATGTGCGACACTTGGTCTGCTACCGGTGGTTCGGGTCTGATTGCGTTCCATGGCCAGTCCGGCGACATCATGTTCCAGGGCATCAAAACGGCTGACGTGCAAGGCGCGTTCGATGCCTTCAATGAAATGGGTTTTGACCTCGGCGGCGCGGGTCCCGCGCTGCGTACTTCGATGTCCTGCGTCGGCGCTGCGCGTTGCGAAATGTCCTGCTACGATGAGGCCAAGGCTTTGCGTACCGTGATCAACAACAACCTGGATGACATGCACCGTCCTTCGTTGCCGTACAAGTTCAAGTTCAAGTTCTCCGGCTGCCCGAACGACTGCGTGAATGCGATTCAGCGTTCCGATATGGCGACCATCGGTACTTGGCGCGACAACATCCGCGTAAATGAGTCGCAAGTTCAGGACTACTACAAGCACCACGGCATGTCTGATCTGGTCAATGATGTGATCAGCAAGTGCCCGACCAAGGCAATTACCCTGGTTGCAGCCGATAAGGTTGTTGCTCATGCAAACGTCTCCACCGCAGCGCTGGGTGATGGCAATGTCATGTGTATCGACAACAAAAACTGCGTGCGCTGCATGCATTGCATGAACGTTATTCCCGGCGGCTTGTTGCCTGGTAACGACAAGGGTGTGTCGATCCTGGTGGGCGGCAAAGGCGTGCTGAAGATCGGCGCTTCGATGGGTACCGTTGTGATTCCGTTTATGAAGATGGAGTCCGATGAGGACTTCGAGAAATTGAACGAACTGGCACGCAACATCCTTGACTTCTTTGCTGAAAATGCGCTTGAGCATGAGCGTACGGGCGAGATGATTGAGCGTATCGGTCTGACCAATTTCCTTGAAGGTCTGGATATACCGGTTGACCCCAATATGATTTCTGAGCCGCGTTCCAATCCTTACTTCCGTTCGGATGACTGGGATGAGCAGGTTGAGAAGTGGAACGAATACAAGCAACAGCAATCTGCTGCTTAAATTCAGTTTGCGGATGCCCCGTAATTTACGGGGCATCCAGTCGATCTTGGCCCCGGCGCAGTCCTGGGTCGCTGTAATTACCTAGTTGGAGACTTAAATATGGCTGATCTTCGCCCACCTATTGAATCCGGTGCACCGGATCCTATGCCCTACATGCACCCTGTCATGGTGAAGAACTATGGCAAGTGGAATTTCCATAGCCATCCGAAGCCCGGTGTTTTGTATCACCGTGCCGAATCGGGCGACGAGGTCTGGACTGTTAAGGCCGGTACCGCGCGCCAGATGGATCACTACACCATTCGCGAGCTGGCTGATATTGCTGACCAGTACGCTGACGGCTTTGTTCGTTTTACTGCACGCTCCAATATCGAATACATGGTTTCTGATGGCGCCAAAGTCGAGCCGCTGATCAAGGCACTGAATGACAAGGGTTACCCCATTGGTGGCACCGCTAATTCGGTGTCCATGATTGCGCACACTCAGGGCTGGCTGCACTGCGATATTCCTGGCACCGATGCTTCGGGCGTGGTTAAAGCGCTGATGGATGAGTTGTACGACGACTTTGTCAAGTGCGAGATGCCTAACCGAGTCAAACTGTCTACTTCCTGCTGCGAAATTAACTGCGGTGGCCAGGCTGACATTGCCATCATTGTTCAGCACACCAAGCCACCCAAAATCAACCATGATCTGGTTGCCAACGTGTGCGAGCGTCCTTCGGTTGTGGCACGTTGCCCGGTCGCGGCGATTCGTCCCGCGCTGGTAAACGGTAAGCCGTCACTCGAAGTTGATGAGAAGAAATGTATCTGCTGCGGCGCGTGCTTCCCGCCGTGCCCGCCGATGCAGATCAACGATCCGGAGCATTCCAAGATTGCGATCTGGGTGGGTGGTAAAAATTCCAACGCCCGTTCCAAGCCGACTTTCCACAAGCTGGTTGCGTCTGGTCTGCCGAACAATGCGCCACGTTGGCCTGAAGTGGGTGATGTGGTCAAGAAAATCCTCGCTACCTACAAGGCAGATGGCAAGCCCTGGGAGCGCATGATTGACTGGATCGACCGTATTGGCTGGCCTGCATTCTTTGACAAGACCGGTCTGCCGTTCACTAAGTACCACATCGATAACTGGCGTGGTGGTCGTGCGAATTTGAATGCTTCAGCGCACATCCGATTCTAATGGGTGCCCTCCTTCACGAATGGTTGTGGAGGAGGGGGTGAAGATAAAAACTGGATTTTTCGGAGTGAGTGGCAAATGCAATTTGGTGTTCTTGTAAACGAAGGGCCTTATAGCCATCAGGCGAGTGATTCCGCCTATCTCTTTGCCCGCAACGCGATTGAAAAAGGCCATAAGGTCCCGCGCATTTTTTTCTACCATGACGGCGTGAACAACTCCACGCGTCTCGCGACACCGCCGCAGGATGATCGCAACGTGGTTGCGCGCTGGTCAAAGCTGGCGGCGGATCATGGTGTTGATCTCGTGGTTTGCGTTGCAGCAGCGCAGCGTCGTGGCATTACTGATGACATTCTTGCGCAGGGATTCCGTATCTCCGGCTTGGGCCAATTGGTGGAAATGGGCATTCAGTACGATCGTCTGGTGACGTTCGGCGATTGATGGCCGGAATTAAAGATTAAAGCGAGATGAGTGATATGGATGATGAAATGGAAGGCGGCTCAGGCATAGTCAAGAAGTTTATGTTCTTGAACCGTAAAGCACCTCACGGTACCGTGTACGCGCTGGAGGGTTTGGAGGTGGTGCTGATTACCGCCGCCTTCGATCAGGACGTGAGTATGGTATTCACCGACGACGGTGTATATCAGTTGATGAAAGGCGTAGACAGCAAGGGTATTGAAATCAAGGATTTCTCTAAAACCTACCGTGCGCTTGATGGGTACGACATCGAAAAACTGTATGTTGATCAAGCTTCGATGGATGCGCGTGGACTCACTGAAGATGATCTGATTGTTGACGTGACGGTTCTACCCGTTGCCGAAATGGCCAATCTGATGGCTGAGCAAGACGTTGTGATCAGCTTTTAAGGGGACGAAATGCTACATATCGTGAATAAATCGGCCACAGACCGCTGCTCGCTGGAAAGCTGTCTCGCTATGGCCACAAAAGGTTCTGCTGTATTGCTGATTGAAGATGCTGTGTATGCGGCAACAAAAGGCGCTACGGCGGCAGCGAAAATCCAGGCGGCAGCTGCGGCCGATCTGAAGATTTACGCACTCGGTCCTGATCTGGCTGCGCGTGGCATGGCTTCGCGTGTGCTGGATGGTGTCAACGTCGTGGATTACGGCGGTTTTGTGGATCTGGTAGCAGAGCACAACAGCTGTCAGTCTTGGCTGTAATTTTTAATTTAAGGAGTATTGCTATGCCTATGGTACAAATCGCCGGTAAGGATGTTGAAGTTGACGAAGAAGGTTTTCTGATCGATCTGTCGCAGTGGAACGAAGACATCGGTAAATATATGGCGGTCGAAGAAAAAGTCGACATGACCGAAAGCCACTGGGAGGTTGTGCACTTCCTGCGTGAATATTATGACGAGTATCAGATTGCGCCTGCTGTGCGCGTGCTGACCAAGGCCATTGGCAAAAAACTCGGCCCGGATAAAGGCAACAACAAATACTTGTATGAGTTGTTTCCTTACGGTCCAGCTAAGCAGGCTTGTAAGATTGCCGGTTTGCCTAAACCGACTGGTTGTATTTAAGCCGGTTTGTCGTATCGGGCCGCTCTGGTGTGGTTTAGCCAGAGCGGCTTTTGATTAGCTTGTATGGTTGCATTGAATAATGCTGCTTGATCCGTTTCAAAATCAAATGAATTTGACGTTTTATTTTGAAACGAATGTAGTTAGGGGATAGGGCTTGTCTACTTTGACGATGATTTACGCTGGAATTTTCTACACGGCGACGCTGCTGCTGGTAGTGGGTTTGGCTTACAAAATCTTTGATTACAGCCGCACGCCTGCGCCGTTGGTGATTCCGACCACGCCCGCGCCGACCACGCAAGTCGGTGTGATTTATCGCATGGCCAAGGAAGTGGTCGTGTTTGAGTCGCTATTCAAGGCCAATAAATGGATCTGGGTGTTTGGCTGGCTATTCCATTTTGGTTTGCTCCTGGTTTTGCTGCGTCATCTGCGCTACTTCACGCAACCGGTATGGGTTTGGGTTGACGTGCTTCAGCCTTTTGGCAAGTACGCCAGTTTCATGATGGTCATTGGTCTGGCTGGCCTGCTGGCGCGGCGCTTTCTGGTTGATCGCGTACGTTATATTTCCACCCCGTCGGACTACCTGATGCTGGTGCTGATCCTGGCTATCGGCATGTCGGGAATGATGATGACCTTTGTGCAGCACACCGATATCATTGCCTTAAAGCAATTTTTCATGGGGTTGATGTACTTTGATCTGCAAGCTTTGCCGATGGATCCCATACTGCTGATTCATTTGTCGCTGATCGCTTTGCTGATGGTGATTTTCCCCGTGAGTAAATTGCTGCATGCGCCAGGCTTGTTCTTCAGCCCGACGCGCAACCAGGTGGACAACCCGCGTGAACGCCGCCATATCGCTGCATGGGCGGCGCGTCTGGATCAAAAGAGCTAAGCTCAGTTACTTTCGAAGATACGGATAGAGGAAGAGTACGTGGCCGCTGCTGAATTTGAAATGCCAGTCATCAAAGACACCATCGAGATCCCCAAAATCAAGCCGGATTCGATGGCGCACATGAAGTCCTTTATAGCCGCTCAGCCAGTGCAGGATTTCATGGGTTACCCGCATGAGTTGGGGGAGGACTGGAAAGAGCGCGCCATCGAAAAAATGGGCGATTTGCTTGGCAAATATCGTTCAATGAAAGTCTTCCTTGATGCCTGCGTGCATTGCGGTGCGTGTACAGACAAGTGCCACTATTACTTGGGCACCTCCGATCCGAAAAATATGCCGGTAGCGCGTCAGGATTTGATGCGTCAGGTGTATCGCCGCTACTTCACACTGCCGGGCAAGTTGTTCCCTAAGCTGGTTGGTGCAAAAGACCTGACCAAAGAAGTGTTGAACGACTGGTACAACTATTACCATCAGTGTTCAGAATGCCGTCGTTGCTCAGTTTTCTGTCCATACGGGATTGATACGGCTGAGATCACCATGGCCGGACGTGAAATTCTGAACCACGTCGGGATGGGTCAGAAATACTCCAACGAAATTCTGGGCAAGGTACAAAAGATTGGCAACAACCTTGGCCTGCCTGGGCCGGCTCTGCTTGACACTCTAGAAGGATTGGAAGAGGACATGGAGGCTGAGACCGGTGTGCCGGTGAAAATGCCGATTGATGTTAAAGGCGCTGAGGTGCTGCTGGTGACGCCGTCTGCCGACTTTTTCTCCGAGCCGCATGTGGAATCGCTGATTGGTTACGCCAAAGTGTTTCATGCGGCGGGGACGAGCTGGACCTTGTCAACCAAAGCCTCGGAAGCGGGCAATTTTGGCCTGTTTAACGGCAACTACGAAACCATGCGCAAAGTCGCAATGCGGATTCGCGATGCGGCTTTGGAGCTTGGCGTCAAACGCATCGTGGTGGGAGAATGCGGCCATGCTTGGCGCGTGGCGTACAGCTTCTGGAACACGCTGACCGGTATCGGCTACGGTGCAAATGATCCTTTCTCGATTGAGCTGCAAAGCCAGCTTGACCACAATTACCCGCAGCCGCAGCATATCTGCGAGATGACCAATGACCTGATCAAATCAGGCAAGATCAAGGTGGATCCGTCGAAAAATGACGACCTCGTCGTGACTTATCACGACTCGTGTAACGTTGCGCGCGCCTCGCGCATGGGTACCGAGCCGGGTGGGCAGTTCACGATTCCGCGCGAACTCATCCAGTCAGTCGTGAATAATTTCCACAATATGGCGGACGATACGATCTATGAGTCGACCTTTTGTTGCGGCGGCGGCGGCGGTTTGCTGACCGACGACTTGATGGAAGTTCGAGTCAAAGGCGCGTTGCCGCGTGCAACCGCGCTCAGCGCGGTAGTGAAAGAACATCAGGTTAATTTCATGGCCACAATCTGTGCGATTTGCAAAGCGCAGTTCACTAAGGTTTTGCCCAAATACGGCTTTGATATGAGCATGGTGGGCGGGGTGCATCAGTTGGTCGCTAAAGCAATTTTGCTTGAGCCGACCAAGCCCGATTAATTTAGGCTTGGCGATTCAGGTCTGACTGACGATTATTTACATAGTTATTACGCATTAGGAGAACCAGCATGGCTGTCACTACAAGCAAAGATAAAACCGAAGGAAAATCCTGGCGTCGCTATAAGGACGGTGAGAAGGAAGGTCAATTTCGGTCTTCGCAAGACAAGATATTTCAAGCGAGCTGGACACATAAATGCCCGGAATATGTACTTGCCACTCCGCCCTGCCAAGGTTCTTGCCCTGCCGGAGAGGATATTCGTGGCTACCTGAATATTGTGCGTGGCATAGAGAAGCCGCCAGCAGGTGTGTCCATGCAGGAATATGCTTTCCGTCGCGTGACCGAAGCCAATCCTTTCCCCGGTGTGATGGGTCGTGTTTGTCCTGCACCGTGTGAGTCGGGTTGTAACCGCAATATGGTAGAAGACCATGTGGGCATTAACTCAGTCGAGCATTTCATCGGCGACTGGGGCATCGAAAACAACATGGCTTACACCTCGACGGCGGTTGAGAGCGGCAAGAAGGTGGCAATTATCGGCGCGGGGCCTGCCGGTCTTGCCGCGGCGTATCAGTTGCGTCTCAAGGGTCACGGCGTGACCATTTTTGACGAGCACGAAGAGTTGGGCGGCATGATGCGTTACGGTATTCCGGGTTTCCGTACGCCGCGCGAAATGCTTGATGCCGAAATCAAACGGATTATCGATCTGGGTGTGGAAACACGGCTCAAGACTCGTATTGGCTCCGATGTCAGCTTCGAGCAAATTGAAAAAGAATTCGATGCGATCTTCATGGCGATGGGCGCACAAGCGGGCCGTCCTTTACCTGTGCCCGGTGCTGAAGCGCCTAACTGTGTGACTGCTGTTGCCTTCTTGCGTGCCTTTAATGAAGGCCGTCTGCAGCACGTGGGTAATCGCGTGGTCGTGATCGGCGGCGGAGATACCTCGATCGATGTGGTGACTGTTGCCCGTCGCTTGGGCAATATCACCAAAGAAGGAACGAATGATCGTCCTGAAGCCGTGATTTCCGGGCACGCTGCACACGATGTCGCCGCGATTTCTGCGCGCGGCGGTGCTGAGGTGGTGCTGGTTTCACGTTCCGCTATCGATAAGATGGCGGCGAGCAAGCACGAAGTCGAGCACGCACAGACTGAAGGCATCGAAATTATTGGCGGTGTAACGCCGATTGCCGTCATCGTTGATGAGCGCGGTCGTGCAACTGCACTGCGCATTGCCGACTTTGTGATGGAAGGCAAAGAGACCAAAATTGTTGAGGGCACAGAACGTGATTTGCCCGCTGACCTGATTGTGTCTGCGATTGGCCAGGGTGTAGATTTCACCGGTTTGGAGCAGTTCAACAACAACAACGGCCTGATGAAGGCGGACAAAAATTTCCGTTTCCCGGGCAAAGAGCACATCTTTATCGGCGGCGACGTGTTAAAGCCACATTTGCTGACCACGGCAATCGGACACGCGTCGATTGCCGCTGACGGTATCCATGGCTTTCTGAACGGTAAGGAACTCGACAAACGCCCCAAAGTGGACGTGCATCACTTTGACGAAGTGCGTAAATGGCTGGAGTCGGGTCACGAGTACAAAGAAGTGAAAGGCCCGGTGTGGGGGTCTGACAGCCAGGCTGTTCTGCATAACTTCGAAGACCGTTCTAGCAAGCACATCATTCCGCACAATGAGTTGTTCCTGGGGCACTTCCCGCAGGTTGAGCGCAACATTCGCGATGTCATCATGCTGGACAAGCAAACGGCGCTGGGTAACTTTGAAGAACGCCTGATGTTGCTCGATGACAAAAAAGTCGTTGATGAGGCCAAGCGCTGCATGTCGTGCGGTCAGTGTTTTGAGTGTGACAACTGCGTTATTTATTGCCCGCAGGTTGCCGTGTTCAAGGTCAAAAAGAAAGACAATCCGACCGTGGGTCGTTACGTTGATACCGACTACGGCAAGTGCATCGGCTGCCATATCTGCGCTGATGTCTGCCCGACCGGTTACATTGTTATGGGTATGGGCGACTGATATGCGGCTGAATGTGGGCTGGTCTGGCCTTGTCTTATCTGCCTTGCTTGCGCTGACGGGAATTGCTTCCGCCAATGCGGCGGCACCCAAACCCGTGATTGAAAAAGCGGTTCAGGGTGAGCGCTGCGTTGAGGATACGGAATACATGCGCCGTAACCACATGAAGCTTTTGATGCATGAGCGCGACGAGACTGTGCATGAAGGCATCCGTGGCAAAAAACACAGTTTGAAGCAATGCATCAACTGCCATGCCAGCAAAGAAACTGGCAGTGTGACTGCGGCCAAGGATAATTTTTGTGTGAGCTGTCATAGCTATGCCGCAGTGAAAATCGATTGTTTTGATTGCCACTCGAGCAAGCCGCAGGCATCGGCAATGATGCATTCACTCTCCGCCGAAGGTGCGCATTTGAAGCATCAGATGGCATCTCAGACTGGTGTTCAGGTCAGCGTTAAAGACATGGCGGCGATGGCAGAGGGTGTCAAATGAGTGAAATGAATAAGCAGCCCGAGTCAGAAGACCGCCGCCGGTTTGTGGGAACAGCGGCGGCAGTCGCTGGCCTCGCCATTGCACCGGGCGTGCTGTTGTACGAAGTGGCGCACAGCAAGTCCGATGATGTTGGCGTGAGCGATCAAACTCGTTGGGGCATGCTGGTAGACAGCACTAAATGCGCAACTGGTTGTAATGACTGTGTGACGGCGTGCAGCACGGAAAACGGCTGGCAGATGCCGGCGCAAAGCAAAAACCCGAAACAAGCACCGCAGTGGATCCGCAAGCTGGAGCTGGAAGACCCACTATCACAGGTCAAAACCAATCTGCCGATGATGTGCCAGCACTGTGCCGAGCCACCTTGCGTGGACGTGTGCCCGACTGGCGCATCGTTCAAGCGCGCCGACGGTATTGTGCTGGTGGATCGCCATATCTGTATTGGCTGTCGTTATTGCATGATGGCGTGTCCCTACAAGGCGCGTTCACTGGTTCACGAGCCGCTGAACGATACGCAAAAGCAGGATGTGCCGCGTGGCATAGGGTGCGTGGAGTCCTGTACCTTCTGCGTGCAAAAAGTGGATCGCGGCGATGGCACTACCGCATGTGTTGAAGCGTGTACTGCTGCTGGTCATAACGCACTGGTTTTTGGGGACTTGAACGACGCAGACAGTGAAATATCCAAGCTGCTTCGTACTCTGCCAACCAAAGAAGTCCGCGCTGACCTGAATCTGAACCTTGGCGTTCGCTACCACGGAATTTAAACGACTATGGCAAGCATTACCTTTCGCGAAGTTAAAGGTGAGAGCCTGAAATACTGGCTCTTGCTGGGTGGGATTGGCCTGTTCGTTTTGCTGGGTCTGGGTGCCTATCTCTACATGCACCATCATGGCCACGTCGTCACCGGCATGGACAACCAGGTTGTGTGGGGGCTGCCGCACGTGTTTGCGGTGTTTCTGATTGTCGCCGCTTCGGGTGCGTTAAATGTGGCATCAATTGCTTCGGTCTTTAATAAACCGATGTACAAGCCCTTAGCGCCACTGTCGGCGGTTCTGGCGTTAGCGCTGATGGCGGGCGGGTTGCTGGTGCTGGTGCTGGATCTGGGTCGCTCGGATCGCCTGATCGTAGCGATGACGAACTTCAATTTCAAATCCATGTTTACCTGGAATGTATTCCTGTATTCCGGCTTCTTTGGACTGGTGGGCGCGTATCTGTGGACCATGCTGGACAGCAATGTGAAGGCTTATTCAAAATATGCCGGGACCGCTGCTTTTCTGTGGCGTCTAATTCTGACCACGGGTACGGGCTCGCTGTTTGGTTTCCTGATAGCGCGTGAATTGTATGGCACCGCGCTGCTTGCCCCGATGTTCATCATCATGTCGTTTGCTTACGGTCTCGCGGTGTACCTGATGGTGTTGTTCGCAGCGTATGCGTGGACGGGGCGCCCGCTGGGTGACGCGGTCGCGATGCGCCTGAAGAGTCTGCTTGCGTTGTTCGTCGCAGCAGTGCTGTATTTCGTCGTGGTTCAGCATTTGACCAATTTGTATTTCGCAAAAATGCACAGCGTGGAAGCCTTTATTTTGCGCGATGGCGGCATTTACACGCAGTTATTCTGGATTGCGCAAATTGGTTTGGGATGCGTTCTTCCATTGGTGATCCTGTTAACCGGTCTGGGCAAGCAGCGCGTCTGGATTATGGTCGCGTGTGCGCTGATTGTGCTGGGTGGTGTGGCGCAGATGTATGTCACCATCGTTGGTGCGCAGGCTTTCCCGCTGGATATGTTCCCAGGCATGAAGGTTAGCAGCAGCTTCTATGATGGTGTGGTTCACACTTACGCTCCCAGCCTGCCAGAGCTGTTGCTTGGCCTGGGTGGTGTCGCAATCGCGCTGTTGATTACGACGTTCGCGGTCAAAGTGCTGCGTCTGTTGCCCGCCAATCTGGATGACGCCACTGTCGCCAAGCTAGAGCACGCCGTATAGACCCTTTGGGGGATGCCGGGCCTTCGCCCGGCATGGAGGCCAGTGCATGAATACTCAAAATACAATAGCGCACACTCCGTCAACTCATCCCACACGCGGGGCTTTTATGCCCCGCGTGTTTATTTCCGCCGCTCATAAATCGTCTGGCAAGACCACCGTTTCGCTCGGTTTGTGTGCCGCACTTCATGCACGTGGACACTGCGTACAACCGTTCAAAAAAGGACCGGATTATATCGACCCGATGTGGCTGGGTCTGGCCGCAGAGCGGGCGTGTTATAACCTCGACTTTCACATGATGCAGCGCGCGGAAATCAATCAGTGTTTTGGAGTCAACGCAGCTGATGCGCGCATCAGCCTGATCGAAGGTAACAAAGGCCTGTATGACGGGCTCGATCTTGACGGCAGCAACAGCAATGCAGCGCTCGCCAAGCTGCTGAATGTGCCAGTAGTACTGGTGATTGACGCGCGCGGCATGACGCGTGGGGTCGCGCCTCTGATTCTGGGTTATCAGGCATTTGATGCCGGGATCAATATCGCAGGTGTGATTCTGAATAATCTCGGCGGCAGTCGCCATGAATCCAAGCTGCGTGCGGTGATTGAGCATTACACTGATGTTGAGGTGATTGGCGCAGTTCAGCACGATACGAGCTTGCAGATTTCAGAACGGCATCTGGGACTGGTGCCCGCTAACGAACAACAGGCCGCCCGGCAAAAAATGCAACAGGTTGGGACGCGTATTGCCGACCAGGTGAATCTTGATCGCCTCTTGGACATTGCAGACGGCGCACCGAAGTTGATATGGGAAAAAGCGGTAGCTGTGCAAACGGTTCCGGGTGCGTTGCGCATTGCGATCGCCCGGGATCAGGCTTTTGGCTTTTATTACAGTGAAGACCTGGATACGTTGCGCGCATCCGGAGTTGAACTCGTCAGCCTGGATACCGTTAACGATCCTGCTCTCGACGAAGTGGACGGCCTCATCATCGGCGGCGGCTTCCCCGAGGTGTTTATGGATCAGCTCGAAGCCAACAGCGCATTGCGGCGTGACATACACGCGCAGATTGAGCAGGGTTTACCGACTTACGCTGAATGCGGCGGCTTGATGTACCTGGCTAAAAGCCTGAACTGGAAAAACCAGATCCGGCAGATGGTTGGCATCGTGCCGGGAGAGGTGGTGATGCATGACCGCCCGGTCGGACGCGGTTATGCGCGCTTACAGCCGACGGGGCAGGATGTATGGGAAGAAACAGCGGAAATCCCTGCTCATGAGTTCCATTATTCCAGCCTTGAAAATCTGCCCGCAGATGCCACCTATGCGTACGAGGTGACGCGTGGATATGGCATCGACGGTAAACACGATGGCTATGTTTATCGCAATCTGCTGGCGGGTTACGTCCACCGTCGCGGCAGCGGACCGCGCGGCTGGATCACACCTTTTTTAAATCAGGTGCGCACACATAAAGGTGCGCCTTCAGAAACGTACAGGAGCAAGCAAGCATGATCAAGATTACGGATGCTGCCGCAGCGCAGATCAAGATCGCTGCCAACAATCCCGATGTGACCGGCATGATATTGCGCGTTGCTGCCAAGCGCATGAACGATGACAGCATCACCTTTGGCATGGGTTTCGACCAGGAGCGCGAGGCCGACGAGTTGGTGATCGTCAATGGCACCGAGCTTTTGCTAGCCAAGCCCAGTTTGCCGTTTATTCAAGGTGTAACGCTTGACTATGTGGAAATGGAGGGTGAGATGCGCTTTATTTTCATTCCGCCGAATTCCGGGCAAGCGACATAACCCACGCCCATTGACGTTCCGTCGACAACCTGTACACACGATGAACTATCTTCCCATTTTTTACGATATTCGCGACCGCCATTGTCTGGTGGTGGGCGGTAGTGAAACTGCGGCGCGCAAAGCCGAGTTGTTATTGCGCGCGGGCGCTTATGTGGATGTCGCCGCTCCCAGTCTGCACGCAGGATTTGAGCGACTGCCCCATCGCGAGCGACTCAATCGGGTCGCCGATATTTACAGTGCAGATTTGCTGGACGGAAAAGACGCCATCATCGTTGTGGTGGATGATGCGGAACTCAAGAAGAGTATTGCAGATGCCGCGCGCGCGCGGCATCTTCCTGTTAACGTCGCCGATACGCCAGCGTTGTGCAGCTTTATCCTGCCATCGATCATTGACCGCTCACCGATTATGGTCGCTGTCACTAGCGGCGGCGAATCGCCTGTACTCGCGCGTATGCTGCGCGCCCGGCTGGAAACGCTGATCCCCGCATCCTATGGCCGACTGGGTGCGTTTGCTTCACGTTTCAAGGATCGTGTGCGCGCGGTGATCAAGCCTGAACAGCGTCGTGCTTTCTGGGAGAAAGTATTCCTGTCGCCCGTCGCAGAAATGGTGTTCTCGGGACGCGAGCAGGAAGCCGAGAAGCGCCTGGAAGCCATGATTAAGGACGGCGCGGAGCATGACATCAGCCGGGGCGAGGTTTATCTGGTTGGTGCGGGTCCTGGCAACCCTGATCTGTTAACCTTCCGTGCGCTCAGGCTCATGCAACAAGCCGACGTGTTGGTGTATGACCGTCTGGTTTCCCAACCCATTCTGGACATGTGTCGGCGCGATGCCGACCGGGTCTATGTGGGAAAAGAACGCGACGACCACGCCGTGCCGCAGGAAGAAATTAATCTGATGCTGGTGCGTCTGGCCAAAGAAGGTAAGCGCGTACTCCGCTTGAAAGGCGGAGACCCCTTCATCTTTGGTCGTGGTGGTGAGGAAATCGAAACCCTGGTCGAGCACGGCGTGCCGTTCCAGGTGGTGCCCGGCATTACGGCAGCGGCGGGGGTGGCCTCGTATGCGGGTATCCCGCTCACCCATCGCGACTATGCGCAGTCGGTCGCGTTTGTTACCGGTCACCTGCGCGACAACACCTTCAACATGAACTGGGAAGGCATCGCCCGCCGCGACCAGACTATCGTGATTTACATGGGGTTGAAGGGGCTGCCGCTGTTGTGCGAAGCGCTCATCAAGCACGGCCTTCCCGCAGATACGCCAGCGGCCATCATCCAGCAGGGCACGCTCCCCACCCAGCGTGTTGTCACTGGAGATCTGACCACCTTGCCGCAACGTGCAGCCGATGCCCAGCTTAAAGCACCTACGCTCATCATTGTGGGCAACGTTGTGAAATTGCGTGAAAAGCTCGGTTGGTACCACCCCGAGCTCGATGTGGATCAAGCGCATCGTACGCCGCTGGATGCGCCGGACCTTCTGCGCTAACCCGACGGTCGTCGGCAAATAACAGTAAGTCGGGCCAAATCGGCCAGTCTCGATGACCCAGAGACAATTACCGTGTTTACGGTATAATTGCCGGTTTTTGAACGATTTTATTCTGGATCAGCCAGAACAGTTCTTGGGCTGGCTTCAAGAACCCAATCTCAATAGAGCGAGCGGAGAATACCTGTGGCAGTACGTGGAAGAAAACCAGGCGGCGGCGCAAACAAAGCTGAAGCCAAACAGTCCCTCAGGGTGCTGACCCCGGTAGAAGCCGAGGCGCGCCGTACTCGTCTGAAAAACCTGATAGTGCTGGGTAAAGAGCGAGGCTTTTTAACCTATGCGGAGGTCAACGATCACCTGCCTGACGAAATGCTTGATGCCGAGCAGATCGAAGGCGTGATCAGCATGATCAACGACATGGGCATTCAGGTCTATGACGAAGCGCCGGATGCGGAAACCCTGCTGATGCAGGAAGCCACGCCGGCAGTTGCTGATGAAGATGTCGTGGCCGAGGCCGAACAGGCACTAACCACGGTCGATTCCGAATTTGGCCGCACCACCGACCCCGTTCGTATGTATATGCGCGAGATGGGTTCGGTCGACCTGTTGACGCGCGAAGGCGAAATAGAAATCGCCAAGCGGATTGAAGAAGGTCTGCGCCAAATGGTTCAGGCAATTTCGTCCTGCCCGTTCACCATCCAGCAGATTCTGGATCTGGCTACACAAGTCGAAAAAGATGAAATCCGTGTCGATGAATTGATCGACGGGTTTGTTGAGACCGATGTTGGCATCCCTACGCCTACTCCAAAGTCAGCCGAGCCTGCCGATGAAGAAGACGAGGAGGCCAGCGCCGCCGCCGCTGCGGCCAATCTGGCTCAACTTAAAATTGAGGCGGTTGCGCAGTTTGATTACATCCGCAGAGCCTACAAAAAAGCGCAGGCCGCTCTGGCCAAATATGGCTTGAACAGTCCGCAGCATGCCAAGGCGCAGGACGAAGTGACGTCGCTGTTAATGGCGATTCGTTTCTCGGTACGTCAGATCGATGCACTGTGCGAACAGATTCGTGCAGCAGTTGAAGACGTGCGCGTACACGAGCGCAAAATTTTGCAATTCTGCGTCAACCATTCGGGTATGCCGCGTCCGCATTTCATCAAATCCTTTCCGGGAAACGAAACCAATTTGCTTTGGCTGGACAAAGAAATTGCAGCCAAAAAAGCCTATTGCTCGACCCTCCTACGCGTGCAGTACGAAATCAAGGATCATCAGCAACGTTTGATTGATATGCAGGAGCGGATCGGCCTGCCGGTCAAGATGCTGAAGGACATCAACAAACAGATGTCCACCGGTGAAGCAAAAGCGCGCCGCGCCAAACGCGAAATGATCGAGGCCAACCTGCGCCTGGTGATTTCCATTGCCAAAAAATACACCAATCGCGGCCTGCAATTCCTTGACCTGATCCAGGAAGGCAACATCGGCTTGATGAAGGCAGTGGACAAATTCGAATACCGTCGCGGCTACAAGTTTTCGACCTACGCTACCTGGTGGATTCGTCAGGCGATCACGCGCTCGATTGCCGATCAGGCGCGCACCATCCGCATCCCGGTGCACATGATCGAAACCATCAACAAGATGAACCGCATCAGCCGTCAGATTCTGCAGGAAACCGGGCAGGAACCTGATCCGGCGACGCTGGCGATCAAGATGGAAATGCCCGAAGACAAGATCCGCAAGATCATGAAAATCGCCAAAGAGCCGATCTCGATGGAAACCCCCATCGGCGACGACGAAGATTCGCATCTGGGCGATTTCATCGAAGACTCGACCACGCTTTCCCCGGACGATTCTGCGATCTATGCAAACCTGCGCGACGCTACTCGTGATGTTCTGGATAGCCTGACCTCGCGTGAAGCCAAGGTCTTGCGTATGCGCTTCGGCATTGAAATGAACACTGACCACACGCTGGAAGAAGTGGGCAAACAGTTTGATGTCACCCGCGAGCGGATTCGCCAGATCGAAGCCAAGGCGCTGCGTAAATTACGGCACCCGACGCGTTCCGAAAAGCTGAAAAGTTTTGTTGGCAATGGCGAGTCCTGAGGTTCAGACTGGCTTGAGGATCACGGGTCTGTAGCTCAGCTGGTTAGAGCAGGGGACTCATAATCCCTTGGTCCACGGTTCAAGTCCGTGCAGACCCACCATAAAATCAACGGCTTAGAGTGTTTCTCTAAGCCGTTTTTTATTGGCGGGGCGTTGATGGGACATTAAAACTGTTCGTCCTCGCGCAAATAGCGCCATTGACCTGGCGGCAACTCGCCGAGTTTTACCTGACCGATACGCACGCGCTTCAGGCCCGTTACTTTCAACCCCACCAGTTCGCACATGCGGCGAATCTGCCGCTTGCGACCTTCTTTCAAAATGAAACGCAATTGATCGGTGTTTTGCCATGCCACTTTTGCGGGGCGTAACTTGCGCTCATCCAGCGATAATCCGTGATTCAGCAACGCCAACCCGCGATCATCCAGCCGTCCGTTAACCCGCACCAGATATTCTTTCTCGATTTCGGAATGGTCGCCGATAAGTTGCTTGGCGATGCGGCCATCCTGCGTTAGAACCAACAGGCCGGTTGAATCAATATCCAGCCGTCCTGCGGGTGCCAGTCCCTTGAGATGCGTAGGATGAAATGCCAGGCTCGCACGCCCCTCCTGCCACAGCGTCTCAGGCCGAATCAACACCACAGCCGGCTTGTAACCCGGTTCTGGCTGGCCTGAGACATAGCCCACGGGCTTGTGCAGCAGAATCGTTACACGCTGCTGCTGCTGTTTGTTGGCCTGCGTATCGAGGCGAATATCGCAGGCCGGATCGACCTTGGTCCCCAATTCGCTGACACGCTGCCCATCAACCCACACCCAGCCGCGCCCGATATACGTATCGGCTTCACGACGCGAGCACAGGCCGCGTTCGGACATGAGTTTGGACAGGCGAATCGGTTCAGGCATGGCGATGAAAAATAGGGTGGGTAAGCATGTCGCAGCGAAACTTCCAATGAAGCGAATCTTCGCGACGATTCAAGTCTCCACGGTGAGCAAGTATGTGTTCACGGTGGTTCGAGTTTATTGGAAAGGCGTGCGCGTGTCCAAGTGGCGGCATCCAACGGCAGGCGCCTGCGGTAGACAAACGTCAAAAAATAGCCAGCTCATCCATGGGGCTCGAGCGGTATTGGATC
>JBEBIZ010000018.1:0-47672 GCA_040080135.1 Thiobacillaceae bacterium
CCCCCCGATTGTCAACGCGCGTGCGCATTACGCCGCGATATGCCCGCCGCACAATTGCCCCGTCGCGCGATGTGCGGCATCATTCCGCACGTTTAGCGCAAGCCTGCATCAACGCGCTCTTTCTTCCCTGCCCCCCAAATCTGGAGACCCCAATATGAAAGCTCGCGCCGCCGTGGCATGGGAATCGAAAAAACCCTTGTCGATAGAAGAAGTCGAAGTCGAAAGCCCGCGCGAAGGTGAGGTGCTCTTGCACGTCGTAGCCTCGGGCGTCTGCCACACCGATGCTTTCACCCTGTCGGGTGACGATCCGGAAGGCGCATTCCCCTGCATCCTTGGCCATGAGGGTGGTTGCATCGTGGTCGAATGCGGGCCAGGAGTGAAAACGCTCAAGCCGGGCGACCACGTCATCCCGCTCTATATCCCGGAATGCGGGCACTGCGAATACTGCGCCTCGCCCAAAACCAATCTGTGTCAGTCGATTGCCGCCACCGTATGGACCGGCTACATGCCCGACCGCACCCGCCGCTTCTCGAAAAACGGCGCGCCGATCTTTCACTACATGGGTTGCTCAACCTTTTCCGAATACACCGTGGTGCCGGAAATCGCACTCGCCAAAATCAACCCCGCCGCACCGTTGGACAAGGTCTGCCTGCTCGGTTGCGGCGTGACGACGGGGATTGGCGCGGTGCTCAACACCGCCAAGGTCGAACCCGGATCAACCGTCGCCGTGTTTGGCCTCGGCGGCATCGGCCTGTCATGCATTCAGGGCGCAGTGATGGCGGGCGCTGGGCGCATACTGGCGATAGATTTGAATCCCGACAAATTCGAGATGGCGAAACTGCTCGGCGCAACCGATTTTCTCAACCCGAAAGACGTAAACGGCTCGGTGTCGGAATATATTCGCGACCACTTCAATGGCGGCGTTGATTACTCATTCGAGTGCATCGGCAACGTCAATGTGATGCGCGACGCGCTCGAATGCACGCACATGGGCTGGGGCGTATCTACGGTCATCGGCGTAGCGGGCGCCGGACAGGAAATCCGCACCCGGCCTTTCAATCTGGTGGTGGGACGCACCTGGAAAGGCACGGCATTCGGTGGTGTCAAAGGCCGCAGCCAGTTGCCCGGCTACGTCGAAAACTACATGGCCGGAAAAATCGAACTGGATAAACTAGTCACCCATACCATGCCGCTCGAAGACATCAACCGCGCTTTCGACTTGATGCACGAAGGCAAGAGCATCCGTTCGGTCATCATTTTTTGATGATGCCCATGAAGCAGATTGAATCGATCAAGGAATTCGGCGGTTGGCTCAACCGCTACCAGCACGATTCCACTTGTTGCCACTGCACCATGACGTTTTCGGTCTACCTGCCGCCGCAGGCCGCCACGCAAAAATGTCCCGTGGTGTACTGGCTGTCCGGCCTGACCTGCACCGACGACAACGTGCGGACAAAAGCCGGCGCGCAACGCTACGCCGCTGAACTCGGATTGATCCTGGTCATGCCTGACACCAGCCCGCGCGGCGATGATGTGCCCGACATGCCCGAGCGCTACGACCTCGGCAAGGGCGCGGGATTTTATGTCAATGCCACGCAAGCTCCGTGGGTGACACACTATCAAATGTACGATTATGTTACCCGCGAACTGCCCGTTCTGGTCGAGACCCATTTCCCCGCAATTCCCGGCAAGCGCGCCATCAGCGGCCACTCGATGGGCGGCCACGGCGCGCTGATCTGCGCACTGAAAAATCCGGGCAAGTATGTGTCAGTCTCCGCCTTCGCGCCGATCTGCAACCCGATCAAAAGCGCATGGGGGCAAGGCTGTTTTGCTGCCTATCTCGGCGAGGATCACCCAGCCTGGGAAGCCTACGACGCAACGTGCCTGATTCAAGCAGGCGCAGCCTTGCCGCCCACCCTGATCGACCATGGCACCGCCGACGAGTTTTTAGCCGGACAACTTTTTCCGCAGAACCTGCAAGCTGCTTGCGCCGCGCGCGGCTTGCCGTTGACCTTGCGTATGCAGGACGGCTACGACCATAGCTATCACTTCATCGCGACGTTTATTGGCGAACATCTGGCGTTTCATGCGCGGGCGCTGGGCGGGTGAACATGAACGACCCGGACATCCCCATCGCCATAGTCGCGGCACAGGTTGCACCGCGCACGACACCCTCGAACTATCCTGAACCGTTCGCCTCCCGCATGGCGGGCCGGGAAAAGCGTCCGCTTGGCGATGTGTTTGGCCTTTCAAACTTCGGAGTCAACCTGACGACGCTTTTGCCCGGCGCTATTTCGGCGTTGCGTCATGCGCATTCCAGGCAGGATGAGTTCATCTACATCTTGCACGGCCATCCCATACTCATTACCGATGCCGGGGAAACACAACTCGCGCCCGGCATGTGCTCGGGAATCAAGGCGGGGTCGGGCAATGGGCAGCAGTTGCTTAATCGCTCAAGTGAAGATGTGATTTACCTTGAGGTGGGCGACCGCAGCGCAGGCGATTCTGCCGTCTACCCTGACGATGACTTGCAGGCGGTTTTCGTCGATGGAAAATGGCGGTTTTCACACAAGGACGGTTCGTCCTATTGAAGTCCACGCCTATCCAGCCACCCGCACCGGAAGCTCACATGCAACACGTTTTAATCATTCATAAGGTCGAGGCTTATCCGGCATGGAAAGCTGTTTTTGACCAGGCAGCCGAGATCAGAAAACGCGCCGGAGAAATCAGCTATCAGTTGCTGCGGGTCGACAGCGATGCTAACAACATCGTCCACTTTTCTGAATGGACATCGCTGGACAATGCCCGGCGCTTCTTCGAGTCTGCCGAGTTGGTTGAAATCAGAAAAAAGGCGGGCGTCAAAGCGCCAGCCTTCATCTATCTGCAAGAAATCGAGCGCGGCGTGTTATAGCGCTCATGGCCACAATAAAAAACAGTATGAACATTACCGTCAGCGAACTCATTGTCCGATACCTGGAGCGTCTGGGCATCAACACTATTTTTGGCATGCCCGGTGCGCATGTGCTGCCGATTTATGACCGCCTGCATGGCTCCAATGTAAATAGCGTGCTGGTGAAACATGAGCAGGGAGCGGCCTTCATGGCAGGGGGTTACGCGCGGGTTGCGCATCGGCCAAGCGCCTGCATTGCCACGGCGGGACCCGGCGCGACCAATCTCATTACGGGTATTGCCAATGCCTACGCCGAGCGATTGCCGGTACTGGCGATCACGGGCGAAACCTCCACTTATATCTTCGGCAAGGGTGGTCTGCAGGAAAGCTCGGGCGAAGGTGGGGCGATCGATCAAGGCGCGTTGTTTGCGTCGATTACGCGTTATCACAAACTAATCGAACGCACTGACTATCTGGGCCAGGTGTTGAACCAGGCGACGCAGGCGCTGCTCGGGCGCGAACCGGGACCAGTGCTGCTGTCGATTCCGTACAACGTGCAAAAGGAAATAGTGGATGACGGCGTACTCGACCAGATTCATTTCCCAGGCCGCCCCACGCACCATGCAACGCCAACCGCCGAACTTGTCGATCTACTGCGCAGCGCGCAATGCCCCGCCATTATTGCGGGCTACGGCTGCATTCAGGCGGGCGCACGCGAAGTCGTCGCGACACTGTCTGAACGCTACAACATCCCGGTGACCACCAGCCTCAAGGCCAAAGGCGTGGTGGCCGAGGGCACACCCCTGTCGCTCGGCTGCCTCGGCGTAACGTCCAATGGTGAAGCGTATCGCTACCTTGTCGATCATGCCGACTTGCTGATTTTTCTTGGTGCGAGCTTCAACGAACGCACCAGCTATCTGTGGGATGCCAAGCTTCTGTCCAACAAAAAAATCGCGCAAATCGATCGCGACCCCGCACAGCTTGGCCGCGTGTTTCAGCCGGATGTGGCGATTTGCGGTGACATCCGTACCGTACTCGAAGACGTATTTTCCGCACTGGGCGCTGACGGCATGCCACCCAAAGCACGCGATTTACTAGTCGGACACCAAGCTGCCGCTCCGCAAAACGATGACCATGCGCAGCCGGGAACCTCCCGCCTGATGCAGGACTTTTACAACAGACTTGCCCAATGTTTTCCGCACAATGCGCTAGTGTTTGACGACAACATCGTCTTCGCGCAAAGTTATTTCGACGTATCCGACCGCAATCACTACTTCCCCAACTCCGGTATTTCTTCGCTCGGCCATGCGATTCCGGCGGCGATCGGCGCACGCTGCTTTGCCCCGGACAGCCCCACTTTCGCCATCCTTGGCGACGGTGGTTTTCAGATGTGCTGCATGGAAATAATGACCGCAGTGAACTACAGCATCCCGATCAATGTCGTCGTAATCAACAACGGCACCATGAGCCTGATCCGCAAGAACCAGTTCCAGCTCTACGGCGAACGTTACATCGATTGCGACTTTGTAAACCCTGACTTCAGCCTGCTGGCGCAATCCTTTGGCGTGCGGCACTATCGCGTGGAAACCGAGACTGATCTCGACATGCTATTTGGCGAGGCCGACCTGATGGGTGCCATCAACCTTATCGAAATCTTGCTCGACAAACATGCCTTCCCCCGCTACCTGTCGGCCCGCTAGCCGTGACGAAAAATCGCCCTTCGCGTTCGCAAATGCTGGCTTGACGCTACCAAGGTACTCTTTTAATCAATCCGGACACCCGTAATGGGCACCTCCAAACTTTACAAACAGCTTCTTGAAAGCACGGGCGAAGACATCACTCGCGACGGGTTACTGAAAACCCCCGACCGTGCTGCCGCCACGTTCAAGTTTTTGACGCAAGGCTATACGCAGTCACTGGATGATGTTCTCAATGACGCCGTGTTTGATTCCGACAATAACGAAATGGTCATCGTTAAAGATATCGAGCTGTATTCGATGTGCGAACATCACCTGCTGCCATTTGTTGGCAAGGCGCATGTGGCGTATCTACCGCAAGGCAAAGTAATCGGCCTGTCAAAAATCGCGCGCATCACCGACATGTTCGCGCGTCGCCTGCAAATCCAGGAACAGCTCACCACCCAGATCGCTGATGCCATACAAACCGCTACTGGCGCAGCAGAAGTTGGCGTCGTCATTGAAGCCCAGCACTTTTGCATGATGATGCGTGGCGTACAGAAGCAGAACTCATGGACCATCACATCAATGATGCTGGGTGCCTTCAGGGATCACGACCGGACGCGGCAAGAGTTTTTACAGCTGATTTCAAAGAAAAACTGATTGAGAACTTTAAGCAACCGAGGGCTGCCTCGTATAGAACGCCCGGGCAAACTCGCTGTGTACGCCGACAATTGGGATGCATTGAACCTTATCAATACCTTCCATCATCCTGTTGATTTTTCACCTGCAAAAAAAGCCCTTCCAGACTGGAAGGGCTTTTTTTGACTGCGCAGATAATTTACTTGCTGGAAACGCCCAAAGCCTTAACCGTTTCCATGGTGAGATAACCATCCTGCGACAAGCCTTTCGCTTTTTGGTAAGCCGAAATCGCGTTCATGGTCTGGGGATCCAATGAACCGCCCGAACCGGTGTTATAGCCAGCAGACCGCAAGGCACCCTGGATTTCAGTAATCTTGGTCGGGGTGGCATTGACGTCACACAGAATCTGGGACCAGTGCTGATCGCCAGCGCTGACCAGAACCTGCTCATCAACCGTGGCATATTCTGCAGGAACCGGCACACGCTTCTGTGTGGCGGGGGACACTTCAGTCATGACTTCGCGCATGTAATCAACCGGTGTGGCCTTGGACACAGTAGCGGCAGGTTTTACCAGCTTGGTCACTTTTTGGTCGGCATATTCTGCTGGAACCTCAACGACACGGGTCGTGGCCGCACTCTTCAACCCGGATCGGGTAACAGTCTGGTATTCCGCCGGAATTTCTTCATAACGAACGCTGGCGGGGGTTTTCAGAACACGATTCGTAATCGTCTGGTATTCTGCAGGCACTTCAACCAGACACATGATTCCACCACTGCTCTCGTCGATTTTCTGGATATTGGTGGACGTGCCCGGCTTCCAGTAAGTGTAGGCTTCACGCACCAGTTTTCTCTCGGTCACATCTTCAAAGACGGCCGGGACATCAATCGCTTTTTTACTGGCGGGCTTGACCATCACTCTCTCTTCAACCGTATCGTAGACAGCAGAAACGGGTTCCAGACGAGTCGTGGCGGGCTTGACCATTACGCGCTCTGTAACGGTTTCATAAACGGCAGGAACGACTTCCTGGATTTCTTCGGTGGTGACATGAACTTTCACGGCCTTGTAGACGGGCGGCATGATTTCGATCCGCTCACCGGCCTCTTTCACCAACTTTTTAACTTGCTCAGTGCGATAAACGGGCGGCTGGATGACCTTGGCATAGCATTCGCCCGGTTTTGCATTGGGCATATTGTTAGTGGACATGACAGACATTACCGGTGCCGGAACTGAAGTCGCTTTAGCAACAGGCTTGTCCTCGCGGCAAGGTGCGTCCAGCAATCCTCGTCCCGGGCAGCCTATCGTCTTGTACAGCTCATAGCCATTCGTGTTGCCTGCATTGCCGCCCGCATTGCTGGGATCGTAATAGCGTGGTTCGGCCATCACCTGCGAAGTCAAGGTGCCGAAGCCCGCTGCCAGAATGGCAATGCTGAGTGTTTTGGTATGAAAGTGCATGATATTTCCCTTGGGGCGTGTGAAATTTTAGTGTCCGAAGTGTAGATCAAAACCTGCCACATAAAATTAACCCAATAGTAAACAAATGCAAAAACATTACCCACGCTAGAACGTGCTTGCACAAACCTTACCGCATACGTAAAAAAGCCGACCCGAAGGTCGGCAATCCTCTGCAGGAGAAAACGTCTAGCGGGTAATGCTGATGGACTTGCTGGATTTGTTGCCTGCAGTATCGGCAGCAGAAACTGTTAGCGTGTGCCCGCCTGCCGAAAGCGTGCGAAATTTTACAGCGTAAACCAAGCTGCTGCCCGTGACATTTGCCACGGCCTTTCCGTCTATCGTCAAGCTCATGCTGCTGACCGTAACATTGTCGGTCGCGCTCGCATTGAATATGATTCCGTAACCAAATGTCTGCGTTGACAACAACACGACCGGTGCTACTGTGTCAGCCGCGATGTTACTGACAGTCAACGTAACCGGCGCAGACGCCTTGCTGTTGCCAGCCGCATCGTAGGCATAGGCAACTACGCTAACCGCACCATTGGCAAATTTCCCCGAGTCCCAGCTGAAAGAAAAAGGCGTGGCATTATCCGTGGCAATTTTTGTACCATTCACGTAAAGATCGACGCTCGCCACGCCCACGTTATCGCTGGCAGTCACATTGACTGGAACCAGGCCGCTGACGGTTCCGCCCAGCGGTGCTGAAATGGCGACCGAAGGTGCTTGCGCATCAATCGGCACGCTCATTTTTTGCGAGAGTGCCGCAGCCACAATCGCGCCTGCATTCAAGAGGCCGCTGCCAAAGGTGGTGTCATAGCCCACTGCGCCCAGGTCTCTGGCTGTAGTTAGTACGACAGCATCAACCTGAGCTGCCGTCAGCGCGGGATTGGCGGAAATCGCCAGTGCAGCGGCGCCCGCCACCAGCGGGCTGGCAAACGAGGTGCCGCTAGCGCTGCCGTAACCGCCACCGCGCGTAGTCGTAAAGATGCCAACGCCGGGCGCAGCCAGATCTACATAAGCACCAGTGCTGGTGAAACCCGCTTTGACGGCACCCCGATCAGTTGCGGATACGGCCAGCAGTGAAGCACTGGGTGCCATCGCTTCCGCAGTGCCGCTATTACCCGCCGCCACCACGACCACACCGCCTTTGGCACGCAGATAATCCGCCGCCGCCTGTACGGTAGCGCTACCCGCTACGCCGTTGAAGCTGACGTTAACTACGCGTGCACCATGATCAGCCGCCCAGTAAATCCCCTGCGCCACGGTGCTGAAATAGGCATAGCCATTGGTGTCCGAAATGCGGATCGGCATAATCTTCGCACCCCAGGCGATCCCAGCTGAACCAATTCCGTCGTTGGCTGCTGCTGCTGCCGTACCCGCCACTGCGGTGCCATGGCCATACACATCGGCGGTGTCGGCGTTGTTGTCATACACGTTCCAGCCGGGAACCATGTTGGGTGCCAGATCGGGATGGGTGGAATCCACACCCGTGTCCAGAATTGCAATCACCGTACCGCTGCCATTATTGAAATCCCATGCCAGCGGCGCATTGATGGTGGGCAAATGCCAGCTGCTGGCGTAATAAGGATCAGATACGCTCGTCGCAGCGACAACTACCCGGGCATCCTCTTCAACCATTTTGAACAGCTTGCTGGCGCGTAACTTTTTGATGACAGCATCAGTCGATGCCACGCCAGCCATTTCCACCAGTTGCAGATTGTGATTATTGATTCGACCCAGGCGGCGAGCGCTCGCTATTTTCATGGCGCGATCCATATCCTTGTCGGACAAACCTGCGCGAGGCTGCACCAGTAGGCGACCCGTCGGCTCGAAGGTGGCGGACTGGGCTTTTTCCGCATACATGAACATCAGAGCAGAAGCCAGCGCGCCGACCAGTAACAGGGGAGCAGCCCCGACCTGATAACTGTCGCGACAATTGTGTGAATCCAGATGGTGGTGATCCAAGGCGGTCATGTTGTGTCTCCGTAAGTCCCAAAAAAGTCAAGGACTCACGCTACCGCCTCATCACGAAGAGGAACCGGTAACCCCGCTATCTGAAAACACCTCAGACCGGAAGCTTTGCGTCCCCGCCTCACGGCGGGTTTGCCCTTAACAACTGGGGGAACTCTACTCCGAAGCAAGCACGATTGTCAAGATTACATCATGTCTATGACGAAAAATGCACACAAAAAACAGACGCAACGTGAGCCTGACAAACGTGAGCCTGACTGTTGCATTCGGCGCGCACTGAACAAACAATGGTCAAATTTTCAGATTTTCCAGTAATGCCAATCCCCACACCACGCCAAAGCCGTTGGCATCAGTCATCACCGCGCCCAATCCGCCTTTGCAGCTATGGGCAGATAAATCCATATGCAGCCAGGGTATGTCGCCGACGAAGCGCGACAGAAAACGCGTAGCGAGGATGTGATCGGCCTCACCTTCCATGCTGCACTGTTTAACATCGGCGACGGTGGAATCCAGATTGCTGTCGTAGTCCTCGGGAGAGGGGAAAACAACGATGCGTTCTCCGCTGGCAATACCGGCTTTGGCAGCCTGATGCGCCAGCGCACTTGAAGTCGCAAACACACCAGACATGCGGCTGCCGAGAGCGGTGTGCATGGAACCGGTGAGGGTAGCAAAATCGGCGATGAGGTCGGGTTTGGCGCGTGCGGCCAACGTGAGCGTGTCGGCCAGCACCATGCGGCCCTCGGCATCAGTGTGGACGACTTCGATGGTGGTGCCGTTCAGGGCTTTCACCACTTCGTTCTGCCGGTAGGCTTGGGGGCTGATGTGGTTTTCGGCAAGCGCGACCCAGCCTTCCAGTGCGATAGACAGCTTGAGCTTACTCGCAGCAGCCATGATGCCCAGCACCACCGCCGAGCCGTTCATGTCCTCGTGCATCCCCTGCATGTATCTGGCGGGTTTCAAGTTGTGACCGCCGGTATCAAAGCAGATGCCCTTGCCGACCAGCGCGACGGTTTTGGCTTTGCTTTTTGCTGCCCGCCCCTTGTAACTGATCCGCACAATTGCCGCATCCTTTGCCGGCGAGCCTTGCGCCACGGCACAAAATGCGCCCGCGCCCATTTTCTTCAGTTTGTCGAATGCGAACTCCTCCACGCTCCAGCCATAGGTTTTAGCCAGCGCCTTGATACGCTTTCGATACGCGCCAGGCGTGAGATCGTCTGGCGGCAGCACCGTCAAACTGCGGGTGAGCACATTGCCTTCGGCGAGCGCACAAACCTGCGCCAGCTTGTCCGACGACTGATAGCCGTAGAGTGAAACGGTTTTGAGCGCCGCCTCGGCCTTGGATTTTTTATTGGGCAAGGGCGCAGCATTCACCAGCGCAACATAGACCGCCGCCTCGGCTGCTTTTTGCTTGAACGCAGCATCGCCAAACACGGCTACGCTCAACGCACGGGGATGCTCGCTCACCACCAAAGCCATCGCACGGCGCACGTGTTCATGCGTCTCGAACGGGGTCGCATCAGTTTTCAGCATGATCGCCACCGCCAGCGTGCCACCAGGCAATTCAACTGCAAGCGGGGTCTTGGTCAGCGCGTCTACTTTCATCTCGCGACGTTTCATCGTGGCACGCATCGAATCGCCGCCCGGAATATCCGGCAGCGCCTTGCCAAACGGCAACACAATCAATGCATGACCTGCGCTTTCCAGTTGTTTTACGGTGATTTCCTGTTTGTTTTCAGTCAGTTTAGGGAGCATGTTTAGTCTCGATGAAGGCCGTTTTTCTTGATGGATGGCGGGGTTTACCGGATAATCACACGGCTTGTAATTCAAACAGCCTATTTTACGTCCCAACCCGTAGGGTAAAGAATGAAGATTGAAGACAAAAAACGCGTGTTGAAAGAAATGGTGCTGCATCGCCGTTTTGAAGAACGCTGCTACCAGGCCTATATCGAACGCAAAATCGGCGGCTTTCTCCACCTCTACCCCGGGCAGGAAGCCTGCTGCAACGGCGTGATGGAGGCGGCGCGACCCGGCCATGATTACGTCATCACCGGCTATCGTGACCACGTTCATGCGATCAAATGCGGCGCCGATCCTAAAGAAGTAATGGCCGAGTTGTATGGCAAGGAAACCGGTTCCTCCAAAGGTCGGGGCGGTTCGATGCACATCTTCGATTCGGCGCATCGTTTTATGGGTGGCTACGCATTGGTTGGCGGGCCGTTCCCGCTGGCAGCGGGCATCGCCAAGGCGATTCAGCTCAAGGGCGGCGACGAAATCGCAATCTGCTTTCTGGGTGACGCCGCCAATAATCAGGGCGTGTTTCATGAAACCTTGAACATGGCCGCACTGTGGAAATTGCCCGTGTTGTTCGTGTGCGAAAACAATCTGTACGGTATCGGTACTTCGATTGAGCGTTCGACCGCCGTGATTCATCAGCACAAGCGTGTGGCGGCCTATAACATCCCGTCAGCCGAGTGCGACGGTCAGGATATCGATATCGTTTATCAGCACGCGCGCACGGCAGTTGACCATGTGCGCTCTGGCAACGGTCCTTATTTCCTGGAACTGATGACCTACCGTTACCGCGGCCATTCGATGTCGGACTCCCGCGGCTATCGCTCGCGTGAAGAAGAGGAGGTCTGGAAACAGCGTGATCCGATTCTGCTGCTGCGTGATCGCTTGATTACAGCCGGCAAACTCACCATGGCTGAATACGAGGCGCTGGAAAAAGACACTGACGCGTACATCGAAAACGAAGTCATGAAATTTGCCGAAGACTCCCCCGAGCCTCGTGTTGAAGACCTCGAAAAATACGTTTTGGCCGACCGAGCAAGTCAGCAAACCTGGCTCACCGGCAAAGCCGCTTAAGGCCCGTATTTATTTAATCATGGCGCCCACAGCGACACTGAATCAAAGGAAATAATCATGGCTCAAATCATGCTCTGGGAAGCCATTCAGCGCGCCCACGACGAAGAAATGTCGCGTGACCCATTGGTCATCTGTATGGGAGAAGACATCGGCGTCGCCGGTGGTACCTACAAGGCGACCAAGGGACTATTCGAGAAATACGGCCCGCTACGGGTGATGGATACGCCGATTTCGGAAGGCGGATTTACCGGCCTCGGCATCGGCGCTTCCTTCCTAGGCGTGCGTCCGATTATCGAAATCATGTCGGTCAATTTTGCCTGGCTCGCAATGGATCAGATGTTCAACTCCGCTGCCAAGATTCGCTACATGTCGGGTGGTCAGCTCGCTGCGCCGTGCGTGTTCCGCTCGGCGGGCGGCGCTGCGCATCAACTCGGCGCGCAGCACTCGGCGCGGATGGAAAAGGTCTTTATGGGCGTGGCGGGATTGCGTGTCGTAACGCCATCCAATCCCAAACAGGCGTATGGCTTGTTGAAATCCGCGATTCGCTGCGATGACCCCGTGTTCATCAATGAGCACGAACTCATGTACAACATGAAAGGTGAAGTGCCGGATGCGGAATACTTCCACCCGCTCGAAGGCTCGGATATCGCCCGTTCCGGCACCGACGTGACCTTGTTCGGTTACAACATCTCGGTGCACTGGTGCCTGAAGGCAGCCGAAATTCTCGACAAACAGTACGGGATTTCTGCCGAGGTTGTTGATCTCTACTCACTCTCACCGATGGATCGCGCCGGGATCAAGCAATCGGTGAGCAAAACCCATCGCGCCGTGATTGCAGAGGAAGACGAAGCGCCGGTCGGCGTGGGCTCCGAAATCATCGCCATCATCAACGAAGAATGCTTCTTCGAACTGGATGCCGCGCCGGTGCGCGTGCACTCGGCGCTGGTGCCACAACCGTACAACCACACGCTGGAAAAAGCCGCGATTCCCGACCACGAAGACGTGGTGAAGGCCGTGCTGAAATTGTTCGGAAAAGCGTAAAACCTTTTTATCCGCGAAGAACGCGAAGGAACGCGAAGTTTTTTCCTGAAGTTTTCTTCGCGTCTCTTCGCGTTCTTCGCGGATAAACAAAGAATTTTAGGATACAAACATGTCCCAACACTACGCCATTACGATGCCCCAGCTCTCGGACACAATGACCGAAGGCGTGCTCGTCACCTGGGAAAAACAAGCCGGCGACAAAGTCGAGCGCGGCGATATCGTCGCCACGGTCGAGACCGACAAGGCCATCATGGATGTCGAGGTCTTCAAGGCAGGCTATCTGGCTGGCCCGCTAGCTGAGCTCGGCGCTACGATTGCAGTCGGTGCGGCGCTGGGTTACATCACGGATACCGTAGGCGACGTAGCCATTGCCGTTGGCGAAGTGGTTGAAGCACTCGCCCAGACAGAAATGATTCCGCATCACGCGGGTACACCGATTGTGATGCCACAGCTTTCAGACACGATGACAGAAGGTGTTGTCGTGACTTGGGAAAAGCAACCCGGTGACGTCATCAAACGCGGGGATATCGTGGCGACCGTGGAAACCGATAAAGCCATTATGGATGTCGAAGTATTCCAGGAAGGCTTTCTCTCCGGCCCGATTGCGGACATTGGCAGCGTAGTCGAAGTGGGGCACCCGATGGGTTTCATTGTTGACGACGCAGCCAAAACAAACGACACCGGCGTCACTATCGGTGCCGACCACAAGGTCAAGGAGTCGCATCACGTCGCGCCACACGCCGCCAACAAGCCCGCAAACATCCCCACCCCCAAAGCCACGCCAACGCACATTTCCGCTAGCGGCAATGTGCCGCCGGTGGCGCGTCCACAAGGCCGTCAGGCCAGCCCGTATGCACGCAAAATTGCGGCGCAACTCGGTGTCAACCTTGGCGGTCTGGCTGGTAGCGGCCCGTCCGGCATCATCGTCGCAGCTGATGTCGCACGCGCGCGTCCATCAATGCAGGCAGTCGCCCACTCACTGCCGCAAGTGGACGTGCCGGGTCAGGGACGTGCGATGACCTCGATGGAAAAAGCCGTCAGCCACGCGATGACCACATCGCTCACGCTACCGACGTTCACTGTCACCATGAACATCAGCACCGCCGCGCTGACCTCTGCCGCCAAGGCGAACAAGGTCTCGGTGACGGTGGCGATCGCCAAGGCCTGTTCGGTGGCGATGGCAAAGTTCCCGCGCATGAACTGGGCGTATCAACCGGTCGATAAGCTGGTCGAGCGTGCCAATCATGATTTTGGTATTGCGGTCACATCAAACGACGGCGGCCTGGTCGTTCCGATCCTGCATGGCATCGAGAAAAAACCTCTAGCCGCATTGCAAGGCGACTGGAGCGGTCTAGTGGAACGCGCCCGCGTGCGCAAACTCGCCCCCGCCGAATACGCCAATCCTACCTTCACTATTTCCAACATGGGCATGATGGGCGTGTCGCATTTCACTGCGATCCCCACTCCCGGCATCGCCGCGATTCTGGCGATTGCCGCCAACGGCTCGCAGGGCACGCCATTTACCCTGACTTGCGATCACCGCGTCTTGAATGGTGCCGATGTCGCGCTGTATCTGGGCGCGTTGAAGCAGACCATCGAAACGCCCGACGCCTGGCTGGGCGCAGGCGCGGTGGCTGAATCCGTAACCTCATCCACCCCACATAATGCGTCCGTCTCACCTATCCCGGAAGGCAACTGGGACATCCCCGTCGTCGTCATTGGCGGCGGCCCCGGCGGCGAAGACTGCGCACGCGATCTGGTCGATCACGGTGTGAAGGTGATGATGGTCAATAACGAGCCTTTCCCCGGTGGTGAATGTCTGTGGCGCGGCTGCATTCCGTCCAAAGCCTGGCGTGCGGCGGCGGATGTCATTCGCAACCGCGCCCACGATGCCGAGATGGGCGTGGACGGCACGACCGCATCCAAACTCAACTGGGCGCAGGTCGAAAAACACCGGCGCTGGGTGCAGAGCACGCGTGGCGAAATGGCGCTCAAAGCTGACAAGGGCATGAAGATCGACGTGCGTGAAGGCTTCGGCGAATTTGTCGACGCGCACACGCTGAAAATCACGCCGGTTGAAGGCGAGCCTTATTCCGTCACCTTTGGCGCAGCGGTCATTGCAACCGGCGCACCCGCGTTTGTACCGCCGATTCCTGGCGCGCGCGAAAACCTCACCAGCGGCGGTGTCGCAACCTCCGACACCATCTGGAACCTGCCCGCTCCGCCGAAAAAACTCGGCATCGTCGGCGGCGGCGTGATCGGGGTAGAAATGGCGCAAATCTTCCGCGACTTCGGCAGCGAAGTGCTGATGCTGGAGCGCCACGACCGCATCCTCGGCGAGATCGAGGATGAAATCGCCAAGAGCCTGATCGCCACGCTGGAAAAAGAAATCACCGTCGTAACCAGCGCTGTAATCCATGAAGTCAGTGGCACCCCCGGCGCGATGAAGCTACGTTATTCAAACAAGGATGGTGTCGAATCCAGTTTCGACTGCGACATCGTATTGATGGCCACCGGCAAGCGCCCCGACACCAGCAAGCTCAATCTCGACTGCGTCGACGTGGAACTCGACGGTGCCGCCATCAAGGTCAATACACGCGGTCAGACTTCGCAACCGCACATCTACGCTGTCGGCGATGTCATCGGCGGCTACATGCTGGCGCACACCGCTGCAACACAAGGCCGTGTCGCTGCTGAAAACCTGCTAGGGGAAGCCGCTGAATACAACCAGGACCTCGACTGCGGCGTCACTTTTTCGCGCCCGCAAGCCGGCTTTGTCGGCCTGTCTGTCGCACAAGCCAAAGCCCGTGGTATCGATGCCACCGAAGCCAAAATGCCGATGAGCATCGACGCCAAAGCCATGATTACCGGCGAGACCGACGGCATGATCAAACTCGTCGCCGACAAAGCCACAGGCAAGATCATCGGCGTGCATTTTCTCGCCGACCATTGCGACACGCTGATTGGCGCAGGCGTGATGATGGTGTCCGGCGGCATGAGCTTGAAGCAGGTCGCCCACGCCATCTTTCCGCATCCGACGCAGACTGAAATCTTTGGCGAACTGGCGCGGCGGCTGTTGAACCGGCTGCGGCGCACGGTGAAAAAATAATACCGACTCAAATTGATACAGGCCACTCATGTGGCCTGTATCGTTTCCGTTTCACGTAACCGATAATACAGACATGCCGCCCATCACCCTTGCGCTGATTGTCCTCAACGTGCTGATCTATTTGCTGAGCCTGGCCACGGGCTCGGAGATCGTGCGCGTCTTTGGCTTGTGGCCACCCGGTTCCGACGGGACATTTCATTTCTGGCAACTGATTACCTACAGCTTTTTGCATGGCTCACCCTTGCATATCGGCTTCAACATGCTGGCAATCTGGATGTTTGGCGCACCGCTGGAACGGCGCTGGGGCGAACTGCGCTACCTGCTGACCTACCTGTTGAGCGTGGTGGTTGCCGCGATGACGCAGATAGCGGTGTCGGGCTACTTGATGCACGCGAGCGGCGCGGTGATTGGCGCATCGGGTGGCGTGTTCGGTCTGCTGCTGGCCTTTGCCCTGTATTTTCCCACGCGCGCAATCACGCTGGTTTTTTTGCCGATGTTCCCCATCCCCGCGCGCACCTTTGTGTTGGGCTATGGAGTCATTGAGCTGATCCTCGGCGTGACCAATACCTCGGCTGGCGTGGCGCACTTTGCGCATCTCGGCGGGCTGTTTGGCGGCTGGCTGGGGGTGCAGTATTTTCGCGGTCGCGGGCTGTTCGGAAAGTTCTGACCGTGCCGGGGATTTACTCACGACTCAGGCCACTGGTTTTCACACTCGACCCGGAAACCGCGCACGGGCTAACACTGGCGAGCCTGGACATCGCACACACGCTGGGTCTGCTCAAGCTGCGCGCACCCACCGCAGGCAAACCAGTACGCGTGATGGGGCTGGATTTTCCCAATGCGGTCGGGCTGGCTGCCGGCCTCGACAAGGACGGCGCGCATATCAACGCGCTGGCGGCGCTGGGCTTTGGCTTTATCGAAATCGGCACGATCACGCCGCGCCCGCAACCGGGCAATCCCAAGCCGCGCCTGTTCCGTTTGCCTGAAGCTGCGGCCATCATCAACCGCATGGGCTTCAATAATCTGGGCGTGGATCATCTGGTGCGCAAGGTTCAGACGAGTAAATTTCAGGGCGTGCTCGGCATCAACATCGGAAAAAACAAAGACACCCCAAACGAACACGCGGTCGATGATTATCTGGCGTGCCTCGACAAGGTGTACGCGCACGCGAGCTATGTGACGGTGAATATTTCCTCGCCCAACACACAAAACCTGCGCGAACTGCAAAAAGACGACGCACTCGATGCGCTGCTGTCGGCAATCAAACTGCGCCAGGCCACACTTGCCGAGCAGCACGGAAAATACATTCCCATCGCGCTGAAAATCGCGCCGGACCTGGATGAAGCGCAGACCGCAGCCATCGCCGCTTTGCTGATGGTGCATCGAATGGATGCCGTGATCGCGACCAACACCACGCTGGCGCGCGACGCGGTGCAAGGTCTGCCGCACGCAAATGAGGCGGGCGGCCTGTCGGGTCTGCCGGTGCGCGCGGCATCAACCCGTGTCATTCAATCGCTAGCGCGTCACCTGAAAGGCGAAGTGCCGATCATTGGTGTCGGTGGGATCAACTCGGGTGCGGATGCGGCAGAGAAAATCGCTGCCGGTGCGCAATTGGTGCAACTGTATTCCGGACTGGTTTATCAGGGGCCACAACTAATTTCGGAGTGTGTACATGCGCTAAGGAAGCGCTGATTAATTCATTTTTTATGTCATTGCGAGCAACGCGAAGCAATCCAGAAATGCCTACTTAATCAAAATGCTGGATTGCCACGCTGCGCTCGCAATGACGGAATGAATAAATCGGCGTTTTCCTAAACCTTTAACCACAGAGTCACAGAGACGCGGAGAAAAGCAGACATGCTTGAGCGGTTTTCTCTGTGCCTCTGTGCCTCTGTGCCTCTGTGCCTCTGTGCCTCTGTGGTGAGCGGTTTTAACCCCTGTAAAAAAGGAAGATATTGATGAAACGCACCGCCCGCCCCTTGGGTTTTATGCTGCTCTCATGGCTAATGCTCGGCTCAGCCCCGGCGCTGGCGCAATTGACCGAAGCCGTCGTGGTGTCGTTCTCCAAACCGGGACTCGCCGCAGACCAGCTCGGCGTGATCGTTAACGATGACGACCCCGACAGCGTCGCCATCGCCGCGTATTACAAGGAAAAGCGCGACATCCCGGACGCAAACATGATCCATGTGCGCTTTGCGCCAAACCGCGCCACGCTGCCGGCCGCCGAGTTTGCCAAAATCAAACGCCGCGTTGATCGCGCAGCGGGTAAAAAAATTCAGGCCTATGCGCTCACCTGGGCACAGCCGTATCGGGTCGATTGCATGTCCATCACCGCCGCGTTTGCGTTTGGTTTCAACCCTGCGTATTGCGCAAGCGGATGCCAGCCGATCAAACCCAGTCCGTATTTCAACAGCAGCACCTCCCTGCCCTACGACACTTATAAAATCCGCCCCAGTATGAGCCTGGCTGCCAGCACGGTCGATCAAGCCAAAAAACTGATCGACCGTGGCGTCGAATCAGATAACAAAAATCCCGATGGCACGGCCTATCTCGTCAGCACCAGCGATGTGCAGCGCAATGTTCGCGCAGCCGGGTACGCGCAGGCGCAAACGCTGCTGAACAAGGTGTTGCCCAGCGAAATCGTGAAAGCGAATCAAATCGAAAACAAGCGCGATGTGATGTTTTATTTCACCGGCCTCACGCATGTGCCAAAAATTGAAAACAACACTTACCTGCCCGGCGCAATGGCCGACCACCTGACCTCAACCGGCGGCGTGCTGTTTGACGGCGATCAGATGAGCATTCTGAAATGGATCGAAGCGGGTGCGACCGGCAGTTACGGCGCCGTGGTCGAGCCGTGTAATTTCCCGCAGAAATTCCCGGTGCCGATGCTGGCAATGGCGCACTACCTGCAAGGTGAAACCCTGATCGAAGCGTATTGGAAGAGCGTACAAATGCCGGGGCAGGGTCTCTTCATCGGCGAACCGCTGGCGCGCCCGTATGGCGGCTACACCAGCACCTATCACGATCAGGAATTACGTATCCAGACCGCCGCCATCGAACCCGGCGTGTATGCGATGCAAACCGCGCCGTCGATGATGGGGCCGTATCGCAACATTGCGCGGCTGCAAATCGGCTGGGGCAGCAAAGAAATCAAGCTCAGCCCGATTCCGCCAGGCTACTACCGTTTCGAGCGCAAGACCGGCGGCAGAGCGGCGCCGTAAGGCATACCCGGTTTAATCAACCGGCAAGCCGGTTTTTTGGTGAGGTGAGGCGGCGCAGATAGGGGCTTTTTAAAAATATGAAAACGAAAGGCCTCGTGCTGATCTCCGCCGCTATTGCTTTTGACTTCACCCTTTCGGCCCTGCCGAAAATCGAGTCTGCCGAGCGGATCAGCGACGAAGGCATTTGATCTCCTAAATCACCGCAAACCCCACCAGCGCAATCTCATCCCCATCCTTTATTGCCGTGGACTTCTCGGCAAACTGCTTGTTCACCGTCACGTTCAACTTGGGATTCCCCCGCAGCATCTTCGCCCACATCTCGCCACGTCCGGACAGGTGAAACACCAATCGCTCGACATCGGTAATATCGGCTGGCAGAACAATCTCATCCGCCGCCAAGCCCAGCGTATCAACCAGATCGCCAAAAAATAGGATTTTCACCATCGCCCGCACCTTATAATCCGTACTCTGAATCGCCGATTTTACCCGCTTATGTCCTCGCCCCTGCTCGAAAACCTGAACCCGGAACAGCGCGCCGCCGTGACGCTGCCGCACGAATCGGCGCTGATTCTGGCGGGGGCAGGTTCGGGCAAGACGCGGGTGCTGACGACGCGCATGGTGTGGCTGATTCAGTCCGGGCAGGTGTCGCCGCTGGGGATGCTGGCGGTGACGTTTACCAACAAGGCGGCGAAAGAGATGCTGACGCGCATCACCGCGATGCTGCCGATCAATACGCGCGGGATGTGGGTGGGGACGTTTCATGGCCTGGCGAACCGGCTGCTGCGCACGCACTACCGCGAGGCGGGCCTGCCGCAATCATTCCAGATCCTGGATACGCAAGACCAGCTGTCGGCGATCAAGCGGCTGATGAAATCGCTGAACGTGGATACCGAAAAGTTCGAACCGAAAAAGGTGCAGTGGTTTATCAACAGCCACAAAGAGGCCGGACGACGCGCGCGCGACGCCGAGGCGTTTGATGAATATTCGATGCGCCTCGCCGAGTTGTTCGAAGCCTACGACGCGCAATGCCAGCGCGAGGGCGTCGCCGACTTCCCCGAGCTGCTGTTGCGCTCCTACGAACTGCTCTACCGCAACGAGCCGCTCAGACAACACTACCGCGACCGCTTCAAACACATTCTGGTCGACGAGTTTCAGGACACCAATACACTGCAATATCGCTGGCTGAAGCTCTTTGCCGGGCCGCACACGGCGCTGTTTGCGGTCGGCGACGACGATCAGTCGATCTACGCGTTTCGCGGCGCGAACACCGCCAACATGACCGAGTTCGAGCGCGAGTTTGCGCACGGTAACGTCATCAAGCTGGAGCAGAATTACCGCAGTCACGGCCACATTCTCACCGCTGCCAATACGCTGATTGCGCAGAACCAGCACCGGCTCGGCAAAAATCTGTGGACGGCAGAAGGCGCGGGCGAACCGATCCGCGTATTTGATGCGTATTCGGATCAGGAAGAAGCAAGCTTCGTGGTGGACGAAGTGAAATCGCTCAAACGCGAGGGCATTCAACTGTCCGACATGGCGTTGCTGTATCGCTCCAATGCCCAATCGCGAGTACTGGAACACGCGCTGTTTTCGGCCAGTGTGCCGTATCGCGTCTACGGCGGCCTGCGTTTTTTCGAGCGTCAGGAAATCAAGCATGCGCTTGCCTATCTGCGCCTGCTGACCAACCCGGAAGACGATGGTGCGTTTTTGCGGGTAGTGAATTTTCCCACGCGCGGCATCGGCGCACGCACGCTGGAGCAGCTTTCCGAAACAGCCGCGCGCAGCGGGGGCAGCCTGTGGCAGGTAGCCTGCACCAGTAGTGGAAAGGTCGCAGGTTTTGCACGGCTGGTGGAGCAGCTCAAGGGCGCGGTCGTGGATTTACCCTTGGCGGAGGCGATCGACCACGTCATCGAAGCCTCGGGCCTGGCCAACTTTTACCGCGCGGACAAGGAAGGCGCCGACCGGCTGGAAAACCTCAACGAACTGGTCAACGCCGCCGCGCTATTTTCTGAAGAACACCGCACGGGTGAAAGCAGCACTGATGAAAGCAGCGCGGAAGAAAGCAGCACCGAAGCCAACAGCGGAACCCTCGACGCCTTTCTCGCCCACGCCGCGCTCGAAGCGGGCGGGCATCAGGCAGGCGAAGGCAATGACGCGCTGCAACTGATGAGCGTCCACGCCGCCAAGGGACTTGAATTTCACGCGGTCTTCATCACCGGGCTGGAGCAGGGCCTGTTCCCGCACGAACAAAGTGCGAGCGAGGCCGACGGGCTGGAAGAGGAACGACGACTCATGTACGTGGCAATTACGCGCGCCCGGCGGCGGCTGTATCTGTCCCACGCGCAATCGCGCATGCTCCACGGCCAGACGCGCTACGCACTACCCTCGCGCTTTCTGGACGAATTGCCGGAACAGGTATTGTTGAATCTGAACCGCCGCGTGGAACCTGTTTATAGCGCGCCCGGCTACGGCGCACCCGTTGCCGCACCACGCAGTCAGGCCCATAACGATACCGGCTACAAGGTCGGGCAAAGTGTCGCCCACGCCAAATTCGGCAGTGGCATCATCATCGATTTCGAAGGACGCGGATCGGACGCACGGGTGCAGGTGAAATTCCGCGAAACGGGAGTCAAGTGGCTGGCGCTGGCTTATGCGAAGCTGGAGGCCGTGTAGTTAACAAACCACAGCTCCGAAATAGCGTCATCTCGCGGCTATACTGCGCATACTTCAAAAAACGCCATCCTCATATGTCGCAACCCCAAGCCCAATCAGACCGCATTGTCGAAGTCCGCCCTGTCCACAAACAGGCTATGCCTGCATTGATTCTGGGCGCAATGGGCGTGGTATTTGGCGACATCGGCACCAGCCCCCTCTATGCCCTGCGGGAAGCCTTTATTGGCAAGCACGCAATCGCCGCGACGCCCGAGAATGTTCTGGGTGTGCTGTCCATGATGTTGTGGGCCTTGTTTCTGGTGGTGTCGCTGAAATACGTGACCTTCATCATGCGCGCCAACAACAAGGGCGAAGGCGGCATCATGGCGCAGATCGCGCTGATCCAGCGGGCGTTTCGCGATGATTCGCGACGGCGCAAAGTGCTGGTCACGCTGGGCTTGTTTGGCGCGGCCCTGTTTTACGGCGACAGCATGATTACGCCAGCCATCTCCGTTCTGTCTGCCGTGGAAGGTATGGAAATCGTTGCGCCGGGCCTCGAAACCTATGTCATCCCGATTTCATTGTTGATTCTGTTCGGACTTTTTTTTATTCAACATCGCGGCACCGATAGTGTGGGGGTCTGGTTTGGCCCGATCATGCTGATATGGTTTGCCGTACTCGGTGGATTGGGCCTGCTCAGCATCATCAAGACACCCGCAGTGCTCTCGGCGATCAACCCCGGTTATGCACTGGCGTATTTTCAGGCTCACGGGTTGGCGGGGTGGACGATACTGGGCGCAGTCGTGCTGGCCGTCACGGGTGCCGAAGCACTGTATGCCGACATGGGGCACTTCGGCAGAAAACCCATCCAGATCGCGTGGATAGTACTCGTGTTTCCCGGCCTGATCCTCAACTATCTCGGACAAGGCGCGCTGATCCTGCGCACACCTGCTGCCGCTGAAAACCCCTTCTATCTAATGGCTCCCGAATGGGCGCTGATACCGATGATCATTCTGGCCACGCTGGCAACCGTGATTGCGTCGCAGGCTGTCATTTCAGGCGCATTCTCAATCACGCGTCAGGCCATCCAGCTCGGCTACCTGCCGCGTATGCAAGTACTGCACACATCAGACAGTGAAATCGGCCAGATTTATATTCCCTTCATCAATCGCGCGCTACTGGTCGGCGTGGCCATTCTTGTCATCGGCTTCCAGTCCTCGAGCAATCTTGCCGCCGCCTACGGCATTGCCGTCACCGGCACGATGGCCATCAATACCATTCTCGCGTTCACCGTCATGTGGGCGTTGCTCAAATGGCGGCTGCCGGTCGCCCTGGCGTGTATGGGATTTTTCCTCATCTTCGATTTCGCATTTCTGGCCGCCAACGCACCCAAAATCCTGCACGGCGGCTGGTTTCCGCTGGCGATTGGCGGAGTCGTGTTTACCCTGCTGGTCACCTGGAAAAAAGGACGTGAAATTCTATTCCAGCGCATGCAAAGCGACGCGATAGACCTGACCACCTTCATCGAAGGCATTGCCGCTTTTTCGCATGGCCGGGTCGCTGGCACTGCGGTCTTTTTACACGCGACGGGCAAAGGTGTGCCCCATGCGCTCTTGCATAATCTTTCGCACAATAAAGTGCTGCATGAACGCGTCATCGTGCTCACCGTCGTCACTGAAGATGTCCCGGTTGTACCGGACCAAAACCATGTCCGGATCGAAGCGCTGGGCGAAGGCTTTTACCGCATGCAACTGCATTATGGATTCCGCGAGGATCCCGACATCCCGGCCGCGCTGGCGCTGTGCAAAAAAAAGGGTATGGATTTCCACATGATGGAAACCTCATTCTTCCTCAGTCGCGAAACACTCATCGCCACGCAAATGCCGGGCATGGCGCTGTGGCGCGAAAAACTTTTTGTATGGATGACGCAAAACGCCGAGGGCGCGATGCGCTTTTTCAAACTGCCCGTCAACCGTGTGCTGGAGCTGGGCACACAAATCGAGATCTAATTTTCCCTATGCACATCGGCATCCCGAAAGAAATCAAGGATCACGAATACCGTGTCGCGCTGACGCCTGAAGGCGCGGCCACCTTGGTTGCAGCCGGTCATCAGGTGTGCGTGGAACACCATGCGGGGCATGCGGTGGGTCTGGACGACGATGCGTATCGCGCAGCTGGCGCTGTCATTGCGCCCGATTCCACCACAATTTACCAATGCGATCTGATCGTCAAAGTCAAAGAGCCACAAACGGTCGAAGTGGCGCAACTGCACGCGGGACAAATTCTGTTTTGTTATTTGCATCTCGCCGCCGCACCGCAACTCGCGCGTGACCTGATGGCAAGCGGTATTTCCGGCATCGCGTATGAAACCGTCACCGACACGCTCGGCGCACTCCCTTTGCTTCAGCCAATGTCCGAGATCGCCGGACGGCTGGCACCCCAGATGGGCGCACTGGCTTTGCACATGACGCATGGCGGAAGCGGCGTATTGATAAGTGGTATGCCGGGTGTCGCACCCGCGCACATCGTCATTCTGGGTGCAGGCACGGTAGGGATGAATGCGGCACGCATTGCAACCGGAATGGGCGCACGTGTGACGATGCTGGATCGCACCCCGGTATCGCTTGCACGGGCAGAAACATTATTTGGAGCACGCGTTGAGACGCAGTTTTCGACCCCGCAATCCATCGCCGAAAATCTTACCCATGCCGACATCGTGATCGGTGCGGCGCAAGTCCCGGGGCGCCATGCACCGCGTCTGATTTCACGCGAAATGCTGACTCACATGCGACCCGGAAGCGCCCTGGTCGATGTCGCCATAGACCAGGGCGGCGTAGCTGAAACTTCGCGCCCCACCACCCACAGCCGCCCGATGTATGTAGAAGAAGGCATCGTGCATTATTGCGTCGCCAACATGCCGGGGGCCGTCGCACGCACCGCGACACTCGCGCTGACCCACGCCACCTTGCCCTATATACATGCACTGGCCGCACAAGGACTGGCTGCACTGGATGCCGACTCCGGACTGCAATCTGGTTTACAGATTCATGACGGAAAAATCACTCACGAAGGGCTGGCAAACGAGATTGGCACGGCCTGAATGTTGGTTTTAAGCAAAAAAACACCCCTTCCCCCCCATCCAGCCCAATAGAATTGACTATTCAGACCCGTGACAATGCTAGACTTCCGTCACTGCATGGTGCAGGAACCCAACAAGGACTAAACACATGAACAGAAAAGAACTCATTGACGCATTGGCAGAAAAAACCAGCAGCACCAAGGCTGACGCTGACCGTAGCATTGCAGCCCTGCTGGAAATCATCAGCGGCACTTTGAAAAAAGGCGAGAGCATCGCCCTGGTCGGTTTTGGCACATTTGAAGTACGTAAGCGCGCAGCACGTATCGGTCGCAACCCCAAGACCGGCGCTGAGCTGAAAATCAAAGCGTCCAAAGTTCCCGCGTTTAAAGCCGGTGCCACCCTCAAGGCAACCGTGAACGGCGTCAAGAAGTAAGTCCCCGTGCGCCAGACCTCGATCGAGGCTGGCGCAAACGCAACATCCGCCAGATAAAACATCCGTCTCACGGCATGTTTTCACCCTCTACCAAAGAACACCCGCAAATAATCAAACCCTTCCTGTTGGCGGGTAAATGATGCGTCTGCCTCATTCCCTTTCCGCGTGGGGCACACCCGTATTCCAGAATATATTCAAGCACGAAGCCGGGCAGATCGAGACAAGGCTTTTACCCCTGCAACAAGCTCTGTCGGTCAGCAGTCATGTTGCGGATAGCGGATTTAGCGTCATGGTGCTCAGTGTGAGCGATGATGCTGACTTCATACGCGTCAAGGCCGGGATTCTTTACGCCGGCATCATCGCCGGGTGCAGTTGCGCGGATGACCCCACGCCCATCAGCGAGCAACCCGAATACTGCGAAGTGCTGTTTTCAATCGACAAACAAACGGCTGAAGTGACCCTGTTGATTGTGGAAGGGGCGCAATAACGTCCGCCGGGTAAGTGCCACTGCCCGCCCGGATGCACCCAACCGCCGTTTACAGGATAATGGTGCATTGCCTTAATCCTGACTCCTTTGGAAACCTACTTTCTGATCCTCATTTCAACGGTGTTCGTTAACAACATCGTCATGGCCAAGATACTGGGCCTGTGCCCGTTCATGGGCGTGTCCAGAAAACTGGAAGCGGCGATTGGCATGGGACTGGCGACAGCGTTTGTGCTGACGCTGGCGTCTGGTGCAAGTTATCTGGTGAATGAATATCTGCTCGGCACCGAGCTGTTCTACCTGCGCACCTTGTCTTTTATTGTGGTGATTGCAGGCATCGTGCAGTTCACCGAAATGTTCATCCATAAATCCAGTCCGGTGCTGTATCAGGTACTGGGGATTTATCTGCCGCTGATTACGACTAATTGCGCGGTCCTCGGCATACCGTTGCTGAACGTTCAGGAACAGCACGGCTTTGTCGAATCGCTGTTTTTTGGCGCAGGTGGCGCAATCGGTTTTACGCTGGTGCTGATCTTGTTTGCGGGCATCCGTGAGCGGCTGGAAACCTGTGACGTGCCCGCGCCGTTCAAAGGCACCAGTATTGCGATGGTGACCGCAGGTTTGATGTCACTGGCCTTCATGGGCTTTGCCGGTTTGGTCAAATAATGTTCGCAGCGATTGGAGTCATGATTGCCATCGCTGTCGTAATCGGCGTGGTGCTGGGATGGTCGGCGATCCGGCTCAAGGTTGAAGGTGATCCGCTGGCAGAAAAAATAGACGCCATTCTGCCGCAGACGCAATGCGGGCAATGCGGCTACCCCGGCTGCAAACCGTATGCTGCGGCGATTGCTGCAGGCGATGCCGACATCAATCAATGTCCGCCGGGCGGTGAGGACGGGGTAAAAAAACTCGCCGAGTTGCTAGGTGTGGAAGTCAAACCGCTGGATGAAACACATGGCACGCCCAAGCCCAAATCGGTCGCCATTATTGATGAACAAATCTGCATCGGCTGCACGCTGTGCATCCAGGCGTGTCCAGTCGATGCCATTGTCGGCGCAGCGAAACAAATGCACACCGTCGTCGCCGCCGAATGCACCGGCTGCGAACTGTGCTTGCCACCCTGCCCGGTAGATTGCATCGCAATGGTGGCAATCGGGCAGGATCTCCCGCACTGGAAATGGCGCTATCCCGTGATTGAACTGAAGCAGGTCGCATGAACCGCGAATTGTTTCGTTTTAATGGCGGGCTGCACCTTCCTGACCATAAGGCCGAATCAAACACGCGGCCCATTCATCCGCCCATACTGCCTGCGCGTCTGGTCATCTCCCTGCGCCAGCATATTGGCACGCCGGCCAAACCCATCGTAAGCGTTGGCGAGCGCGTACTTAAAGGCCAAATGATCGCCGCCGCCGAAGGCATAATCTCCGCTGCGGTTCATGCCTCCAGTTCCGGTACGGTACGCGCGATTGATTTGCAAACCGTACCGCACGCGTCCGGCTTGCCGGATCTGTGTATCACCATCGAAACGGACGGCCTCGACCAATGGGTTACGCGCACGCCGCTCGACTACCACACGCTTTCGCCCAGCGAAGTTCGTGCACAGCTGCGCGACCTGGGTCTGGTCGGTTTGGGGGGTGCGGTGTTTCCGGGAGCAGTCAAACTCGAGGTCGGCACCAATGGCACTTACCCCACGCTGATTCTGAACGGTGCTGAATGCGAACCCTGGATCACCTGCGATGACGTATTGATGCGCCACCATGCGGCTGAAATTATGCAGGGTCTGAGTGTTATGCACCATTTACTGGGTAGCACCGACATCCTGATCGGAATTGAAGACAACAAACCCGAAGCGCTTGCCGCAATGCGTGGCGCAGCCGCAACGCTAGATGTTCCTGTTGAAGTCATCGCGGTACCCACGCGTTACCCCGGTGGCGGTGCCAAGCAGTTGATCAAAACACTCACCGGCAAAGAAGTGCCTTCTGGCAAACTCTCGACGGATATTGGCATCCAGGTATTCAACGTCGGTACCGCTTTCGCCTTGTATCGTGCGATCTTTAAGGGCGAGCCCCTGATTTCGAGGATGGTGACAGTAAGCGGCCATGTACAGCGGCCACAAAATATGGAAGTGCTGATCGGTACACCGATGGTTGCGCTGATCCAGAGTGCAGGCGAACGCGATGGCCGCACCGGTATTTTGATGGGCGGCCCGATGATGGGCGTGCCCATGCCGCGCGAAGATGTGCCTGTCGTCAAGGCCACCAACTGTGTGCTGGTCAAATCCGACGCACTTTTCCCATCGCTGCCAAGTGCGTTGCCCTGCATTCGCTGCACCCGTTGTGCCGATGCGTGCCCTGCCGACTTGCAACCACAGGAACTGTTCCGCTTTGCCAAATCCGATGATTTTGGCCGGGCGCAGGAATACCATTTGTTTGACTGCATCGAGTGCGGCTGCTGTAGTTACGTATGCCCAAGCCATATACCGCTGGTCGATTTTTATCGCTACGCCAAGAGCGAAATCTGGGCGCGCACAAAAGAGAAAACCGCCGCCGATCAGGCGCGCGAACGGCATGAGTTCAGACTGTTTCGCCAAACACGCGAAAAAAGTGAAAAGGCAGACAAACTCGCAGCGCGCGCCCGAACGCAGCGCGCCGCATCGAGCCCACCAGACGAACTCGCCAGCGCGACCGCTGCCAGTGCCGATCCGGAAGCCGATGCCAAAAAAGCCTTGATCGCTGCCGCCATCGCGCGCGCGCAAGCCAAAAAAGCCGACGCAGCACCAAAGAACACCGATAATCTCTCAGCACATACTCAACAGGAAATCGCGGAAATCGAAGCGCGCCGAGCCAAAATCCGTGCGGCAGCACACCAACCGCTGGAACAGGAAAAAACCCCTTAATGTCCTCCCCTTTTATTCTGGATCGCACCAGCGTCACCCAGGTCATGGCCTGGGTGCTGGTAGCGCTGCTGCCGGGTATTGCGGCCTATGTGTGGCTGTTTGGATCCGGCATCCTGATCACCCTGAGCATTGCAACCGTGACCGCGCTGGCCGCCGAGGCGTCGATGCTGAAGGCGCGCGGCTTTCCGGTCAAACCCTTCCTGATGGATTTAAGTGCCATCGTCACCGCCTGGCTGCTGGCGCTGTCTTTGCCTTCGCTCGCGCCGTGGTGGCTGGTCATCACGGGCACGCTGTTCGCCATTGTGGTAGCCAAGCATTTGTACGGCGGTCTCGGACAGAATATTTTCAATCCGGCGATGGTGGGCTATGCGGTGCTGATCGTATCGTTTCCGATACAGATGACGCAGTGGGCCGGGCCGCTGGAGTTGACTCACGCCCACCTGGGTTTTGCACACAGCGCCGCCATCATTTTTGGTGCCGACACCCCACTCGACGGGATTGCGATGGCCACGCCGCTGGATGCTTTGCGTACTGGCTTGTTACAGCAGAATACGGTGGATGAAATCATGATCCGGCCGAACTTCGGGCATTACGGCGGGATCGGGTTTGAATGGCTGGCGGGGTTTTTCCTGCTGGGCGGTTTGCTGCTGTGGGCGCTACGCATTATCAGCTGGCATGTGCCGCTGGCATTCCTCGCAGGCATCTGGCTGACCGCAGGATTTTTGCATTTTTTCGACCCGGGTCGCTATGGCGCGCCGTGGTTTCATCTGTTTGCACCGTCGGTCATGCTTGGCGCATTTTTCATCGCAACCGATCCGGTGTCCGGTGCCACCACCCCCAAAGGCAAGATCATCTTTGGCTTGGGTGCGGGGTTTCTGACGATTTTGATCCGAACCTGGGGCGGTTATCCAGACGGTGTCGCGTTTGCGATTTTGCTGATGAACGTGTGCGCGCCGCTGATTGATACCTTCACCCAGCCAAAAATTTTTGGCGAAGCACCCAAAACCGCGAAATGAAAGCCGCATCATGAAAATGGCGGGACGAAATGCATTACGCACAGGCGCAGTACTGCTGATATTCGCCATCATTGGCACAGCGATACTTGCTGCAAGTTTCGATGCCACCCGACCGGCAATCGAGCATAACGAGCAACAGGCGAAGCTGGCACTCATCAGCCAGGTGCTGCCCGTCGCATTACATGACAATGATTTGCTCAGCACCGTACAAAAACTGCCTGCCGACGATTTACTTGGCACGCACGCCCCATCCAGCGCCTGGATCGCACGCAGACAGGGCAAACCCACTGGCCTCGTGCTCGAAGCTATTGCACCCGACGGTTATAGCGGAGAAATCGCACTCCTGATTGGCATCAATGTGCAAGGCGCAGTTACTGGCGTGCGCGTCACAACGCATCGGGAAACGCCGGGCCTGGGGGATTACATCGAGATTGCTAAAAGTCGCTGGATTGACCAGTTCACGGGGAAATCCCTTTCCCTGCCGATCGTGTCGCAATGGAAAGTCCGGAAGGACGGTGGCGATTTTGATGCCCAGGCGGGTGCCACCATTACCCCGCGCGCTGTCATCAAGGCGGTTAAATCGGCGCTCGACTATTTTTCACGGCACCAGACTGAACTCCTTGCGCCGAGCCGTTAAACATTAAAAATCATCAAGATCACTTCAAAAGCCGGGCATTGCGTTAACCTGTCGTGCATCCGGTACAGAAATTGCGTTAAAAGCCGTTGTATACACTCAACTGAATCACGGACTCGTCATTGGCATGTTTAATTTAGCTGAAAATATCAAGACACGCTTGTCACGCTTGAAGCCGTCCGACAAGGGAAATCACGATAACGATCCTTTGACCAACCTGAAGTCCGCAACGCTTTGGGTGGAAAACTTGCCTGCGGGCGATGCGTTCAAATCACAAAATGCGATTCTCATCGAAATCCGGCATTTCAATGAAAATCTGACACAACCGACGAAAGAACGTCTATCGGTATTAATGCTGCTGGACGAAAAATCGCGGGATTTGCAGGACACGCTGGTGCAACAATACTTGCGTAATGCGCGCATGTCACGGGTAATGGAAAGCCAGCTTTGGCACGGGATCAACAACCTGTATTGGGAAATCGCGCGCGGCTATCACGCGTATGTCCTCGATTTTTCGCGGAATACGCAAATTGGCCAGAATGCAACTTTGCTTCCCCTTATTACCTTGCGCGCCATCCGCGCTTTTGGCCTGCTCTTGAAATGGCGGGCGATTCGTTATCAGCAGCCACCGGAAAATATCTGGCTGCGTTTGCACAAGCTGTATCGTGTCGCCGAAAACGAGCAGTTTCATCAACGTAAATTCAGAATGTACCCGCAGGATCAAACGGATAGCACCTGCGAGTCCGCCTATCTTCGCGTTCTGATGTTGAACCTGGCCAATTCAGGCACCTTGTACCCGCGTCAGCTTCATATGGTTGACCGCTGGCTGGAAAACTGGACTGACAAACTACGCCTCGAAGACCAACTGGATTTGAACAAGCACGGCTTCTCGGTGGACTTATCCGCCGACTACGGTCCGCGCAGAACGCGTAATCCCGCCGATGACAAACCCATGCGCTACTGGAGCGTAGCCACACTCTCCAAACAACTGGACACGACTCAACACGCACTGCGCGAAGGTTCGCCGCCCGCCCTGCTCGGGCTGACGGAGGATTCACGCGTGACCGAAAGCATTGAATTGCTTGGCCATCTACAGCATCAATGGTCGGCGATGGCGACACGCGAACAGCGGCAAGCGCCTCGCGAACGCGTTAAACATATGGTCGAAATCAGTAATGGATTTGACAACATCATCAGTCAAATCAAAACAACTGGCGCACAAACAGTTGGTCTCTATGGCGACAACATTCCTTACATGGAAGCCGAGGATGTAGCCGTTTATGGCTTTGTGACGGAACGCACACGCAACTACACCACCGAAATGAAAAAGCTCCGGCCTGAGATGACTGGAAGCGAAAGCTGGATCATGCAAGACGAGAGCGCCACAGGATATGGCGCCGTTGTGGAAACCCGCAACCTGAACTGGCTGCGCGTGGGAGCGCTGGTCGCTGCCAAACCACATGAAACCAAAACCTGGCGTCTCGGCGTGGTTCGCAGACTGTTTCGTCTGGATGAGGAGTCAAGCTCGGTGGGGATTGAAACGTTCGCCGAATCACCTGACATCGTCATGCTCAGCACAAGTTCAGACGCATCCGACTACACCGTCAATGGATTCGACAGTAACGGCACTCCGCTGCCGATTGCCTGCATCTGGCTCGCCTCCGGCGATGACAATAGCAACGCTTCACTGGTTATTGATCCGGTACACCTGCAAGCCCAGAAAATATTTGAGATTCATGGCAAACCGGGCATCAAGTTCATCCGCCTTGGCAACCCGATCGAACGCAGCGAAGGCTGGGTGCGAGTGGCAATCGAACCGATTGACTCCTGACTGCCCGGTGTCGGACGGTCCACGACATCAAGCCTGAACTGCACAGTCCAAGCTTTTAATCTTGTCCTGCACTACCCGCCCGTAGCGCAGCGATACGCTCTTCAAGCGGGGGGTGCGTGGTGAAGAGACGTTTCATCCCCTGTCCCAGTTCGCCCGCGATACCAAAGGCCGCCATCTGTTCCGGTAACGGATGCGGATGCAGACCACCGAGACGCTGCAACGCAGCGATCATCTTGTCGCGTCCGGCGAGTGTTGCGCCCCCTGAGTCAGCCCTAAATTCACGCTGCCGCGAAAACCACATCACGATCATGCTAGCGAGCACGCCCAGCACCAGTTGCGCGATGATGCTGGTGATCATGAAAGCCGGGCCATGGCCGCGCTCGGTCTTGAAGACCACACGGTCAACCAGATGGCCGATGATGCGTGACAGAAACATCACAAAGGTATTCACCACCCCCTGAATCAACGCCAGCGTCACCATGTCGCCATTGGCGATATGGCTAATTTCGTGCCCCAGCACTGCCTCGGCTTCTTCGCGCGTCATGGCATCGAGCAAGCCGCTGCTGACCGCCACCAGCGCGCTGTTGCGGCTCATGCCCGTGGCAAACGCATTGATATCTGGTGCATCGTAAATCGCTACTTCGGGCATACCGATGCCCGCCTGCTGCGCCTGACGACGCACGGTTTCCACTAGCCAGAATTCGGTCGAGCTGGCGGGAGACTCGATGACGCGCGCGCCAGTCATACGCTTGGCCGACCACTTTGACATCGCCAGCGAAATCAGTGCGCCACCAAAACCAATCACGGCAGAGGAGACCAGCAACGCATTGATATTCAGATCCGTGCCCTGCGCATTCAGAATGCGATCCACACCCAATAGATGCAGCACGATGTTGAGGACGAATACGATTGCCAGGTTAGTGATCAAAAACAATACGATACGTTTCATACAAAATCCTTTCAAATCAACATTTACGCCTGCCAGACAAATACGCCGGGGGTCGTCCGGCCTACTTCAGCGATATGGTGTCTTGTCCGTTGAATTCAAGGCCGGACGCCCCCTTCAACAACGCCACACTATTTCAATCCCGCATGCGAAAAATGATCGTTTCTGGCCGCGTCAGTTTCGATTGCCTGGTGCCACCCGATGCTCGACCGCAAATACTGCAGCCTCAACCCGCGAGGACAGATTCAGCTTGGCCAGAATATGCCGCACGTGCAGCTTGACCGTATCGTGACTGATATCGAGTGTGCGTGCGATCGCCTTGTTGCTTTCGCCGCGCGAGAGATGCGTCAGAATTTCAGCCTCACGCGGCGTGAGCGAGTCGATCAATGAGCTTGTGTCCTGCCCCTTCTGATCGAATAGCCGGACCAGCTTGGCTGTCATCGCTGGCGCGACCACAGTTTCACCACGCTGGGCACGCAAGATGGCATCGACCACTTCATCAGGCTCCATACTCTTGAGCAAGTATCCATTGGCACCTGCGCGCAAAGCGCGGGCGAGATCATCTTCGGCTTCGGATAAGGTCAAAATCAGAACTGGCAAAATATAACCCTCACTACGCAGTTGCTGCATCAGTGTAATGCCGTCCGTACCCGGCATATTGAGGTCAAGCAGCAGCACATCGGGTCGATGCGCCTTAAGCAGCATGGCGACCTCGTCCGGATTGCCAGTAAAGGCGGTGACTTCGATACTGCCGCTTTGTTCGAGCAGCTCGGCCAGCCCTTTGCGGAACAGAGTATGGTCATCGACAAGGATAATGCGGGGGAGGCTCATGCGTGATCAGGTTTATGCTGGGGAAATATCAGGCGTATCACCGTGCCGCCCGCAGGGCGGCTTTCCACGCTGAGCTTGCCATTCAATCTTGCGGCGCGCTCGCGCATGATGGTCAGGCCAAAGCTTTTACCCATGGTAGACGACTCGTCGTTTTTCTTTTGTACGCCGACACCATCATCGGCAACGTTAACAATGTACTGGCCATTTTCAAGATCGAAGGTAATCACCACATGGCGCGCACGCGCGTGCTTGGCGATGTTGTACAGCGATTCCTGGATGATATGGAACACCTGGATTTCCTCATCCGGCGACAGCGACACATCCTGCACCAGATTCAGAAAATCCACATCGGCATTGGCTTTTTTGCGGAAGCTCTTGGCCAGCTCCTGGATTGCGGGTACCAGGCCGCGCGGGTTGATACGGTCGCGGTATTGTGTGATGAGATCGCGTAAATCCGCATACGCCAGATCGACCGCTTCCTCAACGTCACCCAGATAACGATTGGCCTTGGGATAGTCTTCACAGCGCATCGCATCACTCAACACAGTGAGCCGCATCTTGGCATACGCCAGCGTTTGTGCCAGCGAATCATGAATCTGATTGGCCAGCATCTGGCGTTCGTTCATCAGCGAGATGCGCATGTTCTCGCGCGTCAGCCGGGCGTTTTCCAGCGCAATCCCGAGATGCTCACTGATCGACTGAAACAGCAAACGAATATCATCGGGAACGGTTTTATCTTTTTCCAGAAACAGGTTGTATACGCCCATCACCTTGTTTTTGTGCAGCAGCGGTACGGCAACCACAGTCGAGCATGCGTCACTGAAATACGCATCATTAGCCTGTTTGCGGCAGTAGGCCACGTTGTTCCAGCTGCTAACCGTAACTTCGCGTGCAGCCTTGCCGCACACACCGCAGTCCATCCCCACCATCTGCTCATGCTCAACCAGTCCGGGCGGCAGCCCCACCGAGCTGATTAACTTGAGGTGCATGCGGTCATCGGTAATCACCCGCACCGCACCCGCCTGCGCGCCCGCCAGACGCACCATGGTCGTCAAAAACCGCCCCAGCAGCTGCTCGACATTGGCGTCGGAAGACAGGCTGGTGGTAATTTCCGACAGCACCTTCAATGCAGGAATGCTGACGTTACCGGGATCGGTCGATGTGTGTGCGACCAGACGATACACTTCAGTCATGCGCGAAAACCGATGTGAAATGAGTTGTTAGCATAGCCGATTAAAGGGCGGTTTGCCCCGTGACCGGCGCCGTATTAGTGGACACCGGTTCACGCTCAACCGGGGGAGTCGGCACTGGCACCACGACGCTCGGATCAAGCGAATCCGGGAATCCACCACTACTATCCAGTCCGGGTTTGAGCGGCGGATCCGCCTGACTGCTCGATCCATCGGCTTTTTCACTGCGTGGCGCAGCCGACCCAGGCACCAGTCCGCCTGCCTGCGGTTCAGTCGGTTCAGGGAGCGGCGCAACGGGAATCGCGGTTGGAGGGCTCGCAGCGGGAACCGAAAACAACGCGGCCTTCAACTGCGGCAACAGCGTTTTGAGTATTTGCGCGGTCAGCGCGCTGGTGTACTCATATTGTCCCGCTTGCGGACCGGGTACCAGCGCAACGAGTGTGCCGAAATAGCGCTCGCCCAGATAAAACACAAAGGTTCCTGTACGGTTGACTACGCGTGACTCGATCAACTGCCCGCCTGCGCCATAGCGTTCGTACCGGTGATCGCCCGTCCCTGTCTTGCCTCCGATGACAATTTCTTTCCCGTTATCGTCCTTCAATACGCCCTGCAAGCGGCCTGCCGTGCCGCCGTTCACCACCAGACTCAGCGCTTTGCGCACCGTGCGCACTACTTCAACCGGCAACAGGCGCTCGCCTTCAGGCTTGTTCGGTTTAAAACGCGTCTCGAACGGCGTGCCCTGGGCAAAACGCAACTCGGTCAAACTCACCATCGGCAAACGCACGCCATCATTGACCAGTATCCCCATCAATTCGGCCAGCGCAGCGGGGCGGTCGCCCGAGCTGCCGATCGCGGTGGCATACGACGGTGTCAGATTATCAAAGGGATAACCCAGGCGTTTCCAGTCGCGGTGCAGGGCATCGAAGGCTTCCACTTCCAGCAAAGATTGAATGCGGATGTCCTGCGCATTTTTGCGGCTAGTTTTGAACAGCCAGTTATAGACCTCGATACGCTGCTGCGTGCTGGCCTTGGCCAGTTCAGTCAGATCGGCCTTGGGGTGCTGGCGCAAATAGCTTACCAGCCACAATTCCAGCGGATGAATCTGAGTAACATAGCCACGGTCTGCCAGGTTGTAAGCATCCAGCGCATGCGTTTTATACATCGCCGCCAGCGTTTCTGCGCTAAGCGATTTTGCAGCGGGAATGGCGGTATACAAGGCGTCCGCATAGGCGGCAAAGTCCGCCTGCGGATTGAGATAACGGAACACCGAAGTGAAACGGCGCGGATTTTGCCGGGCACGCGCGTACAGACCCCCGATCATTTCAGCCGGACTCTGTGTCTTGTGGCGCTGATAAAAACGGTTCATGAATACCCGCCCTTCCTGATCGACAAAGCGCATCAGGTAAGTCAGGCGTTGCGGGTTATTCGCGTCGTCCAGAATGCGCGCGGCCGCACCCGGCGAACGGCTGGCGTAGTGTCGAACCACATCGCGCATGATCCGGATATAAACCAGGTTGACGGAATTTTTAGTGGCCGCCCACACATTGAGCACGCGCCCGTTGTCGTCCTTGTCGAAGTTGGCAAAGCGATGCTCACCACCCCCGGTAAAGAACACTTCCGGCGCAGCCGAATAGTTGCGCGCCATGGCCGCTTCCATCAACGCACCCAGACTTTTATCCGGCGCAGTCAACAAATAGCCCGCCACCCATTGCGCAAGCACGTCACGCTGCGGTTGCGCCTGTCTGGCCAGCGCTGCCTTGTCCGACACGCCCAATTCATCGCGTAACTGGGCGATGATCTGAAGGTATGTAACCAGCGTGCGCAGCTTGGCGGTCGAACCCAGATCAAGCCGTGTTTGCTGATTGATATCGAACGGCTGATTGAGATTATCGGCCTGAATCCGAAGCAACATGCCAGCGGGTGATTTTTCATACAGCGTAAAACTGTAAATGACCTTGCTTAGGTCGTTGTCCGGTTTCAGCAAACGCTTGCCATACAGGCCTGATGCCTGCACCACGTCCGGCATCACCAGGCTTTGCAGATAGCTGCTGACGATTTTTTGCGCGGGCTGGTTGAGCGTGGTTTTGGCCTGTAAATCCAGCCGGTCCAGATCATACAAACGCGACTCGCCCAATAAAGATGCAGCACGAATGCGCAAAGAATTGGCGGCTTTTTGCTCGACGAATCGCGGCGGCGGCGGGTCGATGCGGCTCGATGCCGGACGCAGTGCAACCGTCTTTGCGGTATCGCGCAATGCCGGGCTGATGATGCCTGTAGCGGCAAGCAGATCAAGATGGTCGTCGGTATACGCGTCGAGCGCCTTGCGGTTGGCCGCGAGGTAATACGAGGGCCGACGTTCCGCCACAATCAGCGACAGCACATGTTTCAGCGCCGATGCATACTCTTTGTCATTCGCAACAGGCGCACGCGCCAATACGCGATTGATCTGGGCAAAATCGAGTCCATACCAGGCCCACAAACCGTCACCCACGCCATGCACTTCGCCAAAGCGCGGCGCGGCGGCAAGCGGCACGGTATTCAGATAGGCCAGCACAGTGCGGCGGCGCGCCGGACGCGTGTCGATGCCATCCTGATAAGCGCGCAGACTGGCAGTCCCCATTTGCCGCAGCTTGTCGCTCATGCCCTGGGTTCTGCCCTCGGGCGAATGGCGGTATTTTTCGATCTGGGTAGGCAAGGTGCTGCCGCCCGGCACATTACGATTGCGATCGACCAGGCTGATGCCTTTTTCCAGCACAGCCTGGCCGAGGCGATCCCACTCCACCGCCGGATTGCGGGTCGGAAAATCGTCTCGCAGCAGTTCGCGGTTTTCGATATACAGCAGCGCCTTGACCAGCACCCCGGGAATTGCCTCGAAGCCCGGATAAATCCGGGCAGGCGACTGATACTGATACAAGGTCGTGCCTGCGGCATCGAGCAACTGGATGCCTCCCTGGTTTTTTTCGCGGTACGGCAGAAACAGTCCCAGGTCATCCACGCGCGCCATCTGGATACTGATCTTGGCTTGTTCATCGATGTGCCAGCCGTTTTTTTGCAGGCGGTGGGTATAGTCGGGCAGTTTGCTGTAACCCAACCGCAGGTCATACGGCCCGCCCTCCGGAAAACGGATCCGGCTGGACGGCCCCGGCTGCACGTGCCAGGTCATCTTTTGCACCGTCTTCGACAGATAACGCGCCTCGAGCGCCGACGACAAAAACTCCCACGCCACCAGCCCGACAACCGCCAGCACCAGCAGAAAAATGCCGAAACCAATCAAAATGCGGCGCGGAATTTTATGCATGCAGACTTATACCCAGTCTTTCGTAATCAGAAAATCACTGTATAACCGCGCCTCGGGCGAACCCGCCTCGGGATGCCAGTCATAGCGCCATTTCACGATTGGCGGCATCGACATCAGGATGGATTCGGTGCGCCCGCCCGATTGCAAACCAAACAAGGTGCCACGGTCAAACACCAGGTTGAATTCGACATAACGGCCACGCCGGTAAGCCTGAAAATCGCGCTCGCGTTCACCGTATTCGATATTCTTGCGGCGTTCGAGGATGGGCAAATAAGCAGCGAGAAAACTATCCCCGACGCTTTGGGTCATGCCGAAGGCATGATCGAATCCGCCTTCGGCGAAATCGTCAAAAAACACCCCGCCAATGCCGCGCGGTTCGTTGCGATGCTTGAGGAAAAAATAGCGGTCGCACCAGTCCTTGAAACCCGGGTGCAGGTCGGTGCCAAACGGATCAAGCGCATTTTTGCAAGTGGCGTGGAAATGCCGCGCGTCGTCCTCAAAGCCGTAGTAAGGCGTGAGATCCATGCCGCCGCCAAACCACCACACCGGGTCTTCGCCGTCTTTCATGGCGACGAAGCAGCGCACGTTCATGTGCACCGTCGGCGCGTAGGGATTGCGCGGGTGCAGCACCAGCGACACCCCCATCGCCTCCCAGCGCCGCCCGGCAAGTTCGGGGCGATGCGCGCTGGCGGAAGGCGGCAGCTGACTGCCCAGCACGTGCGAGAAATTCACCCCGCCACGCTCCAGCACATTGCCCTCTTCAGTCAGCCGCGAAATGCCGCCGCCGCCTTCAGGGCGCTCCCAGGCATCGGTACGAAACGGCAAGCCGTCAGCGGCTTCAAGCGCGGCAACAATACGCGCCTGCAAATCGAGCAGCCAGGTTTTGACTGCGCTTGAATCAAAAGCAGAGGGGGTGGGAGCGTTGGCCATCATCAGGGTCGAAGTATCGTTCCGGTAGCAAGGTCGATCAAAGTGGAGGGGCGTTTTCGTGTGCCGATGCGGCCATCGATCACGCGCACCCGCGCGCCGAATATTCTGCGGCATTCCGCAGCGGTTTGGGCAGGTTTTTTACCACTTTTGTTTGCGCTAGTGGAAACCAGCGCCGTGCCCAGTGTGCGGCACAAACGCGCAGCGTCGGGATGCGCGGTCACACGCACCGCAATCGTGGCGCGCCCGCCAGTAAGCGGCGCGGGGCAAGTGGCTGATGCCGGGACAATCCAGGTAACGGGTCCGGGCCAGGTACGGCGCACCCGCACTAGATCAATTGCATTCAAGGGGCGCATAAACGGCTGCAATCGGTTGAGGCGATCAGCAATCAACAGCAAACCTTTAGCCGCGTCGCGACCCTTGAGCCGAATGAGGTGTTTCAGCGCATGCGCATTGCGCGGGTCGCAACCCAGCCCGTAGCAGGACTCGGTCGGGTAGGCAACGATCCCGCCGCGCCGCAGAGTCACCCGCACATCCGCCGCCATGCATCACTTCTTTCGATCGAGCGCACGCCAGCCGATGTCGCGGCGATACTGCATGCCGTCGAAACGGATCGCGTCTACCGCTTCGTACGCACGCTTTTGCGCCATGCGCACACTGTCGCCGAGCGCAGTCACCGCCAGCACGCGACCGCCGCTCACCACAATCTGGCCGTTTTCTGTGGCCGTTCCGGCGTGGAATACATGCAGGTCATCCGCCGCCGCAGGCAGCGCGCTGATGACATCGCCTTTGCGCGGTGCATCCGGATAACCTGCAGCGGCGAGCACCACGGCGAGCGCAGTGCGGCGATCCCATTCGGCTTCGACCTGATCGAGCTTGCCGTTGACAGCAGCGTCCAGCAACAGTACCGGATCGGATTTCAGCCGCATCAAAATCGGCTGGGTTTCCGGGTCGCCCATGCGGCAGTTGAATTCGAGCACGCGCGGCGCACCATCGGCACCGACCATGATGCCCGCGTACAGAAAACCGGTGTAGCGAATACCGTCGGCGGCCATGCCTTCCACCGTGGGGTAAATCACCTCGCGCATGATGCGTGCGTGCAGTTCGGGCGTGACCACAGGCGCGGGTGAATACGCGCCCATGCCGCCGGTGTTGGGGCCGGTGTCGCCGTCGCCCAAGCGCTTGTGATCCTGGCTGGATGCCAGCGCCAGCACATGCTCGCCATCGACCATCACGATGAAACTGGCTTCCTCGCCCAGCAGACATTCCTCGATCACCACGCGGTGCCCGGCTTCACCCATGGTATTGCCGGAGAGCATCGCATCCACTGCGGCATGCGCTTCTTCGGCTGTCGCAGCGACCACGACCCCCTTGCCCGCCGCCAGGCCGTCGGCCTTCACCACAATGGGCGCGCCGTGCTGATCGATATAGGCATGCGCACTGGCGGCATCGGTAAACGTGCCAAACGCTGCGGTAGGAATATGGTGGCGTGCCATGAACTGCTTGGCGAAATCCTTGGAGCTTTCGAGCTGGGCAGCGGCCTGGGTCGGGCCAAAAATTTTCAATCCAGCGTCACGAAATGCATCGACGATCCCTGCCGCCAGCGGCGCTTCCGGACCGACCACGGTGAACGCAATGTCGTCTTCACGGCGGGCAAATTCAAGCAGCGAAGGGATCGCCGTTAACGGCAGATTGACCAGACCGTCTTCCGTCGCCGTGCCGCCATTGCCGGGCGCAACAAAGACTTGCGACACTTTGAGGGACTGTGCGAGCTTCCACGCCAGCGCGTGCTCGCGACCGCCGGAGCCAATGACCAGAATTTTCATGATTAGTGTTTGAAATGCCGCACGCCGGTAAACACCATCGCCAGGCCATGCTCGTTTGCTGCGGCAATCACCTCATCGTCGCGCATCGAACCGCCAGGCTGGATCACTGCCGTGATGCCTGATTGCGCGGCCTGGTCGATGCCGTCGCGAAAGGGGAAAAAAGCGTCGGAGGCCATCACCGAACCGGGAACAGGCAGGCCAGCCTGTTCGGCTTTGATCGCGGCAATACGCGCCGAGTTGATGCGCGACATCTGGCCTGCGCCGACGCCTACGGTCATGCGGTCCCGCGCATACACAATGGCGTTGGATTTAACAAATTTGGTAATGCGCCAGGCGAACAGCAGGTCGTCCATTTCTTTCGGGCTGGGTGCGCGTGTCGTCGCCACCGTCGTGGTGTCCAGCAGCTTGATGTCGGCATCCTGCACCAAGAGGCCGCCCGCCACGCGCTTCATGTCGAGCTGGGCCACGCTGCCTGACCACGCACCGCATTCCAGCAGGCGCACGTTCTTTTTCGCGGCCACCGCAGCGACCGCCTCAGGGCTGACCTCGGGCGCGATGATGACCTCGACAAACTGACGGTCGACAATCGCCTGCGCCGTTGCGCCATCCAGCCGACCGTTGAAAGCAATGATGCCGCCGAAGGCCGATTCGGGATCAGTCTGATAGGCGCGGTTATACGCATCGAGCAGATTTTCACCGTACGCCACGCCGCACGGGTTGGCATGTTTGACGATGACGCACGCGGGCGCAGCATCAAACTGCTTGACGCACTCCAGCGCGGCATCGGTATCGGCGATGTTGTTGTAGGACAGTTCCTTGCCTTGCAGCTGGCGCGCGCTGGCGATGGTGCCTGCGGGCGCGGCGTGCTCGATATAGAAGGCACCCGCTTGATGCGGATTCTCGCCATAGCGGCAGATCTGCGCGCGCTCGAATTGCAGCGTGAGGCGATCAGGAAATGTGTCGCGCCCGCCCTCGTCGTTCAATGCGGTCAGGTAATTGCTGATGTGGCCGTCGTACTGCGCAGTATGAGTGAAGGCTTTTTTCGCCAGATTGAACCGCGTGGCGTCCGTGAGCGCACCGCCGTTGGCGTGCATTTCGGCGATGAGTCCTGCGTAGTCCGCCGGGTCGGTAACGATGGCAACGTGTTTATAGTTTTTGGCTGACGAGCGCACCATTGCCGGGCCGCCGATGTCGATATTTTCAATCGCGTCGTCCAGCGTATGCGGCTTGGAAACGGTTGCAACAAACGGGTACAGGTTCACGCACACCAGATCGATATAAAGCAGGCCGTGTTCGCTCATGGTCGCAACGTGTTCCGGCAGATCGCGCCGCGCCAAAATCCCGGCATGCACCTTGGGATGCAGCGTCTTGACGCGGCCATCGAGCATTTCCGGAAAACCGGTAAAGTCGGCGACATCGATCACCGGCAAACCCGCATCGCGGAGCGCTTTGGCGGTGCCGCCAGTAGACAGCAGTTCGACGTCGGCATCAGCCAGTAAGCGGGCAAAATCGAGCAGGCCGGACTTGTCCGAGACGCTCAGGAGGGCGCGTTGAATTTTCATGGTTTGCAGTACGAAGGTTTAATCTGAAAGCCCGTGTTCGCGCAACTTCTTGCGCCTGGTTTAAATTGAAGACAGCTAATCCGAAAGCCCATGTTCGCGCAACTTCTTGCGCAAGGTATTACGGTTGATGCCGAGAATGTCGGCGGCGCGCGTCTGATTGCCGTCCGCGCGGTCGAGAATATAAATCAGTAACGGCTTTTCAACTGCGCTCAAAACCATGCTGTAAATCTCGGTCGGTTCTTCGCCGTCGAGATCCTTGAAATAGCGATTGAGTGCGCGCCGCAAGCAGCTTGCAACTTCGGTTTCTTCGATCAAAATAAGCCCCTAAACCTTCATGATGTATCGTTTGCGGATACGTCTCCCCGACTGCTGCATCGTCACCGACGACGCATCAGGCTGCGATTCTGGACTGTTCCAGTGCAGCTTCTGTATATCCTGGCGCAGCTTCTATTTCTATATAACGCAGCCGTCTGTCTGCACACGCCGCCTGCGCGAAATACTCATTCACTGCACCTAATTGTTCTACCGGCGTGTTCAGCAAATTCATCGCGTGGCGAAACGCGCTCGCGCCGACCAGGCCGCGTGTGTACCAGGAAATATGTTTGCGTGCTACGCGCACCCCGGTGACCTCGCCATAAAAGCCATACAGATCGTGAACATGCTCCAGCAATACCGCATGAATCTCAGCCACCTCGGGCGACGGCAAATGCTGCCCGGTTTGCAGAAAATATTCAATCTCGCGAAAAATCCAGGGTCGCCCCTGCGCGGCACGCCCAATCATCACCGCGTCCGCGCCGGTGTAGTCCAGCACAAACTTTGCCTTCTCCGGCGTAGTGATGTCGCCATTGGCAATTACCGGGATGCGCGCTTCGGCCTTAACCGCCTTGATGGTGTCGTACTCCGCATCGCCCGTATACGCGCAGGCGCGCGTGCGGCCGTGGATCGCCAGCGCCTGGATGCCGGCGTTTTCAGCCGTCTTTAATATCGCCAGCGCGTTCTTGTGTTCTTTGTCCCAGCCGGTGCGAATCTTCAGCGTGACCGGCACATTCCCGGCGGCCGCCACCACCGCGTCCAGAATGCGTGCAACCAGCGGCTCGTCCCGCAGCAGCGCCGAACCCGCCATCACATTGCAGACTTTTTTTGCCGGGCAACCCATGTTGATGTCAATGATCTGCGCGCCATGATCGACGTTGTAGCGCGCGGCCTCCGCCATCAGCAGCGGATCGGCGCCCGCAATCTGCACGCTGATCGGGTCTACCTCGCCTTCGTGGTTGGCACGACGCTGGGTCTTGGCCGAGCCATACAACAGGGAATTCGACGTCACCATCTCCGACACCGCCATCCCCGCGCCCAGCTTTTTGCACAATTGACGGAAAGGCCGATCCGTCACCCCTGCCATAGGGGCGACAACGAGGCGATTCTTGAGGAGGTGGGAGCCGATACGCATAGAGCCGGGTATTTTACGCTGGAGCCATCCGTCGCCCAAGAAGTTGTTAAAAGTTTTTTGTTACAACGCCAGTCTTGTATTCAGCGCAAGTCGCTGTGCGATATCGCCCGCAAAAATTCATTGCGCGTCTGCTCGCTGTCCCTGAAACAGCCGGTAAACGCCTGCGTCAACACGCGCTCGTCGCCGCGCCGGTCTTCGCCCAGCAACAGGCACAGTTGCTCGGCTTCGATCATGCACGCCGCGCCTTTTGCCCGTCCATGCATCATCAGTGCTTCCGCAATGTCGCGCGTCATCCATTCCTGATAGGTAAAACGGTGGCCAATCGCATCGACCATGCGCGCAATACGGCCAAAACCGTGCAAACGCCCGCCGGGAACATAAGCGACATGCGCCACGCCGCGAAACGGCACCAGATGATGCGGACACACGCCGTGCACCGCAATCCCGCGCACCACCACCATGTCATCGCGCTCATCGGCAAAACCTTCGCCCAGCGCCTCATCGGGGGAAATCGCATAGCCGCCCAGCAGGCGCTTTTGCCACAACTCGCGCACGCGTTCTGCAGTGCGCCCGGTGTGGACCGAATCCGGTGCCACGCCGCAGGCGCGCAGCAGGTCGGTCACAGCCCGCTCAAACGCCGCCGGATCAAAGTGTCCGACTTGCGGGATGCCAAACGTACCGTCGGGCTGCGGCGCGTGGCCGTCGTGATCGCAGTGATTGCTCATGCTTATTTGGCTCGAATTTATTTGAAGACAGCTTTCAGGAACGCCAGGGTCTGCGCCCAGGAATCCGCATCGGCCTCCGCATCATATTTAAGCGGCAAACCAAACTGCGCGGCGTAGCTATCGGCTTCGCGGCTGGTAAACGTGTGCTTCACACCGGGATAGCTCACCAGTTTGTAATCCGCCTTGGCGTTATCCATTTCGATTTTGAACGCAGCCACCTGCTCGGGCGGCACCACCGGATCGGCTTCGCCCGTAAAGATGCGCAACGGGGTTTTGATCGCGCCCGGCTTGACTGAAATATCCGTCGCCAGCACGCCATGGAAACTGGCAACGGCCTTGAGCGGCTCGCCCGCACGCACCATGTTCAACACCACGCCGCCGCCAAAGCAATAACCCAGCGCAGCAAGCCCGCCTTTCTTTACCGCAGGCTGGCGAGCGAGAAACTGCTCGGCGGCCTGAAACCGCGCCAGGGCCAGCGGCGGATTTTTGTTCACGCTCCCCGCCAGATCACCGGCCTCTTTGGGGTTGGCCGCGATTTTTCCGTTGCCGTACATGTCCACCACCAGCGCCACATAGCCTTCCGCCGCCAGCATCCGCGCGCGCTTGCGCGCGTAGTCGTTGGCGCCCCACCACTCCGGCACCACCAACACCCCGGCACGCCGGGTCTTGATGGCATCGTCCTGCGCCAGAAAACCTTTCATGACTGTAGTGCCCGCTTTGTATTCAACATCGCGGCCCACGACAGCGGCAAAAACGGATTGGGTAAAAAACAGCAGGGAAAGTGCGAGGGCGGTTTTCATTAGCCGTGTCCTGATTGGATTGGACTAAAAAGCATACCCGGTTCCGGCGGCAAGCCCAAGCACCCAGACATACTCGGCTACACGTTCCATTCGCTGTTTGCTGCCAGGCACCGGGCTGGGCGTGGGCGGGCTGGTGGCGGGCGGTGCATGGCGCGCTTATCGCAAACACCACACCGGGTAAACTCGCCAGTCTGCAACCCTGACTTGCCCTTGCCATGACCGAACCCGTCCGCCTCGCCAAACGCCTCGCTGAAATCCTCCCGTGTTCGCGCCGCGAAGCCGAGCAATACATCGAAGGCGGCTGGGTACGCGTGGATGGTGTCGTAGTCGAAGAGCCGCAGTTTCGAGTGCAATCGCAAACCATCGCACTCGACCCAAAAGCCCGGCTCACGCCCAGCGAGCCGGTCACGATTCTGTTCAACAAACCGCCTGGTTATCACTCAGGCGAAGGCGCCAATCCCGCACTCGCGCTCATCAGCGCCGCCACGCACATCGCAAACGATGACGCTGACATTCACCTGCTGAAAAAACATTTCAGCGGCCTGACCGCAACCACGCCGCTGGAAACCGATGCCAGCGGCCTGGTCGTGTTTACCCAGAACTGGCAGGTCGCGCGCAAGCTCGGCGAAGATGCCGACAGCGTCGAACACGAAGTCATCGTCGAAGTCACCGGTGAGCTGATCCCGCATGGTCTCAAGCGCCTCAACCACGGCCTGATCTTCAACGGCAAACCCCTGCCGCCCTGCAAAGTCAGCTGGCAGAACGAAACCCGCTTGCGCTTCGCCATCAAAGCCGCGCGCCTCGGCCAGATTGCGCACATGTGCGAACGTGTCGGGCTGGAAGTCCTGAGCATGAAACGCATCCGCATCGGTCGCGTACCGATGGCGCAACTGCCACTGGGGCAGTGGCGCTATCTGCGGATGGACGAGCGTTTTTAACGCCGCCGGATAATCGCAAGAATCGGGTGGCGAATATGCGCCCGCTTGCCAACAATCAAGCTCCGACCAACACTCGAATACACCATGACGCCAGACGCGCAAAGTCACGCCTACGAAACCGTTGCCACAGCGATCCGCTTTGTGCGCAGCCACGCCGTGCAGCAACCGTCGCTGGCTGACATCGCGCGCCATGTGGGTCTGAGCCCAACGCATCTGCAACGCGTGTTCAGTGCATGGGCGGGCATTTCTCCCAAACGGTTCCTGCAATTCTTGACCAAGGAAAATGCCAAAGTCCTGCTGCGAGAATCGCGTGACGTATTGAGCGCCACCATCGAATCCGGTCTGTCCGGCCCGGGGCGCCTGCATGATCTGATGGTGAACTGCGACGCCCTCACCCCAGGCGAAATCGGCGCGCGCGGTGAAGGGCTCACCATCCGCTACGGCTTTGCCGACACCCCGTTCGGCATCATTCTCATGGGTACCACTGCGCGCGGCATCTGCCATCTGCAGTTTGTCGAAGCCGGGTGTGCTGATGCTGAAACAGCCCGCCTGCACGCTGAATGGCCACATGCCCAATTCAAGCGCGACGACACAGAAACACAACTTATTGCAACCGGACTATTCGATTCGTCCGGACAGACCAAACCGCCCGGCCTGCTTCTGCGCGGCACCAACTTTCAGATCAAGGTGTGGGAAGCCCTGCTGCGCATTCCATCCGGGCATACCTTGTCGTACCGCGACCTGGCCACAATTGCCAGGCAACCCAAAGCGCAGCGCGCAGTAGGCACCGCCATGGCGCACAACCACATTGCGATCCTGATTCCCTGTCATCGCGTGATTCGGGAAAGCGGGGACACCGGGCAGTATCGCTGGGGCGAAGATCGCAAGCGCGCAATGATTGGCTGGGAGCGGGCACACCGAAGGGTGTACGATGATTAGCGTGAGTATGTTCGCCCGGTTTCGGCACGCCAACACGAACATCCAGTAAGCATTTTCTTTTTCGTTAGCCACGCTTTAAACAAGCTCGACCAAGGTAGCGAACTTTTCAAATAAAGAGTTAGCATTCAGGCTCCATTTTTTGCAAAAGGCTGAATTGCAATGAAGAAATCACCTAGCGAGGCGTACCTCGAAAAAGCCAAGAGCTTGAGTAAAGATGAGACAGAACGGCTGCTGGCACGAATGCGCGCAAAAATTAAGTGACCCCCGGCAAAGCCGGGGGTTTATTAGGTGAGCGCCTCAAAGGCGCCCTAAAACCATGAGCCGCCCAAGGCGGCTACACGCCCAGT
>JBEBIZ010000055.1:0-2252 GCA_040080135.1 Thiobacillaceae bacterium
TATTGCAGAATCAACCCCTCGGCATTAAGGGGTTGAAGGTGCAGAATAATTCGTGGCGCAGAAGTAGGCGAATCCTCCGCGTAGCGGCTTCGTCCAACATGGCGTTCGAGAGGGACGCGCCAAAAGCGGCGCGCCCCTCAACTTTACGTTGACGCTGTAGAAAAACCCCTTTTTTCACCGATTTTCGGGCTCAACTTTCCACCCGAAACGTTCCCGTCTCGACATCAAATTCCATCTGTATTTTTTACTGCTACGCGCAGCCTGTTTGGGTTTGCCGCCCTTGTCGTGGATCGGGTCGGGCAGCACCTTGTATTTGTTTTGTTCCGCGAAGCGTTCGTCGCGGCTCCGCATGGCGTTGTCGGCTATGAGGGCATCCACTTCCAGTGCGGCCAATTGCTTGAGGTTGGCTTCGGAGTGGTATCCGGCATCGGCGGTGATGAGCGTGTCGTGAGCCAGAACGTCTTTCATGGCGGTCACGACGGGCACCAGCAGTTCCTGTTCGCTGCCGGTGCCGTGCGCCTGGGCCTCGACGATGATCTGGTGTTTGGCGTCGACGGCGGCCACGCCGGTGTAGCCCTGTATCACGCCTTTGCTCGTCGCCATCTTGGCGGATTCATTGTCGGTGCGGTTGCTCTTGCGGATCGCGCCTTCGCTGCCTGTGCGGTCTTCCGGGTTGGCTGCCAGCCATTGCCGCATCTGTGCGGCATCTCTTTCCAGGCTGGCGATGCGCTTGGCTTCTTTGGCATGCAGGTCGGGTTCGATGGTGCGCTGATCCGTTTCGCGATGACGTTCGAGCATCACGCGGGCGGCGGCTTCAAGTTTGGCGGCCTGGCGCTCGAAGTCGGCGCGGGTGCCGCTCTTTGCCTTGGAGGCGTTGCTCGGCAGCTTTACGCCATCGATGGCGAACATCTCGCGCCCGATGAGCCCTTGCCTGTCGCAGATGAAGAGTATCTGGATGAAGATGCGGGCGATGTCGTCACCCAGTGAGGAAACGAATCCGGCGATGGTGGTGAAGTGCGGCTGGCTGTCGCCGGATAGCGCGATGAAGGTGACGTGCTCGCGGCAGGCGCGCTCGATGTCGCGGCTGCTGATGATGCCTTGAGAATAGGCAAACAGGACGACCTTCAGGAGCATGGCGGGCGGATAGGCTGTTGCACCCGTTGCGTCGTTACGGAAGCGCGCGTCGAAACCCGATAGATCAAGCTCGTTGTCGAGCAGGTGGTTCATCGCATATTCAAAAGTGCCCGGCAGAAGTTGCCTCTGCAAATCCACCGCAAGAAATCGCGGACTGGTGTCGATGTGTTTGTAGCGCGCCATGTGCTTCCCCAAAATATCACCCGGCAATTCGACCTTGATATTCGCTTTGGTTCACGGCACGATGCGGCATGAACAGACTTTTTCTACAGCTTCGTTAGGTTCTTCATGCTTTCGTTCTGCTGTCAGTCTTGCGACACAACACTCTCAGCCCAAGAGGTGCTTACGAAAGGCTCGTTCTCATGGCCTGAAATGCACACATTTTGGGTGTCATGTCCTTCATGTGGAGCCGGAATGCATTTGCTGGCTAGTGAGGGCAGCCTTACCCAAATCAAGATCATCTCGGCGCCAGGCCCGGAATGGGAAGAAATTTGCGCGCAACCGCTTCAAGGCCTTACGGTACGCGCAGATCCGGGCTTTCTTCATGTTTGGGCTTTTGGGAATCACTATGAATTTCCGGCAAGAACCTAACCTGGCGCTCAACCTCGCTCCTTTCAGTCGCTGGACGCTGCGCGATAAAGCTGCGCAGCGCCGGTTAGCTCTACGTTATGCCTCTTAGACAGAGTTGCCCAGCGTGCGGAGGAATTCCAGCATTTCGGAAGGAATTCGGATCCGGAAATAAATTGGTGCCTTGGTATAAAGTGGCACCAGTGAGACTCTTCTGTATGGCTTGTGGAGCGGAGGTTATTGGAGTTGTTTCTTCGCGTGTTTGGAGCGCGCTAACTATTTGGCTGTTACTGCTGATTGCTGCTTTTTTCGGCATTGCGATATTGAAGGAAAATCACATAATTTCCGCGCATACCTTTCAGGTTGTAGGCCTCGCCATCGCATTCATTTTATGGGCTGGCGGTATCTATATTTTCCGCCATTTTCTGGAGTACAAAGTTGTTACAGAGGCATAACGAATAAGGTTAGATCGTGCACAGCCACGATCTGAACCGTTTGTTGGACGAGCCCGGTCCTGAGGGTGATCGAGCCTCACAGAAAATATCTTTTTG
>JBEBIZ010000056.1:0-2011 GCA_040080135.1 Thiobacillaceae bacterium
AGCCCGAGGCCGGTGACGCTCATCGCGAACATCAGGAACGGAAGGCCGACCATGCCGAATTCGATGGCGGTGGTACCGCTTTGATCCTTGCGCCAACCCGCCATCTTCTGCAGCAGGTTTCCGCGTTTGCGCGCGCGCGTGCTCGACACTGGGTTACTCATACTCGTATTTCCACCTGGGATACTGCTTGGGGCGCAACAACGGACGTGTTGTGATAAACACTAGTAATCTACTGATGAATAAAAGATTGATTGCACCAGTTATGCTTCGGCAAGGTAAATGCTTCGGGTCGCCCGATTGGTGAATGAAGTTGTGGTTGTTTTGCCAAATGGGGACGCAACAAAATTGCGGAGCCGCATGGCAATGCAGCTCCGCTCGCAACCTATATAAGATGTGTATTCAGATGCCTTCGGCCGAGCGCTATTGAGCGCCGCCCTGGCTGCCACCCTCGGACGACTGGTCGGAGAACTTGGTCTTCTTCTCGGCGTGCTTGGAGATCGTCTCGAAGTATTCCTTGTCGTCGCCGATGGTCAGGGTCGGCGAGCAGTTCGGTGTGCAACTGTAGGACAACCGCGTGTTGCCCCGATGCAGGTTGACGGTGCGCTGCTCGTCGCGCTGGACGACGACGCGCTGGTCCTGGATGACATTGCGCTCACCGTCGAGGGCGATGATATTGGTTACGCCGAACGTCTTGCCGGTGATGACCAGGAGATTGCCGCCTTGGACGGCGACGTCGGCGATCGAGGGATTGCCGATGATCACCTCGGCGACGGGGCGCGGCAACCGCAGCAGCTGCGACTGGTCATAGCGAACGACCAGATCGTTGGCGCGGGCTTGCGTGGCCTCGAGCGCCACGGTGGCAGTCAGTGTCGTCGCGGCAAGAAGTGCCGCCTTCAACATGCCGGTGCTCGAGTGCAGATGCGGGGCGTGAGGCAACATGGGCCAGTTCCTTATGCCGAATGTCCTGTCCCCCGGTCGGCTTTCCGCGCCGCCGCCCGCTGGAGCGGGGCGCGCGGAAGCCGAAGGTCACCGGGAGACCGATGCGTCGCGTGTGGTTCGCGTCCCGCAATCGCCGTTCGCGCAGAGCGGCGAAAGACGGCGGCATGCGCGAAGGCCCACACCAGGGTCTCGACCAGCATTAGGTCAGCAAATCATGAAGGAACTGCAAACAGCCGCGCGATTCCGGGGCATGCACTGCCGTAGGTCAGGGGCGCCGGGGTGGCGCTCGCGAAGAGTGACGCCGCGGCCATTGTGAGCGAGCTGGGGATGTCGACGGGCATGAGATGCGCCGTGAAGTGATCCGGCAGTCATCTTTTGACCATTGCGAATTGTTCGGCGCGGCAGCGCCGCTCCGAGCCCAAACTACTGTGCCCGGCAGGTGCTGTCCTAAGTATAACTTTGAAGTGAGAAGTCGCGTAATGGCTTTTTAACGACGTTCCAACAGCGGGTTACCAAGTGTAGAGATAGTAGTTTACAAAAAGAAACCATTTTTATCTGGCGAAAACCCTCCTGCGCCTCCAAGTAAATAGATTTGATATCAATGTTTTAAGGCTGTGCCAGGAAGTATTGATTGGAATTTCTGCGCTTTTAACCTGGGTTTAATGGGTCAAGCGTAGGTTGGTTTTCAGTTCAGCAACGAGGGCGCGGGCCCCGTGATGGACCTAACTGCAGCTAGTCAACATTGGATTGGGAGAGAGTACCATGCAGACCATCGCACGCTTCATGAAGGACGAGTCGGGCGCCACGGCTATCGAGTACGGCCTGATCGCCGCCATCGTCGGCGTCAGCATCATCCTCGGCCTCGGCAACCTGCGCGACGCCCTGAACGGCATCCTGACGCAGATCGCTACCACGCTCAACGGCGTCTGATAAACGCCCCGGTCGATAGATCGGGATTGGTTGAGACTTGAATGCAAGCCACCCGGCGCGAAAGCGGCCCGGGTGGTTTTGCGTTTGGGGGAACGTTTGCTTTGGATGAGCTGGCCGCATGGACGCTGATCACGGCCCCCTT
>JBEBIZ010000019.1:0-39207 GCA_040080135.1 Thiobacillaceae bacterium
TGCGTTAGCCGGGGGAGTTGCGGTAACAGGGCAGCCCATTTGGGCGCCTCGGTTTGCAGGTTGTTCACCAGCGCGCGCCAACCCATCTGCTCGTTCATCCAGTGTTCCAGAAAAGGCTTGGCGGTTTTCCACAAATCGAGCTCGGGGTCGAGCTGGCGACCGAGACCTTCGATATTCAGCAGGGTTTTTTGCAGCAAGACCAGTTGCGGCTGGATTTCAACATTGAAGCGGCGCGATGCCTGGAATAGTTGCAACAGCACGCGACCGAAGGAAATATCTTTCAGTGGACGGTCGAACACCGGCTCGCACACTGCGCGCACGGCCGCTTCGAGTTCGTCCATACGCGTATCCGGCGGCACCCAGCCCGATTCCAGATGCGCCAGCGCAACCCCCTTGTAGTCGCGGCGGAAAAACGCCAGAAAGTTACGTGCCAGATATTGTTTGTCGACCTCGGTGAGCGTGCCCATGATGCCGAAATCGAGCGCGATGTATTGCTCGGAACCGGCGCGCACCAGGATGTTGCCGGGGTGCATGTCGGCGTGGAAAAAACCATCGCGGAACACCTGGGTGAAAAAGATTTCGACGCCGGTGGCCGCAAGTTTCGGGATGTTCACGCCGGACGCGCGTAATGTATCGATCTGGCTCACCGGGATGCCGTCCATGCGATCCATCACCATCACGTCGCGGGCGCAGAAATCCCAATACACTTCCGGCACCAGCAGCAAGGGTGAATCTTTGAAATTACGCCGCAACTGCGAGCAGTTTGCTGCCTCGCGCATCAGGTCGAGCTCGTCTTCCAGGTGTTTTTCAAACTCCGAGATCACCTCGCGCGGGCGCAGACGCTTGCCATCGGCGAACAGTTTTTCGACCAGACCGGCGGCGGCGTACAGCAGCGACACATCGTGCGCGATCACCGGCGCAATGCCGGGCCGCAGCACCTTCACCGCCACCGCCGTGCCATCATGCAGGAGCGCGAAATGCACCTGCGCCACCGAGGCTGAGGCGACCGGCGTGGCGTCGAATTCGGCGAAAACTATTGTCAGCGGCTTTTTGTAGGCGGCTTCCAGCACCGCGACCGCCTGTGCTGAGGGAAACGGCGGCACGCGATCCTGCAAGCGCGCCAGCTCGTCGGCAAGATCGAGCGGCACCAGATCGCGGCGGGTGGACAGCATCTGGCCGAACTTGACGAAGATCGGTCCGAGTTCTTCCAGGGCACGCCGCAGCCGCACCCCGCGCGGCTCGGTGAGCGGACGCCAGAACAGCAGCGCGCGCACCAGCCAGCGCAAGGGGCGTACCCGCTCGTGACCGAGAAAAAATTCCTCCAGCCCGAAACGCAGGCCGATGCTGAGGATGCGCAGCAGGCGCAGCAGTTTCATGGGTGAGGTAAACCTAAAACGCGCCGCACAGCTTGGTCAAGATCAGCGCCTGACGGCAAATTTGCGCCACCGATAAACCGTTCTGAAAAAGCATCCAGGGTGAAACGAAGTTCACGCGCGAGCTGCAATTTTCGCTGCGCACCCGGTTTGACAGCGGGAGATAACGCGTAGGTATGCACGGTGAGCACATTGGGGGCTTTATCCCTGACGGCTGGGATGTCAGCGCCGATGATGTCTTCGAATTTTTGGTAAACGATATCCGGGACGATAAAATACAAACCTGACTTGACCAGCGTTGATCGCGAGTAAATCAAGCCTTTGCGAATGATTTGCGGGATAAGTCGCTTGTGTACGTTTGCCCAGTTCAAGCCATGTTCGGAAGGCGGCGTGCCGGTCTTGGGGGCGGTGTTTTTGTAGGCATACCAGCAATCGCGGTAGTTTCCGGTGATATCAATGCTTTGCGCTTCGATGCCGACGTAGCTGACAAGCCGCCCTTTATCGACCAAAGCAAGAATCCAGTCCATTGACAGGCTGCGTCCCAGTTTTACTTCCTTGCCGGAATTTTGTCCGAGGATGACGACGCATTTTTTTAGCCGGGTGCGCTGATGGATGTAATCCTCATAGGACAGGCATGGCAAGGCATCACCAAACGCGTCAGTAGCAACCTTTCGCAGCAATTGATAATTATTTTCGTACAGTCGATTAGGGCAAACAATGCAGTCGCCATAGGGTGACGTGACGCTACAGGTTCCGTAAATGATGCTGCCATCATGATTGGCCTTGCTGCATGGCTTAGCGATAAAAGGACACGCGCCCATGTCCCAAAGGGTTCGGGCGGCCAGGCTGGTGTCATTCGGCGCATAGCCGAAAATTTCAACCAGGTCTTTTTTAGGCGACTTTGGCATGGATACCCTGTTGAATCAGCGTTTTGATCTGAAGCCCGATCGCCCGTCCAAGAAGCGGCGGCACGGCATTGCCGACTTGTTCGTACTGCTGGGTCAGCGTGCCTGAAAAAACATAGGTGTCCGGAAAAGACTGGATTCTGGCGGCCTCGCGCACGGAGATCACTCGATCTTGTGTCGGGTGAAAAAAGCTGCCCCAATGCGGATCGCATTTGGTGAGAATGGTCGAGCACATGCCCTCGGGATGCAGTCGGCCATAGCGTTTGGTGTGGTCGCTTCTGCGTGCGCGTTTCAAGCCGTCCGGCAGCAGGTCTATCGGAATATCGCGCCAGCTGCCGCCTTGCGGAATGTGTTTAAGGCGTTCACGATTAACCTGGGCAATCGCATTGCAGGCGTGATTCAGGATGCGTTGACTGCCATCACGCATCTGGTTCTGGTAGGCGCTTTGCGGCGGGACGGGATACGCGTACTCCGCTTGACGCGCGTGGCTTTCAATCGGCGGCAGATCGGAGATTGCGTCCCACACGGTGGTGGCAGGCTTGAGTTGCGCGGCAAACAAGGGCGGCACATTGAGGCATAGCGCACGCGCACCGGTAAAGTTGGCGACAGCGGATGCGTTGTACTCTGGCTCAGGAAATTCGATGCGCGTGTTGCGCCCCATGATGCCGATGAAGATGGTGCGAAAACGCATTTGCGGCACGCCGTAATGTCCGGCAAACAGGATGCGGTGCGACACCGAGTAACCTAGTTGATTCAGCTCTTTGTAAATCTGCTCGACCACGCTGCCTTGTGCCAGCGAAATCATGCCGGGCACATTCTCGATCAGCACGGCTTTGGGTCTCAACGCGTCCGCCACGCGGATAAAATCGCGGAAGAGATGATTGCGATGATCGTCCAGCGAGCGTATCGGCGCGTTGACCGAAAACCCCTGACAGGGTGGGCCGCCCGCCAGCAAATCAATTTCACCCGCCGATACGCCCAGCCGCTTGCGGATATCGGTTTCGCTGACCTCGCGTACATCACCGACCACCAGCGTGGTATCGGGATGATTCAGGCGATACGTTTCTGCGTATTGAGGCATTAACTCATTAGCTAACAATGGCGTGAAACCTGCTTGCGTCAGTCCACAAGACAGTCCGCCCGCACCCGCAAACAGATCAACGCTTTTCATGAACAGATTTCCAGTTGCCCCAACCGTGCTTCCAGCCGTGCCACGTCATCGGCCAGCGTGTCCACCGCGCGGTTGAAGCGGGTGACATCGACACCGCGCGCCATCAGTTCGGCTTCTTCGACGATGTATTCACTGGCGTTGCGAGCAAATGCCGTTGCGGCCCCGGCAATCCCGGCGAGCGCACTGCGGGCAGACGTGGTCAGACGATGCGCGGCAATATCGCCGACCAGTGGCGCGAGGTCGGCCTCCGCATCCCACGACACGGACTTGAACACGCGGTCGAGGCTGGCGAGCAGCGCCGGGTCGCCGCTGTAGTCGGCGTGGCGCAGTGCTTCGCGGCCAAAAAACGGCAGGCGGGCGACGAGCGCGGGGGTGGGGCGGATGGTGGCATCGGGGACGTCGATGGCGGCTTCGGAAAAATAGCCGTCGTCGGCAATGCGCACATCGATTTGTGTGAGCGTCAGGTCGAAACGCACGCTCGCGCCGACGTGGCGCAGCAGGGTTTCGCTCGCGCCGGGCGTCTGCCGCAGCAGGTGGTTGAGGCCGCGCTCGATGAGGCTCGCTGTGATTGAGTCCAGTGCAATCAAACCTTGAAACCCTTGTGCAGCGCGACCACGCCTGCGGTGAGATTGTGATAGCTGACCTTGGCGAAGCCCGCCGTTTCCATCATGGTTTTGAGTTCTTCTTGCCCTGGATGCATACGGATCGATTCGGCCAGATATTGATAGCTGGCCGAGTCTTGCGCCACGAGTTTGCCCATCAGCGGCAGGAGTTTGAACGAGTACAGATCGTATGCGGATTCCAGCGGTTTCCACACTTTGGAAAACTCCAGCACCAGCAGCCGTCCGCCGGGTTTCAGCACGCGATGCATTTCGGCGAGCGCCTGGTCCTTGTGCGTCATGTTGCGCAGACCAAATGCGACCGACACGCAGTCGAAATAATCTGAGGGAAACGGCAGACGTTCGCCGTCGCATTGTACGGTCGGCGGCGTTTTGCCCTCATTCAGCATGCGATCGCGGCCTTCGCGCAGCATGGAAAAATTGATGTCGGTGAGTACGACTTGACCAGCATCATCCACTTCTTTCAGGAACAGGCGTGTCAGATCGGCTGTGCCGCCAGCAACATCGAGCACGCGCATACCCGATCGTAAGCCCGCCTGCGCGACGGCAAAGCGCTTCCACAACCGATGCAGACCGACCGACATCACATCGTTCATCAGGTCGTATTGCGATGCTACGGAATGAAACACGTCGGCGACCTTGGCCGCTTTTTCCGATTCGGCTACTTGCTGGTAGCCAAAGTGCGTCGTTTTATCCATGAGGGACTCGCTAGATTCAATGCACCGATTTTACCTGAGCCTTTGCCCGCTGACTTTTGCGCCGTCATAAATCGGTCATACTGCTGTCATAGTATGGCCGCTGTTGTGTTGGCCGGAGCATATAAATGGCTGCAAATATCCTGCTGGTGGAAGACGAGCCCGGCATTCAGGAATTACTGAAATTCAATCTGGCGCAGGCCGGGCATCAGGTGACGGCGACCAGCGATGCTGAGGATGCGCTGCAATTTCTGAAAAACACCTTGCCCGATGTCATTCTGCTCGACTGGATGTTGCCCGGCATGTCGGGGATTGATCTGTGCCGTCGTCTGCGTGCCGATGAGCGTTACAAACCGGTGCCCATCATCATGCTGACTGCGCGCGGCGAGGAGCGCGACAAGGTGCTGGGACTGGATACCGGTGCCGACGATTACATCACCAAGCCGTTTTCGCCGCGCGAACTGGTGTCGCGCATCAAGGCCGTGCTACGCCGCCGCGCGCCGCAAATGACGGAAGAACGCGTCGAACTGGACGGACTGCAACTCGATCCGGTGAGTCATCGCGTTCAGGGCCGTGGTCAGCCGCTGGAGTTGGGGCCGACCGAGTTTCGCCTGCTGCATTTTTTCATGACCCATACCGAGCGCGTGTATTCGCGCACGCAGTTGCTGGATCAGGTCTGGGGCGACGATGTGTTCGTCGAAGAACGCACGGTCGATGTGCATATTCGCCGCCTGCGCCTGGCCTTGGAACCCTCAGGCCATTCCGGGCTGATCCAGACCGTGCGCGGGTCGGGTTATCGGTTTTCAGTGACCGTGCGATAATCCGCCCAGTCTTCTGGCGTGGAGCGGTCTATGGGCTTTTGGTGGCGTCCTCTGGGTGTGCTGGCAGCCGTGCTGTTTGTCGCAAGCATGTTCTGGGCAGGGTCGGGCAAAGTCGCCGCTTTATTGTTTCTGGCGGGCGTTCAAGCCATCGTCATGCTGCGCCGCCTATGGCAGGAATACCGTCTGTCGCGCTGGCTGGAAAATCCCGAACTGGTTCAAGCCCCCGATGCCACCGGCACCTGGGGCGATATTTTTTACCGTCTGGACAAATTGCAGCGCAATCAAAACGCCAGCCGCAACCAGCTGGTGAATGCCCTGGGCCAGTTCGAGCACGCCGCAATGGCCGTGCCGGATGCGATGATCATCCTGAACCAGAACGAACAGATTGAATGGTGCAATCCCGCATCGCGCAACTTTCTGGGGCTGGATTGTGATCGTGATCGCGGCCAGTACATTCGCTACCTGCTGCGGCAAGCGCACTTCCAGGAATTTTTTGATGCCAACGACTACGCTCAGCGCCTGACCTGCAAATCGCCGCTGGATCGCGGCATGACGCTGTCGTTGCAAATGGTGCCGTTCGGTAAATCCAAGAAACTACTGATCGCGCGCGACATCACCGATCTGGAACGCGTTGACGAGATGCGCCGCGACTTCATCGCCAACGTTTCGCACGAGCTGCGCACTCCGCTCACCGTAGTCGGCGGCTTTGTCGAAACCCTGGCCGACTCGCCCAATCTGCCGGAAACCCAGGCCCGCCGCTACTTCAATCTGATGCAGGAAAACACCCGGCGCATGCAGCGTTTGCTGGACGATCTGCTGACCCTGTCGCAACTGGAAAGTGCCGACAACAGCCTCGCCGACGAAACGCTCAATGTCGCGGATTTAATGCATACGCTGGAGTCCGAAGCGCAGTCTTTGAGTCGCGGGCGGCACAGCATCACGCTCACACAGGAGGGCGCAGCCGGGATCAAAGGCAGCCTGCAGGAAATCCATAGCGCGCTCGGCAATCTGGTTTCCAACGCGGTGCGCTACACGCCCGAAGGCGGCACGATCAAACTGTCCTGGAGCGAACGCCGTAGTGCGTCAGGCTGCGGCGAGGCAGTGTTTGCCGTCAGCGACAGCGGCATGGGCATTGCGCCCGAACACATCCCGCGCCTGACCGAGCGTTTCTATCGCGTCGATCACAGCCGCTCGCGCGAAACCGGCGGCACCGGCCTCGGGCTGGCCATCGTCAAACACGTCCTCACCCGCCACGGCGCACGCCTCGACGTGCAATCCATCCCCGGCAAAGGCAGTACGTTTTCTGCGATCTTTCCGGCCAGCCGCGTCATTCAGGCCGATGGCAGCGATAACGTCATCAAGTTTCCACACACGGCGCAAGCTGTTGGATAAGAGATCAGGTAGGGCGGATGAGCGCAGCGTTATCCGCCGTAATATTCATACTCCATACGGCGGATAACGCGAAGTTTATGCCCTTCAGGGTGCTCATCCGCCCTTGTATCTTGTTTTCCGTGGTGGTTAGCTACTGCCACACGAGGTGGAGTGAGCTTGTATCCACCCTGAAGGCTTTGACCTTGATTTGTAGACAAAGTCCTCCGCCTCACCTTCTGCCAGTCATGACACTGAACGGTATCCGAGGGCGCGCATCGCGCTGACCCTGCATGGACAAGGCGAGTGGGTATGAAGGGCATTGTTTCAACAGACAAGCGAGGTGAATCATGAACTATCTGGGAATCGATGTAGCCAAGGCCAAGCTGGACTGCGCCCTGCTTGACCCGCTGACCGACAAGCGCAAAACCAAGGGTTTCACCAACGACATCAGCGGCTTCAAAGCGCTGGCCGGATGGCTGGGTAAACACGACATCGCCCTGACCGAAGTACACGCCGTGCTCGAAACCACCGGGGTGTATCACGAAACCGCCGCCCTGTGGCTGGCGGACGCGGGTATCACGGTGTCGATTGCTAACCCGGCGCAGGTCAAAGACTTTGCGCGCGGGCTGGCGGTGTTGAAGAAAGAGATTACCCGCCTGCAAACCGCGATTGACGATCACATTGACCGTCATCCTAGCCTGAAGACCGATCAGGCTTACCTGTTAACCATTCCTGCGGTGGGCGAGAAGACCGCCAACCGCATGTTGGCGATCTTGCACAGCCGCACGTTCAAGAGCGCGGAACAGGTGGCGGCGTTTCTCGGCCTGGTGCCGGTGGAACATCAGTCGGCAGCAGCGTGCTGAAACGTCCGCATTTGTCGAAGAATGGCGATGCAAAGACGCGCGCCGTGCTGTACATGGCGGCGATAGTGGCGACGCGGTACAACCCGGACATCAAGGCAATGTACGAGCGCTTGTGCGCCCGGGGGAAACCCAAAATGGTCGCCATCAGCACGGCCATGCGTAAACTGGTGCATCAGTGCTTTGGGGTGATTAAACATCAGCAGCCTTATAAGCAAAATGTTGCAGTTTTGGCTTGACGGCCAAGACGCCCACAAAATCTCACTTTCTAATGGGCAATGGAATCAGGTCTGTTCCCACGGCAGGTCGTCAAACTTCCAGCCGTTTTTCGTGCAGCGGTGCCGCGCTTCATCCATATCGCCTTCAAAGCCATGCTCGACGTTGTACACCTCCGGGAACCCGTATTTTTCGAGATAACGCCCTGCTTCCGCCGAGCGGCGACCCGAGCGGCAAATCAACACCACCGGGCGATTCACCGAAGCCGCCTTGCGCGCATGGCCGAGAAAATCCGGATTCACATCCCAGTCCGGGCCATCCTGCCAGGCGATATGGATCGCACGGGTAGGATGTCCGACAAACAGATATTCGATCTCCGAACGGCAATCGACAAAAACCGCTTCTGGGCGGTGTTGCAAAAATTCGTGCGCTTCCTTCGGGGTCAATTGCTTCATGTACCTGTCTCCGTGAATAACTTAGTTCACTATGAAGCATAACAGCTTGATGCAGACGAAAAAAAGCCCCGCCTAAGCGCAATGCCAGTCAGTTAAGGTCTTGACATCTGAAGCTGGTTAATAGAAACAGACTCATGTTTTTTACATGAGTCTGTTTTTTTGTGTCCCTGCAAACCGTCCTTCAACAAGCCCTCCCTCTCACACCCGAGTCGTTTGATCGATTTTCCAACTTGATCGATCCCGACTGGATCGATCAGGCTCTCCAAAGTACAGGTACCGCGTCAATCCGGCATCGCCGTCTACCAGCGGCGCGTGTCGTATGGCTAGTCATCGGCCTTGCCTTGTTTCAGCGGCTGGCTAGGCACTGGGGCGTCCCCCATCAACCTGCCGCCACCGACTGGCTCGGTTTACGTACGTTGGCAGTAGACGGCGTCGTCTGGTCGGCGCCCGACACCGCCGAGAACCGCGCAGCGTTCGGCGGCGGTCGATCCCAGCATGGGGAGGGTGCCTGGCCACAGGTGCGCGGTGTGTGCCTGATGGACACCGAGAGTCATCTTTTACTCGGTGCCGAGTTCGGCTCCTTCGCCATAGGTGAATTGAGCTATGCGCGCGCTGACGGCAGAAACCCCCGATCACTCCCTGACGATCTTTGACCGAGCCTATTACGCTGCCGCTTTCCTGCTGGACTGGCAGCAAGCCGGTCAACAGCGACACTGGCTGATGCGAGCCAAGGCCGCTTTGCGGTATGAAGTAGTGCATACCCTGGGTGAGGGCGACGGGTGGGTACGCTTACCGGTCTCGCCGCAGGCACGACAGTCTCGGCCTGATTTGCCGAGCTACTGGGAGGCTCGCTTGATTGAATGCCGTCACGGCAGCGAAACTCGCCGCTATCTGACCTCGCTCGCCGATGCGCAGCGCTATCGAGCCCATCAGCTGGCAGACCACTACCGGCAACGATGGGAGATCGAACTGGGTTACCGCGAGATCAAGCAGGGCTGCTGGCGGGTGAGACTACTTTGCGCAGCAAGCAGCCTACGCTGGTGCGCCAGGCACTTTGCCGAAACGTTTGACGTTGTTGCGGCAGCAAGCACGACTCTACCTGTTACCACCACGACGAAAACGATCTTACCCGCGCCAGGTTAAACCGCGTGCCTCCAAGCACCCAACGAAAAAATGCCAGTCAGCTTAACTGACTGGCATTGCGCCAGAGCGGGGCTTTTTATTCTGCGGCGTTTTACCTGGCTACAGGACGACGCGAAATACGCGACAATCCCAACAGGCCAATCCCCACCAAGAGCAACGAACCTGGCTCCGGCACGCCGCCGGGACCGCCACCACCACCGCAACCTGCGGGGAGTGTTCCCGAAATCGGACATTTGTTACCCGACAGGCTCGCTATCTTGAAGTAGTCATCGCTAACATCAAGACCGCTACCACCTATGCCGTTGTATGCGCCGATCAACCAGTGGCTGGAATAGACCGAATTAGCGAAGGCATATGCACCTGCTGCGCCGCCATTGTACGAGCCAACTAGCGTCCAGCCATTTACCAGCGTGGTCAGATTGGTGTAACTCACGCCCGCCGGTGTAGGCGCTGCGCTCGACCCGGTATACGCGTAGACACTGAAATCAGAATCCCCACTGACATACCCGAACGATACCGAAGTGAGATTCACTTTATCCGCACTGGTGATGCCGCCAACACCATCAGAAAAAGAGAACAGAACCGTCTCAATCGCGCCATTATTGTCGATTGCGTGTTGCGGACTGGTGGTCACCTCACCCGAAGAGGTCACACCTAGCCCCCCGCTATAGTATGCAGTCGTTGCACTGATCGTGGCCGTAGTGGCGTTAGTCGCCGAAAAGGCAGTTGCAGTTGCGGTCAACCCTGAGTTCGATGCAGGCCCCGTGCTGGAGTACGTCCAGGTTGCTGCGCTCGCTGAACCGGCGGCGAAAGCTGCCAACACCAAGGAAGAAGTCAGGCCGATAGTTTTCATAGTTTTCATAGTTTTCATTTTTGTTACCTCATCAATATCTACATTTAATTTACAGATGCAGGTTTTACAGCACACCCAAACAGTAGCAAAGATAATGCCAGACTTAAAATTTCCTTTTTAATCAAAGCTAATTAAAAAAACATGGCTTCTCACATCGTGAATGTGTAAAAAATACCGACAAAAACAACACGCTCAGCGGGCTTACTTAAGCCGGGACAGTGTTTCTTTAAGGTGTTGCTGGATATCAGGATCATCAGGTGCGCGCAGTGCAGCTTCGCGCAAATAACGCAAACCTTTTTCCGGGTGTCCTTGCTGCACCAACACCCAGCCTAAGGTGTCATTGACCTGCGGCTGATTGGGGGCAAGGGTGCGAGCCTGCTCGGCATGAGTGAGCGCCGCAGGATCTCCTTGTAATAACAGGACATGGGCGAGGTTGTTATGCGCGCGCGCATCCTTGGGGTCGGTGCGTACCAGGTCGGCATACACACTCCGCGCACGCGTAGCATCCTTCAAGGCCAGCCAGGCTTCGCCCAGCGCGTGTGCTGCCAGGCGATCTTGCGGGTGGCGATCACGCCATTCCGACATCACCGCAGCAGCATCCGCTGTTTGTCCTGCTGCCATCAGCGCCTCGTACAGGCCAAACACGCCGGATTCCGCCGGATTCTGGGCATAGGCTTTGCGATAAGCAGCGATGGCTTCCGGGTAGCGTTTTTGCGCCATGCGGATTTCGCCGAGCAGGCGCTGTGCTTCCATCCCGCCACCAGGTCGGGACAACAAGGCTTGTGCCTGTTTCTCGGCTTCGTTGATATTGCTGCCGCGCAATTCCACCTGCACGCGCAGGGCAAGCGCAGGCGCGTAAGCTGCATCGGCGAGCAAGGCTTTGCTCAAGGTGTAGCGCGCCGATTCGATGTCGCCGACCTGCATTTGCAGCGCCGCAGTCTGGGTTAGCCGCCCCGGATGAAAGGCCGCGACCTGCGCCAGCCGCCGTAGCAAACCCTTCGCAGCGTCACTATTGCCGACGGCAATTTGTGATTGCGCCAACGCACGCAGTGCATCGGGATTATCCGGTGCCAAAGCTTGCGCGTCCTTGGCCGCGTCAAGCGCCTGCCTGGATTGACCCTGGCGCAGATAAAACGCATTAAGCGCGAGCGGGGGGCGAATGTCCTGGCCGCGTGTGCTGCGCGCTTTGTCCAACCAACGCTGTGCTTCAACGGGACGACCAGATGTCTCTTCCAGCCGGGCTAGTTCGAGCATGGCATCAACATGCGCGGGTGCAACTTTGAGGATGCCCAGATAGCGCTGGCGCGCTCGCTCAGGCTGCTTATCGGCTTCGTCGATACGAGCCAGATTGAGGTGCGCTGGATAAAAACCGGGCGCGGCCTTGATCGCCGCGACATAGGATGCGCGTGCGCCAATACGGTCGCCCGCTGCGAGCCGGGTAATTCCCAACAGATTCAGCATGGCGACATTGGCCGGTTCGCGTTTGAGTATGCCCTCAACCACGGACGCCGCTTTGCGAGGCTCACCGCGCTTGAGCAGCGCCAAGGCGTAGGGAACAGCCGCCTGGGTTGCCGCAGGCGCTTTCGCGTAGGCGCGCGTCAATGCCTGAAACCCGGCCTCTTGCTGCCCCGCACTGATCAGGCTCACGCCAAGTCCAGCCTGAATATCCGGGCTGTCATGCGCTTGCGCCGCCTCCTGAAACAACGCCGCTGCTTTGGTGTGGTTTCCCTGACGCATCGTTGCCTCACCCAGCATGGCTAACACACGGGCATCGTCCGGCTGCGCGCGTTGTGCGGGCTGCAACATGGCAATGGCGCGATCGTACTGGTGCTCCGCCAGGTAAATACTACCCAGCAATTTGCGCGCGCCGACATCGCGCGGGTGTTTTTCCAGATAGGTGCTGAGGTAAGTTTTGGCGAGTTCAAATTCGCCCAAGGCATGATGCGCCAAACCACCCAGCAACTGCAATTGATCACTGGCCGCCAAAAACTCGGACGCAAGTTGTCCCAAGGTGCGAGTCGTCTCCAGCAAGGCCACACGCGCATTCGCCTCATCGCCTCGGCGGCTAAAATACAAGGCGCGCAAGTACGCGCCACGCGGATCGTGCGCAAAATATTTTTGCAGATAATCGAGATCAGTTTTAGCTTCGTTATCGCGCTGTAAATCAAGCAGAATGCCAGCGCGCGCAAGACGCGCATCAAGACTGGCGGGCTGTGCATCCAGCGCCAGACCGTATGCGCGCGCGGCCGCCTGCAATTCACCTCGCGTGTGCAGAATCGAGGCCTGCATGTTCAGCGCATCGGCATCGCGCGGCGATATGACGAGTGCCTGTCGCACTGCGGATTGCGCATCTTCCGCACGGCCTGCATTCAAATGGATACGCGCCTGCAGTGCCAGCGCTCGCGCCGCCCCACCCGATAGTTGTCCGGCCAGTTTGGCTGAAGTCATTGCCGCATCGAGCTGACTGAGATTAAGTTGCGCCCGACCGCGCATCAGCAGCATCTCGATGCGTGGCTGGAGTGGCAAGCCATCTGCACCAAATTTTTCGAGCATGACGCGCGACTTGCCCTGCGCCAGATAGGCCTGCGCCTGCAGCGTAGCAATCTGCGCGCGTGCCGCCCCCATTTTCTCAGCATCAGCCAGCACCCGCTCTGCTGCCGCTGGTTCCCCATGCCGCAGGTACGCCTGTCCCAACAGCACCAGCGCGGGCAACATCCGGTTGTCTGCCTTGAGTGCATTTTTCAACTGAATGATGGCACCGGCATCGTCACGGCTCTCGTAGCGTTTGAGCGCGTCTTCGTAATAGCGGGAAACCTGTTCCGCAGTATCTGCGGAAACAGGCGCAGCGCACAGCGTGCTGGCAAACATCAGAAACAATAAAATTTGACGTGGCATGATGATCCGCAAAATAACCGGTTAACAAGATTGGGGAATAACAGGCAATTATTGTGCCTGAAGCCAAGTGCTCTGTCGTGCTGATGAATCAATCACACCACACCTGCCACTGGCGAAAACCCGATCTTCGCGGCGGAAAATCGGCTACGTCTGCGCCGAGCTTACTTTTCGGGTCACGCTTTATAATGCCGTTTTCCCCCATTCGTCTACGCCATGTCCCACATTGACTTTGCCGCTCTCCTGGCGCAACGCATTCTGATTCTGGACGGCGCGATGGGGACGATGATCCAGTCGTACAAACTCGGCGAGGCCGATTATCGCGGCGAACGTTTTGCTGATTTTGCGTACGACCTGAAGGGCAACAACGACTTGTTGTGCCTGACGCAACCGCACATCATCCAGGAAATTCATGGCAAATATCTGGCAGCAGGCGCGGATATTCTGGAGACCAACAGCTTTAACGCGACCTCAATTTCCATGGCGGATTACCACATGGAATTTCTGGTACACGAGCTGAACGTGGCGGCAGCAAAAACCGCACGTGCGGCGGCAGATGAATGGACTGCCAAAACGCCGGGCAAGCCGCGCTTCGTCGCGGGCGTGCTGGGGCCAACCTCGCGCACCGCAACCATTTCACCCGACGTGAACGACCCCGGCTTTCGCAACGTCACGTTCGACCAGTTGCGAATTGCGTACCTGGAAGCCATCGACGGACTGGTCGAGGGTGGCGTGGATATTCTGATGGTCGAAACCATTTTCGACACGCTCAACGCCAAGGCCGCCTTGTTTGCCATCGAAGAATATTTTGAGCAGCACAATCTACGGCTGCCGGTGATGATTTCCGGCACGATCACCGACGCGTCCGGGCGCACCTTGTCTGGCCAGACCGGCGAAGCATTCTGGAATTCAGTGCGTCACGCGCGACCCCTGTCGATTGGCCTTAATTGCGCGCTGGGACCGGATTTACTGCGGCAATATGTCAATGAACTCTCGAACAAAGCCGACTGTTTTGTTTCTGCCCACCCCAACGCGGGACTGCCGAATGCATTTGGTGAATACGATATGGGCGGCCTTGAGATGGCCGGGCATATTGCCGAATGGGCAAAAGCGGGGCTGCTGAATATTGTCGGCGGCTGTTGCGGCAGTTCGCCCGCGCACATCGCCGCGATTGCCAAGGCGGTCGAGGGTGTTGCGCCGCGCGTGCCGCCAGCCATCGAACCAGCGATGCGGCTGTCTGGGCTGGAGCCGTTCAACGTGGGCCGCGATTCGCTGTTCGTTAACGTCGGCGAGCGCACCAACGTCACCGGCTCCAAGGCCTTTGCGCGGCTGATCCTGAATGGTGAATACGACAAAGCGCTGGATGTGGCGCGGCAACAGGTCGAAAACGGCGCGCAGGTGATCGACATCAATATGGACGAAGGCATGCTGGATGCCGAGGCCGCGATGGTGCGCTTTCTATTGTTGATTGCGTCGGAACCGGATATTTCGCGTGTGCCGATCATGCTCGACTCCAGTAAATGGAGCGTGATCGAGGCCGGACTGAAGTGCGTCCAGGGCAAGGGCATCGTCAACTCCATTTCGATGAAGGAAGGCGAGGCCGAGTTCATCGAGCGCGCCAAGCTGTGCCGACGCTACGGCGCGGCGGTAATCGTGATGGCATTCGACGAAACCGGCCAGGCCGACACCTATGCGCGCAAGACCGAAATCTGCGCGCGCGCCTACAAGCTGTTGACCGAAACCGTCGGCTTCCCGGCGGAAGACATCATCTTCGACCCAAACATTTTCGCCGTCGCCACCGGCATCGAAGAGCACGCGAATTACGCGGTCGATTTTATCGAGGCCACACGCTGGATCCGCCAGAATCTGCCGCACGCACACATCTCGGGCGGCGTGTCGAACGTAAGCTTCTCGTTTCGAGGTAACGATGCCGTGCGCGAAGCAATTCACACCGCGTTTCTGTATCACGCGATTTCTGCCGGCATGGATATGGGCATCGTCAACGCCGGCCAGCTCGGCGTGTATGCCAACCTTGATCCAGAGCTGAAAGAACGAGTCGAAGACGTTTTACTCAACCGGCGAGAAGATTCAACCGAGCGCCTGGTGAGTTTTGCCGAGAACGTAAAAGGCGGTGCAACCGTACGCGTAGAGGACTTGTCATGGCGCCAGCTTCCGGTCGGCGAGCGCCTCTCCTATGCGCTGGTACAGGGCAACACGCAGTACATTGTCGAGGACACGGAAGCCGCGCGCCTTGAATCCGAACGTCCCCTCCATGTGATCGAAGGCCCGCTGATGGCGGGGATGAACGTGGTCGGCGACCTGTTCGGCGCGGGCAAAATGTTTCTGCCGCAGGTGGTGAAATCAGCACGAGTGATGAAGCAGGCGGTGGCGCATTTGCTGCCGTTCATCGAAGCCGACAAGCAGGCGGGCGACGCGCAAAGCGCGGGCAAGATCATCATGGCCACGGTCAAGGGCGACGTGCACGACATCGGCAAGAACATCGTCGGCGTGGTGCTCGGCTGCAACGGCTACGACATCGTCGATCTGGGCGTGATGGTGCCGGCGCAGAAAATTCTCGATGCGGCGAAGGAACACAAGGCCGACATCATCGGCCTGTCGGGCCTGATTACACCGTCGCTGGAAGAAATGGCGCACGTCGCGAAGGAAATGCAGCGCCAGGGTTTTACCATTCCGCTGCTCATCGGCGGTGCGACCACCTCGCTGGCGCACACCGCCGTCAAGATCGAGCCGAACTACGAACACCCGGTGGTGTATGTCAAGGATGCCTCGCGCGCGGTCGGCGTCTGCACGCAGCTGCTGTCGAACGAGCTGCGCGATGCGTTTGTGGCCGAAGTCAAATCCGATTACGCCGTCACCCGCGAACGTCATCTCAAGCACAAATCCGACACCGTGCGTCTGAGTCTGAATGAAGCGCGCGCGCACAAATTCGCGATCAACTGGCCAGCGTACGTGCCGCCGATTCCCAAGCAGCCCGGCGTTCACGTTTTGAAAGCCTACGATTTGCGGAAACTGGTCGACATCATCGACTGGACACCATTCTTCGCCTCATGGGAACTTCACGGGAAATATCCGAAAATCCTCAGCGATGAAGTGGTGGGCATCGAAGCAGCCAAACTCTTCAACGACGCGCAGGTGATGCTCAAACAGATGATCGCCGAGAACTGGATCGAAGCGCGCGCCGTGTTCGGCCTGTTCCCCGCCAACACGGTGAACGACGACGATATCGCGGTGTATGCTGACGAGTCGCGCACCGAAACCCTGATGACCTGGCATAACTTGCGCCAGCAAATGAAAAAGCCCGAAGGCCGCGCCAACCTGTGCATCGCCGACTTCGTTGCGCCACGCGATTCCGGCGTCAAAGATTATCTCGGTGCCTTCGTCGTCACCGCTGGCATCGGCGAAGACGAACGCGCCAAAGCCTTTGAAGCCGCCCACGACGACTATTCCGCCATCCTCTTCAAATCGCTGTGCGACCGCCTCGCCGAAGCCTTTGCCGAGCATCTTCATTTGCGCGTACGCCGTGAATTCTGGGGCTATGCCAGCAACGAGAGCCTACCCAACGACGAACTCATCGCCGAAAAATATCAAGGCATCCGCCCCGCCCCCGGCTACCCCGCCTGCCCCGAGCACAGCGAAAAAGCGGCGCTGTTCGAAGTGCTCGATGCGACTGCCAACATCGGCGTGGCCCTCACCGAAAACTACGCCATGTGGCCGGGCGCAGCGGTATCGGGTTTCTATCTTTCACACCCCGACAGTCAGTATTTCGCCGTTGCCAAGCTGGAACGTGACCAGGTCGCAGACTACGCGCGGCGCAAGGGCTGGAACATGAAAGGGGCAGAAAGGTGGCTTGCGCCGAATCTGGGTTACTAACCCAGCCTGCATGTGGCCAGGAAATTGGGCTTTATCAAATAGTATCAATCACTATTAATTTGATAGTTAGCGGAATATCAAATACTATCAATTTATATTTTATTGATAGTAAAAATGAAAATCCCGCTATCCCCGCCGCCACTCGATGAACTAATGCAGGCGGTGACGCCAGAGAGGTTGCCACAGTTTGCCCTACTCAATATAGGGCCGTTGGCACACGGGCATTATCTGCACTGGGACGACCTGCGCCACCGCACGCCACCCACAGGGCTTAACCACAAGACTTGGTGGCTGGCGCTGCGCATGGCGCGCAGGAGCGGTGCTCACGAACTGCCTTTTCGAGACAAACACGGACACCCGTTTAGTTACAGTTTGCCCGAGCCTTTGCTAAAAAGTCTCCATGAGATTGATCGGAGCGCAGGTTTGGTACCAGGCGGGGGGGATAATGCAGCGTTGCGCGCAGAACAGGGACGCTATCTAATGGGTAGCCTGATTGAGGAAGCAATCACCTCAAGCCAACTAGAAGGCGCATCAACTACCCGACGTGTCGCCGAAACCATGCTGCGTGAAGGACGTAAGCCACGCACACACAGCGAACGGATGATTTTCAATAATTTCGAGGCGATGCAGACCATCCGCGACATTTGTGGCAATACCCTTGAACCCAAACATGTGATCGAATTGCAGCGTGTCCTGACCCAGGGCACGCTGGAACAACCCGAAGACTGCGGTCAACTCCGCACACGCGACGATATAGAAGTTGTCGCACCGAACAACGAGCAGCTGGTGCTGCATCGCCCGCCCCTAGCACGTGAATTGCCGGAACGCCTGCAAAAATTATGTGATTTTGCCAATACTCCAGTTTCCGAAGGCTCGTTTATCCACCCTGTCGTTCGCGCAATTCTGCTGCATTTCATGATCGGATACGATCATCCGTTTGCCGACGGTAATGGTCGAACGGCGCGTACCTTGTTCTACTGGTACATGGCCAGGCAGGGCTATTGGCTTGCTGAATATCTTTCGATTTCGCGCATCTTGAAAAAAGCGCCTGCGCAATATGCGCGCGCCTATTTGCTGACTGAAACTGACGCTGGCGACGCCACGTATTTTCTGCTGTACCAGACCCAGGTCATCCTTGATGGGCTGACGGCACTTTATCGCTATTTGGAGCAAAAGCAGCGCGAACAAACCCGGCTGAGTGCACAGCTCAGAAACCTGCACACGCGCGACAAGCAATTGAATCATCGGCAGACCGCGCTCTTAGCTCACGCACTCAAACGCCCCGATGAATACTTCACCATCGAGAGCCATCAACGCTCACACCAGATCGCTTACGCCACGGCACGCACCGACCTTCTAAGTCTGGCTACACAAGGCTTTCTGGATGAGGCCAGCCAAGGCAGACGCAAGAAAATGTTTTATCCTGCAGTGGACTTGCAGCAAAAACTTGGTTCATCAGATTGATTTGTCAATCCATACCTGATTGATGATTTTCTCCAGCCAGAACAGTCCCACCACGGTTTTTGTTTCGCAAATTTTCCCATTTCTTAACCAAGCCATTGCTTCGGTAAAAGGCAGCCGGAACACTTCCAGGAACTCGTCTTCATCAAGGGCATTGCCGACATGCTCCAAGCCCTGCGCCAGATAAAACTCCATGCGCTCATCCGCGTAACCGATGCAGGGATAGAGCGTGGTGACATGTCGCCAGTCCTGCGCTTCATAGCCGGTTTCTTCACGCAACTCGCGTTTGGCGCAGGCCAGATCACTTTCGCCCGGATCGATTTTTCCAGCGGGGAATTCGATGAAGTCGCGGTGCAGCGGATAGCGGTGCTGGCGCTCGAGTAGCACGTCGCCATTGTCGAATACGGGCAGAATGATGACAGCACCGGGGTGGATGATGTATTCGCGTGTGGATCCGCCACCGCCGGGCAAGCGCACACGGTCACATTTAACATGTATGAGGCGGCCTTGATAAACGGTCTCGCTGCAGAGCGTGGTTTCTGTAAGGTCGGTAGGGGAGATGGATTGTGTGTTCATATTTGGGCAGCGAAGACGGTTAGCGCTAAGGAGGCGGTTAATACCGTCGTCGCCTGCGCGAAGCTTACGCCGTGTTTGGCGCGGTTCGATTGTGCCTTGGCAGCATCCCATACGATATTCCGTTCCGGCACGCTCATGTCTGCTGCGCGTGCGCCATTTCCTTGAGTGGCTGCATGATGTGCTTCCGCAATAAGCAATGCGGGAATCTTACACGCGTGCAAGCAGGGTCATACAGCCCCCGCCGCGTTCACAACAAAATAATGTCGTATTGTTCCTGGCTGTAGCTGGTTTCGACTTGCAGCGAGATGGGTTTGCCGATGAAGTCACCCAATTGCGCGAGGCTGGCGGACTCTTCATCCAGAAACAGGTCGATTACGGATTGCGCGGCGATGATGCGGTATTCGCGTGCGTCAAACTGGCGCGCTTCACGCAGGATTTCGCGCAGCGCGTCGTAGCACACGGTTTGTGCGGTCTTGATCTGGCCGCGCCCCTGACAGGTGGGACAGGATTCGCACAAAATATGTGCCAGCGATTCGCGTGTGCGTTTGCGCGTCATTTCAACCAGCCCAAGGGCGGAGAACCCGCTGATGCTGGTGCGCGTAGGGTCGCGCGCCATGGCTTTTTTCAGCTCTGCGAGGACGGCTTCCTGATGTTCGGGATTGTCCATGTCAATCAGGTCGAGGATGACGATTCCGCCCAGGTTGCGTAGCCGCAGTTGACGCGCAATCGACTGCGCGGCTTCGAGGTTGGTCTTGAAAATCGTGTCGTCAAAATTGCGTGCGCCGACGAAGCCGCCGGTGTTCACATCCACCGTGGTCAGGGCTTCGGTCTGGTCGATGACGAGGTAGCCGCCGGACTTCAGATCAACCCGCCGCCCCAGGGCCTTGGCGACTTCTTCTTCGATCATATGCAAGTCAAACAGCGGGCGCTCGGCGCTGTAGTGCTGCAACTTGTCCAGTACCTCGCTGGTGTAGTTTTTCGCAAACTCCAACATGCGCTGGTAGGTTTCACGCGAGTCGATCTGGATGCGGCTGGTTTCCGGATTGATGAAGTCGCGCAATACGCGCAATGACAGATCGAGATCCTGATACAGCGAACACGGCACGACGCAGTTTTCACGCGACTTGATGTTGTGCCACAGGCGGCGCAGGTATTCGATGTCGGCTTGCAACTCGGCATCTCCCGCCGTCTCGGCCATGGTGCGCACGATAAAGCCACCGGATGAATCAGCGGGTATCAGCTGATGCAATCTCTGGCGCAGGTTTTCGCGTTCTTCTTCGCCTTCGATTTTTTGCGAAATGCCAATGTGGGTTTCCTGCGGCAGATAGACCAGATAACGTCCGGCAAAACTGATCTGAGTGGACAGGCGCGCGCCCTTGGTGCCGATCGGATCCTTGATGACCTGCACCATCAGCGACTGGCCTTCGTGCAGGATGTGTTCGATTGCGCGCTCCGGTTCGTTACCGTGGCGTTCCGCCCAGATGTCGGCTACATGCAGGAAGGCCGCGCGTTCCAGTCCAATGTCGATAAAGGCCGATTGCATCCCCGGCAACACGCGCACAACCTTGCCCATGTAGATATTGCTGACCAGGCCGCGACACTGCGCGCGTTCGATATGCAGTTCTTGCACCGCGCCCAGATGCAATACCGCCACACGGGTTTCCTGCGGGGTGACGTTGACGAGAATTTCTTCGCTCATGAATAACCAATGGATAGCTTAGGGCACGATGCCGAACTGTTTCAGCAAGGTGGTTGTTTCAAACAGGGGCAGCCCCATGATGCCGGTATAGCTGCCTTCAATATGCTTAACGAACGCGCTGGCGCGACCTTGAATCGCGTACGCGCCGGCCTTGCCGCTGAACTCGCCGCTATCGAGATAGCGCTGGATGTCGGCAAGTTCAATCACGCCAAATTCGACCTTGCTGGACGACAGCAGGCATGCCATCTTTCCATCCTGCTGGATAGCAATCGCCGTATGCACCCAATGGTTGCGGCCTGACAAGCGCTGCAACATGGCTTCGGCCGCACTGCGATCCTGTGGCTTGCACAGGATGTCGCCATCGACATCCACCAGCGTGTCGGCACCCATAACCGGAAACCGCAGCAAGCGGCGCGCGACTACCGCGCTCCAGCCGCTGCCCGCTTTTGCCCGGGCCATCCGCTCGGCAAACGCGACTGGGGACTCGTCAGGATAGGGCATCTCGATCACATCCGCCCGCCCGCCCATGGTGCGCAGGGGCAGCACTTCAAACGACACGCCGATCTGTTTCAGCAGCTCGCGGCGGCGCGGCGATTGCGATGCCAGATAAATCCGTTTGTCGATTAATTTATGGGTCGGTTCCATCGCTGTCCTTTGGTCAATCCCTATGGTAAGGATGTCCCTTCAATACACTCACTGCACGATACAACTGCTCAGCCAGTACCACGCGTACCAGTGCATGCGGCAAGGTCAGCCGGGACAGCCCTAACAGCTTGTGCGCCCGGGCTTTTACCGTGTCGTCCAGCCCGTCCGCCCCGCCAATCACAAATGCCGGGTTCACACCCTCATCCATCCAGCGCCGCATCCAGTCAGCCAGCTCGCGAGTGGTAGTTTGCACGCCGCGCTCATCCAGCACCACCGGCACACAACCAGCAGGCAATGCCGCCACGATGCGCTCCGCCTCCAACTGCCGTGCGCGTGCGCCATCTTCACCCGCCACCCGATGCCCAGGCTTGATTTCGGTCAAAGCGAGCGCCATGTCGGGCGGCATGCGCCGGGCGTAGTCTTCATATCCCGCACTCACCCAAGCGGGCATTTTGTGCCCCACCGCGATGATGGTCAGCCTCATGCTTTAGCGATTACGGCTCGACTTTCTTGGTACGCACCGCCGCGCCCGCGCTCCACAACTCTTCCAGATTGTAGAGTGTGCGCACCGCAGGCTGCATCACATGTACGATGATTTCGCCCAGATCGAGCAGCACCCATTCGCCGCTTTGTTCGCCCTCCATGTTGCCGACGAAAACATCCGCTCCTTTCATCTTGTCGCGCACATGGTTGGCCAGCGCGCGCGTCTGGCGATTGGAATCGCCGCTGGCGATAATCATGCGCTCAAACAATGCCGTCATTTTTGTGGTGTCCAGCACCGCAATATCTTTTGCCTTGATGTCTTCGAGTGCATCGACGATGGCTTTTACTTTCTGTTCTATGTTCATTTTTTTACGACTTATAAAGTTGCTGCTGTTGCAGATAATCCAACACGCTATCCGGTAACAGATAGCGCACACTTTTTTGTTGCGCCAGGGCATCGCGTATAGCACTGGCAGAAATCGCCAATGGTGTCATATCAACTACGCAGACCGATCCCGCAGGGTGCATACCCATTTCGCGCTGTAACACCTCGGGTAACGCAGTTTGCACGTTGCTGCCAGGGCGCTGCGCCACCGCGATATGCGCCAAATCAAACAGGCGCTGCCATTGGTGCCAACCAGGCAACCCCAAGAACGCATCCGCACCAAGCAACAAACACAGCGGCTGCTGCGCGCCCAGCTCGCTACGCAATTCGGCAAGCGTATCGACGGTATAACTCGTTCGCGCTGCACGTACTTCACGTTCATCCAGTACAAAACGCGGGTTGCCTGCAATCGCCCGCCGCACCATTTCCAGCCGGTGTTGCGCGGAGGTGCGCGGCGCGGCGCGATGTGGCGGAAAACCTGCCGGGATGAAGCGCACCTCGCGCAAATTCAGTGCGTCTGCCATTTCCTCGGCCAGCCGCAGATGGCCATAATGAATCGGGTCAAACGTGCCGCCGAAGATGCCGATGGCCTGCATCGATCACGTACGGATCTGGCCGTCACCGAGCACGACCCACTTCTGCGAGGTCAGGCCTTCCAGCCCGACCGGGCCGCGCGCATGAATCTTGTCGGTGGAAATCCCGATCTCGGCACCCAGGCCATACTCAAAGCCGTCGGCAAAACGGGTGGAGGCATTGACCATCACCGAAGCCGAATCTACCTCGCGTAAAAAACGCCGGGCATGGCTGTAATTCTCGGTGACAATCGCATCGGTGTGCTGCGAGCCGTAAGTGTTGATATGCACAATGGCGGCATCCAGACCGTCAACGATGCGCACCGACAAAATCGGCGCGAGGTATTCGGTGTGCCAGTCTTCTTCGGTCGCGGCGTTCATCGTCACCAGCGCGCGCGAAGCTTCATCGCCGCGCAACTCGACATTTTTGCCCAGATAAATTTCGGCTAGGCGCGGCAACACCGTCTCCGCCACGCTGGCGGCCACCAGCAAAGTTTCCATCGTGTTGCAGGTGCCGTAGCGGCTGGTTTTGGCGTTGTCGGCGATGCGAATGGCCTTTTCAATATCAGCCGCATCGTCGATGTAGACGTGGCACACGCCGTGCAGATGCTTGATGACCGGCACGCGCGCTTCATTCATGATGCGTTCGATCAAGCCTTTGCCGCCGCGCGGCACAATCACGTCCACATAATCCTGCATCGTAATCAGCTCGCCGACTGCGGCGCGGTCGGTGGTGTCCACCACTTGCACCACGGCCTCGGGCAGTCCGGCGGCCAGCAAACCTTCGCGCACGCATGCGGCCACCGCCAGATTCGACAGCATCGCCTCGGAGCCGCCGCGCAAAATCGCCGCGTTGCCAGACTTCAGGCACAGACCCGCCGCATCGGCGGTCACGTTCGGACGCGCTTCGTAAATGATGCCGATCACCCCCAGCGGCACGCGCATTTTGCCCACCTGAATGCCGGACGGGCGATAGCTCAGATCGGTAATCTCGCCCACCGGATCGGGCAAGGCGGCGATCTGCTCCAGACCCTCGGCCATGCCCGCCACGGATTTTTCATTGATGTGCAGGCGGTCGAGCAAAGCCGCATCAAGGCCGCTGGCACGCGCCGCTTCCATATCGCACGCGTTGGCTGCGAGGAGCCGGGGCGCATCGCGCCGAATCGCCGCCGCCATCGCCAGCAAAGCGCGGTTTTTCTGGTTGGCATCGGCACGCGCAATCGCACGCGACGTTTCGCGCGCCTGTTTGCCCAGCGTCTGCATGTAAAGTTTAACGTCCATTATCCTAAAAACCGTGGTTGGACGCGCTCGATGGTGCGTCTGGGCGCGTGACTGCCGCGAAACGAGAAGGCAGCAGGCTGATGCCTGCAACGACGAGTGACAAAGGCAGACACGTGGTCAGGCGTGCCATCGGGTGCGTAGCGTGCTTAGCCATACGACGAACGTAAGTGAAAGCAGGAAAGCCAGTATTCATAAGGAACTCCATTAAATTGATGAGCGGTCAACTGCGGTTTTTAGGATTATTCCTTGCCGGGCCCGCCATCACCAGCCCCATTCGTAACATCGTATCCCACGGATCGCCCGTGCGCTCAAGGCCTTTGGCCTGCCGGTCGAGCAGCGCCAGCATCGCCTGCGCGGCCTCGACCCGCGATTGGCTCAGGCGCGCCAGTGCGCCCTCCACCCAAGGTCGGCGTTGATCGCGCACGCGCGCCTGCTTCATCAACATGCCCAAAGGCTCGCCCTGCTTGATGCCGAATTTTAGCTTCAGCAGCAAGCGAACGACATCAGCCAAACGCCACATGAACGCCACCGGGTGCTCACCCGAGTCTTTAATATCGGCCACGATACGGGCGTAGCGCGCGGTATCGCCCTGCAACAAGGCATCCTGCAATTGCTCGGCTTCGCGCCGCGAGACATCGACCACAGCATTTTCAATATCGGCCAGGCTGACTTTTCCGGCGGGCAGCAGCAGCGCCAGTTTGTCGATTTCCTGTTGTGCGGCCAGCAAATTCCCTTCAACCCGATCCGCCAGAAACCCCAGCGCATCGCGCTCGGCAGACAGCCCTTGTTTAGCCAACCGCCGCTCTATCCAGGCGGGTAGCTGCGCGCGTTCGATGGGTTTGGCTTCGACGGTTACGCCTGCACTTGCCAAGGCCGAAAACCAGCGGCTTTGCGTGGCGCGCCAGTCCAGCCCCGGCAGCGTAATCAGCGTAAGCGTGTCGGCGGGGAGCTGGCTGGAATAGGTTTCCAGCGCTTTGCCGCCTTCGATGCCGGGTTTGCCGGATGGGATATGAATTTCTGTCAGACGGCGTTCGGCAAACAGTGAAAAATTATCCCCGCCCGAAAAAATCGCATTCCAGTTATATCGCCCCTGTACCGAATGCACATTGCGCTCGGTGTAACCCGCCGCACGCGCCGCTGTGCGCAGACTGTCTGCGGCCTCAATGGCCGTCAGTGGTTCGTCGCCGTACACCACATACAAGGGCGCAAGCCCCTTTGTGATGTGTTCTGCGAGACGTTCGGGTGAGATGTTCAAGGGGATTCAGGCTACAGCAGCTTAAGGCTGCGCTCGGTTTCAGGCTGCGACAGCTTTAAGCTGCGCAGGCGCCGCAAAATTTGCTGTGCCGCGTCGTCTTCCATGTTGCGGTACAGCAATTGTTCTTCGGCGGCTTTTGCAAGCAGGGCGGAGTCGCTATAGGTAAAGTCGCGGGTCAGCTCGATCTTGTCCTGGTCGATCCAGACACGTCCTTCCTTGCCCGCCACACTGTAGGTCAGGCGATACCCCAAACGGTATTCCGTCACCCGCCCCGCGCCGGACAAGGAAAGAATGGTCTTGCTGCGATTTTCCTGCCCCAGTTTCAACACCGCCTCGGCCTGATCGGCCATGCCCACCAGCCGAACATGGCCGCTGGATTCCAGTGCCTTGCGGATACGCAGGCTCACCGCGCTGTCGGCGGGCGCATCGAGATGCATGCTCGCAAACGGAACCCCGTCCAGCCGGCGTAGCTGAAACCCGCATCCCGCCAATGTGATGGGAAGCAGCATTAAAAAAGCGCGACGGCGAAATTTGATGGTGTCCGTTTTCATAACACGATATTAACCAAACGACCCGGAACCACCACCACCTTCTTCGGCGGACGGCCTTCCAGATATTTGACGGCGGCATCCGACGCTAGCGCAGCGGCTTCGATGGCCTCGCGCGCGGCGGTGGACGCAACCACGATTTGCCCGCGCAGTTTGCCGTTGATTTGCAGCATGAGCTCGATGCTGTCCTGCACCAGCGCGGCTTGATCCGCGTTCGGCCACTGCATCGCCGCGCCGGGTTTGAGTTCAATGCCAGGTTTCAATTCAATGCCAGGCTTCAATTCAACATACAGCGCTTCGCTGACGTGGGGAACGATGGGTGCGAGCAGCGCGACGGCGACTTCGAGCACTTCCTGACGCACGCTTCTCGTCATGGCATCGTCGCCTTCGATTTTTGCCAGGGCATTCATCAGTTCCATCACGGCGGCAATCGCAGTATTGAACTGGCGGCGGCGTTCGATATCGTCGCTGACTTTCTGGATCGTCAGATGTAAAGTCCGGCGCAGCGTTTTCAATTCTTCGCGCAACTCACCGCTTTGATACGCAGCGGCCACGCCATTTTGAACGTGGTCGTAAGCGGCTTTCCACAGGCGCTTCAGAAAACGATGCGCGCCCTCGACCCCCGCATCCGACCATTCCAGACTCTGCTCGGGCGGCGCGGCAAACATGGTGAACAGCCGGGCGGTATCCGCGCCGTACAGGTCGATCAGCGCTTGCGGGTCAACGCCGTTGTTCTTGGACTTCGACATTTTTTCGATGCCGCCCACGATGACCGGCTGGCCGTCGGCAATCAGCCGCGCACCGCTTGCATCGACCGCAACATCCGCCGGATTGAACCAGGTCTTCTTGCCGTCTGCACTTTCGCGGTAGTAGGTGTCGGCGATGACCATGCCCTGCGTCAGCAGGTTCTGGAAAGGCTCGTCGCTGCTGACCAAACCCTCGTCGCGCATCAGCTTGTGGAAGAAACGCGCATACAGCAAATGCAAAATCGCGTGTTCAATGCCGCCGATATATTGATCGACCGGCAGCCATTGGTTGGCGCGCGCATCGAGCATCCCGCCGTCGAAATCGGGGCAGGCGTAACGCGCGTAGTACCAGGACGACTCGACGAAAGTGTCCATCGTGTCGGTCTCGCGCTTGGCCGCGCCGCCGCATGTTGGGCAGGTGCAATTCACAAAGTCGGCGCGCTTGTTGAGCGGATTGCCGGAGCCGTCGGGCACCACGTCTTCCGGCAGCACCACCGGCAATTGTTCGGCGGGCACGGGCACGTCACCGCAAGCGGGGCAATGCACAATCGGGATCGGACAGCCCCAGTAGCGCTGGCGCGAAATGCCCCAGTCGCGCAGGCGGAACTGGGTTTTCTTTTCACCGAGGTTGAGCGCGGCGAGGTCGGCGGCGATGGCATCGACCGCTTGCGCGTAATTCAGCCCGTCGTACTTGCCGGAATTGATACACACGCCATGCGTTTTATCGCCGTAGCTTTCTTGCCAGGCGTCGGTGGAGAAAGACTCACCTGCGCCTGCTATTACTTGCTTGATGGCCAGGTTATATTTCTGCGCAAAGCCGAAATCCCGCTCGTCGTGTGCGGGCACGGCCATCACTGCGCCGTCACCGTAGCTCATCAGCACGTAGTTACCGATCCAAACCGGAATCGATTCGCCGGTAAGCGGATGGGTCACTTTAAGGTCGGTGTCCATGCCCTTCTTTTCCATCGTCGCCATGTCGGCTTCGGCCACGCTGCCCTGTTTGCATTCGGCAATGAAAGCGGCGAGTGCGGGATTATTGTTGGCGGCGCGGGTAGCAAGCGGATGTTCAGCGGCGACCGCGCAGAAGGTCACGCCCATGATGGTGTCGGCGCGGGTGGTGAAGACCCAGAGCTTTTCATCCTGGCCGTCGTGCTGGTACGGGAAGGCAAAGCGCACGCCGACGCTTTTGCCGATCCAGTTGGCCTGCATGGTTTTGACCCGCTCCGGCCAGCCCGGCAAGTTATCCAGCCCGGTGAGCAGCTCGTCGGCATACTGGGTGATGCGGAAGAAGTACATCGGAATCTCGCGCTTCTCGACCAGCGCGCCAGAGCGCCAGCCGCGCCCGTCGATCACCTGTTCGTTGGCGAGCACGGTCGCATCGACCGGATCCCAGTTCACCGTCGCCATTTTTTTGTAGATGATGCCCTTTTCGAACAGGCGGGTGAACAGCCACTGTTCCCAGCGGTAGTAATCCGGCTTGCAGGTGGCAAGTTCGCGTGACCAGTCGATGGCAAAGCCTAGCGCCTTCAACTGCGTGCGCATGTGGTCGATGTTGGCGTAAGTCCAGGCGGCAGGTGGCACGTTGTTGGCAATCGCCGCATTTTCGGCGGGCAAGCCAAACGCATCCCAGCCCATGGGCTGCATCACGTTGAAACCGCGCATCCGGTGATAGCGCGCCAGCACGTCGCCAATGGTGTAGTTGCGCACATGCCCCATATGCAATTTGCCGGAAGGATACGGGAACATCGACAGACAGTAGTACTTGGGGCGCGATGCATCCTCGGTCGCACGATAGATCTGGGCGGCTTCCCATTGCGCCTGCGCGGCGCGCTCGATGTCGGCGGGGAGATATTTTTCTTGCATGGCTGGATGGCGTGGCGAAGCGTGGTTTCTTAACCGGGCGATTATACCGCCCGTCGCCCCGGTGGCAGTGACAAGCCCGGCTTGGCGCAGGTACAATTGCCCGGTTAACGCTTTCTGCGATCTGCAACCCCAGGAGTTCAATATGTCCAAAAAACACCCCGTCATTGCGGTGACCGGTTCTTCCGGTGCGGGTACCACAACGGTCAAACGCGCGTTTGAACACATTTTCTTCCGCGAAAAAATCAACGCTGCCGTGATTGAAGGCGACAGCTTTCATAGCTTGTCACGGGTTGAGTTCAAAGAGGCGGTTAAAAAAGCTGAGGCCGAAGGCAATCAGTCGTTCAGCCACTTCGGTCCCCAATCTAACCATTTCGCCAAACTGGCCGAGCTGTTCGAAACCTATGGCAAAACCGGTAGCGGCAAGAAGCGTTTTTATATCCACAGCGACGCAGAAGCGGCCGAACACAATCAGCGCCTCGGCAGCAGCCTGAACCCCGGTGAATTCACCCCGTGGGAAGACGTGCCCAGCGGTTCCGATGTACTGTTTTACGAGGGTTTGCATGGCCTCGTAAAAACCGATGATATCGATGTGTCCAAGCACGTTGACCTGGGCATCGGCGTAGTGCCAATCGTCAATCTCGAATGGATCCAGAAAATTCACCGCGACAGCGCTGAGCGCGGCTATTCCGCCGACGTGATTGTGGACACCATCCTGCGCCGGATGCCGGATTATGTGCACCACATCACCCCGCAGTTCTCTCGCACCGACATCAATTTCCAGCGCGTGTCCACGGTGGACACCTCCAACCCTTTCATCACGCGCGACATTCCCACGCCGGACGAAAGTTTCATCGTCATCCGCTTCCGTGACCCGCAAGGAGTGGACTTTCCCTACTTGCAGAACATGATCCCGAATTCCTTCATGTCGCGCCGCAACACGATCGTAGTGCCGGGCGCGAAGATGGGCTTTGCCATGGAGCTGATCCTGGCACCGGTTATTCAGGACATGATTGCGAACAAGAAAAAATAATCTGCGAGCAGGCCGGTTTTGCTCGAATAAAAACGGAGCCTTGGGCTCCGTTTTTATTCGATAGATGGTTGATGAAGCCAGGCTTTATGTCTGGCGAAACATGAAGTACACCGCGCCCATCATGCACAATCCTGCCCATAAAAAATCCCAGCGCCATTCGGCGCGCATGTAAAACACGGCAAACGGCACGAATACGGCCAGCGTGATGACTTCCTGCACGATCTTCAATTGCGCCAGGCTCATCACGGTAAATCCGATCCGGTTGGCGGGTACCTGGAGCAGGTATTCAAACAGGGCGATTCCCCAGCTCACCAAGGCGGCGATGATCCAGGGTTTGTTGCCCATTTCCTTGAGGTGGGCGTACCAGGCAAAGGTCATGAAAACATTGGACAGGCTGAGCAGGATAATGGTTTGCAAGGTGGCTGGCATGGCGACGTATCCGGTAGAGAATGCGATAAATTGTAAGTGCCACTCAGGGAATTCCATTTCCAAATAAAAAATATCGCGAAGGAGAGCCGCAGACAGTACAAGTAGTACGACAAGGCGAAGCCGACAAAGAGATTATTTATTTGGGAATGGAATAAAATGCCGGTTTTGCAGCAGGACTCGAATAAATGAGCACTCCCCTGGTAGGCGTGGTGATGGGATCTTCCAGCGATTGGGAGGTGATGAAGCACGCGGCGATGCTGCTAAAACAGTTCGGCATCCCGTTCGAGACGCGCGTGGTGTCAGCGCATCGCACGCCGGATTTGTTATTTGAATACGCAGCCAGCGCAGAGTCGCGCGGACTCCGTGCGATCATCGCGGGCGCGGGCGGCGCGGCGCATTTGCCCGGGATGCTGGCAGCTAAAGCCATCGTGCCGGTGCTGGGTGTGCCGGTGCCGTCAAAATACCTCAAGGGGATGGATTCGCTGCTGTCGATTGTGCAAATGCCCAAGGGCATCCCGGTCGCAACCTTTGCGGTGGGCGAAGCGGGCGCGGCGAATGCAGCCCTGTTTGCTGCGGCGATGATCGCCCGTTACGACAATGATGTGGCACAGCAACTGCACGCGTTTCGCCGCGCACAGGCAGATGCGGTGATGACGCAGGGATTGCCGGATGTCGAGTAAGACGCTGCCCATACTACCCGGCGCCACGCTCGGTATTCTGGGCGGCGGCCAGTTGGGTCGCATGTTCACGATTGCCGCGCGCACCATGGGTTACAAGGTGATGGTGCTGGATCCCGATTCTGCCAGCCCGGCAGGACTGATGGCCGATGTGCATCTCCAGGCTGAGTACACCGACCACGGCGCGCTGCGCAAACTGGGACAGACCTGCGCAGCCGTCACAACCGAATTCGAAAACGTGCCGGCGGCCAGCCTGATTGAGCTGGCGGCGACGTGCCGGGTGTCGCCGGGCGCGGATGCGGTGGCCATCGTACAGGATCGCAGCCATGAAAAAACCTGGCTGCGCGAACATGCATTTGCGACTGCGCCGTTTGCCATCATCACCGATGAGTCCGGGCTGGAAGCGGCCATGGCGCTGACCGGCTCGCCTGCGCTATTGAAAGTGTCGCGCTTTGGCTACGACGGCAAAGGCCAGGCTAAAGTCAGCAGCATTGCGGAAGCCCAGGCCGCATTTCAGGTATTCGGCGGACAGGTGTGTGTGCTGGAAGGTTTCGTCAAGCTCGAATGCGAAGTGTCGGTGGTACTGGCGCGTGATGACGGCGGACACTGCGCTCTGTTTCCGGTTGCGGAAAACCAGCATGTGAATGGTGTCCTCGATGTATCGATTGTGCCCGCGCGCGTGTCTGACCCATTGCGGCAACAGGCGTGTGCCATGGCGCGCGATGTGGCGGAAAAGCTGGCTTATGTCGGGGTGATGGCGGTGGAATTTTTTGTCGTCGGCGGGCAGTTGCTGATTAACGAAATCGCACCGCGTCCGCACAACTCCGGACATTACACGCTGGATGCCTGCGTCACCGATCAGTTTGAACAGCAGGTGCGGGTGCTTGCGGGTTTGCCGCTGGGCGATACGCGCTTGCTGTCGCCGGTGGCGATGGTCAATATTCTGGGCGACCGCTGGCAGGATCGTAGCCCGCACTGGGAAACCCTGCTGACCCATCCTGCCATCAAGCTGCATTTATACGGCAAAGCGTCTGCCCGACCCGGGCGAAAAATGGGGCACTTCAATGTGCTCGATGCCGAGCTGCCCACCGCGCTGGCGCTGGCAGAACAGATGCGTGACGCGCTTTAATCTGGCCGTCTTTTTTCTGCTGATCCCGCTATCCACAGGTGCGGATGAACATCCCACGTTATTGCTGAGCGTGGGTGCCGCCACGCTCCAGGTCGAAATTGCGGCCACGCCCCGGCAACATGAGCAAGGCTTGATGACGCGAACACACCTGGATGAAGACGCGGGCATGCTGTTTATTTTCGAGCGCAAATCAGGCTATTGCTTCTGGATGAAAGACACCCTTATCCCGCTTTCCGTCGCGTTTCTGGATGATGATGGACGCATCGTCAACCTGGCGGACATGCAAGCCATGAGCACGGCGCTGCACTGCCCGGGCACGGCGGTGCGCTATGCGCTGGAGGTGAACCAGGGCTGGTTTGCGCGCCAGCGCATTCAAGCTGGAATGCGGGTTAACGGCCTGCCGCCAGGCATAAAATAGCCCTGCCGCCAAGCTTAAAGGGCTTGCCGCCAGTGCCTCAGTAATCAGTCTTCACTAGTGATCCTTTGCACCACCAGTTCGGCATCGTAGCCCGATATTTCGGTAGAAAGTTTGACCGGCAGATAGTGTCGGTCAAGCGCTAACCACACTTCAAAGCGATCTGTATTGTGATCCGTCACGCGCACCATATGCACGGTGCGCAGCTTGCCAAGCGGCGTGTCCAGCAGGACTTCGCCGAGCATGTGATATCGGTAAACGCGCAGCGTCTTGCCGTTGAAAACCGCATTCTGGCTGTCAGTCGGGGGCGGCGCTGTCAGCGCGATCTGGAACAGCAGGCTTTGCACGTCCTGCGTGCGATCCGGCAGCGGCGTACTACGCGAGCCTTTATTACTTTCGGTCAGGATCATGTGCGCGTCGTAATCAAAGCGCGACTGGCTACGCTTGTTGCCGCGCTGATCCCAGAAGCTTTCGGGCTGCAAACCGGCAACGCCGATGCGGCCGTGGCTGGTCTGCACCAGTTGCCCGGAAAACACCAGGCTGGCCAGGCCGCTGGCGGCAGCCACGCTGGTGATGGTGTAACGCTCGCCTTCATTCACCCAGAGCAGGGTTTGCTTGCCGGATGCCAGGCCATAGCGGGCTCGGTATTCGAGCGTGAGACGTCGCGGCAGGCGGTTGAGCGGGCTGGCAATTTCGGCAGCGGCGAGCGGCGGCTCGGGCGGGGCTGCTGCGACCGCAGCATCAGACACGACATCGGGTACGGATTCGGGCGGTGCTGCCGGTATCTCGGTCACCGGTGTCTCGGATGCTGCTGCGGGGAGCGCCGGAACCATCGGGCGGGGTTGGGCTGGCCTGACTGCCGCCGATTTGACTCGTGCAGGTGGCAGCGACTTGATGACAGCGGCAGGCTGGGGCGGCAAAGTCAGCCGCGCTTCAATCGGTGTGTCGTCGCTGGTATCGATCCACGCCGGGAGCGTGATCCATCCGCGCGACAGCAGCGTCACATGCAACAACACCGAGACGACCAGGCCACCCAGAAACACACGCCAGCCGGGTCGCGTTTTCATGGCTTGATCGTGAGCCGTACCAGACGTTGTTCCAGGGTCACGCCGTCTTCGACGACGCGTATCTGCACCGGGAAATTATTGTGGCCAGGGGCGACCCAGACGGTGATGGCCTTATCGTCGCCGGGCGACAGTATGCGGTCGAATTCCTGCACCGGATATAGCCCGGCGGGCACGCTGATTTTGCCGCCGTCACGCTGGCGATAGCGGTAGTCGTTGCGGGTTTTTCCGCTCACGACATCGAGTGAATAGTCGCTTGGCAGGCGCGGCATGAACACAAATTGATACAGCTGCGAAAGCTGATCCTGGGTGCGGTCACGCAATCCGCTTTCGTCCCGGATTTCGCTTTTGTACTGAAAACGGATACTGCGCTTGTTCCAGTCCAGCACGGCACTTGCAGTTTTGTTTGGGCGGTCGCTGCGGGCATGCCGAAAGCTGTTTGGGCGCAGGCCGTTTTCATTCACTTCGCCCTGACTATCCAGGCGGATCGTGCCCGGCCAAAACAGTTTCAGCGGCCCGGCCGCGCGTGTTTCGCTGACGATCTGATACTGCTTGCCGCTGCGGGTAAAGCTGTCGATTACGCTGCCCAGTTTTTGTCCGTTGCGATACAGATCGTAGACGGCGTCGATTTTCTGAGGAGCGATTTGTTGCGAAGCGATTTGTTGAGGCGCGGCATGGGCGGCGTTGGTACCCAGCGTGATTGCGGCCAGCATCATGACCAACTGTTTAAACATACCGCTGCCTTTTTATCAGGTTGAAAACACTGACTGTGACGCATCAATCCCGCACAAGTTTACGCGACCATCAATTTTTACCAATCGGTTCTCAGCAAACCAGCGGATGGCTTCGGGGTAAATGCGGTGTTCTTGTTGCAGCACGCGCGCGGATAGCGTGGCGGCAGTGTCGTCCGGCAACACCGGCACCGCCGCCTGGATCACGATGGGGCCGTGATCGAGCTCGGCGGTGACAAAGTGCACCGTGCAGCCGTGGACTTTGACGCCTTCGTCCAGGGCGCGTTGATGGGTTTTCAAACCCGGAAACGCGGGCAGCAGCGATGGGTGGATATTCAGCAGGCGGCCTTCAAAACGCGTGATGAAGGCTGGGCTGAGGATGCGCATATAGCCCGCCAGAACGACCAGATCAGGGGTGTGACGCTCAATCTCATCCGCCAGATTTTGATCAAAGGTCTCGCGGTTTGGAGTCAGGGAGTGGTCAAGCGCAACAGCGGGAATGCCTTGCGAACGGGCAAACGACAAGCCTTCAGCCGCAGGCCGGTTGCTGATGACCGCTGCGATCTCGATCGGCAAACGCGCGGCGACAATCGCCTCAAAATTGCTGCCGCGCCCGGACAAGAGCACGACGACGCGGCAACTCACGAATACAGCACCGGCTCCGCGCCGTCCGCCCGCGCCACGATCTCGCCGATTTTCCACACTGTCTCACCACACCCGCTGAGATGCTCGATTGCCGCATCCGCATCCGCCGCACTCACCACCACGCACAGGCCGATGCCACAATTGAACGTGCGCAGCATTTCCGCTTCAGTCACATCGCCCGCCTGTTTTAGCCAGTCAAAAATGGGGGCGCGGGTCCAGGTTTTTTGATCGATGCGTGCTGTCACCGTGTCCGGCAAACAGCGCGGCAAATTGCCGGTGATGCCGCCGCCCGTGATGTGCGCCATGCCTTTTACCGTCAGTTTTTCGATCAGGGACAGCACCGGTTTGACGTAAATACGCGTCGGCGCCATCACCGCATCGCAAAATGGTTTGCCGTGAAAATCCGACTTGAGGCCGACACCGGAAATATCGATCAACTTGCGGATCAACGAATAGCCGTTCGAGTGCGCGCCGGAGGATGCCAGCCCCAGCACCACGTCGCCGGGGATGATGTCGCGTCCGCCAATCACGCGCGATTTTTCCACCACGCCGACAGCAAACCCGGCCAAGTCGTATTCGCCGTCGGGATACATGCCGGGCATTTCCGCCGTTTCGCCGCCAATCAGCGCGCAGCCTGCCTGTTCGCAGCCGGTGGCAATGCCTGCGATCACCGCTTCGGCCGTGTCGAGCGAGAGCTTGCCGCAGGCAAAGTAATCCAGAAAAAACAGCGGCTCGGCACCCTGCACCAGAATATCGTTCACGCTCATGCCGACCAGATCAATGCCGACGGTATCGTGCCGGTTCAGCTCAAACGCCAGCTTGAGTTTAGTGCCGACACCGTCAGTGCCGGATACCAGCACCGGCTCGCGGAATTTTTTGGAAATCTCGACCAGCGCGCCAAAGCCGCCGATCCCGGCCAGCACTTCGGGACGCATGGTGCGACGGGCATGCGGCTTGATGCGCTCGACCAGCGCGTCGCCCGCATCAATATCAACACCCGCATCTTTATATGTAATGGAAGACAAACCCGACTCCGTCAGCTGGAAAATGCGGTATTTTACCGGTTATGGCGTTCCCACGCCCCTTCCCTGCGCCCCTTCCCCACAAACATGCCCAATACAAAATGCCGCGAATAAATATCCACTGGTTTGCCCTCGCCCTGTTGCTGCTTGCGGGTTGTCTGGTTTACTGGCTTGCGCCCATCCTCACACCCTTCCTGTCGGCTGCGTTGTTAGCTTATATGTTTGATCCGCTGGCTGATCGTTTCGAACGGTTTGGCCTGTCGCGCAGCATGGCGACGATTGCAGTGATCTCGGTTGTCGGGCTTGCGCTATTCGCTTTGTTGCTAGTCGCACTGCCTCTGTTTCAGGGGCAGTTCAGCGAGCTGTCAACGCGTTTGCCCGGCATGCTGGATGTGCTGCGTGAACGGTTTTTACCCTGGCTGGAACACACATTTGGTCTGCACATTTCGCTCGACCTGGAAACGGTTAAAACCTGGCTGACCGCAAAAGCCGCCCAAAATGGAACGGAGTGGTTGCCCACGCTCAAAACTGGCGCGCTGGCGCTAATCGGGATCATGGCGAACCTGTTGCTCATTCCGGTGGTGATGTTTTATCTGCTGAAAGACTGGGATGTGATGATGGCGCGCATCACCGCGCTGGCGCCGCGCCCCTGGTTGCCCGTTGTGAACCGCGTTGCGGGCGAAATGGATCGGGTGGTAGGCGAGTTTCTGCGCGGCCAGCTCTCGGTGATGGCGACCCTTTCGATCTATTACGGCATCGCCCTGTGGGCGATCGGTCTCGATTACGCCTTGCCGATCGGCATCATCACCGGCGTATTGTCGTTTGTGCCGTTTCTCGGTTTTGCACTGGGCGTGATTCTGGCGCTGATCGTTGCGCTGCTGCAATTTGGCGACCTGCCACATATCCTTTGGGCGGGCGGCGTGTACCTGCTCGGACAACTGCTGGAAAGCTACGTTATCACCCCGCGCATGGTCGGCGAGCGTGTCGGCTTGCACCCGGTTGCAATCATTTTTGTACTGGCCGCGTTCGGTCAACTGTTCGGCTTCGTCGGCATCTTGCTGGCGGTGCCGCTGGCTGCGGTGTTGCTGGTGGGGCTGCGCGAATTGCGCGCCGTGTACGAGCAAAGTTCACTGTATCGCGGCAGTTATAATGCGCCCTCTGTTTACTCTCCATTGCCCGCCATGTCTGCGCCCATGCTCGAATCCCGCATCCCGTCCCTGCCGCTCATCCATCGCGGCAAAGTACGCGATATTTATGCCGTGGGCATCGACAAACTGCTCATTGTGACCACAGACCGGCTATCCGCTTTTGATGTCGTCCTGCCCAGCCCGATACCCGGAAAGGGATCGATACTCACTGCGGTTTCCGCTTTCTGGTTCAAGCGTCTTCTGCACATCATCCCCAACCAGATGGAAGATGTCGCCCCTGAATCCGTCGTAGCGGAAAATGAACGCGACCAGGTTGCAGGCCGTGCGATTGTGGTAAAAAAACTGCGCGCGCTGCCGGTCGAAGCGATTGTTCGCGGCTATCTGGTAGGTTCGGGCTGGAAGGAATATCAGGCTGGACAAAGCGTGTGTGGCATTGCGCTGCCTGCTGGCTTGAAGCAGGCCGAACGCCTGCCCGAGCCCATTTTTACGCCCTCGACCAAGGCCGCCGTCGGCGCGCACGATGAAAATATCAGCTTCGAGGCCATGACCGATTTGATCGGTGTCTCGCTGGCGCAACAGCTACGGAATGTGAGCCTTGCCTTGTATCGTGCTGCGGCTGAGTACGCGCTTACACGCGGCATCATCATCGCCGACACCAAGTTCGAATTCGGGCTGGATGCAGCAGGCAATCTGGTGTGGATCGACGAAGCGCTCACCCCCGATTCCTCGCGCTTCTGGCCTGCTGACCAGTATCAGGTCGGCATGAGCCCACCCAGTTTCGATAAACAGTTTGTACGCGACTGGCTGGAAGAAAGCCACTGGAACAAACAACCACCCGGCCCCGAACTGCCACCCGAAATTGTGTCCAAAACGGCAGAAAAATACCGCGAAGCCATGACCCGTTTGTTGGGTAAGCCGCAGGCGGTGCTATAGCACGGTGACACCATAATTGCCCATTTGCTATCCTGCTTTGCTACAATCCACATACACCACATACGCAAGGAAAGTCTTATGGCTCAACTCCATTGTTATGTTCCTGAAGCGCTTGCCCAGCAAGCCCAACGCCGTGCTGCGCAATCCGGTTTGAGTCTTTCGCGCTATCTGGCAGAGCTGGTCAAGCGGGATGCCAGCGTCAGCGCGGGTTGGCCGGAAGGTTATTTTGACCTATTTGGCGCATGGGAAGGTGCGCCATTAGAGCGTCCGGCGCAATTACCCTTGGAAGACCGACTGGGACTCAAATGATTTATCTGCTTGATACCAACGTCTGCATTCATCTCCTCAACGAAAAACATCCGTTCATCCTGCAACACTTTCGCCAACATAGTCCGGCTGACATTGCCCTGTGCAGCGTAGTTAAGGCGGAGTTGCTGTATGGCGCGCGGCGCAGTCAACGGGTCGAAGCTAATTTGCATCTGCTCAAAACTTTTTTCGCCCCGCTGAAAAGCTTGAGCTTTGATGATGAATGTGCCGAACACTATGGGCAAATCCATGCAGACCTGCTGATGCAAGGCAAACCCATCGGCCCGAACGATACCTTGATCGCCGCCATCGCTCGTGCCCACGATGCAACCTTGATTACACACAACAGTAGTGAGTTCAGCCGCGTGCCGGGGTTGCGAGTGGAAGATTGGGAAATGGCCTGATGTGCTGTCCGGGTCGCTTGAATTGAGGTCAAAAAAACGCCCAAGTTGCCTTGGGCGTTACGTACTACGATCCACCAGGGAGTAGCGGACCTTCAAGAAGATTGGCACGAAGTAGTGCCACCTGTGAGACTACACCCGCTTCAAGCTTCAGATGCAGTTTTAGAGAAAATTTAACGATTCGATAATTGTGTTTGATGTGCGCCTGCCCCAAGCTGACACACAACAGTAAAGGAGGGAAGCAATGGCAAGCCATACAGAGAAAGCACAGTGGGCAGAGCTCAGAATGCTCATGCGATTAGACCTCGTTAATATCCTGCAGAATATTGAAGCCGGTCACGTTACTGATATGGAGCTCGATAAGCTCAACAATTTCTGTATGGTCGCGCTTGTTTTGCTATCTATAGATTCGGCACGAATTATCCGTGAACTTTAAGGCGAGATATGAGTCACATTGCGCATGGAAAAAGACGACGCAAGGAAGCAGACGAGAGAAG
>JBEBIZ010000038.1:0-9207 GCA_040080135.1 Thiobacillaceae bacterium
TGCCCGCAGTCATACCACTTGCGCGCACCGTTTCTTCCACCGCCGCATTCACCGCGTGGAACTGATGGTAGCCCGCGATAATCTTGTGCAGCGCGCCCGTGTCCGGGTCTTCCTCGAAGACGATGAAATGCTGGAGCAGGTCGAGGAAGCGCTGCCGCCCGAACACCCCGCGCACCAGCACCTCCAGCTCCAGCTCCAGCGCTGTCTTCGGCGCATCGCCCTCGCCATCAATCGTGCGCCAGACCTTGAACCACTCCTGGTCCGCCGTCACCGAACCCACGCGCGCCTGCAAACCGTCGCTCACCACCAGTGCCGCGTTGTAATGCAGCAGCGAGGCAATCTCCGCCTTGTAGGTTTGAAGCTGCGCGTAGGCGCTCCAGATCGTCGCGTCCTCATCCGCCGCGTTCTTCAGCTCGATCAAGCCCAGCGGCAGCCCGTTGAGGAACACCACGATGTCCGGCCGCCGGGTGTGCTGGCCCTCGATCACCGTGAACTGGTTCACCGCCAGCCAGTCGTTCGCACCCGCATTCTCGAAATCGAACAGCCGCACATGATCGCCCGCGATGCTGCCGTCCATGCGCGGATATTCCACCGCCACCCCATCGCGCAGCATCCGGTGAAAGGCGCGGTTGGTCTGCGTGAGCGAAGGCGTGCCCACCCGCAGCACACGGCGCACAGCGTCCTCCTGCGCCTCATCTGGAATGGCTGGATTCAGCCGCCGGATCGCCTCGCGCAAGCGCCCCACCAGCACCACGTCGCCAAACGAATTCCGCTCCGCCGCCGGTTCACCGGGCGCGAGATGCGGCCCGTGACCGATGGCATAGCCCAGCTCGCCAAACCATTCGAGCGCGGCGTCTTCGACGGTGGATTCGTTGAGGCTCATGGTTTGTTCTCGTTCTCCGGCGGCTTCTCGATCATCCGGTCAAAGTCCGACTGGAACAGGCGGTCCTGCACGATGCGATATTTTTCAAACTCGCTCTCGGCGTGGGCTTGGGCGATTTCGGCAGTCACTTTGCCAGCATCCTGGAGGATTTCCCGGTCGGTAGCAGCGATGAAGCGATTCAAGCGGGTTTCCCAGTCCTGCATGGTCATGGGAATCCGCCGCAGCGCCCTGTCTTCTGCCACGTCGAGGTAAGCGGAGACGAGGCGTTGCAGTTGGGCCATTTCGCTTTCCGTGAGGTAGTTTTTCGCTACCACCACATCGAACTTCTGGATTTTTCCGTTTGGCGCGTCTTTCCAGGTGGTGAGGCCCATGCAGTCTCTGGTGGCATCGGCGCGGGAGAGGATGACTTCCGCCGCCGTCTGGCCGTGGATGGCCCAGTGCAGTTTGTTTTGCACGGTGGCAAAGAAGCGTTTGGTAGAGGCGGCGGTCACGTCGTAGTCAACGGACGTAGCGTAGATGTCGGTGATCTTCTGGTAGAACTTGCGCTCGCTCAGGCGGATCTCCCGGATACGCTGGAGCTGCTCTTCGAAATACTGTTTAGTGAGGATGGAGCCGTCGTCTTTCAGCCGCTCATCATCCATCGCAAAGCCCTTGATGGTGAAAGACTCGATGATGCCGGTGGCCCATTTGCGAAACTGTACGGCGCGTTCGGAGTTGACCTTGTAGCCGACGGCGATGATGGCGGTGAGGTTGTAGTGCTGGGTATCGTAGGTTTTGCCGTCGGCGGCAGTTATTCGAAAATTTCGAATAACTGAACCGGCCTCCAATTCGCCGTCGTCGAAGACTTTCTTGAGGTGGTAGTTGATGGTGTGGGTTTCCACATCGTAGAGCAGCCCCAGCATCTTCTGGGTGAGCCAGACATTTTCATCCGCGTAAACGGCTTCGACGCCACCCTGGCCGCTGGCCGCCACAAAGGTCAGGTATTCCGCCGCCGAAGAGCGAACCAGGGAGACGGCGGTGTTCTTCTTGGTGCCACCGCCGGGAGTGGGTTTGTCTTTGCTCATAGCCTGTTCTTTCTCAAATCGCAGGGACTGGCGGGAAAAACTGAGTAGCGGGCTACCAAATACGAGGAGCTCAAATCCAAATTCGGGGAGCTGGGATTCGAAATTCGGGGAGGTCGTCCGAAAACATCATTCGCCGCCGGTTTGCTTTTAAACAAGCAACTTATTGAAAGTAAAATATTTAAATGGAACATGCCGTACCTACGCCGGTTTGTTTTTAAATAAGGGTCACGCCCAGAATGGCACATAGCTACGATAGCGGGTGGAGGTTTGGGCAGGGTCGGCAAGCTTGATTTTTCCAGATTCCATTGTCGCCGCAATGATTGGGGAAACCGATTGCTTTATCGCCCGGCTTCCAGTAAATTGCACGTCATGGACTGGGGATTCTCGGTCGGCAACTGGCTCCGGCGACTGTCGGGGCCTTTTGTTTTTTAGGCTCACGGAAAACACTTCAGTCCCCATCCGTCTATCCGACCGTTCTTCTGGAGCAGCTTGGATCTAACGGCATCGAAAGCCCGGTTGGCTTGTGCTGGGCGTAATACCGACAAGCCAATAGGCCGCGCCACCAAATCGGCCAACTGCAAACCTGCCGAGTTTGACTTCTTGTCGGCGAACACGATCTCGAAATTCAGCTTCTCGTTGTTGTAGTTCGCGCCGTCACAGATTCGGCGAAATTCCAACTCTAGATCATCGTCTTCATTCCGTCCGCGTTTTTCGACGATGACATGCGCGGTCGGGTTCAGACAATCCTGATCCACTGTAGTGGCAGTTGCCCATTCACCTTGCTGCTGCAAAAAACCGCGCACGCGTTCAAGACCAAACTCCAAACCCAGATGATACGGGTTGGCCGGATGGGCATACCGAGCCTTGTGTTTGATCTTGTCCACCACAACACACACCAAGCGAAACGGCACCGCAGAAATGATTTCTGTAAGCTCGTCGAGGAACGCGGTTTTCAACGCGGGTGTTTTCAGAAAAGCAAAATCGCCAATATCCTTGCGAATGTCGCGCTCGTGCAAGATCACCTGATCATGCCCAAAGTGCTTGAACTTGAAATGTTGCACGGCAGGCGTGATCTGCGCCACGTAATCACTTTTCTTGACAATGAAAAACGCCAGCACAAACAGCGGATATTGCGGGTCGATATTGCCCATGCCTGGCGAACCACTTTCGTCAACGAATATCAGAAAATCACTTTGCGGCTGACTCATGCGCTGACCTCAGCTTCCTGAGCCTCGGTTACGCTCAACTCCCCGCTCAGCAGCTTCGGCAGCAGCGTGTCGCGCAGGGTGGCGAGGGTGCGGGATTGGTGGAGGTTGGCTGTGATTTGGGCGTAGAGCGGCGCGACTTTTGCAGTGAAGGCGGCCATCAATTCCTTCGGCGGCAGCACGACCCGGATGGGGCGGAAGTTCTGTTTGCTGATTTCGGCGAAGGTCGTGCCGGTAGCGCGGCTTTCGATCTCGGCCATGTTCGTCTGGCACCAGTTCAGCATGAAGAAGTTTGAGGCGCGCTCATTGCACTTCAGCGCGATGAAGCCCTGATTGATCGCGACGGGCATGGCGGCGATGGCGAGGTAGCCGACCGGGGCGCGGGAGGAAAGCAGCAGCGTTCCGGCGGGCAGCAGGCCGGAGGAAATCTTGGCGATGCCTGCGTCGGTGAGCTTGCGGTCGGTGTTGAGGAGGACGGGCGCCTGGAGTGAGGAGAAGTCCTTCGGCGTCGTCCAGTGATGCGTGCCGCCTTCCCAATACTTGGGCTCGGTGGTGCTCGGCGTTCCGCCGCCGACGCAATCGACGACTTCGCCGACGGGCTGGATGGTCCAGCCTTTCGGGATGTGACCGGCCTCGGTGTCTTGAAAGTGCGCGGGTAAGAGTGCGGCGGTGGCTTCGTCGAGGCCGACGGGTTTGCGGCCGTCGAGTTTGGCGCGGACGGGGTCGAAATCCACGAACCAGCTCTGGAACAGCGCCCGCGCCATCGCCTCCAGCGTCGCGTTCATCCGCCGGTTCAACTCGATCTTGTCGTCCAGTGCCCCAAGCACCGCCGCGATGGCTTTTTGCTCGGCGAGAGGTGGGACGACAACTGGCAGGCGATTCAAATTGCCCTGCGTGAGCTTGGGCATTGTCGAGCCAGTGAGGTAGCCGCTGATGTCTGTCTGAGAAAGGACGTAGCTTAGAAAGCGTGTGTCGGCGCGATGATTACCACGGACGATATGCGCGTGGTTGTTTACCCAAAACTTTCCCTTCGCCATGAAGGCAATCGGTGTTTGGCGCGTGCGTAGGTTTTCGCCGTCTTCGCCAATGAGCAGATACTCGCCATCGAAGAGGTAGCCATCGACACGGTCCACGATACCCGATGCGCCATAATACGGATAAGGCCCTGGTTTGCGGTCGAGTTCCTTAACTGGAACGCGACGGCCATCCAAGTTCTCGGTGAGTTCTCCAAGCGGCAAGATTTCCCATTGAGCACGTGCTGGATTCACATAAGCAGCTTTCTGGACGACCTCGTACCGGCCTGCGATGACCTTCTGAAAATTTTCGGAAATCGCGTGCCAGTCGAGCAAATCAACTCGGACAGAGAGACCTGATTCTTCGAAGGCTTCGCGCAGATGACGAAGCTTGGATGATGCAATTTTTGCCGGACCAACAAGGGCAAGATCCAAATCGGAATGGGATTTAGCCGTCCAAGCAACGCGGGAACCGAAGGCGCGGACTTCGCATTCCGGAACCTGCGCTGCAAGCAGGCGGCGCACGATCGCCAACTGTTCTGGCGGGAGATCAATCATTGCGTGCCCGAAGTGATGCTAGGAGCGACTGAGCTGCGGAAACGAAGTGTTCGGCACTCTCGCTGACCTCCTCTGCCGTGTCGTTGTCGTAAGTGTGAGAGGTTTCATTGCGTGCTGCGTGGAAGCTCATCCAAAGGTCCACATCATCAATCAGGCGATTTTCAGCAGCCTGTCGAAACAACTCGCGGCGGGTAACGCCATCGACGGATTCAGCGCTGATGTTGGTCTCAAGCCAGCGCTTCATCATTTTCCAAGACAGCTCATACGCGACCTCGAAATTCTGAATGATGCCACTGCGCACGGTGTCCTTAAGCTCAGGTGGGAGAGTCGCCTCGAATGTGGCTGCAGCATTGATGGACCGTTCAAGCGAGGCCGTGGCGTTTTCAAGGCTAGTGAGTTCTAGTTTCATGGCATTGATTTCAGATTCAGATTTTCCAAGTTGGCTTTAATTTGCTGCTCCAGTTTCGCGGACTCGGCGAACTGGGCGTGCAGTTCGGCGACGAGCCGCGGCATCTTTTCCTCGAAGGGGTCGCCGTCGTCTTCGACTTCCTCGGCGCCGACGAAGCGGCCGGGCGTAAGGACGTGGCCGTGGGCGGCGATTTCGGCGGTGGTGGCGGATTTGCAGAAGCCGGGGATGTCGGAATACTCACGCGAAGACGCGAAGGCGCGAAGAGGTTTTGCTTGGGAGGTCTTGGCTCCGCGATCTTCGCGGCTTCGCGTGAGACTATCTCCCCGCCATGCGTGGTAGGTGCTCGTGATTTTTTCCAAGTCGGCGTCGGTCAGCTCGCGGTGGACGCGGTCGATGAGGGTGCCGAGTTTGCGCGCGTCGATGAAGAGTGTCTTTTGGCGGCGGTCGCGGAAGCCGCGTTTGGCGTCGGCGCTTTTGTTTTTCGTGATAAACCAGAGGCAGACGGGAATCTGCGTGCTGTAGAAGAGCTGGCCGGGCAGCGCCACCATACAGTCCACCAGATCGGCCTCGATGAGAGCGCGGCGGATATCGCCTTCGCCGGACTGGTTGGAGGACATGCTGCCGTTGGCGAGGACGAAGCCGGCCATGCCTTGCGGGGCGAGGTGGTGGATGAAGTGCTGCACCCAGGCGAAGTTGGCGTTGCCCTTGGGCGGGACGCCGAACTGCCAGCGCACGTCGTCGTCGCGGCGGAACCAGTCGGAGTCGTTGAACGGCGGATTGGCGAGCACGTAGTCGGCGCGCAGGTCGGGATGGAGGTCGCGGCGGAAGGTATCCGCGTGCTCGGGGCCGAAGTCGGCCTCGATGCCGCGCAGGGCGAGGTTCATCACGGCGAGGCGGCGCGTGGTGGCGTTGCTCTCCTGGCCGTAGATGCTGATGTCGCCGAGCTTGCCGCCGTGGGATTCGACGAATTTTTCCGACTGCACGAACATGCCGCCGGAGCCGCAGGCGGGGTCGTAGATGCGGCCTTTGTAGGGGGCGAGCATTTCGACCAGGCAGCGCACCACGCAGGACGGGGTGTAGAACTGGCCGCCGTTCTTGCCCTCGGCGCTGGCGAAGCGGGTGAGGAAATACTCGTACACGCGGCCGAGCAGATCGACCGAGCGGTGCGTCTTCTCGCCCTCGCTGGCGGCGGTGAGCTCGATGGTGGCGATGACGTCGATGAGTTCGCCGAGGCGGTGCTTGTCGAGGCCGGGGCGGGCGTAGTCTTTGGGCAGCACGCCTTTGAGGCGCGGGTTGTCGCGCTCGATGGCGACCATGGCGTCGTCCACGATTTTGCCGATGGCGGGCTGCTTGGCGCTGGCCTGGAGGTGCGGCCAGCGGGCGTCAGCGGGCACCCAAAAGACGTTCTCGGCTTTGTATTCGTCGGGGTCTTCGGGATTGGCGCCGGCGTAATCACCCTGGCCCGCGAGGAGCTTGGCGCGGTGCTCCTCGAAGGTGTCTGAGATGTATTTGAGGAAAATGAGGCCGAGGACAACGTGCTTGTATTCCGCCGCGTCCATGTTGTTCCGCAGCTTGTCGGCGGTGAGCCAGAGCTTGGCCTCAAAGCCAAGATTGGCGGAGGAATCGTTTTTCCTGGTTGGCGTTTTCGCCATCAGATTGCCTTTTGATTGGTGAAGATGTTCATGTGCGTTTTAAACACATTGCCTGCGGCATCTTAGCCGATTTGGGTGGCCTGCTTTGCCTGCTGTGCGCCAGATGCCTGGTATTACAACTGATCGCCCGGTGCCAACGTCCGCGCAACAACCCAGGTTTCAACCTCAATTGCCCCCGCCTGTTTAAGCGTTTTCGCCAGTTCGTCCAGGCTGGTGCCGGTGGTCATCACGTCGTCGATCAGGGCGATGCGTTTTCCGGCTACGGTGCTATTGCATTCAAATGCGCCGCGTACGTTGCGCCGCCGCTGGTCGTAGGCTAGCGCAACTTGCGGCGGGGTGTCGCGCACGCGCTTGCAGCAGTCAAAATCCAGTTGCAGGTTCAGCGAGGCGGCGACGACGCGTCCGATTTCGGTGGCGTGGTTGAAACCGCGTTGCCGGATGCGTGCGGGATGAAGCGGCATGGGGATCAGCAGGTCGGGGCGCGGGCAGTTCGCGACGGCTTCTGCCAAGTGTTGCCCCATGACTTGCGCGATGGCGAGGCGGCTGTGGTATTTCAGCGCGGGGATGAGCCGGTTGACGGGAAAGACGTAGCTGAAGGCGGCGACGCTGCGGTCAAAGGCGGGCGGGCGCTTCAAACAGCTGCCGCAGGTGTGGCCGTCCGGCGTGGGGATGGCGCATTGCGGACACTGCGGCATGGTGTGGTGCGGCAGGTCGTTGCGGCACCCGTTGCATACCCGATCAGTACCTGATACTGCGCCGCACAACAGACAGGTGTGATAAAACAGGCGCTTAAAAAATGGGCTGATGTTCAAACGTGTGGTACCCCGTATTTGACAGGCGGCGTACCCGCCCACGACAATGCGGGTATGAAAGCCAAACGTATTATCGCTGCGAGTTCATCGCGCTTTGCCGCGCAGCTATTCAACATCATCACCATTATCGTTTTGCTGATTTCCTTGACTGCCTTGTTGTTGGGCAAGCTATTAGCCAGCCAGAAGATTGGCTTTTTGCCGTTTGTGCTGTCGCTGCCGCCGGTGATGATCTGGCTGGCGGGATCGATTTTCGTCTACGCCAGCATTGCGCACCACCCCAATCCACGCTCGGTACATTTCAACAAGTGGGCAGGGTATCGGTTTTATGGCGTGATGGGCAGCATGGTGGTGATCGGCCCGGCGCTCTACGACGTGTTGGACGGCTGGCGCGGCTTGATGCTGGTGCTGGGGTTGGCGGTTGCCATCATCGTGCCGTGGGCGCTGATGGATATTTTGAAAGCGGCGCGTGAGCCGTGGCAGGACATAACGATCGAGGTGGCAATCAATGAATGACATGACTCAACCTGTGACGCGGTTTTCTGTAGCCGAAATCGAAGCACTATTTGCGCTGCCGTTTGCCGATTTGATGTACCGGGCGCAAAGCGTGCATCGCGCGCATTTCGACCCCAACGCGGTGCAGCTATCGACCCTGCTCTCGATCAAAACCGGCGGCTGTTCAGAAGACTGCGGGTATTGCCCGCAAGCCGCGCGCTACGACACCGGCATCGAGAACAAGGGGCTGATGAATCTGGACGATGTGCTGGCCGCCGCGCGCGCCGCAAAAGAAGCGGGTGCATCGCGTTTTTGCATGGGTGCTGCCTGGCGCGGACCGAAACAACGCGATCTGGAGCCGGTGCTGGACATGGTGCGCTCGGTGCGCGCGCTGGGGCTGGAAACCTGCGCCACGCTGGGGATGCTGAAAGACGGCCAGGCCGAGCAGTTGAAAGCAGCAGGTCTGGATTATTACAACCACAATCTCGATACCTCGCCCGAGTTTTATGGCGACATCATCACCACGCGCGAGTACCAGGATCGGCTCGATACGCTGGTTCGGGTGCGCGCTGCCGATCTGCATGTGTGCTGCGGCGGCATCGTTGGCCTGGGCGAATCGCGTACCCAGCGCGCCGGGCTGATCGCGCAACTGGCGGCACTCGACCCGCAACCCGAGTCGGTGCCGATCAACATGCTGGTGCAGGTTGAGGGCACGCCGCTGGAAGGCACCGATGCACTCGATCCGCTGGAATTTGTGCGCACCATTGCCGTCGCGCGGATCGCGCTATCAAAAAGTTTTGTGCGTCTGTCCGCCGGGCGGCAGCAGATGAGCGAGGCGGTGCAGGCACTGTGTTTTCTGGCGGGCGCCAACTCGATTTTCTACGGCGAAAAACTGCTGACGACCGGCAATCCGGATGTGGAAAAAGATCGTGCGCTGCTGGATAAGCTGGGCATTTCGCCACTGGTATGAGTCATCGCGCGCTGACCCAGTTGCAAGACGGGTTGGCAGCGCTGCGGCGTGACGATCTGGAGCGCCGTCGCGGCCTGCTGGAGTCACCGCAAGGCGTGCGCATCCGGCTGGATGGCTGCGAGCTGCTGTCATTTTGCAGCAACGATTAT
>JBEBIZ010000039.1:0-9202 GCA_040080135.1 Thiobacillaceae bacterium
GACGATCTGGAGCGCCGTCGCGGCCTGCTGGAGTCACCGCAAGGCGTGCGCATCCGGCTGGATGGCTGCGAGCTGCTGTCATTTTGCAGCAACGATTATCTGGGCCTGGCGGCGTCGCCGGAATTGATTGCAGCAGGCCACGCTGCGCTGGATGCCTGCGGTGTCGGCGGCGGTGCGTCGCATTTGATTACGGGGCATCACACTGCCCATCACGCATTTGAAATCGCGTTTGCCCGCTTTGTTGGCAAGCCCGCCGCGCTGCTTTTTCCCAGTGGTTACATGGCAAACCTGGGCGTGTTGACTGCCTTGCTCGGGCGGCGCGGCGAAGTGTTTGCCGACCGCCTGAATCACGCTTCCCTCAACGATGCCGCGCAATTGTCCGGCGCACAATTCACCCGGTATGCCCACGGCGATCTGGTGCAACTCGAAGCCCAACTGGTTCGTAGTCAGTCACAACAAAAAATGATCGTGTCGGATCTGGTGTTCAGCATGGACGGCGACATTGCACCGGTGGATGCGCTGCTCGATCTTGCCGAGCGTTTTGACGCCTGGCTGTATCTGGACGACGCGCATGGTTTTGGCGTGCTGAATGACGGGCGCGGCGGACTGACTGCGCGTGCGGCAAAGAACGAACGCGTGATTTATCTGGCCACGCTGGGCAAGGCCGCAGGCGTGGCGGGCGCAGCGGTGGCGGCGGATAGCACGGTAATCGAATGGTTGATCCAGAAGTCACGCCCGTATATCTACACCACCGCCACGCCGCCGATGCTGGCGGCGTGTTTGAGTGCCAGCCTGCAACTGATTGCCGAAGGCGCGGCACGCCGCACAATCCTGCACGGGCATGTGTTGAAACTGCGATCAGGATTGGCTGATTTGCGCTGGAAGCTGCTGCCGTCCGACACGCCGATTCAGCCGCTGATTGTGGGTGACAATGCCGCCGCTGTGAGCTTGTCGAAAGCCTTGCGCGCGCGCGGTCTGCTGGTGCCCGCGATCCGTACCCCGACCGTTCCGCAAGGCACTGCGCGCTTGCGGATGACGCTTTCCGCCGCACACACGGCGGATGCCATCGATCAATTGATTGGTGCGCTGCATGAAGTCTAAACCGACGCTGGCGCTGCTCCATGGCTGGGGCATGAACCCGCGTGTATTTGATGCACTTGCCACGCATCTGGCCGATCACTTTGAACTGCTGCCGCTGGCGCTGCCGGGACACGGCGGCGCCGAACTGTTGCCGACCAATACGCTCACCACCTGGGCGGCGCGGATCAGCGCGCAATTGCCCCGACAGACCACCCTGCTGGGCTGGTCGCTGGGCGGTCAAGTGGCGATGCGAATTGCGCGGGATGTCCCAGCTCAAATCGAGCGATTGATACTGCTGTCGAGTACGCCGAAATTTGTGCTTGCCAATGACTGGCAAGCGGGAATTCAGGAAGCCGATCTGACGACATTTGGCGCGGACTTGCAGCACGATGCGCGGGCGACACTGTTACGTTTTTTAACTCTGCAAACGCGTGGAGCAGACGCACAAAAAACGTTGCTGAATGATTTGCGAACCACTTTTTTTGCTGAGCCAATGGCGCAAGCCGGGGCTTTATCCGCCGGGCTGTCGATGCTGTTATCAAGCGACTTGAGGGTGGATGCGGTCGCGCTCAGCCAACCCACTCTGGTCATGCATGGCGGGCTGGATAAATTGGTGCCCGCGCTGGCGGGTACCTGGCTGGCGCACACGATTCCGGGCGCGCATTTCCGCATGATCGAGCGCGCAGCGCACGCACCGCTTTTGTCGCACCCGCAGCAAGTGGCCGAGGCGATTCTGGAGTGGACGCATGGTTGAGGATTTCGTGCTCGATCACGCCGAGGTGCAGCGGGCGTTTGATCGTGCGGCAGCCAGCTACGATGCGCACGCGGTATTGCAACGCGAGGTATGTGACCGTCTGCTGGAGCGGCTGGATTTTATGAAGCTCGCGCCCAGGCAGGTGCTGGATGTGGGCGCGGGTACGGGCTATGGCCTGCAGCATTTGCGCACCCGTTATGCCGATGCGAGTTTGCTTGCGCTTGATCTTGCGCCCGCGATGCTGCATGCCACACGCGCCCGCTTGCCGCTACCGAGCTTGCCGCAACGCGTGTTGTCGCACTTTACCTCTAACGCCTTAGCCCCCACGCACCTGGTGTGCGCTGACATGGAACGGCTGCCGCTCAAGGCCAACAGCGTGGATCTCGTCTGGTCGAGTCTGGCGCTGCAATGGGCGAACGATCTGGAAGCCACGTTGGGCGGCTTTCATCGAACGCTGGCACCGGGCGGCTTGTTGATGTTTGCCACGTTTGGCCCGGATACGCTTAAAGAATTGCGCAGCGCATTTGCTCACGTGGATGCTGCGCCGCACGTCAACCGTTTCGCTGATTTGCACGACATCGGTGACATGCTGGTGAACGCCGGTTTTTCCAGTCCGGTGATGGAAATGGAAATGTTGACCCTGACCTATGCCGATCTCAAAGCCTTGATGCACGACCTTAAAGGTATCGGTGCGCATAACGCAGCGGCTGTCCGCAAACGTGGCCTGCTCGGCAAATCAGCCTGGAAAAAACTGGAGCAGGCGTACGAGATGCATCGTATCGACGGGCGTTTGCCCGCGACTTACGAGGTTATTTACGGTCATGCCTGGGCCGGTGACAAGACGCGGCGGGAAGATGGTCGCCAGGTGATTCAATTCAATATCGCGGAGCGGCACCGCAAGTTGGGTCGGACATCATGAGTCGGGGGTTTTTCGTGGTGGGTACGGATACGGGCGTCGGCAAAACCGTGGTGTCGGTCGCGCTGATCCATGCGCTGCGTCAGCGAGGGTTGCGCGTGGTCGGGATGAAACCGGTCGCGGCGGGTGGAGAAATAGTCAGCGGCGTGTGGCGCAACGAGGATGTGGCGGCCTTAGCGGAAGCTTCGAATGTTCAGGCCGAGCCCAGGCTGGTGAACCCGTATGGTTTTGTGGCACCCATTGCGCCGCATATTGCTGCCATGCAAACCGGCGTGGTGATCGATATCCCGACGATTGTGGCTGCTTGCGATGCGTTGTCCCGAACCGCTGACGTTGTGGTCGTCGAAAGCGTGGGCGGATTTCGTGTGCCGCTCGGTCGGGATGTTGATACGGCTGATCTGGCAGTGGCGCTGGGCTTGCCGGTGGTGATGGTAGTAGGAATGCGCCTCGGGTGCCTAAGCCATGCGTTGCTTACGGCTGAGGCGATTGAACGTCGCGGTCTGGTATGGACGGGTTGGGTGGCGAATGTGCTTGACCCGGCGATGCCTGCGCTAAATGAAAATATTGCTGCTTTGCAGGCAAGACTCGGCGTCGTGTGTCTGGGCGTTATGCCGAATATCCAGCCACACTCGTCACTCCCGGAATGTTCGTGGCTTGTCCTGGATGCCTTACCTCCGCTTGTAAATTAGTAAATTAGAATAAAGCTCAATAAAAAGACTCAATAATTTAATCAAATACTTAATACCGACAAATGCCGCCCCCCGCATTGCCCATGCGGGGGGCGGCGTGTTATTGTCCGCGTCAAATTGCCACATCCGTTAGGTTTTGGACATGGACATGCGGGGTTCTGACAGGGAAATTCTGGGCTTGAGCAATGCAGTTCAGGGCACGGGGGATTATGATTTTTTCTCGCGTCCCAACCGCTCGCTCAGTCCTGTTCAGCAGCGCTGGGTGTTCTGGGGTGTGGCGCTCCCCTGCATGGGAATCGCGGTTTTTTTTGCAGCGCTGGGTTATTGGTTGATGTTGCCGTTTGCCGGTTTTGAGATTGGCTTGCTGGCATGGGCGTTCGATAGTTTGCGCGAACATGATGGAGATTATGAGTCGATCACCATCCGGGGCGACTGTTTGTGTCTGGAGTGGCGTGAGGCAGGTAAAACCTATCACCGGGATTTGAATACACTTTGGACGAGCGTGGAGTCCAGTTGTGAGCAGGCCGAAAGCCGTTGTCGATTTTGTTTGCGTTCGAGCGGTGAAACGACTGAACTGGGTCGCTTTTTGAGTGATCAGGGTCGGCTGAAATTAGCTGAAGCGGTGCGGGCAAAGTTGTCGCGCAGGCCGATTTAAAGAAAATTGATAATTAAGTGAGATGAGGATGGGGAAGCTATGAAGCAGACTGTTTTGCAACGATGGAGTGCAGCGCTCGCAGGCCTGGCGATGAGTGGTTCGGTCTGGGCGGAATACGGGATCAACCTGCAAGCGCCAGCCAGCAAAGTGGCGAGCGATGTGTATCACCTGCACAATATGATTATGTTGGTGTGTCTGGGTATTTTCATTGTGGTGTTTGGCACGATGTTTTACTCGCTGTTCGCGCACCGCAAATCCAAAGGCCATAAGGCGGCTCACTTTCACGAAAACACCACGGTCGAAGTTGTCTGGACCGTGATTCCGTTTGTCATCCTGATGGGTATGGCGTATCCCGCCGCCAAGGTGGTGATCGACATGAAGGACACATCCAGCCCGGACATGACAATTAAAGTCACGGGTTATCAGTGGAAATGGGGTTACGACTATTTGCAGGACGGAATCAGCTTTTACAGCATGCTGAAAACGCCGCGCGACCAGGTTGATAATCTGGCAGCCAAGGATGGAACCTATTTGCTTGAAGTTGATAATCCTGTTGTGGTTCCGGTTGGCAAGCGGGTTCGTCTGCTGATCACCGCGAACGATGTGATCCATTCCTGGTGGATGCCGGCATTTGCCGTCAAGCAGGATGGTATTCCGGGTTTTGTTCGGGATAGCTGGTTCAAAGCTGATCGTATCGGGACGTATCGCGGTCAGTGCGCGGAATTGTGCGGCAAGGATCACGGCTTTATGCCTATCGTTGTCAAGGTGGTGAGCGAGGCGGATTACGCAGCCTGGGTTGCGTTGCAGAAAGGCGCTGCGCAAACGGCATCAGCCGACAACGGCAAAACGTTTACGCTGGCGGAAATGCATGAGCGCGGCGAGAAAGTCTATTCTGCCAATTGTGCTGCCTGCCACCAGGCAAATGGCATGGGCATTCCCGGCGCGTTCCCGGCGATCAATGGCTCCAAAGTGGCGACGGGGCCGATTGAGGATCACATCAAAACTGTGCTGAATGGCCGCACGGGTACCGCAATGGTGGCTTTCGGCAAGCAATTGTCGGATGCGGATATTGCTGCGGTGGTGACGTATCAGCGCAATGCCTGGGGCAACAAGATGGGCGATATGGCTCAAGCGGCACAAGTTGCCGCATTGAAAGGCGGCACAGAAGCTACCGTTGCCGCCGCCCCGGCTGCCCCACAATAATTTAAGCGATTAGGAGAACGAAAATGTCTGACGCGGCACACGCCCACGACCACGATCACGGCCATCATCACCCTACAGGCTTGATGCGCTGGGTTAAAACCACTAACCATAAAGACATCGGCACGATGTATCTGATGTTTGCGCTGATTATGCTGTTTTCAGCGGGCACGATGGCGTTGCTGATTCGCGCCGAGCTGTTCCAGCCTGGTTTGCAACTTACCAACCCTGACTTCTTTAATCAGCTCACTACGATGCACGGGCTGATCATGATTTTCGGTGCGATCATGCCGGCCTTCACGGGCTTTGCAAACTGGCAGGTGCCTTTGATGATCGGTGCGCCGGACATGGCGTTCCCGCGCATGAATAACTGGAGCTTCTGGCTGTTGCCGGTCGCAGCGATTTTCCTGCTGGGTTCATTTTTCCTGCCCGGCGGCGCTGTGGCGGGTGGCTGGACAATGTACCCGCCGCTGTTTATCCAAGGCGGTATTTCTTATGACCTGACGATTCTGGCAGTTCACATCATGGGCTTGTCGTCCATCATGGGTTCGATCAACATTATCACCACCATCCTCAATATGCGCGCCCCTGGCCTGACCATGATGAAGATGCCGCTGTTTGTGTGGACCTGGCTGATTACGGCGTATCTGCTGATCGCCACCATGCCGGTGCTGGCAGGTGCGGTGACCATGCTGCTGACTGACCGCAACTTCGGTACGCACTTCTTTAACGCGGCTGGCGGTGGCGATCCGGTGATGTTCCAGCATATTTTCTGGTTCTTCGGCCATCCTGAGGTGTACATCCTGATTCTGCCTGCATTCGGCATTATTTCGCAGATCATCCCGACCTTTGCTCGCAAGCCTTTGTTTGGTTATGCATCGATGGTGTACGCGACCTCGTCGATTGCAGTGCTGTCTTTCATCGTCTGGGCGCACCACATGTTTGCGGTGGGGATGCCAGTGACGGGACAATTATTCTTCATGTTTTCCACCATGCTGATCGCCGTACCCACTGGGGTCAAGGTGTTCAACTGGGTGGCCACCATGTGGAAAGGCTCGATGACGTTCGAGACTCCGATGTTGTTCGCGATTGCCTTCGTTTGCCTGTTCACCATTGGCGGATTCTCTGGTCTGGTGTTGGCGGTGGCGCCAGTTGATATCCAGTTGCAGGATACTTACTACGTGGTGGCGCATTTCCACTATGTGCTGGTGTCCGGTGCACTGTTCTCGATTTTTGCTGGTGTGTATTACTGGTTGCCAAAATGGACCGGCCATATGTACGACGAGACGCTGGGCAAGTGGCATTTCTGGCTGTCGGCAATTGGCATGAATATTCTGTTCTTCCCGATGCACTTCCTGGGGCTGGCGGGCATGCCGCGCCGTATTCCAGATTACGCATTGCAATTCACCGAGTTCAACCAGATAGCAACCCTGGGTGCCTTTATCTTCGGCTTTAGTCAGTTGCTGTTCGTGGTGGTCATTATGAAGTCGATCAAGGGTGGGCAAAAAGCGACTAATCAGGTTTGGGAGGGTGCAGAGGGTCTGGAGTGGACCGTGCCGTCACCTGCGCCATATCACACCTTCGAGACGGCTCCGGTTGTTAAATAATCCGTTTTTCAAGCCTGGAAACGAGTCGGCGTGAGTCGGCTCGGTCTGAATACATGACAGCAAACAATTTCAAAAAATACCGGACAGCAGTGATTCTGGGCGTGCTGGCATTGGGGTTGTTTCTATTTACCGTATTTAGCGGGCTGCATTGATGGTGGCCATTGGTAATAGCCGGACGCTTGCCAAGCTGCTTGTTGTCGCTTTGGGCATGTTTGGGTTTGGTTTTGCGATGGTTCCGTTTTATTACAAAATTTGCGAAGCAACGGGTCTTAACTCGGGTGATGAACAAGTGCTGGTGAAAAACACGCAGGTGGACACCGCACGTTGGGTCAATATCGAGTTTGATGCGAATACCAACGAGAACCTTGCCTGGCAGTTTCGACCATTGCAAAGAACGATCAAGGTGCATCCCGGGCAGCTGATTCAGGTGGAATACGAAGTGGTCAATAACAGCCAGAAGGCGATTGTCGGGCAGGCCATCCCGAGCTATGGCCCGGCTCGTGCCGGGCAGTATTTCAAGAAGATCGAGTGTTTCTGCTTCAAGCCGCAAACTATGGCGGCGGGTGAGCGGCGTCGGATGCCGGTGTTGTTTGTGCTGGATCCTTCGATCGAAAAAGAATTGAACACGGTGACGTTGTCATACACTTTTTTCAACCTGGATCAAAAGGCGTTAAGTGCAGGCTCACGTAATCATGGCTAAGCCGGGCAGCCATTTCCAGGCGGCGTTGGCTGTGTTCTGGAGTTTCTTCGGGATACGCAAGCGGCGTGATTACGATGCCGATGCCGCAAGCCTTAAGCCGGTACAAGTCATTATTGCCGGGTTGATTGGTGCGGCTGTATTTGTTTCGACCATGTTGCTGGTTGTTTATGTGGCAATGCGATTTTTGTAACAAGCAAGTTATCTGCAAACGAGAAAAAGGAGAGATCATGAGCGCGGCACACACAGATAAATATTACCTGCCTGAACCATCGTACTGGCCTATTGTGGGTTCACTGGCCTTGATGGTGATGGCCATCGGCGGCGTCATGACAATGCGCGAAATCGATCATGGTAGCTGGGTGCTGATGGCGGGGCTGGCGATCATGTTCTTCATGATGTTTGGCTGGTTCGGTGAGGTCATCCGCGATAGCGAAGCAGGAAAATTCAACAAGCAGGTTGATTCCTCTTATCGCTGGTCGATGAGCTGGTTCATTTTTTCTGAAGTTATGTTTTTTGCGGCATTTTTTGGTGCTTTGTTTTATACCCGCGTGCTGTCCGTTCCTGGCCTCGCTGAAGGTGAAACCATGAACCAGCTATGGCAGGGTTTTAAAGGTGGCTGGCCGTCTGCAGGCCCCGGCCTCGCACAGGACGGGTATCAGCTCACGCCGATGGGAGCGTGGGGTATTCCGGCGATCAACACCTTGCTGCTGCTCAGTTCGGGCGTGACCATCACGTGGGCGCATTGGGCATTGAAAAAGAGTAACCGTGGCCAATTGATCATGGGTTTGGCGGCAACAGTGACCTTGGGTATTGTGTTCTTGGCATTGCAGGTATTTGAATATCATCATGCCTACACTGAAATGGGTCTGACCTTGGGTTCGGGGGTGTATGGCGCGACTTTTTTCATGCTTACGGGCTTCCATGGTTTCCATGTACTGGTGGGAACGACGATGCTGATCGTGATGCTGTTCCGCTCCATGGCTGGGCATTTCACCGCCGATCATCACTTTGCGTTTGAAGCGGTGTCCTGGTACTGGCACTTTGTGGACGTGGTGTGGGTGATTCTGTTTATTGTGGTGTACTGGCTGATTTGATTGTCAGGTAGCCAAAAAAAGCCGCGCTTAGGCGCGGCAGAAGGTAAACGAAAAGCCGCGAGTAGCGGCTTTTCGTTTAATGCGGTAATGCTGCTATCGCAAACCTGTCTGTGGTATCCATCCAAAATAATAGCTTGCCATAAGCGACAGGAATAGCACCATGGACAGTGCGACCCGAACGGTGAGCGCTTTTACTACGCGATCAGATTTCCCTTGATCTTTCAGCAGATAATATAGTGCGCTGCCGAGGCTGACCAGGATGAAAAAAATGAAGAGCAGGGCAATGAGTTTCATGATGGGCTGGGCTGATAAAAAGGCCAGTCTAAACGTAATTTGGTGTTTTATGAATTTGTCTGATGAACGCGAGGACGCGTGCATATTCATAAAATGACCAAGTCTTCTGCCATGTATCTATAGATTCGGCACGAATTATCCGTGAACTTTAAGGCGAGATATGAGTCACATTGCGCATGGAAAAAGACGACGCAAGGAAGCAGACGAGAGAAG
>JBEBIZ010000057.1:0-1915 GCA_040080135.1 Thiobacillaceae bacterium
AAAACTGGCGGTAAGCCTCGATTTTTTCAACGGAAAGGTCATAGCCGATGGTCGTCACTTTTTTGCCAAACTCAACTGCCAACGGCAGGCCGACGTACCCCAAGCCTACGACTGCAACAACGCTCATTGTGGATTCCCTTATGAATAAAATTGTGTCCATGCTGAACAGATTGTATCCAATCATGCCGCAGCGATGCCTGTTCGCCGGATGGCGCGCTTATTTATCTGCCTGTACCAGCACTACCAGCAGGCATGGCAGCAAGCATCGCGCCAATTGGCTGGCGACGATATTTGTCGGTGTTTTGGGGCTTGCATCAGCCGCACAAGCCGATGTCGCCGATACCTTGCTGAGGGTTAAACCCGGTGTGGTCGGCGTCGGCACCTACCTTCCCACGCGCAGCCCGCGCGCCAGCCTGACGGGGACAGGTTTTGTGGTCGGCGATGGCCGCCACGTGGTGTCGTGCGCGCATGTTTTCAAAAACGAGCTGGACAGCGAGAAGAACGAAACCTGGGTGGTGCTGACCGGGCGCGACCGGCAGGTCACGGTGCGAAATGCGGGCATTGTTGCGCGGGATAAAGAGCACGATCTGATTATGCTGAAGATCGACGGCGACGCCTTGCCTGCACTCAAGCTGGCCGAGGCCGATACGGTGCGCGAAGGTTCGCAGCTGTATTTCACCGGCTACCCGATAGGATCGGCGCTGGGGCTCAACCCCTCCACCCACCGCGCCGGACTCGCCGCCATCATCCCCATTTACACGCCGGTGGCAGCGGCGGCCCAACTCAATGTCCGCGCGCTCAAGCAAGCGAACGAACCGTATGAGGTGTTTGAACTCGACGCCATCGCCTACCCCGGCAACAGCGGCAGCCCGGTATGGAATCCGGACACCGGCGAGGTGCTGGGCGTGGTGAATTCGGTCTTCATCAAAGGCGCCAAGGAAACGGCGCTGACTGCGCCGAGCGGGATCAGCTATGCCATTCCGGTGAAATATGTGCGCGAATTATTGCGTCAAACAGGTATCGGCGCGGCTGGGCACTAAAGCGCCGGATCATCCAGACAACCGAGCAATACATCAGCCAGTAATTGCATGTCGGCTTCATCGGTCACGTAAGGCGGCATCAGGTACACCGTGTTGGCGATGGGGCGAATGAACGCGTTCCGACGCCGTGCAGCCTGATGAAAGCGCTCCGAAAAACCGGGGATGGGGGAGGCCACGTCAAACGCCCAGATCATGCCGAGATGGCGAAAATCCCGCACCCGCCGGTGCGTGGACACTTCCTCCAGAATCCTCGTGAATGTGGCCGACTTCTCGCGGTTCGTGGCAATGACGCGATCCGACTCAAAAATGTCCAGTACCGCCAGCGCAGCCCGGCAAGCGAGCGGATTGCCGGTATACGAATGTGAGTGCAAAAAGCCGCGCGCGGTGTCATCACCATAAAACGCCGCATAGATTTCATCGGTAGTCAGCACGGCTGACAGCGGCAGGTAGCCGCCAGTGATCCCTTTGGACAGGCAGATTAAATCGGGTTTGACCTCCGCCTGTTCGCAGGCAAACATCGTCCCGGTGCGCCCGAAACCGACGGCGATTTCGTCGGCGATCAAGTGAACGCCGTATTGATTGCACAGCGCGCGCGCACGGGTCAGATACACCGGGTGATACATCGCCATCCCCGCCGCGCCCTGCACCAGCGGTTCGATGATAAAAGCGGCGGTACGCGCGGCGTGTTCGGCCAGATAGGCTTCCAGCGCGGCAGCACAGCGCAGGGCGAAGGCCTCGGCGGACTCTCCCGCCTCAGCCAGCCGCGCGTCCGGCGTGGGCACTTGCACCGTGTGACGCAGCAGGGGTGCGTAGGTGGATTTGAACAAGGGAATATCCGTCACCGACAGCGCGCCGACGGTTTCGCCGTGATAGCC
>JBEBIZ010000020.1:0-38586 GCA_040080135.1 Thiobacillaceae bacterium
ACGTCGCGTCGCCGAACGCGCATGTTATTGATGGAGTAAGTCGAATCGCCGTTGCGTTCGAGCACCCGCTTGACCGAGATTTCGGCGTATTGCGACCACTGACCGGCAGCACGCCCCAATTCATTGTTGAACGCCAGCTCAACCGAGGCGCGCGAGGCCGGTTTGCGCGTGCTGGAGCCGTTGAAAATCACGTCCTGCATCGATTCGCCGCGCAGATTTTTGGCTGACGACTCGCCCAACACCCAGCGTACGGCATCGATGACATTGGATTTGCCACAGCCGTTCGGCCCGACTACGCCAGTGAGTTGCGCAGGAACCGGGATGACCGTTGGATCAACAAAACTTTTAAATCCGGCAAGTTTGATGTGGGTCAGGCGCAAGAGAAGGGACCTAAGCTTTTATAATGGTGTCTTCGAAGGCTTGCCGTTTTGTTGCCTTCTTGTTTTTTTGCACATTCTACACCGAGCCCCCGCCATGCCTTCCACCGCCATCAAAATCCTTGAGACCTTCCCCAACCCAAAACCTGAGCGGGATTTTCATATCCACATGGAAATCCCTGAATTCACATGTCTTTGTCCCAAGACCGGTCAGCCGGATTTCGCCACAATTTATCTCGATTACATTCCTGACAAAACCTGTGTCGAGCTGAAAAGCCTGAAGCTCTATATCTGGGGATTTCGCGAAGAAGGTCATTTTCACGAAGATGTCACCAACCGCATCCTCGATGATTTGATCAAAGCGACCAAGCCGCGCTTCATACGTCTGACGGCCAAGTTCTATGTGCGCGGCGGCATCTTCACTAACGTCGTCGCCGAACATTGCAAAAAAGGCTGGAAAGCGTCGCCGCGCGTAGACCTGACAGGATTCGACCATCAGCCGAACACTCGCGGGTAAGCCATTGTTATTTTTGGGAATTGATTTCGGCACATCAGGTGCGCGTGCGCAAGTCATCGACGCTGATGGCAACGTAATCGCAGATGACGCGCGTGACTTTGGCCAGCTTGACGAATTTGAGCGTGCCGACATCTGGCGTGATGCGCTATGGGATTTGCTCGCGGCCTTGCCGCCCGCGATCCGCACGCAACTCAGCGCCATTACCATCGACGGCACCTCCGGCACGATACTAGCCTGTGACGAAACATTAAGTTCGCGTCATCCGCCCTTGTTGTATAACGATGATCGCGCCGTTGCCGAGGCAATGCAGATTCAACGCATCGCGCCCGCAGGACATCCCGCAGCTGCCGTCACCTCCGGCCTGTCCAAAATACTCTGGCTTAAAAAGCGCCTTGGTTTTACCGGTGCGCGGCTATATCTGAATCAGGCCGACTGGCTGTCGGGGCTGCTGACCGAACAGCCAGGTCAAACCGACTATCACAACGCGCTGAAAATGGGACTCGATCTGGATGATCTGAAATGGCCATCCTGGGTCGATCATCTGGCCGACGCTGCTTATCTGCCGCAGCCAGTGATGCCGGGTTCGGTGCTGGCGACTGTTTCGCGCCCACGTTCGCGTTATCTGGGTATCAATCCTGCCTGCGTGGTGCGCGCTGGCACTACCGATTCGATTGCCGCATTTCTAGCCTCGGGCGCTACGCAGAGCGGGCAGGCGGTCACCTCACTCGGCAGTACGCTGGTCTTGAAGTTACTGTCCGACACCCGTGTCGAGTCAGTCGAACACGGCGTGTACAGCCACTGGTTCGGCCAGCGCTGGCTCGCGGGCGGCGCATCCAATGCGGGCGGAGCGGTGCTGCGGCAGTTTTTTGATGACCGGCAATTAGCCACGCTCAGCGCCGCCATCGACCCCGCCATTGCCAGCCCACTCAATTACACCCCCCTGCCCCGACCCGGCGAACGTTTCCCGATCAACGACCCGTACCTCGTGCCGCGCCTGACCCCGCGCCCGGAAAGCGATACCGGGTTTTTGCATGGCCTGCTCGAAAGCCTGGCGCGGATAGAAGCACAAGGCTACAAACTGCTGGCCGAACACGGCGCCAACGTCCCAATGCAGGTTCTGAGTGCAGGAGGTGGCGCCCAGAATGCGGCTTGGACACAGATAAGACAACGCTTGCTGGGCGTGCCAGTAGCCCCCGCCACACATACCGAGGCCGCGTATGGCACCGCCTTGCTAGCGCGCGACGGGGTGGATTTATTTGGCTGAATTTTGCTGACGCTGCTTTCTGATCGTTTTTTCGCCCTTAAATCGCCGCCTCCCCGCTCTCCCCCGTCCGTATCCGCACCACTTGCTCTACCGTGCTGACAAAAATCTTGCCGTCGCCAATCTTGCCGGTACGGGCGGCGGTGACGATGGCTTCCATTGCGCGTTCCAGCAGGCTGTCGGCGACGACGATTTCGAGTTTGACCTTGGGTAAAAAGTCCACCACGTATTCCGCGCCGCGATACAGTTCGGTGTGGCCTTTTTGCCGACCAAAGCCTTTGACTTCGGTGACGGTTAAACCGGTCACACCGATTTCGGACAGGGCTTCGCGTACTTCGTCGAGCTTGAACGGTTTGATGATGGCTTCGATTTTTTTCATGGCACTACTCCTTCGGGTCGATATTTGCATGTTATGGGATAACGCCGGTCTTTGCCAAAATTACGCGCGGTAATTCTGGGGCCGGGCGGGGCCTGGCGGCGTTTGTATTCCGCGCGGTCTACCAGCCGCATCACGCGCGCGACGGTGTCCGGCGCGTAGCCCATGGCGACGATTTCGGCCAGCGAGCAATCGCGCTCCACATAAGCCGCCAGAATCGCGTCCAGCTCGTCATACGGCGGCAGGCTGTCCTGGTCGGTTTGGTCAGGGCGCAGCTCGGCCGAGGGCGGGCGGTCGATGATGCGCTGCGGGATCGCTTGAATTCCGCCCGGCGCCGACAGGCTGTTGCGGTAATTTGCCAGCCGGTACACCAGGGTCTTGGGCACGTCCTTTAACACCGCAAACCCGCCCGCCATGTCGCCGTACAGCGTGGCGTAGCCGGTCGCCATTTCGCTCTTGTTGCCGGTGGTCAGCACCAGCGAGCCAAACTTGTTGGACAGCGCCATCAGCAAAGTGCCGCGCGTGCGTGCTTGCAGATTTTCTTCGGCGGTATCAAACGGCAGCCCGGCAAACTCGCCCGCAAGCTGGGCAACAAACGCATCGTAAACCGGCTTGATCGCAATCTCGGAATAGCGCACGCCAAGACGCTGCACCATGTCGCGCGAATCTTCCACGCTGATGCTGGCGGTAAAGTCGGACGGCATCATCACCGCATGGACTTGATCCGCGCCGAGCGCATCGACCGCAATCGCCATCGTCAACGCCGAATCGATCCCGCCGGACAAGCCGAGATGCACGCCCTTGAAGCCGTTCTTGGTGGCGTAGTCGCGCACCGCAAGCGTCAGCGCGGCGTAGACATTGGCTTCTTCGCTTTGCGGGGCGTGGGTTTGCCCGGACACGTGGCCATTGCGATCAAGCTCAAGATAAAACAAACCCGCCTGCCAGGCCGGAAGCTGCACCGTGATTTGCCCGGATGAGTTCATCGCAAACGAGGCGCCATCAAACACCAGTTCATCCTGCCCGCCAACCAGATTGGCGTAAATAATCGGCAGCCCCGCCTCCGCGACTCGCGCCTCAGCCACACGATAACGCGCCGCCTGTTTGTTCAGATGATACGGCGAGGCATTCGGCACCAGCAAGCATTGCGCGCCAGCCTTTGCAGCCCACGCCGCCGGGCCCGGCTCCCAGATGTCACCGCAGATATTGAGGCCAAAGCGCAGGCCGCCGCATTCAAATACGCAGGCCGCATCGCCCGACGTGAAAATGCGTTTCTCGTCAAAAACAGAATGGTTCGGCAGATGATGTTTGCGGTAAACCACCTCAACCTGGCCGTTGCGCAGCAGCGCAGCGGCATTGAACAAATCTTGCCCGATGCGCTCGGGGTAGCCCACGATTAACACCAACTCCGGCGGCGCGGCCTGCGCCAGCGCATTCAGCGCGCGCTCACAGGCATCGCAAAAATCCACCCGCAACACCAGGTCTTCAGCGGGATAACCGCAGATCGACATTTCGGGTGTAAGCAACAAGGCCGCGCCTGCCGCAGACGCTTCGCGCGCAGCGGCGAGCAAGCGATCGGCGTTGCCCGCGATGTCGCCGACGGTGAGGTTGAGTTGGGCTAGGGCGAGTTTCATGGATGCGTTTATCGTGTGCGCGTCTGCGACCTTACCGTCGTCCGCTGCCAAATCCCGGTTTTCTGTGCTGATGCCGCACAATCAGAATACGAATTCCCGACTCAAGCTTTCGATATACTACCGAGTAAGGAAACACCCTTACTGGAAACACCCGACGCCCTTTGGCAATGGGCGTTCCGATATCCGGATGCTCAAGCAGAATTCGGACAGCGCGCTCGAACTCGTCAAGAAACCGTTTTGCAACAGCGTACCCAGCGTGTGCTGCATAAAAATCCATCACATCCGAAATATCCTGCTCAGCTTCGGCATGAAGCGAAAACCTCACTGATCGAGCCTCGCCCGCAAACGCTTGATGGCATCCACTCCGGAAACCTCAGTCACCTCGCCCGCCGCAAGCGCCGCTTCCCTGCGATCCGCCTCGCGCGCCCAGGCTGCTTCCACCTCAGGATCAACCTCAAGACTGGCAACCAGTCGCTCCAACAAGTGCGAGCGATCTGACGGCGGCAGCTTCAGGACTTCTGCTTCGATGATTTCAAGCTGGATATTCATAGTGGCCTCCCGATATGGAAACAGCATAGACATTAGCTTGCCATAAACCCTGCACGCTTCGCCTCATTTACCCTCCTTCAGCAGGAAAATAACCGCCATGCAAATTCAGGACATAAGTTTCGCAACAGACACCTCCAGGGAGTTCGTTGAATTCTCCAGTTCTGCAATCACGCGCAAACGGTCTTCCTCGGAACGGTTCTGACTCAGTTTGAATTTGGCCTGTATGTCCGTGACCTCAATCTCGAAGCCAACAATCATGCCAAGCAGCTTGGTGCGCCGTTCACCTGCGAGGTCGGGTTTCCACGGCACGAGCTGGTGCTGTTCGTAAACCTGCGTTTGCCGTTCCAGCAAAGCTTCAAGCGCAGTTTCGATTTCGATCAGTCGAGGTTTGCCGCGCAAATGCACCACTGCGTAATTCCAGGTTGGAACGCCAGGCGAGGTGTACCAGGAAGGTGAAACGTAAGCGTGAGGACCATTAAAAACCACCAGGACTTCCACACCCGATGCCAAAATTTCCCAGTGCGGATTCGCCCGCGCCATGTGCCCCAGCAATTTCCCGTGTGTACCGGACAACGGTTCAAACAGGAACGGCAAATGGCTAACGTAAGGCTGGCCTTGCGGCGCGCTGACCAGCATTCCGAATGCGTTGTCCCGGACAAGCGCCGCTATGCGCTCAGGATTGTCTTCTTTGAAATGTTCCGGGAGATACATGCCTAACGTCCGACCAGGGCAGCCTGCACCGCCTCACCCAAGCCCGCCGGACTCTGCGCCACCACGACCCCCGCCGCTTCCAGCGCGCGGATTTTTGCGTCAGCTGTGCCGGAACCGCCCGCGATGATCGCCCCCGCGTGCCCCATACGTTTGCCTTTTGGCGCGGTGCGGCCGGCGATGTAGGCGGCGACGGGTTTTTTCATGTTGCTGCGAATGAATTCGGCGGCTTCTTCTTCGCGCGAACCGCCGATTTCGCCGACCATGATGACTGCTTCGGTTTGCGGGTCGGCTTCGAACAGTGCGAGGCAGTCGATGAAGTCCAGCCCCTTGATCGGGTCGCCGCCGATGCCGACGCAGGTGGACTGACCCAAGCCGAGTTGGGTGGTTTGATGCACCGCTTCATAAGTCAGCGTGCCGGAGCGCGAGACGATGCCGATTTTGCCGCGCTGATGAATCACGCCGGGCATGATGCCGATTTTGCATTCGCCGGAGGTGATGATGCCGGGGCAGTTGGGGCCGATGAGTTTTGCGCCGTTGGCGCGCAACGCGGCTTTGACGTTGAGCATGTCCAGCACCGGGATGCCTTCGGTGATGCAGACGATGACTTCGATCCCGGCGTCTGCGGCTTCCAGAATCGAGTCCGCCGCAAAAGCTGCTGGCACGTAGATCATGGTCGCATTCGAGCCAGTCTGCCGCACGGCATCGCGCACGGTGTTGAAGACCGGCAGATCAAGATGCATCTGGCCGCCCTTGCCGGGGGTGACGCCGCCGACCATTTTGGTGCCATAGGCAATGGCCTGTTCGGAATGGAACGTGCCCTGCTTGCCGGTGAACCCCTGGCAAATGACGCGGGTGTTTTTATCGATGAGGATGCTCATTGGTCGGCCCCACAGTAAACAAACTCAGATAACAATTTTTTTCTCCATACCCCAACCGCGTGTACCCGCATCAACGCCCTTGAATTCTTGTCCTGCACGAAAGCGAAACACAATCCTGCCAGGCCATTCGCCTTCAGTCTCTACCCTGTAGCTCAGAACAAGCCCGCCAAAGTAAGATGGTTTTGCTTGCGCCTTATGGAAATAAATCTCTCCGCCAACTAATTTTTCAGCCATGTCGGAGGAAAGCTTCCACCAGCCGCTTTCCCATTCGAATTTTTCTTTGTCGAGCATTTTCATATGCCCAAGATGTTCAATAAGGTGGATACGTGGTGTCATAAAAAGCTTATTTCGTTAAATCGATTTTTCCACAGCCAGTTTCGCCGCATGGGTGAGGCTTTCCGCCGCCAGAATCGCCAGCCCGGATTCGGCCAGCAGTTTGCGGCCAAGTTCGGCGTTGGTGCCTTCCAGCCGCACCACCACAGGCACGGCCACGCCAACTTCTTTCACCGCCTGGATGATGCCCTGCGCGATGACGTCGCAGCGGACGATGCCGCCGAAGATGTTAATCAGCACCGCGCGCACCTTGGGGTCGAGCAGGATAATTTTGAAGCCCTGCGCGACGGTTTCGGGCGTGGCACCACCGCCGACATCGAGAAAATTCGCGGGCGTGCCGCCTTCCAGTTGAATCAAGTCCATCGTCGCCATCGCCAGCCCGGCACCGTTGACCATGCAGCCGATGGTGCCGGTGAGCGCGACGTAGTTGACATTGGCCGCGTTGGCGGCGGCTTCTTTGGCATCGATCTGGCTGTCGTCGCGCAGTTCACTCAAAGCTTTGTGGCGAACCAGCGCGCTGTCGTCCACGCTCATTTTGCAGTCGAGCGGCATCACGCAGTTGTCGGTGGTGACGATCAGCGGGTTGATTTCGAGCAGGCTCAAATCGTTGGCGATGAACACCCGATACAGCGCGGGCAGCAGTTTGCAAAAATCCTTGTACGCCTCGCCCGTGAGCTCCAGCGCAAACGCCAGCGCGCGGCACTGAAAATCCTGCACGCCCAGCAGCGGATCGCAGATTTCGGTAAGCACTTTTTCTGGGGTGGTGTGGGCGACTTCTTCGATGTCCATGCCGCCGGCCGCAGAGGCGACAATCGCGACGCGCTCGGTTTCGCGGTCCACCAGCAGCGACAAATACAGTTCGCGCGCAATCGACAGGGTTTCTTCCACCAGCACCTGATTCACTGGCTGGCCGTCGGGCGCATTCTGGTTGGTGACGAGCGGTTTGCCCAACAGCGCGTCGGCCAGCTCGCGCACGGCGTCGAGCGATTTCACCACTTTGACGCCGCCCACCTTACCGCGTCCACCGGCGTGGATTTGCGCTTTCACCACCCAGGCGCTGCCGCCCAATTCGGATGCTGCCTGTATCGCCGCGTCCGCGCTGGCCGCTACAATGCCGCGAGGCGTATTGATGTGATGCGCGCGAAGCAGTTGCTTCGCTTGAAATTCATGCAGGTTCATAGCAATGCACAGCACGGAAAACGCACATTTTGAAGGAAAGCCCGGCGATACGGAAGCAGTGATTCGTGCCGAGATTCGAATCGTGCCGCAGATGACAGGCTTTGCCGAAGCCGAATGGAACGCGCTGACAGGCGGATCAGCCTTGCTGCGACACTCGTTTCTGAATGCGCTGGAAACAAGCGGCTGCGTCGGCAAGGACATCGGCTGGGAGCCTATTCATCTTGGACTGTTTCGTGGTGGACAGCTGAAGGCGGCGATGCCGCTCTATGTCAAACACCACTCCTGGGGGGAATTCGTATTCGATTTCGCCTGGGCCGATGCCTACCGTCGTCACGGCTTGCCGTATTACCCCAAGCTGGTGAACTGCGTGCCCTTCTCGCCCGTTCCCGGCCCGCGCCTGCTGGCGCAAAACGATGCCGACAAAATAGCGCTGGTCGAAGCCGCTTTGCAACTGACGTGCGAGCTTGGGTTTTCTTCTTTTCACAGCCTGTTCCCGACCGCACCCGATCAAGCGATTTTGAGCCAGCCCGGCATGAACCTGCTGCATCGCACCGGGTTTCAGTACCACTGGAATAATGCTGGCTATACGAGCTTTGATGATTTTCTGGCCGCGATGACGCATGACAAGCGCAAAAGAATCCGCCAGGAACGGCACAAGCTCGAAACCCTCGGCATCCGCTTTCGCTGGGTCAACGGCGCCGAAAGCACTTCGGCTGACTGGGATTTTTTCGACCGCTGCTATGCCGACACCTATGAACGCCACCGCTCCGAGCCGCATCTGAATCGCGCTTTTTTCGACCAGCTGCGCGCCACCCAAGCCGGGAGCATGTTGCTGATCATTGCCGAACGCGGCGGCATTCCGGTCGCGTGTTCCTTCAATCTGATGGACGGATCGCGCTTGTATGGGCGGCACTGGGGGGCGCTGGAATATGTGCCAGGCCTGCATTTCGAAACCTGTTATTACCAAGGAATCGAATACGCGATCCAGCACGGTCTTGATGTTTTTGAAGGCGGTGCGCAGGGCGAACACAAGCTGGCACGCGGCCTTACGCCAGCGCAAACGCATTCGTATCACTGGCTGGAAAACGAAGAATTCCGTACTGCGGTCGACCGTTTTCTGGAACGCGAAGAAGCCGCGATCAGCCACTACATCAACGAACTGGAAGGGCCGTTCAGGCAGGATCAGACCGGCTAAAAAGGGAGTATGGACATGGGAAAAACACGGCTGGAAGCATTCAGCGATGGCGTCATCGCCATTATCATCACCATCATGGTGCTGGAATTAAAAGTCCCTCATGGCACCGGACTGGACACCTTGGCGCCCCTGATCCCGGTGTTCCTCAGCTATGTGCTGAGTTTTGTTTTTGTTGGCATTTACTGGAACAACCACCATCACATGCTGCACGCGGCACACAAGGTCAACGGCCGCGTGTTGTGGGCCAATCTGCACTTGCTGTTCTGGTTGTCGCTCATCCCGTTTGTGACAAGCTGGATGGGTGAAAATCATTTCTCTGGCGTGCCGGTCGCGCTGTATGGTGGCGTGCTGTTGATGGCAGGTTGTGCTTACTATGTGTTGTCGCGCAGCCTGGTCGCACATCATGGAAAAGATTCCGCGCTGGCAATTGCATTAGGCCGGGACTACAAAGGCATCGCGTCGGTGGTGCTGTACGCAATCGCCATACCGCTATCCTTTGCAGATACCCGGTTTGCCATCGCAATCTACGTGTTAGTCGCAGCGATGTGGTTTATCCCCGACCGCCGGATCGAGAAACGAATCGCAGAATGAAATAACGCAAGACCTATGACGTGCCGTGGCTTGCTGTGAGGACTCAGGGCAGCAGGTGATCCAGTCCGCCGTCCATGTGCAGTTCGGTCAATTCGGTAAACCCGCCGACACATTTGCCGTCGACCATGATTTGCGGCACGGTGCGCGCGCCGCAGGTCGCGACTGAAAACTCCCGCATGGCATCGCGATCCAGATCGATGCGCACTTCATCGTAGCCAATGCCGCGTTTGGTGAGGAAAGCTTTGGCCTTGACGCAGATCGGGCAAGTACCAGTACTGTAAACCTTGACTTTGTTCATGGTGATATTGCTTTTGGTAAATGAGTCAGACGGGCTATTTCAGATTGAGGACATCGCGCATGTCGTACAGTCCCGGCGCCTGCCCTTGCAACCATTTGGCGGCACGTAACGCGCCCTGGGCAAACGTGGCGCGGCTGCTGGCTTTATGCGTCAGCTCGACGCGTTCACCTATGCCCGCAAACAGCAGCGTGTGGTCACCGACGATGTCGCCGCCGCGCACCGTGGCAAAGCCGATGGTTTTGGGATCGCGTTCGCCGGTCACGCCTTCCCGGCCATACACCGCGCATGCGCCGAGATCGCGCCCGGTAGCGTGCGCCACGGCCTGCCCCAGACCCAAAGCCGTTCCGGATGGCGCATCGACTTTGTGACGGTGGTGCGCTTCGATGATTTCGATGTCGTAGCCGTCGTCCAGAACCCGCGCGGCCAGTTCGGCAAGTTTCAACAACAGGTTGACGCCGACGCTCATATTCGGCGCAAACACAATCGGGATATGCCGTGCCGCCGCCTGGATGCGCACGCGGCCCGCATCGTCAAAACCGGTCGTGCCAATCACCAGCGGCAGTTTGGCGGCGATACAGACGTCCATGTAGGCAAACGTTGCCTCTGGCCGCGTGAAGTCGATCAGCACCTGCACCGTTCCATTTGGCGCAGCCCTGTCAGCCTCCAGCGTACCGCTCACTTTGATACCCGAGACGGCGCCGTAGACAACGCCTGCATCCTGCCCAAGCAGCGGACTGCCGGGGCGGTCAATCGCCGCCGCAAGCGTGCAACCGGCATCAGCGGCAACGGCTTCCAGCAGCGCACGCCCCATCCGCCCGGACACACCGGCAATCGCCACACGCATATTCATGGTTTTTTCGGGCGCAGGATGGACGCAACGCGCTCTTCGCTAATCAACCACCGGCCTGCCTGCTGCACCAGCGTGATTTGCTTGACCACCGCATCGCGGTAATTGTCGGAGCGGTAATACTGGTTTAGCGTCACTAGGGCACTGCCGTCCGATGCGAGTTCAACCGTCGGCGACTCGATCCTCAGTTCGATGTTTTTGGCCAGGCCAAACAGCAGGCGGCGGCGTTTTTCCCAGTCGGCGCGCGTGCCGCCGCCCGCAGGCACAAAATTGGGTGCATAGGCCGCGATGTAGGTTTCATCATCATGCTTTGACCAGGCTTCGGCCCAGGATTTCAGCGCCAGCAACACTGCCGCCTCGCTCTCATCGCTCACAGGCTTGGCGCTGGAAGTTTCCGGAAAGACCGGCATCACATCCGGCTGAATCCGGTTCACGTCGCCCTCGATTTGCATGCCCGACTGGCTGGCGGGTCTGGGGTCGGCATACACAGGCGCGCCCGGCTGGCTGGATGAGGTCGGCGGACTGGGCAAGGGCGGCACAATACTGCTCGCCCTGCCTGGGGACGACATTTTGACTGTGCTGCTGTTATTTTTCTTTGACGGTTTATCGAGCTTGACAGCACTGCCCGGTACGGCTGCCTTCGGGCTGGGCTCGGCCAGTGTGTTCGTCTTTGCGCCAGCCGTTTCAACGACTGCAACCGCTGCTACGGCTTGAGGAACAGGCTTGTCCACTGCGGACTGTGCAACGACCGGGGCAACAGCGCCGCTCGATGTCGGTGTTGAAGCCAACGGTTCAGCAGGTGTCGTAACCGTCACCGCAGGTTCAGCCCCATCGGCTTTGGCGGCACGCACTTCGGGCGGCACATCGCCTTCGATACGCTTCAGCGTCTCGCCGTCAAAAAACAGCGTGATGCGTTTTTGCTCGGCCAGCTTGCCCGCTTTGTAGAAGGTATAAACATAATCCCAGCGGTCGGTGCGGAAGGGATCCACCACCAGCGGCGTACCGAGCAGGAAACGCACCTGCGCGCGGTTCAGCCCCGGCTTGAGTTTGGCGACGTTCTCCTGATCAAGCGCGTTACCCTGCTGCACGTCGATGCGGTGTGGGCCGATGCCGCCCAGATCGACACTGGAGCAAGCGCTTAAAAGGCTCAAAGCAAGTAGGGGAATAAGATAATTTCGTGTCATACCGGATTGACCTGGGTGACTGGGTCTTGGCAAAAAACGTATCATATCGCATTCGCGTTCTCATCCTGGAGCCGCTCTTGAGCAATCCGTCCGACCTGAAGAATATTGGCCTCAAAGCCACGCTACCACGCCTGAAAATTCTCGACCTGTTCGAGCAGGGGGGCAAACGCCATATGACCGCAGAAGATGTCTACCGGCTGCTGTCCGACGAAGGACATGATGTTGGTCTGGCCACGGTTTACCGGGTATTGACCCAGTTCGAACAGGCGGGATTATTAATCCGCCACCATTTTGACAGCGACAAAGCCGTATTTGAGTTGGACCAGGGCGACCATCACGACCATCTGGTCTGTATGCAATGCGGCAAGGTCGAAGAATTTGTCGATGACGAGATTGAAAAACGCCAGACCCGCATCGCCAAGGAACGGGGCTTTGTCATCCGCGAACATTCACTGCAAATTTACGCCGAATGTGTGCAGGCTGACTGCCCTAACCGCAAGTTGACAGAACGCCCGCGTCATCATCGCGCCTGATTAAGGCTTGGAATCGTTGCCGCGCGCGGCGTCTATTTTCAGACACAGCGCAGTTACACCTTCAATCAGGCGCGGGGCTGGACGATGCAGCGTATCAGCGTTGATCCGGATCAATGCCCCGCGCTGCACCGCAGGCACACGCGGAAAACGCTGCCAGATCGCGCGTACATCCGGCGCATCCGTGCCCGTTACAATTATTTCCGGGGCGCGCGCCAGAACAGACTCAAGTGACACGACAGGCGATACCGCCTCCAGATCAGAAAAAATATTGGAGCCGCCGCACAGTGCGATGGCATCGTTAATCCAGTGTCGGCCTCCTACGGTCATCAAGGGCTTATCCCAAATCTGGTAAAAAACGCGACGTATTGGCATCGGTGCGTATCGCGCGCGCAGCGTGGCCAGCCGGTTTTCAAAATCACGGGCGGCGGCTTCGCCTTCGGCTGAATGCGCTGTTGCTTGCCCAACTAATCGCAACAACCGCGCTACATCAGTCAAGCGATGGGCGTCGGTCAATAGCACGGCCAAACCCATTTGCCTGAGCTTGTAGATATCCGCAGCGCGGTTGCCGCTCGCCCAGCCAATCACCAGATCGGGCTTTAACGCCGTCATGCGCTCAAAGTTCACCCGACTGTAATCGCCAATTCGCGGCAGACTTTTTGCCGCTGCCGGGTAGTCGCTCCCGCTATCCGCACCGACCAGTTTTGCCCCTGCTCCAACTGCGTAAATCAATTCAGTGACATGCGGCGTTAGCGACACAATCCGCTGCGGTGGCCGGGCAAGTCGAATGCTTGTTCCGGTGTCGTCTTGTAGCGTCATCGCAGCATTGGCGAGTTGTGGCAGCAGCAACAACGCAAACATGAGCGCCTTCATACGACACTGCCATGGAATACCAGACTGGCGCGATCAGCATCAAAACGCAGCCGGGTGATGCCCGCACTGGCAACCTCGATGCGATAGGCATTTGCCAGCGGCATGGACAGGGCATACGCCAGTGCCATCCGGATCACCCCGGCATGGCACACAATCAGGATATGTTCGCCGGGATGGCTGGAAAGAATCGCCTCAAGCCCCGCCGTAACACGGGTCAGAAACGCCTCCAGCACTTCGGCACCATCTGGCCGGGCATGGACGGGATCGGCCTTGAAACGCGCCAGTGTACCTGGCGCATCGGCCTCGATTTCGGCGGCGGTTTTACCTTCCCACACGCCAAATCCGACTTCCTGCAGCCGCGCATCAAACGCCAGCGGCAAGCCATGCTGCGCTGCCAGCACTTCGGCAAACGCCCGGCAGCGCAACAAAGGCGAGGAGACGATGCGCGACCATGGCACCGGTTCACCGATGGCGGCACGCATTTGTGCCCAGCCTTTTTCCGAGAGCGGGTCGTCGATCTGACCGCGATATTTACACCCGCCGACGGGTTCGCCGTGGCGCATCAAATCCAGCGTGGCGGTCATTAGCTGAGAACGACCAGATTGTCGCGATGTACCAGCTCGGGTTCGTCCATATAGCCCAGCACGGCTTCGATTTCGCTGCTTGCCTTGCCCATGATGCGGCGTGCTTCGCTAGCGGAATAGTTAGCCAGTCCGCGTGCGATTTCCCGGCCATCTCCATCCACCAGCGCCACCACTTCGCCGCGCTCGAACTCGCCGGTAATCGCGGAGACTCCGACGGGCAACAGGCTTTTGCCATCGCCGGTCAGCGCTTTGACCGCGCCCACATCGAGCACCAACCCGCCCCGTACCTGTAAGTGATCCGCCAGCCACTGGCGACGAGCAGCGAGCGGCGCCTGCTGCGCAATCAGCTGGCTGCCGATGGCTTCGCCTGCGGCGAGACGCAGCAGCACATTCTCCTCACGCCCGCTGCAAATCACCGTATGCGCACCGCTCCGCGCCGCACGTTTGGCCGCCAGAATTTTGGTCAGCATTCCACCGGTACCGACGCTGCTGCCCGCGCCCCCGGCCATGCGCTCCAGATCAGGGTCACCCGCGTGTGCTTCAAATACCAGCGTCGCCGAGGTGTCACGCCGGGGGTCGGCAGTGAACAATCCAGTCTGGTCGGTCAGAATAATCAGGCAATCGGCTTCGATCAGATTGGTCACCAGCGCACCCAGCGTGTCGTTGTCGCCAAGACGGATTTCGTCCGTTGCCACGGTGTCATTTTCGTTGATGATCGGCACCACACGCAGTTCCAGCAAGGTACGCAAGGTCGAGCGCGCATTCAGATAGCGGGTACGGTCAGCCAGGTCTTCATGCGTCAATAACACCTGTGCCGCGTGCAAACCATGGGTACGAAAAATCGATTCATACGCCTGTATCAATCCCATTTGTCCGACGGCAGCAGCAGCCTGTAATTCATTGACTGCGTGCGGGCGTTTGCTCCAGCCCAGTCGTGCGATGCCTTCGGCAATCGCACCGGAAGACACCAGCACCACTTGCTTGCCCTGCGCTGCCAGTGCGGCAATCTGGCTCGCCCAGCGTGACAGCGCGGCGTGATCCAGTCCGCGTCCGTCAGCGGTCACCAGGCTGGACCCCACCTTGATAACAACCCGCTGGGCATTTTTAACGATGGACTGATTCATCGTGCCGCCCTTTGCAAGTTTGCAATCGCCCCCGCTTTATCCTTCACGCGCAAACCATTGGGACAAAAGTGATCCTCGTACAGCGCTTTTTGGTACGACAGAAGTGAGCGGAGTTTGATCTCTTCCCAAGCCGCGTTGCGCGCACGCGACCAGGTGCTATCAGGATGGCCGTACGCATAAATGCGGCGCTCACCCGTGTCGCACCGTATCCCTTCAAAGCTGACATTGCTTGCACCGCCAACTGTCTGGATCACCACCGTATACCGTACCACCCTGTCGTCGCCCACACTGATCGATGCTGTATCGACAAAATGCTGGTTGCGCGTCACGGATGACACATTGAATGGAATCAGGTTTTCGGTTTTGGGATAGGTCGGCAACTGCGTGGCCAGCTCGACCCAGGGTTTGTCATTTTCGAATTCAAAATCGAACGTGCCCCATTCTGCGTGAGCGGACAGAGGTAGCAGCAGGAATAATACGAACAGGTTTTTCATGGCCGCTATTTTATTCCATTCCCGGATTGAAAAGATCGCGAAGGCGAGCCGCAGACAGTGCTGTAGCACGGCAGAGCAGAGTCGCTGCAGCTTTAGCGACTTACGAATCCGGCCTACCCCTTGCGGGTAAGGCGAAGCCGACAAAGCGATTTCCAATATGGAAATGGAAGTATCAGCGGACCGGGCAAGTCGACCTACATCAAGTACAGCAGATCATCCGCCAGCGATGCGCGCGTTTCCGGTTTGACTTCAATTCCGTCTACGGCATAGGCAGGGAGTTCGATCCCCATACGGATCGCCGCCCCCGATTTGGCCGCAGCCACCATGGACTGATTCAGTTCAAACCGCAGGAAATGCACCGCCGATGTTTTTTCTTCATTGGTGCGCTGCATGTCTTCGTCGGCGATGGCAAACACGCGATCCAGCCCCGCGACTTGCACCCAGACCCGGTCTTCGATGCCTTTCAATTCAGTCAAACGCTGGCGGCGTTCGGCTTCGTCAGGATACTGGATCATCATCGTGACTTTCCAGTTGCTGCCATCTGGGATCAGCGGGTTGTAAGCATTCAGCTCGTCCTGAATGCCTGCTTCTTCAAAAATCTTTTCAGCCCGCAGCATTTCCTGAATCTGATAACGCATCGTCGTTTCATCTTCGAAAATCAGGCTAACGTGCTCGCCCAGAGACACCATGCGAACCATCTTGTGCTGCATCAGATGCGCACGCATCTCGTTGCGAGCACGGGCGTAAGCCTCCAGCGTCATCAAACTTTCACGGGTAATTTTTGACATGTTCATTCCTGTTAATCCAATCCGTAAGCGATTCTGAGCAGGCTGATAGGGTGCAGCTTTTGCGCTGTGCTGTCGCCCATGCCCTGCAAGATATGGCGTGCCGCAATAGCACAATCGGAGCTGACGTAATCCGGCGCGTTATTCGCCATGTTCTTGAATACCGGCTTACCGATTTTCATCGACTTGTCGTAGTACTCGGTCTTCACGCCCCAGGTGCCGTCGTGGCCGGAGCAGCGTTCAACCATGTTCACCTTGGCTCCCGCCAGCTGCAGTGCATCGCGCGTCTTGTTGCCGATATTCTGCACGCGCTGGTGGCACGGCACGTGATACGACACATTGCCCAGCACTTTGACAAAATCAGTCTTCAAAAGGCCGTCCACATTGCGTGCCATCAGGTATTCGAACGGATCCCACATCGCTTCTTTCACCGCCTGCACATCGGCATCATCCGGGAACATCAGCGGCAGTTCCTGCTTGTACATCAGCGTGCACGACGGCACCGCAGTCAGAATTGCATAACCCGCTCGCGCCAGTTTGGCCAGATGCGGGATATTCACGTTCTTCAGTTTTTCTACTGCGTCGAGGTCGCCCAGCTCCAGTTTGGGCATGCCGCAGCACGCTTCTTTTTCGACCAGCACCGAATTGATTTCGTTGTGCGCCAAGAGTTTCAGTAAATCGTGGCCGATGCCCGGCTCGTTGTAATTCACATAACAGGTCGCATAAATCGCGACTTTGCCGGGCGTGCGCTCACCGGCTTTCTCGACAAAATGTGCTTGAGGTTGGGCCGTGTTGCGGAACTTGGCGCTGTCGTATTCGGGCAGATGACGCTCCTGATGAATACCGAGCTGGCTGGCCAACAGCTTGCGAATCGGCACACTTTTCAAACTGGCGTTAACTGCTTTAACCACAACGGGAATGGACGCGAGTTTACCCATCGCATCGGTGCTGGATAACAGCTTGTCACGGAAAGTCGTTTCGCCTTTTTGAAACTTGATCGCCTTGGCGCGCAGCATGGTGTGCGGAAAATCCAGGTTCCACGGATGCGGCGGCACATAAGGACATTTGGTCATGTAGCACAGGTCGCACAGATAACACTCGTCAACGACCTTCCAGTAGTCAGCCTTCTTGACGCCATCCACTTCCAGCGTGGGCGACTCGTCAATCAGGTCAAACAGTGTGGGAAACGCAGTACACAAAGACACGCAGCGGCGGCAGCCATGGCAAATATCGTAAACGCGCTCCAGCTCGTGCTCAAGTTTGTCGACGCTATAAAAGTCCGGATTTTTCCAGTCGAGTGGATGCCGGGTCGGGGCTTCCAGATTGCCTTCGCTTACGCTCATATTGCGGGTCCGATTGTGTCGTGCGGGAAATACGAATAGGGAAGCGGGGCAAAATTCACCCCGCTCGATCAAACAATTACTGGCCTAATGTGTCCAGAGCCTTCTGGAAACGGTTGGCGTGCGAACGCTCAGCCTTGGCCAGTGTTTCAAACCAGTCAGCCACTTCGTCAAAGCCTTCGTCACGTGCGGACTTGGCCATGCCGGGGTACATGTCGGTGTACTCGTGGGTTTCGCCTGCGATGGCGGTTTTCAGATTGTCGCCGGTCGGGCCGAAAGTCATGCCGGTTGCCGGATCGCCACAGGTTTCCAGATATTCCAGATGGCCGTGCGCGTGACCGGTTTCACCTTCTGCAGTGGAGCGGAACACGGATGCGACATCGTTATAGCCTTCGACGTCAGCTTTTGCTGCGAAATACAGATAACGACGGTTCGCCTGTGATTCACCGGCAAACGCGGCTTTCAGGTTCTCCTCAGTTTTAGAGCCTTTGAGTTGCATACCACTCTCCTTGATTAACAAACATAAGCACAAATATCCCTAGCACTACACTCACTGTGACTAAGAAATGTGGGGTATTTAGACTAAGTCTAATACCTGAATGCAGAATAGCTCTGAGCTTATAGCGCTGTCAACTTGGTTCAACGCACAATCTTCGGTAGACCCATGAAACCTTCCTGATTTCATGGGCTTTGAAGCAATATTATGGCGCAACCGGTACACTTCGCAGAACTGGGGCACACCACTATCACAGGCGGTAATCATGAGCGAAAAAATCAAAAAAACGGATGCAGAATGGCGCGCCGAGCTGGCACCGGAGCAATACCATGTGTGCCGCGAAAAAGGCACTGAGCGAGCATTTACTGGCGCGTATTGGGATCATCACGAGCACGGCGAATATCGCTGCTCGGCCTGTGGCGAGCCGCTGTTTTCATCTGACACAAAATTTGATTCCGGCACGGGCTGGCCAAGCTTTTATGCACCAGCCAGCCCGGATGCGATTGGAGAAGAAACGGATCGCAGTCTTGGCATGAGCCGCACCGAAGTCGTATGTAAAAGCTGTGGCGCACATCTCGGGCATCTCTTCCCGGATGGCCCCGCCCCCACGGGGCAGCGCTATTGCATCAATTCGCTGTCGTTGAAGTTCGAAAAGAAATAAGGCGCATCTTTGCAAGTTTTTAACGCTCAAGTGGTGGCGGTCACGCCAGCGACCCCCAGCATTCACCTGCTCACGCTGAAAATCGACCACCCGGCTTTCCGGTTTTTGCCGGGCCAATGGGTTGAGCTGACACTCGACATTGAAGGCCAGCCTCATACCGCAGGCTATTCGATGACCAATTCACCCTTGCATCGCGGCCAGATCGAACTCGCGATCAAGCTGAGCGCCCGGCATCCGGTGGCGCGCTGGATTCACACGGCAGCCAAGCCCGGCGACACCTTGCAAGTCACACAAGGTCAGGGGCCGTTTGTGTACGTGCCGGAGATGAGCGATAACCTGGTGCTGATCGGCGGCGGCGTGGGCGTCACGCCTTTGATCTCGATTTTTCGGCATGTGCGCGACGCGGGCTTATCTACTTGCACCCATCTGCTTTACAGCGTGTCAGACAGCCGGGAGATTCTGTTTCGCGAAGAACTGGAAGCCACTGCGCAGGCACACGACAATCTGCGGATCAGCATTACCGTGACGCATCCCGACGCCAACTGGCATGGCCTCAGCGGTCGCATCGACCCAGTCAAACTCCACGCTCTCGACATGCCGGACGACACGCTGTTTTACCTGTGCGGCCCCAAAGGCATGGTCGAAGATCTGAGCACCATGCTGCACGAATTGGGCGTACCTATGAGCCGGATTATTTTCGAGAAGTGGTGGTAAGCGCTTCGTGCCATCGCAAACAGCCTGCTTCAGTTTTATCATGAATGCTTTCCAGACAGGATCACACAAATGCACCTAGCTCACCGGCTCTTTTTCCTGGCAACACTGTTCAGCTCACTTGCTCTCGCCTCACCGAATGACATCATCCGCAGCTACCCGGCGAAAAAAGTCGCGCCGGATACCTATGTGATTCACGGGCCATTGGGCGAGCCTTCAGTTGCCAATCAAGGCTTTATGAACAATCCCGCCTGGATCATCGCAGGCGACCAGGTCGTCGTGATTGACCCCGGTTCCAGCGTGCAAGCCGGGCGCATGGTGGTTCAGCAAATTCGCAAAACGACCCAACTGCCGGTGACGGCGGTTTACAACACACACATCCACGGCGACCACTGGCTCGGCAATCAGGCGATTTTGGAAGCCTGGCCGAAAGCGATACTGATCGCGCATCCCGACATGATTGCCCGTGCACAGGCGGGCGAAGCGCAAAGCTGGATCACCACCATGTCACGCCTGACGCAGGGCTACACAGACGGCACGCGCGCCGAGATTCCCACCATTGCCACCTTCGACGGCATGGCCTCCAAAATCGGCAATCGCTGGTTCAAGATTCACGCGCCCGAAAATGCACACAGCAAGACTGACATCATGATCGAGGTCGATAACGGCGTGCTGTTCACGGGTGACAATGTACTGAACAAACGCGTCGCGCGTATGGACGACGGCAGCTTTGGCGGCAGCATCAAGGCGATTGATCACGCCTTGACGATACCCGCAACAGTCATTGTCCCCGGCCACGGTAAAACCGGTGGGCGCGAAATGCTAACCGCACAAAGGGATTTTTTCCAGACGCTGTTTGATGCGGTAAAAATGGAATACGACGCGGGCAAAAGCGATTTCGAAATGAAGCCTGCCGTTGTCAGAAAACTCGCCGCCTTCAAAAAATGGCATGGCTTCGACACGGCTGTCGGCAAGCAGATCAGTTTGGCAGTATTGGAGATCGAGCAGCAATAAACCGGGACTCGACAGGTCGTCGAACTAGTCGTCGATGCTGATGACTTGCGCACTCCCGGCTAAACAATCGCCGTCCATTTCAACTGTTTCAATCCGTTCGCCCATCGCGCTGATATGGCCTGGGCGGCGGTTGTCACCCGTGTCCGAAAACTCGAAGCGATAGTGCCGCACAAATTGAAGCTGGCCGTTGTCATTGCGCGCCAACCGGGTTTTCGTCAGCGCAACAGTATCGTCTAAAAACTGCACGCCCGCCGTAGCGCAGGCGCGGCGACCCGCATCGACTGCGTGCTCACGCACGCGCATGCTGCTCAGCCAGAACCAGCCGAGCACGCCCAGCATCGCAAGCGTAAAAACCTCCCAGCTCATCGAATGAACCCTTATGGCGTCGTAGCCGACTCCACGTCATCATCAGCGGCTTCAAGTGCAGGCTTGGGCGATGCGCGGAACAGCGCTGCGATCTGCCTGGCCGGATGCCGCGCAGGTGTGGCAGTAGAACGGCTTGCATTGGCAGACGGAACATACGGCGCATCAAATAACGAAGACGCTGCCGGACTTGAGCGCGCCGGGCTTGGCCGGGCAGAACCTGGTCGCGGCGCTGAAGAAGAGCGCGGCGCAGCGGGACGCTCACCGGCCGCAGGCGCATTTGATGGTTCGCGGGAATGCGCCGCAGCTGCACGTGATTGATACGCAGGCACATCTTCAGCGCCAGGTTCAAACCCCGGAACGATCTGAGAATCAATCGCGCTGCCCAGCAATTTTTCGATGTCCTTCAGATAACGCGTTTCGGACTCGCTCACCAGCGAAATCGCTTCACCGCTGGCGCCGGCACGACCGGTGCGCCCGATACGGTGAACATAATCTTCCGGGTTATGCGGCAAGTCGTAATTCACCACGTAAGGCAGCGCCTCGATGTCGATGCCGCGCGCCGCCACGTCGGTTGCGACCAGCACGCGCATGGTGCCCGCCTTGAACGCGTCGAGCGCCTTGATCCGTTCCTGCTGCGTTTTGTCGCCGTGAATCGCATCAGCGTGGATGCCCGCCTTGTTCAGTTCGTTGGCCAGCCGGTTGCAGCCGAGCTTGGTGCCGGTAAAGACCAGCACCTGCGCGAGGTCGCGATGTTTGACCAAATGGATCAGCAAAGCCCGTTTGCGCTCGTGATGGACGGGATGCACGACTTGCGTCACTGTCACCGCCGCCGTATTGCGCGCGACCTCGATGAACGTCGGCGCGTTCAGGATGCTGTCCGCCAGCTTGCGGATTTCTTCCGGGAAGGTCGCGGAGAACATCATGTTCACGCGCTGTGCGGGCAATAAGGCAACGATGCGCTTGAGGTCAGGCATGAATCCCATATCGAGCATGCGGTCCGCCTCGTCCAGTACCAGCGTATTCACCTGCCCCAGGTTCAGCGTTTTGTTCTGCACATGGTCGAGCAGACGACCCGGCGTGGCCACCAGTATTTCAATACCGGTTTTGAGAATGGGAATCTGCGTATTGATGTTGACCCCGCCATACACCACCAGCGAGCGCAGCGGCACATGCTTGCAATACGCCTTGACGCTTTCTTCAACCTGGATTGCCAGCTCGCGCGTGGGCGTGAGTATCAGCGCACGGATCGGATGTTTGGCGGGCGAAGTGCCGGTGTTGGCAAAAGGCAGCAGGCGCTGCAACAAGGGCAACGCAAAAGCGGCGGTCTTGCCGGTGCCGGTTTGCGCCGCGCCCAGAATATCGCCGCCCTGCAGCGCCAGCGGAATGACCTGCTCCTGAATGGGGGTGGGGCTTTGGTAGCCCATATCATCCAGCGCACGCAGGATGTCAGGCGCTAAACCCAGTTCGGCAAAAGTAGTCAAATTCGTATCCAGTCAAAACCTGCGGATTGGCAGGCCACGCGAACATCCTCGTCCGCACAGTGTAAAACTTCGGCCAGCGCCCGCTGTGCCAGCGCCGGGGTGTTGTTCTTGCGTGAAATGTGCGCGGCCATCACGCACTGCAATTTGTCATGCGTCAGTTTGCTCAATAATTCAGCCGACTGGCTGTTTTCCAGATGACCGAAACGCCCGCCGACGCGCTGTTTCAGGCTGGCCGGATAAGGCCCGCTGGCAAGCATGGTGCGGTCGTGGTTGCACTCCAGCACCAGCGCATCCACCTCCGCCAGCATGGCCTCGATATGCGGCGTGGCGCAGCCCACATCGGTCAACACGCCCAGCCTTTTATCGCCGTCACCAAACACAAACTGCACCGGCTCGCGCGCATCATGCGGCACTGGAAACGGCTGCACCGCCAGATCGTCCACCGCAAATAAAGCGTGGCTGTCGATCACACGCACATCTACTTTGTCCATATCCTGCGCCATGCCAAGCGTGCCCGCCGTCAACCACACCGGCAAGGCATGTTTGCGTGCAAATCGCCCTGCCCCGCCGATATGATCGGAGTGCTCGTGAGTAACCACGATCCCAGCCAGATCGGACGGCTGCAAACCCAGCCGCGCCAAACGGCTTACTGTATCGGCGAGACCAAACCCGCAGTCCAGCATCACCCGCGTACGCCCTGCCTCGACCACCAGCCCGTTGCCTTCGCTGCCACTACCGAGACTGGCAAAACGCATGGACACCTCCAATAACCTACTGCGCGACTGTGATCCGGGCTTGGGCGGCGCTCGGAATCCTCATGTACTTTGAGTACATTCCGGTTCCTGTGCTCCGTCCAAGCCCGGCTGACAGCCGCTCGCTACGATTCTTGGAGGTGTCCGTCACTTCAGTTCTTTGTAAAGCAATCCCACGATCCGGTTCTGTATGGCGGCATCGACAGGTTTACCCTCTGCCGTCACCGTTACCCGGCTTTTCTCGCCGGTTTCTTTCACGTTGATTTGCAAGGCCGGGCTGACTTTATCCTTTTTGCTTTTCCAGAAAGCCAGCTTAGCGAAGATGCCGTCGTCCTGCTTGCTGTTGTTATCAATTTGCGGATCGATATAACGCACGTAATAGACGCCTTTGGCACGGTCACGGTCTTCGACTGCAAAGCCGACACGATCCAGCGCCAGTCCTACGCGCCGCCAGGCGCGGTCAAAACCCTCGTCCATTTCCAGCGTCGGCATGCTTGCATCTTTCAATACGCGCGCCTGCTCCGGCGTTTGTTTGTCGGCCAGCAAAGTGTCGGCGCGGGCACTGTCCACGCCCATGCGCAGCATCACCCGGCGCAGCATTTCCGCTTCCAGATCGGGGTCCGCCGGGCGCGGCTGCCATACTGTTTTGTCCTTGCCCTCGGTTGCGTACACCTCGGTCATGCCGCGATGGCTGATATAGATTTCCGTGCTGCCGTCGGCACTCTTTTCGATGCGCGTGCGGAACTTGTCTCGCTCGGGCGTCGAATACAAACCATCCATCACTTTTCCAAGCAAATTACGCACGCCATCCTGCGGAATTCTGGCGCGATTCTCAGCCCAGTCGGTTTCCATTACACCCGTCGCGGGCGACTCGATGTTGACGATAAATCCGTTTTCCTGCCAGAAATCCTTGATGACCGGCCACACCTGTTCCGGCGTCGCGCGCACCACCAGCCAGCGCTGCGAGCCCGAACGCTCAATCCGTGCCTTGTCCTGTGTTGGCAATAAAACCTGCGTGCCAGCCGGTGTCGCTTTACGCCCCTGGTCAAATGTTGATAACGTTGCCGTACTGGCTTGCGCGTCTGGAACGGCATAGCGGTTATCGGAGGTGGGCGCGGTCAAGTCAGGCGGCACTTCCAGCGTCGGCAATTTGCCTGCAGACTTGTAATCAATTTTTTTGGATTCCATCAACTCGCAGCCAGACAGGGCGAGTGAAGCGATAACGAGACAAGCAATCAAGCGCATATAAAATCCTTACTTCGATGTTTTCAAACCGGCGTGACGCATTGCATCGCGCACAGTCTCGTGCAAATCGGACGACAGGGGTGTCAGCGGCAGGCGCAAACCCGACTCGATCAATCCCAATTCAGCACAGGCCCATTTCACCGGGATAGGGTTTGCTTCGACAAACAGTTTGCTGTGCAGCAGCATCAGCCTGTTGTTGATTTCACGCGCCGCCTGCAAGTTCCCGGCAAACGCGGCCACGCACATCTCGTGCATCAATTTGGGTGCAACGTTGGCCGTCACCGAAATCACGCCATGCCCGCCCATCAGCATGAACGGCAGCCCAGAAGCATCATCGCCGCTATACAGCGCAAAGCCCTCAGGCGCGCGCCGGATCAGATCGGTTGCCCGCTCCATATTGCCGGTCGCATCCTTGGTACCGACGATCCCTGGCACCTGCGCCAGACGCAGCGTGGTGTCGTTGCTCAGGTCGGCCACGGTACGCCCCGGCACGTTATACAGAATCAGCGGCAGATCGACCGCTTCGGCAATCGTCTTGTAATGCTGGTACAGGCCTTCCTGCGTCGGCTTGTTGTAGTACGGCACCACCGACAGCCCCGCCACCGCGCCCGACGCCTTCGCGCATTGCGTCAGCTCGATCGCTTCCGAGGTGGAATTCGCGCCCGTGCCCGCAATCACCGGCACCCGACCGGCAGCCTGCTCAACCGTCGCCCGGATCAGCGCGCAATGCTCGTCGAACCCCACCGTAGGCGACTCGCCGGTGGTACCAACCACCACGATCCCGTCCGTACCCTCGGCAATGTGCCAGTCCACCAGCTTTTTCAAACCGCCAAGATCAAGACTGCCATCCTCGTGCATAGGCGTAACGATGGCGACCAGACTTCCCCGGATGTTGATGCTAAGACCCATATTTCTTTAGACAGCCGCAGAACGCAGCCTGATGAGCAAATAAACCCGGTGATTCTAATGCATCGCACCCAGTACGACCAGCGACTGCGTCAGCAAAGGACGGCAACACGTATTCGGGCTGTCAGGGATAGCCATCAAGCTGAATAGCCACAGGCTCAAATCCAGCGGACTCGTCACCCCGCGCCCGCCCTTGTTCAGCACATGCGTAAATCATCGTCGTCGACACATCCGAATGCCCAAGCAGTTCCTGCACCGTGCGGATGTCGTAGCCGCCTTCCAGCCAGGGAAACCCCAGCACCAGCACCTTTTTGTACAAAAACGGCAAAGCAGACAGTGCCTGCGTCTGAGTCGACGCGCTAACATTTCGCTGCACCGCCAGCGAAGTCAGGAACGCCTCCAGTTCCGGTTTTCCCATCTCAGCCGGATGTCGCTTGTTATGAAAAAGATTGTATCGTTTGATCCAACCGACATAAGCCTGCTCAGCACGAAGGCTGCAATGCTTCAGGCGGAGGCGATCACGTACCTGGTCGAGCAGCTTCGGTGGCGGGGGTGGTTTTTTCTTGGGGTTCGGCACTGTCGGGCATGATCGGTCTTATTGGACAAGGTGGTTTATGCGAATCAAAAACTTATCACTCGCGGCAAGATTACCGGACAGGTCTGATAATCTTTTATTCCGTCACGTGACGGCTATTTAACGTTGGGCCGCTATCCGAACACACCAGAGGAAAATCATGAGCAAAGTATTCGTCAGCATTGGACTTAGCCTCGATGGCTACATGGCACCGGAAGGAATGACTATGGAGAATCCCGGGTACAAGAACTGGGGTGCAAAGTGGGGGGCGCTGATGGCCTGGATCATCAACCAACAGTACTTCCGCGAGAACCTCAAGCTTGGACCAGGGGGAGAGACCGGCCCGGTCAATGACCTGCTTCGCAGCACCACGGAGCGCATTGGTGCCAACATTATGGGCAAGCGAATGTTCGACCAAGGTGAGGTCTCGTGGCCCGAGGAGGCTCCGTTTCACACACCGGTATACGTTCTCACCCATGAGAAACGCGAACCTTGGGTGCGTCCCGGTGGGACGACCTTTTACTTCATCAATGACGGACCTGAGCGTGCCCTTGAGCTGGCTCGGGAATCCGCAGGCAGTCGTGATGTTCGTATCGCGGGTGGAGCCGATGTGATCCAGCAGTACCTGAACCTGGGTGTCGTTGATGAACTGGACATCGCCTTGGCACCTGTATTGTTCGGCGGTGGGCGGCGTCTCTTCGAGAACCTACGCGAGCCCGGGCCGCAGTTTCGCATTGACAAGGTTCTTGATGATTCAGCTGCCACACACTTGCGCTATGTGCGTCAGTGAAAGTGACCTAACACTGTGGTCAATGCTGAATAGGTTGAGCCACCAGCTTCACTCCCGGCGCCGCGCAAACCCGGCTGACGGTTATCGAAACGCAGCTGCGCATCGGTGCGCAGCGCGCGGTAAAGTGCCTCGCGGATGAGGCTGGAAGCCTTGGCAATATCGGTCATGCCGCGCGCGCGGGCACCCCTGTGGTTGACTTGACCCTGCGGTTCGCTCTGCGGTTCGCTCTGTGACAATATCTGGCTTATAGTCGTCGATTCCACGCCCTGACACTGCATCGAATAAGAAGTTTGAGTGGCCGCATAAGAAGATTATCGAGACTGCACACGCCTGGCTGTTTTAAGCTGCCGCATCAAAAGGAGACCCTGCATGTCCGAGCCAGTTGAAGTCCGTGAAATTCGCGTCAATCCGATCGTTCCCGCCGAATCCGTGCTGGTCGCCACCGCGCGCAGTATGCGCCCGAAGAAAGCCGAGGACCTGGCGCCACGGGATACGCGCAAGCACGTGGATACCTGCCCGTTTTGTCGTGGCAATGAGCACAAGACCCCGCCGCTGATTCTGAGTTATCCGCCTGACACTGCGGACTGGCAGATTCGCATGGTTGAAAATCTGTACCCAGTGCTGGGCGACGACCGCGAGCAGGCGGGATTTAATTTCGGCTTGCAGCAGACGATCGATGGCTATGGCCGGCATGAAGTCATCATCGACCATAACGAGCATGGGACTGCCCTGTTCGAGATGACGGAAGACCACCTGACTGCGTTGTTTGGCGTATTTCAGACGCGGATGCGGCAGTTGTACGAATCGGACGAACGTTTGCAATATGTGCTGATCTTCAAGAATTTTGGCCCGGCTGCGGGGGCATCGATTCCGCATACGCATAGCCAGGTGATCGCGATGCCGGTGGTACCGGAAAATGTCGAGGCTGAGGTGCGCAACAGCGCGGCGCACTATGCCAAGCATCATCACTGTATTTTCTGCGCGCTGATCGACGAGGCGCTCACGTTTGAAGCAACGATTTATGATCGCAACTCCGGCGCGGTGCGCCGCAAGGTCAATGTCGGGCAATACGTGGTCGAGCGCGGCGAAAAATTCATCGCGATCAAGCCCTTTGCCAGTCGCTACGAGTGGGAGGTACATATTCTGCCGCTGCAACACCAGGCCGAATTTCTGGATGTCAGTGCGGCCGATTTGCCCGATCTGGCGCGCGTGCTGCGTCGCACGATGGCACGGCTGGACGCAGTGATCGGCGGTGCGCAGTTCAATTTTTTCCTGCATTCGGTACCGCACGACAATGACAAGGACGCGAACGCGTCGAGTTATCACTGGCATCTGGAAATCTGCCCGCGAACTTCGATCCCGACCGGGTTTGAACTGGGTTCGGGTCTGTTTGTGAATACGATCAGCCCCGAACAGGCAGCGGAGCGCTTGCGCGCAGTGGAGTTGTAGTGTTCATGAGATCAAGGTTCAGCGTCTTGAAACGCAGCATTTCGTACACCATATGAGTGCTGTGCGTTTAGCTCAATGACTGCGGTCAGGTGCTTAAACCTTCATTCAAGAACTGGATCAATGTTGTCCCAAATCATTAAAGGCGGGTGTTGTGTTTGACCGGCATGTCGGCGGCGAGCGCGTTATTTTGCTCGCGCTGGATTTTGACGACCCGGACTACAACGACAGCGTTGCCGAGTTGCGTCTACTAGCTCAAGGAGCCGGTCTTGAGATTGTGGGCGAAGTCCTGGGCAAGCGCAGCCGCCCCGATGCCGCCCTGTTTGCCGGTAGTGGCAAGGTTGACGAGATCGCTGCGCTGGTACTGGCGACCGCTGCTGACGTGGTCATTTTCAATCACGAGCTGTCGCCCGCGCAGGAGCGCAATCTTGAGCGCCGCCTGCAGTGCCGGGTAATTGATCGGGTCAGCCTGATTCTTGATATTTTTGCGCGGCGCGCGCAAAGCGCTGAAGGCAAGCTGCAAGTCGAGCTGGCGCAGTTGCAGCACCTTTCTACCCGCCTGATTCGCGGCTGGACTCACCTTGAGCGCCAGCGCGGCGGTGTCGGCATGCGCGGCCCGGGCGAAAAACAACTGGAAACCGACCGTCGCCTGATCGGCGTTCGGGTCAAAGCCTTGAAAGAACGGCTGTCCAAGCTAGAAAAGCAGCGGCGCATCCAGCGCCGCGCGCGCGAACGTAACAATGTCTTATCGGTAGCCCTGGTGGGCTATACCAATGCCGGAAAATCCTCGCTGTTTAACGCTTTGACACGCGCGGGCGCGTATGAAGCCGATCAATTGTTCGCCACGCTGGACACGACTACGCGCAAAGTTTATCTGCACGGCAAGGGTGAGTGGATGGGGCGCGAAGTGGTGCTGGCCGACACGGTTGGATTCATTACCCGCCTGCCCCACAGCCTGATCGCTGCATTCCGCGCCACGCTGGAGGCAACAGCTGAGGCCGACCTGTTGCTGCATGTCATCGATACGGCCAGCCCCAACCGTGAACGCCAGATAATTGAGGTGGACAAGGTGCTGGAAGAGTTGGGTGCCGGACATGCCGCGATGTTTCAGGTATACAACAAGCTGGATCTGGCCGGTATCGCGCCGGGAGTGAGTCGGGATGAATATGGTAAACTCCGGTCTGTATATGTATCGGCCAAAACAGGTGCTGGACTTGATCTTCTGCGTGCTGCACTGACTGAAATCCTGTCCGATTTACGCCCCGCAAATGAACCTGCCTTTAATGACGATATTCCCTCTCAACATTTTATTTCTGCAAGCTAAACCATATGGCCTGGAATGACCCGCAATGGGGTAACAACGGCAAGAAAAATGCCGGCCCGCCCGATCTGGATGAGCTATGGAAAAAGTTCAATCAACGCCTGAACGGCCTCTTGGGAGGCAAAAACGGTGGCGGACAAGGGAATAATGAGTCCCCTGATTCCGGCAGTTTTGCAGGTGGCGGCAATCTGCTGGGGTTGTTGATTGGCATGCTTCTGCTGCTGTGGATTGCCAGCGGTTTTTATATCGTGGATACCGGCCAGCGTGGTGTTGTGCTGCGCTTCGGCAAATATATCGAAACGACCAACCCCGGCCCTCGCTGGCACTTGCCGTGGCCCATTGAAGCGCGCGAAATCGTGAACGTCGAGCAGGTTCGCACCATCGAAGTGGGCTATCGCAACGCAGTGAAGAACAAGGCGCTGAAAGAATCCCTGATGCTGACCGATGACGAAAACATCATCGACCTGCAATTCGCAGTGCAATATATCCTGAAGGATCCCATGGAGTTTCTGTTCGTGAATCGCAGCCCGGAAGATTCCGTGTTGCAGGTAGCCGAAACCGCAATGCGTGAAATCGTCGGCAAAAACAAAATGGATTTTGTGTTGTACGAGGGCCGTGCTGAGATTGCAGTACGCGCGAAGAAAACGATGCAGGAAATTCTTGACCGCTATAAAACCGGGATCAGCATCAGCCAGGTCACGCTGCAAAACATTCAGCCGCCAGAACAGGTGCAATCTGCATTTGATGACGCGGTGAAAGCAGGTCAGGATCGCGAGCGTCTGAAAAACGAAGCACAGGCCTATGCCAACAACGTCATACCGAGTGCGCAGGGTGTGGCGGCGCGACTGCAACAGGAAGCCGAAGGCTATCGACAGGCGGTCACGGCCAACGCCCAGGGTGAGGCCAGCCGATTCAGCCAGATTTTTACCGAGTACAAAAAAGCGCCGCAAGTCACGCGTCAGCGGATGTATCTGGATACCATGCAGACGGTCATGAACAACACCAGCAAGGTGCTGGTGGATCAAAAAGGCGGCAACAGCCTGCTGTATCTGCCGCTCGACAAGCTGCAGCAAATCGTCAGCCAGCCTTTCACCGGCGTACCGGAAGTGTTGGCGCAACCTGCGGCTGGCACTTCGTCACCATCAATCGAGGCGCGCTCACGCGATGCCTTTCGCAGCCGTGACCGGGAGGATCGGCCATGAGTAAGAACCTCAGCACCCTGCTCATCGGCTTCATCGTTGGTCTGGTCATTCTTAGCGCCAGCATGTTTACGGTTGACCAGCGCGAAAACGCCCTGGTTTTCCAGCTAGGTGAAGTCGTCTCGGTGAAAAAATCACCTGGCCTGTATTTCAAAATGCCACTGGTGCAAAACGTCCGCTTTTTTGATACGCGCATTCTGACCATGGATGCCGCCGACCCTGAGCGTTTCATCACGTCTGAAAAGAAAAACGTGCTGGTCGATTCGTATATCAAGTGGCGGGTTGTGGATGTGCGGCAATACTACGTTTCAGTTGGCGGCGACGAAACGCGTGCGCAAATCCGTCTGAACCAGACTGTCAACGATGGCCTGCGTGCCGAGTTCGGTAAGCGCACTATCCACGAAGTGGTGTCTGGCCAGCGTGAAGACATCATGAATCTGATTCGCACCAAAGCCGATTCCGATGCACGCAAGATTGGCGTACAGGTTGTCGATGTGCGCATCAAGCGGATTGATCTTCCTGAAACGGTATCGGTCGATGTCTACCGGCGCATGGAGGCCGAGCGTAAACGCGTGGCGAATGAATTGCGTTCGACCGGTGCTGCAGAAGCCGAGAAGATCAAAGCCAATGCGGACAAGCAGAAAGAAGTGATCGTCGCCGAAGCCTATCGCGATGCGCAGCGTGTGAAGGGCGAAGGCGATGCCAAGGCGGCTGGCGTCTATGCCGCCGCTTATGGTCAAAACCCGGAGTTTTACGCGTTTTACCGCTCGATGCAGGCGTACCGCGAGAGCTTCAAAAGCAAAAGTGACGTGATGGTGCTTGACCCGAGCGCGGACTTCTTCAAATACATGAAGAATCCGAAAGCCGGGGGAAAATGACCCTCAACGAGGGTCTCGTTGGCCTGGGTTTATTACTCGTCGCTGAAGGCTTATTGCCGTTTGCTGCCCCTGCAGTTTGGCGTGACAGCTTCCGCAAAATGACTGAAATGAACGATGGCCAATTACGATTTATCGGCGCTGCCTCCATGCTAGGCGGCGTTTTTTTGTTAGTGATACTGAATTAAATGACAGCCTGGTTATTGCCCGAAAACATCGAAGATGTACTGCCGCCGCAGGCCTGGCGCATGGAGGACATGCGCCGTGCGCTGCTTGATCTGTTCCGTGGTCGCGGTTATCAGCTGGTCATTCCACCTTTGATGGAATATGTCGATTCGCTGCTGACAGGTGTGGGCGCCGACCTCGATCTCAAAACATTCAAACTGGTCGATCAACTGTCTGGTCGGCTCATGGGCGTGCGTGCCGACATCACGCCGCAGGTGGCACGCATCGACGCGCACCTGCTGGCGATGAATGCAGTAAACCGCCTGTGTTACGCCGGCAGCGTGCTGCACACCCAGCCAGACGGTTTTCATTGTTCGCGTGAACCGATCCAGATTGGCGCAGAGCTGTACGGCGAAGCGGGCGCCGAGGCTGACCTGGAAATTCTGACCTTGATGCTGGACGCATTGCACAGCGGCGGCATCAAGAACATCCAGCTTGATATCGGCCATGTCGGCGTGTACCGCGCATTGGCCTCGGAGGCCGGGTTGACTGGCGAGGTCGAACATCAATTGTTCGAGGCACTGCAAGCTAAAGACAGTAGTGCCGTGGCCAGCTTGACCGCCACATTGTCACCTATTTTGCGCGACGCCTTTATCGCATTGCCGCAGTTCTATGGCACATGTGTAATCTTGACCGAGGCGCGCAGTCGTCTGCCGCAATTGCCTTCGGTCATTGCAGCACTGGATACGCTGGACGCACTGGAGCGCAGCCTGTCTGCAATCCACATCGAAGCCGCCTACGACCTGGCTGAGTTGCGCGGATACGGCTATCACAGCGGCGTGGTGTTCGCGGCTTATACGAAGGGACGCAGCCGCGCCATTGCACAAGGTGGGCGTTACGACGAGGTGGGCCGCGTATTTGGCCGCGCTCGTCCCGCCACTGGTTTTAGTCTGGATCTACGCGAGCTGGCTGTTGCCAGCACAGAAAACTAACACTGCACGAACTGGCCGTGGCCGGTTCAACACATTCAAATCGGGAGACAAGCAACATGGCTGCAAAAAACGTCGTCGTCATCGGCACCCAGTGGGGTGATGAAGGCAAAGGCAAAATCGTCGACTGGCTGACGGACCGCGCACAAGGCGTGGTGCGCTTTCAGGGAGGCCACAATGCAGGCCATACCCTGGTTGTCGCAGGCAAAAAAACCGTTCTGCATCTGATCCCGTCCGGCATTTTGCGCGACAACGTCACCTGTTATATCGGCAATGGTGTGGTGCTCTCCCCTACTGCACTGCTGGAGGAAATGGACATGCTGGCCGAAGCCGGTGTGGATGCGGCAAGCCGTCTCAAAATCAGCGAGGCCTGCCCGCTCATCATGCCTCATCACGTTGCACTGGATCGTGCACGCGAGATTGCCAAGGGCGCAGGCAAGATCGGTACAACCGGGCGTGGCATCGGCCCTGCCTACGAAGACAAGGTCGCGCGTCGCGCACTGCGGTTGCAGGACTTGTTCCATCGTGAGCGATTTGCCGCCAAGCTCGGCGAAGTGCTCGATCATCACAACTTCATGCTGAAGAATTACTACAAAACCGATGTGGTGGACTTCAATCAATCGCTGGATGAAATGATGTCGCTGGCCGAACGCCTCAAGCCGATGATCGCCGACGTGCCGCGCAACCTGTACGAGGCCAACAAGGCGGGCAACAACCTGCTGTTTGAAGGTGCGCAAGGCACGCTGCTCGACATCGACCACGGCACCTATCCGTTTGTCACCTCGTCCAACTGCACCTCGGGTGGCGCGGCCACTGGCGCGGGTGTCGGGCCAAACACGCTGCATTATGTGCTGGGCATCACCAAGGCTTACACCACACGCGTCGGCTCGGGTCCCTTCCCCACCGAACTGTTTGACGACACCGGCAAATATCTCGGCGAGCGCGGCCATGAAGTCGGCGCCACCACCGGCCGTTCGCGCCGCTGTGGCTGGTTTGATGCTGCCGCGCTCAAACGCTCGATCCAGATCAACGGCGTGACTGGCTTGTGTATCACCAAGCTCGACGTGCTCGACGGTCTGGAAACCGTTCGAGTTTGCGTTGGCTACAAAATCGACGGCGAAATCTGCGACATCCTGCCGGTCGGTGCCGAATCCATTACCAATGTAGAACCGATTTACGAAGATCTGCCTGGCTGGAGTGATTCGACGGTCGGCGTGCAGTCGTTCGACAAATTGCCGCAAAAAGCGCAGTCTTACATCCTGCGCATGGAAGCTTTGTGCGAAGTCCCGGCGGATGTTGTATCGACTGGGCCGGATCGGGTGGAAACTATTGTGCGCCGCCATCCCTATGACGGCTGAAACCCGCAATAAAAAAGCCGACACAAAGTCGGCTTTTTTATTTACAGCAACTGGTGCCCAGAAGAGGACTCGAACCTCCACACCTTGCGGCACACGGACCTGAACCGTGCGCGTCTACCAATTCCGCCATCTGGGCAATAAGGCGCGCATTATGAATATCAGCGATTAACTTGTCAACGAAGATGCCTACAAAAAAACCACGCAACAACAGTGCAACAGCAAAAATAGATGCGATTCGTCGCGCCGATCCCTTTTACGAACGGGAATGCGAACGTTATGACGCACCGCTTCCCAGCCGAGAATATATTCTTCAGTTGTTGACCGACGCAGGGTGTCCGCTTGATGTTGATGCATTTTCCAAGCAGCTTGCGATTACCGAAGACGAACAGGATTTATTCCAGCGCCGCCTGGGCGCGATGCAACGCGACGGGCAGTTAATGCTCAACCGCAAAAAACAACTATGCCTGCCGGACAAACTCGACCTGATCAAGGGACGGGTCGAAGGGCATCCTGACGGTTTTGGTTTTGTGGCACCAGAAGATGGCGGCGACGATCTGTTTTTATCGCCGAAAGAAATGCATCGCGTATTACATGGCGACCGTGTGCTGGTACGCATCGCTGGCTTTGACCGGCGCGGTCGGCGCGAAGGCAAAATTGTCGAAGTGCTGGAGCACGTCAACCAGTTCGTCGTCGGACGCTATTACGTCGAGGGTGGTCTCGGATTCCTGATTGCGGAAAACCGCCGCATCAATCAGGACATTCTGGTGCCCGCCGAATTCGCTAACGGTGCCCTGCCCGGCCAGGTCGTCACGGTCGAACTCACCACACAACCCGGCGCGCATAACGAAGCGGTCGGACGCGTGACAGAAATCCTGGGCAGTTTCACCGGCCCTGGCATGGAAATCGAAATTGCACTGCGCAAGCACGACCTACCGTATGTGTTTCCACAGGATGTAGAAGCCCAAGCTGGCAAGCTACCCAAAAAAGTTGTGCAAAAAGACCTCGATGGGCGCGAAGACATTCGTCATTTACCCCTCGTCACCATCGACGGCGAAACTGCGCGCGACTTCGACGATGCCGTTTATTGCGAACCGCTTGGCCGCAACGGTTATCGCCTGCTTGTTGCAATTGCCGACGTCAGCCACTATGTCAAACCCGGCGATGCGCTCGACACCGAGGGCTACAGCCGCGGCAATTCGGTGTACTTTCCGCGCCGTGTCATCCCGATGCTGCCTGAAGCGCTATCCAACGGGTTGTGCTCGCTCAATCCCGAAGTCGATCGGCTCGCCATGGTGTGCGATATGCGCGTGACTTCAACCGGTACCGTCAAGGAATACCGTTTCTACCCTGCCGTAATTTATTCGCATGCACGGCTGACCTACAACCAGGTGTGGGACTGGCTTTCCGGCGCAGTCAAACCGGAACAGAAACACGCGACACTGATGCCGCATTTGCAGGCCCTGGACAAACTGTTCCGCAGTTTGCTCAAAGCCCGCGCCAAGCGCGGCGCCATCGATTTTGGCTCGACCGAATCGCAAATGCTGTTCGACGATCAAGGCAAAATCAACGCCATCGTCAAAGTCGAACGCAACGACGCGCACCGCATCATCGAAGAATGCATGCTCGCGGCCAACGTCTGCGCATCCGATTATTTGCACGAAAACAAGCAACCCGCGCTGTACCGCGTACACGAAGGACCGACAACCGAAAAGCTGGCCGCACTGCAATCTTTCATGGCTGAATTTGGCCTGTTCCTGAACGGCGGCGACAAGCCACACGCCAAGGATTACGCCGAACTACTGGAAAAAATCAAGCCGCGTCCCGATGCTGGATTACTCCAAACCGTGATGTTGCGGTCGCTGCGTCAAGCCGTGTACAGCCCCGAAAATAAAGGCCACTTCGGCCTGGCCTACGAGGCTTACACCCATTTCACCTCACCGATCCGGCGCTACCCCGACCTGATGGTGCATCGCGGTATCAAGGCCGTTCTCAAAGGCGAGAAACTGCCGACCAAGGGTCTCGCCGAAGCCGGCACGCATTGCTCGATGACCGAGCGTAGAGCCGACGATGCCACGCGTGATGTTGATGCCTGGCTCAAAACTTATTTCATGCGCGACCGTATTGGCGACGAATATGACGGCACCGTCAGTGCCGTTACCAGCTTTGGTGTCTTTGTCGCGCTGGACGAAATCTTTATCGAAGGTCTGGTTCACGTTTCCGAACTGGGGCAGGATTATTTTCACTACGACCAAGCCAAACACTGGATGCTCGGTGAGCGCACCGGGAAACGTTACCGCTTGGGCGATCGCGTGCGCATCAAGGTCATGCGTGCGGACATCGAAACCAGCAAGATCGATTTTGCCCTGGTCGATAACGATGATGTTGCAGCCGTAAAATCAGAAAAATCTGACGACAAGCCTGCACGAAAGAAATCGACCAAACGAAAATGAGCGAAAAAGCACCCGAAAAACTCATCTACGGCTTTCACGCCGTACTCGCCCGCCTGCGCCACGATCCGTCAGGCGTACTGGAGATATACCTCGATCTCACCCGGCGCGATGCGCGCGCGCGCGACCTCGCCTCACAGGCTGCGCACAGCAAGGTCAAAATTGCCAAGGTCGAGGCCGACCGCCTGGCGCGACTGGTGGGGACGGCCGCCAAACATCAGGGTGTCGTCGCACGCGTCAAACCCGTTGCGCTGACGCATTCACTCGACGACGTACTGGAAAACATCCAGGGCGCACCGCTGCTGATGATTCTGGACGGCGTGACCGACCCGCACAACCTCGGCGCGATCCTGCGCTCGGCGGATGCCTTCGGCGTCCACGCCGTCATCGCACCCAAAGACAGCGCAGTCGGCATCAACGGCACCGTGGAAAAAGTCGCATCGGGTGCCGCCGACACCGTGCCCTACATCATGGTCACCAACCTCGCCCGCACGATAGAAGACATCAAGGAACACAATATCTGGGTCATCGCTGCCGACATGGATGGCGACCAGCCGCTATCAAAAATAGACGCCAAAGTCGGTATCGCCTGGGTGCTCGGCGCCGAAGGCAGCGGCATCCGCAGGCTGGTCAAACAAGGCTGCGATCAGGTGGCGCGCATTCCTATCGGCGGTACAGTGGAAAGCCTCAACGTTTCGGTATCAGCTGCGCTGTGTCTGTATGAAACGGTGCGCCAGCGTGAGGCATAAGATGGGTGAGTGTGCATCTTATCTAGACTTGGGTTTGTGACAAAAGGGTAGCGTCCCCTTTATCCCCCTTTATCCGGGGCTGCTGCACCACTCCGACCGTGGCAGCCAGTACGCCAGCCGGGCGTTTCAGGACAGGCTCACGGATTACCGCATGACCTGCTCGATGAGCCGCGAAGGCAACTGCTGGGACAATGCGCCGACCGAGAGTTGGTTCAACAGCTTCAAGAATGAGCGCGTGCATGGCTGGCGCTTCGCGACGCACGAGGATATGAAAGCGACAACGTTCCAGTACATCGAGGTGTTTTACAACCGGCGTCGGCTGCATTCAACGCTGGGCTACAAGTCGCCAACACGGTTTATGCAGGACTGGCTGACTGCTCAGAAAATGGATAAACAGGTAGCATGAACACCGCTTGTTGGAAGACGAAAAATCGAGGGAAGGTCACCATAATTAATATTGTGAAAAAGTCTGGGGGTGTCAGTCGTCAGTATCAGATGGCTTTGTGCTCACCAACTTCCACCAGCCCCACACGATTGACCCTGCAAAAACCATTACAAGTGGCAATACGTATCTCCCGCCAGTCAACCCGGAAAGCCAAAGAAAACCAGCCAGCAAACCCAATAAGAGCAATGCCATCAAGGTCGCACCTATTGCGTCTACGTAGCTTCTAGGATGGGTCGGTTTTGTGCCCGCATGTTCAGAATTGCCTTGTTGTTTTTCGCTCTGCATTGTTCCGTCGTCCCGTCCATTCCTTGTTGTATGCAGGAGGGTAATCTACCCCCCCCCCCCGAAGTCAATCACGCAATCGTAAATCTCAGGCTGCGCGTTTCCAGTCCATGCCGATGGCAGCCTCATTGCCGGTGATGAGCGGGTCAGGCGCTGGGTAAGCGGAGGAAATATCTGGTAGGTCTGCACGCGTGGCACTCGCGTTAAAGCGCTTGGCAAAGATCGCATCACAACCCACAGTTGTCCGACCCGCATGGCTCTCCATGCGGTCATGTGATTTGTACAAAAGACTCCCCCTGTTTATTGATCCCGAGTATTGCGCACGGGTGTTCCGGGACTGTGACTTGCTGACTTGCCGCCCGTCTATACAACTTTAGTTGTAGATGGACATAACCAACTGTTTACACAGTGAATTATTTTTGCATTTGACTGAATGCATTGCCACAAGGCGCGCCCAGCACGTTACGCAATTATTAAATTGCTGATGGTTCGTGGGCGACCGATCATCCATTCGAAAGCATAAAGGGGAAGCATAAAGGGGAAGCATAAAGGGAGCATAAAGGGGACGCTACCTGACCCTTCCCCTCATATTCCCCATCCCCAAGCCATATTACGCAGCGTCTCCAGCGCGGTAACTTCTTCTCGTTTCCGGAAACG
>JBEBIZ010000021.1:0-38211 GCA_040080135.1 Thiobacillaceae bacterium
GGTCGGAGAGCGGGCGCTGCTGGCTCGTCGTCACAGCGCTGGAAAGCTGTTCCAGCGCCTTGGCGTAATTGGCGAGACGTTGTTGCCAGCGGATGTCGAATGCACTCATGAGTATCGTGACCCTATTTATTTTTTACTATTTATTTTTTAAGACTTGACCCCGGCTCTTGTAATGCTGCGCTGTAATGCTGCGAATGCTACGTGACCCTGTTATGCTGCGGGGGGCTCAGTCGGCGCCTTGTCAGGCTGCTATGGCGGGGCTGATTTCGGCAGCACCAGACTGACCGTGCCGTTCATGAACTGCAGCGGGAGGATATTGCATGCGGCGACACGTGACAGGATTTCCGAACGTATCTCGGTCGTCACCACTTGAAAGCGAAACTCACTTCGCGGCGGCAGGTGCATGTTCACCACGCCACATGGCGAATCCGATGCCTCGTCATAGCAGCTCTTCACGTAAAGCTGCCGCCCATCGGGACAGAGATAGCCGCCTGCGTCAGGTCCAACCGCCAGCTTCGCGTTCGTCGCCTTCGCCGCGGCATTCTCCGCAGGCGCACCGACCCGCACCAGCACGCAGCCGTTGCCGTCCACAATGGAATTGGGGCTGGCGATTTCGAAGGCCATCGCGGAGTCGTAGTCGGTTATTGCAAAAGTGACCTCCTTGGTGCCGCGGCGCCCGCTGCGGTACGCGATGGGCGCTCCTTCCACCGAGCGTCCGCCAGCCTTACGCCACGAAAAGGTTGATGGCGTAAAGGTAATGCCGCCCCCCCAATCCACCTGGCACCCAAATTTATCGAAACTCGAGAGCGCCGCGAGCGACTCGGCGAGGCTACTGCGATTGCTGGTCAGCACGTCGACCGCACCCGCCTTGGACAGCTGGTCGTCGCGCAGTCGCCAGCTGCCCAGCAGCCCGTTGCGTTCAGCCGGAAGCGGCGGCGTCTTGCGCAGGGCTTGCGCTTGCCGCATCCGCGCGGCCGTCAGGCCTGCCTCGTGCTTGGTGTCCTCCGCGGCCTTGGAAGCCTTGATGCCGTCGAGCTGTCCACGCTCTTCCGAGGAGAGGTTGCCGCTGTGTTCGCGGTTGAGGATGTCACGATCACGAATGCTGGTCTGGGCTGCAGCCGGTGCGGCCACGGCCAGCAGCATCAGCGCAACTACAGACGAGATGAATCTACTCATCGTTGTTGCTCCTCCGATCACAAGGCAACTGGGGCGCTGACAACTCAACACACCCGATCCACGCAGCACGATTCTAGCTAAGATGCACATCACTCACCTCCTCTCACAATTCTTCCAACCGTCGTGAAACATGGATATAGGGTCACCGTTTTCGAGTGCCATGAGGGTCAGACACCGTTTTCAAGATCGATACTACCCACCCTATTGGGCCGGGATGTTAGTGCGGGTTATCCTGCTGCCGCCTGAATCAGTTCCATATCCTTCTTCAACAACTGATTGACCAGTTGATTGACTGTCGTGCCGCGCTGACTTGCGCGGGTGGCTAGAAAATCCAGCACCTCCGGCTCCAGCCGCACGGGCGGGATCAGGCGCAGACCGGGTCGATAGAACTTGCCGCGCTCGGCATTACTGAAATCGTATTCGTCTTTCATGGCGTCACCTCTGTTCGTTGGCCGCTGTGCGGTATTATGCAACTCCACCCAATGGCGGATAACGCCTACGGCTCATCCGCCCTACACCTACGCCGTCCCACCCACCGTCAACCCATCGATCCGCAGCGTCGGTTGCCCCACGCCGACCGGCACGCTCTGGCCTTCCTTGCCGCAGGTGCCCACACCGGAATCCATTTCCATATCGTTGCCGATCATGGCGACGCGGGTAAGCGCATCCGGGCCGTTGCCGATGAGGGTGGCGCCTTTGACCGGGTAGGTGATCTTGCCGTCTTCGATCATGTAGGCCTCGGCGGCGGAGAAGACGAATTTGCCGCTGGTGATGTCCACTTGCCCGCCCCCGAAGTTGACGGCGTAGAGGCCGTTCTTTACCGAGGCGATGATCTCTGCCGGGTTCTTGTCGCCGTTGAGCATGAGGGTGTTGGTCATGCGCGGCATGGTCAGATGCGAATACGATTCGCGGCGGGCGTTGCCGGTGATCGGCATGCCCATGAGACGCGCATTCATCATGTCCTGCATGTAGCCGGTGAGAATGCCGTCTTCGATCAGCACGGTGCGCTGGGTCGGGTTTCCTTCGTCGTCAACGTTGAGCGAACCACGGCGCAGCGGGATGGTGCCGTCGTCCACCACGGTGACGCCGGGCGCGGCGACGCGCTCACCGATGCGTCCGGAAAACGCCGACGCGCCTTTGCGGTTGAAGTCACCCTCGAGACCATGACCGATGGCTTCGTGCAACAGGATGCCGGGCCAGCCGGCGCCGAGCACGACGGTCATGCTGCCGGCGGGTGCGGGACGTGCGTCAAGATTAACGGTGGCCTGATGCACCGCCTGACGCGCGTAAATATCCAGCATGTCGTCGCTGAAATAACTGTAATCAAACCGGCCGCCTCCGCCGCCCGCGCCCTGTTCGCGCCGCCCGTCCTGCTCGACGATGACTTGCAGTGACAGCCGCACCAGCGGGCGCACATCGGCAGCCAGATGGCCATCGGAACGGGCGATGAAGATGACTTCGTATTCTGAAGCGAGGCTGGCCATGACCTGAATGACGCGCGTATCCATCGCGCGCGCTTTCTTTTCCAGGCGTTCGAGCAACGCGACTTTATCGGCATCTTGTAAGCTCGCCAGCGGATCAACCGCCTGATACAGCTGGCGGCCCGTGCCGCGCTGGATCATTGCGGCAGTGCGCGACTGCCCGGCACGGGCGATGGCGCGAGTGGCATCGGCGGCAGCGGTCAGCGCGTCGAGACTGATGTCGTCGGAATAGGCAAACGCGGTTTTTTCGCCGGAGATGGCGCGCACACCCACGCCCTGGTCGATGTTGAAGCTGCCGGACTTGACCTGGCCTTCTTCCAGACTCCAGCCCTCGGAACGCGAATACTGAAAGTACAAATCAGCGTAGTCCACTTCATGTGTCAGCAAACGGCCAAACACGGGCGCGAGGCGCTCGGCATCCAGTCCATTGGGCAACAGCAAGGTGGCCTCTGCCGACAGAAAAGCCTGTTCGGCAGTCTGGAGCGGAATAGCTGAATCAATCGGGTTCATGAGGGTGTTCCTTTAGGTTTTTTTGGCGGTCGCATCGCGTTGTTGGGGGGTGCGCCGCTCCAGCACTTCGATGTCGATCTTGTCGCCGCGAATGCAGCGATGCTTGAGCGCGGGCAGGCTTTTACGCAGGCTGGCCTGATATGCCGGATTGACGTTGGCGATCACCACGCCCGAGCCGCGCGGCAGGCGGTCGAGCACCACGCCCCAAGGATCGACAATCATGCTGTCGCCGTGCGTTTCGCGACCCGATAAGTGATAGCCGCCCTGCGCAGGCGCAATCACGTAGGCCAGATTTTCAATCGCGCGCGCACGGATCAGCGTCTCGAAATGGGCGCGCCCGGTGGTGGCGGTGAAAGCCGACGGCACCACGATGATGTCAACGTCAGGCATGGCTCGATACAGCTCGGGGAAACGCAGGTCATAACAAATGGACAAACCGATACGACCGAACGGGCTGTTGATGACGACCACTTTGTCACCGGCTTCGATGGTCTTGGTTTCCTGGTAATGCTCGGTACCCAGATCCAGCCCGAACAGATGAATCTTGTCGTAGCGCGCCACCTGTTTGCCGCGCTCATCAAACACCAGACACGCATTACGCACTTTGTTTGCGACGCTGGCCTCAAGCGGAATCGAACCGCCAATCAGCCATATCTGATGTTTTTTTGCCATGCGCGCCAGAAAGCGCTGTATCGGGCCCGTGCCTTCCTGCTCGCGCGCCACGACGATGTCGTTTTCCTTGACTCCCATGATCGGGAAAAACTCGGGCAGCGCAACGAGCTTTGCGCCCGCCCCAACCGCAAGCTCAATCAACTGCTCGGCCTCGGCCAGATTGGCAGCCACGTTGGAACCCGAGGCCATCTGGATCGCCGCCACGCGCACCGCACCGGCCTGCGCTGCCGCTTTTTTGACCTGCGCGCCTTTTGACTTTGCCACACTGGTCTTGACTGGTTTTTTAATCGTTGTTGTCATCCGTCACTATCCTCCGTCGTTCTCTTTTGATCCGTCCTGTTTTTTGGGTTTGTTCAGCTTACTGACATCCGGTTCGCGCCACGGCCCCGTCACAATATATTCCTGGCTGGTCGCTTCCTCAAAAGGATCGCGCAATAGTTTTTGCGCAGCCAGCACGCCCAACCCAGCAATCGGGCCACCGATCAGCGCACCCGCCACCGCCACGCCTTCGGACAGTTTTGGACTCACCTTGACCCGAAGTTGCACGGTCTCGTCGGTCAGCCTGGCCAGTCCCGACATCGCGACTTTTGCCGCCGGGCCTTTCATCCTGAAATCGTCGCTATACACCACGCCGCGCGCCACACGCATCGTAGCGGAAATCTCGTCGAAGGCGAATCCATCGTTGAAGATATCGCGAAAATCAAACGACAGACGACGCGGCAGCGATTGCAAACTCAACACGCCAAGCAGTTTGGCCGCACCCGGATCCACTTTAAGAAACTGCCCGTTTTTGGCTTTGAAATTAAGCGTGCCTGCCAGGGTTCGAAAGCCAAAGTCAGCCGGCGTTCCCTCCCAGGTCACATCACCGCTAATATCCGCCGCGCCGCGTTTGACCGCATCCTTGAAACCAAACCGGCTCAGCATCTTGCCCGCATCGATCACATCGACCTGCAGGGTTGCGCGGGTTTCACCCTTGCCCACATCGCGCCACAGCCCGCTCATGCGCACCACACTATCGGCATGGCTCAGTTGCAGATTATCGATCACCAGGCCTTGTGGCGCGCCGTGCGCCAAAGCCTCCAGCCGTCCCATTGCGCGGTCTTCCAGACGAAAGTCTTCGACCGTCAAATCCAGCACCGGGATATCAATGGCTTTCATATTGATCCCTTCCTCGTCGGACGATCCGCCGACGCTTGCCGGGCTTTCTGCCGGTATCGTGAGTTGCTTGAACTGCGCCGACACACGCGCCGAACTGGCGCTGGCCAAACGCTCGGCAGGACGATAGGTCAGTGTCCCGCTCATGTCGCGTCCACTCACCGTCATGCGCAACATGCCGCCGCGCGTGCGCCCCTGTACCCGCACCTCGGGAAAGCGCCGCCCCATCAAATCGAGCGTGCCAACACTCAGGTCGATGAATGAAATTGGCAGGCTGGCCTCGTCATTATTGCTGGGCAGAAAACTCATCCAGTCTGACAAATCCAGGCCGCGCCCACTGCCCGCCAGCCGCAATCCCGGCTCCTGCGGCAGCCTGGCCGCGCCGCCAAAACGAATCTCGCCCCGGCTGATGCGATTGTCGGCGGTGGTTTGCCAGATCGCGCCGAGCGTGCGTCCCAACTGAACCTCGAGCAGCTGCTCATTGCCCGCCTGCGGCTGACGCGTAACAATCAGCGGCAGCGCCTGCGCGGCGGGTTTGTTCAGCGGCGCGGGCAGGCGCGATTCCATCCCCACCAGATCAGACTCAATCCGCACCTGGGTATTCGCCTTGTCCAGCACCACCTGGCCGTGCCAGTTGGCCTCACCCGCCAGCCGTGCGCTCCAGGTCTTACCCAGCCAGGGCGCGAGTCCCGCCGAGCTGGCGCGGCCATTGGCCTGGATCACGGCGTGTCCGTCGCGAGTCGAGGTATTGATCGCAACCGGGCCGCCGAGGAACTGTGCGTTCAGACCCTCCGAGACCAGTGACTCGTGGGTGAAAACCATATCGCCACGGACTTGATCGAGGCGCGGCAAGCCCGCCGGAAACAGCGTGTTGCCGCGAAAACTCAAACGCCCGCCGAGCGTGGTCGCATCCGAATGACGCAGCGGAATTTTCAGATTGAGCGCCAGCGCCATATTGCCGTTGCCATCCATACCGTCGGTCAGCCCGGTTAGGATTTCGCCGACCGGGCTGAAGTTGGAAAAGCGGATAAAGTCCTGTGCCGAACCGCTTGCCTGGCCGCTGATTTCAAGCACTTCTTCGGCCACCGACAAATCGGGAATGACCGCTTTGACCGGCGCAAGCTGGGCGTTGAAAATGCGTGCTGTCTCCGAATTCACCTCCATGCGCTTGCCGTGAAACAGCACCAGCGCGTCGATCCCTTCTATCCGTGGCCAGCCCTCGACATAATCGATCACCGCACCTCGGGCTTTGACCGCCACCTTGAACACGCCGCCCTGATCGTTGTGGAAAGGAAAACGGTCAAGATCGCCCACCAGCGTGAGCTGGGTATCGTCGGACGTGCCCGCGACCACGGCGCGCTTGACCCAAGCCACCGTTTGCTCGCTCAGCACTTTGGGCAAGTAACGATACACCGCCGTGCCATTGCCCCGACTCAGGCGGGCGGAGAGATCAACGATGCCCGCATGACCGCTCACCGATTCGTAGCTGCCGTGTCCCGATCCTGCCGCGTCGGCATTGGCGAAATCAAGCTGGGCAATGGTGAACAAGGTACCGTTCGCGCGCTTCTTCCAGCCGCCGCGCGCAAGCATGCTGTCGAGCGGCAACCTGGGATCACGGAACACCATCGGCAAATCCAGCAGCATGGACGCGCCCTGCAACTCGACCACACCGGCCTGCTCATCGCCGCGCACGCTGCCCGACACATTGGAGATGCCGGGGCGCGAACCGCTGGCCGCAAGGCGCAAGCCGGTAAAACGCGCGGTCACATCAAACCCGGCATCGCCCGGACGCTCACCCTGCCAGCGCAATTGCAATTCGTCGACATGCCCGCCCAGCTGCATGTCCTGCACGGTCTGGCGCAGGGTTGGCGTGACCGGCAATGCCGGTAACAGGCTGTACAGCGTGGCCAGATTCAGATTTTTTGCACTCAGTTCGCGCGTGCTGCCGTCCCAGCCCGCGCTCACATCGAAAGCCGGAATCACCGCCCCACTCGACAAGTTCAAGCTCAAGCCGTTAATGTCGACACGCTGTTTTTTTCCCTGCCGGTTCCAGCCCAGTGCGCCATGCATATGGGCAACATTCAGCGGCGGCAGGGCCGTGCCCAGCGTGACTGAAACATCACGCGCATTCAAACCGACCGACACGCCGCTCAAAGCGCCCCGCTTCAATTCCAGCAGCACATTGGCCGCTCCCCAGCCGCGCGCCGCCGGGTAGGGCAAATCAACCCAGCTAGCCAGCAGCGGTAACGCAACCCCGCCAAGACTGCCGCGCAGGGTACCCGACCAGGCTTTGTGGTCGCTCAGACTGCGCCCGTTCAAATCGGCATTGAGTGTGAACGGCGTCGCCAGGGAAGACGGCGGCGTTGCACGCAATTGCAGCTGGTGACGATGAAAGTGGTTTTCCAGCGTGCAATCGAGGTTACGCAAAATCAGCATGGGTGCTTCGCGCACCTCGTCACTCCACGACAATGTCGCACGACTGATATGCACCTCGCCCTGCTTGAGAAGCCAGTCGGAAAATGGGCTGTCGGCAGCGTTCGGATTGATCGCAAGGCCGCCCACATAATAGTAGCCGTCGCGCGCGCGCCGGATCGCCAGCGCCGGGCCTGCCAGCGCCAGACGGGTAAACCGGGGCTCTAGAAAGAGCAACGAGCGCCAGGCAAAACTGGCATCGAGCTGTTCAAGATACAGCGCCGAACGATTGTGCTGATCGTACAGGCGCACGCCGCGCAGGGTGATTTCGGGGCGAGCCTGTTGCCACTGTCCCGATACCGCTTCGAGCGTCACACGTTGCCCCAGCGCGCGCGACATCAAACCGGCCAGCGGTTCGCGATAGCTCGCAATATTGGGTAGCAGCCAGAAATAGACGGCGGCGGCAATGGCGACAAACAGCACAACGCCTGACCCCGCAAGCCAGGCCAGCCAGCGTGCCGCTCGGCGCGGGAAACGGAAAGAGGGAAAGGCAAATTTCATGCGGGCGAAGGTTTCAGGCGAGCCATTTTGTATTGGTATCCGCAGGACGGTGGACTCCGTCTGGCGGCAGTGCTTCAGTCGTTTATTCCAGCACCTGCACCCGGCTCACAAAATGATTCGTTTCGCCATAGCAGCTCGTCGGAATACCGCGATGCTCTTCATAATGCAGCGCCAGGCGTTTGCCCAGCACCGCGTTGATTTGCGTGGCAACGGCAGGATCGCGCACGGTAAAGTTCCACAGCACAGGAGCAACCCCGGGCACGGTAGTCATGGCAAGTTCGCCTTCATAAGTTTTGCAGATCCAGCCCTTGCGCGAAAATTTTTGCAGATAACCCGCGCGCTCGCCGTCAGAGTAGGACCAGTTCAGCACGAAGGCCAGATAGGCGGCAAAGAGCAGCGCAGGCAATAACGCAGCCAATGCGACCCACTTGACCCAGCCGCTACGGCGCGCGGTGTTTGGCATACCCATTTTGTCCCCTCATGCTCTTGTTTGATACCGGGATTATGCCTGAGCTAACCGCTTCCACGTGGCAACGATACTGTCCGGGTTAAGTGAGATTGAACCGATCCCCTGCTCGACCAGCCAGTCGGCCAGATCCGGATGGTCGCTTGGCCCCTGGCCACAGATGCCGATGGATTTGCCCTGACGCTTGCAGGCGGCAATGGCCTCGCTCAAGAGTTTTTTGACCGCTGGATTGCGCTCATCAAAGCCTTCGGCAATCAGGCCTGAATCGCGGTCGATGCCGAGGGTGAGCTGGGTGAGGTCGTTGCTGCCGATGGAAAAGCCATCGACGTGTTGCAGAAAATCATCCGCCAGCAATACGTTGGAGGGAATCTCGCACATCATGACCAGGCGCAGATTACGCTCCCCCCGACGCAGCCCGTTGGCCGCCAGCAAATCAACCACGGCGGCGCATTCTTCCACGGTGCGCACAAAAGGAATCATCACCTCCACATTCCCGAACCCCAGCACTTCACGCACCTGTTTTAACGCCCGGCATTCCAGCTCGAACGCGGGGCGAAACAGCGGCGACAGATAGCGTGCAGCGCCGCGCAGGCCTAGCATCGGGTTTTCCTCCTTCGGTTCATACAAGTCGCCACCCAGCAGATGCGCGTATTCATTCGACTTGAAATCGGACAGGCGCACGATCACCGGTTTCGGCCAGAACGCGGCGGCCAATGTGGCGATGCCTTCGGCGAGCTTGTCCACGTAAAACATCACCGGGTCGGCATAACCCGCAACGCGGAGATCCATATTTTCGCGCAGGATAGTCGACAGGCCGGCGTAATTCAGCAAAGCCAGCGGATGCACGCCGATCATGCGCGCGATGATGAATTCCAGGCGGGCGAGACCCACGCCATGATTGGGAATCTGCGCAAACTCGAACGCCCGTTCGGGATTGCCCACATTCATCATCAGCTTGACCGGCGGCTCGGGCAGCGTCGTGCTCGCCAGCGTCTCGACCTCGAACGCCAGCCGACCCGCATAGACTTTTCCGGTGTCACCCTCTGCACATGACACCGTCACCACCTCGCCGTCTTTTAATTCGGTGGTGGCATCCGCCGTCCCCACCACCGCCGGTATCCCCAGCTCACGCGCGACGATAGCCGCATGGCAGGTGCGCCCACCGCGATTGGTGACGATGGCTGCGGCGCGCTTCATTACCGGTTCCCAGTCGGGGTCGGTCATATCGGTGACCAGCACATCGCCCGTTTGCACCTGATTCATCTGCGCCGGGCTGGCAATTACCCGCACCGAACCCGCACCAATTTTTTGTCCGATTGCGCGCCCGCTGATGCGCACCTTGCTTGTCGCTTTCAATACGTAATGCTCTACGCTGCCGATGCTGGGGGAGTGAAGCTGGCGCGCCTTGATCGTTTCGGGTCGCGCCTGGACGATGAACAGCTCGCCGCTGACACCGTCTTTTGCCCATTCCACATCCATCGGGCGGCCATAGTGCCGCTCGATGGCAACAGCCTGGCGTGCCAGTTCCAGCACTTCGGCATCAGTCAGTGCAAAACGCAGCTGCAACGCGGTGGGCGTGTTCTCGATCAGCGTCGCACCGTCGCGCCACACCATGCGGATGGCTTTTTCACCGCGCTCGCGCCGCACGATAGCCGGATAGCCTTGCGCCAGCATCGGTTTATGCACATAGAACTCATCCGGATTGACCGCGCCCTGCACAATCGTTTCGCCCAGACCATACGCAGCGGTAATGAACACCACATCGCGAAAACCCGATTCGGTATCGAGCGTGAACAGCACCCCTGAGCACGCCAGATCCGAGCGCACCATGCGCTGCACCCCCGCTGACAAAGCGACGACATCGTGCTCAAAACCATGATGCACGCGATAGGCAATGGCGCGATCGGTATAGAGCGACGCGAAGACTTTTTTAATGTACAGGAGCAGTGCATCTTCGCCGCTGACATTCAGATACGTTTCCTGCTGCCCGGCGAACGAGGCATCGGGCAGGTCTTCTGCGGTGGCTGAGGAGCGCACTGCGACGGCTAGATTGTCGCCCAGCGCGTGGTACGCGGCGCGCAGATCGGCGGCAAATGAGTGCGGCAATTCAGCGCCTTCGACCCAGCCGCGAATCTGCGCACCCACGTCAGCCAGCGCCACAACATCCGTCACGTCCAACGCAAGCAGGCGCTCACGAATGCGTCGGCGCAATTGATTGTGATCGAGAAAATCCCGGAATGCCTCGGCCGTCGTCGCAAACCCGCCCGGCACCCTGACCCCGGCACCCGTCAGATGCTGGATCATTTCACCCAGTGAGGCATTTTTGCCGCCGACCCGCGCCACGTCCGCCATCGACACCGCATCCAGTGACACAATAGTGCCTGAATCCATCCGACACCCCCATCACCCTAAAAACCGCAGTTGACCACTTACAACCGCAGGGAACACCACATGAATATTGAGATTTTTACTCACGCGCCCCTTCACCGTCAGTGCGAGCGCGCTACAAATACGATTGAGCCGCGCTGGGGCACGTTGACTTCGTTGCTCCTCGTTGCTGGCAGGGGCCAGCCGCCTCGTCGCGCCTTGCCAACGCACCCCATCACAGCCCACTCGTATTCGTCCAACTACGGTTTCTAGGGTGAACACACTTGCGGTTTTCTGCCTCTCCGACCACACCGGCATCACCGCCGAGGCGGTGGCGCGCAGCATCGTCGCGCAGTTCCCTTACCTCGAGTGTAGACTGTATCCACTGCCTTTCATCGACAGTTTTGAAAAAGCGAAAAGTGCCGCGCAACACATTGCCGCCGCGCCCGGCGCGCTGGTTTTTTCCACCCTGACCGACCCCGCGATCCGCCGTTATTTTCGCGCCAGCGGCGTGGCCTTGTTCGATGTATTCGAGCTGATCGGACCATCCGTCGAAGCCGCGCTCGGGCAAACGGCTATCCCGTGCGGCGGCCACACGCACGGCATCGCGCCCGATTACGAAGCGCGTATGGATGCAGTGAATTTCAGCCTCGCCACCGACGATGGACTCGCCACCGAACGACTCAATCAGGCCGAGCTGATTCTCGTCGGCGTGTCGCGCGTCGGCAAAACCCCTACCGCGCTATACCTCGCGCTGCACTACGGCATACGTGCCGCCAATTACCCGCTCACGCCAGACGACCTGACATCCGTCCATATCCCGCCAAGCCTGCACGCGCATCTGCCCCGCCTGCGCGGCCTCACCGTGTCAGCCGAGCGCCTGGTTCAGATTCGCCAGGTCCGCTATCCCGACAGCCGCTATGCCAGCCGCGAACAATGCGAACAAGAACTGGCCGCTGCCGAAGCGCTGTTCAGATGCCACCATATTCCCGTCATCGACAGCACCCGCATGTCTGTAGAAGAAATCGCGGCACGACTGAGAAACGCGCCAGCCTCTCACCCACTTTTGTAGGCAGCGATGCGGGGTACAAACAAGGCACTGAGTCTATGTTTTTCCGCACCTTTAATTTGCAGGTCATGAACCAAAGTGGAAACTTTCACTCACAAGGTGTACAAAGAAAGCCATCGGGCTTTGTACGGACATCAATCATATGAAAACGACATCACACTACCTGTCCTGCGCTGTTCTGGCCTGCCTGTCCGGATTCGCCATGCCAGCGCATGCAAATGACAACCCTGGCTTGATCGGAAAGAAAATCTCGTTTGCCCCGATGCCGGTTGAAATTTCCCTGCAACCGAATGAAAAGCCGGCCATGGTTGTTGCCATGCCCTGTTCCATGGTCGAAAAAATGAGCTTTGGTTTTCCTCCTGTCGCCATGGCCGAAACCTTCATGTTCCAGATGGTCGGCATTATGAACAACACCAACATGATGCCAATGCGTTTCGAGCCAGTCTGCTCCTGAGAACTCACACATCAAGCCTGGCGGGATCGGCTCCGTTGCGAGCATGCCAGACAAGCCAAATCAGGGGATAACGGGGACGCAATCTGGCGCAACACCCGGTTCATTTCCTGATGCCAGATAATCCTCATCAAACCCAATCCCGCTCGCCCATACCATTTGCCCATCGCACCACAGCAGCGGCACGCAAGCGCGCTGCCAGGGCGGCTGTGCGGATTCTTGCAGCAGGTTTTTCAGGCTGCGGTGAGTGCCGTTGTGCACCAGCCGCATCCGTTCGCCGCCCTGACGCACGCCGAACTCCACGCACGCGGCATTCAGCCGCGCCAAACTCAGACCCGCGCCTTGCACTGGATTCATCGCGATGTCCCAACCGGCCTGCTTCAGACGTACGCCCGGTTCGCCTTGCCAGCGCACGGGGGCTTGCGTGGCACAGGCACGCACCGGCACCAGATACGCGCCGCCGCGAAAACGCCGCAGCTCGGTTCCGGGGTGGATCGCGACGCTGACGCAGGCATCTTGCGCGGCGTGCAATAGCTGCCGCAAGCCTTCGTCCAGCCGTCGCTCGCTGGTCATGCGCAGCCCCTGTTGCTGGATAAACCAGCGCAATAGATTACGTGCGCGCGGCGGCGACAATCCGGCCAGCGCGGTGCAATCGAGCCGATCTCCAGCGACACCTTGTTGTGCGTCGATGGCCGCCAATTCTTCCAGCAGCACACTGGCTTCGGCCTGCAATACTGCGCCGCGCGCGAGCGTGGCGACCGCCGCCGGAAAACGCGCGTGCAGGAACGGCATCAGGGTGTGGCGCAGATAATTGCGGCTGTAAACGGTGTCGGCATTGCTCTCGTCCTCGACCCAGCGAAGCGCATGTTGATGAACATAGCGCTCGATTTCGATGCGCGTCAGATCGAGAAACGGGCGCAACTGTGCGGCGTGCCAGCCGTTGCGTGCGTGCACTTCGGCCATCGCCGCCAGGCCTTTCGGACCCGCGCCACGGAACAGTTGCAGCAGCAGGGTTTCGGCCTGGTCATTCTGATGATGGGCGGTGAGCACGAAGTCGGCATCGATTCCGGCAAACACCGCGTGGCGCGCAGTGCGGGCGGCAGCTTCGATGCCTGCCGGATCGTGGCGATTGAGGGTAACGCGGTGAATGCTGAACGGAATACCGTTTGCGCGGCACAGCTGATCGCAAAACGCTGCCCATGCATCCGCGTTGGGCGACAGGCCGTGATGCACATGCACGCAGGCCAACTGAAAAGGGTGGGAGGTTCGCAGCGCTAGCAGGACATGGAGCAATGCAACCGAATCGATACCGCCGGACAAGCCCAGCACCAGCCGACTACCCGGCGCGACGTGTCGATTGAGCACGCGCGCCACCGCATTGCCGAGTGGCTTACTTGGCGGCAATTTCCTTGTAGTTGCCATAGCTGCGCAAGCGCTGGTAACGCGAATCCAGCAGCTTATCCAGCGGCTGTTTGCGGCATTCGGCAAGATTGTCGGCCAGCGCTCGGCGCATGAACTGGAACATGCCATCCCAGTCGCGATGCGCGCCGCCCAATGGCTCTTCTATGATCTGATCGACCAGGCCGTGTGACTTCAGGCGCTCAGCGGTAATGCCCAGAGTTTCGGCAGCAACAGATGCTTTATCCGCGCTCTTCCACAAAATCGACGCGCAGCCTTCGGGTGAAATCACCGAGTAGATCGAATATTGCAGGATCAGCATGCGGTCGCCAACGCCAATTGCCAGTGCGCCGCCAGAGCCGCCTTCGCCAACGATGGTGCAGATGACCGGCGTTTTCAGTTCGGCCATAACGTACAGATTGCGTGCGATGGCCTCAGACTGTCCGCGCTCTTCGGCACCGATGCCGGGATACGCGCCGGGGGTGTCGATGAAGGTGAATATCGGCAGGCTGAATTTTTCGGCCAGGCGCATCAGGCGCATTGCCTTGCGGTAGCCCTCGGGGCGCGGCATACCAAAGTTGCGGTAAATCTTGTCCTTGGTGTCGCGGCCTTTTTGATGGCCGATCACCATCACCGGTTCGCCGTTGAAGCGTGCGATACCGCCCACAATGGCCGCATCGTCGGCGTAAGCACGGTCGCCGTGCAGCTCGGAGAAATCGGTAAAAATCCCTTGCAGATAATCCAGCGTATAAGGCCGCTGTGGATGCCGTGCAACCTGCGATACCTGCCACGAACTCAGCTTGGCGTAGATGTCTTTGGTCAGCGTCTGGTTCTTTTTTTGCAGACGACGAATCTCGTCAGAGATGTCGAGGGCAGAGTCGTCCTGCACAAATCGCAGCTCTTCGATCTTGGCCTCAAGCTCCGCAATCGGCTGTTCGAAGTCCAGAAAAGTGATTTTCATAAATAGGGCGATTAACGAACGGGCGCTGACTTAATGATGATGACCATGGGCGCCATGAGCATGGCCATGGGTGACTTCATCCGGACTGGCGGCGCGCACTTCGCTCACCACACACTGAAAATGTACAGCCTGGCCGGCATAAGGATGGTTGCCATCGACCACCACCTTGTCTTCGGCAATATCGGTGACGGTGTAGAGCATTTCACCCTCGCCCTCGATCGGCGAACCGACGAACTGCATGCCGATTTCGATTTCTTCCGGAAACACCTCACGCGCTTCCAGCCGCACCAGGTCTTCTTCGTATTCGCCAAAGGCATCGGCTGGCTGAAGCTTCAAGTCCACTTTGTCGCCCGCCTTCTTGCCTTCGAGCGCCTGCTCAACCAGCGGGAAAATATTATCGTAGCCGCCGTGCAGATAGCTCACCGGTTCGTCGCTCTGTTCCAGCTGCTTGCCGTCCAGATCGTTGACGACGTAGGTAATGGTGACAACCGTATCTTTGGAAATGTTCATCTTGGTTCCTTGACTCATTGCAGTACCGCCGCCGCATGTGGCGGCCAGCATCCGGGATTGTTGTACTTGAGCGCCGACTGATCACCGTGAATAGCAGCCACCCAAATTTTGCGACATTTTAGCCTTAAAGATGTCGATCCACTATGCGCCGCCAAAACCGGGACGCGTGAATGATTCGACGTGACTGACTCAAGCTAGCCGGGATGGAAGGAATTTGTTACTTTGTCCATGAATCACGCTTAGGATATTGATCCGGCCACGAAACAGCTCATAAAGTGAGTGGTGGCTCTCGCCACGGCAGTCTTGTCAGATTCTCGTGTGGTCGGATCAATAAGCAATTTAAACAGGCGGTTATTGAGACGGCTCACGCCCTCAATCGAAGGCAAGAATGACTGTACGCTTGCCACTTTGTTCAAACTATTTAATGGCTGTCTCAATAATCATGAATTTCTGTAGTCATTGCGGCGGTACCGTCGTTTTACGTACACCGGACGGCGATCATCTGCCACGCCACATCTGCCCGTCCTGCGGCACAATTCATTACCAGAATCCGAAAATGGTGGTGGGATGCATTCCCGAATGGGAAGACAAGATTTTGCTGTGCCGTCGCGCCATCGAACCTAAATACGGCCTGTGGACGCTGCCCGCCGGCTTTATGGAAAACGGCGAAACCACGCTTGAAGGTGCGGCGCGTGAAACCTGGGAAGAAGCGGGTGCGCGCATTGAAATGGGTGAGCTGTACACGCTATTCAATCTGCCCCATATCAACCAGGTCTACTTCATGTTTCGTGCACGCCTGCTTGATCTTGACTATCAGTCCGGAATTGAATCACTGGAAACCCGTCTGTTTACCGAGGCAGAAATACCGTGGGACGAGCTTGCCTTCCGCACTGTGCGCACCACACTTGAACTGTATTTTCAGGATCGAAAAAACGGCGGCTTTGAATTTCACTTCGGCGATATCCGCACGCGGTAGCTGATTCCCGCTAAGCCGCCCGATCCAGACATTCCCGCGACAGCACATCCATCCCGACCCGCAGCCATGACTCATGCGTTTCCAGTGCCTCGCCCAGGCGCAGGCGGTAGATGACTTCACCGTCACGCAGCACAACCTGCTTGCCGGGACTGTAAACCGATGCCGGAATGAGCAGGTTGCTCACACCTTGCGTGTTATCCGACATGGGCAGAAACAGCACCTTGATTTCTTCATTGCAGCTTTCCCCAGACAAATAAACCAGCTTCGGGTGGCGCGTCAGGCGCTGCGTGCCAATGTGGTTCTGGCCGTTTTCATTGTGTTTCCAGCGCACCGCCAGCATCTGCCAGACCGACTCGGACGGATCCCAGCTCACCGCAATCAGCCGACCAAGCGGCAGGTCGCGACGACCCTCCGGGGTGAAGCCCATACCCGTCTCACTTTCGTCCCGCATCATCCACGGCTCAAGCGCGGGGCGCTCGGCGGATGAATCATTTTGCGTCAACACGGCCATGATGCTGTCCATCCCGGTCGCCACCCACACCCGCCCAAAGCGGCTGGTGCGCGCGCCCACACGGCGCACGCCACCGCGCTCGATCATGCTTGCAAGCTGCTGCCCGAGATTGACCATGCTGGGCTCAATCATCTGCGCCGGATTTACGCCAGAATCAATATTTTTCAGGTAATTCTGTAACGACCCCAACGCCATATAACGCAAGCGCCTGCCGGGAACCCATTGTCCCTCAAGCGCGAACAAACCCTCGTTATCAGACAGATCGACTGCATGCGTGTGAATAGCCAGATCCAGTTTCTCCACCGGCAACGGCAAATCCGGATGCGCCTGAAACAAGCGTGCAATCGATTCGATTTCCTGCGCCCGATACCCGACCGGATGCACCATCCCCATCAAGTGAATCAGTGCAAATTCACGCGTGCAATGCGTTGTCTCTTCGCCCAGCGCAAGCGGCGTATCCGCATAACCGCCACGTTCCGCCAGACGGTAAATTTTATTCAAACGACACCAGGCGGTATCGGAAGGAAGCTGCCCCTGGTGATAATCCCAGCGCATTGCCAGACCCGCATAGCGCAGGGCGCGCACCGCGATGTCTGCCACGCGATGCTGCAATTCATGCTTGCCCGGATCGCGGAATATCTGTTTGAAAAAAGTCAGATAGGCATACGCCAGCTGCGACCAGAACATATGCGACTCGCGCCACAGGGCTTTTTTCGCCAGCTTGAACGAGGCCTGGTTGTGAACATACTGCTCCACCAGCTTGGCCTGGAGTGGCAACCCTGCCTCCTCCAGAATCATCAGCACCGACAAGCGCTCATCCGTTGCCGCAGTCGTCTCACCGTTAAAGCGTTCCAGACCTTCCACCACACCGTGATGAGTGTCGTAGTCGGACTGCTGCGAGAGCGTGTGCAACCACTTCATCGCACTTTTCCGGGTCGCAAACGGCGACGTACTCACCGGCTTTCTGCGCCGGGCGATGGTGCTCAACATGTTAAATAGGTCGGACATGGCATGGATCACAAATGAATGATTTATCCCAGTCTTTGCACCAACCATGCCAACCTGGAAAATCGCGGAGATGCCCGCAAAATCTCGCAGTAGACAGGCTTGCCCCGCCCCCGCCCGCGACCGTTTGACGAAAAACCGCCAGTAGCCGACGACAGCCGGACGTGTTGGCAGTGCCTTGTAACAATGCCGCACGCTCGGCAAGCCTGCCCGAATCCACTACAATGCGTGCCGTGGAGGTGTGGCCGAGCGGTTTAAGGCACCGGTCTTGAAAACCGGCGAGGATGTAAGTCCTCCGTGAGTTCGAATCTCACCGCCTCCGCCAGATTTCCGGTTTCAGCGATACGGTGTAGCCGTTGAGCTAAAACCTGCCGGGCGGGGCTCAAAGAGCACTGATCTCTCGAGCTTACGCGCCCAACAAGTCCACAAACAAACATGACAATTGACAAAAGTCCATTTATGGACTAATTTTGGCTTACCCGTCCATCACTGCAAGTGAACACGCTATGCCAGCCCTCTCCCACGCCACGCAAGTACCCACCCCGCTTTCTAACCGCACCTTATCTGCCGCTGGCTTGCGCGCATTTTTCAATCTCGCTCAGGCGTGGGGGCTGAACGCCGAGGCGCAAATGGTGTTGCTGGGTGCGCCCGGTCGCTCGACTTTTTTCAAGTGGAAATCCGCGCCCGAATCCGCCGATCTCAAGCGCGACACGCTGGAGCGCCTGTCCTATCTGTTGGGTATTTACAAGGCGCTGCAAGTTCTGTTGCCTGCCCCAACTGCAGCGGATGCCTGGGTAAACAAGCCCAATAGCGCGCCGCTGTTCGGCGGCAAGAGCGCGCTCGACCGCATGTTGGGCGGCAATATCGGCGACCTGCTGGCGGTGCGGCAGTATCTGGACGCCCGACGCGGGGGCTGGGCTTGAGCCATCCCTCATCTATTCAGCCATGGCCTACCCGACTATTACGCTGAACTGGAATCCTGCCTGCCGCGTCATCCCAACCCGATTTCCGGCCATCGGCCTGTTCGAGCGGGTGGCCAAGCCTGCGGATTTCGACACCCTTTACGCGCTGGAGGCGATGACCAATGACCGCATCCGCGACGAAGTGGGCGACATCAGCCTGGTTCCGCCCGGCGAGCGACTGTTCGGCGAGGGCAGCAGTTGCATCATGGCGGCGTTCACCCATCTCAATCCGCAGGGCAGCCGCTTCAGCGATGGCAGTTACGGCGTGTTTTACTGCGCCCGCGACCGTGCAACCGCCATCGCCGAGACCCGCTATCATCAGGCGCTGTTCATGGCCGCCACCGACGAGCCGCCGATGCGCCTGCAAATGCGCCTCTATACGGTGGAAGCCCAGGGTCGGGTGGCTGATTTACGTAAAGCCAGCCGTGCCGGTCCCCGCATCGTTGATCCTGACGATTACGGCCACGCGCAAGGCATTGGCCGCACGCTGCGCAAGCAAGATGCGCAAGGCATGATCTTCCCTTCCGTGCGCCACCCCGGCGGCGAGTGTCTAGCCGCCCTGCGCACTGGGATACTGAAAAACTGCCTGCACGCGGCCTATCTGGAATACAACTGGAATGGGCAAGTGATCGATGCAGTGTTCGAAGTCTCGCAGTTGAGCTGAATCTGCGAGAATCCCCGCCATGACTCAAACCGCTCCCCTTACCCCCGCCAACCACGACCGCGACAGCGCGGGGATGACTTACGTCTATCCCGTCGTTTCGCGGCGCGCGGGCGGGGTGTCGGTTGGCATCAATCTCAACCCCAACAACGCCTGCAACTGGGCGTGCGTGTATTGCCAGGTGCCGGGACTGACGCGCGGCACGGCACCCGAGATTGATCTGGCGCAACTGGAAGCCGAGTTGCGTGCGCTGCTTACCGACATTGTCCACGGCGATTTCATGTCCGAACGCGTGCCCGAAGGCGTGCGGCGGCTGAACGATATTGCGCTGTCGGGCAACGGCGAGCCAACCAGCGCGCGCGAGTTTCCGCAGGTCATCGAGTTGATAGGCCGGGTGATGGCGGATTTTGATTTGACCGGACCCGGAGGCAATCCAGAAAAAAGAACAGCCAAGCTGGTGCTCATCACTAACGGCAGTCTGATTGACCGGCCACGGGTGCAGGACGGCCTCAAGAAAATGGCGGCGTTGAACGGCGAAGTGTGGTTCAAGTTTGATGCAGCCACCGCCGCCGGAATGCGCGCAACCAACCAGACGCGGATTTCTCCAGACAAGCAGTTCGAGCGTTTGGCCATAGCTGCAAACCTGTGCCCGACCTGGCTGCAAACCTGCCTGTTTGCACTCGACGGCGCACCGCCCACCGCAACGGAGCAAGCCGCGTATCTAGCCTCGCTACAACGCATCCAGCAGGAATCCATCCCGGTGCAGGGCGTGCTGCTGTACGGCCTCGCGCGGCCTTCGATGCAACCACAGGCCAGCCGCTTGTCCGCGCTTTCGGGTGAATGGCTGGAGACTTTTGCCGACAAAATTCGTGCGGCGGGGCTGACCGTGAAGGTGTCGCTGTGATCCACGGCATCGGCACCGACTTGCTGGATGCAATCCGGATACGAGACGGCCTCGCGCGCTTTGGCGATCTCTATGCTCATCGCATCCTCGCACCGGCCGAATTCGCGGGCTACGAAGCCAGCCACGACCCGGCCCGCTTTCTGGCCAAAAGTTTTGCCGCCAAGGAAGCATTTTCCAAAGCGACTGGAACCGGTTTGCGCACGCCGGTCACGCTGCGCAACATCGCCGTGTTGCGCGACGCGCAGGGCAAGCCGCATTTTGAATGCGCGCCCGAACTCGATGCCTGGCTGGCGGCGCGCGGCATCACGGCGCATCATGTGTCGCTATCGGACGAGGGCGATCTGGTACTGGCCTTCGTCGTGCTGGAGCAATCCGGCTCCTTGAATCAAAACAGTCTGGAGGCAGCATGACATTGGGACCATTGATGCTCGACGTAGCGGGCACTGAACTCACCGACGATGATCGCCGCCGATTGTCGCACCCGCTCGTCGGCGGTGTGATCCTGTTCAGCCGCAACTACCGCGACCCGGCGCAGCTGGAAGCGCTCACCACCGGGATTCATGCGCTCAAATCCGCGCCGCTATTGATCGGCGTCGATCACGAAGGCGGGCGGGTACAACGCTTTCGCGAAGGCTTTACCCGGCTACCGCCGATGCGGACGTTTGGCGAAATATGGAACGCGCATCCGCAGCAGGCCAAACATCTGGCGCGCGAAACCGGCTTTGTGCTGGCAAGTGAACTACGCGCGCACGGCGTCGACTTCAGTTTTGCGCCGGTGCTCGACCTGGATTACGGCGCATCCTCGGTGATTGGCGACCGCTCGTTTCACGCCGAGCCGCGTGCGGTATTCGAACTCGGCCAGGCCGTGATGCTGGGAATGAAAGACGCGGGCATGGCCGCATGCGGCAAGCATTTCCCCGGCCACGGTTTCGTCGTCGCCGACTCGCACGTGGCAGTTCCGCTGGACGAACGGGCGCGCGCCGACATTGATGCTGCCGACCTTCAGCCCTTCAGGCAGATGATCGACGTGGGGCTTGCCGCCGTGATGCCCGCGCATATTATTTACCCCCAGGTTGACGCGCAGCCCGCCGGATTTTCACGCGTGTGGCTGCACACCATCCTGCGCGGCGAACTGGGATTTGACGGCGCAATTTTCAGCGACGACCTGTGCATGGAAGCGGCGGCAGTCGCGGGTGACGTGGTCGAGCGTGTAGCAGCCGCACTCAACGCCGGTTGCGACATGGCGCTGGTATGCAACCGCCCTGATCTGGCCGACGAAGTACTGGCCAATTTGAAAGTGGACTGGCCCGCGCCCGCCCGCGCGCGTCTGGCACGGATGCACGGCCACCTGCACCCGCCAAGCATGACGCAGTTGCGTGAAACTGCGCGCTACGCCAACGCGCTGCATCACATCGCCGGGCTGGGACTCGACTCCGGCACGCTCAACCTGCAACCCGACCCGACTGATTACTGTGCGCACTCATAATCACGGCCACGATCACGCCGACGACCCCACGCTCCACCCGCAAGGGGCAGGCCGTGGTTCTAAAGCCGACAAGTCGGCAACAGCCACGCTCTCACTCGAACACGGCGAAACCCACACACACCATCATCTGGGGCACACCGGACAAAGCGGCGTATTGCTCGGTGCGCTCCTGCTGACGCTGGGTTTTGGCATAGTCGAAGCGCTGACGGGCTGGTGGGCTGGCTCGCTCGCTTTGCTGTCCGATGCCGCGCACATGGTGACGGACGCTTCCTCGCTCGGGCTCGCCGCCGCCGCCACCTGGCTCGCCCGCCGCCCGCCTTCGATGCGGCATTCGTATGGTCTGGTACGCGCCGAAGTGCTGGCGGCGCTGATCAACAGCCTGGCCATGCTGGTGCTGATCGGCTTCATTGTGTTCGAAGCCATACAACGCTTTAGCACGCCCCACCCGGTCACTGGCGGCCCGGTGATTGCTGTGGCCATAGTCGGACTCCTCATCAACCTTCTGGTCGCCTGGATGCTGCATCGCGGCGAGCAAACCCTGAATAGCCGCGCGGCGCTACTACATGTTTTGGGCGACATCCTCGGATCGGTAGCGGCGATCGCAGCAGGTATCGTCATTGTGACCACGGGCTGGATGCCAATTGATCCGCTGCTATCGCTGTTTGTCGCCGCGCTGATCGGCATCTCCGCGCTGCGCCTGCTGCGCGAAGTGGTGCATGTGCTGATGGAGGGCGTGCCGCTGAACGTTCAATTAGACAAGGTCGGCCACGATCTCGCAGCACTTGACGGCGTGCTAAGCGTGCACGACCTGCATGTGTGGACGCTTTCTTCCGGCACCATCGCCTTGTCGGCACATCTCGAACTCCAGGAGTTGAACCATTGGCCGTCCATCCTTGCAGCCGCACGGCAGGCACTGGAAACACATCACGGCATCAGCCATGTCACCTTACAGCCGGAGGTGCTAACAGGCGCACCCCTGTTGCGTAGCGCTTATCCACCACCCCACCCCGAATAAGTCCAGGAAGATCAATCAAGCAAAACTTGACATACAAATGAGAATCGTTATTATTCGTAACAATTAAACGGAATGGTTTCTTTCTCATGCTCACACCGCCCTCTAACACCTCACGCCATGCGGCCGCACCCGGGCAGCAATCCTGCCCGTCCGGCATCATTCCGGCGAGCCTGTTATTCCAGGGTAGCAAAGAAATTTTGATTGACCGCAACGGTGAAATCTATCGGCTGAGCATCACCAAAAACGGCAAGCTGATCCTGACCAAATAAAACGAACCCATGTCTTCCCTTACTCTCGACCAGCTTACCAATCACCAGGCCGCAATCGTTACCCGGATCAACGCGCCTGCCGGTGTGCCCGAATGGCACGACTGGCTGGAAGAAATCGGCTTCATCCCCGGCGAGCAGGCGATGGTGATGACTCGCGCGCTGCCGGGCGGTGACCCGCTCGTAGTGCGCGTGGGCGGCTCGACCTTTGCATTGCGGCGAGTCGAGGCGGCCTGCGTACACGTAACGCAGCCAACATGAAAACAGCGGTCGTTCATTTCCATCCCAGCGGGCCGCTGGTCGCGCTGGTGGGCAACCCCAACTGTGGCAAAACCGCGTTGTTCAACCGCCTCACCGGCAGCCATCAGAAAGTCGCCAACTACGCTGGCGTCACCGTCGAGCGCAAAGAAGGAAAACTCACGACCGCTGCGGGCAAAACCCTGCGTGTACTCGACTTGCCCGGCACCTACAGCCTGAACCCGCGCTCGCCTGACGAACGCGTGACCTGCGATGTGCTGACCGGTCATGCCGAAGGCGAGAAGCGCCCCGATCTGGTGGTGTGCGTGGTTGATGCAACCAACCTGCGACGCAATCTTCGGCTGGTACTGGCAGTCAAGCGCCAGGGTCTGCCGTGCATCGTGGCGCTCAACATGGTCGATCTCGCCGCGCAAAGCGGCATCCGCGTGGATGGTGCCATGTTATCTGAAGCGCTCGGCGTGCCCGTCGTCAACACGGTCGCGGTGGACGCAGACGGCGCTGCCGCACTCATCACCATGCTGGATCAACCGGACATCTGGCAGCGAAGCTTGCCGCCTGGCGGCGCAGAAACCAACACCAACATCGAAGCCGACCACGAAGCTGTGCGGCACATTCTGCAACGCCTCGGCCTGGACAACAATATCCCGCACACCGCCAGCGACCAGATCGACCGCGTCGTGCTGCACCCTGTCGCCGGGCCGTTGATTCTGGCTGTCGTGCTGTTCCTGATTTTTCAGGCGGTGTTCGCCTGGGCCGCTTTGCCAATGGGCTGGATCGAAGCCGCAACCAGCTGGATCGGCAGCAGTATCACCGCGATGCTGCCCGGCGGCTGGTTCAAGAGTCTGATCGTGGACGGCGTGATCGCGGGTGCAGGCGGCGTGCTGGTGTTTTTGCCGCAGATCATCATTCTGTTTTTCTTCATCCTGATGCTGGAAGAATCCGGCTATCTGCCGCGCGCGGCGTTTTTGCTCGACCGCCTGATGGGCGGCGTGGGGCTATCCGGGCGCTCGTTCATCCCGCTGTTGTCGAGCTTTGCATGTGCGATTCCCGGCATCATGGCGGCGCGCACGATTGCCAATCCGCGCGACCGGCTGGTCACAATCATGATCGCGCCGATGATGACCTGCTCGGCGCGGCTGCCGGTGTATGCGCTGCTAATCGGCGCATTCATCCCCAAACGCGAAATCGCCAGTGTGCTCGAGTTGCAGGGGCTGGTGCTGTTTTGTCTGTACGTGGCGGGCATCGCTGGTGCGCTGCTCGTCGCCTGGGTGCTGAAACGTTTTACCGCCAGGAATCAGGCGCACCCGCTGATGATGGAACTGCCGACGTATCACTGGCCGCGCGTCCGCAACATTGCCATCGGCCTGTGGCAGCGCGTGGTGATTTTCATGCGTCGCGTCGGCGGCATCATTCTGGCGCTGACGATCCTGTTGTGGTTTCTGGCGAGCTTTCCCGCTCCGCCCGTGGGCGCAGTCGGCGCACCCATCGAATACAGCATTGCCGGCATGTTGGGGCATGCGCTGGCCGTGGTCTTCGCACCCATCGGCTTTAACTGGCAGATCAGTATTGCACTGGTGCCCGGCATGGCCGCACGCGAAGTGGCAGTGAGCGCGCTCGGCACGGTCTACGCTTTGTCCGCCACCGGCGACGACACCGCACAGGCGCTGATGCCGCTGATCGCGCAAAGCTGGAGCCTCGCGACGGCGCTTTCCCTGCTTGCGTGGTATGTGTTCGCGCCGCAATGCCTCGCCACGCTGGCCACCGTCAAGCGCGAAACCGGCGGCTGGACCATGCCGCTGGTGATGGCCGCCTATCTGTTCGCGCTGGCGTATATCGCCTCATTTATCACCTATCGCCTGGCTGTCGCAGCGGGATTGGGGTAAAGCTCGCGTAAAAAATCATTCGCTGTTCTTAACAGCCAGCGTTTTTCAACCAGCCAGCCACAGATGTAATTTCATCCTCAGCCAGCCAACGATATCGACTCAACCGGCATCCGGCTTTCATTCAGGAGAAATTACTTGCAAACAAAAAAGATTCTCGTCGCAGCACTCATGATGGGCGTGTGCGGCATTTCCTTATCCGAACAAATGCCTGTCCTGTTCACGGACGAAATCCTGCCCCCCAAAGAACGTTTGGGTGCCGCCATGTTTTTTGATGCCCAATTATCCTCGCCTGCGGGTCAGTCCTGTGCCAGTTGCCATGACGCAAACCATGCTTTTACCGACCCGGACAAATTCACACCCACGTCGGAAGGCGCGATTGCCGGACGTTTTGCGGCGCGCAACAGCCCCACTGCGATGTATGCCGCATTCAGTCCGCACTTCCATTTTGACGAAGCGGAAGGGTTGTACCTCGGTGGACAGTTTCTTGACGGGCGCGCTGCCACGCTAGAAGAACAGGCCAAATTGCCCCTGCTTAATCCGCTCGAAATGAACAACCCGGACACGGCCAGCGTGGTAGAAAAAATTCGCGCTGCCAGCTACGCAGAACAGTTTCGTCAAGTGTACGGCCCGGCCTCACTGGACGATGTCGATACCGCCTATGAAAAAATCGTCGAGGCCATCGCGTCATTCGAGCGCCGCCCGACATTCAACCGTTTCACCTCCAAATACGACGCCTATCTGGCAGGCAAGGCGCAGTTGGCGCCCAATGAATTGCGCGGGTTGCGCGCTTTCGAAAATGAGTCGAAAGGCAATTGTGCCGCCTGCCATTCCAGCCGCCCAAGCCCCGACGGCACGCCGCCGCTATTTACCGATTTCAGCTACGACAATCTCGGCATCGCCCGCAATCCGAAGAACCGGTTTTATTCGCAGGCTACAAAATTCAACCCGGAAGGATCGGCATTCATCGATCGCGGTCTGGGCACATTCACCGGTCTCGCTTCAGAAGACGGGAAATTCAAAGTACCGACACTGCGCAACATTACCCGCACCGCGCCTTACATGCACAACGGCTACTTCAACAGCCTGCATGCGGTGGTGGATTTCTACAACACGCGCGATACAAAACCCGCCTGTAAAAACAAAATGACCGACGAAGCCAAAGCGCTAGCGCAGGGCTGCTGGCCTGCAGCCGAGGTAATCGAGACCGTGAATCATGGCGAACTCGGCAACCTCGGATTAAGCGCCCGGGAAGTCGACGACATCGTCGCCTTCCTCGACACCCTGAGCGATGGCTGGAAACCTGCAAGGCTTTCGCACGACAGATAAATCACTTTTGAACACAACGTTTTTCAACCAGCCAGCCATGGAATCCATCCTAGCCAGCCAGCCTTCACAACCTGACCTGGGAGTTAGCATGAAACATCCGTTTATCCATACCGTCCTGGCGGCGGCAGTATTGTCCACCCTGAGCTTTGGCGCCCATGCCGACATGAGCGTTGAAGAACGTTTGACCGCGATGGAAGCCCGCCTGAATGCAGTCGAAGCCGAGAACCTCGCGCTGAAAGACAAACTCAAATCAGCCAATCAAAAAATCGACGCAACCGGCGATCAGGTCGAAAAAATCGCCAGCGCCGCGCCATCCGGCAAAGCTGCCTGGGCAGAAAACACCCGCATCGGCGGCTATGGCGAATTGCACTACACCAATCTCAATGGCGAAGGCGGCGCAAGCGACACGAACGAAATCGATTTTCACCGTTTCGTATTGTTTTTCGGGCATGACTTCAGCCCGCGCACCCGCCTGTTCTCGGAACTGGAAGTCGAGCACACCATCGTTGAGGGCGGCAAAGGCGCGGTCGAGCTGGAGCAGGCTTACATTGAACACGACATCAATGACACCCTCTCGATACGTGGCGGCCTGTTCCTGATTCCCGTCGGCATCATGAACGAAACGCACGAGCCGCCGACGTTTTACGGCGTTGAACGCAACCCGGTCGAAACAGCCATCATCCCCGGCACCTGGTGGGAAGGCGGCGCAGGCATTACCGCGCGACTGGGCAACGGCTTCACGCTGGACGGCGCGCTGACCAGCGGTTTCAAAGGGGATATTGCAGACAATTACGCCATACGCGATGCGCGCCAGGAACTGGCAGACGGTAGCCTGGCCAAAAACGCTGCGTACACGGGTCGCCTGAAATGGACTGGCGTACCCGGGCTGGAAGTAGCCGCAACGCTGCAATACCAAAGCGACTTCACTCAGGGCACCGACCCCAATGCAGGCAGCGCCTGGCTGGGTGAAACCCATGCGGTACTGAATCGCGGACCATTCACTGTGAAGGCACTTTACGCACAATGGAATCTGAATGGGGCGGGTCCGGCATCGGTGGGCGCAAACAAACAGAACGGCTGGTATATCGAGCCTTCGTATAAACTTTCCGAGCAGTGGGGCGTGTTCGCGCGCTACAACCTGTGGGACAACCAGGCGGGTGACAACATCAGCAGCAAGATGAAGCAGATCGGCGCGGGGGTAAACTGGTGGCTACATCCCGATGTAGTGGTCAAGGCTGATTATCAGCAACAGGATAACGATAATGGCGAAAACCAGAACGGCTTCAACCTTGGCATCGGTTACCAGTTCTAGAATGAAAAACCTGCGCGCTGTCGTATTCGGTCTTGCCATGTGGATGGGTGCGGCGCATGCCGACCGTGTCTACCAGCAGCCCGATGCGTTTGTCGCGGAAGCCTTCGGCGGCCACGCGCCCGCGCCTGCGGTGCTGTGGCTCACGGGCGACATCAAAACAGAAGTGCGCGCCATTCTCGATCACGACTACCCCGCCATGCGCCTGCGTTACTGGGGCGAAGCCGGGCACAGCGTCTGGGTGCTGGACGAAATCGGCAAGGAAGCGCCGATCACCGTCGGCATCGAGGTCGAAAACAACCGCATCGCACACATGCGGGTCTTGGTGTTTCGCGAAAGTCGCGGCTGGGAAGTCGAGTCTGCCGCATTCATCCAGCAGTATCTGGGCGCGGCGCTCAACCCCAACCATCAACTGGATCGTCACATCGACGGCATCAGCGGCGCAACACTCTCGGTGCGCGCGCTGACCAAACTCTCACGTCTGGCGCTGCTGTTGCATCGCCAGACACCTTATTCCAAACCATGAACAGACATGGCCTGGCACGCTTTATTCGCCGCTGGCATGCCCGGCTCGGCGTAGCAGCCGCACTGGTTTTCATTGTGCTGATCGTGACCGGTCTGGCACTCAACCACACCGAACAGCTCGGGCTTGCCCACCGGTCTATCCAGTCCGAATCGCTCTCACACTGGTATGGCCTGCCGCCGCCCCGGCTGCTAGCCGTATATGAGGCCGACGGTCAATTTGTCGCTACTCCCGATGCTTGGCTGTACCGGAACCTGCGTCTTCCTGGCAACGGTGGCATAGTCGTGGGCGCGGTACGCACACCCGCGATGCTGGCTATTGCAACCGCGCAATCAGTCAGCCTGTTTACGCCCACCGGCGAAATGATCGACACGCTGCGCGGCGCAGCGTTACCGCACCAGCCAATTACCGCACTTGGCCAGATCGGGGATCGCATTGTCGTGCAAACACAGCAAGGTGATTTTTCCAGTGCGGATGGGCTCGACTGGCAAACGGTTTCCGGCAATGCAGTCATCTGGTCGCACAACCAGCCGACCGACCCGAAAACCATTGCCCGAATCAGTCAGCAACTTGCGCCCGCGCTACCGATCGAGCGCGTGGTGCTTGACCTGCATAGCGGTCGATTGTTCGGTCACTACGGCCCGTTCTTTGTCGATGCAGCCGCGCTGGTTCTGCTCGCGTTGTCCTTGTCCGGTATCTGGATACAGTGGCGGAGCTGGCACCAAAAACGTCTCCACCCGCGCCATCATTAAACGCGCACAATGACTACCCGCTAAAACCAGCACGAGCAGTACATTGAGACGCTCAATCGGTTTCATCTGAACTATCCATTTCACATCCACTGCCTGTATCCGTACAGTTCGGTTAATTAGCAGTTGCTAATTTACTTCAACCCACTGAAAGGAAACATCATGACTGAAACAACTTGCCCCGCCATGCCCCGCATCAACGAGCGTGCACCCGAGTTCAACGCCCGCACCACCCACGGCGTCAAGAAACTGTCCGACTACGAAGGCAAATGGCTGGTGCTGTTCTCGCACCCGGCCGACTTCACGCCGGTATGCACGACCGAGTTCATGGCCTTCGCCAAGCATTACCCCGAGTTCCAGAAACTCAACTGCGACCTGCTCGGCCTGTCGATCGACAGCTACTATTCGCACGTTGCATGGGTACGCAACATCAAGGAAAAATTCGGCGTCGATATTCCCTTCCCGATCATCGAAGACCTGTCGATGAATGTGGCCAACGCCTACGGCATGATTCATCCGGGTGCCGCCGACACGTCAGCCGTGCGCGCGACGTTCATCATCGACCCGAAAGGCATCCTGCGCGCCATGGTGTACTACCCGATGACGAATGGCCGCTCGATTCCCGAGTTCCTGCGTCTGGTCACTGCATTGCAAACGTCGGATGCGAACAAGGTCGCAACGCCCGAAGGCTGGCAACCCGGTGACAAGGTAATCGTGCCGCCGCCACAGGATGCTGCCGCAGCCGAAGCCCGCATGACCGAAGGCTACGAATGCACTGACTGGTATTTCTGCACGAAATCGCTGTAACAATGCAAGCCCGCTACGCAGGGTGCGGGCTAGCAACAATACTCAACACTATTCCCAGGAGAAACTCATGTTCAACCCCGTTACCATTCCGTTTGGAAGCAAGATGCTTTTCAATGCCGTCAAACTCAAACCCGGCATTACCGCCAGCGACATCGAACTCGCCCTCGGCGAAATGTGCCATGTCGTGAAGGAAACCTACGGTAACGAAGCGGGCGGTTTCATCGCGGGGCAGGTGTTCAAGTACGACGGCTTCATCAGCCAGGAAGGCTCGGTCAATTCGATGAAAGAGCCGGATTACGACGTTGCCATCGTGACCTACTGGGCTTCATTCGAACAGCACGAAAAATCGCACGCGGATAAAACCTTCAACGAAAAATTCAGCGCGCTGGCCGAAATGTGCAGCGACACCTTCGAGCTGGGTTTCAGCATGCTGTGGCAAGGCGTGCCGGGAGAATAACGGCCTGCACCGGGCGGGCTTTTCCGCCTTACAATCTAACGTCCCTTCGCGGGACGTTTTTTTATGCCGGATATTTATGCAAAGCTCTTTTGATCCAGACTGCCGCGCCTGCCCGCGCCTCGCCACTTTTCTTGACGAGGTGCGCATACGCCATCCCACTTACCACGCGCGCCCGGTTGCGCCGTTTGGCGATGCCGCGCCGCGCTTGTTGATCGTCGGCCTCGCCCCCGGAATGCACGGCGCCAATCGCACCGGCCGCCCGTTCACCGGCGATACGGCGGGTGTGTTGCTGTACCAGACCTTGCATCAATTCGGCTACGCCAGCCGGGCCGTATCGGTCGCCACCGACGACGGCTTGCAACTAACCGGCTGCCGCATCACCAACGCAGTGAAATGCCTGCCGCCCGCGAACAAACCCGAGCCTGCCGAAATCCGCGAATGCAATCGCTATCTGGCAAACGAATTGCACAGCTTACCGACCTCCACCGTGTTGCTCGCACTGGGGCAAATCGCGCATCAAGCGGTGCTGCGCGCGCTCGGACAGAAGCTCAAAGACTATCCCTTCGCCCACGCCAGCGACTACCGCCTGCCCGATGGCCGACGGCTGGTCAGCAGCTATCACTGCTCGCGCTACAACACTCAGACGCGCCGCCTGACACCGGAGATGTTTGCAGCGGTATTCGCGCAGATACAAACCGGCGACTAAGTCTTGAGCGTCGATAAAGATTTTCTCGCCTCACTGCCCACGCTGCCCGGCGTTTATCGCATGGTCGATGCAGCGGCGAACATCCTCTATGTCGGCAAGGCGAAGGATCTGCGCAAGCGCGTGTCCAGCTATTTCCAGAAAACCGATCAGAGCCCGCGCATCCGGCTGATGCTGAAAAGCGTCGATCACATCGACACCACGGTGACGCGCACCGAAGCCGAAGCGCTACTGCTGGAAAACAATCTGATCAAGGAGTTGAAGCCGCGCTTCAACATCCTGTTTCGCGACGACAAGTCCTACCCGTATCTGTTGCTCACCGGGCACCGCTTTCCGCGACTGGCGTATTTTCGCGGCACGCCCAAAAAAAACGATCAGGCATTCGGGCCTTATCCCAACGCCTACGCGGTACGCGACAGCATCCATTTGCTGCAAAAAGTGTTTCAGCTGCGCACCTGCGAAGACACGGTATTTGCCAATCGCTCCCGCCCCTGTCTGCTGCACCAGATCCAGCGTTGCAGCGCGCCGTGCGTGGCGCTGATTCCGCCTGAAAATTACGCCCGCGATGTGCAGCAGGCGGCGCAATTGCTGAACGGCCAAGCCTCCGAACTGATGGCGTCCGTCCAGACCCAGATGAATGCTGCCGCCGAGTCGCAGGACTTCGAGCAGGCGGCGATTTTGCGCGACAAGCTGCGTGCACTGTCGGCGATGCGCGAAAAGCAGTTTGTCGATACCACGGGCGGCGAAGCCGATGCCGACGTGGTGGCGGTGGCGCAGGTCGGCGGCATCATCGCAGTCAACCTGACCATGATTCGCGGCGGGCGGCATCTGGGCGACCGCAGTTTTTTCCCGCAACATGGCGATGGCGTCACGCTGCCCGAAGCGCTGGAAGCCTTCATCACCCAGCATTATCTCGACCAGCCGCACCCCGCGCGCATTCTGCTCTCTGAAGCCATCGAGACCGATACACTGGAAACGCTGCTGTCGGCGCAGGCCGGCAAAAAAGTCAGCCTGCTGCATCGTGTCACCGGCGAGCGGCGGGTATGGATCAGTATGGCCGAAGCCAATGCGCGTCTGTCGGCCGAGCGCCGCAGCGGCGAGCGCGCCAACCAGATGCAACGCCTCAACGCCCTGCGCGACACGCTCGACCTGCCGCAACTCAAACGCATCGAGTGCTTCGATATTTCGCACACCATGGGCGAGGCCACCGTTGCCTCGTGCGTGGTGTATGAAGGCGAGGACATGAAAAAATCCGACTACCGCCGCTACAACATCAGCGGCATCACGCCGGGTGACGACTACGCCGCGATGCACGCCGCGCTGTTGAAGCGCTTTCACAAAAGCGTTGAAGAGGATGGCGTATTGCCCGACCTGCTATTGATCGACGGCGGCAAGGGCCAGATTTCGATGGCCGTCGATGCCATGACCGAACTGGGTCTGAACGACGTGCTTCTGCTCGGCGTGGCCAAGGGCGAAGCGCGCAAGCCGGGACTGGAAACCCTGATCTTTGCCGATGGCCGCGAACTGAAACTCGCCAAAGACCATCCCGGCTTTCATCTCATCCAGAGCATCCGCGACGAAGCGCACCGCTTTGCCATCACCGGCCACCGCGCAAAACGCGGCAAAGCGCGGGTCCATTCCTCGCTCGAAGACATTGCCAACATCGGCCCGAAACGCCGCAAACTGCTGCTCGAACACTTCGGCGGACTGCAGGGCGTGCGGGCGGCGGGCGTCGATGCACTTGCTTTAGTCAAGGGTATCAGTCGAGAATTGGCAGAAGACATCTATAACGCCCTCCACTAAAACAAGATAATGCCGCTGAATCTTCCCAACCTGCTCACCTGGCTACGCATCCTGCTGATCCCGCTGATGGTCGGCGTGTTCTACCTCCCGGCGGGCTGGTTGACTGCACTGGACACCGACCTGCTGGCCGCAGGCTGCTTTGGCGTGGCTGCACTCACCGACTGGCTGGACGGCTATCTGGCGCGCAAACTGGGGCAGACCTCGGCCTTTGGCGCGTTTCTCGATCCCGTCGCCGACAAGCTCATGGTCGCCGCCGCACTCATCGTGCTGGTCGATCTGGATCGCGCCTCGCCGCTCGTCGCACTCATCATCATCGGACGCGAAATCACCATCTCCGCCCTGCGCGAATGGATGGCCAAACTCGGCAAGTCCGCCAGCGTCGCCGTCTCGTTTGTCGGCAAACTCAAAACCGCCGCGCAAATGATCGCCATCATGATGCTGCTGTACTACCGCCCCGTGCCCGGTTTTGATGTCACGCTCTGGGGCACCGTGCTGATCTGGCTGGCCGCCCTGCTCACTCTGGTATCGATGCTGTACTACCTGAAAATGGCCGCGCGCGCGCTGCAAAGCCAGCACGCCCAGCCGCCCGATAAATAAGCGCACAAACACTACCCACCCACAATGAATAAACAGGAGCAGACCATGAGTTTCACCCCCGACCAAATAGAAGAATTGCACATCCTCACCCTGTTTGACCTGTCCTCCATCCAGGAAGGCATCAAGGTCCACAAAACTGCAGAACCCGGCGCCGTCGCCGCCACCCAGCGGCTGTTCGACAAAGGCCTGATTACACAGAATGACGGCGGTTATTTGACCCCGTTGGGCGTGGGTGCGGCAGAGCATGCGCAGGCGTTGCAGGCGATACTGGGGAGTAAATGATGAACCTTGCTGGCAAATATCAAGGCCTGACCCTTGAACTTTCTTCTCGAATTTATTCGCGTTCAGCGGCTTAACCGAGTGCCATGAGAACCTGACCCCTTAGATTATGGTGATCGATTGTTCAATCATGTTACGTCGCCGCCTAGCTGTTAATCCCACTATGCCCAGCCCCAGTAGCATCATTGCCCAAACATCAGGCTCGGGCACCGGTGTGAGCAGATAGGAACGGCCAAAATTACTCCATGCTATGACTTGTCCAAGATCATTCACACCTAGCGCCGACGTGAGATAGATGCCTACAGGTAGACTCACCAAGGAATTGAGGTCAGTCATGCCTACACCATTGGGATCTGTAATGAATGCCGAGAAAGCGGGGTTGCCAACTGTCTCCGATCCACCCACCACTTGGCCACTCGCGTTAATGGCATAAGCAACGCTATAAATTCCGCCCAGCGTGCCCAAATCAATCACGCCAATACCATTCGCGCCGGTAATGAATGCATGGTGGGCAGCGTCGCCCGCTATATCTGCCTGCCCCACCACTTGGCCGCTCGCGTTGATACCATTGGCGATACTGTACGCTCCACCCAGCGTACCCAGGTCGGTCATGCCGACACCATTGGAACCTGTGATAAATGCACGAGCATCCACGTTGCCCCGCGTAAATGCCTGCCCCACTACCTGGCCACTCGCATTGATGCCATTGGCGATACTGTCCGTTTTACCCAAAGTGCCGAGATCGGTCATGCCGACGCCATTGGAACCTGTGATAAATGCGTGAGAGGCTGTATCGCCCGCTACCGCTGCAAAGCCTACCACTTGACCACTCGCGTTGATGCCATTGGCGATACTGTACGCTCCACCCAGCGTACCCAGGTCGGTCATGCCGACGCCATTGGAACCTGTGATAAATGCGTGATAGGCTGTATCGCCCGCTACCGCTGCAAAGCCCACCACCTGGCCACTCGCGTTGATGCCATTGGCGACACTGCCTCTACCACCTAAAGTGCCGAGATCAGTCATGCCGAGACCATTTGCACCGGTAATGAATGCACGAGCATCAAAAGCGTCGCTGCCCGGCGTAAATGCCTGCCCCACTACCTGGCCACTCGCATTGATGCCAAGCGCGAATGTGTACACCCCGCCCAAGGAACCGAGTTCAAGCGCTGTATATGTGGTTGCTTGCGCCGGAGCAGCCAGACTGACACTAAGGAGTAGCAAAATCGGTACGGCCAAATGCAAATGCAGACGCTGGAATTTTGATTTCAGAGCGTTCATGTTCCTCCTGATTAAACTTTAATGTGTGAGAAATAAATTCTTTTAGCGCATTCTCGATCTATTCCTCGAATTTGCGATAGTAGACCAACAAGCGATAGGGATGATTAAGCAACATGCGTTCCACAAATATTTTATTCTTTATGTACAGTTAGTTATAAAATCAGAACGGAGACTGAGCAGCTCAGCGTAAATTAATCCGACACAAATGAGGCAGTTGCAAAACCCGCCGTCCACCGTTTTACTTTACACCAGCGCTGCAATCGCCATCTCGGGAGCCCAACCTCGGAGTCCACAGAAGCACAAGGAAGCACAAGCAAGGAAGCTCAAGAAGGAAGCTCAAGAGCTCAAGGGTCAGGCCTTGTCTTTTGCCCACCGATCACCTGCAACCTCCGTTACGCAGCTTACAGCACGCGCATTTCGATGTGCAGACCTGCTGTTTGCGGCCATGTTAACCAGTTCCTTAGGGGTCAGGTCTTTCATTATCACATTTAAAAACGCGCAATCTGGAATTACACCCAGCGCCCAAACCCCGCTATCCCGACCATCCAGCGCACGCTGCCGTACGCTATCCACGACAGCAGGCGACGCGGCCAGGTGCGGCGCTGCCAGTCTGCTGGCAGCAATTCGACTGCTCCGTTTTCGATGGCATGTTGCAGCTTTGCTTGCAGTTGCTGCGCGAGTTCGCGGTCTTCGCTGACGATGTTGGCTTCGCGCGCGAGCAAGAGGCTGAAGGGGTCGATGTTGCTGGAGCCGACTGTGACCCAGTGGCTATCCACCACGGCGACTTTGGCGTGCAGTTCGCTGGCGTGATATTCGATTATTTTTACGCCTGCACTGAGCAGGTCACTGTAGAGCGCGCGGCTGGCGGCATGAAAAAACGGGTGGTCGGTGCAGCCTTGCACCAACAGGGACACGCGCACGCCGCGTGCGGCAGCATTTTTTAAGGCGACCCTAAAGCGCCGCCCCGGCAGGAAGTAGGCGCTGGCGATGATGAGGTCGTGCCGTGCTGCGTCAATCGCGGTTAGATATGCGCGTTCGATATTGCGGCGATATCTGAAGTTGTCGCGCACGATATACGCTGCGCGGGCGTGACCGTCGGTCGGCCAGCTCGGCTCCAGCACGGCAAAGTCGTCGAGCGCGGGCTGCAATTGGCTGCGGGCAACCAGCCGCCATAGCTGTTTGGCGTTGCGATGAATGTCGACCAGCAGGGGGCCGCTGATTTCGACGCTGTAATCCAGCCTGGGCGCTGCACTGGCGACGGGGACGAAGTCGTCGATGATGTTCATGCCTCCGATGAAGGCGATGCGTGCGTCGATGACCGCGAGCTTGCGGTGCAGGCGGCGCAGATTGAGCGGGTTGCCCAGCCAGCCGGGATGGGGTGGGCGATAGACCAGCACCCGCACGCCCGCTTGCCTGATGGTGCCCAGCCAGGTGGGCGGCAATGTGCGCGAGCCTACGCCGTCGATCAGCAGTGCAACTTGCACGCCACGCTGGGCGGCGCGGATCAGCGCATCGCCGACGCTGCTACCGCTGGCATCCAGATTGAAAATATAGGTTTCGAGACGGACTTCGAGCTGCGCGGTGTCGATTGCGGCAATCAAGGCTGGAAAGAAATCCGCGCCGCTTTGCAGCAGGCGAACATGGTTGCCGGAGACCATGGCTGCTACTGGCTTGAACAGTTTGCGCAGACTTCGGCTAACACCTGTGCCAGTTCGGGACATCGGCTTGAATTACGACGGGTGAAGTCTGGCCGTTAGCGCGGCGTGGTCAGAGATGCGATGCCAGAGGTGGCCGCTGTGGACGTGTGCGGCCTGGATATTGAAGCGGCGCACGTAAATTCGATCGAGATGAAACATCGGCAGGATGGATGGAAAACTCCGCGCAGCCTTGCCGTGATGGGTTTCGAATACTTCGACCAGACCCAGCTCGTCTTCAAAAAAACGCCCGGCGCGAATCAGCCAGTCATTAAAGTCGCCCGCCAGAATCAAGGGGGCCGAGTCCGGCACCATCGCACGCACGCGAGCGGCGATCATGGCCAGTTGGCGTTTGCGCCCGCGCTCGGTCAGGCCAAGATGAACGTTGATGCAATGCACCGGCTGGGCAATGCCTGGAACTTCAATCTCGCAGTGCAGCATGCCGCGGCTTTCAAACGCGTGGGCCGAGATGTCTTCGTTTTCCCAGGACAGGATTTTGTAACGCGACAGAATCGCATTGCCGTGGTGACCTGCGTCGTACACAGCGTTTTTGCCGTAGGCAAAATCCGGATAAAGTTTGCCTGCCAAAAACTCGGTTTGCGGCTTGCCCGGCCAGTGCTGAAAGCGGCTGGCGTTCTTTGCATGGCCGCCCTGCACTTCCTGCAGAAACACGATGTCGGAACCGAGTGCGTTCAAGCGGTCGCTTAACTCATGCACCGTCAGGCGACGATTGAAATGCGACAGACCCTTGTGAATGTTGTAACTGGCGATATGCAGCGATGAATCCATGCTGGTGATTATAGGCGTGATGGCAGTAGCCGAATCGCTGCCGCATTGCTGGGTGAAAAACACGTCTCGGCGGCGGCTTCCCAGGACAACCAGACAAAACGCAAATGCTCGCGCGGCGACAGCGTCACGGCCTCGGGGCGAGAAAGACACAGACCGAACACATGCTCGGTGTTATGCGTGATGCCCGGCGCGTAACGATGCCGCCAGCGCGGGTAAATCTCGAACAGGGTTTCGGTATTCCATGCGCGCAGATCAAAGCGTGCTGTATCCAAGCCGGTTTCTTCGCGCACCTCGCGGATCGCGGTCTGCTCCAGTGTTTCGCCTGCATCCTGCGAGCCGGTCACCGACTGCCAGAAGCCTGGCGCGTCTGCGCGTTCCATCAACAAAACCTGCAAATCCGGGGTGTGAATGACGACCAGCACCGAGACGGGAATTTTGAAATCAGTCACGTTCGATCAGGACATCAAAGCGTGTCTTGCTGGCGATGCAGTCGAGCAGGCGGTCGATATTGGGATGCTTGCCGGGGTTCTGGCGGGCATCCTCGGTGTGCTCGGCATACAGTTCGATACCAAGCTTGGCCGCCTGGGGAGTGATGTTGTCGAATTTGTTTGCCAGGTGGGCATAGAGCTTGAACGAACCGGCCGTGCCGGGTGCGTTTTCGATGACGGCACACTCGATACCATCCGCATTGCGCAGACGCAAACGCTTACCTTCGCTATCGGGTAGCGCATTCAGGTTATCGGCAAAGCTCATGCAGCACCGTCCACTGGGGCAACGG
>JBEBIZ010000022.1:0-38097 GCA_040080135.1 Thiobacillaceae bacterium
CCCCCCCCGATGGCACCCCCGCTCCCGTATCGTTATCTGGGAAAACTTCAGGAACAGGGTCATTTGGTCGTATTCCTGGATAACAATACCCGCCCGATCCCGATCAAAGGCGGCGAGGTGCTGGAAGGCGTGTGGCGTGTAGACGAAATTACCCCGCGCATGGTGCGCTTTACTTACATCCCGTTGGCCCAAACGGCCACGTTGAATATTGGAGAGGCTTTGTGAAACGCCTATTGGTTCCAGCGCTCGCTACGATGCTGCTGACGAGTTGCGCCAGCCCGGTCAGGGAGAGCGAACAGATGATTCGCCAGGGTCAGGTGAATGAAGGCCTGGCCAAGCTGGAAGAAGCGGCGCGCAACGCGCCTGGCAACACCGGCTATCAGGCTGCGCTATATCGCAACCGGGAAGCGGTCATCAACGAAAAACTGGTGCGCGCGGACACCCTGGCAGGTAAACGCAACTTTGACGAGGCCGAAGTGATTTACAGCGACGTGCTGGCGTTGCACGCGGGTAATCCGCGCGCCGCCGCAGGCCTGAACGCAGTCGCCGCCGGTCGCCGCCAGGATAATTGGGTGGTCGATGCACGCAAGCAGATCAAGGACGGCAACCCCGATGAGGCCAAAGCCACGCTTAAACGGGTGCTGATTGAAAACCCGAATCATGCGCGCGCGCGCGATCTGATGAAGGGTCTGGAAGGCAACACGCGCCAGCCGGGCACGGTTCAGCCCAGCATGGCCGCCGCCTATCGCAAGCCGGTTTCTCTGGAGTTTCGCGATGCCCCGCTGTCGCAGGTGTTCCATGCGCTGTCAACACAAACCCAGCTCAACTTTATTTTTGACCGGGACGTGCGCCCAGATCTGAAGACGACCACATCCATCCGCAATGTGCCGCTAGAACAGGCTATCAACCTGCTGCTGGTGACCAATCAGCTCGACAAAAAAGTGCTGAATGAGACAACAATTTTGATCTACCCCAACCAGCCAGCCAAGCAACGGGACTACCAAGAGCTGGTGTTAAAGAGTTTTTATCTGGTCAATGCCGATGCGAAAAACACCATGACAATGCTTAAAACCCTGCTCAAAACCCGCGATATTTTCGTGGACGATAAATTGAACCTGCTGATCATGCGCGACACCCCGCAGGTTATCGCCATGGCCGAGAAGCTGATCGAGGCGCAGGACAAGGCCGAGCCGGAGGTGATGCTGGATGTTCAGGTGCTGGAAGTGAAACGCACGCGTTTGACGGAATTGGGCTTGTCATACCCGACTAGTGTAGCTGCTAGCCTTCTTCCCCCTGGCGCTGCTACTGGTTTAGTGGTGGGTGATTTGGGGAATATTAACCGGGGCAATATTGGTGTGAGCGGCCTGTCGGTCACGGCAAAGCTACTCAAGACCGATGGTGATACCAATATCCTCGCCAACCCGCGCATCCGGGTAAAGAATCGCGACAAGGCAAAAATTCATATCGGTGATCGCGTGCCAGTGATTACGACAACCAGCTCGCCAACAACGGGTGTGGCTGAATCTGTCACCTATCTGGACGTGGGCTTGAAACTGGAAGTCGAGCCTAACGTCTATCTGGACGATGACGTGAGTATCAAGGTGGGTCTGGAGGTCAGTAATATCGTCCGCGAAGTCACTAGCGCAGCGGGCGCACTGACTTACCAGATTGGCACACGCGAGGCGACGACCAACCTGCGGCTGAGGAATGGCGAGACGCAGGTGCTCGCAGGGCTGATTAGCGATGAGGATCGCAAAACTGCCAACAAGATTCCGGGCTTGGGCGATCTGCCGATACTTGGCCATCTCTTTTCCAGTCATCGGGATGACAATGCCAAAACCGAAATCATCCTGCTGATTACGCCGCATATCGTGCGCAATCTGGAGCGTCCCGACGCAGACATCACCCAGTTCTCGTCCGGAACTGAATCGAGTCTGGGGGCTGCGCCGCTGCAAGTCCGCAGCGCACCGTATCAGCCGGATGTGGTGCCGGTTCCGCCGCAATTCGTACCCGGGCAGCCCGGCAACGGCCTTCCGCCGTCCCCGCTACAGGGCATGATCAAAGGGCTGACTTTGCCGCCCGGCATCAACTTGCCTAAGGGTATGCAGATTCCGCCGGGTCTTGTGCCGCAACCGCCCGAGCCGGTGCCCGCCATTCCCCAGGGCACGCCTGAATCGCAGCAGTGAAAGGCTTTACCCTCATTGAGCTGGTTGTCACGCTGGCCATCCTCGGTTTGCTGGCAAGCATGGCTGCACCGCTGGTCAGCCTGTCGATGCAGCGCAGCAAGGAGCAGGAGTTGCGAACCGCCTTGCGCAGCATGAGGGAAGCGATTGATGCGTATCACCAGGCGGTGATCGAGGGCCGGGTGACAGTCAAGGCCGATACCAATGGCTACCCCGAGAGTTTGAAAGAATTGGCGGAAGGCGTGGCCGATGCGAAAGATCCGGATGGCAAGAAAAAACTGTATTTTTTGCGGCGGATTCCGCGTGACCCGATGAGCGCAATGCCGGACAAGACCTCGCCGGAAGAAACCTGGGGTCTGCGCAGTTACCAGAGCGCGCCCGACGATCCGCAGCCGGGCGATGATGTCTACGATGTGTTTTCCCTATCCGAGAAGCCGGGCATGAACGGCCTGCCTTACAAACAATGGTGAAACAAAAAGCCTTCACCCTGATCGAGCTGCTGGTGGTTATGGCGATTGTGGCCTTGCTGCTGACGCTGATTACGCCCAATTATTTCGCTCGGTTGGAGCAGGCGAAGGAAACCACGCTGAAGCACGATCTGGCTTCCATGCGCGACGCGATTGATAAATTCCACGGGGACCGTGACCGCTACCCGGTCAATCTGGATGAGCTGGTTACGCTGGGTTATTTGCGCACCCTGCCGCCCGACCCGATCACCGGCGAGGTCAATGCCTGGAAAACGGCCCCGCCAGCCGAAGGCGGAGAAAGCGTTGCCGACATTCATAGCAGCGCTCCCGGCCAGGCCAAGGATGGAACGCGCTTTGAGGATTGGTAAGCAGCGCGGCTTTACCTACATGGGTGTGCTGATCGCCGTCGTGCTGATCGGGCTGGCGCTGGGCTTGGCGGGAGAATCCTGGCGCATATCAGTTAAGCGGGAAAAAGAAAAAGAACTGATCTTCATCGGCCACCAGTTTCGTCTGGCCATCAGGAATTACTATTTTTCAAGTCCGGGCGCAGTAAAACAATATCCCCCCAGCCTGGATGACCTGCTCAAAGATGCACGCTATCCAACCACCCGCCGCTATTTGCGCCGCATCTATCAAGACCCGTTAACCGGTAAAGCGGGGTGGGGTCTGGTCAAAGGGCCGGGCAACGGCATCATGGGCGTTTACAGCCTAGCGGAAGGCGTGCCGCTCAAACAGGCTAATTTTTCACTGGAGGATGCCGCGTTTGAAAACATGCAAAACTATCAGGGATGGAAGTTTGTGTTTACACAGCAAACAACGGCACCGCAGCAAGGCGCGCCAGCCAGTCCATGAACGGGTGTTGAGGGCGCTTGATTTTTAAGCATCGGTGTTCAGCCTAAACCCAGTTCCGCCCACATCGCATCCACCCGCGCTTTTACAGCATCGTCCATCGCAATCGGCGTGCCCCATTCGCGCTGCGTTTCGCCCGGCCACTTGTTGGTCGCGTCGATGCCCATTTTGCTGCCGAGGCCGGAAACCGGGCTGGCAAAATCGAGATAATCGATCGGGGTATTTTCGACCAGCAGGGTGTCGCGCGCGGGATCGACACGGGTGGTCAGCGCCCAGATCACCTCTTTCCAGTCGCGCACATTCACGTCGTCGTCGGTCACCAGCACAAACTTGGTGTACATGAATTGACGCAAGAAACTCCACACCCCAAACATCACGCGCTTGGCGTGGCCGGGGTATTGTTTTTTCATACTGACGACGGCCATGCGGTAAGAGCAGCCTTCGGGCGGCAGGTAAAAATCGGTGATTTCGGGGAATTGTTTTTGTAGCAGCGGGACGAAGACTTCGTTTAACGCCACGCCCAAAATCGCGGGCTCGTCGGGCGGCTTGCCGGTGTAGGTGCTGTGGTAGATCGGATCGCGGCGCATGGTGATGCGAAGGACGGTGAAAACCGGGAAGCTTTCCTGTTCATTGTAATAGCCGGTGTGGTCGCCATACGGGCCTTCCAGGGCCGTTTCGCCGGGATGGATCACGCCTTCCAGAACAATTTCCGCCGAGGCCGGAACCTGTAAATCATTGCCCAGACATTTCACGACTTCGGTTTTGGCCCCGCGCAGCAGGCCGGCGAATTGATACTCGGACAGCGAATCGGGAACGGGCGTCACTGCACCCAGAATCGTTGCCGGGTCGGCACCGATCGCAACCGCAATCGGAAACGGCTGGCCGGGATGGGCGGCTTGATGTTCGCGAAAATCCAGCGCGCCACCGCGATGCGCTAACCAGCGCATGATCAGCTTGTTTTTGCCGATGACTTGTTGGCGGTAGATGCCCAGGTTTTGCCGTGCCTTGAGCGGCCCGCGCGTAACCGTCAGCCCCCAGGTGACAAGCGGCGCAACGTCGCCGGGCCAGCAATGCTGGATTGGAAGTCTGGATAAATCGACTTCAGTACCCTCCCATACGACTTCCTGGCACAGCGCGTTTTTGACGACTTTTGGCGTCATGTTGAGCACTTGCTTTAACACTGGCCATTTGTCCCAGGCATCGCGCAGCCCTTTGGGCGGCTCAGGCTCTTTCAGATAAGCCAGCAGTTTGCCGACTTCACGCAATTGATCCGGATTGTCTTCCCCCATGCCGAGCGCAACGCGTCGAACCGTGCCGAACAGATTGGCCAGCACCGGGATGCTGCTGCCTTTTGGATTTTCGAACAGCAGAGCGGGGCCGCCCGCACGCAATACACGATCGGCGATTTCGGTCATCTCCAGCTTGGGATCGACTTCGACGCGGATGCGTTTAAGTTCGCCCAGCGCTTCGAGCTGGGTGATGAAGTCGCGCAGATCGTTATATTTCATGGGGTGTGGAGCGTGGGTGAATGCCCACTAGCATAGGGGTTAGTTGATGTATTCGAACAGCTTCACCACCTTGGTTACACCGCTGGTGTTGCTTGCAACCTCAGCCGCCGCATCGGCTTCGGCGTGGCTGAGCAGACCCATCAGATAGACCACACCGGCTTCGGTGACGATTTTGACTTTGGTGCCGGGCACGCGGTCATCGCGCAACATGCCGGTTTTGATCTTCGCGGTCAGCGTGGTGTCGTTGCTGTCGGACGTGAGTGAGGTTACGCCGGAGATAGCGGTTTCGTTAAACACTTTGCGCACATCGGGAATGGCGCGCACCACTTCTTCGGCTTTGCTGCGCGTGGTTTCGTCGGGCACCTGCCCGGTCAGCAAGACCTGGCGGTTGTAGCTGGTGGCAGATACGCTGAAGCCGTTGGCCGGGAAGTTTTCGCGCAGGCGATTGAAGGCGCGCAACTCGATTTCCTGATCGCCAACCACAACCCCGGCAGTACGGCGATCTACGCCCACAGCGGCACCGGTTGCCGCGCCCCCGACCACCACCGCAGCACACCCTGCCAGTTGCGACAGCGCGACAGCCAACACGGATAAAACCAGACGATTATTCATTTACTCCACTCCTAATAAAATGCTGTCCACCGCATCGCACAGGCAATGGATGGTCAACAGATGAACCTCTTGAATGCGTGCGGTGGATTCCGCAGGCACGCTGATGAAGACGTCGGCGTCCGTCATTTGTTCCGCAAGACGGCCACCGCTTTGCCCGGTCAAGGCGATCACATGCATACCGCGCGTGTGCGCAGCGGCCACCGCTTCGAGCACGCTGGGCGAATTGCCGCTGGTGGAAATGACCAGCAATACATCGCCCGGCAATCCCAGCGCCTTGACCTGGCGGGCGAACACCTGCTCGTACGCCGAGTCGTTTGCAATCGAGGTCAGCGTGGAACTGTCGGTGGTCAGCGCAATCGCCGCCAGGCCGGGGCGCTCTTGTTCAAAGCGGTTGACCATTGCCGATGTGAAACGCTGTGAGTCGGCTGCCGAGCCGCCGTTACCGCAGGCCAGCACTTTGCCACCCTGGGTCAGGCAGTGCACGATAGTCTGTGCAGCCTGTTCAATGACGGGTGTGAGGGCATCGGCGGCATCCAGGTTAAGTTGCGCGGAAGTCTGGAAATGGCCGTGAATTCTGTCGTATAAGGGCATTTCTTCATTATCCCATATCGTCGAAGGCGCTTTGTATCCATTCCGGTGCGGCTTTGCTGTCGGTCAGCGCGATGACATCAAAGCGGCAGGGCGGCAGCGTCGGCAAGCTGCTGAGATAGAGCCGGGCGGCGGCAATCAATTTGCGCTGCTTGCTGGTGGTGACACTCGCCGCCGCGCCACCAAAATGAGCGCTGCTGCGCATCCGCACTTCTACAAACACCAGCGTGTCCTGATGGCGCATGATCAGATCAATCTCGCCAAAACGGCAGCGCCAGTTGCGCGCGACGAGTGCCAATCCCTGCGTTTTGAGATAGCGTTCAGCGTGAGATTCGGCGGACTGACCGAGCAGGGTTTTCAACATCTGCGACAATGGCGGCAATGAACGACAGCGCCCATCATACCCGCCTGCCCGCCGCGCTTTATGTGGTGGCGACGCCGATCGGCAATCTCGGCGATATTACTTTGCGCGCGCTCGATACCTTGCGCGGCGTGGATCGGGTGGCAGCGGAAGACACCCGCGTGTCAGGGCAATTACTCGCGCACTTCGGCATTAAAAAACCGCTGGTCTCGATCCGCGAACACAACGAACTCGCCGCCGCACAAAAAGTGATCGATCAAATTACGGCGGGCGAGGCCGTCGCCTATGTGTCGGATGCGGGCACGCCCGCGATTTCCGATCCCGGCGCGCGGCTGGTGGCGGCAGTGCGTGCGGCGGGCTTGCTGGTGGTGCCGATTCCAGGCACCAGTGCGGTGACGACTGCCTTGTCTGTCGCCGGTCTGGGCATGGGTGCCTGGTTGTTTCACGGGTTTTTGCCGCCTAAATCGGGCGCACGCAAACAGGCGCTACAAGGCCTGTCGGGTGTGAACGCGGCCTTGGTTTTTTACGAAGCACCGCATCGCGTGACCGAAACAGTGGACGACATGACGAGCGTGCTCGACCCCGCCCGACGGCTGACGATTGCTCGCGAACTGACCAAACGTTTCGAGACCATCCTCACGCTGCCCTTGAAAGACGCACGGAGCTGGCTTGAATCCGACCCCAATAATCTGCGCGGCGAATTCGTGCTGATCGTCCATCCGCCCGCCGCTGCGGAGTCTGCCGACGACACCGAAGCGCTGCGCGTACTCGGCGTGTTGCTCGGCGAGCTGCCCGCCTCCACCGCCAGCAAGCTCGCTGCCCAACTGAGCGGGCGAAAAAAAGCCGAACTCTATAAAATGGCTCTGGCGTTGAAACCCCTCTCCCATCCTGAAGACAGCTCCGAAGACGACGCATGACTGAAACCCTGACCCTGATTCGCCCCGACGACTGGCATATTCATTTTCGTGACGGCGCGGCGATGGCGAGCGTGCTGCCCGACACCGCCCGTGTATTCGGTCGCGCCATCGTCATGCCCAACCTCAAGCCACCGGTGGTGACGGTGGCCGATGCTGCGGCGTATCGCGAGCGTTTGCTGGCCGCTATTCCACACGGGACGAAGTTCGAACCGCTGATGACGCTGTACCTCACCGATAACACCACACCGGAAGAAATCCATCGGGCAAAAGCCAGTGGTTTTGTTCACGCAGTGAAATATTACCCCTCGGGTGCGACGACCAACTCGGATGCGGGCGTGACCGATCTGGCAAAAGCGTACAAGGCCATCGCAGCAATGGAAGAAGTCGGCCTGCCGTTGTTGCTGCACGGCGAAGTGACCGATGCCGGGGTTGACGTGTTTGACCGCGAAGCCGTATTCATCGAGCGCCATCTGGTGCGCCTGATGCGGGATTTTCCCCGGCTGAAAATCGTGTTGGAGCACATAACCACCCGACAAGCGGCTGAATTTGTCGCCGCCGCGCCCGCCAACGTCGCCGCGACGATCACCGTCCACCACCTGCTCTATAACCGTAACGCCATGTTCAAAGGCGGCATCCGCCCGCACCTGTATTGCCTGCCCATCCTCAAACGCGAATCACATCGACAGGCGTTGATTGCGGCTGCCATATCCGGCAATCCCAAATTTTTTCTCGGCACCGACAGCGCCCCCCACGCACAAGGCGCAAAGGAGTCCGCCTGCGGTTGCGCGGGCATGTACACGGCTCATGCCGCGATTGAACTCTATGCCGAAGTGTTTGATGACGCAGGCGCGCTGGATAAACTCGAAGGCTTCGCCAGTTTTTACGGCGCGGATTTTTATGGATTGCCACGCAATGCGGACACGATCACGTTGCGGCGTGAGCGCTGGACGGTGCCGAAAAGTCTAACCGTGGGCGATGAGAAATTGATACCGTTAAGGGCGGGTGAAGCCATTTGCTGGCGGGTGAAGGCATAATTTCGCAGACATAAAAACGGCAGACGATCCATTGTCTGCCGTTGGAGGAAGCAAGCCAGCGCTTCCAGGTTTCGCGCGGGAGGAGGCCGCGCGGGAGGAGGGGGTTACGGGAAAGCCGGAATGGCGGGCTCCATTCTTGAGTCCATTACTTCGGGGTGATGCGACGCTACCAGTGTGCGTATTTCATCGACCCGACCCGAGGGTACGTCAACCATCATCAGAATGTGACCGGCCTCAATATCGCCTTCGAATGCCTTTAGTCTTGAGTTGGGAACAGAGCTCGCCTTCATGCTGGAAACCCACACGCCAAATACCGCGCCCAGCAATGCAGTGACCAACACGGTCACCATCTGCATATTGATGCCCTCGGGCGGGAACAGGATCACAAGCAGCCCGGCAATAATGCCCACACCGCCGCCGACCGCCAAGCCGATTTCGGCACCATGAACAAAATCTGTTTTTTGCAGGATGGACGCTTCGTGCAGATCGCCGAGCGCCATACCGTCCCTGGCGATAACGTGGAGATGCGCGTCCTCGATTCGTGCCAGCAGCAATTCGTCGCGGATACGCCGCGCACTCAACACGTCTGGCACCACAAAATATAACCGTCTTCTCATTTTTGTTCTCCGGATCGACGAGTCTTGAATCGACTCCATGAGCCTATGTGTAGCAACTGATTCAGAGTTGTCAAGGACAAGGCTTATAATTGCGGCGGGAAAGTGAGCCAGACAACCGCTGCCGTCGTTTTTGGCGGGAGAGGAAAGTCCGGGCTCCATAGAGCAGGATGCTGGCTAACGGCCAGACGCAGCAACTTTTCTGGCGCAAGCCAGGGAGGCCAAGGCGAGGAATAGGGCCACAGAGACGAGCGTATTTAGTTACGGTGAAACGCGGTAACCTCCATCCGGAGCAACACCAAATAGGCAGGCGATGAGGCGGCTCGCTGAGTCTGCGGGTAGGTGGCTGGAGCCGGTTAGTAATGACCGGCCTAGAGGAATGGTTGTCCACGACAGAACCCGGCTTATCGGCTCACTTTTCCACTTCTTAGTAATTTCAATAACTTAGCGTTTTATTCTAATTTCCTATATAAAATAATCGCCTAAGCACCGGTTTTTCCAGACACTTATCCACAGACTGAAACAACCCCTAAGTCGTTGAGCTTACGGGGTTTTTTTACGTTTTACTACTTGACCCCCACAAAACTATCCCCTATAGTGGGTTGATGTGGTGATTGGTGGGAGCTTGTGGGAGAATTCGCCCCGCCAGCCGTATTCATCACGCTGCATTCATACCAAATAAAGGGGACGCATGTTTCGCGGTGCAACAACGGTCAATCTGGATAGCAAAAATCGGCTCGTTGTGCCGACACGCTATCGTGACGCCCTGCTCGTGAACGGCGCGGGCCGCGTCGTGCTGACGGCTGACCCAAGTCAATGCCTGCTGCTGTATCCCTTGCCCGAGTGGGAGCCGATCGAGAAAAAACTCAATGCGCTCTCCGATTTCAATCCTAAAACACGCAGTTTGAAACAGTTGCTGGTCGGTTATGCGCACGACATGGAGATGGACGGCGCGGGTCGTGTGCTGCTGCCGCCGATGTTGCGCAAGTTCGCCGGGCTGGATAGGGGCGTGGTGCTGGTGGGGCAAGGTTCAAAAATCGAGTGCTGGAACGAGGCGCGCTGGGACGCGCAGGTGGCGCAGGCGTTGACGTTTTCCGACGACAGCATGCCGCCCGAACTAGAGGGATTTACTTTGTGACCACGGCTCATGTGCCAGTCATGGCGCACGAGGCGGTGGCAGCGCTGGCGATCAGACCCGACGGCATCTACGTCGATGGCACCTTCGGGCGCGGCGGTCATAGCCGTCTGATTCTGGCGGCGCTGGGCGGCGCGGGTCGGTTGATTGCGCTGGATCGCGATCCCGATGCGGTTGCCGCCGGGGCGGATTTGAACGATGCGCGTCTGACTTTGGTGCAGCGCGCATTTTCAGAATTAGGAACAGTTTTAAGCGAGTTGGGTGTGGCTAAGGTGGACGGCGTGTTACTGGATATTGGCGTGTCATCCCCGCAGCTCGACGACGCGACGCGCGGATTCAGTTTTCGTTTCGATGCGCCGCTCGACATGCGCATGGATCCGGGCAGCGGCCTGTCGGCTACGCAGTGGCTGGCAACAGCAAGTGAGGGGGAAATCGGTGAGGTTATCCGGGAGTACGGGGAAGAGCGGTTTGCTAAATCGATTGCGCGTGCGCTTGTTGCGGCGCGCCAGAGCGAGCCGATTGTCCGCACCAGCCAGCTCGCGCAAATCATTGCCCACGCGGTCGGCTGGCGCGAAGCGGGACAACACCCGGCCACGCGCAGTTTTCAGGCTATACGGATTTATCTCAACCGCGAACTCGAGGAGTTGACGACAGTGCTTCCGCAGTGTGTGGACAGATTGAATTTCGGTGGACGACTCGCCGTGATCAGTTTTCACTCACTGGAAGACCGTATCGTGAAACGCTTCATGCGTGCCGAATCACAAGGCGAACAATTGCCCGACCGACTGCCCGTTCGCGCTGCCACGTTAAAACCTGGGCGCATGCATTTGATTGGGCGTGCCCAGCATGCCAGCTCTGCCGAGGTGGCAGAAAATCCGCGTGCGCGTAGTGCCGTGCTCAGAGTGGCCGAGCGCGCGGGAGCGGCGGCATGAGCCGGGTCAATATGGCGCTGGCGCTGATCCTCATTGCATGCGCCTTGTTGTTGATCAATGCCCAGCACCATGCGCGCAAAAATTTTGTCGAACTCGAACGTCTCAAAAAAGAAGCGCGAACCCTGGATGAAGAGTGGGGGCAATTGCGCCTGGAACAGAGTACATGGGCCGGGTCGGCGCGCATCGAGACGCTGGCACGCACGCAGCTGGGGCTGATTACGCCGTCGCTTGACCGTATTCGGATGGAGGGTGCGACCCCCCCATGAATTACCACTCAAAGAAGCTTCTCAAATTGCATCTCGCGCCCTGGCGCATGGCCACGGTCGGCGGTTTGATCATGGTTGGTCTGGCGACGGTGGGCGGCCGGGCGTTTTATTTGCAGAGCCTGCATACCGATTATCTGCAAGGCAAAGGCAATGCGGTGGCGAATCGCAGTCTGACCTTGCCCGCCCATCGCGGCATGGTGTCTGATCGTAACGGCGAGCCTTTGGCAATCAGCACGCCCGTTGAATCCTTGTGGGCGCGCACGGCTGAAATCAAATACAGCCGGGCTGAGCTAAACCGGTTGGCGGATATTCTGGGGATGGCACCCGACAAATTGAAACTGCGTTTGCAGACGCGCAAAAAAGGTGAACTCAGCGTGCAGCGTCCGCTCACGCCCGATCAGGCCGCCCGCGTTGCTGCGATGGGCATGCCGGGTTTGAGTCTGCGACGTGAGTATCGGCGTTATTACCCGGCGGCGGATGTGGCGGCACACGTGGTCGGCTTCACCAATGTGGACGACCTCGGGCAAGAGGGCGTCGAACGGGCTTTTCAGGACTGGCTGGCCGGAAAGTCTGGCGAGCGGCATGTGTTGCGTGATCGGCGCGGCAATATGATCCGGGATCTGGAACCGGTCAAGATAGCGCAGATGGGCGGCAATCTGGCCTTGTCGCTGGATATGAGAATCCAGTATCTGGCGCATCGTGAACTGGCTGCCGCCGTCACCGCCAATCAGGCCAAAGGTGGCGGCATCGTAGTGATTGACGCGAAAACAGGCGAGATTCTGGCTTTGTCTAATCTGCCGGTATTCAATCCCAATAATCGCCGCAACTACGACCCGCAGCGCGTGCGCAATCGCGCCGTCATCGACACCTTTGAGCCGGGTTCGACGATGAAGCCGTTTACCGCCGCCGCCGTGCTGGAGCGCGGCCTGTTCACGCCGCAAACAATGATCAACACTTCGGATGGTTTGATTGTGGGCAACAAACGCATCCGCGACGAGCACCCGCACCCGTTCCTGACCGTGACTGAAGTCATCCAGAAATCGAGCAATATCGGCGCGGTCAAAATGGCGATGACGCTCACGCCGGAGCAGTTTTGCGACACCTTGCATCGTGCCGGTTTCGGGCAAAAGCCGGGTTCGGGTTTTCCGGGGGAGGCATCGGGTCATCTACGCAATGCCAAAACCCTGAAACCCGTCGAGCAGGCGACGATGGCATATGGTCACGGCATCTCGGTCAGCCTGTTGCAACTGGCGCGCGCTTACATGGCGTTTGCCAATGATGGCGAGGTTGCCCCGTTGTCGTTTCTCCGTCGCGAGCCGCAAGAAGTGGTTGGCGAACGGGTGTTTTCGCCGCAGGTTGCGCGCAGTGTGCGCAGCATGATGGAAACCGTGACCCACGAAGGCGGCACCGCTGTGCGTGCGCAAGTACCCGGTTATCGTGTAGCGGGCAAGACCGGCACCGCGCACAAACTGATCGACGGCCAATACAGTGCCGACCGGTATATCGCTTCGTTTGTGGGTATGGCACCCGCATCCGATCCGCGTTTTATCGTCGCAGTGATGATCGATGAGCCGTCGGCGGGCGCGTATTTTGGCGGCAGCGTTGCCGGGCCGGTGTTTGCCCAGGTCATGGCGGGTGCGCTGCGCTCATTCGGTCTGCCGCCGGATGCGCCACTTGATGCTCCGCGCATCACCCAGCCCACGCTACCGAATCCGATTCAGACCAATAAAGCGGAGGCGATCAAACGTGGCCGAGCTGCGTAAATCAAAGCCGCGTGAATCCGGCCAGCACGAATCCATCCAGCACATCCTCGAACGACTGGGGATGCCGGTGAGTGCGCTGGTCAACGACAGCCGTCGCGCCGCGTCCGGCACCGTGTTTGCCGCCTATCCGGGCGAGTCCGTCGATGGCCGCGACTTTATTGCGCAGGCTGTTGCGCATCGCGTCGATGGCGTGTTGTGGGAAGCCGATCATTTTCAGTGGGATCCGGCGCTCGACCTCCCGAATGCGGGCGTTGCCGGATTGCGGATGCGCATCGGCGAGATCGCCGCGCAGGTGTACGGCGAGCCGTCAAAACAGATGCAGATGATCGGCATCACCGGCACCAACGGCAAGACCTCGGTCGCGCACTGGATCGCGCAGGCCATGACCCGGTTGGGGCAGAAAACCGCCATTCTCGGCACTGCTGGCAATGGTTTTCCGCACGCACTCACGCAGGCCTTGAACACCACGCCGGACGCAATCGAATTGCAGCAGCGGCTGGCGCAGTATCGGGAGCAGGGTGCGATTGCCTGCGCGATGGAAGTGTCGTCGCACGGATTGACGCAGGGGCGCGTCAACGGCACCCATTTCAATATCGCGGTACTGACCAATCTGTCGCGCGACCATCTCGATTATCACGGCGACATGGAGAACTACGCCGCCGTCAAGGCGCGGCTCTTTAACTGGCCGGGACTGGAATGGGTGGTGCTGAATCTGGATGACGAATTCGGTCGGCAACAGGAAGGCATGACGCGCTCGGCGCGTATGGCAGGCTACGGTTTCAGTCGCGGCGCAGTCGTCGCCAGCCAGCTCCGTTTGTCGCAGACCGGTTTGCAGATGAGCGTAAATACCGACTGGGGCAAAGCGGAAGTTGAAGCGCCGCTCCTGGGTCGATTCAACGCCGCCAATTTGCTGGCCGTCTTGACGACCTTGCTGGTCGCAGACATTCCGCTCGCCGATGCGAGTGCGGCTCTCGCCCACATCATCCCGCCGCCGGGACGGATGCAAACCCTCGGCGGTGGCGCGCATCCGCTGGTGATCGTGGACTACGCGCATACCCCGGACGCACTGGAAAAAGTATTGGCAACCCTGCACGAAGTCGCTCGCGGCGGACGGCTGATTTGCGTCTTTGGTTGCGGCGGCAATCGCGACCACGGCAAGCGACCCTTGATGGGGCGCGCCGCATCGGAGGGCGCAGACGAAACCTGGCTCACCAGCGATAACCCGCGCAACGAAGATCCTCAAGCCATTATTGACGAGGTGTTGCAAGGCATGTCCGGTGAACGCCGGGTGGAGCCCGACCGCGCCCGCGCTATTTTTGAGGCGATCGGGAGCGCGCGCTGCGGTGATGTGGTCCTGATTGCGGGCAAGGGACACGAGGATTATCAGGAAATTGCCGGCGAGCGCTTGCCGTTTTCGGATGCGGCGGTCGCCAGAAAAGCGCTGGAGGCATGGGGTTAATGAAAGCAGCGATGATGATGTTGTCTGAAGCCGCAGCGATGCTGGGCGTAGCGTTTAGCGGTGTGGATGCCGAAGTGCTGCGTGTGTGTACCGACAGCCGCAGCATCGCGGCTGGCGATCTGTTTATCGCGCTGCGCGGCGCAAAGTTTGACGGCGGTGCGTACGCAGCACAGGCCTTGCAACAAGGTGCGGTCGGCGTGGTGCTGGATGCGCGGCAGGCACCGGATGTCACATCAGCGATACGGGTGGACGACACGCGTCTGGCCTTGGGCAAACTGGCCGCAGCCTGGCGCAATCGTTTCACGCTTCCGCTGGTTGCCATCACCGGCAGCAACGGCAAAACCACGGTCAAGGAAATGCTGGCGGCGATTTTGCAGTCTGCGACGAGCGCAGAAAACAGGCTAGGCGCGGCAGGTGCGGACGCCGCCGTGCTCGCCACTGAAGGCAACCTGAATAACGACATCGGCCTGCCGCTGATGCTGCTGCGCCTGCGTGAGGCGTATCGCTACGCGGTGATGGAAATGGGCATGAATCACGTCGGCGAAATCGATTATCTGACCCGTTTGGCTCGCCCTGATGTGGCGCTGATTAACAACGCGCAGGCGGCACATGTCGGCATGCTGGGTTCGGTCGCCGCCATTGCCCAGGCCAAAGGCGAAATATTCAACGGCCTCGGCGAGCAGGGTGTCGCTGTCATCAATTCCGACGACGGTCACGCTGAACTATGGCGCGAAGCCAATCGTGGCCGCCGGGTGTTGAGTTTTGGGCTGGCTGCGCAGGCCGATGTTCGCGGCGAGTTTGAGCTGCTGGCCTACGGCGGCAAACTTGCCATCATCACCGCCGACGCGCGTATCGACGTGAGCTTGCATGTTCCGGGCGAGCACAACGCACGGAATGCGCTGGCCGCTGCTGCTGCCGCACTGGCGCTGGACATCGCCCCGGCGCACATCGCTGCCGGGCTGTCCGGTTTCACCGGGGTCAAAGGCCGCTTGATGCGCCTGCCCGCCCTGCACGGGAGCACCTTTATCGACGACACCTATAACGCCAACCCGGATTCTGTGCGGGCGGCACTTAGCGTGCTGGCGGCACAGCCGGGCAAGAAAATTCTGGTGCTGGGCGATATGGGCGAGTTGGGTTCGGATGCCGCAGCCTTGCACGCGCAAATGGGCTTGGCCGCGCGTCAGGCCGGGGTGGAAAAACTGTTCGCGCTGGGCGATCTGAGCCGCGAAACCGTCGGCGCGTTTGGCGCAGGTGCCATGCATTTCGAACGCATCCAGGAGTTGTTAGCCGATCTGGAAAACGAACTCGCAGCGGATACCACCGTTCTGGTAAAAGGCTCGCGCTTCATGCAGATGGAACGCGTCGTGCAGAGCTTCGTGGAGGCACCCTAAATGTTGCTTTGGTTATTTCAAACCCTCGGCCAGGACGTTCGTGCGTTCAACGTTTTTACTTACATTACGCTGCGCGCAGTGATGGCTACGCTGACTGCGCTGGCGATTTCTTTTATCGTCGGCCCGGCTGTGATCCGCAAACTGGCGGCACTCAAAATTGGCCAGTCGGTGCGCGATGATGGTCCGCAAACACATCTAATCAAAGCGGGCACGCCGACCATGGGCGGCGTGCTGATTATCGTGTCGGTCGCGGTCACCACCCTGTTGTGGGCGGACTTGTCCAACCACTATGTATGGGTGGCGCTGGCTACTTTGTTGGGGTTTGGCGTGATCGGTTGGGTGGATGACTGGCGCAAGGTGGTCGAGAAAAACTCCAGGGGTTTGCCTTCACGCTGGAAGTATTTCTGGCAATCAGTTATCGGCCTGGGTGTGGCGGCCTATCTCGCGGGCAGCGCGACGCTGCCCGCGCAAACCGAGCTGATTATTCCCTTTCTCAAACATGCGACCGCGCCTTTATCGGTTGCGGGTTTTATCGCCTTGACCTACTTCGTGATTGTCGGCTCGAGTAATGCGGTTAACCTGACCGACGGTCTGGACGGTCTGGCGATTCTGCCGACCGTAATGGTCGCCAGTGCGCTCGCTATTTTTGCGTATGTCGCAGGCAATGCGGTGTTCTCAAAATATCTGGGGCTGCCGCACATTCCAGGTGCGGGCGAGCTGGCGGTGTTTTGCGCGGCAATGGCGGGTGCCGGTCTGGCTTTTCTGTGGTTCAACGCCTATCCGGCGGAAGTCTTCATGGGCGATGTCGGCGCGCTTGCGCTAGGCGCAGCACTGGGCATCGTCGCGGTCATTGTGCGCCAGGAGATCATTCTGTTCATCATGTGCGGCGTGTTTGTCGTCGAAACCTTGTCAGTGATCGTGCAGGTCGCTTCCTTCAAGCTTACGGGCAAGCGCGTTTTCCGCATGGCGCCTATTCATCACCACTATGAACTCCAGGGCTGGAAGGAGAATCAGGTGGTGGTGCGATTCTGGATTATCAGCATGATGCTGGTACTGATCGGTTTGGCGAGTTTGAAGCTGAGATGAGTGAATTCACGATAAATCGCATCACGGGGAGATTCGGGAGAGACTCACTTGCGGGCTCGTCCCGCCAGTTATGTCGATACCAGAATCACCCCGTGCGATTCTGGATTATCAGCATGATGCTGGTACTGATCGGCTTAGCGAGTTTGAAGCTGAGATGAATACAAACCATTTCACCACTGAGACACAGAGACATAGAGAACAGCAAAAACAGCTCGTTTTCCTCTGTGTCTCTGTGTCTCTGTGGTTAAAGGTTTTGCTGCAATGAACTACGACAGCCTCAACCTCGCCGGACGTAATACGCTGGTACTCGGACTGGGCGACACTGGCTTGTCCGCAGTGCGTTGGCTGGCCGCGCGCGGTGCCAGGGTGTCGGTCGCCGATACGCGCGCGGCACCGCCGCATGCATTACGGCTGCAGGAATTATTGCCTGACGTAACACTCCACACCGGGCCGTTTGATCTCGTGCAATTACAGACGGCAGATATGCTGGTGGTGAGTCCCGGTGTGGCGTTGAGCGAGCCTGCGATTGTGCTGGCTATCGCTAGTGGGGTTGAAATTGTCGGTGATGTCGAATTGTTTGCGCGCGCGATTCATGCGCTGAATGCCGGGCGTGAGCACATGATGAAGCTGATCGCCATTACCGGCAGCAATGGCAAAAGTACCGTCACTGCAATGTGCGGCGACATGTGCCGCATGGCCGGGCTGGAAACCTGCGTCGCGGGCAATATTGGCCTGCCGGTGCTGGAAGCGCTGCTCGAAGTGGAGTTGGGCAATGCAGCCGCGCCCCAGGTCTGGGTGCTGGAGCTATCCAGTTTTCAGCTTGAAACCACGTCCAGCCTGAACGCCGATGCCGCGACTGTGCTGAATGTGTCAGAAGATCACATGGATCGCTATCCTGATATCGCTGCCTATACGGCGGCAAAAGCACGCGTTTTTCATGGCACTGGTACGCAGGTGTTGAATCGTGATGATGCGCGCAGCCTGGGGATGGCGCTGCCGGATCGTCAGGTTGTGAGCTTCGGCCTTAATCCTCCGCAAGAAAACAATTTTGGTTTGTGTGACGACGAGTTGTGTCACGACGACGAGTTGTTGATGCCGGTCACAGCCTTGCCGGTGGCCGGTTTGCATAACGTGGCGAATGCCCTGGCAGCATTGGCGCTCACGCGCGCGATCGGCTGCCCTACCGAAGCGCTACTGCGCGGCCTGCACCATTTCAAAGGCTTGCCCCACCGCGTCGAGCGAGTCGCCGAAATCAATGGCGTGGTGTATTACGACGACTCCAAAGGCACCAATGTCGGCGCGACTGAAGCGGCGCTTTATGGCATGGGTGCGCAAAAGGCCGTGGTGATTCTGGGCGGCGACGGCAAGGGGCAAGACTTTTCCCCGTTGAAAGCGGCGGTTGAGGCAAATGGCCGCACAGTTATTTTGATCGGGCGCGATGCCGATTTGATTCGGGTCGCGCTGGCTGGTGTGAGCGTCGCCGTTGAGCGCGCCACCAGTCTTGAAGATGCTGTCACGCTGGCGCAGCAGCGCGCGTTGCCGGGCGATGTTGTGCTGTTGTCGCCCGCCTGTGCGAGCTTTGATATGTTTCGTAATTATGTGCATCGTGCCGAGGTCTTTATCGCGGCGGTGAATCGGCTTCCATGCGCAGGAGTGATTGCCTGATGCTCTATACCGCGCGCGCGCCCAAGGCCACCGCCGAACTCGACTTCAGCCTGTTATGGCTGGCGCTGGTGCTGTTGGGCATCGGTCTGGTCATGGTGTATTCGGCCTCCATTGCCACGGCTGAGGCTGCAAAATATACCGGCCACAATGGCTATTATTATCTGATTCGTCAGGCGGTGTTCATCGGCGCGGGCGTGTCGGTGGGGGCGGCTGCATTCCAGATCCCGATGCGGGTATGGAAGACCGCCGCACCTTACCTCTTTCTCGCGGGTCTGTTGTTGCTGGTCGTCGTGCTGATTCCACACATTGGCCGCGACGTCAACGGCAGCCGCCGCTGGATTCCGCTGGGTTTTGCCAACCTGCAACCGTCCGAGCTGATGAAGTTTCTGGCGGTGCTGTACGCCGCTGATTACACCACGCGCAAAGCCGCATTCATGGACGATTTCAAGAAAGGCTTTCTGCCGATGGCGGGCGTGATGATGCTCGTCGGCGGGCTGTTGCTGCATGAACCCGACTTCGGCGCGTTTGTCGTGATTGTCGCCATCGCAATGGGCATCCTGTTTCTGGGCGGACTCAACTGGAAAGTGTTTGCGGGTCTGGTGGTGGTGCTGATGATCGGCTTTGTGATCCTAATCTGGTCATCGCCGTATCGCTTGCAACGTGTGCTCGGTTTCATGGATCCGTTTGCCGATCCGTATGGCAAAGGCTATCAACTGTCGCACGCACTGATTGCGTTTGGACGCGGCGAATGGCTCGGGCTGGGACTCGGCGGCAGCGTCGAAAAACTGTTCTATCTGCCCGAGGCGCATACCGACTTTTTGCTCGCAGTGATCGCAGAAGAACTGGGCTTCGTCGGCGTGGCGGTTGTCATCGGACTGTTTGCCTGGCTCATCGTCAAAGCCTTCCTCATCGGCCATCGCGCAGCGCAACTGGAGCGTAACTTCAGCGCGCTGGTGGCGCAGGGCATCGGCATCTGGCTCGGGGTGCAGGCGCTGATCAATATGGGCGTGAACGTTGGCCTGCTGCCAACCAAAGGACTGACGCTGCCGTTCCTGTCTTTCGGCGGCAGCGGGGTGGTGGCCAATTGCCTGGCGATTGCGGTACTGCTGCGGATCGACTGGGAGCTGCGGCAGATGATGAAGGGAAAAACTTTCTGATGGCGGCGAACCGAACCCCCTCCCCAACCCTCCCCCGCTCGCGGGAGAGAGGGCAATCGCTGAGCCCAAAACTATTAATGGTGATGGCGGGCGGAACCGGTGGCCATGTCTACCCTGCGCTGGCGGTGGCGAAAGAGTTGCGCGCGCGCGGCTGGGATATTTTCTGGCTCGGTACGCGTGCCGGACTGGAAGCCCGGGTCGTGCCGCAGAACAATATCGAGATGGTCTGGGTGTCGATGTCGGGCCTGCGCGGCAACGGTGTTGTGCGTTGGATCATGCTGCCGTTTTCCTTGCTGCGTGCCTTCTGGCAGGCGGCGGCAGCCATTCTGAAACGCCGTCCCGACGTGGTGCTGGGCATGGGTGGTTACACCGCTTTTCCCGGCGGCATGATGGCGAGCTTATTGAATAGGCCGGTCGTTGTTCACGAACAAAATTCTGTAGCCGGGCTGACCAATCGGGTGCTGGCGTGTCTGGCCGAGCGCGTGTTGACCGCGTTCCCGCAGGCGTTTCAAGGTAAAAAAGACAAGCCCATCCCGTGTGGTCGTGTCGCCGGCATGTGGGTCGGCAATCCGGTACGCGGCGATATTATTCCTGCGACCGAGCAGTACGCGCAGCGCAGCGGCCCGCTGCGGATGCTGGTGGTGGGCGGCAGCCTCGGGGCGACCGCACTAAATGATTTGATTCCGCAGGCGCTGGCGCTATTGCCGCCCGCGCAGCGGCCGCTGGTCACGCACCAGTCCGGCGCACGCCATCTGGAAGCCTTGCGCGCGAATTACGCAGCAGCCGGGGTGAAAGCCGATGTGCGTGACTACATCGAAGACATGGCCGTGGCTTATCAAACCTGCGATTTTGCCGTGTGTCGCGCTGGCGCAATGACCGTTGCCGAGCTGGCCTGCGCAGCCGTTCCTGCGGTGCTGGTGCCCTTCCCGTTTGCGGTGGACGATCATCAGACGGGCAATGCCGAATTTTTGAGCACAGGCGGCGCGGCCTGGTTGATCCAGCAAAAAGACCTGAGCGCCGACAAGCTGGCGCAGTTAATCAGTGGTCTTGACCGCAGCACGCTGGCGGTGATGTCGGCCAAGGCGCGCGGTCTGGCCAAGCCGGATGCCACCGCCCGTGTCGCAGATATTTGCGAGGCGTTGGCGCCGAGGGGGATGCGGCCATGAGACACGCAGTCAAGCACATTCATTTTGTCGGTGTGGTCGCCGCGAGCAGGGAGCAGGGTTCCCGCTTGCGGGATGCGACCGTCCGCGAGGGGCGCCAGATGCCGACACACGGGTACCTGGTGAGAAAGATGCGGCCATGAGACACGCAGTCAAGCACATTCATTTTGTCGGTATCGGCGGCGCAGGCATGAGCGGCATCGCTGAGGTCTTGCTGAATCTGGATTACACCGTGTCCGGCTCCGATCTCGCGGATAACGCAGTAACGCAGCGTCTGGCGGGTCTGGGCGCGATCATCCAGCGTGGTCACGCCGCCGAAAATATTGCCGGTGCGGATGCGGTGGTGGTTTCGACGGCGGTTGCGGAATCCAATCCCGAAGTGGTCGCGGCGCGTGAGAAAAAAATCCCCATTGTGCCGCGCGCGCTGATGCTGGCGGAGTTGATGCGTATGCGTCAGGGCATTGCGGTGGCGGGCACCCACGGCAAGACCACGACGACCAGTCTGGTCGCCAGCATTTTGGGCGAGGCTGGCATGGATCCTACCTTTGTCATCGGCGGCAAGTTGATGGCTGCGGGTGCCAACGCGCGGCTGGGGCAAGGCGATTTTCTGGTGGCCGAAGCCGACGAGTCGGATGCCTCTTTTCTATATCTGACGCCGGTGATTGCGATTGTGACCAACATCGATGCCGATCACATGGACACCTACGGCCATGATTTCGAGCGCCTGAAAACCGCCTTCGTCGATTTCTGTCAGCGCCTGCCCTTTTACGGCATGGCAGTGATGTGCGTGGACGACCCGAACGTGCGCGACATTCTGCCGCGCATTGCCAAGCCGATCACCACTTATGGCTTTGATGAAACGGCGCAGGTGCGGGCGGTTGATGCGCGCTTCGAAAATGGAAAAATGCGCTTTCGGGTCTTGCGTGAAAACCTGCCCGATCTGGATATCACGCTGAATCATCCCGGCATGCATAACGTGCTGAATGCGCTGGCTGCGATTGCTGTTGCTACTGAAGTTGACGCGGCGGATAGCGCCATCGTCCGTGCGCTGGCCGCGTTTCACGGTGTTGGACGGCGCTTCCAGAGCTACGGCGATCTGCCCGCGAAAAGTGGCGGGACATTCAGCCTGGTTGATGACTACGGCCATCATCCTGTTGAAATGGCGGCCACCCTCGCAGCGGCGCGCGGCGCTTTCCCGGGGCGGCGCCTGGTGCTGGCGTTTCAGCCGCATCGCTTCACCCGCACCCGCGACTGTTTCGAGGACTTTGTCCGGGTCTTGTCGGAAACCGACGTGCTGGTGCTGACGGAAGTGTATGCCGCTGGAGAACCCCCGATTGTCGCCGCAGATGGGCGCGCACTTGCGCGGGCGGTGCGCGTGGCCGGGCACGTCGAACCGATCTTTGTCGAACAGGTTGCGGAGTTGTCCGCCGCTGTCCACGATCGGGTGCGGGATGGCGATGTGGTGCTGGTTATGGGCGCGGGCAGTATCGGGCAAGTGGCCGCCCGTATCGCGGAGGATGCAGCCCATGCACCGTGATTTCTTCATGAATGAATCGGATGTGACTGCGGGCGGCGGATCGATATTGCGCGGCCGTTTCTTGCGCAACGAGCCGATGAAAAAATACGTGTCATGGCGTGCTGGGGGGCTGGCACAACGCGCCTACATTCCGGCTGACCTGGAAGACCTGAGCTGGCTGGTGCGATCCATTCCGGCGCACGAGCCGATCCACATGCTGGGTCTGGGCAGCAATCTGCTGGTGCGGGACGGCGGGGTCCATGGCGTGGTTATTTTGCTGCACGGCGTGCTGAAAAAACTGGCGCTCGAAAGCCGCGTGCAGGGCTTGCCCGCCAGCGACGAAAACGCCTTGCTGGTGTATGCCCAGGCGGGTGTGGCCACCCCCAAACTGGCGCGGTTTTGCGCCAATCATGATCTGGTCGGCGGCGAATTCTGGGCAGGCATTCCGGGCACGGTCGGCGGTGCGCTCGCGATGAATGCGGGTTGTTACGGCGCTGAGACCTGGGAAAAGGTCGCACAGGTGAAAACACTGGACCGGTTCGGCCAGCTGCATGAACGCCGCCCCGAGGACTACGTCACCGGGTATCGGCACGTGGCGTTACGGGTGGCGCATGAGGAATGGTTTATGAGCGCCTGGTTCCGTCTGCCCAAAGGCGACGGCCAGGCATCACGCGAAAGCATCAAGACCTTACTCAAACAGCGCATCGCAACACAACCCTTGCAGCAGCCTAATGCCGGCTCGGTTTTCCGCAATCCGCCGGGCGACTTTGCGGCGCGTCTGATTGAATCCTGCGGGCTGAAAGGCCACCGCATCGGCGATGCGCAAGTGTCCGAAAAACACGCCAACTTTATCGTCAATCTGGGCGCGGCGACCGCAACCGACATCGAGCGGCTGATCGAACACGTGGAAAACGCGGTGGAAGCGCGCACCAATGTGCGCCTGCTACGCGAAGTGCGAATCATTGGAGAGCGTATTTAATGGCAATTGAAGCAAAACGTTTCGGCAAAGTCGCAGTGATGCTGGGCGGCACGTCGGCCGAGCGTCCGGTTTCATTGAATAGCGGTGCTGCGGTGCTGGCGGCGTTGACGCGGCAGGGCGTGGATGCACATGCTTTTGATCCGGCGCGGCGCAATTTGAGCGATCTTGCTTCGGGTGAATTCGACCGCGTGTTCATCAGCCTGCACGGGCGCTTTGGTGAAGACGGCTGCATGCAGGGCGCGCTGGAATTGATGGATCTGCCCTACACCGGTAGCGGTGTGATGGCATCGGCGCTGGGCATGGATAAATGGCGCACCAAATTGTTGTGGCGGGCTGCGGGCTTGCCCACCGCCGACTGGGAAATTCTTACTGCGGACAGTGACTTTGCTGCCGTTGAGCGCAGGTTGGGCTTGCCGATTTTTGTCAAACCTGCACACGAGGGATCGAGTATTGGCATGAGCAAAGTCACCCGGGCGGGCGACTTGCAGGCGGCCTACGCTGCGGCAGCCGAGCACGATCCGCTGGTGCTGGCCGAAAAGTTTATTGGCGGCGCGGAATATACCGCCGCGATTCTGGGCAACACGCCGCTGCCGCTGATCCGGCTGGAGTTGCCGCAGGCGGTCGAGTTTTACGACTTCGAAGCGAAGTATCTGCGCAACGACACGCAGTATCACTGTCCCAGCGGACTCGCGCCCGAGCAGGAACTGGCCTATCAGGCCATGGCACTGGAAGCCTTCAAGCTGGTGGGATGCCGGGGTTGGGGCCGGATCGATTTCATGCTCGGTACTGATGGCCAGCCGTATTTGCTGGAAGTGAACACTTCCCCCGGCATGACCGACCATAGTCTGGTGCCGATGGCCGCGCGCGTGGCCGGAATGGATTTTGACGCGCTGTGTTTGGCGATTCTGGAGCAGACGCTGAGTCCAGGCATCGCGGAGACAGTCTTGCCATGAGCGACCCGGTGATCCAGCCCGTGCAGCAATTGAGTCGCGCCCTGACCTGGGTCGCGAGCGCGTTGCTGCTGTATGGCGTGGGGAGCTGGCTGCTGGCGCAACCGGTATTCGCGCTGCATAAAGTGGATGTGATTGCGCCGGTCAGCCATGTCACCGAGGCGCAGGTCAAGCTGGTCACGGATCGTCATGTGCGCGGCAATTTTTTCACTGTCGATCTGGAACAGGTGCGCAGCGCATTCGAGAAATTGCCATGGGTGCGCGAAGCGCGCGTGACAAGGCGCTGGCCGGATACGCTGGTGGTGTCGTTTGCCGAGCATGTGCCGCTGGCGCGCTGGAACGATGCGGCCTTGCTGAACCAGCAAGGCGAAGTGTTTGCGGCGGCGCTCGATGCCAACTTGCCGCATCTGCAAGGGCCGAATAACAGCAACAGCGAAGTCACCCAGACTTATATGGCTTATCAAAAGCAGCTTGCAGGTGTGGGACGCAGCATCAGCGAATTGCAGTTGTCGCCCCGGCGCGCCTGGCGTCTGCGTCTGGACGACGGCACCTGGATCATGCTGGGGCGCACCGATGCAGCTGCACGGCTGGCGCGCTTTACCCGGCTGTATCCCCAACTTTTTGCGGACGCGGCGCGAGTGCCCACTTACGTCGATTTGCGCTATGCGGACGGCCTTGCGGTGCGATTGTCAGCCGCGCGGCTGTCTACATCTCCGCTGCCTGCAACGCCCTCTCACCCCACTGAACTATGACTGCCAACCTATGACCAAGCCGCGCGATTCTAAAAACCTCATCGTCGGACTCGATATTGGCACTTCCAAAATCGTCTGCATCGTCGCCGAAATCACTCCCGACAATACGCTCGACATTATCGGCATGGGCTCAAGCCCCTCACGCGGCCTGCGCCGGGGCGTGGTGGTGAATATCGAAGCCACGGTCAACGCGATTCAGCGTGCGCTGGAAGAAGCCGAGCTGATGGCGGACTGCAAGATTCGTGAGGTCTACACCGGCATCGCGGGCAGCCACATCAAGAGCTTCAACTCGCATGGCATGTACGCGATCAAGGACAAGGAAATCAGCCAGATGGACGTTGACCGCGTGGTGGAAACCGCGCGCGCGGTCAACATTCCGACCGATCAGCAGATTCTGCACACGATTCCGCAGGAGTTCATCGTTGACGGACAGGAAGATGTGCGCGACCCGCTTGGCATGAGCGCGATGCGCCTGGAAGTGAAGGTGCATATCGTGACCGGCGCGGTATCGGCCGCGCAGAACATCATCAAATGCGTGCGCCGCTGCGGGCTGGAAGTCAGCGATCTGGTGCTGCAACCCCTGGCATCGGCGATGGCGGTGCTGACCGAAGATGAAAAGGAGCTCGGTGTGTGTCTGGTCGATATCGGCGGCGGCACAACGGATATCGCCGTGTTCACCAACGGTGCGATCCGGCATACCGCCGTGATTCCGGTTGCGGGTGACCAAGTCAATAACGACATTGCTGTGGCCTTGCGCACGCCGCCGAAAGAAGCCGAGGACATCAAGGTGCAGCACGGTTGTGCGCTGCGCCAGCTGGCCGATGCGCGCGACATGATCGAAGTACCGGGAATCGGCGATCGCCCGCCGCGCACCTTGTCCCGGCAGACGCTGGCCGAATTTATCGAACCGCGCATGGAAGAACTGTATTCGCTGGTGCAGGCTGAGCTGCGCCGCAGCGGATTCGAAGAATTGCTGTCGTCGGGCATCGTGATTACCGGCGGTTCGGCGGCCATGCGCGGCATGGTCGAGCTGGGCGAAGAAGTGTTTCACATGCCGGTACGGCTGGGTTGGCCGCGTTACGAAGGCGGACTGTCGGACGTGATGCATAACCCGCGCTATGCAACGTGTATGGGGCTGCTGCTGGCGGGTCTGGAAGAGCGCGACCGCGACGTGCCGAAGCTCACGGGCGGCAGCCTTAAGGACATTCTTGAGCGGATGAGAAGCTGGTTCAAGGGAAATTTCTAGCAACGCGCCTGCCCGGTCGGGGGCGCGTTGCGGAACGGATTTTGATGGTTGTGCCCATGGGGGTAAACACATCAAAGATTAAGTGTGGTTGGGTAGATTTATTAAATCAAAAGGAGAGCAAATATGTTTGAACTGATGGATGTGGATTCGCAGGATGCCGTCATCAAGGTCATCGGTGTGGGCGGCTGCGGCGGTAATGCAGTGGATCACATGATTAGTTCGGGTTTGACCGGCGTAGAGTTTATCGCCATCAATACCGATGCGCAGGCGCTCAAGCGCAATCAGGCCAAGGTGCAGTTGCAGCTTGGCAACGGCGTGACCAAGGGTCTGGGCGCTGGCGCCAATCCGGACATCGGCCGCGAAGCCGCACTGGAAGATCGCGAGCGCATCGCCGAACTGATTGACGGCGCCGACATGCTGTTCATCACCGCAGGCATGGGCGGCGGTACCGGTACTGGCGCAGCCCCCGTGGTTGCAGAAGTTGCCAAGGAACTGGGTATTTTGACCGTGGCCGTGGTGACCAAGCCCTTCATGTTTGAAGGCAAGCGCGTGCGTTCCGCCAATGCGGGTATCGAAGCGCTGTCGAAGCATGTTGATTCGCTGATCATCATCCCGAACGAAAAACTCATGCAGGTGCTGGGCGACGACGTCTCCATGCTGGATGCGTTCAAGGCGGCCAATAACGTGTTGCACGGCGCAGTCGGCGGCATTGCCGAAGTCATCAACTGTCCGGGTCTGGTCAACGTCGATTTTGCCGACGTACGCACCGTGATGAGCGAGATGGGCATGGCGATGATGGGTTCGGCACAGGCCAGCGGCGAAAACCGTGCGCGTATTGCCGCAGAGCAGGCAGTTGCAAGCCCCCTGCTGGAAGATGTGAACCTGGCGGGTGCGCGCGGCGTGCTGGTCAATATCACCGCGTCGTCCACAGTCAAAATGCGCGAGATTCACGAAGTGATGAACACGATCAAAAGCTTTACCGCAGAAGAAGCGACCGTCATCGTCGGCCAGGTACTGGACGACAGCATGGAAGATGCCTTGCGCGTCACCATGGTGGCCACCGGTCTGGGCAGCGCCGTTGCGCGCCAGCAACCCAAGCCGATGCAGATCATTCGCACCGGTACCGACGACATGCCGATGATGGGCATGGGTGACGAGATGCCGAATGTGATGTCGAGCCGCCGCGAGCGCACGATTCGCGCGATGGAAGATTCGGGTATCGAAAAGCTGGACATCCCGGCCTTTCTGCGCAAACAGGCAGACTGATTAGGGTTTGCGCCAAGGCTTAACTCCTTGGCGGAGCGCTTACGGGGTATGCGGTCGGTATAATGTCGGCCTGATTACACGCGCCCGGGATTTTTCGGGTCGTGCTGTGCTCCAACGCCTGTCTGGAGCCTCTGCAAGGAACGCTTGGTTATGACTGATTACCTGTCGAAGAAGCCGATCCCCGTCCGGGAAAGGCTGATTTTTGCACTGGATGTACCCAGCGCCGAAGACGCGAAAAAACTGGTTGAAACGCTGGGGGACGAGGTTGTTTTTTACAAGCTCGGCCTTGAGCTGTTCATGGCGGGCGGCTATTTCGAATTGATCGACTGGCTGCGCGCGCGCGGCAAGCAGATTTTTGTCGACCTGAAGTTTTTCGACGTGCCCGAAACAGTCGCCTCGGCCGTGCGCCAGCTCGCGCAGCGCGATGTGCGTTTTGCCACGATACACGGCAACGACGCCATCATGCGTGCAGCGGTGCGCGAAAAAGGCGACCTGAAAATTCTGGCGGTGACCGCACTGACCAGCCTCGACCGGGGTGACCTGGACGATCTGGGTTTTAATTGCGACCCGGAAACGCTGGTCCTGTCGCGTGCGCGCCGCGCGCTGGACATCGGCTGCGACGGCGTGATTTCGTCCGGGATGGAAGCGGCTAAATTGCGTCAGGATCTGGGCGCGCGCCTGCTGGTCATTACGCCCGGGATTCGCCCGGTGGACAATGACCGCAGCGACGACCAGAAGCGCACGGTCGATGTGCAGCAGGCATTCAGAAACGGCGCGGATTACATCGTCGTCGGTCGGCCGATCCGCAATGCCGCCGATCCGCAAGCCGCCGCGCGCGAGATTCAGGCGCAAATTGCAGCGGTGTTTGCCGCGCCGGTGGCAGCATGATTAAACAGCGCACGCTTAAAAATCCGATCCGCGCCACCGGCGTGGGCCTGCATTCCGGCGTCAAGGTTGAAATGAATCTGCACCCGGCTCCGGTGAATACCGGCGTCGTGTTTCGGCGCATGGATCTGGCGTCGGCACCGGATCTCAAGGTCGATCCCTATCTGGTGACCGACACCCGCTTGTGTTCGGTGCTTGAATCGGGCGCGACCAAAGTGGCGACGGTCGAACACCTGATGTCGGCCCTGGCGGGGCTCGGCATCGACAACGTACTGGTCGACCTGACCGGGCCCGAAGTGCCGATCATGGACGGTTCTGCCGCGCCCTTCGTCTTTCTGCTGCAATCGGCCGGCATCGAAGAGCAGGACGCACCCAAGCAATATGTCCGCATCAAGCAGCCAGTCGAAGTACGCGACGGCGACAAGTGGGCGCGTTTCACCCCGCACAACGGTTTCCGGATCGAGTTCACCATTGATTTCGATCACCCCGTGTTCGACAAAAGCGGCAACACCGTCGTCGTTGATTTTGCCGACACCGCCTACACCAAGGAAGTCGCGCGTGCCCGCACCTTCGGCTTCATGCACGAGGTTGAGTACCTGCGCAACAACGGCCTCGCGCTCGGCGGCTCGCTCGACAACGCCATCGTCATGGACGAATTCCGCGTGCTCAACAACGATGGCCTGCGCTACGACGACGAATTCGTCAAACACAAAGTGCTCGACGCCATCGGCGACCTGTACCTGCTGGGCCATCCCATCATCGGCTCGTTCGAAGCCTACAAATCCGGCCATGCGCTCAACAACGCCCTGCTGCGCGAGCTGCTCGAACACCAGGAATCCTGGGAAACCGTCAGCTTCGAGCGCGATGAAGACGTGCCGCAAGCCTTCCTGCGCCTGCATCCGCTGACTACCTGAGCCAGCCTCACCATGATCGTCATCCGCTTTATTATCGTCGCCGTACTCATCGCAGTCGGTGCGCTGACGCTGACCTGGCTCTTCACCCGCGACCGCAAATACCTCGGCTACATCATGCGCGTACTGCGCTTTGCGCTGATCGTCGGCTTTGTGAGCGCACTGTTGCTGGTGATTGAGCGGGTGGTGTTGCGGTAAGGGGGAATGCAGTGAATGGCAACCATTACCCCAATCTGAACTCTGAAAAAGCACTGATCTGGCGTATCGTCCACCGCGACAATCTGGAGTGGATTTTGGATAACGGTCTGCATTGCGCAAACTCGAATGTGTTGTCCTCTAGTTATGTCAATATTGGTAACACCGAATTAATCGACAAGCGCCGCCATCGCGTAGTGACCATCCCACCGGGAGGTACGCTGGCAGATTACGTGCCATTTTATTTCACCCCTTTTTCTCCCATGATGTACAACATCTATACGGGGCGAGGTGACGTGCCGAGGCGCAGCAATGACGAGATTTGCATTTTGGTTTCCAGTCTGAATCGGGTTAAGGCTTTGGGTTTGCAGTTTACATTTACGGACCGTCATGCATATCCGAGGTTGGCGAGATATTTCAATGACACGACGTACTTAAACGAGATTGATTGGCTATTGTTGCAAACCAGAAATTTCAAACGTAATCCGGATGACCCGGAGCAGATAGAACGCTATCAGGCCGAAGCTCTTGTTTATCAGCATTTACCCATTCAAGCATTGTTAGGCGTGGTTTGCTATACAGATACAGTGAAGGCAACGCTTGCTAACCAAGTAAAAGCTAGAAATCTGACCCTGGATATTCGGGTCATGCCAAGGTGGTATTTTTAATGATTAATTTTACTCAAGGCAATTTGTTGGAGTCAAAAGCCGAAGCGCTGGTTAATACAGTGAACACGGTCGGGGTAATGGGCAAAGGTATCGCGCTGATGTTCAAAGAGCGCTTTACAGAAAACTTTCGCCTGTACGCGGCGGCCTGCAAGGCCAAGCAGGTGCAGACGGGCAAGATGTTTGTGACCGAAGCACACGAATTGGACGGCCCGCGCTGGATTGTGAATTTCCCAACTAAACAACATTGGAAGGCGCCATCGCAAATGGCGTGGGTGGTGAGTGGATTACAAGATTTACGCCATTTTCTCGTTGAACAGAAAGTGAAGTCGATTGCTATTCCTCCATTGGGTGCAGGTAATGGCGGTCTGGAATGGGGAGCTGTGCGCGAGCAGATTGAGATCGTCTTGGGTGACATGGATGTTGAGATCGTGGTGTTCGAACCTACTGAGCAGTATCAGAACGTGGCCAAGCGAGCCGGTGTTGAAAAACTAACCCCGGCTCGTGCGCTGATAGCAGAGCTGGTGCGCCGCTACTGGGTGCTTGGGATGGAATGCAGTCTTTTAGAAATTCAGAAGTTGGCGTGGTTCCTGGAGCGCGCGATTGAACGCTTCTCGCCGAGTGACAATCCGTTGAACTTGAAGTTCGTGGCTCATAAATATGGCCCCTATGCCAATCGGCTAGACCACTTGCTGAATAGTCTGGATGGCAGCTATCTACATTGTGACAAGCGCATCAGTGATGCCGATCCATTGGATGTAATCTGGTTTGACGACGAGCACAGAGCCTTACTAGATGCTTATCTCAAGAACGAGACCAAGCCTTACTTACAGGCTTTGGAATATACGGCTGACTTGATCGATGGGTTTGAGTCTCCCTTTGGTATGGAGCTATTATCCACTGTCGATTGGCTGCTGACGAAAGAGAAGGTATCTGCCACAGTACGGGATTTGCGCGAGGGCCTGCTGCGCTGGCCTGCTGGGGCGGCTGAACGCAAGAGCCGTTTGTTTGACGAACGCGCCATAGGCATTGCACTGGAGCGTTTGCATCCCTTACATGCCCACCAGTCTGAGGATGAACGACTGGGAATGGGGTCATCACGATTGATTCCATAAGACCCAATGTCAATTAGTGATGGCTCATCCTTTGTTGGATAGGGTACTGCATTAACTTAACGATTTGAAATCTGGCTTTCCCCGAACAAGCTGATAGGCTGAAGCTTTCGGGTTTGCCTGATCACGCAAGGAGAAAGCCATGACTGTCGCTAAAACCATCGAAATTTCGTCGAGCTCCAAAAAAAGCTTTGAGGATGCGGTGAAAGTGGGCGTTGCGAAGGCGGCGGAGTCGCTGAGCAATATTACGAATGCCTGGGTGATGGATCAGGAAGTGGTCGTCGCCAAGGGCAAGGTCACGGAATTTCGCGTGCGAATGAAGCTGACGTTTGTATTGAAGTAATACGTCCTGAATACAGGCTTGCAGGGCAGGCTGCGCGGGTTAACTTCTGAGGCGCTCCCGAAACGCGGAATACTGGCGTCGGCTGACGACGAGGTGTTCGGCCAATCCTTCCAGCCGCAGCGAATGCCCTTCATCCGCCCCTGGCAGTTTGCCGACTTCGCGGATGCGGGCGCGGGCGACCAGGCAGTTGCGATGAATGCGCAGGAAGGTTTCGCCGAATTCTTCTTCCAGTCGGCTGAGCGATTCCTCAATCAGGAATTCGCGTGCGGCGGTGCGGATGGTGACGTATTTCAGCTCGGCTTTCAGATACAGAATATCGTCCAGCGGGATCAGCGCGATGCGGCCTTTTTCGTTGACCGATAAATGGGTGCGGGCTTTGGGGTGGGCACGGCGCAGGGATTCCAGTGCGGACACGCCCACGCTGTGTGCTTTGGACAGCGCGCGAATCAGTCGCTCGGCACGCACGGGTTTCAGCAGATAGTCGATGGCGTTCAGGTCAAACGCCTGGCAAGCGTAAGCGTCGTAGGCGGTGGTAAAAATCACCGCCGGCGGGCGCGCCAGTTTCTGGATATGTCCTGCGCATTCGATCCCGTCCATGCCGGGCATGCGAATGTCGAGCAGGACGACATCTGTTGGGTTTTTTTCCAGATGCGCTAACGCAGTGAGGCCGTTATCGGCTTCGCCGGTGACGGTGATGGGGAATTCGGCGACGCAGTCGGCCAGTACTTCGCGCAGGCGGCGGCGGGCGGGCGCTTCGTCGTCAACGATGAGAATGCGTAGCGGGGCGGGCGTCATGTGTGTAGGGCAGGATAATATGTACCTGATAAACGGCACCCATCGGTTCGGACTTGAGCGAGGCGTCCAGGTCGAAATGCAGCAGCAGGCGTTCGCGGATATTGTCTAGCGCGATGCCGTTGCCTTTGTGGTGGCTGGGGTCTTCGGCTATCGGGTTTTTGATGACGATATGTACCTTGTCCTGGCTACGATAAACATTGAGGCTGATTTCGCCTGAATCGCGCTGCGGTTCGATGCCGTGATACACGGCGTTTTCGACCAGCGGCTGAATCAGAAGCGGCGGGATGAGCGCATCACCGGGCATTTTATCGATATGCCAGAGCACCTGTAAACGGTCGCCCAGACGCAGTTGTTCCAGTTCCAGATAGGCGCGGGTCAGGTGGATTTCATCTTCCAGCGGAACCAGTTGCCGCGACTCGCTCATGGACGCGCGGAACAAATCGGCCAGGTCTTCCAACGCACGTTCGGCGCGAACCGGGTCGTTGCGCACCAGGGACAGCACCGCGTTCAGGCTGTTGAATAAAAAATGCGGGCGGATGCGCGCCTGCAAAGCCTGCAGGCGCGCTTCGGTAATGGCCGGGGACAGGGCGCGGGCACGCAGATTGAAATACGCCAGCAAGCCCGCGCCCAGCGCCAGCGCAAATCCCGCCACACCCCATAACGGCAGCTTACCCAGCTGCCCGGTCTGGGCAAACTGGGCATTCATCCAGTCGGCCAGCAGCAGCGGCACCGCCGTTGCGATAAATAAGGCCAGCGCGACACCCAGCGGGTAAGGCTGCGCGCGCAACCAGCGGCTCGCGCCACACAACGCAAGCAGACTGAGCAGCAGCGCGGGTTGCGCCAGCGCGGAAAGCGCGATGAATTCGTCGCGAAACGCCGCACCATCCGCTACCCGCGCCAGCACGCCCGCCGCCAGTGCGAGTTCTACTGTCAGCGCGATCCGCAGATTCACGCCGAGATGGCAGAAGTTCGGTAATTCCACGAGGTGCTTGTTATGATTCCGCTTTTCCATATCTTCCTGTCCGCGCTATGAGCACGCCACCGCTGTCACCGTCTACCGGCACGCCCGCCGCCTGGTCTGGCCGCTTTTCCGAGCCGGTTTCCGAAACCGTCAAACGCTACACCGCCTCGATCAGTTTTGATTATCGGCTGGCCGAGTTCGATATTCAGGGCTCGCTGGCGCACGCCGCCATGTTGCACCACGTTGGCGTCTTGTCCAAGGACGACCTTGCTGCGATCCAGCGCGGCATGAATGAGCTTCTCACCGAAATCCGAGCCGGGCAATTTGCCTGGTCGCTTGATCGCGAAGATGTTCATCTCAATATCGAAGCCGCGCTCACCGCCAAAATCGGCGATGCAGGTAAGCGCCTGCACACTGGGCGATCCCGCAATGATCAGGTCGCGACCGATATTAGGCTGTATTTGCGCGATGCCAGCGACCGCATTCTGGCCGGTCTGGCCGCGTGCCAGACTTCGCTGGTCGATCTGGCCGAACAACATGCCGATACCGTGATGCCCGGCTTTACCCACCTGCAGGTCGCGCAGCCGGTGACCTTCGGTCATCACCTGCTGGCTTACTTCGAAATGCTCGCGCGTGATGCGGAACGCTTCACTGATTGCCGCCACCGCATCAATCGTTTGCCCCTGGGTGCAGCCGCGCTGGCGGGCACGAGTTATCCGATCGACCGCGAATATGTCGCGCGCGAACTGGGGTTTGAGGGTGTATGCGAAAACTCGCTGGATGCTGTATCGGATCGCGATTTTGCCATCGAATTTACCGCCGCCGCCGCGCTGGTGATGACGCATTTGTCGCGCTTGTCGGAAGAACTGATTCTGTGGATGAGCCCGCGCTTCGGCTTTATTGATCTGGCCGACCGCTTTTGTACCGGCTCGTCGATCATGCCGCAAAAGAAAAATCCTGACGTGCCGGAACTGGTGCGCGGCAAAACCGGGCGGGTGAATGGTCATCTGGTTGCGCTGCTGACGCTGATGAAAGGCCAGCCGCTGGCCTACAACAAGGACAATCAGGAAGACAAGGAGCCGCTGTTCGATACGGTCGATACCTTGCTCGACACGCTGACCATTTACGCCGAAATGCTGCGCGGCGTGACCGTCAAACCCGAGGCGATGCGCGCCGCAGTGCTGCAAGGCTTCGCCACCGCCACCGACCTGGCCGATTATCTGGTGAAAAAAGGCATGCCGTTTCGGGATGCGCACGAAGTCGTTGCCCGTGCGGTAAGGGCTGCGGATCAGTCCGGGCGCGATCTGGCGGATTTGTCGCTGGCTGAGTTACAGGCGTTTAGCGCAGATATTGCAGACGATGTGTTTGCGGTGCTAACCCTGGAAGGCTCACTCGCCGCGCGTAATCACCTGGGTGGAACCGCGCCTGAGCAGGTGCGGGCAGCGATTAAACGGGCGCGATTGCGCATCCCTTCGCTCGGCTAACTGATCGCGGGCGGCGAATGCTCCCGGCAAATCTGCCGAACTTCCGGGCTGCTGAGTTTTTCCTGAACCAGTCCACAAAAATAGCTGCGTGGCCCGATGCGCTGGTTATGGCGGCAGGTGGCGCATACGCCGAAGCTGCGTTTAGCGGCTTGCGTTTGTAGTCCGAGCAGCACTTGTCTTAACACTTGCATGGCGGAACTGACCCGTGCCGGGCTGGCGGGCTGAAGCGCCTCGCGCCAGATCGTGGTCAGATTGAGCTCCTTGAGCAGAAGGTGTCCGCGCTCGGTCAGCACCAGCCTGACCACGCGCCCATCGCGCTGATCAGTTTGCCGTGTAACCAGTCGTTTGCGCGCCAGCACCAGAATGCTTTGCGACACAGTGCCCTTGGTCAACCCAAGGTATTCGGTGGTGGCCTGCGGTGTATTGCTGAATCGATTGGCCTGGGCCAGATACATCAGGACTTGCAGATGGATGGTTTGCAGGCCATGCGCCAATCCGGCCTGGCGCAAGCTGGCACGCGTTAATGTACCTATCCGCTCAAGCAGATCAAACAAAACGGGTGCCTGGCTTTTCAAACTTGAACCTTAGAATGAAGCCACGCCGCCACCCTGTGCGGCAATCAGGGCGACGAGTTTGGCGTAGAGGTCTTCGCCGTTTTTAGTATCAACCCAAGTGGTATCAACCCAGGCCACGCCCTGCGGTTTGAAGTGAAAACCGCCCGAGCGCGCGGCAACCCAGATTTCACGCGCCACGCCGTGACGGTTAATGATGATTTTGCTGCCGTCGTCAAACTCGATTTCAAGGATGCCGTCGGCGGGCGTTTCAAAGTCCAGGTCGGCGGCTTCGACGCCCTGCTCGATGCGGGCGAGCGCCACATCGACTGCCTGGTTGAATTCTGCTTCGTCCATCATTTATCCCTGGTATTAAGCCGTGCTAACATCCGGCGCATGAAATTACGCACCCTTTTGACCGTGTCATTGCTGACTTCGTGCCTGCTTGCAGGCTGTGGTTCCAAGGGGCCATTGTACCTTCCTACCGGTGTCTCCGATCCCAAGGCACCCGCCCAACTCAACACCCAACGGACTATCCCGTGAACCACTTGAACCGCATCAATGGCCAGCTCCATATCGAGGGCGTGGCACTGGCCGAACTCGCCACCCGGTTTGGCACGCCGCTTTATGTGTATTCGCGCGCGGCGCTGGAAGAAGCCTTTCAGTCCTACGCCCAGGCATTCGCCAACACGCCGCATCTGGTTTGCTACGCAGTCAAAGCCAATTCCAGTCTGGCGATTCTCAATCTGTTCGCGCGGCTGGGCGGCGGGTTCGACATTGTGTCGGGCGGCGAGCTGACGCGCGTACTGGCCGCAGGCGGTGACGCGGGCAAAGTCGTGTTTTCGGGCGTGGGCAAAACCATAGCTGAAATGCGCCAGGCGCTGGAGGCAGGCATTCTGTGCTTTAACGTGGAATCAGAGAGCGAGCTGCACCGCCTGAATAAAGTAGCGGGCGAGCTGGGCAAAGTTGCGCCAGTCTCGTTCCGCGTCAATCCCGATGTCGATCCGAAGACCCATCCGTATATCTCGACCGGGCTCAAGGAGAACAAATTCGGCGTGGCGATCGCCGATGCGCCGCGCCTGTATCGCCTTGCCGCCAGCTTGCCTCACCTGAATGTGGTCGGCGTGGATTGCCATATTGGTTCGCAGCTCATCGACCTGTCCCCGCTGGCCGATGCGGCTGACCGTGTGTTCGCGCTGGTGGATGGCCTGGCCAGCGATGGCATCCATCTTCGCCACATCGATCTCGGCGGCGGCGTCGGCATTCGTTATCAGGACGAGGCCGTGCCCGACCTTGCGGCCTATGGCCGCCTGCTGGCCGAACGTTTTGCTGGCCGCAGCGAAAAATTGCTGCTGGAACCGGGGCGCTCACTGGTCGGCAACGCCGGTGTGCTGCTGACGAAAGTGGAATACCTCAAGCACAGCGCCGACAAAAACTTTGCGATTGTCGATGCCGCCATGAACGATTTGATGCGCCCGGCCTTGTACGAGGCTTACCACGGAATTACGGCAGTCGTCGCGCGAACTGAAGCGGAAAATCGCTACGACGTTGTCGGTCCGATCTGCGAGACTGGCGATTTCATTGGCTTTGCGCGCGATCTTGCGATTGCTGAAGGGGACTGTTTGGCGCTGTTATCGGCGGGTGCATATGGCATGAGCATGGCTTCGAACTACAATTCGCGGCCACGTGCGGCAGAAGTCTTGATAGACAAGAATGAAATTCACCTTATCCATGAGCGCGAATCTCTGGCGGTGATGATGGCCGGAGAGCGGCTTATTCCCTAGCGATACAAGATTGTTATCGGAACAAGTCAAGCCGGTTATTAGTGTTGATACGATACATTTTGTTTGACTGCCACATTTTTCCGAAAAATAATTTCGGAAAATCCCCGTAGATATTGAACACTAAAAAAAAGCAACTAGAATGAACTCACCAAGCGGAGCCTCGGTATCGCCCGTTTCACACGGGTTTCGGGCGTTGTCAGTTTTTTGACTGTGGCCTAAATTGATACCACGCTTTGGAAGTGCACTCAGACTGCACGTTTTGTAGACGTAGTAATTGTGTTTAACTTCTAAGGAGTGATGTATGGCAACAGCAAAGAAAGCCCCCGCAAAGAAAGCGGCACCGGCTAAAAAACCCGTAGCAAAGAAAGCGGCACCGGCCAAAAAGCCGGTAGCTAAAAAAGCCGCACCAGCCAAAAAGCCCGCAGCCAAAAAAGCTGTCGCTAAAAAGCCGGTAGCTAAAAAAGCCGCACCAGCCAAAAAGCCCGCAGCCAAAAAAGCTGTCGCTAAAAAGCCGGTGGCTAAAAAAGCCGCACCAGCCAAAAAGCCCGCAGC
>JBEBIZ010000023.1:0-37174 GCA_040080135.1 Thiobacillaceae bacterium
GCCTTGGGGGAGCATCTTGCCTTGGCTCGTGTGCGCCGGAATGAATCGCAAAGACAGTGGGCCATGCGAATCGGGGTGTCCGTGCCTACCTTGATCCGGATGGAACGAGGCGATCCAAGCGTCAGTATGGGTGTTTACACTACCGCGTTATGGTTGCTTGGGTTATCCGGTTCGTTGGGTGAGATCGCTAGCCCAGCCAAAGATTTGCGGGCGCTGGAGGCGGACGTTCGTGCAGCAAAGCGTGTGCGCGCAGCACGAAAACAAACGTCTATTGCGGCGCAAATGGGCAAGAAGCGAGGGGTTCAATGAACCTGAAGCATAATGCTGTGCTCGCGAATACCCTTTATCTCTGGTATTTGGGGAGGCCTGATTCCCCGGCCTTGGTGGGCGAGTTGAACTTGGTGATGTCTGCTCGAGGTGTATCGCTACGATACGGCGCGGACTGGTTACGTGTTGGATTCCCGCTTAGCGAAGATCTTCCGTTGATGGATATCGAGCACTTTCCTCGAGAAAAAGACACGGCAGCGGGGGCGGTGGATGATGCCAGGCCGGACCGGTGGGGCGAGAAAGTCATTCGTGCCCTTGATCGCCCTGCGCGGCTGTCTGTTTTGGAGTTTTTGTATTACGCAGGAGATGACCGCTTCGGGGCCTTGGGCGTATCGACGTCGGCAGAAGCCTACATTCCCCGCAAGCTTGGCCCGTTGCCTCAGCTGGCAGACGTGGATGCCGTTCATGACGTGGTACGCAAAGTTCTCGCGGGCGAACGGGTTGAGGAACGCTTCAAACGATTGATTGCACCAGGCGTAACGATGGGGGGGGCTCGTCCCAAGGCGCTTTTTCAACTGGATGGCACTGAGTGGATATTGAAATTCGCAGAAGAAGACCGTTCTGTTGAGCCGCTCATTGAACATGCTGCGATGACGCTGGCCTCGAAAGCGGATATAGACGTGGCAGTTACGCGTCCGATCAAGCTTAAAACGGGTGTTGCTGTTGCGATTAAACGATTTGACCGATTTGGGGATGGGCTGCGGTGGCATGCACTTTCCGCCAATGTGGCGTTGAAGGCTGCCGGCGTGGAAATAAGCTATCCCAATTTGGCTCTGTTGCTGCGTCGTAAAGGGGTGACGGGGGGGCAACTGCATACGCGCCAAATGCATGAGTTGTTTCGTCGATTGATTTTTAACATCCTTATCGACAACACTGACGACCATGAAAAAAACCATGTCGTCCTGGTCACGGATTCGCTGCATTACACGCTGGCACCTGCGTTTGATGTGCTACCCACCGGGCAATCTCTCGGGTATCAGGCTATGGTCGTTGGCATGAAAGGGGCAGAATCCAGTGTCGATAATGCCCTTTCAATGTCTAATGATTATTGGCTTTCGCCTAAAGTTGCTGTAGAGGAGGCGCGAAAAGTGGCGCGCGTGGTGGACGCATGGCGAAAACACTTCGCTGCGGCAGAACTGGGTTCGACCGTGCTGGATGAGTTGTCCTTGCATATTGACCGGCCATTTTTACTGGAGCAACGCCGGTCGCTGCTTCGGTTATTGCCGTGAATACTTGCTAGTGTTGCGAACCGGAAATAGCGAATTAATCAGCGTTTCCCCGCACCACTGCGCAGCCTCCGGCTGTGCGCATGGGCCCCGAAATAACGTTCGTGTCGAGCAGGATCATTCAAACCGCAATGGCTGCGCCGGTATTTTGTCGCGCTCAATTTTCAAATCAATGCCCCCAGTTCGCGGCCAATGTCGGCCAGCAGGGAACCCGGCTTGATACGTCCCCCGGGCTTTTCAGCGGCTTCCAGAATGTCGCGGATTTCCACCTCGGTGCTGCGCCGTGCGTGGCGGCACGCACGCGCACGGCGCGGTGTACCTCTTTGGATGCAGTCAATCACTCATCCCGCAATGCCTCCACCGGATTCAACCGCGCCGCGCGCATCGCCGGAACCACTCCCGCAGCCAATCCGATCAGCATCGACACCACCAGCGCACCGAGGGCGTAATCCCATGGCGTGTTGACCGGCAGGCCACGCACGGTGATCTTCAATAGCCAGGCGACACCCGCGCCAACCGCCAGTCCGCCAAGCCCGCCGAGGGTGGACAGCACGGTGGATTCCATCAGGAACAGGGTGCGGATCTGTGCCCGCGTGGTGCCCAGTGCGGTGAGCAGGCCGATTTCGGCGACGCGCTCGGCCACTGCGATGTGCATCAGCGTGACCATGCCGACTGCGCCCACCAGCAGTGAGATGCCGCCGAGCGCGGCGACGGCAAAAGTCAGCACATCGAGCACGGTGCCGAGCGTGTCGAGCATCTGCTGCTGCGGCGTCACGGTGAAATCCTCGCGGGCATGGCGCGCGATCAAAATGCGTTTGGCATCTGCGACCACGGCATCGAGCGGCGCGCCGGGATGGTAGGCGATGTGGATTTCCATCACGCCCTCGCGGTTGAACACTTCCAGCGCGCGCGCGGTGGGGATGTAAACAGTGTCGTCGAGATCGAATCCCAGCACCTGGCCTTTGGGTGCCATCACGCCGACTACGCGAAAACGCGACGCGCCGACCTGCAGCGTCGCGCCAAGTGGATTGGCACTGCCAAATAATTCAGCGCGCACTTTTGCGCCCAGCACCGCATAGGCGCGCGGATTGCGCGGGTCGTCGGCGGGCAGGAACTGGCCGACCGCGACGTGCATGCTGAAGGCGCGCGAAAAGTCCGGCCCTTCGCCGTACACCGTCACCCGGCGGCTGCGGCCATGAGCACGGATTTCCGCATTGCCCATCACCCCGGCGTTGGTGTATTGCGCGTAGCGCGAAGTCTTCAGCGCCAGCGCGTCCTCGATCGTCAGCAGCCGCGCGCTGCCGATAGCACCCACCGAAGCGCCGTGGGTGCTGGTTTTGCCGGGGCTGATGTTGATGATGTTGGTGCCGAACTGGGTGAACTCAGCCAGCACAAATCGATGGATGCCGTCGCCAATCGAGGTGAGCAAAATCACCGCTGCGATACCCACCGCAATGCTGGTGGCGGACAGAAAAGTGCGCAACCGGTGCGCGGTCAGCGCGTGCAGGGCGAAGCGCAGGGTGTCAGCGAGGTTCATTTCCCGCTCAGCGCAAGCACCGGGTCGAGCCGTGCCGCGCGCGCGGCGGGCAGCAGACTGGCGACGATGCCGGTAACGAGTGCGGTGGCGACGCCCGCCATGCTGGCCCAGGCGGGCGGAAAGGCAGGGAGCACCGGATAGGCGAGGCGGATCATCCATGCGCCGGCGTGCCCCAGCGCGAAACCGGTGGCACCACCCGCCAGCGACAGCCACAGCGCTTCGGCGAAGAACAGGCGGCGGATGTCGGATGAGGGCGCGCCGATGGCTTTCAACAAACCGATTTCAGAGGTGCGCTGCGCCACTGCCACCAGCATCACGTTCATCACCAGAATCCCGGCCACCGCCAGACTGATCGCGGCGATGCCCGACACCCCCAGGGTCAGCGCGCGCAGGATGCGGTCGAAGGTCGCGAGCACCGCGTCCTGGGTGATGACGGTCACATCCTCTTCGCCGTCGTGGCGCAGTTTTAGCGCGTGGCTGATCGCGGCCTTGGCGGGTTCGATGTCACTGCGGCTGCGCGCCTCGATCAGGATGCGGAACAGCGAGGACGTGTTGAACAGCTCCTGCGCGTAATCGATCGGGATGATGGCGATCTCGTCTGAGTTGAAGCCCATCGATTCACCCTGGCTGGCCAGCACGCCCGACACCAGAAAGCGGCTGTCGCCCAGCCGGATGCGCTGGCCGATGACATTGCCGTCGGGAAAAAATTCGCGCGCGATCTGGCTGCCCAGCACGATCTGCGCACTGCGCGCCGAGCCGTGGGCGAGAAAGCTGCCCTGCGCCAGCTTCATGTGGCGGATCGGCAGCAGTTCGGCGGTGCTGCCGAGCACCGTGACCTCGCGCAGCCGCCCACCGGACGTGAGTTCAGCCACCCCCACATTGAGCGGTGCCAGACGCTGCACCTGCGGCAGATGGCCGACCACGCGGGCGTCTTCCAGCGTCAGGTCACGCGGCGTTTGCCCGAGTGCTGCACCGGGAAAGCCGCCAGCGGTTTCGGCGCGCCCCGGCAACACGATGATGAGATTGGTGCCGAGCGAGGAAAACTGCCCCACCACATAGCGCCGCGCGCCGTCGCCCAGCGCCGTCAGCACCACCACCGCCGCCACCCCCAAGGCCATCGCCAGCACAATGAGCAGCGAGCGGGTGCGATAGCTCACCACGGTTTCGAAAGAGAGGGTCAGGGTGTCGCGCAGATTCATTTTTCGTCGCCGACGATCTCGCCATCGCGCATCGCAATGTGGCGATGCGCGCGCGCGCCGAGTTCGCGGTCGTGGGTGACGACGATCAACGTGGTGCCAGCCTGATGCAGACCTTCCAGCAGCGCCATCACTTCGGCACCGATGCGGTGGTCGAGGTTGCCGGTGGGTTCGTCCGCCAACAGGACGGTCGGGCGCAGGATGGTGGCGCGCGCGATGGCGACGCGCTGGCGCTGTCCGCCGGAGAGTTCGGCGGGACGGTGGGTGGCGCGGTCGCTCAGATCAAAGGCATTCAGGGCGGCATCGACGCGCATCTTGCGTTTGGCTGGGGCAATGCCTCCGAGCATTAGCGGTAACTCGATGTTCTGTGCTGCGGTGAGGCGCGGCACCAGGTGAAACGCCTGGAACACGAAGCCGATTTTCTCGCGCCGCACGCGCGCCCGTTCGGTTTCCGACAGATCGGTGACGTTGATGCCGTCCAGCTCATAGCGCCCGCTGTCGGGGCGGTCGAGCAGGCCGATGACATTGAGCAGGGTGGATTTGCCGGAACCAGACGGCCCCATGATCGACACATATTCGCCCGACGCGATGTCGAGGTTGATGGCGTTGAGCGCGCGTACTTCCTGGTCGCCCATGTGGAACACGCGCGTGATGGCGGCGAGGCGGATCATGGCTTGGCCGCTTTTGTATCCTTCAGGGTATTGGCTCTGACTTTCACGCCCGCCTTCACGCCTTCCTGATCGAAGGACAGCAGCACCTGGTCGCCTGCGTTGAGACCACTGACGATTTCGGTAAACGCCCAGTTGGCCAACCCGGTTTTCAGGCGGCGCGTTTCCAGCTTGTCGTTGGTGCCCAGTACCAGCACCGTGCTGTCCTGCTGGATCGCCTGCGTCGGCACACGCAACACGTTGTTATGGCGTTCGACGATGACTTCGGCATCAGCGCTGTAGCCCATCAGCAAAATCTGTTTGGGCGGGGTATCGAAATCGGCTTCGACATCGACCGTACGAGCCTGTTTCTCCACCTCGGTCACATAGGGGGCAATGCGCCGTATATGGCCTGTAAAAGTCTGGCCGGGCAGGGCGTCGAGGGTGATGCGCGCGGGCTGGCCGGGCTTGAGTTTGGGCGCATCGACTTCGTCCATCGGCGCGCTCACATAGAGGCAGGTGTCGTCGATCAGATCGACCGCTGGCGGGGTGGGAATGCCGGGCGGCGAGGGCGTAGTGTATTCGCCGACCTCGCCCGTGACGCGTGCCACGACACCGGCAAACGGCGCATTCAGCGTGGTGCGATCCAGCCCCGCAATGGTGACGCGAACTTGGGCCTGTGCGCGCTTGATGTCGGCGGCGAGCGCATCGCAATTGGCCTGGCGCGAACGTGCTTCGGCGCGCGCATTTTCGCTGCTCTGCGAGCTGACAAAACCACGCGCGACCAGCTGTTCGGCACGTTCGGCGTCGCGCTTTGCATTGTCGGCCATGATGCAGGCTTCGCGGCGGCGTTCCTCACTGGTTGCCAGTTGACGCTGAGCCAGATCGCGTTGTGCGGCAAGATCGCGGTTCCACAATTCCAGCAATGGCTGGCCCGCCTTCACACGGTCGCCTTCCTTCACCCACAGCTTGACGATTTGCCCGCCCGCCACCGGTGCCAATTTTGCGCGACGGCAAGCCTTGATCGTGCCGGCACGCGTATTGACCACTGTCGCTTCGACCGTGCCGCGCGCAATCGTGGCAAGTTCAACTTCGGGCGGTTGCGGTCGGGTAGCGCGCCAGCCCGCGTAGGCTAGCGCAGTGCCGATCAATACAACGACAACAAGACGCAGCCAGGTTTTGGGTTTGGGCATGATAGGTCGAGGGCAAGGTGATTGGCTCAATGTAACATCTGACCGCGCTTCAAACCATCGGTTCTGTCAGGCTTTTCAATGATGCTTGACAAACATAACTAAATATTTAGACTTGTTGTTATGAATACCGATTACCTGTATGAAATTCCCGAAGCCTGGCGCGGTAATGCACGTGTCTTTACTGCACTGGGCGATGAGCACCGCCAGCGCATCGTGCTGCTATTCGAACCCAAAGAGCGTCTGAATGTTTCGCAAATCGTGGCGGTGTCGCCGTTGTCGCGCACGGCGGTGTCGCATCATCTGCGCGTATTGCGTGACGCAGGCGTGTTGCAGAGCGAAAAAGTCGGCAAGGAGGTCATGTTCTGGATCGACAAAGCCTATCTGCTGGAAACGCTCGATACCGTTCGCACGTTCATTAAAAAAAATACCTGAGCATAGGCCGGGAGGCTGAATGAAAAAGATTTTGAGAACACCTGTGCGTTTTATTCTGCGTCTGATCCTGCGCGTGCTGTTCAGGGTGCAGGTGACGGGTAGCGAGGCGATCCAGTGGCGCGGGCGGCAATTGATCGTTGCCAATCATGTGTCATTTCTGGACGGCCTGATCGTCGGCCTGTTTCTGCCAATCGACCCGGTGTTCGTCGTGCATACCGGCGTGATGCAAAACCGCTGGTTTCGGCTCGGGCTGCTGTTGGTGGATACCGTTGCGGTGGATCCGATGCGTCCCCTCGGCATGAAGACGGTATTAAAAACGCTGGAGGCCGGGCGACCTGTGGTGATTTTTCCGGAAGGCCGGATCACCAATACCGGCGGATTGATGAAGGTTTACGACGGCCCGGCCATGCTGGCTGCACGCAGCGGTGCCGAGATTATTCCGGTGCGGATCGATGGTCTGAAGCGCTCGTACTTCAGCCGGATGTCGGCACTGCACCAGAAGTCCATGCTGCCCCGCGTGAGTCTCACTATTCTGCCGCCTACCCACATCGCCATGTCGTCTGAGCCCAGTGCCAAGCTGCGCCGCAAAAAAGCAGGCGAAGCGATGCGTGGGGTGATGCAACACATGCTGTTTGCTGCGCGTGCGCCGCAGACTGTATGGCAGGCGTATGGCGCGGCGATGGCTACATATGGCCGCCGCACGCCGCTGATGGAAGACGTGAAAGCGCCAAATTACAGCTACGGAAAAATGGCGACGATGGCGCTGGCCTTGGGGCGAATGTTAGCCAAGCACACCAGGGAAGATGAAGCCGTTGGCCTGTTGCTGCCCAATCTGGCGGCAACCGTTGCGATGCTGTTCGGCGCAGGCGCGTACCGGCGCATCCCGGCGATGCTGAATTACAGCGCCGGACCGGATGGCGTGGCTGCCGCCTGCCACGCCGCGCAGATCAAAACGGTGATTACCTCACGCGCCTTTATCGAGCAGGCCCGGCTCGAGCCGCTGATCGCCGCATTATCGCAGCAGCATATTTTGTATCTGGAAGACCTGCGCGCCGATTTTGGCTGGGCGGACAAACTCTGGTTGCTGAGCCTGGCGCGCTGGCTGCCGCAGCGCGCGCTCCCAGCCGCTGCCCACCCGGAAGACGCAGCGGTGATCCTGTTTACCTCCGGCTCCGAAGGCAAGCCCAAAGGCGTGGTGTTGTCGCACCGCGCACTTTTGGCCAACGTCGCACAAATCCAGTCGCTGTTCGATCTGACCAGCGCCGATAAAGTGCTGAACGTATTGCCCGTGTTCCATGCCTTTGGTCTGACGGGCGGGGTGCTGTTGCCGATGCTGACCGGCGCGCAAATTTTTCTGCATGTCTCGCCGCTGCATTACAAGCTGGTGCCGGAAATTGCCTACGACCGCAACTGCACCATGCTGTTTGGCACCAGCACCTTCCTCGCCAATTACGGAAAATTTGCGCATCCCTACGACTTCCACAAATTGCGTTATGCCATCGCCGGTGCCGAAAAACTGGCTGATCCGGTGCGTCTGTTGTGGTACGAAAAGTTCGGTATCCGCATACTGGAAGGTTACGGCGCGACCGAAACCGCACCCGTGCTGGCGGTCAACACACCGATGGCCTACCGCACTGGCAGCGTCGGGCAATTGCTGCCCGACATCGAGGCGCGGCTGATTGCCGTGCCGGGCATCGAGCGCGGCGGTTTGTTGCACATGCGCGGCCCCAACCTGATGTCCGGCTATCTGCGGTTTGACGCGCCCGGCGTGCTGGAGCCGCCCGCCGCCGACGAGTTGGGCGCGGGCTGGTACAACACGGGCGACATTGTTGATATTGATGGTGACGGCTTTGTCACGATCCTTGGCCGCCTCAAGCGCTTCGCCAAAATCGCCGGTGAAATGGTCTCGCTGGAAACCGGGGAAGTCATCGCCCGCATCGCATCGCCGCTGCATACGCACGCCGCGACCAGCCTGCCCGACGCGCAACGCGGCGAGCAGATTGTTCTGCTGAGCACTGACCCGACGTTGACGCGCGAGGCTTTGCAGGCCACAGCCAAATCTGCCGGTTTGCCGGATTTGGCTGTGCCGCGCCGCATCATATTGGTAGAGGCTATCCCATTATTAGGTACCGGAAAGACAGATTATGTCGGCGTAAAAACCCTGGCGGCTGCGGCATGAAGCGGCGCAATTTTTTGAAAGGACTGGGTGTGTTCGGTATCGGCGCCTTGGGCGTTACCGGGCAGCAGTACTGGCCTGATGCAGGCTGGTCAGACCCGTGCAATACACCGGCTCTGCCGCCAGCACTGCGTGATGATCCGTTTATCCAGCAGGCATTTGAGGGCGTGGATTTCAGCCAGGTATGGGACATGCATGCCCATCTTGTGGGGATTGGTGATAGTGGTGGTGGCATCTGGATCAATCCTGCGATGCATTCAGTCTTGAATCCGGTGCAGTACACGCAACGGGCGTTTTATCTGAATGCGGCTTGCGCGACCGACGCTGCCGGGACGGTTGACGACAGTTATGTCGCGCGCTTGCAGGCGCTGGCCGCAGGATTCCCGGCGGGTTTCAAGCTGATGCTGTACGCCTTTGACCAGTTTTATGACGAAGCGGGCAAAGCGCGCCCAGCGTTAAGCCAGTTTTATGTGCCTAATCGCGCCGCTGCAGAGGTGGCGCGATTGGTGCCACAGCAGTTTGAATGGGTAGCCTCAATTCATCCGAATCGGCGTGACTGGAAAGAGGCGCTCGACCGCTGTAAGGCAGACGGCGCGCGCGCCGTGAAATGGCTGCCGCCATCGATGGGGATGGATCCCGCCAACCCGCGTTACGAGCTTTTCTATCAACAGATGGCTGCGCTGGATTTGCCGCTGATTAGCCACGCGGGCGACGAGCACGCCACTCAGGGGGCTGGCCAGCAGGATTATGGCAACCCGCTGCGCTTGCGCCGTGCGCTGGATCAGGGCGTGAATGTCATCGTCGCGCATTGCGCCACCCAGGGCGCGGGCATTGATCTGGATCGAGGGCAGCACGCGGGAAAAATGGATAATTTTGAGCTGTTCGCGCGCATGATGGCGCAGCCTGAATACGCCAAAAATCTATACGGCGATATTTCTGCGATTACGCAAATCAACCGCATGGCTTACCTCAAACCGCTGCTCGCGCGCCACGACTGGCACGCGCGTTTGCTCAACGGATCGGACTACCCGCTACCGGGGGTCATGCCGCTATTTTCAGTCAAGCGCATCGCTGCTGCTGGGTTGATTCCAGAGCGTGCGGTTGCGCCATTGAATGACTTGAGACAACACAACGCCTTGCTGTTTGATTTTGTATTAAAGCGCACGCTATCGTGGCAGGGTAGCCGTTTTCCGGCACACGTCTTCGAGACGCGGCATGTGTTTTCATGGCCGAAGCAATAAGAGGATTTCTTGAAAGATGAATATGCCTGCCTCAAATAATTCGCTGCTGTCGCGCGGCATGACCGCCTTGCTGATGGCCCAGTTTTTGTCGGCGATGGCGGACAACGTGCTGTTCGTCGCGGCCATCGCCATGCTTAAAACTGTGTCGGGCGGCGATACTTTGTTGCCCTTGGTGCAGGCGACGTTTGTGCTGGCCTTTATCTTTTTCGCGCCCTACGTCGGGCCGTTTGCGGATGCCTGGCCGAAAGGCCGCGTGATGTTTCGCGCCAATCTCGTCAAACTGACCGGGGCGGCGCTGATTCTGGGCGGGCTGCATCCGCTGGCGGGTTATGCCATCGTTGGCCTCGGCGCGGCAGCATATTCGCCTGCCAAATACGGCATCCTCACGCAGCTGGTGGGCGAGGGCAAACTGGTTCAGGCGAATGGTCTGCTCGAAGGTTCGACCATCGCCGCGATTCTGCTCGGCGTGATGCTCGGCGGCTGGCTGGCAGATCATTCAGCGGTGCTGGCAGTACAGGTGGTGGCCGGGCTGTATCTGGGTGCGGCGGCGGTGAATTTGCTGATTCCGAAACTGGCCGCAATCAAGCCTTTGGTGCGTGGCGAAGTCAGCCGTTTGCCGCTGGAGTTTCTGCGCGACATGAAAACCCTGCTGAAAAATCCTGATGCGCGTTTCAGCCTCTTCGGCACCAGTCTGTTCTGGGGTATGGGCGCATCCTTGCGTTTGCTGCTGTTTGCATGGGTGCCGGTCGCGCTGGGTCTGCTGGATAACCAGTCGCCTGCGACGCTGATGGGTCTGGTGTCGGTGGGCATCGTGGTCGGCGCCAGTCTCGCCGCGTTTACCGTCAGGCTTTCTCAAGTCAATCGCGCTCTGATCGGCGGGCTGGCGATTGGGCCTTTATTGTGGCTGTTGGCACCGCTGCACGGCTTTGCGACGGCGGGCGCGGTGCTGCTGGGCATTGGCGCGGCGGGCGGCTTCTTTGCCATCCCGCTCAATGCGCTGCTGCAGGAGCGCGGCCACGAAAGCGTAGGCACCGGACGCGCGCTGGCGGTGCAGAATTTTTTTGAAAATCTCGCCATGCTGTTGATGGCCGGATTGTATTTTGCCGCGATTGCGGCCGGGATGACGCCGCGTACAGCCGTGTTTGTCTTTGGCCTGCTGGTGCTGTCTGGAATGCTGCTCATCAGTTGGGGACGGCTGCGCAAACCGGCGTTTACCGTGCGTACTACAGACTGGCGCCAGGGTCGTGATGTGCTTTCTGCAATCCGCCGTCAGGTGTTTATCCAGGAACAAAACGTGCCCGAAGACATGGAGTGGGACGAGCACGATGAAGCCGCGCTGCATTTTCTGGTGGTGAGTGCAGACGGAAGCACGGTCGGCTGCGCCCGCTTGTTGCGCGACGGGCATTTTGGGCGCATGGCGGTGCTGGCTGCGTGGCGTAAAAAAGGTGCAGGGCGGGCGCTACTGCAAGCTGCGCTGAGTGAGGCGCAAATGCGCGGCCATGCGGTCATCCGGCTCAGCGCGCAGACGCAGGCCACCGGGTTTTATCTGCGCCACAGATTTGAGATTGAGGGCGGCGAGTATCTGGAGGCGGGCATCGCGCACGTCGCGATGACGAGAACTCTCGGGTAATTCATCTGCTCGCGTCCCAACACTGACAGAACAGGTTCAAGCCGCTTCGCAGATACGGCCGTGCGGCAGTTTGTCCAGCATTTCACGCAGGTACTCGGTGTGTAGATGCACCAGATGCGTGTGATCGCCGGCCTCGAAATAAATCTCCGGTTCGTTCAGCAAGCTGTCGTCCCAGATCATTTCCAGGTGGTAGGGCGTGGTCAGCGCGGGGATCGCTCCCGGTTCGCAATCCTTGAAAAACGGCGCAATCATGCGCTCATCCGCCAGCCGGAACATGTGACCATAATCGTGGCGCAGATGCCCCAAGCTCACCTGCCGGTTGGCCGGAACCACCGCTGCCATGTAGCAGCCATCCGTTCCTTCCAGTAACACCGCCTTCGCCAGCCGGTGCGGATCAATATGTGCGGCGCGGGCGCTTTGCATGCTGGTACTGCTGTGTGCGTGCGTCATCAATTCATAGGGAATCTTGTGTTGCTCAAGATAGGTTTCAATCGTGGTGCTCATGATGGTTCTCCAAGATTACAACTTGGCTTTCACTATAGACAATGCCTGTACAACAACCAGCTTCGATTCCATCGCAGGATTCCAGCGTGCGGAGTAACAACAGGGGACAGGCGAACGACCGCGATTTCAGGATCAGATGAAAGATGATCGTCCGCCTGAAACCGCTGTACTACCATTGCTTCCTTGCAGCCAAACCCGGGAATGCATTGACGCGGCAAAACTGACGCCAGCCCGTAGCCTCCGGGCTTGGTGACAATGCTGGTCGTGCAACTGCTATCCAGGTCGGCTTCGACACCAAGCGACGTTTTCCTACGTGATCTGCACCTGTCCTTGAGTGATGTGCACCCTTTGCCGGTTGAACGATCTGAAAGTGAACGATACCGGTCGTTCGGCGTATTCCAGGGTACGCTTGCGCAGAATTTCAATTGCGATTTGTTCGCCCAGCCGCAGGCTACGCGTATTGTCGCTGCGCCAGTGCACGCCTCCCATGCTGCGACCCATGGCCACGTTGCTGGCGAGTTTGTTGAGTTCGCCACCGACAGTCATGTCGCCTGCATCCGAGCCGGTGTATTCCTGAGGTTCGCAGAAATCTTCCAGCGTGCCGCCTGCTTTTCGGTAGCCCGGCTGCAACAGCACGAGTTCTCCCCCTGGTGGATCTTTTGGCGCGTTCTTTCTGACGCTCGCATCATCGTTGGCCTTCTCGAAAACGCATTTGAGTTTGGCATCTTCGTCGAACCAGGCTTTCAACACGGTGACACAAGCCCCGGCGACGGTTGCATGGCCGGCACCGTAGGCGGGGTGGTTGGGCGAACCGGCAGAAAAGGCCATTGGCAGGAACAAGGTGGGGGTGCCGCCATTTAGCGCACTGTTGTGCGCGCCGATTTCGGCAAGGGTTGCGTTAAGGGTGGTCTTGAATTTGTTGCATGCAGCAATTTTTTCGGGCAGGCCATAATTCCGTTTGTTGCCGCCCAATCCGTTGCGCTGCATTTGTAGCAGCCCTCCGTAAACTTCGGGGCGGCAGCGGCGATGCACCAGCCACTTTTGACGCCAGATCACTTTCAGAGCCCTGCTGGCCACTTCTGAAACAAGCGTCAACAGGTCCGGACCGCCAAGCGTGGCGAAATTGCCTTCGCGCGAGTAAAGGTGGCCACGATAAGGGTTGCCCGCATCCAGCGGGGCGCCTACGCCATCCAGAAACAGTGCGGCATTGAAGTAGGCTTGGTGAAGTGCATCTCGGTTCACGAAGCGTGCCAAGTCGCGCATTGTCGAAATATAGCGCCGGATGGGTTTGCTGCCTGCGAAAGGGTAGTAGCTTGCACCACGATATTTCTGGTCGGAATAATGGTTGCAGTTACCGTAGTCACGTCCGTATTTGTCTTTGCCGGTGTTTTGCGCAAGCAGCCAGTCGCCGTGCGTAGTCAGAAAGTCCAGTTTGGCAACGTAGGGCACTTCTTTCTGGTCGATGGATTGAACGCCATAGCCGATGGGACGGATAAAAAACTGGCTGACAAGCGGGCCAAATTCTTCATCATGCAATCCGGTGCGGAAAAGGGTTTGCTGAACAATGTTTGCGCCGCCCGCACCCGCGTTCAGGTCTAATGGCGTGCGCAGGCGGCCAGGATCGGTGTCGTGCTGGATCGCGCAGTCGTACAGGGTGTTCACGTCCTTGACTGCCTGAGTGACACGCGCCGCCACGTTATAGCCCAGTTGTGCATTGTGCGCGGCAAGGCTTGCGCAGCCGGTTCCGGGAGCGGCATGAAATTGTTGCAACGCCAGGAGCGGCGCATCGCGCAACAAGGCCATCCAGTACAGTTCCACCATCTCGGCCGCTGTGCTGATGGATCGACAGCCTGGGGCAGGCAGCATGTCCAGAGATTTTGGATCTGGCCCATGGTTTTCCGTGGAGGCACCGGCAAGCGGGCTGGTAAACTTGGCAACGGACTTCTGTAAATCCGGCAAGGCGTTTGCAGCAAAGGCGCTTTGGGGAACCGGGTTGCCTTTCATCTCTCCACAAGGCAATGGATCAGTTGGCAATGGGCCAGTGGGAACATCTTCAAAACTGATGGGCGAGCCAGCTTCAATCGCCAGGCATATCCCCTTGAATTTGCGGTAGGCATCGGCACAAACCTCGCCGTATTCGTTATGTGGCAGGGTTTTATGAAAGTTGCCGATAAATGGCGCGTTTGTAGATGTGTCTGGACAGGTGCTCGTGCCAGGGTTATTGCTGCTCACCAGATTCTCATCGGAATTAGGGGTGGGAAATGTCATGAAAGTCTCCTGTAAATTAGGGTTCGGCCGCCTTTACTGCTGCAAACGTGTTTCGCCTCAGGTTAACTACATTAGCGTTTCTATAGAGGTTGAGCGTGCTTCCCCGACGTCTATAAGCCTGACGCGACCCAAAACCTGAGCCGGTTCTGTTTATAGCCAATAATTTGTTTTTTCCTATGTGCCAAACGGCATTCTTATATCTACGCAGTAACCTGGGCACGAACCGCCCACGCCCAGGCAATCACCGAGATGGATCCATCGGCGCGAACGGGGATCCATTCCCTTATGTTTCTTGCAGGCGTACCCTCGCGGACGCTTTGAGCGACATGGCATGGGCCGGGGCGGCCCCTGGTCGCCCATGAGCCTTCTCAGGCGCTCTGCAACGGAATGGGTATGGCGCGGGACGTGGCGATACGGCCAGCGAGCAGCCGTTGCGCGGATTCAAGAAACCCCGTCAAAGGTTCGAACCCGGAAACTGACCGGGGAGTGCATTCATCCAGAATGGCAGCGCAGCGTGCGCCAGTTCCACAACCAATATCCCCAATACTGTCAGGCAACGCTGCCGAAACTGCTGTCACTGGCCATGAACGGCGCTTCCAGCCCGGCCAGACGGCAACCCTGAGCGATGGGCCCGCTTGGGAATATCGTGTAAAGGTATTTCAGGCCGCCGTGTTGGTGGAAGTGTTCGTCCAGCGCATCGTGCAGGTCGCGCAGGTTGATTACAGTTTCGTTATCGTGGTGCGCGTAATAACTTTGCAGGGCGCGGACAGCCTCCCAGTGCGCTTCGGTGAGTTGCAGGCTTTCCGACCTCGCGATTTGCATCGCGTCTTCCTGCGTCCAGTCCAGCGGAGCATAGGGAAAATCCGGGTTGGTCGCGGGCTGGTCGCGGGTCAGTTTGTTGATGTCGGTTGAGAGGTTCAGCATGATTACGCTCCTTCAGGATTGGGTAATCTAAAGATAGGCCGGATGGTCGATGATTCAAGCCTGGGTCGACTGACCCGGCATGTTCATGTCTGCACCTGTCTGCGATTTGGCTCCTCTTTCGACGAGACCGCGTGGTTTACCGTTACGACAGATGCCCCATTCCCCCGCTTTGATAATCCTGCATCGCCTGCTGGATTTCTTCGCGGGTGTTCATCACGAACGGGCCGTATCCCACAATGGCTTCTTCGATCGGCTGGCCGCACAGTAGCAGGGCGCGCGTGTCGGGGGCACGGTCGATGCGCAGGGTTTGCCCGGATCGTTCGAACACGCCGACCTCGGCCTCGGCGATAATTTCAGCGCCTGTCTGTACCGCGCCTTTCAACACCACGAGCAGGGTGGTATAGCCCGTTGGGACTGCAAGTTCGATTGGCTGCGTGATGTTCAGGTCGAGATCCCAGACATGGATCGGCGTGAAGGTGCGGGTCGGTCCCGGTACGCCAGCGTATTCACCGGCGATGACGCGCACTGTGCCTTGGCTATCGGGCAGTTTGATTGCGGGTATCTGCTTGTCAAGGATCGCCTGATAGCGTGGCGGCGACATTTTCTCGCTGGCGGGCAGATTGACCCACAACTGCACCATTTCAAACGGGCCGCCGCGCGCGGCGTAATCGCGGCCATGAAACTCTTCGTGTACCAGCCCTGATGCAGCGGTCATCCACTGCACATCGCCCGGGCCGATTTTTCCGCCGCCGCCCGACGAGTCGCGGTGCTCGACTTCACCGGCATAGACGATGGTCACGGTCTCGAAACCGCGATGTGGATGTTCGCCCACGCCCCGGCGTTGCTGCGTCGGAGGGAAGTCCGTCGGGCCGGCATAATCCAGCATCAGAAACGGACTCAGCGCCGTGCCCTGGTCGGAATAGTTGAATAGCGTGCGCACCGGGAAGCCGTCGCCGACCCAATGCCCGGCGTTATTGCGGCGGATGTTGACGAGTTTTTTTGTTGTGACGGATGTGTTCTGGGTCATGGCTGTTCCTTGCGTTGTCCTACCCAATCTGAAGTGAGGTCATCGAGATCGAACTCAATACCGCAGTGTTGAAAAAACGGAGGGGTTCGTTTTTTTCTTGCAAGGCCAGCGCATACAGCAGCGGCAAAAAATGTTCGGCGGTGGGAATCGCCTGTCCGGCATCCGGAAGGGCGTCGTAGCTGACCAGCGAGGAATGGTCGTGCGCCTGAATCCGCTGCCGGATGTCCGCGTCGCTGCGGGCGGCCCATTCCAGCGGGGCAGGATCCTGAAAATCAAACAGCCGCAGATTGTGGATGATATTGCCGCTGCCGATAATCAGCACGCCTTCGTCGCGCAGCGGAGCCAGTTTTTTTGCCAGATCATAATGAAAAGTGCCGACCTGACGCGTATCCAGACTGAGCTGTACGACTGGAATGCTCGCATCCGGGTACATCGGCGCCAGCACGCTCCATGCGCCGTGATCCAGCCCGCGTTGCGGGTCGAGTTGCGCACCCAGCATAGCCGCTATGCGCTGCGCCAGATCGGGCGAACCGGGCGCGGGATATTGCACATCGAACAAGGCGCGCGGGAAGCCGTAAAAATCATGAATCGTAGCGGGGTGCGCCGAGGCAGTCAGCAAAATGCCCGGTGTTTCCCAGTGTGCGGAAATGCACAGGATGGCGCGCGGTTCAGGCAAGCCCTGCCCGAGCGTCCGCCAACTGCGATGAAACTCGTTGGATTCGACCGCGTTCATCGGGTTGCCGTGCCCGACAAACAGCACCGGCATGCGCCTGGCTGACATTCAGCAGCGATGCCGCGCTGGCATCATGCGGCGAGTTTCTTGTATTCGACCCACTTGGCGGCCTGTTCGTCCCAGTCGTCACTCCGGAAATACGGATTGGAACGCGGCGCGCTGATCATGTTCGGGTCGATCGGAATATCCATGCCCTCAAGGAAATTGGCGAGGCCGATGCGCTCGATCATCTCGCCGGTGCGTTCATGGTCGAGCGCATTTTCGGCAAAGAAATCGAGAATATTGCGCGCCAGTTCGTTGAGCTTTTCAAAATCCTCATCGGTTTCGAGCTTCATAAACGGGATCACCACCGTGCCCATGGTCGCGCCGATTTTGAGCACGCCCTTGCCGCCGACCAGAATGCTCACGCCCTTGTCCAGCCCCGGCAGCAGCCCGCCGGGAATGACGTTCAGGCATTGCATGCAGCGCACGCAGTTCTTGTTGTCGATGCACAGCGCATCGCCATCGCCCAGATGGGCAACTGACATGTGCGGATCGGTGGGCGCCTTGTCCGACGCTACCAGCGAAATCGCCTTGCTCGGGCAGCGGTTGACAACATCGTTCACCAGATCGTGCCTGCCGTGTACCTTGTAATAGTCCTGCACCTGCGCCTCGTTCACGCGGATATTGTCGCGCCATGTTCCTATCGTCGCCATGTCTGAACGCTGGATCGCGTTGACGCAATCGTTCGGGCAGCCGGAAAACTTGAACTTGAATTTGTAGGGCAGGGACGGGCGGTGCATGTCGTCCAAATTATTGTTGATGACCGTGCGCAAAGCGCGTGCCTCGTCGTAGCAAGACATCTCGCAACGCGCAGCCCCGACGCAAGACATGGACGTGCGCAAGGCCGGCCCGGCACCGCCGAGGTCAAAGCCCATCGCATTCAAGCCGTCAAAGGCCGTTTGCACGTTTGCGCTGCTGATGCCCTGAAACATGATGTCGCCGGACTGGCCGTGAAAGGCAATCAGACCCGAGCCGCCGCTATTCACCCAGACATCGCACAATTTCCGCAACAAATCGGAACTGTAATGCATGCCCGCCGGGGGTTGTACGCGCAAGGTGTGAAACTCAGCCGCCTCCGGAAACAAGGGCTTGCCGGACTCGTCTTTCAGCTCGGTAAAGCGCGGAATAATCCCGCCACCATAACCGTACACGCCGACCGTGCCGCCTTTCCAGTAGCCCGTGCGGGTTTCGTACGAAGTCTCGAGCTGACCCAGCAGGTCAACCATCATGTCGTTATCCTTGGCCAGGCGCTTGAGGTTGGTTACAAAGCTTGGCCACGGCCCGCTTTCAAGCTGGTCGAGCATAGGGGTTTCTTTGGGGGTGCGGGTTGCAGACATGGCAGTCTCCGGTAACAGAGAAGATGACACGTTCAGTTTAGACAATTTAATGCTTTTTTTGCTCGCGTACTCCCAATGGGTAGTCTTTAGCGACATCACTACAGGGCTAGATCAGCCCTTCTGCCTTGAGTGCAGCCTGCACCGCAGGGCGCGCAGTCACGCGAGCCAGATAGGCGGTAAGCGTCGGCCAGGGGGCAAGATCAATGCCGACATGTTTACTCCACCCCAGTACGGTGAAGAGATAGGCATCGGCCACGGTGAAGGTTTCGCCCATCAGCCAGGTTTTGCCGTCGAGCCGGGCGCTGACGTGGTCAAAACGCTTGGCGAGCAGTTGCGTTTTGACGAAGTCTTTCCAGGCTTCCGGTGTTTGCGAATTGAACAGCGCCCCGAAGCCCTTGTGCAATTCGGTGGAGATGAAATTGAGCCATTCCATCAGGCGGTATCGCTCCAACGTGCCGGCGGGCGGGGCGAGGTGTTTTTCCGGCACGCGGTCGGCCAGATACTGGACGATGGCGGGGCCCTCGGTTAGCACCTGGCCGTCGTCGAGCTGCAAAGCCGGGACGTAGCCGTTGGGATTGACTGTGCGGTAGTCGGCACCTGTTTCGGTTTTGCCGCTGGCGAAATCGACCCGTTCGGTGTCGTAGTTAAAGCCGCCTTCATTGAGGACGATGCGCGGGGATAAAGAACATGCGCCGGGGCTGAAATAGAGTTTCATGGCGTCACCTCATTGTTTGACGGCTTCGACCGGGATGGTCAGGGTCACTTCGTCGCTCACATAGGGCGCGTTTTTACCCATGTTGAAGTCGGAGCGTTTGATGTGGGCGACGGCAGTGGCACCGCACGCACTCTTCTTGAGCATGGGATGGGGCATGCACAGAAACGAGCTCAGCGTGAGCGTGACCGGGCGGGTCACACCCTTGACAGTGAGGTCGCCCACCACTTCGACCAGCTTGTCGCCATCAAATTTCAGGCTGCTGGATTTGAAGGTGATGGTCGGGTACTTAGCGGTGTTGAAGTAGTCCTCGCCCTGAATATGCTCATTGAAAAGCGCGTAACCGGTATCCACAGATTTCGCGTCGATGCTCACGTCCACCGAACCTGTTTTTGCCTCACGATCCAGAATGATCTGGCCGCTGGTCTTGTCGAACCGGCTCAGCTGGATGGAATAGCCTAAATGGCTGTACTCGAAGCGTGGCAAGGTGTGCGTGCCGTCGATGATGTAGGTTGCGGGTGCGGCCAGTGCGGCGGCGGACAAGGAAGCAGCGAGGGTAAGCATTGCGAATTTTTTCATGGGTTTTCTCCTTTGATGGGTGGGTGAAACTACGGCTTGACCGCTGCGGACGCAGCGACAAAGTGGAACTTGATCTGGACTTCATTGGCGACGGCACTCACGTCTGCCCATTCGCCTTCGCCGATGGCGTAGTCCAGCCGCTTCAGGGTGAAGGCGCCGTCGAATATTCCGTTCGCGCCCGCCGTCTTGAAGGTAAAGGGTGTCGCCACGTTTAGCGTTTTGCCTTTGATGGTGAGCTTGCCAAACAGCGTGTAGCGGTTGCCGCCCAGGGCTTTGACCCCGCTGGAAACGAAGCGCGCGACAGGGTAAACCTTGACGTTGAACCATAATTTTCCGAGCACTTCTTCGTCGGCCTCGGCAACGCCGGTATCGATGCTGGCAAGCTCAAGTTCGAACCGGGCCTGAGCGGCATCGGGACGCGCCGGATCGAACACGATGTGCGCCGTGTAACGACCGAACCGTCCTTCCATCGGCACGCCCATCTGTTTGTAGGCGAAACTCAGGCTGCTGGCCTGCAACTGCCGGTATTCGGTGGCAGGTGCGGCGAGGCTGACAAGCATCAGCCCTGCCAGAAAAATCATGCGTCTCATGACATGAGTGTGCTGGTCATTCATCTCCGCCCCCTTTTTTAAACACGCTGTGCAAATCGCGCAGCGCCGCATCAATGCGGGCATAGTCTTTGGCACTCAAGCCTGCAAAGGCTTTGCCCATATAAGCCAAAAGCAGGGGGAACACCTTGTTGAACAGCGTCACCCCTTTTTTGCTTAACTGAACGATCTGGCTGCGGCCATCGGTCGGGCTCGGCACGCGCCGCACCAGGCCGCGCGCTTCGAGGCGGTCAACGATGCCTGTCAGCGTACCTTTTGTGATGAGCGTTTTCTCAACGAGTTCCTTGGGTGTCATGCCCTGCGTATTGCCCAGCGTAGCAATCACATCAAATTGCGGCGGGGTGAGGCCAAACTGGCGAATCTGTGCCGCCGAATGAACCTCGAAGGCCTGATAACAACATACCAGTTCGCGAATGGTCAGCAGGAATGGGGGCGTGGTCATGATCTCGACAATTGGTACTGATGCGAACAAATATAGTCCGCATTAGTATCAAATGCAAGCACGCGTTGCGGCGCAGACCTGCGCATTGCGATCTTGACCTTCAGGACAGCCGCCCTGTTTTGTCTCTTTCCGGACAGGGCTTGCACCACAATGATCCGGTTTCAAGGCGGATATGCCGGTTATTTAAATGGATAAGCCATTGTTTTAACAGAAGTATAGTTGTTGGCACAAACCATGCTTTAGAGTAAAGCGAGTGTGTCACTTGCTTGTTGCACGCTCAGGCAGTCTCCTCCGATCTTGCGGCCCTTCGGGGCCGCCTTTTTTAGGAAAATGTGTTGTGTTGCGTGTCCTGATTATTGAAAGCCAGCCTGAACGGCTAGCCATGTTGATCCCCGCGCTGGAAGCGGCCGATTGCGAGGTAATGGCCAGCATCAATTCCGGTCGCAGCCTGGACGGGCAGATTGCTGCGCTGCGCCCGGACATTGTCATTATTGCGCAGGATTCTCCTGACCGTGACACGCTGGAGCACATCTGTGTAGCCAACCAGGATTGCCCGCGCCCGATCGTGATGTTTACCGACGATGCGCGGCCAGAAAGTATTCGTGCCGCCACTCAGGCCGGTGTCACCTCTTATGTGGTTGACGGGATGAGTGCCGCGCGCATCCGGCCCATTCTGGATGTTGCCATGTCGCGCTTTCAGGCTTACCAGGCCTTGCACGATGAACTGGAGCAAACCCGCATGGCGCTGGATGAGCGCAAGCTGGTCGATCAGGCCAAGGCGCAATTAATCCGCCAGACAGGCTCGCCGGAAGCCGATGTCTATCGTGAAATGCGTCGTGCCGCGATGGATCGTGGCGTGCGTATCGTAGACATTGCGCGTCAGGTTTTGCAGAAACCACTTGCCTGAGTCTGCACTGAAATATTTCGGTGCGCGCGCCGTTCGCCTTGCATCAATACGGTGCACTCAAGCTGAACGAACCATTTCATTATTTCACTGGAAAGCCCTGTTTACAGGCTATTTCAGTTCTGGCACGGGCATTGCTAATTGATATTCGAGGGGTCGCAACGGCGTGACGCTCAGCTTGTACAAAACCGCATCACCCTACGAATTGAACGGACAAAGGCGTCCTCCCCACGTGGGGTGACGCCTTTTATTTTGGAGACTCAAAACATGAACGATCAGGTTAAAGACATTCTTGCAGGCAGCGCAGTAGTCGATAGCGACAAGCGTGACTTTCTCAAAAAAGGCCTTGTGCTTTCTGCCGCTGGCACGTTGATGGCCATGGTGCCGCCGGGCGTACGCCAGGGCGCATGGGCAGCGGGCAGCGACGCACCCGAAAAAACCGACATCAAAATCGGTTTTATTCCGCTGACCGACTGCGCGTCAGTGGTGATGGCTTCGGTGAAAGGCTTTGACAAGAAATACGGCATCACCATCACCCCCACCAAGGAAGCCTCGTGGGCGGCAGTGCGCGACAAGCTGGTGAACGGCGAACTTGACGCGGCGCATGTGCTGTATGGCCTGGTCTACGGCGTACAGCTGGGCATCGGCGGGCCGAAGAAGGACATGGCGGTGCTGGCGACGATTAACAATAACGGCCAGGCGATTACGCTCTCCAATCAACTGAAAGCGAAAGGCGTGACCGACGGCGCGAGCCTCGCCAAACTGATTGCTGCTGAACCCAAGGAATACACGTTCGCCCAGACTTTCCCCACCGGCACCCACGCGATGTGGCTGTATTACTGGCTGGCGGCGTATGGCGTGAACCCCTTCACCCAGACCAAGGTGATTACCGTTCCGCCGCCGCAGATGATCGCCAATATGCGTGTCGACAATATGGACGGTTTCTGCGTGGGCGAGCCGTGGAATGCGCGTGCGATTCGCGACAACATCGGCTTTACTGCCGCAACCACGCAAGACATCTGGCAAGACCACCCGGAAAAAGTGCTCGGTACCACTGCCGCTTTTGTCGAGCAGTATCCGAACACCGCTCGTGCGATGGTCGCCGCGATTCTGGATGCGTCGAAATACATCGACACAATGAGCAATCGTTCTGAAGTGGCCAGGGTGATTGCCGAGAAGTCCTACGTCAACACCGACTTCGATTCGATTGAAGACCGCATGCTTGGCCAGTACAACAACGGCATCGGCAAGAAATGGCAGGATGCCAACTACATGAAGTTCTACAACGACGGCAAGGTCGGCTTCCCCTACCTGTCGGACGGCATGTGGTTCCTCACCCAGCACAAGCGCTGGGGTCTGCTGAAAGAGCACCCGGACTACCTGGCGGTGGCGAAAAAGGTCAACCGCATCGACATCTACAAGGCCGCTGCCGCGATGACCAAAACCCCGCTGCCGAAGTCCGACATGCGCACGTCCAAGCTGATCGACGGCGTGGTGTGGGACGGCAAGAACCCGGCCAAATATGCGGATAGCTTCAAGATCAAGGTGTAGGCGTAACACTATTCAAATAGCTTGCGTCCCTCCGTGAGGAGGGACAAACCGGAGAATGCAATGAGTGCCATCACCCTGAATGACAACAATCTGAAGCAAATCATGAGCGCACCTGAAACCATGCCGTCCGTCGCTGCGCCGCCGCGCCGCACGCCTTACTTTGAAACCGAGAGTGGCAAACGCCTGACCGAGGCCGCAGCCAGTTTTCTCAAGCAAGCCATCCCGCCGATTCTGGGCATGTTGCTGTTTGCTGCGCTGTGGGCAGTCATCGCCAACAGCAATAAATCGATCCCCGGCCCGATGGAAACCTGGACCTCTGCGGTTCAACTTTTTTCCGATCCTTTCTACGACAAAGGGCCGAACGACAAAGGCATCGGCTGGAATATCCTGAACTCGCTGTATCGCGTCGGCTTGGGTTTTGGCGCCGCCGCTATCGTGGGCATTCCGCTGGGCTTCATGCTGGGTCGTTTCGAATTTCTCAGTCGCATGTTGTCGCCGATTATCAGCATCCTGCGCCCGGTCTCGCCGCTGGCCTGGTTGCCCATCGGTTTGCTGGTGCTGCAAAAAGCCGAGCCTGCTTCGATCTGGGTCATCTTCATTTCCAGTATCTGGCCAATGGTGCTCAACACCGCCGCCGGGGTGCAGCGCATCCCGCAGGACTATATGAACGTTGCGCGCGTGCTGAACCTGTCCGAGTTCAAGGTCTTTACCAAAATCCTGTTTCCGGCGGTGCTGCCCTACGTGCTGACCGGCGTGCGCCTGTCGATCGGCGTGGCCTGGCTGGTGATTGTGGCTGCGGAAATGCTCACGGGCGGCGTCGGCATCGGCTTCTGGGTGTGGGATGAATGGAACAATCTGAACGTTGCGCACATCATCATCGCCATTTTTGTCGTCGGCATCGTCGGCCTGCTGCTGGAGCAGGGACTGATGCTGATTGCAAAACGCTTCAACTACGACTGACAGGATCGCGCATCATGGAAAAATACCTGCAAATCGAAAATGCATCGATGGTGTTCAACACCAAAAAAGGCAAGTTCACGGCGTTGACCGACATCAATCTCAACGTGCAGCAAGGCGAATTCATCGCGCTGATCGGGCACTCGGGCTGCGGAAAATCCACGCTGCTCAATATGGTGGCCGGGCTGCTCGATGCGACCGACGGCGTGCTGCTGCTCGGCAACAAGGAAATCCGTGGACCGGGGCCCGAGCGCGGCGTGGTGTTCCAGAACCATTCGCTGCTGCCTTGGCTGACCGCGTTTGAGAACGTCTACCTGGCGGTTGAAAAAGTATTTGGCAACAGCGAAAGCAAAACCCAACTCAAGGCGCGCACACGCAAGGTGCTGGAGCTGGTTGGCCTGACGCACGCCGCCAGCAAACTGCCCGGCGAAATCTCCGGTGGCATGAAGCAGCGCGTCGGCATCGCACGGGCGCTGGCGATGGAGCCGAAAGTGCTGCTGCTGGACGAGCCTTTCGGCGCGCTTGATGCGTTAACCCGTGCGCATCTTCAGGACGAGTTGATGAAAATAGTCGCAGCCACCAAAAGCACGGTACTCATGGTGACGCATGACGTGGACGAAGCCGTCCTGCTGTCCGACCGCATTGTAATGATGACCAATGGCCCGTCAGCGACCATCGGCGAAATCCTGGAAGTCGATCTGCCGCGCCCGCGTGAGCGCCTCCAATTGGCGCACGAACCGCGCTATCACGAGCTGCGCAGCAATGTGCTGGAGTTTCTGTACAGTCGTCAGATGCGCCCCAAGGAAGCCGCCTGACCTGCGGTTACGCTGATGCCACCCGACCCCGAAGTAAACGATCCACACTGGAAACAATATCGGGGTGATCCCGCTATTCGGGGGGGGATGTTCGAACAAAGCCGGGTGCGCTCGGCTATGGACGACCAATTTAACGAGACCTTTGCCCAAGTCGAAAAACTGATGAGCCAGCACGGCGTATTCCACGCCAAGCTGCATTTCTCCAGCAGCCGCGTCACGCTCTGGTTGTACAACGATCCCTACCGCTACCGCGTACTGTCGGTGGACGAATTGCTGACGTCCACACCCTGTCACGAATGCCCGCTTACCCATTACCCGCTGGAAGCCTCCGTGCAGCAGCACCAGATCCGCGAGGTGCTGGAAATGTTCCGCGTGCTGCGTTTCTCGGATGAGCAAATCTACTTGCGCGCCGCTTCGCTCAATCTGATTAACGGCATGGTCGGACTGATTTTTTCGTGCGACGGCAGTCATTACATCGATGCCCAGGAGTTTCTGGCATCGCCTTATACCCGCTGGTTTGGCGGCTGAGTTTTCCATGGCGTGCCGATGGTTTCATCTGCCGGATTGCAAGCTGGATTATTTGCTTGAGTCACAGGGAAAATGCAGGCACGATTAGGGACGAAAAATTAAATTCACAAACATGCCATGACTTATTGTGTAGCAATCAAAACGGACGGCGGCCTGGTGTTTGCCTCAGACTCTCTGACCAACGCGGGCATCGACCATGTGAGCACCTATTCCAAAATGCACACTTTCGTGCAGTCGGGCGAGCGTATGTTCGTGCTGCTTGCAGCCGGCAACCTGGCGACCACGCAGGGCGTGATCAAACATCTGCGCGACGATTGTAAAAACGCCGTCAACCCGTGTCTGTCCAGTGTAAAGTCCATGAGCGATGCGGTGGATTATGTTGGCGGCATCTCTGCCGAAGTGCAGCGTGCGCAAACGGCTCGCGACACCGCCAGTACCAATTTCGAAGCCACTTTTATTTTTGGCGGCCAAATTGCCGGGCAAGAGCCGGAGATATACATGGTCTACGCGCAAGGCAATCACATCCATGAATCCAGCGCACATCCCTATCTGCAAATCGGCGAAACCAAATACGGCAAGCCGATTCTTGACCGCGTAATTCGCCACGATACGCCGCTGGAGCAGGCTGCGCGTTGTGCGCTGGTGTCGATCAACTCCACCATCCGCTCCAATCTCACTGTCGGCCCGCCCGTGGAATTGCTGATTGTCAGAACTGATGCGCTCGATGGCGGGCGGCGTCTGCTGCTGCCGGAAGACCATCCGTATTACCGCGCACTGGGAGACGCCTGGAACGAAGGCTTGCGCCAGGCGCTGAACAACTTGCCGCCATTCGAGTGGGAGAACCAGCCGCAGCCGCTGCAGGTGGTGGCAACCGACCGCAGCGGACAAATGCAGGGATAACGCCTGGCATCCGTCCGCTGGCGCGTCCCTTGCTTGTAACAGACCGACCCTATACTGTTTGTCGCTATGAGCATACACGTCGCTATCCGTCACACCACCCGTTACCAATTTGACCGCCGCATCACGCTGAGTCCGCATGTGATTCGCTTGCGACCGGCTCCGTATGCGCGTACCCCTATCCTTGCCTATACGCTGAAGATCACGCCGGAGAAGCACTTCATCAACTGGCAGCAGGATCCGTTCGGCAACTATCTGGCGCGGCTGGTCTTCCCCGAGGCGACGCGAGAATTCTCGGTCGATGTCGAGGTGATCGCCGATCTGACGGTGATCAACCCCTTTGATTATTTTATTGAGGAGAGCGCCGAGCACTGGCCGTTTGAATATGCCCCAGCGCTGAAACGCGAACTGACGCCTTACCTGGAAGCCGACGTTACGGGACCCTTGCTCCGGGCCTGGCTGGCCGGGGTGCCGCGCACGCGCGCTCAGTGCAATGATTTTCTGGTGGCATTGAATCAGCGCGTACAACACGACATTGCCTACACCGTGCGGATGGAACCGGGCGTGCAAACCAGCGAAGTCACGCTGGAAAAAGCCCTGGGTTCCTGCCGCGATTCGGCTTGGCTGCTGGTGCAAATTCTGCGCAACCTCGGACTGGCCGCACGCTTTGTATCGGGTTATCTGGTGCAGCTCACGGCTGACGAAAAATCGCTCGACGGCCCGTCCGGAACCGACAAGGACTTCACCGATCTGCATGCATGGGCCGAGGTCTATCTGCCCGGCGCGGGCTGGATTGGCCTTGATCCGACCTCCGGATTATTCGCTGGCGAAGGCCATATCCCCCTGGCGGCCACGCCGCAGCCATCGTCCGCTGCACCGATCGACGGCATGATCGACGAATGCGAAGTTGAATTCAGCTTCAGCAACAGCGTTACCCGCATCCACCAGGATCCGCGCGTCACGCTACCGTATAGCGAGAACGATTGGCAGAACATTCTGGCATTGGGTCATGCCGTCGATGAAAAGCTGGTTCAGCAGGACGTGCGCCTGACGCACGGCGGCGAGCCCACTTTTGTTTCCATCGACGATATGGAAGCACCAGAATGGAACACCGATGCCCTCGGAACGCACAAACGCGAGCGCGCCGAGGTGCTGGTGCGGCGGCTCAAACAAAAACTGCCGACGGGTGCGCTGCTGCATACCGGGCAAGGCAAGTGGTATCCCGGCGAGCCCTTGCCGCGCTGGGCGCTCGGCTTGTACTGGCGGCGCGACGGTAAAGCGCTGTGGAAGAACGATGCGTGGCTGGCCGAAGCGGGCAAGGATTATGGTCACACGGTCGGCGATGCCCAGCGCTTTGCCGAAGCCATGACACCCTATCTGGGTTTGCCATCGCGTTATGTGCAAGCCACGTATGAGGATGCGTTGGCAGCCCTGCTGCAGGAAGCCGAAATTCCGCTCAACCTCAACTCCGCACGCGCCGATCTGGACAATCCGTCCGCGCGCGGCCAGCTTGCCAACAAGCTGTCGCGCGGGCTCAACACGCCTACGGGCTATGTGCTGCCGCTGGCGTGGCGCAACGACACCCGGCACTGGCATAGTGCGCTGTGGCAAACACGCCGTGACCGGCTGTATCTGGCACCCGGCGACTCGGCGATGGGCTTGCGCCTGCCCTTGAGTTCCTTGCCCTGGGTGGCCGAAGCGCAGCGCGAACCCTGGGTTGACGTTGATCCGTTTGCCCCGCAAGCCCCGCTCGCCAACTTCCACGGCGAAGTCGCCGCGCGCTATAGCCATCTGGAGCAAGCTGCGCCCGGGCATCCCGAAGTGCATCCGCAAATAGCCAGCGCCCAGGCAGGTGACAGCGTTGAGGTGGAGGTTCCACACACTGCGCTGTGCGTTGAGGCGCGCGGCGGCTGTCTGCATGTTTTCATGCCGCCCACGCCCACGCTGGAACAGTATCTGGAAATCCTCGCGGTGGTCGAAGCCTGCGCCGCCAAACTGAAGCAGCCGGTGGTGATCGAAGGTTATGCGCCGCCGGGCGATGGCCGCATCGAGAAGCTGCTGGTCACGCCCGACCCCGGCGTGATCGAGGTCAATATCCACCCCGCACACAACTGGCAGCAACTGGTGGACACGACCACGCTGGTCTACGAAGAGGCGCGGCAATCGCGTCTGGCAGCCGAAAAATTCATGCTCGATGGCCGCCACACTGGCACCGGCGGCGGCAACCACGTCACCCTTGGCGGCGCGACACCTGCCGACAGCCCGTTTCTGCGCCGCCCTGATTTGCTCGCCAGTCTGATTACTTACTGGCAGCACCATCCGGCCTTGTCCTATCTGTTTTCCGGCATGTTCATCGGCCCCACCAGCCAGGCGCCGCGTGTGGACGAAGGCCGCATCGAACGGTTATACGAACTCGAAATTGCCTTCCAGCAAATGCCGCAGGGCGAAGTACCACAGCCGTGGCTGGTGGATCGGCTGCTACGTAATCTGCTGACCGATCTGACCGGCAATACCCATCGCTCCGAATTTTGCATCGACAAACTCTATTCGCCCGACAGCACCAGCGGGCGACTCGGGCTGCTCGAATTCCGCGCGTTCGAGATGCCGCCGCACGCGCGCATGAGTCTGGCGCAAATGCTCTTGCTGCGCGCACTCGTCGCACGTTTCTGGGACAAGCCTTATCGCAAACCGCTGGTGCGCTGGGGCACGTTGCTGCACGACCGCTACATGCTGCCGCATTACCTGTGGGCGGACTTGAAGGACGTCATTGACGATCTGCGCGATGCCGGTTTTGCGTTTGACCTCGCGTGGTACGCGCCTTTCCTTGAATTCCGTTTTCCGCGTTATGGCACGCTGCAACTCGGCGACATCGCCATCGAGCTGCGCACCGCCATCGAACCGTGGCACGTGCTGGGCGAAGAGAACACCAGCCAGGGCACCGCGCGTTACGTCGATTCGTCCATCGAACGCTTGCAGGTCAAGGTCACAGGGCTGACCGACAGCCGTTATGTGCTGGCCTGCAATGGCCGTCGCGTTCCGCTGTGTTCCACCGGCACGCATGGCGAAGCCGTGGTGGGCGTGCGTTATCGTGCCTGGCAACCGCCCTCCGCGCTGCATCCCACCATCGGCATCCATTCGCCGCTGGTGTTCGACCTGATCGACACCTGGAACGGTCGCGCCATCGGCGGCTGTACTCATCGCGTCGTCCATCCCGGTGGGCGCAGCTACGACACCTTCCCGGTCAACGCGTTTGAAGCCGAAGCGCGCCGCCATACCCGCTTTCAGAACTGGGGCCATACCCCGGGCAGCCTCGCGTCGCCGCAAGTCGCTTCGCCGTCGTTAAGCACAGCAGCATTTTTTTACCCCGACGGCACGCCGCCCGGCCCGATGGCGCCGCCGGTCGAAGAACCGGCAGGCGAATTCCCGCACACGCTCGATCTGCGTCGGCTTTAACCGATCACCTCTACGGAAAAAACATGGCACACATTCATTTCATTGGCGGCGAAAAAGGCGGCGTCGGCAAATCGCTGGTTGCCCGCATCCTCGCGCAATACCTGATCGACCACGAACGCCCGTTTCTGGGTTTTGACACCGACAAATCGCACGGCGCGCTGATGCGTTTTTATGCCGGTTACGCCTCGCCCGTCGTCGTCGACCGGTATGAAAGCCTCGATGCCATTGTCGAAGCTGCTGTCGCAGACCCTGGACGCAGCATCCTGGTTGATATGGCCGCGCAAACGCAGGAAGCGCTGACGCAATGGATGGATGACTCCGATCTGCTGGCACTGTCGAGTGAAATGGGGCTGGCGTTGACTTACTGGCATGTGATGGACTCAGGCCGCGACTCGGTCGATCTGCTGAAAAAACTGCTCGACCGCTTTGGCTCGCGTCTGAATTATGTGCTGGTGCAAAACCACATTCGCGGCGACAACTTCGACCTGCTCGACGCATCCGGCGAAAAGAAACGGGCGCTGGAACTGCACGCCCGCATCATCAACATCAAGCGTCTGCACGAAACCTCGATGATCAAAATCGACGGCCACAGCAGCAGCTTCTGGTCGGCCACGCAACGCACCGATGAGCACGCGCTCGGCATCCTGGAGCGGCAACGCGTCAAACTGTGGCTGAAGCATGCCTACAGTGAAATCGACATCCTGCATGTTTAATCAGCATAGGGCGGAAGCGTTGCAACAATTGGCAGATAGGCCCAAACATGCGGCGCTTTAAAATTCTCCATCGCACCTATTACAACTTTGCGGGCATGGTGCGGCTCGAACCCCACGTTTTGCGCCTGCGGCCCAAAGAAGGCCACGAGCTGCGCATCGAATCCTCATCTCTGGACATCACACCGGCAGCCACCCTGCGCTGGTGCAGCGACGTGGAAGACAACTCGGTTGCGATTGCGAGCTTCGACACGCCCACCCAGCAACTGGTGATCGAGAGCGAAATCATCATCCAGCAATTCAACGAATCGCCCCTCGATTTTCTGGTGGACGCTTACGCGACCGACTACCCGTTTGCCTATGACGCAGAAGACGGAATCGTGTTGGCGCCTTATTTCCTGACGGCTACGCAGCAGGCTTCTGACCCACTGGCGCAATGGGTTGCCAGCTTATGGCGGGCAGGCGAACCCATCCAGACCTATGCCCTGTTGCAACGCCTGTGCGTCCACATCAGCCAGTCGTTGTCGTATCAGGCGCGTGAGCAACCCGGCGTGCAAACGCCCGCAGACACCCTGTCGCGCGGCACCGGCTCCTGCCGCGATTTTGCGAACCTGTTCATGCAAACTGCGCGTCACCTGGGTCTCGCCGCGCGTTTTGTCAGCGGCTATCTGTACGCCGAACCGTCGGCAGCCAATTACGGCTCCACCCATGCCTGGGCCGAAGTGTTCCTGCCGGGCGCGGGCTGGAAAGGCTTTGATCCCACCATCGGCAAAATCGTTGGCACCGATCACACCGCTGTCGCCGTCGCACGCTTGCCCGAATCCGTGCCGCCTGTAGCCGGCTCGTTCGTCGGCCCACCCGGCGCAAAGCTTGATGTGGGTGTCTGGGTTACTGAGCTGAAGTAAAGATTGAGTTTGCGGGGCTACTGATTTATGGGGGGATTACCACGGCACTATAGGTGACAATAGGCACACGTTAAAATATACTGGCCGCATGAAACCATTTCGCTGGAACCCCGATAAGAACGAGGCGCTGAAAGTTGAGCGTGGCATTTCATTTGAATTGATAGCACTTGCGATTGAGGCCGATGGTTTGCTGGATGAGTTGCGCCACCCGAACACGGGGAAATATCCAAACCAGTCCGTTCTTGTCGTGGCATTTGATAACTATGTGCACTTGGTGCCTTACGTTGAAGAGCCGGATCACTATTTTCTAAAAACAGTGATTCCTAGTAGGAAGGCTACCCGTGACTACTTGCTGAGGAGCAACCCTGATGAAAAAACTTGATGCATTTGAGAAAGAAATTCTGGATGCCTACGAAAAGGGCGAACTCAAGTCCACCTCCCCTTCAAAAGCAAAGTTGGCAAAATTCAAAGCCGCCGCTACCGCTACTTTTCTCAAGGAAAAGCGGGTCAACATTCGCCTGTCCACACCCGACCTGATGGATATCCAAGCCCGAGCACTCGAAGAAGGTATGCCATACCAGACGTTGATCGCCAGCGTACTTCACAAATTTGTGTCCGGGCGGTTTGTAGAGTCGCCGTCAAGTCTGACCCTTCGCTCAAGCGGGACGCGCCAAAAGCGGCGCGTTCCTTAGCTTTACGGTTGACGCTATAGAAAAACAGCACCTGAATGAATGCGGGTAGTCGCCATCTACAGATGGCCGCTACCTGTCCGCTTTGGGTCGGTTACAGATACGAGAACGCTGGTTGCCAAGTGATTACGACTGCGCTTCTTCCTGCAGTGCCCTCAAATTTTCTTCCACGCCTGCGGCGTGGGTGAGTTCAGCGACATTGTCTTTGGTGAAAAAGCCCTGAAAGCCGCCGAAGCGCTGGACGTATTCGACGATGAGTGAGGAGTACTCGGAAGCGCTGGAGAAAATCTGCTTCAAGCCTTCTTCCTTCGAGCCGATGACGTCGAGCAAAAACTTTTGCCCGCAGTCGCGCAGGGATTGCACCACGTAGTCGATGTTGGCGAGCGCGTTTGTTTCGCCGTCTTTCACCGCTACCGCGATGTGATGCAACCTTGGACCAAAGTTGCGCACGAAGGCTTCGGTCGGCGATTCGGTCAGCAGGTGGTTCATGAAGTAGGGATGATTCGCAGCGGTGAATACCTTGGCCGGGCATTCGAGTTCGTTGGCGTAATGCACGCTCTTGGTGACGTTGGTCGAGGAGTTCTGATCGGCGATGTCGTACGAGCCCCAGTAGTAGTAGCTGGAGAGCGTGAGGTATTCGAGGATCGCGGCTTCGCGGTTTTGGCTGTAGATGCGCGTGGCGAGATGGTCGATGGGCAGCAGCAGAGTGTCGATGCCGAGGCTTTTTTGTGTGGCCTTGGCGGCTTCGTAGGCGGCCTGCATATCGTCGCGGATGGTGCTCCAGCCGAGCGCGTAGACGCGGATGTCGGACTCGGGGCGTTCCCAGTAAGCAACGATGTTGTGGGTGTAGGGGCTGGGTTTGACCACTGCCATATTGCCCGGCAGTTCCAGCTTGCGCACCTGTTCCTGATTGAAGAAGCGGATGTCGCGCGCCTTCTGCAAATTGACCACGGCGTGCGCATCGGTGACGCGCAGCACTTCGCCCATGTAGCGCGAATTCGGCTTGACTGCGCCGATGGGATAGACCTCGTTGAGGCTCCTGAAAATGCCGCGTACATTCGGGTCTTTGACTTCGCGCACCAGAATATCCGGCGTGCTCATGTCGATTCTCAGGATGTGGGTGAAGTGCGATTCCGATTCGAGTGTGACCAGATAGTGATACGGCGTCATTACGCACAGCTCGGCGACGTAGGCGAGCGAATGTCCCGGCTCGACGGTAATCATCAGCGCGTCGATCTGGCGAATCAGACCGGTCAGGCCGATGCGGTCGCGCTCAGCCAGCAGCAGGCCGAGGTGCTCCTCAAACTGCGCCGAGTTCTGCTTGTCGCCGGTGCGGGGGAAACTCAGGGACTGCGCCATGTCAGGCCTGACTGAACATGTCTTGTGCCATCCGCTGCGGATGCGCGGCGCGGAAATAGGTCTCGGCAATATCGTTGTTCAGGTTTGCCAGACCCGTCTGCAAACCATCGCAAAAATCATGCAGCCCGTGTTGCGCCAGGGCGTGAAAATCAGCCGTATCCAGGTCGCCCTGCAAGCTTTGCAAGCGGCGCTTGGGGCCATTGCCGGGCAGTTCGCTCAAGGCCGCCTGCATCTCGTTCAGGCAATGGCGTACGGTGCGCGGAAACTTCGCGTCGTTGAGCAAAAATGCCAGAACCTTGGCGCCTTCGGCGTGAACGCTGACGTGACGGCGATACATCTGGTAGGCCGACAGCGCCTTGAGCGCACTCATCCATATCTGGTTGTAATACTCGCTGCCCTGGCGCGGCAGGATCAGCGCGTGATTCACGTCCAGCACGCGGCTGGTCATGTCGGCGCGTTCGATATTGCGCCCCAGACGCATGAACTGAAAGGCTTCGTCGCGGCTCATGGTGCCGGACAGCAAACCCACGACGGCCTGACGGCGGCGGATGATTTCAGTCAGCACTTCAAAACGCTTGCGCCGGTCCAGCGCGCTGGTGAGATGCGTGCTGGCATACAGATACAGCTCGTTGACCCATTCCCAGGATTCGCGCGGCAGTACTTCGCGGAAGGTGCGGGTGTTCTCGCGCGCCAGCCGGATGCAGGCAAAAATGGAGGAAGGATTGCGCTCGTCCTGAATCAGAAAACTCATTACCGCTGTTTCGCTGGCCTCACCGTAATGTTCGTGAAACGCTTCGTCCAGACCGGCGACGGTGAGCAGCGCCTCCCAGCCAAAACTCGCGCCCGGCGGCATGTCGATCAGCATCATGGTGGTGGCGTTGATGAGGCGCGCAGTGTCTTCGGCGCGCTCCAGATAGCGCGTCATCCAGTACAGGTTTTCGGCGACGCGGGCTAGCATTTCAGTGTTCCTTGTACCACCCAGGTATCTTTGCTGCCGCCGCCCTGCGACGAGTTGACCACCAGCGAGCCGCGCCGCAAGGCCACGCGGGTGAGGCCGCCGCGCGTGACGTACAGGTCGCGCGATTGCAAAATGAATGGCCGCAGATCAACATGGCGCGGCTCCAGCATGCCTTCGCAAATCGTTGGCACGGTGGACAGGGCGAGCGTGGGTTGCGCCATGTAATTGCGCGGATTGGCGCGGATCAGGCCGGCAAATTGCTGTTGCTCTTCGCGTGTCGATTTAGGTCCGATCAACATGCCGTAGCCTCCGGATTCGTTGGCGGGTTTTACCACCAGGCGGTCGAGATTTGCCAGCACGTACTCGCAGTCTTTTTCGATCATGCACAGATAGCTCGGCACGTTTGGCAGGATCGCGTCTTCTCCGAGGTAATAACGGATCATCTGCGGTACATACGCATACACGACCTTGTCGTCCGCCACGCCCGCACCGGGCGCGTTGGCGATGCCCACCTTGCCGCTTTTCCAGGCGCGCATCAGGCCGGGCACGCCCAATGTGGAGTCGGCGCGAAATACTTCCGGGTCGATAAAGTCGTCGTCGATGCGGCGGTAAATCACATCGAGCCGGGTCAGGCCCTCGATCGTTTTCATGTACACGCAATCGTCGTCAAGCACGACCAGATCAGAGCCTTCAACCAGGTGCGCGCCCATTTGCTGCGCCAGATACGAATGTTCGAAATACGCCGAGTTGTAGACGCCCGGCGTGAGCACGGCAATCTCCGGGCGCTCGCCTTCTCGCGGCGACAGTGCCGCCAGCATGTCGTACAACTGCGTGGCGTAGTCATCGACCGGCAGCACGTCGTAACGCGCAAACAGTTCCGGGAACAGGCGCTTCATCAGCTGCCGGTTTTCCAGCATATACGACACGCCGGAAGGCACGCGCAGATTGTCTTCCAGCACATACATCGTGCCGTCGCCGTCGCGCACCAGATCGGTTCCGCAGACATGCGCCCATACGCCGAAACGCGGCGACACCCCGATGCAGGCTTCACGGAAATTGCGCGAATCAGCCAGCACCTCAGCCGGGAACACGCCATCCTTGACGATGCGCTGCTCGTGGTAAATATCCTGAATAAACAGGTTGAGCGCGGTCAGGCGCTGTTTCAGCCCTGCCTCGATGCGATCCCATTCGGCCTTTTCGATAATGCGCGGCACCACATCAAACGGCCAGGCCCGGTCGATATTGCCCGCTTCGGAATACACCGTAAAAGTAATACCCGCTGACATGATCGCCGCATCCACCGCGAGATGCCGCGACTCCAGATCACCCGCAGGCAGACCAGAGAAAAACTCGCACAGGGCGATGGCTTCGGCGCGCGGTTCACCCGGCGCGATCAGCAGCTCGTCATGCCCGCCGCTTAACGGATAGTGATCGCAATCAATTTTCATGGTTGCGTCTTTGCAGTGTGCCTGGCTTGGTTCATGTTCATTTCCTTGCGGCACGATTATCAGGACGGTACACCGTCAGGCGGTAGCAGGGAATCGATAAGCGCTTTGAACAAGCCGCCTGTTGATTGAAATCTGGAACACTGCCCCCAAACCTGTCAGCAAAGTACTCGTATTTTTACCTTGTTCGTTCAACCTTGATACCTATCACCTAGCACCGCCCATGCCAGATTAAAGAAGTTTTTTTGAATCAATGGATTAAGCCTTTGTCACGGGTAAACCTGTCTGTGCCATGCATGATGATGGCGCACCATTGATCAAATTGGCACTGTGCTGGTGCGGAACCAGGGTGTTGCCTGAGACAGGCCGACTCGAGTGATCAGAAATTTACAGAAAAATATCCCGGCTGATAGCGGATGCCAGGCCCTGCGACATGATGCGGACTCTGATTCTATGGGCGTTGGAATAATCCGCTGCGTCATCAATGGCTTTGCAGCCATCAAATTCCAGGGCGCGAAACAGGACTGCGTGCTGTGCGAACAACGGGATAAATGTTTACGCACCCCGGCTAAAACCCAGACCCGGCAAGTGAGTTTCTTTCAGGGCAAGGCAGATGGAACGGCGAGCTTCACCAACAAAATGAAAGCGCGCATTGACAGCCCGGAAGGCAAGGCGCGCTACGGGCGACGCTTTGCCACGGTGGAACCGGTGTTCGGCAACATCCGGCACAACAAACAGCTCAACCGTTTTACCTTGAGAGGGCAGAGAAAGGTCGATGCGCAGTGGAAGCTCTACTATCTGGTGCACAACATTGAGAAACTGGCGCACACGACCTTTCGCGAGCCCAGGCTCACTGAAAGTCGGAGTCCCCTTGTGGGGCATCACGGGTATGCGTAGTAGGGGACGGGCAGAATCCCGCAATACGCCCCAGGCGACACCATGGCTTGAACCGGGCATCGTGTCGAAACGACACCTCAAATCACCAAGCGGAAATTGAAAACGGCGTGGACAAATCCACGCCGTTTTTTGTGCCGATGTTTCGGCTGAAAAGGGGTTTTTCTACAGCGTCAACGAATGGAGCTAAGGGGCTGCGCGCTTTTGCGCAGTCCCGCTTGAGCGTAGGGTTGGACGAAGCCGCTACGCGGAGGATTCGCCTACTTCTGCGCCACGAATTATTCTGCACCTTCAACCCCTTAATGCCGAGGGGTTGATTCTGCAATAT
>JBEBIZ010000006.1:0-118767 GCA_040080135.1 Thiobacillaceae bacterium
TATTGCAGAATCAACCCCTCGGCATTAAGGGGTTGAAGGTGCAGAATAATTCGTGGCGCAGAAGTAGGCGAATCCTCCGCGTAGCGGCTTCGTCCAACTTTCCGGTCAAGCGGGACTGGTCGCCTGCAGCGCCCAGCCCCTTACCTAAACGTAAGGCGTCGTGAGAAGCATGTCGCGCGACGACTTTTCCGCTCCCGTGAAGAACACGCTCGCAAAGCGTGTCGCCCACACCTGTTCGAATCCGGCTTGTCGCGCGACAACATCCGGCCCCCACTCTGATCCCATCCGCTCCATCAACGTAGGTGTCGCTTGTCACATTTCGGCCGCAGCCGCTGGGGGGCCTCGATTCGATTCCGACCTTTCAGCTGACGAGCGAGCGTCGATTGAGAACGCGGTCTGGCTTTGCCAATCCTGCGCGAAGTTGATTGACAGTGACACAGTCCGGTTTCCAGTACAGACCCTGAGGCAGTGGAAGATTGCGGCAGAAGCAGAAATCCTGCGAGCGATAAACGGAGCGCAGTCGAAGGAGTTCTTTCCTCAGCCCGCCGCAACCGTACACACACCAATCCCGAAGGTCGCTGGTCACACATACGATGGCGCCCGCGAGAGACTTATTGATGCAGGTTGGCAGCCTTACCTAAATCACTGGTCCCACGCAGGCGAGACAGACATGCAGTACGGCAACGGACGCCACTTTTGGGGGAGGGGCTTTCACGAGATCATCAATGCATCTGGCACCGGACTTAGCCATTGCACGTTTGGTTTTGTTGATGTTTATCGGAACAAGCTCATCGTGGTTACCGCTGGCGAGGTAAATGAAGAAGAGAATTGGACTGCCATCGTTTGGAATTGGTATCTTCAACGTGAAGACGACACCTAACCGTTACTCAAGCGGATGGTCTCCAGCCGGCTGTGGTTCGAGAGTACGCATTCGCCGAAGTTGAAAGCGGCCATTCAGCGGAATTTCTAATCATCGATTGGTGTGCGGTGCATAGCTGACCTGGTTGGCGCATTACACCACCAGCGGCGCTGGCCGAACAAGAGACGTTCTGCCCCAGCAACCTGAACACGCTCCCTCCCCATACTGCCCCCAGCACGGTAAGAAGTATCGACAGCGACGATCTCAACACGGTAGACTCCGCACCGTTACAACCGTCTTGCGGGCGTCGTATAGTGGCATTACCTGAGCTTCCCAAGCTCATGTTGTACCTCGTGGGATTCCTTCGACCACAATATGGCACTAAGCTGACCGTCGTCAAAGAATCGCGAATGACCCTTCCTGGCCGATTCCCGTCTGATAGGGCAAGACCAAATCGGGCAACATTTTGGCAGATCAACCCGGCATCTTGCCGCTGAATTGTATTCGCGGTAAAGGGTCAGGTTCGCAATATTTTTTTGTACATGCGGCTATAAGGTTTCAGGCACGTCTATCTTGCCACATTCTGAAAGTGCCACTATAGTGCCACTCATGCGCACCGAACTTGTTACCACCCTCAAACGCCAGGCGACCGAACTGCTTGCGGACATCGAGCGCGACAAACAGCCCATCCTCATTACCCAGCACGGCCTGCCGAGCGCCTATCTGGTGGATGTCGAAACCTTCGAGCTGATGCAGCAGCGCATGACAATACTTGAAGGCATCGCGCGCGGTGAAATGGCGGTCGCCGAGGGCAGGGTGGTGTCGCACGCAGAGGCCAAAGCCCGCATGGCCCGATGGCTGAAGTAATCTGGACTGAGCCCGCGCTCGCCGATCTGGATGCCATCGCCGATTACATAGCGCTCGACAAACCCGATGCCGCGTCGGTCTTGATCAAGCGGGTGTTCGAGCATGTCGGGCATTTGCAGTCTTACCCCGAAAGCGGCAGTCGCCCGGTCGAATTGAAACGTTCGCGTTACCGGCAGATCGTCGATCCACCCTGCCGGGTGTTCTACCGATACGACGGCGAGCGTGTTTATATCCTGTATGTGATGCGGTCAGAGCAGTTGCTGCGTCCGGCACGGATCGCCGCACGCGAGAAAAAAGCGGTGCGATAGTGCCTGGTCTTGCTCTCACCTGCGCCCGGTAAACCCGCTTAACCCAATAACTGCCCATGCTCACGCGTGTCATGAAACGCGACCTTGGGCCAGCGTTCCTGCGCGAGCGACAAATTCACCCGCGTATCGGCCAGGTACACCAGATTGCCGTCGACATCCTTCGCGAGTTTCATCGAATTGGCTTTGGTGAATTCGGCCAGATGCGCGGCGTCGGGACAGGTGACCCAGCGCGCGGTATGGATGCCGGCACGCTCGAAGGTGGCATCGACGCCGTATTCGCTGCGCAGGCGGTGTTCGACGACTTCGAACTGTAATTGGCCGACGGCGCCGATCAGCAAGGTGTTGTCGACGAAGGGCTCGAACACTTGCACGGCACCTTCTTCGCCCAATTCCAGCAGGCCCTTGTTCAGTTGCTTGGCGCGCAGCGGGTCGCGCAGGCGCGGGCGGCTGAAGAGTTCGGGCGCGAAGTAGGGAATGCCTTTGTAGAGCAGGTTTTCGCCTTCGGTCAGGGTGTCGCCGATCTGAAGCTGGCCGTGGTTGTGGATGCCGATAATGTCGCCCGCAACGGCATCGTCCATGCGCGCGCGCTCGTTGGCCATGAAAACGACGGCGTTGGCGATCTTGATGTCCTTGCCGGTGCGGCGGTGGCGCACTTTCATGTTGGGGCTGTAGCGGCCCGAGCAGACGCGGAAGAAGGCGATGCGGTCGCGGTGCTGCGGATCCATATTGGCCTGGATCTTGAAGACGAAGCCGGTGAATTTGGGTTCGGTCGGATCGACTACGCGTTCCACCGCTTCGCGCGGTTGCGGCGGCGGCGCCCAGGTGGCGAGCGCTTGCAGAATTTCGCGCACGCCGAAGTTATTGATGCCGGAACCGAAAAACACGGGCGACTGATCACCACTCAGAAAAGCTTTGAGATCAAATGTTGCGCCCGCGCCGCGCACCAGTTCGATCTCGGACATGAGCGCGTCGGCTTCGAGCGGAAAGCGCTCGCGCAAAGCCGCTTCGCCCAGACCTTGCAGGGATTCGAATTTCTGGTCGGCGTTTTCTTCGCCCGGCTTGAAGCGCAGGATTTCGTCGTTCAGCAGGTGATATACGCCCTGAAACCGTTTGCCCATGCCGATCGGCCAGGTGACTGGCGCGCAGTGAATTTTGAGCACGGATTCGATCTCGTCCAGCAGTTCCAGCGGCTCGCGCACTTCGCGGTCCATCTTGTTGATGAAGGTGATGATCGGCGTATTGCGCAGGCGGCACACTTCCAGCAGTTTGATGGTCTGTTCTTCCACGCCCTTGGCTGCATCGACCACCATGATCGCCGCGTCCACCGCAGTCAGCACGCGATAGGTATCTTCCGAAAAATCCTTGTGGCCCGGCGTGTCGAGCAGGTTGAACACGCAGTCGCCGTGGCTGAACTGCATGACAGAACTGGCGACCGAAATGCCGCGTTCCTGCTCAACCGCCATCCAGTCGGACGTGGCATAACGGCCGCTTTTGCGTGCCTTGACCGTTCCCGCCATCTGGATCGCACCCCCAAACAGCAACAGCTTTTCGGTCAGCGTGGTTTTACCCGCGTCGGGGTGCGAAATGATGGCGAAGGTGCGGCGCTTGAGGACATCGCGCGCGAGCGGTGATGCGCCGGATTGCGCTGGAGCGGTTTGAGTGGAGTCCATCAGAAAAGGTGAAACGGTAATAGGCGGAGCCTTATTTTAACGGACTAGGCGGGTTAATTTTTTTTTCAGGATGCCCTTTATAAATCCAAAATGACGCCGACTCACTGATTAGGCAGAAAAGTAATCACTGGTTTTGTCGCTGAACGCGTTCCTGATGCGACAGAGGAGATCAGTGCAATCTTGGTTTCTTACTGGAGTGACGATGAAAAAACTTAACCGGATTATGGCCATATTGATGACGCTGTCTTCGCCGACCTATGCTGCTGATTTGTCTCCTGCGTCCATGCTTTCGGCTTATTTAAATATACCGTTTGGCACTAATCAGACTAGCCGCAGACAAGCGCTGTTCGGGTTGCGTGTGGATCAGGTGTGGAGCGGCAGGGAGGGCGCAATCAGTCTTCTGTCTGATCCGATGCGACCGCCTCTGGTTGATTTCCGTTTCAAGTCCGGGGGGGTGGACGGTATCTACGTTAATGGCGTGAACACGGTCACCCCATCCATATTGAGAGCAGCAGAAGGCGACAGCTCGGTTTGGGTAATCCTTGGTAGCAGCGCTGTCGCAGCAGTAGCGCTCGCGCTATCGGCAGGTAAAAATGTAACCCCGCCGCCAGCGCAGGCTCAAGCGCCCCAATCGCCGCCTGTTGAAGTCGATTAATTCCATGAAGCAAGCCTCAGATTGGCAAGAAGCCTTTGATTGAAGGCATGAGGCTGTTTTTTCACCCGGTATCCGAACTATTTCAGCCGCACCCGGAACCCCAAATCGAAGCTAGGCGATGGACTGCCAGCGGTGGGATCACCGCTCATTGTGCCGGTTGGCCTGAACCGCAAATGGGTGACGGCAGGGTCGTAGCTTCCATTGGGAACATAGGTCCATGTTGATCCGTTGTTATTTGAAAAATCCACGCAGTCAGTGGCGTTGTTCAAGGCAGTGAAGCCACAGGCCAGACTGCTTGAGGGGCTGCCGTCCACAAATAAATAAGGCGCGCCGCCGCTTAAATTGCCTGTAAACAACTCGGTATTGGCAGGAACGGGGTCAATGATGCTGACGCTGTTGTTGGTGACGATGCCAGGGCCGGTGTTGGTGACGCGCAAGGTATATAAAACATCGGCGCCGGGGATGAATTTCTGACTTGTCGTACCGTTCACGGGATCGGACGTGACTGTAACCGTTTTCATGAACAACAAACTGGGCAGCAGAATTGTGTCGGTATCGGTTGCCGAGTTGTTTGCTGTGCTGGGGTCTACCGTCCCTGAAGGCGGTGCGATCGTTGCAGTATTCACGATGGTGCCGCTGGTACCGGTGGTGCCTGTAACGGTAAATGTGACTGAGCCGCTGCTTGGCAGGGTGGGGATGACAATGCCCGCTCCCTGCATCAGCGCCACGGTGGTGTTACCGGCGGTGGGACAGGCAGCTCCGCCTGCAATGGAGCCGCAGGTGACGCCGGATACGGTGAGATTGGCGACGGCAGGATCGGCGAATATGGCGTTGTTGGCCGCATTGGGTCCAGCATTGGAGACAACGACGGTATAGGACACAGCACTGCCAGCTTGAACACCTGTCTGCCCGTTGGTTTTGGTGATGCTCAGGTTGGCTGATGGGGGAAGACACCATTCAAACGAGTTCCAGCCGATATTTTGAGCCGAGGCCGTTGCAACCGAAGGCCCTGTCCTGAAATCAGACAAGGACGAAGTAATGTTGTTCAGGTTGTAGTTGACCGTGACGTTGCAGCTTGCGTCAGTTGCTGCACAATTGAAGTTTGTCGTTGCTGTTGCCGTGCCCGTTGCGGCGTTGATCGTATGGCGAACACCGCCGACCATGCTGGTCGGGAAGACAGAGGCGCCATTGTTTGCCGAGACGACAATCTGATCCTGCCAATTCCCCGTAGAAAAATCGACGTCTGTTACAACGTATTTAAGTTTATTGAGGGGGCGGTTGGCAGTAAGAGCGAAGGTAGATAGGTAGCTATTCGCTGGTGCGGTGGAGTGTGAGTGCCGCACTGTATTGACAAGGTTCCCGGAAGTGGTTGTTTGTCCCCCCGGGAAGCCCGCATCAAATGCGCGTCCTCCGGCGTTGCTGGAAGTGAATGTCAGCGTAATCTGATTCGGGGCAGCACCAACGGTAAAGCTTTTAGTCAGGGTTCCATCCGGCCAGCCTGCTGCCGCAAAGCTGAAACTTTGTTGTACTTCTCCACCGGAACAGGCAGCGGCCGGTGCGGCATTCGCTTGGTCAAATCCCGCAAAACACAGAGCAGCCGCGAACGAGAGCGTTCGCAAAAATTGCTGTGGCATTGTCACGAAATTGGATGCAGGGTGCCCACGGTGAATATCCTGCACGACAATGCGCGCTTGGCGGTTGGCTTGCATCGATATGACTAGAGACTTCATTGGCGAATGCCCTGAATCAATAATTCGACTCGCCGGTTGGGTTGCAAACATTCGATCAGCGCGCGTGGGCTGCGTTGCACGCGGCATTGCACAATCGGCTGCGCTTCACCCTGCCCAGTGGTGTCGATGAGTTCAGCCCGTATGCCGTGGCTGACCAGATAACGTTTGATTGCTTCTGCACGGTGCTGCGACAGTTTCTGGTTGTAGCGACCCGATCCCAGGTGGTCGGTGTGGCCGACCAGGTTGATGTGTTCCAGCGCGTTCCAGGTTTTTAGCTCGACCGCCAGTGCGTCGAGTTTTTTGCGCCCGCCCATGACCAGATATTCCACGCCGTCGCGGTTGAAGGCGAACAGCGCGTCGGTGGCGAGGGTGCGTTTTTCAACCACGATGCGCTCGACTGGCGGGTGCGCTTCCGCCAGCGGCACGGGGGCGTGTTTCGCGGCGCAGGCGTCAAGCGCCTGGCGCGCTTCGGCTGCCAGATTCTCCGCGATGCGGGCGTAGGGCTCGGCGTGGCTCCACCCGGACTCCCATTTTTCATGCCCGGTCCAGATCAGCTGCACTTCGAGTTCGGCGATGTTCTTGCTGGCGCAGGCAAAGTCGGCGTGTTGCTTCATCGCCGCAACCTGTTCCCACAAATCGGCGCGAACCGGTTCGCTGGAAGCGGGGTGCGGTGTTGCGGGTGCATCAAATTCGGGTCGGATTTCTAGCTGATGCAGGATAGCGGCGGCTTCGGCGGTGGCATCCTGCACAATGCCGCTGCGATCCTGGTCGTGGTATTCGTCGAGCGCCATGTCCAGCCAGGCAAGCGCTTTGGCGAGCGCGTAAGTATTGCCCGTGTGGGCGAATTCGCGTTGCTGAACGGTGCGTTGCAGGCGTTCGATTGTAGCGAGATCAGTCGGCGCGACCGGGCGGTTGTCGGCGTGGGCGACGGCGGTCAGGATCAACATCAGGATTGGCAGTGCGTTTTTCATGGTTGCTTGCGGGCAAAAATGCCGCCCTCCCGGTCGTTGAGTTGGAGCGTGTCCTGGTCGACTTTCATGCGGACGCTGAGATAGGGGCCTTGTGCGCGCGTGTCTGCGCCGCCGAAGTCGGTATCGTTAAACCCGACGAAATTGTAGCCGACTGCGACCCACATGTTATCGATCAGGCTGTGGCCGAGCGAAACGCCCAGCGCGCCTTGGCGCACCTGGCTGTTCCACGAATTGAGCAGGGCGGCGTGTGCGCCGATGTCCCAATCCTGTCCCAGATCGCGGCGGATTTCGCCGCCTGCCAGACTGGTGAAGCCGCTGTACTGGCTGCTGTCGATGGTGTCGAGCACGTATTTCGCGCCAAATTGCAAGGCGACTTGGGTGCGGCGGTTGGGCATCCAGTTCCAGTTGCTGTTGTTGACCAGCTTGCGTGCGTTCGACGAAGTGGCCGCATCATCAGCCAGTTCGTCGATGTAGTCGAGGCGGTTGAGCCAGACCCATTCGCTGTCCCAGGGGCGGGATGCGTACGACAGGCGGGCGTCGAATTTGCGCGAGCGGGCAAGGCCGGTTTCCGATTCGAGATAGCTGAACCCGGCAGCCAGCACGCGCCCGGCATCGAGGGTGCGCTGCACGCCGATGAGGAAATTGAGCTTGCTGTCGGTGTCGCCGTCGCGCCATTCCAGCCGGGTGTTGGCGCCCCACGTGGTGTTGTTGTAATTCGCCCCCAGACTGATTGCGGTGTAGTCCCCGGTGGTTGCACCGGATGCCAGCGGCACATTGATATTCTGCGGAGCGGCAGTCAGTTTCAGTGTGTGCGAACGACCGACGGCGAAATCGGTTTGCCAGAATTCGTTGACTTGCCATTTTTGTGTCAGTCCCAGATCGGCATGAATGCGACCACTGTCGAGACTGGCCTGGTTGCCCAGGGAAGCGGCCAGCTCGCCGCCGGTCCAGGGTTGTGTGCGCAGACCGATGCGGGTCATGTCTGCGGACAGGTTTTCGCCACGGGCAAATTCCTGTTCGGCAAACAGCAAGGTCTGCTCGGTCAGCTTGTAATCCGCGCCGAGAATCACGCGGTTGGGGAAGTCCGTGCTGTCGGCATCGCCCAGGCCGATTTCGGTGGCGGCGCGCAGCACCAATTTCTTGTCGAGCACCTCAAGTGCTGCGCCCGCCAGCGCCTGCTTGCTGTCACGCGTCACACCCGCGCCGTCTTCGTCGCGGGCAAAGCGTGCGCCGTAATAACCGGTCAAATTGGTGGTGAGCTTTTGATCCGCGCGCACCTCGACCACGTCGCGCTGCGCGCCGGTGGTGAGGGTGTCCTGGCGGTACGCCTGGCCTTGCAGTTGCAGGGTGTCGGACAGTTTCAACTGGCCTTCTGCGCCAATCTTGCGCGTGCCGTTTTCGCTGCCCGCTTGTTGACCCAGGCCGAATCCGCCGTCCTGTTTACGCACGTAGGCTTTGGCGTCGATCTTGTCGTCGTGATGCAGCGCCTCGATTTTCCACGCTGCGCCATCCGCTGCTACGCCGCTCACGTCGCGCGAGCTGCGCGCAAATTCGGCCTGCACCCGGGTCTGATCCGACAGCAGATACGTGAAATCGAGGCCGCCCAAGTCGCCCGTTGCGCCGACGTTGCCCTCGCGAATGTACGTTGCGCCGATTTCGGTTTTGGCATCGGGCTTGAATGCGGCGCGACCGCCTGCGGTCAATTTTTCGTCTTGGCTGCTGCTTGATTCGTATTCGGCGTCGATATAAACCGGATTGAATGCAGCATCGCGCTCGGGCACGGGTGATTTGAAGAACAGGGTACCGGCCAGCGGGTCAATGTCGTAATCGAGGAAGCGGCTGAGCGTTTTACTGCTGAGTATGGTTTGCGACTGGAAACGGTCGCGCGTTTCGATGCGGATTTTGTCGCTGTTTTCGATAAGGTTGCGGCGCGTCAATTGGTAGCGGCCCGAGGTACCGTTGCCGCGCAGCTCGTCACGGATATAGGACTGCGCAGTGAGGGTGGCGAAGGCGCTGTAGGTGAATCGCTCGCCCTTGAATTCGGACTTGAGGCCGTTCACGGTGCGGCTGTAGCGCGAGAACTCGGTGACGGTGAGCCCGGTGTCGTAATCGCCGAACAGCGCATAAAACTGGCGGCGCTCGATTTTCAGATACAGCTTGCGGCTGCTTGCGGCATCGAAGCCGGGCTGGGTTGAATCCGCATACAAAGTATAGAAACGGGTCGGGTCAACCGACTGCTTGAGATTGGCGAATGCGCCTGCGTCGCCGCGTTGCTTGGCGGTGTCGTAAGCAACGGTCAACAACGTGTCGCCGCGTACCGTTCCCTTGGCATACAGAGCGACACGGTTTTCGTCGAATAGCGCTTTGTCGTCGCCGTTTTCCTTCAGCGCAGCAAGGTTGCCGGACAGGGTTTTGTGGCCGACCGTGCCTTCGGCAAAACCAACCAGAATCCAGTCGCGCTGTCCCGGTTCGAGCCAGGCGCGGATTTTGTTTTTGCGCTCGTCACGGGTATCGGATTGCGTGGCAAAGTCGAAATTCAGCACTGCTTCGCCCGACTGGGTGGTGGGCGCGAGTTCGATCAGGGCGATGCCGTCGCGACCAATTTCATAGCGTGGACGGTTGTTGATCTTGCCTGCCAGCGGATCGCGCTGAAGTGCTTCAAGCTGGTTGGACGACTGGTACGGCGCATTCAACTGGTATTCGCCGTTAACCCCGCGCCGCACCGGCTGGCCATCCTTGTCCAGAAAACGCACCGCGATGACCGGACGGGTTTTGCCGTCGGCCAGCAGGCGGGAATGCTGGCCGACAAACTCGACCCGATCAGGGCCGAAGGCATAGTGAATGCGGCGGGTTTCGCGCAGCACTTCGGCGCCGCTGGCGTCACGCACGACCAATTCAAACGTGTTGTCGCCTTCTTTCAGGCTGACGCCGCGCCAGGTCGAGAGCCCCACGTTGTGCGCCGCGTTTTGTTCCATGCCGTCGTAACTCAACGGGTCAACGGGCGCGCCGTTGAGGGACAGTTCCACACGCTGACCGGGCGCGTGTTTCACTGCCAGCTTGATCGCGGGCAATGCGGGCTGGAAACCGGTTTGCGGATGCAGCCATTCGACCCCGGGTTGGGCCGTGGCGAGCCAGTCTGCGTCATACGGCAGGCGCTCGACCAGTTGGTTGCGGTCTTCGCTGCCGGGGACGTGCGGCACGGCATCCTGTTTCGTCGCGCGCGTACGCTGGCCGCGATCCATCGTGCCGGGCGCGTCAGCGGTTTCGCTGTGCAGGGCGGCGGGCGGGATGACTGCGCTGGTTTCGGCGGCAGCCTGATCCCAGGCGGCTTCCGCCTTCGGCAGATTAATGCCTTGCTGGCCGGGCGGTACAAAGCGCGTCATCGCTACCAGTCTGGCATCGGCGGGCGCAGTATCGAGTTCAAATGTCAGTGTATGTTTCCATGCGCCAGTCTGTTGCCCCAGGCGCAGGATCGCCACACCGTCGGATGGTTCTATCTGTGTGGCGGGCTCACCGTCAAGGCGGGCGCTACCATCAACCAGTTTGGCGTTCGGCGGCAGCATCAAGCTTGACGACACGCTGCTGACTGCGGCATCGCCAGTCAGCGTGAGCGTTGCAGCGATCCGCTCGCCAGCATGGAGTGCGCTTAGTTTCTGTGTCAGATTGGCGACGGGCGCAATTTTCTTTTGCACATGGAAATCGGCGCGCCACAGGCTGCCGCCGCGCAGGTTCACAAATTGCGAATAGCTGCGACCAGCAAAGCGGCTGTTTTTTTCGCATTGCAGAATTTCAAAATCGGGCGGCAATGAATCCAGATCGAGCTGGACAACGTGCGTGCCGGGACGAATATTGTCGGCGTGCCAGCGGCCATGTTCGTCGGTCAGAATGGCAGTGCCGTCTTCCAGCGTAATGCGCGCCTGCGCCAGACCCTTGTCGTCGTTGTCCACGCGGTCGTCGCACGAACCGATGATGACGCGGCCTATCAGAATCGCGCGGCTGCGCATCAGGTCTTCGCGCACGGTGACGCTGGCGCGCGCGGTGTTCGAGGTGTGGCCGCCGGTAGCGTGTGCGGTGTTTTCGGCGGTGCCCGCGCGCGCGGCGGCGGTCACTTCGGCGACGTATTTCAGCGTGGCGGTTGCGCCAGCAGCGATGTTGCCGACGCTGAAAGTCAGGCTGCGACCATCGGCGGCGATGGCGGGATTGGCAAATACGGCGGCACCGAGACGCGCCGATCCCGGCTGGTAACGGAATCCGGCGGGCAGGCGGTCGGCGATTTGCACTGCGACCGCAAGTGCTGCCGCCGCGTTGCGAATGGTGAGCGTATAGGGCACGAATTCGCCTTCGCCCACGACGGATTTGTTAGCGGTTTTGGTGATTTCCAGATTGCCGCCACTCGTCGGGTCGAGCGGCACGTCAATGCGCACAGCGGGGCCGGGGTTGAGCGGAAAATTGCCGCCGTAGGAGCCGCCGCTGCCCGGCACACCAATGATCGTGAAGCCGACAGGCAAGGCGCCTGGCGCGACGACCGAGGCGAAGGCATAAGCCGCTGGTGGAGCGATAACGAGCTTGTAGGTGCCAGGAATGACACGCGGGAAGCGGTAGCCGCCTGCTGACATGGCGGGGTCGCAGGCGGTGGTGCTGCCGGATGTGACCGGTTGCGGCAACGGCGTAACGCCGTTGTCGCAATACACGGTAGCGGGGGCATTGGTGGCGGTGTCGATCAGCGTCACGCTGGCACCGTTGACCGGCGCGCCCGTGGCCGAATCGAACACGATGCCGAAGGGATCGACCAGCGCACCATCGGTGGCTGTATCGGTACCGTCTTGCGAATCGGTGTAGCTGGCGGTCAGCGTCTGGCTGGTGGGAAACTCCAGTCCACAGTTGCCGCTTGCGGTAGCAGCGGATGACGACTGGATATATCCGGTGAACACGCCAGTGGAATTGCCGGTTTCGGTGAGCGTCAGGATTTCGCTGTCGCCGCCGCTGGTGGTCACGGTCACGCTGATGGTTTCGGGTGCGGCGGGGTTGAGGTTCTGGTCGTAATCGGTGACGCGGATAAACACCGGATCGCCCGCGCTGTAGAGCGTGGCGGGCGCGAGGCGCAGCGTGCCCGGAACCGTCAGCGCAGAAACAGGCGGAAAGACATAATTTGGGGTGGGCAGAGTGACAAGGGGCGTGCCGCATTGCGTGGGGTTGACTGTCTCCAGACTGCCCGCTGTTCCGCTCGGCACATATTGCAGGAACTCGATCACCGCAGGGGTGCGTGCTGCTGTGATAAATGAGCCGCTGCCGCTAGCCGTATAGGGTGTGCCAGCAATTGAATAAGTCAGGATGGCGGTGTTGTTTACGGTTGTGCCCGGCGGCAAAGTGGCATGAGCCGCCGTCGCGGCCAACAAACCGGATACAAGCAGCAAGGCTTTGCATTGAACGCGAACCGCGCCCAATGCAAAGCGCGCTGACCCTGAGGCCAGCGCACACAAAACCTGACCCGCACGATTACGCGTGCGGGTCAGGCAAGAGGGCGCAACAAACAACATGCGCCTCTTAGTTGATGGTGACGTTGAAAGTCACCGTGGCGGTTTCACCGGCTTTAATTTCGCCTGCACTGTAGGTGCCGCCAGCAGGCAGTGCAGTGGCGAAGTCGATGGTGACGTTCTGGCCAGAAATGGTTGCGCCATCAGCGTCAGTTGCGCCGGTCATGTAGCCCGTACCACCGGCAAGCGCACGCGCCACGCTGTACTGGATTTGAAAGCCGCGACCTGGGGCACTTTCAGGTACGCCCGGCGCGGCGCTGACACACGTTGCCGCCGTTGCACCCAGAACCAGATTGGCATCGTGCGTGGTATTGGGATTGAGCACGTCGCTGATCGTCGACAACGTAGCCGAGGCCGAGCCGGTGTTCTGAACCGTGATGGTCCAGGTCACGATAGCACCCGGGATGTTTTTCGGGCTGGCATTGCCGTTAAAGGGATCGCACAGCGTGGCTACGGTTTTGGCTACCGAGAGCGTTGCGGATTGCACGATATAGGCGTCACGTGCAGAGAACTTGGCATCGCGTGCAGCGTCTCCAGTTTCGCTGCCGATGCCGTCTGCCGCCACGATTTCAACACCGTTTTGCGTATTGGCCGCAGTCAACTGGGCACCTGTGTAAGACGCGCTGGGTGAACCGACTGAACCTGCAGCATCCGCTGCTTCGGCGATCAGACCGACAACCGCATCCTGACCATTGGTGGCGCCCAACGGCGTATTGCATACCAGGTACACCTTTTTAGAACCGTCTGCCGCAAGGTCATTGATATAAGTCACTTCCAGGTCGGTGCCGATTTGCAGGCCGTCAGCCACCGCATTACTTTCAACAAAGGTACGGCAACTGGAAGCGGCAAACTCGGTGGTTCCGCCAAACGGCGAGGTGGCGCCGATTGCCGGGTTGGTGTTGCTGAGCTTGATGTCTTGCGTGGTGTTGCCGGTGTTGGTCACGGTGAAACTCAGATAAGCCGGTGGATTGGGCAGCGGCGTGGCTGCAACCTGGCCCGGTGCGACCGTCACGCCCGGGGTGACATCGGTGGTGATGACAGCCAGATTGATTTTGTTGTCTACCGCAAAACTGGTGTTGAGGGCGCCATTGGTACCGGATACGCAGGTTGAGGTGCCTCCGGTGCCAACGTTGGACGTGCTGTTGCCCGCTTGCGACGAGCAGATGTCGCCCTGGTCGATGCCGCCTACCTTGTAGCTCAGTTTGGCCAGGTTGGTAATACTGGTGCCGGACGCGGTGCCAACCGCGAATGCGGTTTGATGTACGCCTGCGAGCAGCAGGCTTGCCGCCGCGATGGCGGCGAGCCGGGTGCCCGAAGGGCTGTTGCGATTAGCGCATTTCATGGTCATCTCCTTGATTCAATAAATTCGGTAAAAACAGAAATGGGGTGGATCGGTCGGGAGGGATCGGTCTGGGTGGATCGGTTCCTGCCCAGACCGGCCACAATCGTAGCGGGGGGTCGGTCATAGGCTCGGCAAGCACAAAGCGCCGGGTGGATGCTGGCGCCTCGAATTGGGGGTTGAGTGAGGAGTGCATGATTATTTGATGGCCGCCCGGAAGCTGACTTCGCCGGTTTTACCCACCGGCAGTTCGCCCCGATACGTCCAGCGAATGTGGGTCAATTCGGCGGGCAGGGCAATGCGCTCACGGCCATCCTTCCCCTTGACTTTCAGCTTGTCTGGCGTGCCCCAGGTTTTGCCACCGTCGACTGAAAACGTGATGTCGGTGTTAGCACCGATAGCGCTGCCGCTTTTGTAGACGGTGTCGTTGGGTACCGGGTTGGAAATGGCAATATTGCCCACCGGTTTGGCGATCATGTTTTTAAAAGTGGTGGTGTAGATCACTTCGGTGCCGGGCACGGCCTTTTCCACCGGCTGGCGTTTCAGTTCTTTAATGCCTTTGTAATTCACGACTTCCACTTCAATTTCGGCGATGCTTTTGACCTCGACCGCGCCGGGTGCTGCATGCACCGAGAGTGATGCGGCAAACAGAAGGGCGGTCAGGCAGCTTGGGAGGTGCATGGGATATCCTTTCATAATGGTGTTCCTTTCATTGAGTTGGCTGGGTTCAGAGTTTGGAATTCAAGGATGAAACGGGCGGGCGTGGCGGTGCTGGAAATGACGGCATCCGCCGGCGTGCCGATGGCACGGGCGGGAAAAGTAGCAGTTAAAGCAAGAAATGGCAGAAAAAAGCCCGCGTATTTCTTCAATTCAATCCCCTAAAGTCTGTTATCTCAAGCCGTTATCGGCAGCAACCGTGCAATCTTAAGAGCAAGCCCTGTGCCATATTGATATGGGCGGTAAGTTTACTTTGTTAACCTTGGAAGTAATACAGTGCATGGCGATGGCGAGCGCAAGGCTGCGCATGCCATTGCGCATTGGCAGAAATGAGACAAAAAGTGGTATGCCCGGACAGGACAACACCAGGCAAACCTCTGCCTGGTGTCAGGTGAAATCAATCAGCAGGGCGTGCAGCTCAAGCCATGATGCCGACCCGATCCCAGGCGAGACGGATGGTGTCTGTGGGGGCGGGCATGACAGGTGTTTGATCGGCTTGCGGCAGCTGCACTTGTATGGTGGGCGCGGGCAGGGGGTCGGCGACAGCGAAGCCCGATGTGAGCAGCATGACCAGCGCTGCCAGTCCGATGCGATAAGCGGGGAGTTGATGCGTCATCATCCGCTCCCTTAGTTACGCGTTGCGGCGGTGTCGAATACCTCGCGCGCCGTGTCGAAATGGGGTTCGCTCTGAATGCGGTGGCGCGTGCGCTCGATGCCTTGCAGCGTGACCAGCGCCTGCGTCAGTCGAAACACGTCCTGGCGTTCGAGCGGCGCGCGGCAGGCAACTTCGAGTGCGTTCCACAGATAGGCCGGCTGCTGGTCGCGCTGGAACAGGCGTTCGCACGCGCGCATCAGGGCGTAGGCCTTGTTGTGGCGGGATTCCCCGGCGGGCATCAGCAGCAGGTCTTCAAACTGACTGCCGAGAATTTCATTTTCAATCGCCGCCGACAAGGGCACATCGCTGCCTGCCAGGGCTTCGAGTGCGGCCTCGCTGTACAGGCGGGCGGGATGAGAGGCCGGGTCTTTGATGCTATGGGTGAGGCTTGCCCAATGCAGCAAGCGGGCGCGCCCGGTGTCGTGTGCAGGCAGCGTGGCGACGAGATAACTGGCCAGCGCCTGTGCGCTTTCGTCCTTGCTCGCGCTCATCAGGTCATACAACGCGGTGATATAGGGCGGACAGGGATCAAGCAGGGTGACGTGCGCCTTGATCCACAGATCGCGTTCAATGTCGCGCAGCCGTGCCTGATTGTGGTCGGCGATGGCCTTGGCGCTGCGCGGATTTTCCCAGTTCTGCACGGTGGTGACTGAAACGCTGGCCATCACCGCCAGCGATTCCTGTGACACCTTGTAGCGGCGGCGCAGGGCGTAGATCCAGTCGGCTTCAAACTCGCGCTGGCTGGCGTAGCGGCGTGGAGCGTGGGGCTGTTTTGCGTGATCGGCCCATTTGCTTTGCAAAAATGACATGTGTGCTCCCTGACGGCGTGGATGTTTGATCGAAGCGTAGCGGAGCCGGAACGGAAACAACACCAACCAGGTTGGTCTGGATACAGAGACGAATGGCTCGCGCTTTCAGCGGTGATAACGGCCAGATCAGGTCAAGATTGAGCGTGTGTCGGTAACGCATGAAATAACGACGTGTCGCTTAATGCTCGGTGCCAGGCTTTGTGGTGCGCAGGCGCTTGGTGTCGCCACGGCGTTGTTTGGATTCGAGCCGACGCTTTTTGGAGGCGAGCGTCGGGCGCGTCGCACGTCGGGGCGTTTCAATTGCGGTGGCTTCCAGGATCAGCGTCACCAGCCGTTGCAATGCGTCGTCACGATTGCGACGCTGGCTGCGGAAGCGTTCGGCTTCGATAATCAACACGCCGTCGCGGGTCATGCGCCGACCCGCCAGCGTCGTCAGGCGTTCGCGCACGGTCTCGGGTAGGGACGGCGAGCGCGCCACATCAAACCGCAACTGCACGGCGGTGGACACTTTGTTGACGTTCTGCCCGCCTGGGCCGGAGGCGCGCACAAAGTCCTCCCGGATTTCGCGCTCGTCGAGTGAGATGTGGGCGTTGATGCGGATCATGGCAGCGTGAGGCGGGAATAGTCGAACCGCCATTTTGCGGCCAATTGCGCGCGTGACACGGAATGCGTCTTGAAAAATCAGGAAACCGCCCAATACTGGGGTAAGCCTTTTTGAGAATAAACCCTATGCCCAACGATACCCCGCTTGAGGGCGAACTGTTCCCCGCGAACAAACAATTGCCCATGTCCCCGCCACTGCCGGACGAATTGTATTTGCTGCCGCTGACAGAAAAGCCGTTTTTTCCGGCGCAGACTTTGCCGCTGCTGATGAATGAGGGACCCTGGCTATCGACCATCGAAGCGATCGGCGAACTGCCGCATCGCATGGTCGGGCTGGTCGTGGTCAAATCGGACAACACCGATGAAGTGAAACGCGGTGATTTTCGCAGCATCGGCACCATGGTGCGCATCCATCATCCGGTGAAATCGGACGGCAAGATGCAGTTCATCGCCGAAGGCATGAAGCGCTTCCGGATTGTGGCGTGGCTGTCCGACACCGCGCCGTACCGCGTGCGCGTGGAATATCCCAACGAGACCGGAAAACCCGACTCGGAGGTTATCCGCGCGTATTCGATTGCGATCATCAACACCATCAAGGAGCTGCTGCCGCTTAATCCGCTATATTCCGAGGAGTTGAAGTTTTTTCTCAATCGTTTCGGGCCGAACGAGCCTTCTTTGTTGACCGACTTTGCTGCGAGTCTGACTACTGCGTCCAAACAGGAGTTGCAGGATGTACTGGAAGCACTGTCGCTGAAGAAGCGCATGGAAAAAGTGCTGGTACTGTTGAAGAAAGAGCTCGACGTGGCGCGTCTGCAATCGCAGATCCGCGAAAAAGTAGACGAGAAAATGACCGAGCAGCAGCGCGAGTTTTTTCTGCGCCAGCAATTGAAGGCGATCCAGAAAGAGCTGGGGCTGGCGAAGGACGACAAGACTTCGGAGCTGGACAGTTTTCACGAACGCATTGCCAAGTTGACGCTGCCGGAGCAAGCCGCCCGCCGTATCGACGAGGAAATGCACAAACTCTCGCTGCTGGAAACCGGTTCGCCGGAATATACCGTCACGCGCAATTATCTCGACTGGCTGACTGTGCTGCCCTGGGGCGTGCTGACGCAGGACAAGATCGACCTGGCGGTGGCGCGAAAAATCCTTGATCGCGATCACGATGGCCTGGATGACGTAAAGGAACGCATCATCGAGTTTTTGGCGGTGGGTGCGATGAAAGGCGAAATGTCGGGCTCGATCCTGCTGCTGGTGGGGCCGCCGGGCGTGGGTAAAACCTCGATCGGGCGTTCGATTGCCGAAGCGCTGGGGCGCAAGTTTTTCCGTTTTTCGGTGGGTGGGATGCGCGACGAGGCCGAGATCAAGGGTCATCGCCGCACCTACATCGGCGCGATGCCGGGCAAGTTTTTGCAGGCGCTGAAAGAGGCGGGTACGGCCAACCCGGTCATCATGCTGGACGAGGTGGACAAGATCGGTGCCAGTTTTCAGGGCGATCCCGCGTCGGCACTGCTGGAGGTACTTGATCCGGAACAGAACACGGATTTTCTCGACCATTATCTGGACGTGCGATTTGACCTGTCCAAGGCGCTGTTCATCTGTACGGCCAATGAGTTTTCCATTCCGCCCGCCTTGCTCGACCGGATGGAGGTGATTCGCCTGTCGGGCTATATCACTGAAGAAAAACTCGATATTGCCAAACACCATTTGTGGCCGCGCGTGCTCGCCAAGTCGGGTTTGAAGAAGAATCAGCTGGTCATCACTGAATCAGCTACGCGGCACGTGATCGAAGGCTATGCGCGCGAAGCGGGCGTGCGTAATCTGGAAAAGCAATTGGGGCGGGTCGCACGCAAAGCGGTAGTCAAGATTTTGGGCGGCGCTGCGACGCCGATCAAAATCGGTGTGAAAGAAGTCGAGGCTTATCTTGATAAACCGGTATTCAATCGCGAAAAACCGATGTCCGGCGTGGGCATTGTGACCGGATTGGCGTGGACATCGATGGGCGGCACGACCTTGCCGGTGGAAGCATCGCGTGTGCACACACTCAATCGCGGCTTCAAGCTCACAGGCAAACTGGGGGAGGTGATGAAGGAGTCTGCCGAAATTGCGTACAGCTATGTCGCCTCGCACTCGAAAGCGCTGGGCTCGGAAGAAAAGTTTTTCGATAGTAGCTTGATCCACCTGCACGTACCGGAAGGTGCCACCCCCAAGGACGGTCCGAGCGCCGGCGTGACAATGGCGACCGCGCTGCTGTCACTGGCGAAAAACCAGAAGATCAAACGCCCGCTGGCGATGACCGGCGAGCTGACACTGACGGGCATGGTGCTGCCGGTTGGCGGCATACGGGAAAAGGTTATTGCCGCGCGTCGCGTTGGCATTTTCGAGTTGATTTTGCCTGATGCCAACCGGCGTGATTTCGACAAGCTTCCGGACTATATCCGGGCGGGCTTCACCGTGCATTTTGCCAAGCGTTATCAGGACGTGGCCGACGTGGTGTTTGGCGGTGCTGCATGAATACCAGGCAATATCGGGTCAAGGCCAACGCCAAACTCAACCTGAAAAAATATGATACGGCCGACACGTCACTTATAAACGGTAACAAGCGCAAAGCGAAAGCAGAACTCGAAGCATTGCGCACCCGGCTCGAGGCACTTCAGGGCCTGTTCTATGCCGACGGCAAGCACAAGATGCTGATCGTGTTGCAGGCTATGGATACTGCCGGCAAGGATTCCACGATCCGCATGGTGTTTGACGGCGTCAACCCGCAAGGAGTCAAGGTGTTTGGCTTCAAAGCGCCCACCAGCGAGGAGCTGGCGCATGATTTTTTGTGGCGGGTTCACGCCAAAACGCCTGCCAACGGCGAAATTACCATTTTCAACCGCAGTCATTACGAAGACGTGCTCATCACCCGCGTCAATGGCTGGATCGACGAACACACGTGCCAGGCACGCTATCAGTCCATACGTGAGTTCGAGCAGTTGCTGGTGGAGAACGGTACGACGATCCTGAAGTTTTACCTGCATATCTCCAAAGACGAGCAGAAAAAACGCCTGATTGAACGCCGTGATGACCCTACCAAACAGTGGAAATTCAATCCAGCAGACCTTGCATCCCGCGCGCAATGGGACGATTACATGTCGGCCTATACTCAGGCCATTACGGCTACTTCTACGCAACAGGCACCGTGGTTTATCGTGCCCGCGAATTCCAAATTGCAGCGTAATCTGATTGTTGCGAGTGTGATCTGCGACGCCTTGGAAGGGCTGGGTCTGGCTTATCCGGAAGCGGTTCCGGGAATCGACAAGATTCAGGTGGAGTAGGGCAGGATTGACGCTGAGTCTTCAGGTCAGACTGATTATTTGATTCAGCCGTTCACACACTTGCGTGAATCCATCGTCTGTCAGACGTTTGAGCGGATGGGCTTTGGCGCCACGTAATTGCCAGTCGAAGGATTTCGGTTGATGACACAAGACATAACTGGTTTTCCCGGTCCGGTGCCCGGATGCTTTACCCACTGCAACGGCGAACGGATTGTCGGCGTTATAGACAGCCGTGGTCATCGGCAGCCCAATCACAAGTGAAGTTTTCTCGTTGAAAATGCGCGGCGATAACACGAGGAATGGGTGGACGTCTTTCATTTCCCGACCTGCCTGCGGGTTGCAATCTATCCAGATCACGTCCTGACGTTCGGGCACCCACTTGGCCGGAGCCGGTTTTTTTACCATTTCTCTGCGCCGACGGGTTCGGGGCACATGACCTCACCGCCATGGCGGTCGCGGTCATACAACGCCAGACGTTGCTCTAGCGTGAGCGCCGCTGGTTCATCCGGGGTAATGATGACGCGCCCGTCTTCGACGACTACCCGTACCCGCTGGTCTACGCGGAGATGCGCGGCTTTTGCAACTGCGGCAGGAAGCCGCACGCCGAGATTATTGCCCCATTGTTTTATATCGAGTATCGCAACAGACATGATGGCACCCCCGGTTAATGTTTAAACGTAGTCTATACATTCCGGCTGATCGAGTCAATTACAGGTTATTACCACTTCACCACGTGCACGTTCTCCAGCGTGCGCCCCAGAAAACGCTCGCCGATAGTCTGAAAGCGCAGTGGCAGGTCGGTGACGTAAAAATCGTAGCGCGGCCTGGCGTGGTCGGTGTTGGCAAGCTGTTTCTCAGCCAGTGTTTCGGCGACCTGTTCGGCCATGGCTTCAGCGGAGTCCACCAGTTGAACTTCAGCGCCGACAATTCGACTCAATAGCGGTTTGAGTAGCGGATAGTGGGTGCATCCCAGCACCAGCGTGTCGATGTGTTCGGCCAGCAGCGGTTTCAGATAATCCTCAGCGGTCAGTCGCGTGACTTCGTGGTCGAGCCAGCCTTCCTCAACCAGCGGCACAAACAGCGCACAGGCCTGCGAGTGGATGCGCGAGTCGGGCGCATAGTCGTGAATGGCGCGTGCATAGGCATTGCTGTTGATGGTGGTGGGCGTGCCGATGACGCCGATTTTTTTGCCGTGGCGAGCGGAAACCGCGCCGGCATCGATCACATCCAGCACTGGCACAGGCGACATGTCCTTGACCACCTGCGCCGCAACAGCCGCCATGGTATTGCAGGCGATGACCAGCAGCTTGACGTCTTTTTCCAGCAGAAAGCGGGTGATTTCAGCCGTGTAATGCGTAATGGTGTCGACCGATTTCACGCCGTAGGGCACGCGAGCGGTGTCGCCAAAATACACGATGTTCTCAAAGGGCAAACGCTCCATCAAGGCGCGCACAACAGTGAGGCCGCCGATACCGGAATCGAATACGCCGATGGGTGAGCGTGTATTTTCAGACATGGCGGGCAAATTATCGTAATGAGCAGCGCTCTATTTTACCTGTGGCATTCGGCGGGACGAAGTACCATGTAACTGGGTGTGCTTAAAGCGGTGCCTGTTGACGGGCAAGTGCCCAGCCGACATGCTCACGCACCAGTGCAGAAGGATGGTCGCTTCGCGCTGCCAGCGCGGACTTTGAAATTGTTGACGTCGGCGCATTGCCCAGCGCCACTGCGATGTTGCGCAGCCAGCGTTCATGGCCGATGCGGCGGATGGCGGAACCGGCCAGGCGATCATTGAAATCGGCCTCGCTCCAGGCAAACAGTTCAATTAGGCCTGCGCTGTCGAGGCCATTGCGAACGCTGAAGTCGGCGAGTTCCGAGGTCTTTGCAAAACGGTTCCACGGGCACACCAGCTGGCAGTCGTCGCAGCCGTAGATGCGGTTGCCGATTAGCGGGCGAAATACTTCCGGGATGCTGCTTTTGTGTTCGATGGTGAGATAGGAAATGCAACGTCGTGCATCCAGCTGATACGGCGCAACGATGGCGGCGGTGGGGCAGATGTCGATGCAGGCATGGCAACTGCCGCAGTGGTCGGATTCGGGGGGGTCAATCGGCAGCGCCAGATCGGTGTAGATTTCGCCGAGGAAAAACCACGAACCATGCGCGCGGTTGAGCAGGAGCGTGTGTTTGCCGCGCCAGCCGAGGCCGGACTGGCTGGCCAGTTCGACTTCGAGTACAGGTGCGCTGTCGGTGAATACGCGGTAATGATGGCCGCCCGTTTCGGCCTGTATCCGGTCGGCCAGTTGTTGCAGGCGGGCACGCAGAACCTTGTGATAATCGCGTCCCAGTGCGTAGCGGGCGATGTAGGCGGCATCGGGGTCATTCAGTACTGATTCGGGTGTGGCTGACTCAGGCGGGAAATAATCCAGCCGGGCGCTGATGATGCGTTGCGTGCCGGGAATCAGTTCTGCGGGATGGCTACGCTTGGTGCCGTGTGCCGCCATATAATCCATCTCACCATGAAAGCCTTTATCCAGCCACTGCTGCAAGCCCACTTCAGCCTCCGACAGGTCGCAGCCCGCAATCCCTACCGCAGCGAAGCCGAGCTCGGTTCCCCAGTGTTTGATTTGCCGTGCGAGTGCGTTTAAATCATGCATGAGTTTGATGATACCAAGTCCTGTCACAGGATATTGCCGGATGAGGCGTCTACACTTGAACTAGGAGCCACCATCGCGCGCGGCTTGCGTGCGGGGATGACGCTGTTTCTCGAAGGCGACCTGGGTGCGGGGAAAACCACGCTGGTGCGGGGTGTGCTGCGGGCATTGGGCTACGTCGGGCGGGTGAAAAGCCCGACCTATACCTTGAGCGAAATCTATAACGTGCCCGGCTTTGAGTTGTATCATTTCGACCTGTATCGCATGACTGACCCACGCGAGTGGCTGGATGCGGGTTTTCGCGAGGTGGCCGACGGGCAGATGGTCAGTCTGGTCGAATGGCCCGAGAAGGCTGCGGGGCTGTTGCCGCCGCCCGATATGCGGATCCGGCTCAGTGTGAATGACGAAGGACGTGACGCTGAAATTGTGGCCGAAACGGCACCAGGAAGAGAATGTTTGAAAGCATGTTGCACCGAGGATTGAATTTTATTGTGCCGGTCGTGATGGCGCTGTCGTCATTGTTCGTTTCGACAACGGCAGACGCCGTGCAGGTGTCCGCCGCACGGCTGTGGCCTTCGCCGGATTACACCCGGCTCACGCTGGAAGCGCCACAGGCGATTGCGTTCAAATATTTCATGCTGGCGAAACCAGAACGTCTGGTGCTCGATCTGGAAGGCGTGGAGTCCAGCGCGATGCTGCTTGATCTGGTGAGCAAGGTTGGCAACAGCGATCCCTATGTCACGTCGGTGCGCGTTGGTGTCAATCGCCCGGGCGTGATGCGGCTGGTGCTGGAGCTTAAAACACCGATCAAACCTTCGCTGTTTCAGTTGAAGCCGGTGGGCGAATACGGCCATCGGCTGGTGCTGGATTTATATCCCGAACAACCGCCCGATGCGCTGGCGCAATTGGGTGCTGGCAAAAAGCCGGATCAGGTGTCGGTTGCGGCTGAACCAGCCAAGCCCGACACCGCTCTCGATGGGGTTGGAGCGCTAGCGGTCAAGCCCGATTCTCCCAAGCTCAATCCGGCCAAAGTCGAGTCAGGCAAAGAGTCGAGCAAGCCCGCTGTCATCATCAGGCGACGCATGATGACGGTGGCGATTGACGCGGGGCATGGCGGCGAGGATTCGGGTGCCAAAGGCGCAACGGGCACGTATGAAAAAAATGTGACGCTGGCGATTGCACGACGGGTCAAAGACAAGATCGATGCGGAAGAGGGGCTGCGCGGCATCCTGGTGCGTGACGGCGATTATTTCATTCCGCTAGCCGGGCGCGTCACCAAGGCGCGCGGGTTCAAGGCTGACCTGTTCGTGTCGATCCATGCCGATGCCTTTATCCGTCCCGAAGCGCGCGGTTCGTCGGTCTTTGCCCTGTCGGAACACGGTGCGACTTCAGCGGCGGCGCGCTGGCTGGCGAAGAAAGAAAACGAGGCCGACTTGATCGGCGGCATCAATATCGACGTCAAGGATGAGTTTCTCAAACGCACCCTGATCGACCTGTCTCAGACTGCAACGATTAACGATGGATTGAAACTTGCGCGTTCGGTGTTGCGAGAAATCGGCGGGATCAACACGCTGCACAAAAACGACGTTGAACAGGCCGGTTTCGCGGTGCTGAAGGCACCGGATATTCCGTCCATTCTGGTTGAAACCGCATTTATCTCGAACCCCGAAGAAGAACGCCGTCTGAACGATGATGCCTACCAGGACAAACTCGCAGATGCGATCGTGACCGGGATCAAAAAATATTTTGCCAAACTGCCCGCCACGGCACGCACCCGGTTGACACAGAATTGAAGATCGGAGATGTGCGGGGTGAGATTGCCCCCGGTTTCGATCAACCGCTGGGAGTGTTGCTGGCCTGCCACGGTCGCATCGAAAAGCAATGTGCGACGCTGGAAAAGCTGTTGCGACATCTGCCCCAACACGGGAGCGACGTGCAGGCGCAACAGGCCGCGCGCGCGATCCTGAATTACTTTGACACGGCAGCCGTTCACCACCACGACGATGAAGAGCGCAATCTGTTTCCGCTGCTGGAACGGGCGGGCGGCGGTGAATGGTGCGATCTGGTCGAGCCTCTGACCCGCGAACACGACGACCTGGCGCAGTTGTGGCGTGCGCTGCACCCACCGCTGCAAGCGCTGGCACAGGGTGTAGCGCCTGCGTTGAATGCAGCCCTTGTCGAACGCTTCATTGCGCTCAATCGCAGTCATCTCGAGTTTGAAAACGAACGCGTATTGCCGCTGGCGAAACAGATTTTAAGCGCTGCCGATCTGGAACAACTCGGGCGCGCGATGGCTGCCCGGCGTGGCGTGGCCTTCACGCCAGTGCTATGAGCATTCGCATTCTTCCCGATCTGCTGATTTCGCAAATCGCTGCGGGTGAGGTGGTCGAGCGCCCCGCTGCGGCATTGAAGGAGCTGCTGGAAAATAGCCTGGACGCGGGTGCGACCGAGATCCGCGTCGATCTGGAGCAGGGCGGCATCAAGCGCATTCGCATTACTGATAACGGTTGCGGCATCGCCCGCGCCGAGTTGCCACTGGCTTTGGCGCGCCACGCCACCAGCAAAATCGGCAGCCTGGAAGACCTGGAACGGGTGGTGAGTCTGGGCTTTCGTGGTGAGGCGCTGGCCTCGATTGCTGCGGTGTCGCGGCTCAGTCTCACCAGCCGGTCACAAGACGATAGCCATGCCTGGAGCGTGAGCGTGGAAGGGGGTCAATCGAGTGAACCCAGTCCCGCTGCGTTGGCGGTAGGAACGGTCATCGACGCGGAGGATTTGTTTTTTAATACCCCGGCCCGGCGCAAGTTTCTCAAAACCGAAGCCACCGAATACGCGCACTGTGCCGAAGCCATGCGGCGGCTGGCCCTGGTAAGAAACGATGTCGCATGGACGCTGACCCACAACGGAAGAGTGCTGGCGCGCTATGGCAGCGAACCCGCCTCAGCGCGTTGCCGCAATGTGCTGGGCGAGGCCTTTGAGCAAGCGTCGATTCAGGTCGAAGCTGCCGCCGCTGATTTGCGCGTAACGGGCTGGGTGATTCGTCCGTCGGCGGCGAACAGTAGTCGCGATAACCAGCATTGCTTCGTCAATGGCCGCTATGTGCGCGACAAGCTCATCATGCATGCGCTGAAAGTTGCGTATCGCGATGTGCTGCATCACCAGTTACAGCCCGGCTATTGTTTGTTCATTACGCTGCCGCCCGAGAGCGTGGACGTGAACGTGCATCCCGCCAAAACCGAGATTCGTTTCCGGGATGGACGCGGGATTCATCAGTTTCTGTTCCACGCGGTCGAGCGTGTGCTGTCAGGTGTGGCCGACTCCATACAGACCGCCTCGTCTGTGCCGTCTCAATCGAATGTTGCGCCGCAAAACTATTTTCAGCCCCGGCAAACGGCGATGCCGCTGCACGTTTCGGAGGCGATGGCGTTCTATGCGCCGCTTGCAGCGCATCATCAAGACCGCGCGCCGCTTACGGAAGGACATAAAAGCTCAGCGGATGATCTTCAGTCATCGCCTGAAGATGCGCCGCCCCTGGGTTACGCACTGGGGCAGTTGCATGGCGTGTATGTCCTCGCGCAAAACGCCCAGGGTCTGGTGCTGGTGGACATGCACGCCGCGCATGAGCGCGTGGTCTACGAAAAGCTCAAAACCGCTCTGGATGCGCGCGCCGTGCCCGCACAAACCCTGCTGATTCCGGTGAGCCTCACGGTCGATGCGCGTGACCTGGGCGAAATCGAACCATACCTTGAACAACTCGCCGCAATCGGTTTTGAGTTGACCATCAGCTCGCCCACCTCGGTGGCCGTGCGCTCGGTGCCGTGGCTGCTGAAAGATGCCGACCCGGTTGATCTCACCCGCACCTTGTTACGCGAAGTGGCCGAATTCGGCGTGGCGCGTTTGCTGAATGAGCGCCGCAATGAACTGCTGGCAACGCTGGCGTGCCACGGCGCAGTGCGAGCCAACCGCCGCCTGACAATCCCAGAAATGAATGCATTGCTGCGCGAAATGGAAGCCACCGAACGCGCCGGACAGTGCAACCACGGTCGCCCCACCTGGTTTCAGATGGGGATGCGCGAGCTGGATGCGATGTTCATGCGCGGGCGTTGAATGTGGTCGCGCTGTTTGATGAGATTGCGTGCGGCAGGGCAGGGCAGGTTGGGCTGGTTACGGCTGGCTCAATTCGGCCAGGAAGAGACGGTTGGGGCATGTTCGTCGAAAGTCTGTTCTATGGTGGACAGCAGCCATCTGTAAATGGCTGCGATCGATTGACTAAATTATTTTTTTAACGTCGGCTGAAACAGTGGAGCGCTGAAAAGCGGCGCAGTTATTCCCACTTCCTCTCGCGGCCATCCTCGATAACTTCGATCAGGTCAGATGTGACATCTCGTATATTTCGTACTAAGTCGCTATCAGGAGCTTGAGCCGAAAAATCACTTGGGTCTGCATTATTGCGCGTTATGCTTTGACGAAGCAGGATTAAACTCCGATTAGGAATTTCTAGTTCTGTCAGTGGTGCTCGTTGAAGTTGGCGGATCAGTCGTACGACGCTCTGTCGCAAGTCAGTCGCATTTCTACTGTCGTGTTCCTGCGCGACATGGAAATTTATTGCTAAGCGTTCTAACTCACGCAGCTCAATGCAAACTTTATGAGTGGCCTCCCGCTTTTCCTTGCGGCGCTCTTGCCTGAGGGTGGTTTTGTGAACGACAAACCAGCCCAAGAATATCAAGCCCCAACTTACCGCATTGGTCCAACCGTCACTGCATACTTCGGACATCCCTAGTGGGAACCTGCACTAGATTGGCTAGAAATATATTCTTTAATTTCCTGGACAAGAGTGGGGTCATCGCTCTGCAATTGCAACCGCTCTAGCAGAGTTTGCGGATCAAATCCTTCGCGCACCAGTCCGCCGAACGCCTCCTCGAGAAAAGAAGATGCCAAACCACGTGCGCCGTCGAGTTCAATGCATACAGCCCCGTTGCTGCGGTTAAGCGCCGGCACCAAAAGTTTTTCGCGGAAAGCCTGACCGCTATAGGGACCGTCCGCTAAATAGCGACCGGCCGGGTAGCGGCCGAAATCTTTTGCAATGCTGATCACAATTTGTTGCTCCATTTATCAAACCTCGCTCACGAGCGACGCTTCTTGCAGAGGTACGTCCCAATATATCAATGTACCCATAAGGCTATCCCGATAATTGTCTAAACTCGCTGTACCTTCTTTTGAACGATAGTATCCCCGGTTGCTGGATACAATAGCCGTGCCGTGATGAACCTTCTCAACTACGTCGATGATATTACCCAGACCATGGCCTCGACCTGGCAGACCGGTCTGACTACGGCCTTCATTGATGGCCTCCCTGATGCAGTTCGCATCATTGACGGGGAGTCCAAACTTTTCCATCTGTTTGATTAGCCAGGGTCGTTTGATCGGAAGAGTCGCTGGGATGCCAATTCCGAGGTCGCAAAACACTACGCTTAGGTGGCCGTCTTTTTTCTGGGAAAACATCCACCAGTCACGCATATCAGTGTAGTTCAGCCCGTCGTCACGGGCACCATCATAGGCGTGATGGACGGCATTAGCCATAGCCTCCGCCAGTCCGCCTAGCAGCCCATCCACGAGAGGGGTAGCCAACTGACCCTCAAATGCTTCGATCACGGGAGCACAGATAGTGTTATCAACCAAGTGACCGCGTGCTACGCGCCAATGGACAACATCATGCCGTGTTGGTGTGCCATGTGACCGATGGCTGCACAGGTTGTAGACTCCGATCTGTTCCAAAACTTGGCTGGCGCGGTCATTGGCCGGTGCCGTACAGCGGACTTTAACGGAGTTATGGCGATATTCGATCAGGCGGGTGAGTTCCGCATAAAGCAGTAACGTTCCGCTAGCGACAAATTGTTTTGTCCTTGAGAAGTCAATCAAAAGGGTGCGATCTGGTGTATCGCGAAAATGCTCCCGCAGTGCGGCCAGGAATGTTGCCAATTCGCTGCGCCGTCCGTGATTGTAGGCATCAATCGCCTGTGGGGCATAGATGCGCAGTGCAGGAAGGTGGTTTGGGTCATGCAGCTTCTGTCTTTTGTGACTACGTCGAGCGCGTGTTAATTTGGCGAGCGTTCGTACAAGCCGGTTAAGCTTACGCTTATGACGTTCGCGGTCGTCGCTCGATAGATATTTCATGGCTTACTTACGGAAAATCCAGGGTGTCAGGCTCGGAATAAGAAGAATGCGCTATAAGCATTCTAACGCTTGAAACCTGGTGGCGTCCGTTACGGAAGGCCGCTGCCTTCTGTTCACGGACATTCAAAGAGCAAACTACGACTGGCTGAAATGGGTCGACAAGAGCCATCAAAATCAAGCCGCTGCCCGCTCAGACCACGGAATGATTTTTTGCAGCGCACTGCCGGTTTCAACCTCTGCTTTTTCCATGTCGTAATGCGATTGCAGGTTGAGCCAGGATTGCGCATCGGTTCCAAAGAAGCGCGCCAGCCGCAATGCGGTATCGGCGGTGATGGCGCGCTTGCCGTGAGCAATCTCATTGATTCGGCGCGGTGATACGCCGATTTCAACTGCGAGTCGGTATTGACTTACGCCTAACGGCTTGAGCCATTCTTCCAGCAGGATTTCGCCGGGGGTGACCAGTTCCAATTTTTTCATCATCGTCGCCTTTCAGTGGTAATCCACAATTTCGACATTCATCGCCGAGCCGTCGCGCCATTCAAAACACAGGCGCCATTGATCGTTGATGCGAATGCTCCATTGTCCTTTACGGTTGCCCTTCAGCGCTTCCAGCCGGTTTTGCGGCGGAACCCGCAAAAACATGAGGCTATTTGCGGCATGCAATTGCTTCAGTTTGCGCCGCGCGACCTGTTCGATGTTAACGAAACGCGCTATGCGTTTGTTTTCGAACAGCGCCCGCGTGTCTTTGCATCGGAACGATTCAATCATGATCTATGTTAACGGGTGACGTTATGAGTGGCAAGTGGCTTATCGAAATGTGTGTTCTCGTAGCCCAACCGAACCATGAATGCAGAAGTACTGCCGATAAAAATCACTCCACTTACCCTTGGTGCGATGACGGATTTATTTTGCTTGGCGACCTTTTATATATAAGCTTTGCCTTATTGAATAAGCGAGAGTGTCATGAACGAGCGCAACGAACGTAAAACCATCCCCATCCAGGACATCAACGAAGCCAGTAATTGCTCCAGCGCCGAGCCGTATGCGCTGATGGTGCTGGGGGATTCGATGTTGCCGGAGTTTGAGGAGGGCGAAATCATTGTGGTCGAGCCGTCCGGGCTGGTGAAGAGCGGCTCGTATGTGGTGGCGTTTGTGAATGAGGAATATATCTTCCGCCAGGTGGTGCAGCATGAAGACGGCTGGATGTTGAAGCCGTTGAATCCGATTTATCCTAATTTGCCGATTGACGATCTGGAGCCGTGCAAAGGCGTGGTTATCATGAAAAAGCTGCCGGGCAAACGCAGCGAGCAGAAACGCTACATTTAACCCGGGGCTTCATCACGGGCGGCTTACATACCGCCACGGCCTTTGAGGTTGGATGATTTGATCATGACGACCATGTCATCAAGATTCGCTTCAGCCCGATCCGCACCTGATTTGGCAGCCTTGCTGACGATTTCCGGCATCTTGGCAATCATTTTCTTGCCGGTGGGCGTGTCGTAAAACGCAGCGATGTCTTCCATCTCTTTTTTGGAGAAAGTCTGGCTAACCATCGTGGTCAGTTCAGGTTTCAGGCTGTTGTAACTCATGTACTTGCCATAAAACTTGGTCATAACATCCTTGTAGGGGCTCAGCTCCATTTTCTGTTTGAGCTGGGCATCCACCCGCTGCTCGATGGCCGAGTCCAGGGACTTTTCCATGCCCAGCGAAACGACGAGTTTTTCAGCCACGGCGGCGTTGATGTCGTCGGCCAATGCGGTTCCACATGCACCTATCATCATGACAATGCTGGCGATGGCAGTTCTTGTTTTCATGCTTGTTCCTTGAGTTGAGATTGATTGTTTATGAGCGGATGGGCGTAGGATACCGAAAATTGTGCGTCTGCGCGTAGCCAAGGTGATGCAGGCGCGCGCTTATGGAAACTCATTGAGTTTTCTTTCTTTGCCCAGTCCATACACCCAGGCCTTAAAAGTATGTCGATAGAAACACCGCCTTCCCACGTACGCCGCAAACGATACCGCAACACGCACCCCCGCAAGTTCGAAGAAAAATACAAGGAACTGAATCCGCAAAAGTTTGCTGCTGATGTAGAAAAGGTGATTGCCCGCGGTCAGACCCCGGCTGGGATGCATCGTTCGATTTGTGTAGATGAAATTCTCGCGATTCTGAATCCCCAGCCCGGTGAAACCGGCCTGGATGCGACGCTGGGTTTTGGCGGCCACACTCGGGCGATTTTGCCCCGGCTTTTGCCTGGCGGCAGGTTGTTTGCCGTGGATGTGGATTCGATTGAGCTGCCGCGCACAATGGCGCGCTTGCGCGGGCAGGGGTTTTCGGAGGCGGAGCTGGTCATCCACAAAATGAATTTTGCCGGCATCGCGCAACTGCTGCCGGAAGCGGGCGGCGGGTTTGACTGCATCCTCGCCGATCTTGGCGTGTCGTCAATGCAGCTTGATGATCCTGCGCGCGGCTTTTCCTACAAAAACGATGGCCCGCTCGACCTGCGCTTAAACCCTATGCGCGGGATGTCTGCAACAGCGTTGTTGCAGTCGATTACGGCTCAGGCATTGGCCGAATTGCTGACCAAGAATGCGGATGAACCCCATGCCGAGTTGATTGCGCAGGCAATAAAAACAAGTGCGTCACCGATTACGACCACCCGGCAACTGGCCGAGCTTGTGCGCGCCGCGCTCAATGGGCTTCAGGAAACGGCGACGCATAAAAAAACCCTGGCACGTACTTTTCAGGCATTGCGTATCGCCGTCAACGATGAGTTCGGCGTGCTGGATCGCTTTTTAGAAGTGCTGCCCTGGTGTATGAAACCCGGTGCGCGGGTGGCGGTTATGGCTTTTCATTCCGGCGAGGACCGGCGTGTCGAGCAATCATTTGAAAAGTTTCTCCGCTCGGGAATGTATTCGAGCGTTGCCCCCGGCCCGCTGCGGCCATCGCCCGAAGAGCAGAGAAGCAATCCGCGCTCAACGTCCACAAAATTGCGCTGGGCAATCCGCTCGGCGCTTCAGGCATCGTGACAGCCAGCACTACGGGTGCTCATCCGCCCGTTATTTTTATCATGGGGCCGACTGCTTCGGGCAAGACCGGGCTTGCGGTGAGTCTGGTACAAGCCTTGCCGCTTGAAATCATCAGTGTCGATTCCGCGCTGGTCTATCGCGGCATGGATATCGGCACGGCCAAACCAGATGCGGCCACGCTGGCGCTGGCGCCGCATCATTTGCTGAATATTCGCGAGCCGACCGAGGCGTATTCGGCGGCGGCGTTTTGTGCGGATGCGCTCGACTTGATGCGGGACATCACCGCGCGCGGCAAGGTGCCGCTGCTGGTGGGCGGCACGATGCTGTATTTTCGTGCCTTGCTGCAGGGTCTCGACGATCTGCCGCAAGCCGATCCCGAGGTTCGGGCTGCGATTGAGCGGGAGGCGGCAGCACAGGGCTGGCCTGCGCTCCATGCCCAATTGGCGCAATGTGACCCGCCGACAGCGGCGCGTCTCGAACCAACCGACGCGCAGCGTATTCAGCGTGCGCTGGAAGTCTTTCGCCTGAGCGGCCAAACCATGTCATCGCTGATGACGCAGACGCAATCAGTCTTGCCGTATCGCGTGTTGCAACTAGCGCTGATTCCATCCGACCGTAGCGTGTTGCATCAGCGTATTGCTGCGCGGTTTGATGCTATGTTGTCCGCCGGTTTGCTGGATGAAGTCGCCGCGCTGCGCCGCGAGCATGCTTTGCATCCGCACATGACGGCGATGCGCTGCGTGGGGTATCGGCAGGCCTGGGAATATCTCGATGGCCAGATTGATATGAATAGCTTGCGCGAAAAGGGCATCGCGGCCACCCGGCAATTGGCCAAGCGCCAGCTTACCTGGTTGCGTTCGTGGCCGGAGGCGGTTGAACTGGATTGTCTGGCGGACGATCTGGAAGTGCAAGGTCTGGCCAGGGTGCAGCGTCACCTGGAGCGGTAGCAGTCAATCCGTAGTGGTGGATTTGACGATGCTCTGCGCACTGCCGCGATGGAAGCGCAAGGTCAGCGAGTCGCCTGGCTTGAGTGTGGCTGCATCCCGCACAATTTTCCCGACGTCACTTTCGACCAGACCATAGCCACGCGCCAGCACGCCCTCCGGATTGAGGTGGGCGAGGTTGCTGGCGAGCCGGTCGAGGTGTTGGTGGCGTTGCACCAAACTATCCTGCGGCGCGCGGCGAAGCCGGATCTGCGCGTTGGCCAGCTTTTGCTGCTGATGACCCAGTTGCGTGGAGAGCAGGGGCAGACGCATGCCAAGCAATCGCACGCGTGACATTTTTCTGTCGTGCAGCGTGTGCATCGCGTGCTTCATGCGCTTGGCCTGCTGCGCGAGACCTTCGTGCTGGCGGCGGAGCTGGTCGGCAGGGTGGATCAAACTTCGAGACAGATAATCCAGGCGCTGCATCTGGGTATTGCAGATGCGTGCCATGCTGCGGGTAAGCAGGGTCTGGTGCTGTTGCAGGGCCTGGCGCAAGTCACGCCGTTCCGGGCTGGCAAGCTCGGCTGCTGCGGTGGGTGTGGGTGCGCGCACGTCGGCGGCAAAATCGGCCAGCGTAAAGTCGGTTTCATGCCCCACGCCGCTCACCACGGGCATCGGGCTGGCAGCGATGGCACGGGCGACGGCTTCGTCGTTGAACGCCCATAAATCCTCCAGCGCACCGCCGCCCCGACACACCAGTAGCACATCGCATTCTGCGCGCTGCCCCGCGAGACGAATCGCAGCGGCGATCTGTGCGCCTGCTTCATTGCCTTGCACCGGCGTGGGGTAGAGGATCACGGGCAAGCCCGGCATACGTCGCGCCAGCGCGGTCAGCACATCGTGCAAGGCTGCGGCCTGCGGCGAGGTCACAATGCCGAGGCGGCGTGGGAATAACGGCAGGGCGCGTTTTTTTGCGGGGTCAAACAGGCCTTCCGTTTCGAGCTTGGCCTTGAGTTTGAGAAAGGCCTCGTACAAGCGTCCGGCACCCGCGCGGCGCATGGTTTCGACCCCCATCTGGAATTCGCCGCGCGCTTCATACAGCGAAGGCAAAGCGCGAATTTCAACATGATCGCCATTGGCCGGGGTGAAACCGGCTAACTGATTGCGACCGCGAAACATCACGCAGCGGACTTGAGCCGCAGCGTCTTTTAGTGAGAAATACCAGTGACCCGAAACCGCCGCAGTGAAATTGGATATTTCGCCTTCTACCCAAAGCAGCGGTAGCTGTGATTCCAGTGCGCGCCGAGCCATGCGGTTAAGCTCGCTGACGGTGAGTACGGGCGGCTCGTTGGGTACGTTTTTTTGTGTCAGGGACGGCGAATCAGGTGCTTGGCTGGATGGTGGATTGACATGCTTTTCAGGCGTGACCGGGTCAAAATTCAAGGCCGTTTGCGGCGTGCGTGTGGGCTTCATGGCGTGCAGCATAGCGGTTTTAATCCACCGTCAATGTATTTATTTTGTGACAAGATGACATTAGCCCTTGACGAAAACGTTTATTGGTAAGCATCTGATTTTAATAAATTTTATTAAACGGTTATTTTTTGTGCCAAATAAAAACCTCTTTATTTACGACGGCTTAGCGGTCAGGATCGGGGATTCACACAGAGTTATCCACAACATCTGTGGAGAACTCAACAGTCCCCGGTTGGTCTTGCAGCGTGGCGCGGCCCGATTAGAAAATCATTCGTAGAGAACGCTTGCGGAAACGGGCAGGAGAGCGCTACATTTCGGCTCTTGAAAGTTTTATATGGAGTTGTTCCCTGTGCTTGCTCTTATCGAAGCTGCTGGCTGGCCGATCTGGCCGCTGATCTTGGCATCCATCCTTGCCGTTGCCGTCATTATCGAACGCGCGTATTCACTGCGAATCCGGGAGGTCGCGCCGTCTGACTTGCTGGCTGCGACGGTCAAAGATTTTCAGAGCCGTGGCGTCACCCCGGATTTGTTAAATAAACTGAATGACAATTCTCTGCTGGGCCGTATTTTTTCTACCGGACTTAAAAACGCGCACAACACGCGTGAGGTGATGAAGGAATCGATAGAGGAAGCGGGCCGCGCCGTGACGCATGACCTTGAACGTTTTTTGACTACGCTGGGCACTATCGCCAGCATCGCCCCCTTGCTTGGGCTGCTCGGCACCGTCATTGGTATGGTTGAGATTTTCGGTTCGCAAACCCCGTCGGGTGGTAATCCTGGCGTGCTTGCGCACGGTATCTCGGTCGCGCTGTACAACACGGCGTTCGGCCTGATTGTGGCGATCCCATCGATGATTTTCTATCGTTTCTATCGTTCCAAGGTCGATACGCTGGTGGTGGAGATGGAGCAGCAGGCGATCAAGCTGGTCGAGATTGTTCACGGCGACCGTAAATAGGACTTGCACATGAATTTCCAGCGTGGGCAAAAACGGGACGATCCGGAAATCAATCTGATTCCGCTGATTGACGTGCTCTTGGTGATCCTGATTTTTTTGATGGTGACCACCACTTACGCGCGTTTCGCCGAACTGAAAATCAATCTGCCGACCAGCGGGGCTGAGCAGACACCGAACAAGCCCAAGCAGATCGAGGTGGCGGTGGATGCGAGTGGCACGTATCAGATCAATGCAACGGCACTCGCTACGGGTTCGGTGGACACGCTGGCCGAGGCCCTGAAACGCGCCGCCGGGCAGGATGCGGATCAGGTCGTGGTCATTAATGCCGACGCGAAGGCGACGCATCAGTCTGTCATCAACGTGATGGAAGCCGCGCGCCGCGTCGGTATCTCCCGCATTACCTTCGCCACGCAAACCGCTCAATAAATCCGGGTTCAATCACTCTAAGCTCAATCAATCTAGTCGGTGGCGTTGCCACAATGTTCAATCTCCCATCCCGCTGGACACGACTGACGCTGCCCAGTCTGCTGTTATTGCCTGTGGCGGGTCTGTTCGCCTTCGTCGTCTGGATGCGGCGACTGGCATATCGACGCAGCTGGAGGCCATCATTTGCAGTCGGCGTGCCGGTTGTCATCGTCGGCAATATCACCGCCGGCGGCAGCGGCAAGACGCCGCTGGTCATCTGGCTGGTCAACTGGCTGAGCCAGCACGGATACCGTCCCGGTGTGGTCAGCCGTGGTTATGGCGGGTCGGCGATGGGCGCAGTCGAAGTGCATACCCAGAGTGATCCGGCGGTGGTGGGCGATGAACCGCTCTTGATCCATTACAAAACGAGTGCGCCGGTGGTGGTGGGGCGTGACCGTGTGCAGGCTGCCCGCACCTTGCTGGCGCGGCATCCGGGGATCGACATCATTGTTGCGGATGACGGTTTGCAGCATTACCGGCTGCATCGCGATCTGGAGCTGGCGGTGCTGGATGCGCGCAGCGGGCTGGGCAACGGCCTGCCGCTTCCCGCCGGGCCGTTGCGCGAACCCGCATCCCGGCTTGAAACCGTGGATGCGCTGGTGCAGATTCGGCGCGGCGACACGCCCGTGAATAATCTGCCTGTCGCGTCTTACCAGGCTGAATTTGCCCTGGGTAAAGCCTATGCGCTGACGCAGCCAGACCATAAAGTGGATATTGTCGATTTGCCCAGCAGCGATTGGCTGGCCGCCACTGGCATCGGGCAGCCGCAGGGATTTTTTGACATGCTGACCAGGCTGGGTTGGGATTTCAGGACAAAAATATTTTCCGACCATCACCGCTACCAAGCGGACGATATTCCGGCAGCGGCACGCGTCGTGATGACCGAGAAAGACGCGGTAAAATGCTTGGCGTTCGCGCAGCCAGATTGGTGGGCGCTGGAACTGGAGGCACGACCCGAGGCCGCGTTTATCCAGTTTCTGGAGGATCGTCTCAAGTCGGCGCACCACCCTGCCGCAACCGCACACCCACGATAATAGGTAACGTCGATGAATCACAAACTGCTCGAAATCCTGGTCTGCCCCGTGTGCAAAAGCGGCCTTACTTATCGCAAGGACAGCCAGGAGCTGCTCTGCCCGGCCTGTCGTATTGCTTATCCGATCACTGACGACATTCCCGTGATGCTGCCGGAAGAAGCGCGCCGACTGGACGCTGGCGAGCAAGTGGGTGGATGAAAACGTGGCGCTAATGCAATTCCGCGTCGTGATCCCCGCGCGTTATGCGTCCAGCCGTTTGCCGGGCAAGCCGCTGGCCGATATTGGCGGTAAACCGATGGTGCTGCATGTGCTCGAACGTGCGCTTGAATCGGGTGCCGAATCGGTAGTGGTAGCGACTGACGATGCGCGGGTAGAGCGCGTGGTGCGAGCCGCCGGGCAGCACGCCATCATGACCTCGCCGGATCATGCGTCTGGTACCGAGCGGCTGGTTGAGGTCGTCGAAACGCTGGGCTGGCACGACGACACGCTGGTGGTCAACGTACAAGGCGACGAACCGCTGATCGATCCTGCGCTGATCCGGGATGTGGCGACGCAATTGGCGACACATACCGATGCCGTCATCGCGACGCTCGCGCATGCCATCGAGTCGCACGCCGACTTCATCAACCCGAATGTGGTCAAGGTCGTGACCAATGCGCAAGGCTACGCGCTGTATTTCAGCCGCGCGCCCATCCCGTGGCCGCGTGATGCGATGGCTGCTGGTGTGCCAATGGGGACCGAATCAAAACCGCTGCGCCATATCGGCCTCTACGCCTACCGTGCAGGCTTCCTGCGCACCTACGCCAGCCTCATACCGTCGCCGCTGGAAAATATCGAGATGCTCGAACAGTTACGCGTGCTCTGGCACGGTTACCGGATTAGCCTGGGCATTACCGAAAATGCGCCCGCGCCGGGGGTGGATACGGCGGAAGACCTGGAACGGGTGCGGGCGTTGTTTGCCACACGCACGTAGAAGAACTGTTTTTCCACGAAGGACGCGGGTTTGATTTACTGTGTGACCCTTCGCGCCCTTCGAGCAAATAATTTTTATTAAGCTTCGCGCCGCATCTGCGGGAACAGAATCACATCCCGGATTGACGGCGCATCGGTCAGCAACATTACCAGTCGATCGATGCCGATACCGCAACCGCCGGTGGGCGGCAGGCCGTGTTCCAGCGCACGGATGTAATCGGCGTCGTAATGCATGGCTTCTTCGTCGCCCGCTTCTTTCTGTCGCACCTGCTCCATGAATCGCTCGGCCTGATCCTCGGCGTCATTCAGCTCGGAAAATCCATTCGCCATTTCACGGCCAGTGATGAATAGCTCGAAGCGTTCAGTGATTTCAGGGTGCGCATCGGAGCGGCGCGCCAGCGGGGAGACTTCAGCCGGGTAGTCGATGATGAAGGTGGGCTGCATCAGCAGCGCTTCAGTGGTTTCTTCAAAGAATGAAAGTTGCAGGCCGCCGAGTCCGTCGGGTGGCCGATATTTGGCTTTGACCGCAATGAACTGGGCGATCAGCCAGTCGCGGTCATTCAGTTGTGCCACGCTGTATTCGGGGTGATATTTGCGGATGGCATCTACTATGGTCAGGCGATCAAAAGGCCTGGCCAGATCAATCTCATTGCCTTGATAGGTCACGCTGGTCGAGCCGGTGGCGGCAATGGCCGCATGGCGAATCAGCGACTCGGTGTAATCCATCAGATAGCGGTATTCGCGATACGCTTCGTAAAATTCCATCATGGTGAATTCAGGATTGTGCCGGGTCGAGAGACCTTCGTTACGGAAGTTGCGGTTAATCTCGAACACCTTCTCGAAGCCGCCGACGACCAGTCGCTTCAGATACAGCTCGGGCGCGATCCGCAGGAACAACTCCATGTCGAGCGCATTGTGGTGCGTGGCAAACGGCTTGGCCGCAGCGCCGCCCGGAATAGGATGCATCATCGGCGTTTCGACTTCGAGAAAACCATTCCCCGTCATGAACTCGCGCATTGCCTGAATGATCTTGGAGCGCCGAATGAATGTTTCGCGTGCGCCGTCGTTGGTAATCAAGTCGAGATAACGCTGGCGCGCGCGCTGTTCCGGATCGGCCAGTCCGTGAAACTTTTCCGGAAGCGGGCGCAGTGCCTTGGAAAGCAAGCGGATCGATTTTGCCTGGATCGTCAGTTCACCCTTGTTGGTCTTGAACAGCACCCCGGTTACACCAATAAAATCGCCCAGATCCCAATGTTTGAACGCGTCGTGAACCTCGGTGCCTGCATGGTCGTTGGAGATGTAAACCTGGATGCGTCCGCTCATATCCTGCAGGCTGGCGAAACTGGCTTTGCCCATAACGCGTTTCAGCATCATGCGACCGGCGAGTTGCACGTTAATTGCTTCGGCCTCCAGCGTTTCTTTCGATTTGTCGCCGTGTTCGACAGCCAGTGAGTCGGCATAATCGCGCCGGTCGAAATCGTTGGGGAAGGCGACGCCCTGCGTGCGAATCTCGGCGAGTTTGGCGCGGCGCTCGGCAATGATCTGATTTTCGTCGAGGACAGGAGCGAGATTTTCGGTGTTCATGTGTATTGTTTCAATCAGTAAAAGCTGTGAAGAGTGAAGCCGAGGCGCGTGGCGGCCTCGGCCTGATTTTTATCGGCAGTGGCGAATGCTTTCGCGGTGATGCGGCGGGCGACGGCAAGGTGTAAGGCATCCAGTGTGCGTAGCGGTACGGCGCCAACCTCGTCCATCAAGTGATAGGCGAGCGTCATGTCGTCTTCGCCGAAGGATGCGACGACGAGCGCGCCGTCCTGCATATCGAGGCGAAATGCTTCAAGGACCTGAGTTTCAAGTTCGGGAGAAACCTGGTTGGCGCGACGCCTGCGGGCCAGCGCGCAGCGCATTTCGATGATCGTGAGCCGACTGATGCCGAGCGGTGCGCGACTCAGAAAGAACGTATCGAACGGGTCGCTGCCGGGCTCCCGAATATAACGTTTGACCAGTGCGCTGGTATCAACGTAGATCATCAAAAGCGCTCGTCGCGGTCTTCACGGATGAGAGCCTCGCTTGGAATGTCCTGCATGGGTTGGCTCGCGCGAAAAGCCGCCAGTGAACGGAACGTATTCTTGCGCGGCGTTACCGGCAAAATTCGTGCAACCGGCTCGCCGCGACAGACCACCAGTACCTCGTCACTGTCGGCAAACATTAGATCGGGGTGCGACAAGCCTTCGCGGGCTTCACGGATGGTCAGGGTTTTCATCGATGGCCTAACAGAAAATGTGTGTGACACGATTATAAACGATGTGACACATTGCTCGCCAGCCCGCGTACCGTTCGCTTTCGACTTTGTCTTTGGAGTACCCCCTGTTCAGTAGGCATCTTGATGTCCAATAAATAAATTTGTGGTAGTGGAACCCTCTGCCAAGTCATCTTGCCTAGGGTTTAGGCGGTGGCTTTTAAATTCATGATCTCTGCTGATCAATCCACATGTTTTATTGTCGGCTCACAGAGCATGGTCGGTCAAAATTTACGCTACGCTCCATCCGCAGGAAACGTCTACTTACACACCCTGTTTCAAGCTGGCTTCTATGAATATGTCGAGGTCACCGTCGAGCACTTTTTGCGTAGCGGAGACTTCGACATTGGTACGCAAGTCTTTGATGCGTGAATTGTCGAGCACGTAGCTGCGAATCTGGTGACCCCAGCCGACATCTGATTTTCCGGCTTCGAGTTTGTCCTGTTCGGCCTGGCGTTTGCGCAGCTCGGCTTCGTATAGTTTGGACTTCAGCATCGACATCGCTTCGGCGCGGTTTTTGTGCTGTGAGCGGTCGTTCTGGCATTGCACGACAATGCCTGAAGGTACGTGCGTGATGCGTACGGCGGAGTCGGTTTTATTGATGTGCTGGCCGCCGGCGCCTGACGCGCGGTAGGTGTCGACGCGCAGGTCGGCGGGGTTGATGTCGACTTCGATCGAGTCGTCCACTTCGGGGTAGACAAACACGCTGGCAAAACTGGTGTGGCGTCCGCCGGAGGAATCGAACGGTGATTTGCGCACCAGGCGATGCACACCGGTTTCGGTGCGCAGGGTGCCGAATGCATACTCGCCCTCAACCTTGATGCTGGCAGATTTGATGCCCGCGACGTCGCCGTCGGATTCTTCCAGCAACTCGGTCTTGAAGCCTTTGCGCTCGCAATATTTCAGGTATTGCCGCAGCAGCATGGACGCCCAGTCGCAGGCTTCGGTGCCGCCTGCACCGGCCTGGATGTCGATAAAGCAATTGCTGGGGTCGGCAGGGTTGTTGAACATGCGGCGGAATTCCAGCATGGCCACGTCTTTTTCGATGGTTCCGACATCGGACTGCACCGCAGACAGGGTGTCGTCGTCGTCTTCCATGCGCGCCAGCTCAAACAGTTCGGTGCCGTCTTTCAGGCCGTGCGTGATGCGATCCAGCACCAGCACGACATCTTCAAGCGATTTGCGCTCACGGCCAATTTCCTGGGCGTTGGCAGAATCGTTCCAGAAGTTGGGGTCTTCGGTCAGGCGGGCGACTTCTTCGAGCCGGTCTTTTTTGACATCGTAGTCAAAGAAACCCCCGGAGTTGAGTGGCACGGGCGGCCAAGTCTGTTAAAGCGGATTCGATCTGGTTGAGGGCTTCGGCTTCCATGGTGTGTACAGGCGGGAAAAGGCATCGATTATAAGCTACGCAGTACCGCCCACGCGACTATCAGCCCGAGTCCGACAGCGCCCATGCCGGCGATGACGTGGCGTGCCATATTCCAGCCGCCAATCACAAGAACCATCACTGATTTGAAACCGAGGTTGGCGAGGATGGCCAGCGTAATGGTGTTGACGACGATATCGGTCGGCAGCTTGCCCATATGATGCAGGCGCAGACTGGAAAGGGTAACGGGATCGACATCGGTGAGACCGGATACCAGCGCGACGGCGTAAAGACCGCTATGACCCAGCCAGTCGGACAGCCAGGCTGATGTCAGAAGCACAATGGCATACATCACGCCAAACCCGATAGCCGTGCGCAGCTCGGTGGGGTTGGCCATGGGCAGATCGGGTGTTGTGCCTTGTGGCTGGAGGGTGTGCGACCCGTACCACGCTCCCAGGCCACCGATCAAAAGACCCCCTGCCAGCACCGGATAGAGTTGTGCCAGAACATCGGGCGCAAATACGGCGGCAAGTACGCCAAGGCGGATCAGAACCACCAGGTTAGCCAGCACGATGACGATGACCGCAATCCCAGCCATCGCGTCGCTGCTGCGTGCGTGACGGCTGAACGCCAGCGTGGTTGCGGTGGATGACACCAGACCACCGAGCAACCCCATCAATACGGCACCGCGTTGCCCGGCCAGTCTGAGCGCAGCATATCCGGCCAGACCGACCCCGGCGATCAGTACGACAACCCACCAGATTTGATAGGGATTGAGCGCGCCGTACGGACCATAATTTTTATCGGGGAGCAGCGGCAGGATGATGAGCGAGAGCAGCGCGAATTGCAGGATGGAGAGCAGGTCGCGGCGGCTCAAGCGCTGGCTGATGCCGCGCAGTTCGGGTTTGAAATAGAGCAGGGTGGTGACAATGATGGCCAGAATCACGGCTAGCTGAATTTCGTCTGACCATACCAGTACGCCGAGTCCGTAACACAGCAGCAAGGCGGCAACGGTAGTCGTGCCAGGATCACTTGTGTCCGAGTCGGGACGCAGATGCGCCGTGATAATCATGCCGCCGGTCAGTAATAGACCGATACCGATGAGCCAGGGCTGGTTGCTCAATGCAGCCAGATGCGCAGCCAGGGTGCCAAACAAGGCGGTCAGTGCAAAGGTTCGCAAGCCTGCGCGGGCGGCGGGATTGCGTTCGCGCTCCAGTCCCATCAACAGGCCGAGTGCAATCGCCACTGCATAACGTGGCAGCACGACCAACTCGGGCGGAAGCCAGGCGGTGAGTTCGTTCATGTGCTCGCTTCCCAGTGCTGGATGCGCAATTGCAGGCTGGTATTGCCGTTGTACTCGTTGGTCATCAACGCGTACACGGCACGGATTCGTTCGGGCAGTGGGTCGGGATGAAAGAAGTGCATGGCATCGAAGCTTTGTCCGTCACGTAGCAGCTTTAACTTTAGATGCTTTTCCTTGAGCACGCGCTGGCTTTGCACTACAAACTCACCCACAAACAGGGGGGCGGGAAAGCCCTGTCCCCAGATTGCGTTTTCCAGCGCTTGCGCAAAGGCGTAGCTATGCGCATCTGATGCCAGTTCACCATCGGTTTCGAGAAGGCCTTCGAGATCGGCAGGGGAGAGCAACTCGCGGGTGACGTCATCGAATGCGTGCTTGAATTCCAGGTAACGCTGATCGGAAATGCTGAGGCCCGCTGCCATCGCATGACCGCCGAATTTCAGGATCAGTCCGGGATGACGTTTATCGATCAGATCGAGCGCATCACGCAGATGCAAGCCGGGGATCGAGCGACCGGAGCCTTTCAGTTCGCCCGCATCGTTGCTGGCAAAGACGACGGTGGGCCGATGAAATTTATCCTTCAGTCGCGAGGCGAGAATGCCGATCACGCCGATATGCCAGCCGGGTTGATACGCGGTGAGACTGGTGCTGTCGTCGGCTTTGAAATCGGCCAGCACGGCCAGTGCTTCGTCCTGCATGTCGGCTTCGATATCGCGGCGTTCGAGATTAAGTGCGTTCAGGCGTTGTGCCAGCGGCTGGGCATTGCTGTCGGTCGCCAACAGACATTCGATGCCTAGCGCCATGTCGTCGATCCGTCCGGCGGCATTGAGGCGCGGCCCCAGTTTGAAGCCGAGATCAAACACGGTCGCGCGTACCGGATCGGCACCTGCGGCCTGAAACAGGGCAGTGATGCCGGGCGCAGCCTTGCCCGCGCGCATTCGCGCAAGCCCCTGCGCCACCAGCGTGCGGTTATTGGTATCGAGCCTGACGACGTCGGCAACGGTACCAAGCGCGACCAGATCGAGCAGTTCGCGCAGATCGGGTTCGGGATTGTCGGCATACAGACCGCGTTGGCGTTGTTCGGCGCGTAATGCCAGCAATACATAAAACATCACGCCGACGCCGGCCAGATTTTTGGAGGCAAAGGTGCAGCCGGGCTGATTGGGATTGACGATACAGGCCGCGTCTGGCAATGCTTCGCCGGGCAAGTGGTGATCGGTCACCAGCACCGGAATGCCGAGCCGGTTGGCCTCGGCCACACCTTCGACCGCAGCGATGCCGTTATCGACGGTAATCAGCAGATCAGGCGACCGCCCGGCAGCGAGACGCACAATTTCGGGCGTCAGGCCGTAGCCGTGAACTAACCGGTTAGGCACCAGATACTCGACGCTTGCGCCCAGCATGCGCAGGCCTTTCATCCCAACCGCGCATGCGGTTGCGCCATCGGCGTCGTAATCAGCCACAATCAGCAGGCGTTTTTTCTGCGCGATCGCATCCGCAAGAAGTGTCGCAGCGTGTGCGCTATTCAGCAGGCTTTGCGGTGGCAGGAGTTGCGGCAGGCGGTGGCTGATCTGGCTGGCATCCGTGATGCCGCGCGCGGCAAGCAATCGGGCCCATGCGGAAGACAAGCCCTGTTGTTCGAGGGATTGCACGATATCGGGCGAATAGGCGCGGGTGCTGATTTGGGGCATGGCGGGATTGTACCTAGCCCGGATTTGTATCGCGGCTTTGATGTCTGATTTTTCAAGTCCGGTTAATATTCAGTTATGAGCCATCTACTTCCCCTTTCACGGGTTGCCAAACTGGTCGGTCAGTCGCGTCATGCCTTGCAGGAGATGATCCGCAGCGGCGCGCTTGCGACGTTCGACGGCATGGTCGAACAGGATGAGTTGCTGCGCGCTTTTCCGGAAGTGAAGTGGGATGACGATGCCGAATTTCGGCGTGTCACTGAAATCAAGGAAAAGGCCTTTGCCCGACGCGTACGCGAACTGGCGCTGCCCGACAAGGATGTACTGGCGGCGCGCATTGCCGAACTGGGTAATGAATATGCGACGGCTAAAGCCTTGCTGAAACATTACGCTAATGTAATGGTGTGGCTAGATGAAAAAATCGATGAAATCGAGGAAGACAAAAGCGCGGAGACCCGTCACGCGTTGCACACCGTACGTGCCTTTCTGGTGCGCAACTTAGCCGAAGTACCCGCAGATGCTGCCATGGCGCAAGCAGCGATTGCGCAGGAGAGGATACTCAAGATCATGTCAGCCCACGTTACGATTCAGCCCAGCGGGCACGAATTTTTTGTCGAAAGTAACGACACTTTGCTTCAGGCTGCGCTGCGTGCTGGCGTTTCGCTCAATTATGGTTGCAGCAATGGTAATTGCGGCGACTGCAAGGCGCGCCTGGTGTCGGGCGAGGTTAAAAAAGTTCACGCGCATGACTATGTGTTGAAGCAGTCAGAAAAAGATGCAGGCGTGATTTTGCTGTGCTCGTATGCGCCGATCAACGAGGTGGTCATTGAAGCCAGCGTAGCTGGTGCGCGCGATATTCCGGTGCAGCATTTATCCGCCAAGGTGAAGTCGGTGGAACTGTTTAATCCTGCGATGGCGGCCTTGCATATTCTGGCGCCGCGCAGCCAGCGCTTGCGCTTTCTGGGCGGACAATCGGTTCAGTTATCGGTCAACGGCACGAGCGGGCGCTACGCCATCGCCAGTTGCCCGTGCGAAGACCGGCATATCGAAGTACAAGTGCCGCGCGATCCTCACGATGCCTTTGCCAAGGCGATGTGCAACGGGTTAAAAGCGAATGACACGGTGGAGGTGGACGGGCCGTATGGTGAGTTTGTGCTGGACGAGGACTCGCCGCGCCCGACCATCTTCCTTGCGTTTGGTGCAGGTTTTGCGCCGATCAAAAGTCTGATTCAGCACGCCATGTCGCTGGAGTTGGCCGAGTCGATGGATTTGCATTGGCTGGCAGACGCAGCGGGGCACTACCAGGACAATCTGTGCCGGGCGTGGGCCGATGCGTTCGACGACTTCACCTATGCGCCGCACCCGCAAACGACTGATCTGGATTCGGTCATGAGCCGCATCGTGACGGATTATCCCGACCTGCACCGGTTTGATGTGTATGCCGCAGGGGCGACAGCGGAGGTTGAACTGGCCAAGCACTGGTTCATGCAACAGGGCTTGCCGGAACAGCGCTGGTTTGCAGGTGCGCTTGATTGAAACGACCGGCTTGAAGCGATGCTGAGGCTGCTTTTATATACGTGGGTGCTGCCCGTGAGCGTAGCTGGCTTGTTGCTGGCGCTGGTGGCGCGCAGCAGTGGCGGCGGATTGCAGCGCTTGAATGGTGTGATGGAGGTGTCGGGCGGCTGGCCAGCAAAGTGGCTTCAGCGTGGGTTCCCGTTTAGTGGGCCGGTTGCGGCGATCACTTTGGGGCACGTCATTGTGGGTGTGTCTACTGAGGCGCTGCAGCTGACGCGATCACACGAGCGCGCCCATGTGCGGCAATTTGAGCGGTGGGGCGTGCTGCTGCTGGTGCTCTACCCGCTGGCGGGCGTGCTTGCGTGGATCAAGGGCGGGAACCCTTATCTTGATAATCTGTTTGAGCGTCAGGCGCGGGCGCAGGAACAAGCTACTGCCCCGCCACACAATCCAGTCTAATCTGTAAAGCGGTGAGTTTCTTCCCCCGGCGCGCCCGTGTCGGGATCGATCCAGTCGGATATGCCTAATTCGTCTTCGGCCTCTTCCAGCGTTTCGCCGGGCTCATAGTCGCTATCGGCGTTGTAATCCATGTCTTGCGTGGCATCGAGCAGAGTGGCGAACGGGCCGTACTCATCTCCTGTTTCGCTGTCCAGCCAGTAAAAGCCGTCAGGCCGCTCAATTACGCGGGTCAGGCCATCGTTCTGGATGATTGCTGGTTCTGATCTGGCGAGTTTCATCTTTTTCTCCATCTGTGCGAACTATAGGAAGCCTGACTGTTCAGATCAAGGCTCGATCATCCGCTAATCAAAATTGCACTTCAAATGGGAGTCCGGATTGCCTGTTGCACCCCCGTGCTTACTTAGCGGCTCGAGCGTATTCAACTTGAGATACGGGAACGTGAAGGGCACTGTTGTGGCGAGGAAAACGATACAATCCGGTAAAGTGGTGTTGGGTAGTGAAAAGTAATGTGATGCGCGTGTTGTAATATCTGGGCGCAATAATTTCCAAAGATGATTGAGAGGATGACAATGAACGTCGAATTTTCGAAGAAAATGTTTTTACCCTTGGTGCTCGCAGCAGTGGTCGCCGTATCCGGTTGCGGTGACGACAAAAAGAAAACGGAAGAAAAAGGCGGAACGCAGGTTGCCGCCAAAGTGAACGGCACCGAGTTGACCGTACACCAGGTCAACTTTGCATTGCAGCGTATTCCCAATCTGGACAAGAGCAAAGCCAAGGAGGCATCGCTTCAGGTGATTCGTTCGCTGGTGGATCAACAGGTGATTGTGCAAAAAGCGATGGGCGACAAGCTGGATCGCGATCCAGCGGTGGTGCAAGCGATGGACGCTGCCCGCAGCCAGATTCTGGCCGAGGCTTACATGAGCCGCAAGCTGGGTACGCCGGTTGTGCCCAGTGCTGCCGAGGTGACGGATTACTACAACAAACATCCTGAGTTTTTCTCGCAGCGCAAGGTTTTCCGCCTGCAGGAAATTGCCATCAAGGCGCCCAAGGACAAGTTTGAGGCGATTCGTGCACAGCTCACCGCATCCAAAACGCTGAATGAATTTGGTGAATGGCTCAAGGCAGAAAAATATCAGGTCAAGGCTTCGCAAGGTGTGAAAGCATCCGAGCAATTGCCGCCTGCCATCCTGCCCAATCTGCAAAAAATGCCCGATGGTCAGGCCATGGTAGTGGCGACGCCAGAAGGATTATTGGTATTGGTGTTGGCGGGCTCGCAGGCACAACCTGTCACCGAAGTACAGGCTAAACCCGCGATTGAGCGCTTGTTGCAAAACCAGAAACGCCAGAAAGCCGCCAAGCAGGAGCTGGATACGCTGAAGGCCGCCGCCAAAATCGAGTATCTGGGCGAGTTTGTTGACGCAGGCAAAGCGCCTGTGGCAGCTAAAGAACCTGCTCCAGCAACGCCTGCCCCCGCTGCTGCTGCGGGCAGCAAGGCGGCGCCTGCTGATCCATCTGCTGACGCAATCAGTAAGGGCATTTCCGGTCTGTAATGTTTAGGGGCACGGTGAGCCGGCCCCGGTTGCTTATGTCTCCTGTTTTCGTTCGCAGCCTGCCGTTTGGGCTGTATATCGCTTTCCTTGTGCTCGAAGGTCTGTTGCCCGATTGGGCACCGGGCTTCGACGTGCGCTGGTTATATCCGCTCAAAGCCGGACTGGTCGCGTTGGTGCTGGCGGTGCTGTGGCGCCATTACACCGAACTCAAGCCGCATGGTCTGTCGTTCAAACACCTTCTGCTGTCGCTGGCAGCGGGCATTGTGGTGCTGGTACTGTGGGTCAATCTCGATGCGGGCTGGATGCTGATGGGAGAGATGGGCAAAGGCTACAACCCGACCAATGCAGCTGGGCAGATCGACTGGTTGCTGGTGGCATTTCGTATTGTGGGTGCAGCGCTGGTCGTGCCGATCATGGAAGAACTGTTCTGGCGTTCGTTCTTGCAGCGCTGGGCGCAGCAGGCCGACTTTATGGCACTTGATCCGGCGCAGATCGGCCTGAAAGCGCTGCTGATCGCCAGCGCATTGTTTGCCGTTGAACATGTGCAATGGTTCGCCGGGCTGATCGCCGGGCTGGCGTATGGCTGGCTGTATATCCGTACACGCAAGCTGTGGGCACCGATTCTGGCGCACGCCGTGACCAATGGTGGGTTGGGGGCGTATGTGTTTGTAACCGGGAAGTGGGCGTTCTGGTGAAAAAAATGCGCTTGCTCATTCCCCTGGTCGTTGGCGCGCTCCAGACTATGCCGGTTTTGGCAAAAGAGGGTGATACTTTTAGGCTGTTTGCGTCGTATGGCAGTACGTATGACGATAATTTGTTTCGCCTGGCCGAGAATGAAGGCTCGGGCACTCCGCGCGACGACTTTTCTGGTTCTTTAAGTGCCGGATTGACCATGAACTGGACGATCGGTCGCCAGAACATCACTGCGAATCTGACTGAAACACAAGTTCGTTATCAGCGAAATACTTCCCTTGATTACGATGGCCATGATTATCAGGCAGCTTGGAACTGGCGTTTGGGTAACCACTTGAGCGGCAATTTGGGCACGGGCGAATCAGTGACCCAAAGCAGTTTTAGCAATGTCAGTCAGATTAATAACCAAGTCCTTCGGCAACGTCATTTTGGCCGAGTCGATTGGGAGCTTCACCCGCGCTGGCGAATCGGGCTTGGCGGCGAGCAAGCCGACAATACTAACGGTGCATCGTCGTTGAGCACCCAAAATTTCCAGCAACAGTCCTATGACATTGGCCTAACGTATATCACGCCCAAGGGTAGTAGCTTAGGTTTCCAGGCGCGTCGGGTCGATTCCACGTTCCCCAACCCCCAAGTCATCAATGTATTTTTTCCCCCTTTTCCGTTGTCTTTGATTACCCCGCCGAGCGTCACTGTTAAAGACAACAGTTATCAGCAGACCGAGTATGCTTTAAATGGTGATTGGCGATTTTCTGGCAAGCTCTCATTGCAGGGGCGATTGGGCTGGATAGGGCGCAGTTATGCCAATAGCCAGCAAGGGAGCTTCCCAGGCTTTACCGTTGCATTGAGCACGCGTCCTGATTTTAGCGGGGTCTCAGGACGGCTCTCCGGAAACTGGAGCGTTACGGGGAAGACATCGTTGAGTGCATCGGTCTATCAGGAACCAAGCGACGCAGGCGACATCAATGCCATAACAGCTTTGAACCAGGGCGCTAGCATCAACGGTGCTTGGTTGGTGCGTGAAAAATGGCGGCTAAATACCGGAGCCACCTTCGTGAAGCGGAGTTTCCAGGGTGATCCAGGTGTGTCGCAAAACAAGGACAACACCTTGGGGGTGTCTCTTTCGCTGGGCTATACGCCGATCCGTGCGGTCTCGTTGAATGTCGGCTTAAGTAGCGGGAGTCGAGATTCCGACAATACTGTCGAAGATTACAAGTTCCACTCGTTATTTGCTAATGTTCGAGCTGACTTTTAAGTAGTTAGTACTTGGCAGACGATCCGCTAGCGTCTGGTGGGTCATTAAGGTATGTTTTTTGCTGTGATGGTTTGTGCTTGTACGTCGGGCTATCGCACGACGCTGTGGCAGTCAGGTTTGATTGGAGAATTTCATGAAGGTGTGGTTAAGAAGCGTATTGATGGCGTTTGCCTTGTTGCTGTTGCAACCCGCATTGGCAGCTGATGATGAATACCGTATGGGTATGGGCGACGTGCTGCGGATCACCGTGTATGGCAACCCGGATCTCTCTACCGAGGTACGTGTTGGCGAAAACGGCACGATCAATTTCCCGTTGATTGGTGCAGTAACTGTGGCGGGGCAGACACCTGCATCTGCAGAGAAGGACATTGCCAGTCGCCTATCCAAAGGCGGTTTTATTGTTGACCCTAACGTGAATTTGAACGTCACGCTTTACCGAGGACAACAGATTTCAGTGCTGGGCAGGGTAAATCGCCCATCCAAATATCCATTAGAGAAAATCAGTCATATATCTGATGTCCTGGCGCTGGCGGGTGGTATTGCTGGTGATGGCGCAGATGTGATTACCCTGATACGTGAACGCAATGGTAAAACCGAATACCACGACATTGATGTTATTGCGCTGTTTAAGGAGGGTGGCGAGGCGGCGAATGTGCTGGTGGGCGACGGCGATATTATTAATGTCCCGCGTCAGCCGATTTTCTATATTTATGGTGAAGTTCAGCGCCCAGGTGCATTTCGACTTGAGCAGAACATGAGCCTGGTGCAAGCATTAACGATGGGCGGTGGCATTACTTCGCGTGGTACGCAGCGCGGTATCAAGATATTGCGACGCGATGTCAAAGGCGTGATGCAGGAGCTGGAAACAAAACTTTCAGACCCGATTCAACGCGATGACGTAATTTACGTCAAGGAAAGCCTGTTCTAGGCTTGATCAAGAGATAACCATGAACTTTACTCAATTCCTGCTGATTCTGAACGCGCGCAAGTGGGTTATTCTTGGCGTGCTGCTGTTAATTGTCGCCGTTACTACGGCGGTGAGCCTATGGCTCCCGAAGGAATACACTGCTGCCACTGACCTGATAATTGATTCCAAGAGCAAGGATACCTTGACCGGTCAGATGCTGTCCTCACAGATGTTTCCTGGGTACATGGCGACCCAGGTCGACGTTATCAAGAGCGCCAAAGTCGCGCAAAAAGTGGTGTATGAACTGAAGTTGGTGGATAGTCCCGGTGTCCGCGAGCAATTCATGCAAGCGACTAAAGGCAAAGGCACCATCGAGCAGTGGCTGAGTAGTTCGCTGCTGCAAAGACTTAACGTCGAGCCTTCGCGCGAGTCCAGTGTGATTACTATTTCATTCGATGGATCAGACCCGCAATTTAGCGCCACAATAGCTAATGCTTTTGCCAAGGCATATATTGAAACTAATCTTGACCTGCGCGTGGAACCTGCCAAGCAAAATGCTACTTGGTTCGACCAGCAGATTGTCCAGTTGCGTGAGCGAGTAGACCAGGCCCAGCAGAAACTCACTGCCTATCAGCGTGAAAAGAGTATTGTCGAATCCGAAGAGCGGCTGGATGTGGAAACCCGGCGCATGGGGGACATCGCGGCCCAGGCGGTCGCGGCACAATCCGCGTTGTTTGATGCCAGCTCACGCACGCGTGAGAGTAGTAGCCTACCCGAGGTGACCAACAACCCAGTGGTGCAAGGCCTGAAAGCACAAGTGGCACAAGGCGAGGGCAAGCTGGCCGAACTGGCCGGGCGCGTCGGTGCCAACCACCCCGAATTTTTGCGCCTACAGGCCGAGGTCAATACCTACAAGGCCAAACTCGCCACCGCACTTAGTACGGCTACGCGCGGTATAGGTGCCACCGCCGGCGCGGCGCGCCAGCGTTACAGCGAACTGAGCGGCGCATTTGATAAGCAAAAAGTCAAAGTGCTGGGGCTAAAGCAGCAGCGCGAAGAAGCCACCCTGCTGGCACGCGATCTGGAAAACGCCCAGCGCATTTACGATTCCGCCCTGCAGCGCTATGGTCAGAGCCGTATGGAAGCACAGTCCACGCAAACCGACATCTCCGTGCTGAATCTGGCGGTTGCCCCCACCGCTCCGTCCAAGCCGCGAGTATTCCTGAGGGTATTTCTCTCGGTATTCGTGGGCGCTTTGCTGGGCGTGAGTGCAGGGTTACTGGTTGAAATGTTGGATCGCCGAGTGCGTTCCGGGCAGGACATTGCAGCTGGATTGGGAATACCGGTGTTGGCCGAAGTGACTAAAAAGGGTCGCCGACTGAGGGCGCTGCGCCGTCTGCTTAGCCGCAACCGCCCCGCCATGGCTTGATCGCCCACTTACCTGATATCACACCGAATAAGTCGAGGTTTACATGAATTCATTCACCAGCATTAGCGAACATGGCAGTATCGTCGAAGCGCCAGCCAGTGTTGGGGCCGAGGCTAATATCGGCAAGTTGCTGCAGGATGCCGGCAAGCTCAAACCGCAAGACATGGAGCGTGTGCTCAAGCTGCAAAAGGAACGAAACCTGCGCTTTGGCGTTGCCGCGCAACAACTCGGCCTGGTAACCGAGGCCGACATCCAGCAAGCCTTGTCGCAGCAGTTTGAATACCCCACCATTCCCGCCGCCGAGGCGGGTCTCAGCCCCGAGCTCACCGCTGCGATCGATCCCTACAGCAAGGAGGCTGAAGCGCTGCGCACGGTTCGCTCAGAACTGTTGCTGCGCTGGTTCAAGGATGGCCGTAGAACCCTGGCAATAGGCAGTGCGCGCGCAGACGAAGGCGCAAGCTATCTGGCCGCCAACCTGGCCGTTCTGTTTGCGCAAATGGGGCGCAAGGTTCTGCTGGTCGACGCCAACATGCGGCAACCGCGCCAGCACGATATTTTTAATCTGGGCAAGGGCATGGGGCTGTCCGATTTCTTGGCTGGGCGTGTACCTTCGTTGCAAGTACACGGGATCAAGTCGTTTCCGACATTGGCCGTGCTGCCTGCCGGGTCACCACCGCCTAACCCGGCAGAATTGCTGGCACGCCCAACGTTCGGTGCACTACTGTCGAGCCTGGAAACCAGATACGACATCATTCTGTTGGATACAGCACCCGCACAGCGCAGCTCGGACTTCCAGCTGATTGCGGCGCATGTGGGCGGCATGTTGATCGCCAGCCGTCGTAACATCAGCCGTCTTGCGCCTCTGGCCGAACTGAAAGAGAAAATCACTTTTACCGGTGCTCAAGTGGTTGGCGCAGTGGTGCTGGATTAATCCCATGAACACACTTGCCTCACGCGCATCCATGCTCGATTCCTTGGTTCCCCTCAAGGCCTGGTGGCCTATCGTGTTGGGCCTGCTGGTGCTGTATGTGCCCACCTACTGGACGTTGTCACACGGGATGTGGAATTCGGAAGACTATGCCCACGGCCCCATCGTGCTGGTGGTGACCCTGTTTCTGATCTGGCAGCAGCGTGCCGTGTTCATAGCCGATTCCAGCAAGCCCACAGGTGTCGAGACAGCCACCGGCTGGACCCTGCTGGTTGTTGGCTTGCTCGCCTATGCGCTCGGCCGCTCCCAGGATATTATGGTGTTCGAAATCGGCTCGCAGATACCGGTCATCCTCGGTGCGCTGCTCATCACGCAGGGGACAAAAGCTGCCCGCGCCTTGTGGTTTGCGCTGTTTTTCCTGCTGTTCATGATTCCGCTGCCGGGTTTTGTGGTCGATTCGGTCACTGGCCCGCTCAAGCAATACATTTCGGTCATCGCCGAACAGGTGTTGTATGCCGTCGGCTACCCCATCGCGCGCAGCGGCGTCACCCTCACCATCGGCCCGTATCAACTGCTGGTGGCCGATGCCTGCTCCGGCCTGCATTCCATGTTCAGCCTGTCGGCCATGGGTTTGCTGTATCTGTATCTGATGCAGCACACCAGCACCGCGCGCAACCTCATCATCATGGCCGCCGTTTTGCCGATCGCGTTTGTCGCCAACATCGTGCGCGTCATGGTGCTGGTGCTGGTGACTTACCACCTGGGCGACGAAGCCGGGCAGGGCTTCCTGCATGGCTTTGCCGGCATCATGCTGTTCGTCATCGGCCTGCTGTTTCTGTTTTTGCTGGACTGGGTGCTGGGCTTTATCTTCCCCGATCGTCCACGCGCAAACCTGACTGGAGACAAGTCATGAAACTTATCAGTTTCAAGCATCTTATCATCGGCCTGTGCATGTTTGCCGCAGCGGGCATGGCGCTGGCGCTCAAACCCACTACCAAAGTGGCGGATAGCGGTCCCAAAATCGATCTCGAAACGCTGATCCCTAAAATATTCGGCGACTGGAAAATGGACGCAACCATCACCCCGCTGATCGCCAATCCCGAGCAGGAAGCGCTGATCAAAAAAATCTACAGTCAGACGCTCGCCCGCACCTATGTCAATGCCGCTGGCGAACGCGTCATGCTATCCATCGCCTATGGCGGCGATCAGTCCGACAACATGGCGGTGCACAAACCCGAGGCCTGCTATCCAGCCCAGGGATTCCAGATACTCAAGAATCCTACCATTAGCACCTTTTCCACCGAAGAAGGGAGCATTCCCATCAAACGACTGGTTGCCACCCAGGGGCAGCGTATTGAGCCGATTACCTATTGGACGACTGTGGGTGACGAGGTTGCCATCAGTGGGTTGAAATGGAAGTTTCAGCAAGTGAAATATGGTCTCACCGGAAAAATTCCCGATGGTCTGTTGTTCAGAATTTCGAGCATTCAGGCAGACGAAACCAAGGCCTACCAAACGCAGGATGCCTTCACCCGCGATCTACTCAAGGCGATGTCGCCCAGTGGGCGTAAACGCATCATCGGCAACCCTAATCCGGCCAGTTGATTAATCTACGTCCTTAACCCGATTGCCCACTTCATTACACGAAAACATGATTAAAAAAGCTCTCATCACCGGTGTCACAGGGCAGGATGGCGCCTATCTTGCTGAGTTCCTGCTGGAAAAGGGCTATGAAGTTCATGGCATCAAGCGCCGCACTTCGCTGTTCAATACCGACCGTATCGACCACCTGTACGAAGGCCCTGAAGTCAAAACGCGTCGCTTCATCTTGCATCACGGCGACCTCACCGACAGCTCCAGCCTGATCCGCATCATCCAGCAAGTCCAGCCCGACGAAATTTACAACCTTGCCGCGCAAAGCCATGTTGCAGTGAGTTTTGAAGAGCCGGAATACACGGCCAACTCAGATGCCCTCGGCGCGCTTCGGATTCTGGAAGCCATTCGCATTCTTGGCCTGGAAAAGAAAACCCGTTTCTACCAGGCATCCACTAGCGAACTGTTCGGTCTGGTACAGGAAATTCCGCAAAAGGAAACGACCCCTTTCTACCCGCGCAGCCCTTACGCCTGCGCCAAGCTCTACGCCTACTGGATTACCATCAACTATCGTGAAGCCTACGGCATGTATGCCTGTAACGGCATCCTGTTCAACCACGAATCGCCTGTACGCGGCGAGACTTTCGTCACGCGTAAAATCACCCGTGCGCTGGCGCGCATCAAGCTCGGCCTGCAGGATTGTTTGTTCCTCGGCAACATGGATGCCAAACGTGACTGGGGGCATGCCAAGGATTACATCGAAATGCAATGGTTGATGTTGCAGCAGGACCAGGCGGAAGATTTTGTCATTGCCACCGGCGTGCAATACAGCGTGCGCGACTTTGTCGATGCAGCTGCCAAGGAATTGGGAATGGCGATTCGATGGGAAGGTCAGGGCATCGACGAAAAAGGCTTTGATGCCAACGGCAAATGCATCGTATCCGTCGATGCGCGCTACTTCCGTCCCACCGAGGTGGAAACCCTGTTGGGCGACCCCACCAAAGCAAAAACAAAACTCGGCTGGACGCCGAAGATCAGCTTTGCTGAGCTGGTGGCCGAGATGGTGCGCGAGGATCTTAAAGCCGCTGAGCGGGATGAGTTGGTGAAGAAACATGGCTACAAAGCCATGGATTACCACGAATGAGCACAGTCACGGGGCAAGCTCCAGGCTCGCCCCATGCACTTGTAACTTGAGACCTGAATCCCATCATGGATCGTGAAGCCGAAATCAAGATGTTGATTGCCGGTGTAATGCACCGCAACGCAGGGCGCTTACGTGGTCACAAGGTCTTTTTGTTTGGATCTCGTGCGACGGGTGATGCAAGGTCGCATTCTGATTTTGATATTGGCGTGGTTGGCGATGAGCCGCTGTCGCTGAGCGATTTTTATGACATCGAAGATCAATTGGACGAATTGCCCACGCTCTACAAAATAGACTGGGTGGATTTCAATCGTGTGTCCCCGCGTTTCAGTGAGCGAGCCGCGCGGCGGATAGAGGTGCTTCATGGCTGATTCACAGTGGATTGTCGATGATTTTTCGGCAGCGCTCGCGCAACTGCGTAATGCCCTGGCCGTCCCAGCTGAGCTCGATTTGATCAAGGCGGGCTGCATTCAGTATTTTGAGTTCAGCTTTGAACTCGGCTGGAAGGCCTGCAAGGTGGTGTCTGCCGAGCAGGGCTTGCCCGATTGCCTGTCGCCCAAAGCCTGCTTGCGCCAGGCGTTTACCTCTGGCTGGATTGAAGATGAGGCGATATGGCTGGATATGCTCGATGCACGCAATCGTATGTCACATACTTATGATGCACGCAAGGCTTTGGAAATTTACACATCCTTGTCGCAATTTCATGAGGCCTTGCAAAAGTTATTGGCCACCCTGCAATCCGTGATTCAAAGTTGACATGCATAATCAAGCCAAAATCTACATCGCAGGCCATCGTGGCCTGGTCGGCACCGCCCTCATGCGCAATCTGCGCGATAAGGGTTTTGCCAACTTCGTCACCCGCACGCATGCCGAGCTCGACCTCACCAGCCAAGCCGCCGTCGAAGCCTTCTTTGCGGCAGAAAAGCCCGATTACGTTTTCCTGGCAGCAGCCAGGGTCGGCGGCATCCATGCCAACAATACCTATCCCGCCGAATTCATACGCGACAATCTTGCGATCCAGACCAACATCATTCACGCCGCGTACAAGAACAACGTCAAGCGCCTGCTGTTTCTGGGTTCCAGTTGCATCTACCCCAAACTGTCGCCGCAGCCGATGAAGGAAGAACACCTGCTGACCAGCGAACTGGAACCGACCAACCGACCCTATGCGCTAGCCAAGATCGCTGGTATCGAAATGTGCTGGAGTTACAACCGGCAATACGGCACGCAGTATCTGGCTGTTATGCCGACGAATTTGTATGGCCCAGGGGATAACTATCATCCGGAAAATTCGCACGTTATTCCTGCGATGATCCGTCGTTTTCACGATGCAAAAATCAACGGCGCGCCCAGTGTCGCCATCTGGGGCACAGGTACACCAAAACGCGAGTTCATGTACAGCGAAGACATGGCCGACGCCTGCGTTTATTTGATGAATTTGCCAGACGAGAAATTTATCCCGCTACTGGGGCAAGACCGTAATGATGGTCTGCCACCGCTGATGAATATTGGCGTGGGCCATGACCTCACCATTCGAGAGTTGGCTGAAACTGTGAAAGACGTGGTGGGTTATCAAGGCGATATTGAATTCGATGTCAGTAAACTCGACGGCACACCGAGAAAATTAATGGATGTCAGCCGTCTGAGCGCTCAAGGCTGGCAAGCCCGCACCGAACTGTCCGAAGGCATCCGTCTGGCCTATGCGTCAGCGCCATTCAACAGCCAAGAGCATGCCTGATAAGGTTTCAGCCAATATCCTTCACGATGCCGTGCTCGCGCATCTTGGCTCGCGAACACCGCCCGTGGCGGTTTCCCAATGAATACCGCCTCCCCCAGTTCGCCAGCGCACGGCGCGCGCTCCATCCTGTATTTCGGCCCTGTGAGCGGCACCTGCCTGGACAGGGCCAACGCGCTGCGGCGTCTTGGCCATCGGGTAGAGCACATGGATTTGCGGCACCTGCTGCCTAACACCCCATGGGTCGACCGCATCACCTGGCGCCTGGGTGGCAACCTGTTGAGTCCGTGGCTCATGGGTGGCTTATCCAGCAAGCTTGCGGGTTATCAATTTGATGTTTGCTACGTGGATGGCGGTGAGTGGGTGACGCCTCGGGTTATTTCATTGCTGCGTCGGCATGCTGCAAAGGTCATCAACTACAGCATCGACGACCCCCTTGGGCCCCGTGATGGCGCACGATTCAAGGCCTTTCGGCAAAGCCTGACTCATTACGATCTGATCGCCGTCGTGCGGCAGGAAAACGTCGCAGAGGCACACGCGCTGGGTGCAAAGAATGTGATCCGCGTTTACCGAAGTGCCGACGAGATTTCCCATGCGCCCAGACCACTTTCTGTCGAAGATCACCAGGCATGGGATTGCGACGTGCTGTTTCTGGGGACCTGGTTTCCGGAGCGCGGCCCCTTCATGCTCGATTTGATTCGGCGCGGCGTGCCGCTCACCCTCCGTGGTTCCCAGTGGCACAAAGCGCCGGAATGGCCCCAACTAAAAAACCACTGGAAAGGCGGCTCCATTGGGGGCGACGACTACGCCAAAGCCATCCAGTGTGCCAAGGTCAATCTGGGATTGCTGTCAAAAGAAAACCGTGACCTCCACACCACGCGCTCGCTTGAAATTCCGGCCTTGGCCAGCCTGATGTGTGCCGAGCGCACCGCCGAGCACCTGGCAATGTATGCCGAAGGGCAGGAAGCATTGTTCTGGAAAGACGCCGAAGAATGCGCAGCCATGTGCCGCTTCGCGCTTGCGGATGACCACCGTCGTCAGGCCATTGCCGATGCCGGTCACCAGCGTGTCAAAAAGAACGGCCACTACAACGAAATGATAGTTGCATCCATACTTGCTGCTGCGGGTCTGCCCGCATGATACGCAGGGTCGTTGCCGGTATGGGCGCAAATTCGTTTGGCATGGCCATCACCATTGGCATCCAGCTTGCGTCGCTGCCACTGTTTTTGCACTTTATGGATACCGCAAACTATGGCACCTGGCTGATACTTTCGGCCATACCGGCGTATCTCTCGATGGCCGATGTGGGTATGGTCACCGCCGCTGGCAACAAGATGACCATGGCCATGGGAAAAGACGACTCGCTGGAAGCCAATCGGGTCTTCCAGAGTGCCCAGATGTTCATGGGCATCGTCTGCGGTGCGCTCGCTCTGATGGTGGTGCCCCTGATGCTGTTGGCTCCTCTGCCCGGCGTGACCACCCTGGATCAGCGCGTGGCGCTAGCCGCTCTGTCCATCGGTGTGCTGGTGTCGCTTTTTGGTGGTTTGTCCGAAGCGGCGTTCAAGTCCACGCAGCGTTACGCCACTGGCACGGTGGCCGGCAACTTGGTGCGCGTAGGAGAGTGGCTGGGATTCATGGCCGGGCTGGCCACAGTGGGCAGTTTTGCTGCGGTGGCGGTGACCGGGCTGGCCGTTCGTCTGGCGGGAACCGTGGTCAGCATGGTGTTGGCAACGCGCGGCAAGCATGGTCTGAGCTGGGGAACACATGCGGCAGATAGGGCTGAAATCCGTTCCATGTTCAAGCCAGCCGTATCGTTCATGGCTTTTCCTCTGGCCAATGCCTTGAGCTTTCAGGGTGTAACACTGTTGGTGGGCGCGCTGTTCGGGCCGATTGCGGTTGCGCTGTTCAATACCTATCGCACCATTGCTCGGGTGGCCGTGCAAGTAACAGCAATTTTCAGTTTCTCGCTGTGGCCCGAGTTTTCCCGGTTGTTCGGACAGGGCGCAATGGCTACCGTGAACCGCCTGTTTCTCCGCAGTGCATTGCTGAGCGCAGCGCAGTCACTTTTGCTTAGCCTGATCCTGTATTTTCTGTCGCCCTGGTTGTTGCGTATCTGGACGCACGGGGCCATTGAATTCATTCCCTCACTGATGGTGCTGATGTTGTTATACGCTGCGGTGGGCGGCATCTGGCACATTCCCCGTGTTCTGCTGATGGCGACCAATCGACACGTTGGCCTGGCTTACTGGTCCATCCTTGCGGGCATGTTTTCTGTCGGGTTAGCATGGCTGATGGGCAGAGAATTACAATTGAACGGCGTTGGTGCCGCCATGCTGATGAGCGAGCTATTCATCGCCATCGTCTGCTCCTTGCTGGCTTACAGCGCCATCACCGACAACAACAAAACAAGGGCCGTCGCTCAATGAAAGTTGTCCTCTCCACCGTGGGGAAATTCCATACCTTTGATCTGGCGCGCGAGCTGCGCGCACGTGGTGTCTTGAGCGATTACGGCCAAAAGACCATGGCAATGTACGACGACATGTTGAAGCCATGAGTAACGCACGCTTCATAGTCATACTCTTGCTGGTGTCGACATTCATTGCGTTTGCAGCGCAGTTCGTCATTGATTTTTCCGCCGAAAACATTGCTGCAGCCTGCATCGTGCTGGCTTCGTCCCTGGCGATTCTGCTGTACATCCATTGGACCGACGCCATCCAGACACACCCCCTGTCCACTTTCGCCATTTTTGGGTTTTGCATGTCAACCCAACTGGGTGCCCTGCTGGTGCAGTCGGCGACATGGACCGCTCTGAGTCTGAATTTGCGGCTACCTATCGAGACCTTTGCCACCCTGGCCGGGTTCCAGGCTATTGCGCTGGTCGCACATGGCGCGTATCGGCTCTTTTCTAATGCAGCCTCACCCAAAAAATTGTCGTTGGTGCGCACCGTGCTAGAAAAACTGGGACTGTACGCCATCCCCACCGTGGGCACGCTGTGGATCATGGGCGTCATCGGTCTGTTTAGCTTACTGGTGGGCGGGGGCGAAGGAGCCGTCAGGAAGATGTTCCAGGGCATGTCCTTTGTGGCTTGGGCGCCTTTTTTAATACCGATGTATCTGCTTCAACAAGGCAGCAGCTACTGCAACGCCAAGAAAAACTATGTCTTTCTGCTGATCTATATGAGCTTGATTGTCTTGCTGGGCATGGCCGTCAATGCCCGTGGCATGATGCTCGCGGGTGCGATGACCATTGCGATATTTGCCTTGCTCAGCGTCATGCGCAGCACCCGGCCGGTGAAGGCTTCGCAGCTTGCAAAAATAGGTGTGCTGCTTGTTGTGATGGGTGCCATAGCCATACCCGTTACTGACCTGGTGACAGCCATGGTAATTGCCCGAAAGGCTCGCGGCTATGTTTCACCTGTCAAGATGGTTAACCTGACCCTTTACTACTTTCAGCGGCCGCAACTACTGCAAGCCCAGCGCGAGAAAGACCAGTTCATCAGCGTCCGTAGCAACTACGACGAGACCTACTTTGCCAGCCCGCTGATGGGGCGGCTGGTTGAGACCAAGTTTCATGACAACGCGCTCTATTTTGGTTCTCGAGTGGGCCCCAAAGGCGAAGAAAAAATGCGCGACATCACGGGTGATTTTTTCTGGGCCGCGTTGCCCGACCCTGCTCTTAAATCACTGGCGATTGATGTTGACAAGAAGGATTTAAAATTCTCGATGGGCGACTACATCAGCCATCTGGGTGGGGGAGGGGAGCTGGGTGGATTCAAGACGGGCTCTGGTTTTGCACATGGCATCATCCTGTTCGGATACTTTTTTCCGCTGATCTATTTGCTCATTTGCCCCATTCTTTTCCTGGCCCATGACCTTTTGTCCTACCGTTCGGCAAATGGAAGGGTTTTTCTCTCCACCCTGGGCATGCTGGGTATCTGGAAGCTGTTTCAGTACGGCATATCGGCTGAGTCACTCCAAGCCATGTTCATGGGCGTGGTGCGCGGCCTGCCGCAAAACATCATGTTGTATCTGGTTATTTTTCATATGGCTCGTTTGGGCGCGCGCATGCTGGGCAGCCTTGCGGGGTTGTCGCGGCCTTCAGCCTGACTGGCCGGGTAGTCCATGAACATCGTTCTTTTTACGCATCCCGCATTCATGGCTTCGCAAAGCATGCCGCGGTTTGCAAGCATGCTCCAGGGGGCCTATCTTGCACGTGGCCACCAAGTGCAAATGTGGTCGCCGCAGGCCCGCGTTTACAACTGGGTGTCAAAAGGTTCCTTGCGCAAGTGGGCGGGTTATATCGACCAATACATTCTGTTCCCGCTGTGGGTGCGCAAGCAACTCCAGCGGCAGGTTGCCGATACGCTGTATGTGTTCTGCGACCAGGCCATGGGCCCGTGGGTGCCACTGGTGAAAGACCGGCCGCATGTGGTGCACGTGCATGACCTGCTGGCCCTGCGTTCGGCGCTGGGTGATATACCTGAAAATTCCACCTCACCCTTGGGCCGGATCTACCAGCGCTACATACGCCAGGGGTTTAAGCAGGCGCTGCATTTCATCTCCATCTCCAAAAAAACACGCGAGGACCTGCACCATTTCGGTCAGGTATTGCTGCCCGTGACCTCCGAGGTGGTTTACAACGGCCTGAACTATCCGTACACACCGATGCCCGCCGAAGAGGCTGCACGCGCCCTGCAGCAGGCCAACTTGCCCGCGCCAACGCTCGGCATGCTGCTGCATGTCAGTGGCAACCACTGGTACAAAAATGTGCCGGGTGTCGTGCGTCTTTATGCCCACTATGCCCGCAACCAGCAGAACCCGCTTCCCTTGTGGCTGATCGGCGATATCCGGGGAAGCAAGGTTCAGGCGGCCCTGGCCGAGGTGCCGCCCCAGGGCAAGGTGCTGTTTTTTCAGAACCTGGATAACCGGACCTTACAGGCTGCCTATTCGCTTTCACGGGCGTTGTTGTTCCCCAGCCTGGCCGAGGGATTTGGCTGGCCCATCATCGAAGCACAAGCCTGCGGGTGCCCAGTCATTACCACGGACGAAGCGCCCATGAATGAAGTGGGTGGCCCGACCAGCCGTTACCTGCCGCGGCTTGCATCCAGCGACGACCCGCAGGCATGGGCCGCTCACGGCGCGACCGTGTTGAACGCCTTGCTCACCATGGATGCCGCCGAGCGCCAGATTCTGCGGGGGCAGTGTTGTGAGTGGGCCAGTCAATTTAATCAGGATGCCGCCATTGAGGGCTATCTGTGTTTGTATCGCCAGATCGTTGGGCGCGATGCCGCTCCGCCGACGCCTTGATTCTTAAACCATAACCACTAGAACATCAGGAATTCATCATGTGCGGCATCTCCGGTATTTTTGCGTACCACGATCTGGCTCCCCCTGTTGACGAGGGTGAACTGTTGCGCGTTCGCGACCGCATGGTTGCGCGCGGCCCCGACGCGGCAGGGCTTTGGATATCTGATGACCGCCGGGTGGGCTTGGCTCACCGACGCCTGGCCATTATTGACCTCAGCCCCGGCGGTGTGCAGCCCATGCATGATCCGGAAACCCATAACTGGATTGTTTTCAACGGCGAGATTTACAACCACCAGGCGCTCCGGGCGCAACTCAACCGGGCCGGTGTCGTCACAAGGTCGCAGTCAGACACCGAGGTTTTGCTCAAGCTGTATGCCCTACACGGGTCGGCCATGCTGACCATGCTGCGCGGCATGTTTGCGTTTGCCATTTGGGACGCGCAGAAACGGCACCTGTTTATCGCACGGGATGCCTACGGCATCAAGCCCTTGTATATCGCTGATGATGGCAGAACACTGCGGTTTGCCTCGCAGGTCAAGGCCTTGCTTGCGGGTCAGGTCGATACCCGCCCCGAGCCGGCTGGCCACGTCGGCTTTCTGCTCTGGGGCTCTGTGCCTGAGCCCTTTACCCTTTACAAGGGAATACGTTCCATGCCACCGGGCCACTGGTTAACGGTGGCCCATGGACGCACCAGCGAACCCGTGTGCTTTGACAGCCCCGCACTGCGACTGGCACAGATTCCATCCGTGGGGGCGGAGGGAGAGCAAGCGGCGTTGCACCAAATCGCCGGAGCCGTGCGCGACAGTGTCGCAGCCCACATGGTGGCTGACGTACCCGTGGGGGTGTTTTTATCGGCTGGTCTCGACTCCACCATGCTGGCGGCCTGTGCCGCCAAACTGGGGAATTTGCGCACGCTGACACTGGGCTTTTCCGAATACGCCAACTCGGTGCAGGATGAGGCAGCGCTGGCTGGCACCGTGGCAGACAGCCTGAACGCCAGCCACACCTTGCATCGGATATCAGCGGCGGATTTCGCCAACGACCGTGAACACCTGTTGGCTGCCATGGACCAGCCATCCATTGATGGTATCAACACCTGGTTTGTGGCCAAGGCGGCTGCGCAGCAGGGCTTGAAAGTAGCGCTGTCCGGCATCGGTGGCGACGAATTGTTTGGCTCTTACCCCAGCTTTACCCAGCTACCCAGGTTGCTCAAGACACTGCGTGGCTTTACGGCCTCGCCGCTGATAGGGCGCGCGGTTCGTAAAGGTCTTTCCGTCGTGTCGGGTGCACTGCCCTCGCCCAAATTCGCCGGGTTGCTGGAATACGGTGGCACGCTGGGTGGCGCCTATTTGCTTCGCCGTGGGCTGTTCATGCCGTGGGAAATCGCGGCATTGCTTGGCCGGGACATGGCAGCTCAAGGGTTGACAGACTTGAATACACTGGAGGCCCTGGCCGCCTGCAAGCGCGGTATCGGCAGCGAGCGGCTGGCCATCTCGGCGCTGGAAACACAGTGGTACATGAAAAACCAATTACTGCGCGCTGCCGATTGGGCGGGCATGGCCCATTCGCTGGAAATTCGTGTGCCGTTTGTGGACATGACACTGCTGGGGAATTTTGTGGAAATAACTTCGCTCAAGCCGATACTAGAAAAAGCCATGATCGCCCGTAGCGTGTCCCCAGAGTTGCCAGAAGCCATCCTGAACAGGCCAAAAACCGGCTTTGCGGTACCCATTTACCAATGGCTGAACCCTAGTGCGCCCAGCAATATAAATAACCACCGCGTGTGGGCCCAAATGTTGTACCGCAACTTCACACAGTCTGCGTAGGCCTAGTGTCGTGAAACAGAAATATCGAAACATGAAACGGCGTCTTTTTCCGCATGGCGGCGTTGCTCGTCGTTGCCATAGAGCCAGCTATGTCGCCTCCTCACGCCTTGCCCTGCGAAAAAATCCATCCGTTTCATTTTGTTGCACTATTTCTGTTTCACGACACTAGCATGCGAATACTGCACATCATATCCAGCGTAAACCCCCACGGGGGGGGGCCCATGGAAGGCGTGCGCCAGCGCGGCCTCAAGCTTGTGGAGATGGGCCACAGCGTGGAAGTGGTGTCGATGGACGATGCCCAGGCGCAGTATGTGGCGGAGTATGCGTTGCCAGTGCATGCTTTGGGGCCATCAAAAGGCGCATACCAACACAACCCGCATCTGGTGCCATGGCTGCAGGCCAACGCCCGCTCGTTTGACGTCATCGTGATCAACGGGCTGTGGCAGTACCACAGCTATGGCGCCTGGCGTGCATTGCAGCGCATGGGAGTTCCGTATTTTGTATTCACCCACGGCATGATGGACCCCTGGTTCAAGCGCACCTACCCGCTTAAGCACCTGAAAAAATGGCTGTACTGGCCCTGGGCCGAATACCGCGTCTTGCGCGATGCCCAGGCCGTGTTGTTTACCAGTGAAGACGAGCGCCTGCTGGCGCGCCAATCGTTTTGGCTCTACAGCGCCCGGGAGGCCGTGGTGAGCTACGGCACCAAGACCCCGCCCAGCGACGCTGACGCATTGCGGGAAAGGTTTTACACCGCCTACCCGCACCTGCGGGGCAAGCGGGTGCTGCTGTTTTTAAGCCGCATTCAGGAAAAAAAGGGCTGCGACTTGCTGATAGCCGCTTTTGCCAAAGTGGCCGGACAAGACCCCAGGCTGCACCTGCTGATGGCCGGGCCTGACCAGACCGGATGGGTGGCTAAACTGAAGGCGCAAGCGCAGGCCCTGGGCGTGGCCGACCGCATCACCTGGCCCGGCATGCTGCAAGACGACATGAAATGGGGTGCCTTTTACGTGAGCGAAGCCTTTGTGCTGCCATCCCACCAGGAGAACTTTGGGATTGTGGTGGCCGAGGCGCTGGGCTGCGGGCTGCCCGTGTTGATATCCGACAAAGTGAATATCTGGCGCGAGATTGAGGCGGACGGAGCGGGGATAGTGAACACCGATACGGTGGAAGGCACGGTAAAAACCTTGCAACGCTGGCTGGCTCTGGACGCGTCGGCGCGCCAAATAATGGCGCAGCAAGCCAGATTGACCTTTGCGCAGCGTTTTACTGTTGAGGCGATGGCGCAGAGTCTGCTTGAAATAATCAGGAAACATACGCCATGATTATTCAAGGCAATGACCCGTACACCCAGCCATCGTTCTCGCTGGGTAATCGCATGGCTCGAGCGCTGTGGGGCGTGACATGGCTGCTGCTATTCCGGCCCAGTCCACCACCCTTTCACGCTTGGCGCAGGCTCTTGCTGCGTGTCTTTGGCGCACGGCTTGGCGAACAGGTCCACGTCTATCCGAATGTCAAGATTTGGGCACCGTGGTTACTGACGATTGGCGATTTTGTGGGTATAGCCAATGGCGTCAATCTTTACAACATGTCCCGTATCACCATTGGCGACTATGCGGTCATCTCGCAAGGAGCCTATTTGTGCGGCGGTAGCCATGACTACAACACATCCAATTTTCAATTGATCGCAAAGCCAATCACTGTTGGCCAGTATGCATGGGTGTGCGCTGATGTATTTATTGGGCTGGGTGTGACGGTGCCAGAGGGTGCCGTAGTGGGTGCACGTTCAGTCGTAACCAAAAGTCTAGTGCAGTCTTGGGTTGTGTATGCGGGTAACCCATGTCGCCAAGTTGGCGTACGGAAGCAAAATATAAAGGGAATGGGATATGTCTAATAATCAAGTGAATACTTATGGCTGGCAATCGTCGTCGGGGCCAGAGTCCTGTGGTTACATCACACCAGAAGTGCTACGCATATTGGGCATACTTAACGTCAACCATGTGTGTGATTTAGGTTCCGGTAACGGCGCGCTTGTTGGCGCGCTGCATGGTGCTGGCTATCGGGCTGCCGGTGTTGAATACGACAAGGAGGGATTTGAGATTGCCAAGAAGAATTACCCTCATTCCAACTTTTATAATATGGGGGTGCAGGATGACCCGGCACCGCTGCTGGCAAGTGAGACAGAAGCCTTCGATGCAGTCGTTTCCACCGAGGTAATTGAGCATTTGTTCTCGCCGCACTTGCTCCCTGTTTTTGCGGGCAAGCTATTGCGGACAGGGGGATATTTGGTGATTTCCACCCCTTATCACGGTTACCTCAAAAACCTTGCTCTGGCTGTATTCAATAAATGGGACACACATCACACACCTCTCTGGCATGGTGGCCACATCAAGTTCTGGAGCCGCGATACCTTGACTCAGTTGCTGGAGGAAAACGGATTTAAGGTGATTGCATTTCACGGTGCGGGCAGGCTGCCATGGCTGTGGAAAAGCATGATTCTTGTGGCGCGAGTTGCTTGAGAGACACAAAATGGATCAAGTTATTTCTGTCCTCGTCCTGACCAAAAACGAACAACAAGATTTGCCCGGGTGTTTGCAATCGGTTTCCTGGTGTGATGACGTGCATGTGTATGATTCCGTCAGCACAGATGAAACCGTTGCCATTGCTGAAAAGTTTGGTGCAACGGTGACCCAACGTCCTTTTGACAACTGGGCCAGTCATCAAAACTGGGGTTTGCAAAACATCAAGTTTCGTCATCCTTGGGTTTTTTACATTGACGCTGATGAACGCATGACCCCCGAGTTGGTGAAGTCGATTCAAGCTGAGGTCACTAGAGCGGGTGAAAACGTTGCCTTTCGCGTGCAGCGGCGGGATTTTTTCTTGGGCACTTGGCTGAAACATGTGCAAAGTTCACCGTATTACATGCGCCTTTTTCGCCCTGAGAAGATGCGCTACGAGCGGTTGGTGAATCCCATCTCCATTGCGGATGGCCCTGTAGGTGAGGTGGCTGGATTTTTGGACCACTTCCCCTTCGGCAAAGGCATTAACCATTGGGTGGACCGCCACAATTCTTACAGCCAGTTCGAAGCACGGCAAATCATGAATAACCGACAACAAGGTGGTGTATTTAGTTTGCGGAAGGCTTTTTTTGCGAAGGATTTTCACGAGCGTCGCTACCATCAGAAGGAATTGTTCTACCGCCTTCCATTGCGTCCCGTGGTCAAGTTCTTGATCTTGTATGTCCTCAAGCGCGGCTTTCTGGACGGGCGAGCCGGCCTTACCTACGCGGTGCTGCAGTCCATCTATGAATACATGATCGTGCTCAAGGTGCGTGAGCTTGAGGCGGCTCAAGCCCAGCCGATTGAGAAAATATGATGCAGCCCCTGTGGCATATCCGTATTCAGCTATGTTTTTAATAACATCTGCAAGTTGGTCTGCTGGGATCAGGACATGAAAGTCCTGCTTTACAGTGCCAATTTCGCGCCCGAGCCTACCGGCATTGGCAAATATTCCGGCGAGATGGCCGCCTGGTTTGCGGCGCAAGGGCACCAGGTGCGTGTGGTTGCAGCGCCCCCCTACTACCCAGCCTGGCAATTGGGCGTCGGCTATGCGTGGCCGCCCTACCGGCGCGAGCAGTGGCAAGGGGTGGACGTGTGGCGTGCTCCCTTGTGGGTGCCGCGCAATCCGGGTGGCCTGTTGCGCGTCGTGCACCTGCTAACGTTTGCCTTGTCTTCCTTGCCAGTGATGCTGATCCAGGTATTTTGGCGTCCGAATGTGGTGATGACGGTGGCGCCCGCCTTTGTATGTGCCCCGGTGGGATGGCTTACGGCAAGACTTTGCGGTGCCAGGGCGTGGTTGCACATTCAGGATTTTGAGGTTGACGTGGCTTTCCAGCTGGGGCTGCTTAAAGGCAAGGCGATGCAGCGACTGGTGTTGGCTTCAGAGCGGTGGCTGATGAGGCGCTTTGATGTCGTTTCAACCATCTCCCGCAAGATGATGGAGCGCCTGGCCACCAAGGGTGTTACGCCAGAAAAGATCTGTTTCTTCCCCAATTGGGTGGACATTGACCAGGTACGCCCACTGGCCAAACCAAGCAGCTACCGGGCGGAGCTGGGGATTGCGACCGACGCGGTGGTGATGCTGTTCTCTGGCTCGCTGGGGAACAAACAGGGGTTGATGGTGATCCCTGATGCAGCCCGGCGCCTGTTGCAAGTGCCCGGTGTTGTTTTTGTGGTGTGCGGTGATGGCGTCATGAAGCCCGAGCTGGAAGAGGCGGCCAGAGAACTGCCTAACTTGAAGTTATTGTCACTGCAACCCTTTACAAGGCTAAGCGAGTTGCTGGGTCTGGCAGACGTCCATTTACTGACCCAGAGCGCTGATGCGGAGGACCTGGTGTTGCCCTCCAAGCTGACGGGCATGCTGGCCAGCGGACGACCGGTGATTGCAACTTGCAACGCGGGCACCGAGATCGCGGTTGTCGTTCAGCACTGTGGGCTGGTAGTGGCGCCAGGAGATGGCGCAGCGCTGGCATTGGCTATCGTACAGATGGTCAATGACGTTGCCACGCGCCTTCGGCTTGGTACACAGGCGCGCGCTTATGCGGAAACGAATCTTGCACGCGATTTAGTGCTGGGTCGGCTGGCGAAGAAGATGGCATCCAATTCATTGAAAGAAACAGATGAAACAGCAACAAACTAAATACCCTGATGCCGGTGAAATCGTGATCTTTCAACCAGAATTCGTTGAATTCGGCGGGGAAGAACGCGTCATATTGTCGCTATCGAGAGCGTTACATGCTCAAGGCAAACCACATTCTATTTTGTGTTACTGGGACCAGATTAACCTGGCCTCGTACGCTTCGTGGCCATTGAAGGTGAATCAATTAAATCCACCACGAAATCCCCTTAAAAAGGTGCTGTCTTTGCGACACTGCCTTCAGTACCTTCATAAGGTGGGCAGTCCGGTTCCGGTGTTGTTCAATATCCAGTCAGCCTATCACGCCGGTTTGGGCGCCACGGCGCCATATCATTTGCGTATTCCGGATACATATAGCTTGCTCGGTTTTAAGCCAGACGGCGAGTGTGCAAGTACAACCTCTTTTGCAGAAATGCTTAAAACATGGCTCTCTACCGCTGTACGCCATGTTGCTACTCGGCGCGGTATCAACAAGGCCAATCATTTTGTTACCAATACCGCTGCCCTGCGCGATGAAATGGGGCGGCTATATGGTCGCAACGCCGAAGTCATTTATCTGGGCGGGTTTGGGGAACCGCGGGCCGATCTGCCAAAGCGGGCAAATCGGCCGATTGAATTGTTTACGGTTTCACGACTTCAGTCCAGCAAACGCATTGACTGGATATTGAATGCATTGGCGGAGGTTAATCAGAATGCTGGCCAATATCCGGAGTGGCGTTTGCATATTGCGGGTTCAGGTCCTGATCGGGAAGCACTACAAAATTTGAGCAACTCGCTGGGGCTTGGTGATGCGGTGATCTTTCATGGCTTTGTTAGCGATGAGCAATTGGTAGATTTGTACGAAAAATCTCACGTGTTTCTAATGCCAGCCAAACAAGGCTACGGCCTGCCTGCCATCGAAGCGCTATATCAAAAGCTGGGCTTGGTGGTGAGCGCAGAATCAGGCGTAATCGAACTGCTGGAAAACACTAACTGGGTCACCATAGCAAGGGACGGCAAACAAGGATTTGCAACCGCCATGAAGGAAATGTTGCACAGAGTGGGGCAACCGGAATTTTTTGATCAACCCTTGCCTGCGCTGCCGACAGAAGAAGTTTGGGCCAAGAAAATCATCGAATATTTCAGATGGTAATGGAGAATAGATGATGCAGAACAAGAAGCCTGAAGTAGCGATGAAAGTCCGGTTTAGTTCTTTGGACGCGATTAGGGGATTAGCGGCGATAGCCGTTATGTTTCTGCATTATGCCGGGAGAAGTGGACTAGATTGGATCCCGCGTGCGTGGATGGCTGTGGATGTGTTTTTTATCATGTCAGGATTTGTGCTTACGCATAGCTATGTCCAGAAAATAGCGGGGGGTCGCCTAAATTTTCTGGGCTTTGTCAAAATTCGCCTGGTTAGGTTGATGCCGCTTTACCTGTTGGGTTTGATGCTTGGGTACGTAAGTATGACTTATACATGTGGATTGCCTGATGCAACCTGTGCGCCAAACGTCATGCCTGCATTAGGTATGGGAATGTTAGTACAGCCCTATTTTACAGAGATTTTTTGGCCATTTGGGGTTGGTACACTGAAAACCCCATTTCCTTTAAATGGACCAGCTTGGTCACTTTATTTTGAGTTATTCGTTAATCTGGTATTTTTTTACTGGGTTGTAAGCACAAAATATAGGCATGTCTGGCTGGTAATAGGGTTGGCATTGCTTGGGTACGTGGCAGCCTATCACTTTAATGGCTCGGTCAATGGCGGTTGGACTAATAGTAATTTTTACGTTGGTTTTCCGCGGGTGATCTATCACTTTTTTATAGGGGTGTTGATTTATACCCAGTATCAAAAGTATGGGTTCAACTCGAGAATAATTGCTCTCAGCTCAATTGCTTTGCTACTGGGAACTTACGCGATTAACTCAAGTTTAGTCAGCATGTTTTCCTTATTTGTATTAGCGCCATTTGTGGTATTGGCTAACGCCAAGATTACTTTCAATGACTATGCGGAGCGGTTATGCACTTGGCTGGGCGATATTTCCTACCCCTTATATATCGTGCATTGGCCTATATTCCAGTTGTTGTATTTGTTCGGACATCTGGAGGGTTTACCCCCCCCATCAGAGTGGCTGCTATGGGGTTAATTGCCGTGTTACTGGCTTGGCCGTTGGCATTAGCTGATAAAGCAGTGCGGAAAAGGTTCTCTCGAAAGTCTGGAGCATTAGCAAAGGTTGCGTTGGAAAAGCCATGAACAACATGAACAATGAAAGCGAATAATTTCTCAATCAGATTGGTCGTGGCGAGGACGCTTTTTTGTATTCAAGTCATTGGGCTTGCCTTGTGTTCGCCCTATTCACTCGCCGATGTTTTACCTCCTGTTATTTTTAATGCGCCCCTGAGCGCCCGCCCCGGCGATATTGTCGGCTTGCAGGGTGAAAACTTTGGTGATGCGCCCGTGGTCACGCTCATGGGAAATGGCGGAGACAGCACCAGTCTGAACAAACTGGAAGTGGTGAATTCCTTTGGTACCGGCTGGGTGTCTTTCAAAATTCCCGCAACGGCCACCGGTGCCTTGACAGTACAAGTCAGTAACGGCGCGGCGACGAGCGCCCCCATCGTGCTCAATGGTGCCCGCGCCTACCATCTGGATGCGCTGCAAATTGTCCCGCGCGGACCCTTCCGACTGTTTGGGCGAAACCTGCTGCTGCCGGGCTTCACACCCGTAGTGACGGTGGATGGTTTGCCCGCTGTGGTGGATACCCGCGCCAGTGATGAACACATGCTGATGGTTACCGCACCACGCGGCGTGCGGGCGGGCGGCAAGGCTGCCATTTCCGTAGATAATGGCAACGGAACGGGGCCGGCATTGCTGGACAGAGAGATTGAAGTGGCAGCCGGTCGAGGCGACCCCTTTGCTTTGGGCGTGGGTTGGGGCGCCGGGTTTTCCGCCATTGCTGCCAAAGTGGTGCTGGCTGTCAGCGATGCCAGGCTGGCCAGCAAGGTGGTGTGCAACGGGCTGGTTGACGACACCCCCGCCATTCAGGCGGCCATTGACCTGGTGGCTGTCGGCGGCGGCGTGCTGCAGTTGCCCCCAGGCACTTGCCGCCTGGCGGGCAGCCTGAAGCTCAAGTCCCGAGTGGTGCTGCAAGGGGCGGGCAAGAGCCGCACAGTGATCAGGTACGAAGCTCACTACCCACTTTGGGGGCACGGTCTTGATTTGGCCGGGGTGCGTAACTTGACGCTGATTAATACGCGTGGCCGGATTGAGAGCCCATTGTTGCAGAACAGCTCTCGCGTTTTTTTTCAGAACCTGAAGTTTATGCTTGGCGGCGGCATTCACATGTTCTTGACGAACAATAACAATTTTGTCATCTCGAATACCGACTTCATTCAACCCAAAAACCCCGATGACTATGGACCTTACACGTTGGGCGGATCTGGTGGACTGGTTTTTTTCGGTAACACCACAACCTTCGCCAACGGATCACCGACTTTTTCCAGGGTGCATGATGCTTACATAGCACACAACCGTTTTACGCGTGACGCAAGAGACAACCAAAATTCGACGGGTGTGATTCATAGCTTGGCCATGGACTTTGCACATCGTATTGCAATCACAAATAACACCTTTGACGTACTCGGCGGCCCCATAGTGAATAAGGTTCGCAACGATGGTGAGACCCTGCTCACCGAAGGTGGCGGTGCACGACGTACAGAGAACCTGGGCACTGTCGCTAGCGCTACCGCGATGACGCTTTCTGACCCGGGTAACACGATTAACGTAACATCTTTTGAAGGGGGTGCGCTTCCAGAGAACTATGGCGTAGCTGTTGTCGGTGGCAAAGGCGCCGGCCAATCGCGCAGAGTCACCGACTATTCGCAAGGCACTTTGACGGTGGACAAGCCGTGGGATGTGGTGCCTGACACAAGCAGCCGGTATGCCACATTTGTTTGGGGGCTGGAAAAATCGCTCATCAAGGGCAATACGCTTATGCAAAACCCTCGCGGAATATGGCTCTATCAAACCGCCATTCGCGATGTCGATATTGTCGGGAACGTGATTCATGAAGGCGGAGGCATATACCTGCGTTCAGCACAGAATATCGAAGATCGACTATTTGTTCCCATTTATGGCGTGCGTATTGCGAACAACACAATCGAAAATGTCACCAGGGAATGGACGTCATATATCAACGTATCATTTGTACGAATGGACGCGAGTGATTTTGGGATTGGAACCATAGGTATTGAAGTAAGAAACAACGAGATAAAGGCAAACACCCCTAACCTGGTTCTATCCAGTGAGGAGTCTGGCGGGGTGGAAGGTTATCTCAATCTCATGCGGTTTGAGGGTCAAACCCAAGGGCAATCAAAAAACCAAACCCGACTGTTAGGTACGATTTTTCAGAACAACCAATGTATTGGATGTGACATCGGCGTGTTCGTGCGTGACGGTGCGAAAGGCACTGTACAGGATGGCAATGCAGTGATTGCTGCGCCACGCTGATTTGTCCAGTCAGGGTGGTTCCTCAGTGAAAAGAGGGTTTATACTTCCCACGAAATAAATTGACGAATTGGCTTCGTATTTTTTTGTATCAAACAGTGGAGCTCGCGGGCTGGTGAGTCCACATCTTGTCAACTGAAAGTCCTCCATGCCGACCACACTGCTGCGCACCACACATGACCATTCCCTGGGGCACCAGATTGACCGCAAGCTCGCGCGCCGCCTGACGGCTCAGGCACCGGCGCTGCGCGCCGCACGAGGTGGGCACCGGATGGCGATCTACGCGAACGACCTGATCGGTATCCAGATCAACCAGTTCGGCCTGTATGAGCGCGACGCGCTGGAGCTTCTGTTCCAGTTTCTTGAACCGCTGAAGGATGTGTTTGCCCAGGGCACGGCGCTGGACATTGGCGCCAACATCGGCAACCACACGCTGTTCTTTGCGGAGCGCTTTGCCCGGGTGCACGCGTTCGAGCCGCACCCCACCACCGCCGAGCTGCTGCGGCTGAACACGCAATGGGCTGACCACGTGAGCGTGCATGCGCACGGCCTGGGCGATACACGGGGTCAGTTTGATCTGATCGAACACGCGGCTAACCTGGGCGGCTCGTCAATCCGCATTGGCGACACAACGGGCGGTCAGGTGCTGCCGATCGCCGTGGAACGGCTGGACGACCTGGCACTGGACCTTCAGGGCTTGCGCTTCATAAAGATCGACGTGGAGGGCTTTGAGGCGCAGGTGTTGCGCGGCGGCAAGGCCGCGCTGGCGGAGCGCCAACCCCTGGTGGTGCTGGAGCAGCACGAGAGCGAGTTCACCGAGGGTTCGACCGAGTCGATCCGCTTCCTGACCAGTCTGGGCTACCGCTTCTGCTGGCACCAGGAGCCGCCGATGGCGCGCTGGTGGCTGCTGCGGCGGCTGGATGAGCTGCGCGAGGCGATGGTTGGGCGCGAGCACCGCATCGAAACCGCCACGGTGGTGCCGCAGCAGAACTATTCGATGCTGATCGCGGTGCCACCGCAGTTCGCCGTGGCACTGGGGTTGCGCTGAGTTGAAGCGGATGGCCCGTGGGCTGGCGTATTGCAATCACAAATAACACCTTTGACGTACTCGGCGGCCCCATAGTTAATAAGGTTCGCACCGATGGTGAGACCCTGCTCACTGACCTACTCACCGCGCCAGAGCACCATGAACATTAATGTTGAGGGTAGAGTGATGCCTTGATGTTTTCGATAAGGACATAAAGATGCGTACCACGCTCACGATTGAAGATTCGCTTGCCAGTGAACTCAAAAAACGTGCGCTTGAAACCGGCAAGCTGTTCAAGCAGGTGGTGAATGAGGTGCTGTTGACTGGATTGCGACAGAAAGCAGGGCGCAAATCGCAGGCTTATCGCCTGAAACCGGTTTCGCTTGGCGTGCCGCTGTCGTGCGTCAATCTGGACAGGGCATTGCTTCTTGCAGACGAGCTGGAAGACGTGTCGCTACGCGCCAAACTGGAGCAGCGAAAGTGATTCTGGGCACTGGGCCATCCTGCGCAATCTGCTGCTGCAAACCGGCATGGCGGCCAATCTAACGACCGATGCTCACATTGCTGCGCTGGCGCTGGAACAGGGGTACCGCGTTTATTCTGCGGACAACGATTTTCGTCGCTTTCCCGGATTGAAGCATGTCAACCCGTTGTCGGCTGGATAGGTCATATCCGGATTTCCAGACCAGTCGAATTTAGAATTTTCGGGAGAAAAACAGTGAAGGTTTTGTTAACCGGCGGGGCAGGCTATATCGGCTCGCATACCGCAGTGGAATGCCTGGCCGCGGGGCACGATGTCGTGGTGTTCGATAATCTGTCGAACAGCAGTCCAAAATCGCTGGAGCGCGTCGCGCAGATTGCGGGCAGGCAGGTTGAATTCGTGCAGGGCGATATTCGTGATCGTGCCGCATTGCGCACGCTGTTTGCCGATCATGCAATCGATGCGGTGGTGCATTTTGCCGGACTGAAGGCGGTGGGCGAGTCGGTCGAAAAACCGCTGCTGTATTACGACAACAATATCGTGGGCAGCATTGTGCTGTTTGAGGAAATGGCGGCGGCGGGGGTAAAGGCGGTGGTGTTTTCGTCGTCCGCCACGGTGTACGGCGACCCGGCGACGGTGCCGATTACCGAGGATTTTCCGCTGTCGGCGACGAATCCGTATGGACGTTCCAAACTCTTTATCGAAGACATTCTGCGTGACATTGCGCGTGCGGATGCGGGCTGGAATGTCGCGCTGCTGCGCTATTTCAATCCGGTCGGCGCGCATGAGTCGGGGCTGATCGGGGAAGACCCGCGCGGCATTCCCAATAATCTGATGCCGTTTGTCGCGCAGGTGGCGGTGGGTCGCCGGCCGCATCTCAGCGTGTTCGGCGGCGATTACCCCACGCCGGATGGCACGGGCGTGCGCGACTACATTCACGTGGTTGATCTCGCGCGCGGGCATGTGGCCGCACTCAACAAGCTGCTGCAACTCGGCGGCGTGGAAACCTGGAATCTGGGTACCGGGGTCGGGGTGAGTGTGCTGGATATGGTGGGCGCGTTCGAGGCGGCCAGCGGCAACAAGGTGCCATACAAGATTGTGGCGCGACGTGCAGGCGACGTGGCGCAATGCTGGGCCGACCCGGCGCGCGCAGCGCGCGATCTGGGTTGGCGTGCGCAATTCGATCTGGCGCGCATGTGCGCGGATTCATGGCGCTGGCAACAGATGAATCCAGAGGGTTATGTTTGAGGTGGCTTAAAACTGGCCGACAGGTTTACACTGCAAAAACAATAACAGGAGGTGGAGAGATGAATAAGCATGGTGTCGTAGGTTGCATGGCGTTAATCGCTGCACTCGGGAGTACATCCGCGTTCGCGCTGCTTGGCGGCAGCGTCGATGCCAATTCGGTCAGTTCTCCTTGGGCGGGTGTAGGTGCGGTCACCGTCGATGGCAACGTTTTCTCCGGCGCGTTGCTTGATAGTACGCATGTTTTGACCGCGGCTCACGTGGTGAGCGGCGCGACTTTGTCCACTGTCGGTTTTACGCTCAATGTCGGCGGCGACGCAACACAGATCCTCGGCGCCACTGCGGTTCAGGTGTTTCCGGGATACACCGGCACAACGCCAGGGGCGGACGGCGTCTGGCACGACGACCTGGCAATCATCACGCTGAGCGCGCCAGTTAGCGGCGTGGTGCCGACGTACAGCCTGTTTAACGGCAGTCTGGCGAATCAGACGATTACCCTGGTTGCGTATGGCAACGGCGGCAATGGTGTTAGTGGCGCTACCAGCGCGGCCAGTGCGAGCGTCAAGCGGGCAGGGCAAAACCGGGTGGACGTGCAGTTGATGGACGATGATGTTCCTGGCTCTACAGTCAAGGAAGTGTTTGTATTCGACTTCGACGGATCGACTGCGGCGAGCAATGTGTTTGGCGCGGACGCAGCACCCAACCTTACGCTGGGTGCAAACATCGAAGCCCAATTTGCCAGCGGTGATTCCGGCAGCCCGGTGTTTGTCAATGATGGCGGCGTGTGGAAGATCGCAGGCATCGCCAACTTCATCGGTAGCACGACTCAGTCTTCAGGCAGCGATGCATTGTTTGGCGCTATCGGCGGCGGCACCATCGTGGCCTCGTATATCCCATGGATTACGTCGGCATTGGCCACGCCCGTGCCGGAACCGCACACCTGGCTGCTGCTGCTGGCGGGGCTGGGGTTGGTTGGCGCGGCCAAGCTACGGCTGCGTTTTCCCGGCTGTAAATAGCCGCATCTGAGACCCCGACAAGCGGATCATCGATGATTACATGTATGCGTTTTTAATGCCTGGCAGAATTCTGCCAGGCATCTTCCAAAAGTTCGTCTGTAGGACAAACACCCACAAACAAGACGATCCTTGTCTTACAGTAAATCCAGCGCTAGTCCGTATTTAGTAAGTCAGCCCCCTGCCGACAATGTATTCACTGCACCGAGAACATGTTTCGAAGTCTCTGCTCGGTGAACCTAAAAGGGGAATGCAATGAAACTGGACGAAATGCTGGACGAAATGCGCGACGTGAATCTGAGCTATCTGTTGCTGGCCCAGAACATGATCCAACAAGACAAAACCACCGCGATTTACCGGCTTGGAATCAGCCAGGACATGGCCGACATCCTCGAAGACCTGACGTCTGCACAGGTTTTAAAGCTGTCACGCTCGGGCACGATGGTATCGCGCTTCCGTTTTGACGATGCGACGGTGCTGGGCATGTTGACCAGCTACACCAAGGATCGCGCACTCTCGCAATCACATGCTGCCATTTTGATGTCTGCCCAGCAAGTCGAAGTGTGCTGAGCAAGATCGTCCCGATAATAACGAATCAAATAAAAAATCATGAGCAAAAAAAGTCTGCTTTCAGAAGTCAAACAAACCCAGCTTGCCATTGAACTGATTCAAGTCGGCGCACGGCCTCAGGTGCTGGAATCGGAAACCACGCTGTCGCGGGAGCGGATTTTAAAGTTGTACAAGGAAGTCAAAGGCGTGTCGCCGCCTAAAGGCATGTTGCCCTTCTCGACCGACTGGTTTCTGACCTGGCTGCCCAATGTGCACTCTTCGCTGTTTATCAATATCTATCGGTTCATCACCAAAAACAGCACTTGCTCGGGCGTTGAGGCGATTCTCAAAAGCTACCAGCTGTACCAGGAATATCTGTACAACAACGAACATGAAGAGGTGCTGAGTTTCACGCGCGCCTGGACACTGGTTCGGTTTTTCGACAGCCATATGCTGCAAACCACGAGCTGCTGCGAGTGCTCAGGCAACTTTATCGTTCACCCCGATGACCTGCATCATGATTATCGGTGCGGCCTCTGCCACATGCCTTCGCGCGCCGGAAAAACCAAAAAATCCAAGGCCGCTGCCTACGCCAATCAGCAATTGCAATACACAGCAGCAGCTTAAATTTTAATCAGGAAAATTGAATGAGGTCGCCGCCGACCAGCGTCAAGGCGCTCCTGATTCAGGCGATTGCGTTGGTGCTGGTTGTGGTCGGCGTAGTGTTGCTCCGACGTTATATGGGCACACAGCCCTCGCTGATACTGGCGGTCATCGCTCAGGGAATAACGGCGGCGGTGCTCAGTGTCTGGCGCAAACTTCCACCCTGGTGGGTGCTGATCCAGCTCATTTTCCTGCCTGCAATCCTTGCCGCACTTTGGCTAAACCTCCCCGCGAAATTCTATTTCATCGCATTTCTGGTGCTGCTCCTGTTCTACTGGAGTACGTTTCGAACCCAGGTTCCACTCTATCTTTCCGGACGGCGCGCCTGGCAATGCGTGGCCGAACAACTCCCGGTTTCATCTTCATTCCGTTTCATTGATCTTGGCAGCGGAGTAGGCGGCTTGCCGCTGTATCTGGCGTCGGTCAGGCTAGCGGGGGAATATCACGGAATTGAAGTCGCACCAGCCCCCTGGCTGATAAGCCGGATGCGGGCGCTGCTGTCTGGCAGCCAAGTCCAGTTTCATCGCAAGGATTACGGTCGCATCACGCTCGCGGATTACGACGTGGTTTTTGTATTCCTGTCCCCGGCAGCCATGGACGGTATCTGGCGCAAGGCGCAGGCAGAAATGCGCAGCGGGACACTGTTGCTCAGCCTGTCCTTTCCCGTACCCGATGTGCCGCCAAGCTTCACCGCCCAGGTCGCGGGTGGAGCGCGACATGTCTTGTATGGCTGGAGAATGTAAGACCAGGTTTGTGCCGGGCGATTATTTTTGCTGTTGCCGCATTAAGTTTTAAGCATACAAGTCGAATCCTCAGGATATGAATCTTGCTGCATGTGAGCCATACAAGCCCATGTTCGCAGCGCAGTGCTGCAATTTTTGAGGAAGGCTGAATCGTGTTAGTCATCATTGGATATGTTGTCGTTATGGCCTCCGTGTTTGGAGGTTTCGCCATGGCGGGTGGGCACTTGGCCGCGCTCTTGCAGCCCCTTGAGCTGCTGATGATTGGCGGCGGCGCGGCGGGCGCATTCTTCGTTGGTAATAACGGAAAATCCATCAAGGCCACCATGAAGGCTTTGCCCAGTATTTTTAAAGGCTCAAAATACACACGGGCGCTTTACATGGATTTGATGTCTTTGTTATTTGAACTGCTGTCCAAGGTGCGGAAAGAAGGTTTGATGTCAATCGAATCGGATGTCGATAATCCGGAATCCAGCCCGCTTTTTTCAAAATATCCGTCCATTCTTTCCGATCATCATGTCGTCGAGTTCATGACCGATTATTTCCGGCTTATGGTCAGTGGCAGCATGAATGCGCTTGAGATCGAAAACCTCATGGATAACGAAATCGAAACGCATCATCACGAAGGCGAAGTTCCCGCACATTGCGTTGCAAAATTGGGCGACGGCTTGCCCGCCTTCGGTATTGTGGCGGCGGTAATGGGCGTGGTGCATACCATGGAGTCGGTGGGTTTGCCGCCGTCCGAATTGGGGATGCTGATTGCCCACGCGCTGGTCGGCACCTTTCTCGGCATTCTGCTGGCCTACGGTTTTGTCGGTCCGCTGGCGGGATTGCTCGAACAGAAACTGCATGAATCCACCAAGATATTCCAGTGTGTGAAAGTAACTATGCTGGCGAGCTTGAATGGCTATGCGCCAGCCATTGCCGTCGAGTTTGGGCGCAAGGTGCTGTTCTCAACCGAACGTCCGTCATTCCGCGAACTGGAAGAACACGTGAAGGGTGCAAAGTCCCGCTAGTGACGCGCAGACCTAAACAAAAATGAGCGAAAAAGAAAAACCCATTATCGTCATCAAACGCATCAAGAAAGTTGCGGGCGGACATCATGGCGGCGCGTGGAAAATTGCCTATGCCGATTTTGTGACGGCGATGATGGCGTTTTTCCTGCTGATGTGGCTGCTGGGCTCAACGGCGAAAGGCGACCTGGCCGGTATCTCCGAGTATTTCAAAACACCGCTCAAGGTCGCCATGCAAGGTGGCTCGGGTAGTGGCGACAGTTCCAGCATCATCCGGGGCGGCGGCACCGATTTGACGCGCAAGGCGGGGCAGGTCAAAAAAGGGCAGACCGAGGCAGAAAAGAAATCCTACAACCTGAAGGCCGCACAGGCTGAGCTGGAAAGGCTTGAAGCGGGCAAGCTCAAGCAACTCAAGTCCAAGATCGAAAAATCCATTGACGCCAATCCCACGCTCAAACAATTCAAACGGCAGTTGCTGCTGGACATCACCACCGAGGGATTGCGCATCCAGATCGTGGATGAGAAAAACCGCCCCATGTTTGAACTGGCACGCGCCGAATTGCAGCCTTACACCAAAGAAATCCTGCATGAAATCGGGCGGGTTCTGAACGAGGTTTCCAACCGGGTCAGCCTGTCCGGGCACACCGATGCCAATCCTTACGCGAACGGTGGCAAGGGGTATAGCAACTGGGAGTTGTCGGCTGACCGCGCCAATGCCTCGCGTCGCGAGCTGATTGTGGGCGGCATGGACGAGGCAAAAATGCTGCGTGTAGTCGGGCTGTCATCTGCGGTGCTGATTGATAAAACTGATCCCTATAATCCGATCAATCGCCGCATCAGTATTATCGTCATGAACAAACGCACCGAAGATGCCGCGAGCAAGGATGGCGGTACCGTCGATGTGAGCGACGAAGACAAGGTCAAAGCCGAGGTGACGGGCGCGTTGACCAAGTAATTCCCTGAACGCCTTGCGCGTTTTAGAGCCTGAATTGGACTGCTTATTCAGGCTTATTTCCCCGATTACATTGACCCCGCTTCAACAATAATCCTCTCCATAAGGCAGTGTTCCCTAATCCGTTTGCCGGTCTGTTTGTGAAAGGGGAACCGCGCTGCCGTAATTAATGGAGCCGGATGTGTCCGAAGCAAGCGATCTAGAACGTACCGAAGCCCCGTCCCCGCGACGGCTGGAGAAGGCACGCGAGGAGGGGCAGGTTGCCCAGTCACGCGAGCTTGCAACTTTTGTCGTGCTGATGGTCGGCGGCGGCAGCTTGTGGATGATGGGGAGCACGCTCAGTGCTGGCCTGGCGCAGATCATGCGCTCGGGCATGAAATTCGATTCCGCTTTTATTGCCGATCCGACGCGTGCGTTGTCGCGTTTGTCGGGGCAGACCATGGATATCGTCATCGTGTTTGCGCCACTGTTGCTGCTGCTGGTTGTGGCAGCGCTGGCCTCCCCCCTGCTGCTGCGCGGCTGGCTCTTCAGCGCAAAAGCCGTAACCCCGGATCTCAAACGGCTCAATCCACTGTCAGGCATCAAGCGCATCGTCTCGCTTCACGGCCTGGTCGAAATGGTCAAGGCGCTGGGCAAGGTTGGCCTGCTGGGCGCGGTGGCGGTCTGGCTGATCTGGAGCAAGCGCGAAGCCATCTTTTCGCTGGGCATGGAATCGATTCCTGCTTCAACCCAACACCTGGGCGACTTGATCAGCCGGGGCTTTCTGCTGATCGCCGGTGCCATGATTTTTATTGTCCTCATCGATGTGCCGTTCCAGTTATGGAATCACCACAAGAAACTGATGATGTCGAAAGAGGAGCTGCGTCAGGAAGCGAAAGAGTCTGAAGGCAATCCGCAGATCAAAGCGCGCATCCGCCAGCAGCAACGTGAGATTTCACGCCGCCGCATGATGGCTGAGATTCCCCATGCCGATGTGGTGGTGACCAACCCGACGCACTATGCCGTCGCGCTGAAATACAGCGACGGCGACATGCGCGCCCCGCGCGTCGTCGCCAAAGGTGCGGACTTGGTAGCGATGCGGATTCGTGAAATCGCTGCCGCGAACGGCGTTCCCACCCTGGAGGCGCCACCGCTGGCACGTGCGCTGCATCAGCACACCGAGCTGGGCGATGAAATCCCGGCTGCACTGTACGCCGCCGTTGCGGAAGTGCTGGCCTACGTATTCCAGTTGCGCAATTTCCGTACGGCAGGCGGGTATGCGCCTACGATGCCGGTCGATCTTCCTGTGCCAAAAGAGCTTGATCCAAAACAAGCCAGTGAGCTTGATCTGCAGCAGGTGAGCGTATGAGCGCCGCACTCAGACTCCCAGCTTTGCCAGACGGGCTGGATTTGAAGTCGCTGGCCGGCCCGATATTCATTGTCATGATCCTGGCAATGCTGGTGTTGCCGTTGCCGCCGTTTCTGCTCGATATGTTGTTCACCTTCAATATCGCGCTGTCCATCATGGTCTTGCTGGTTAGCCTGTATACCAAAAAGGCGCTGGATTTTATTGCGTTCCCGACGGTCTTGCTGGTGAGCACCCTGCTGCGGCTGTCCCTGAATGTGGCATCCACACGCGTGGTGCTGATGGAAGGCCATACCGGACCGGGCGCAGCTGGCAAGGTGATCGAATCCTTCGGCCATTTTCTGGTGGGCGGCAATTACGCGGTCGGCATCGTCGTGTTCATTATTCTGGTGGTGATCAACTTTGTCGTGATTACCAAAGGCGCGGGGCGCATCGCCGAGGTCAGCGCGCGCTTTACTCTGGATGCGATGCCGGGCAAGCAGATGGCGATTGATGCCGACCTGAATGCCGGTTTGATTGGCGAAGATGACGCGCGCAAACGCCGTGCCGAGGTTGGGCAGGAAGCGGATTTCTTCGGATCGATGGATGGTGCGTCCAAGTTTGTTCGCGGCGATGCCATTGCCGGCATTCTGATTCTGGTCATCAACGTGATCGGCGGCCTGATTATTGGCGTGTTGCAGCACGACCTCGATATTGCCGTCGCGGCCAAAAACTACACCTTGCTGGCGATTGGCGATGGTCTGGTGGCGCAGATTCCGGCGCTGATTATTTCCATTGCAGCAGGCATGATCGTGAGCCGGGTCAGTACCGGCGAAGACGACGTCAGCAGCCAGGTTTATGCCAATGTGTTCAGCCGTCCGCGCGTGCTCTACATCACCGCCGTCATTCTTGGCGTGATGGGGCTGACGCCGGGCATGCCGAATTTTGCATTTCTGTTGATCGCCGCTGGCCTGTCCACGCTGGCCTATAAAAAACAGCAGGAGGCCGCCAAGCCGCAAGAAGTCGCTGTCGTGATGTCGGCTCCTACCTCAGAAGCGCAGGAGGCCAGCTGGTCGGACGTGGCGCCGGTCGATACCCTGGGACTGGAAGTCGGCTACCGCCTGATTCCGCTGGTGGATAACGCCGGTGATGGCGAATTGATCCGGCGCATCAAGGGTATCCGCAAAAAATTTGCACGCGAAGTTGGCTTCTTGCCGCCGTCAGTGCATATCCGTGACAACCTGGAAATGAATCCGAGCGCGTATCGCATCACCCTCAAAGGGGTCGAGATCGGATCGGGCGAGATTAAAACCGGTCTCTTCATGGCGATCAATCCCGGCAACATCAATGCAAGTCTGCCCGGAACGGCCACCACCGATCCCGCGTTTGGCCTGCCTGCCATCTGGGTGGATCCGGGCGTGCGCGAGCAGGCTCAGGCGATGGGCTACACCGTGGTTGATCCCGGCACGGTCGTGGCGACACATCTCAATCATCTGGTTACGCAGCACGCCGCCGAACTGCTGGGTCGTCAGGAAGTGCAGCAGTTGATGGATCACCTGGGCAAGGAATCGCCCAAGCTGGTGGAAGACCTGATTCCCAAGCTGATGCCGATGTCCACGCTGCAAAAAGTGTTGCAAAACCTGCTGGTTGAAGGCGTTCATATTCGCGACATGCGCACCATCATCGACGGCCTGACCGAGTACGCCGCGCGCATTCAGGATCCGCATGAATTGACCGCGCTGGTCCGAGTCGCTTTGGGGCGCGCCATCGTGCAGCAGATTTTTGCCGGTGCGTCCGAGCTTGCCGTAATCGCGCTGGATTCAAACCTGGAGCGCATGCTGATGCAAACCCTGCAAGGGGGAAGCGATTCCGCCAGCATGGAACCTGGCCTGGCAGACACATTGTTAGGGCAAGCCGTGACCGCGACGCAACGGCAGGAAGCTCTTGGCCTGCCGACCGTCTTGTTGACCCCCGCCATTCTTCGCCCCCTGCTAGCTCGTTTTTTACGCCGTACCGTTCCGCAGCTCAAGGTGCTTTCGCATGCCGAAATCCCTGAAGGCAAAACCATCAAAGTGACTTCCACCGTAGGAGTATCCATATGAACGTCAAACGTATCGTTGCCAAAACCTCGCGCGAGGCCATGCGCCAATTGCGGGATGAGTTGGGGCCGGATGCCATCATTCTGGCCAACCGCCAGATCGAAGGTGGGGTCGAGATTCTGGCGTTGCCGCCGGGTGATCTGGCGTCGCTCGCGCCGCCAGCGGTCGATGCAGCGGCTTCGCTCGCGCCTGCGGCATTCGAAACAGCGCCGCCTGTGATCGAGAAAAGAACGCTTGAGCTTGCGCCGCCTGCGACCAAGTCCGCACCGGTTCCCGTGTCATTGGATGACACGGCGCTGGCGCAAAGCGTGATCGCCGAAATCCGCAGCATGCAAAACCGGCTGGAAATGCAGATGTCCGAGCTGGTCTGGCGCGATCTTCCTGGCCGCAACCCCGCACAGGCTCTGGTTATGCGTGAAATGCTGGCGGCGGGATTCAGCGCGCATCTGGCGAAACAGGTGATCGAGCGTTTGCCGGAAGATGGCGGCGAAGGCACGCTGACCCTAGCCAAAGCTTCGCTGATGAAGGCGCTGCATGTGATCGGAGGTGAAACCGAAATGCTGGAGTCGGGCGGCATATTTGCCCTGATGGGACCCACCGGATCGGGAAAAACCACTACCACGGCCAAGCTGGCCGCGCGCTTTGTGGTGCGTCATGGCGCCGAAAAACTGGCGTTGCTGACCACGGACAGCTACCGGATTGGCGGCCACGAACAGCTGCGAATTTACGGAAAAATTCTGGGTGTGAGCGTGCATGCGGTACGCGATGCTGCCGATTTGCGCATCGCACTGTCCGAGTTGCGCAACAAGCACACGGTCTTGATCGATACCGTCGGCATGAGTCAGCGCGATCACGCGCTGGCCGAGCAGGTCGAAATGCTGTGCCAGGCAGGAAAGCCGATCAAGCGTCTGCTCTTGCTCAATGCCACCAGCCACGGCGAGACACTGAACGAGGTGGTTCAGGCATATCAGCAGAAAGGTTTGGACGGCTGTATTCTGTCCAAGATCGACGAAGCGGCAAGCCTGGGCCCGGCGCTCGATTGCGCGATCCGTCATCGCCTGATGGTGCATTACGTGTCCACTGGCCAACGCGTGCCGGAAGACTTGCACGTGGCCAACCGGCAATACCTGATTGACCGTGCATTCAGGAACCGCCCCGAGTCGTCGCCGTATCGACTGGACGATAGCGATCTGCCTTACGTTTTGTCTGGCAGCCATGCCACATCGAACGCTACGCGAGAAAGCGCGGTGGCCTTTGGATAAGTTCGCAACCGATCAGGCTGAAGGCTTGCGCCGACTGCTGGGGCAGGGCGGACTTCAGGTTATTACCGTCATGTCCGGGCAAAGGCATGCAGGCAAAACGGCAGCCGTCGCCAATCTCGCAGTCGCGCTGACGCGATCCGGCCGCGATGTGCTGGTGCTCGATCAGGACACGCAGGGCAGGGGGGTGAGCGAAGTATTGGGCCTGCATCCGGTGCATGACCTGTCGGATGTAATAGCACGCCGTTGCCCGCTGGAATCGATCATTCTCAGCAGCCGCGACGATGTTCAGGTGCTGCCGATTGGCGGTGGCTTTGAGACCTTTGGCCGACTGTCAGAAACCGAAAAAAAACTGCTCGACAAAGATTTTGCACGGCTCAAAAAATCCGTGGATGTGGTGCTGGTCGATACCACAGAAGATTGCAACCCTGCGGCCTTGCCGATGGGCTTGGCGGCGGCAGAAATTCTGGTGGTGCTGTCGGCTGATGCCGCGTCGATTACCCAGAGTTACAGACTGGTCAAACAGCTTGCGCAAGACTTCGGCAAACGCCAGTTCCGTCTGCTGATCAACCGCGTTGACAGCCCGGAATACGCGCAGGCTATTGCGCGCAATTTCATCCATACGGCAGAAAGTTTTCTGGGTGTGTCGATCGATTATTTAGGTTTCATTCCGCATGACAAACAACTGACCCATGCGGGCGAGCTGCATCAATCCGTCATCAATGCTTATCCCATTGCGCAATCGACCCAGCAGTTCCGCCGTATGGCAGACGGGCTTTTGCGCTGGCCGATGGCCGCAGATTTTAGTGAAATCGGTGGGCTCCTGCAGCGTCTGGTGCAGGGAAGTCAGCTTATCGGTATGTGCAGAAGGGTGTGATTTATGTATACCGCAGCAGGAAAAATCGATAGACGCGACACGATCGACTACAGCGACACGGTTGATCGTGATGAATTGCTGAAGCGCTACATGCCCATGGTCAAGCGCCTCGCGCATCACATGATGGGGCGCTTGCCGCCCAGCGTGGAAGAAGACGATCTGGAGCAGGCGGGCATGATCGGCCTGCTGGATGCAATCAGCCGCTACGATGTGGCACAGAGTGCACAGTTCGAAGCTTATGCTATCCAGCGTATCCGGGGATCGATGATCGACGAACTTCGCCAGACTGACTGGGTGCCGCGCAGCGTGCGCCAGTCGATGCGCAAGATAGAAAAAACCATCGGCACCCTGCAAAACAAGCTGGGACGGCCGCCCGGCGAAAAAGAAATTGCCGATGCGATGAATATTCCGCTGGCCGACTATCAGTTCATGCTGGGTGATGCGCGCGGCCATCAACTGGTCTATTTTGAGGATTTTGGCGAGAGCGACGAAGATGATTCTTTCCTCGAAAAACAGCATGCCGGAGAATCAACCGGACCTTTACCGCAATTGCTGGATAGCAATCTGCGCGCGTGTCTGATCGCTGCCATCGACAATCTGCCTGAGCGGGAAAAATTGCTGATGTCGCTGTATTACGAGCAGGAACTTAATCTGCGGGAAATCAGCGAGGTGTTTTCGGTCACTGAGTCACGCATTTGTCAGCTGCACGGCCAGGCTGTAGCACGTTTGCGGGCTAAATTGAGAGAAGGCGCATGGATTACGGCAGCCTGATCGCACTCGGCCTTGCGGTTGTCGCCATTCTGGGTGGGCAGGCCATCGAAGGTGGGCACGTCACGCTGTTTTTACAGCCGGCAGCGTTCCTGATTGTTGGCGTGGGGACGCTGGCAGCGGTGTTGATGCAAAACCCGATCAGCCTCTTCATGCGCGGCGTTAAGATGGGCAAATGGATTTTTCGTCCGCCTGAGGGCAATAACAGGGAAACCTCGCGGAAGATACTTGTCTGGGCCAACATCGTGCGCCAGGAAGGTTTTTTGGCGCTGGAGCGCCAGCTGGCAGGGGTGCGTGACCCGTACCTGAAATCCGGTTTGCAATTGCTGGTGGATGGCACTGCACCTGACAAGTTGCGCGAAGCGCTGGAAGTCCAGATCACTCAATTCGAGAACCACGAATATCGTGCATCTCGAATCTGGGAAGCGGCGGGCGGGTATTCCCCAACCCTGGGTATTATTGGCGCTGTGATGGGACTGATTCATGTGATGGGCAGCTTGTCTGATCCGCACAAGCTGGGAGACGGTATCGCCGTTGCGTTTGTCGCGACGATTTACGGTGTCGGCCTGGCGAATCTGGTGTTTCTGCCGATTGCCAACAAACTCAAGCTCATTATTGCGGGTCGCGTGAGCGAGCGCGAATTGATCCTTGACGGACTGGTCGGCATTGCTAATGGCGATAACCCGCGCATCATTGAGCAGCGCTTGAGTGCTTATCTGTAACCGGCATGCGTAAACGGCGCGAAAAATTTCCGCTTGATAATCACGAGCGCTGGCTGATTTCCTATGCGGATTTCATGACGCTTCTGTTTGCATTTTTTGTCGTGATGTACGCCATTTCATCGGTCAACGAGAACAAGTATCGCGTCGTTTCGGAATCGATTGACGCGGCGATGGGAAAGATTCCGCTGGACTCTACGCAGCCCGTCACACCCGCCGTTCATCTTTCGCCCAGTCTTCAGAAGCTGATGCGCACCAAAGAAGTTCAACGCAATGAAGAAAACCAGATGTCGGGTGTGGCGAGCAATATTCTGGACGCGATGTCGCCCCTGGTGCGTGACGGCAAAGTCCGGGTGACGCAGAATCGTCGCGGTATCACCATCGAAATCAATGCCAATGTCTTGTTTCCACCCGGTCGGGCGGATCTGGAAACCGGGTCATTCAAAGTGCTGGGCTCGGTGGCAAGCGTATTAAAAAACGAGCCTTACAACATTGAAATAGCCGGCCATACTGACGATGTTCCTATCAGTAATTCGAGCTTTGTTTCTAACTGGGAATTGTCCGCTGTGCGTGCTTCCAGCGTTGTGCGTCTTTTCGCCGATAGCGGCATCCAGTCAACCCGGTTGACCGCAATTGGTCGCGCAGACAGCCAGCCAGTCGAACCCAATGCCACGGCAGAAGGACGTTCTCGCAACCGCAGAGTGGAGCTGATGATCCTGTCCAGCCAGCCCGATCCGGTGGCTGAACTGCCGATTAAAACAAACAGTGTGGTGCGCAAGTAGCGTGTTTCGCACCAACCGGACTGGTCTTACGGCTAATGAAGCGCAGAAAGCCCCCAGCCTAACCGGAGGCCTGGCATTTATCGCGCGTTTGTGAATATGATAATGAAAGTCGCAGATTTGTAGAGTTCCGGGATTGTGCTAAGGAACGTTTAGGCAACCCGCAACCAAATCCCGCTGCCATATCCGCCAATCCCCTGTAAATTGATGTGCTTGGCAATCACATCGGCTTGCTTCTGTAATGCCTCGTCTTTGCTGATGAAGATGCATGGGAGCTCAATATCATATTTTTGAGGTGCTGCAAGTAACAGTGTGGCTAGCAAGTATTGCTCAGAATAAAATCTGTCTTGCCATACGGGTGGATAATCATACGGCAGATAAATGTCGTCGATATAGACCAGTACGCCTCGTTTCAAACGGGGCAATATTTCAAGAAAAAAGACTGTCACATCGCTGTTTTGAAAGCATCGGTGGGAGCCATCAAACATGAGGATGTCGCCGTCATCAAGCGCGTCAAATATTTCCTGATCGGTATCTTCCAGCCTCTCTCTTCTAACCTCGTCGCAAATATCGTCAATTTCTGCCCGTGGACTGGGATCGATTGAGACAATTTTTGTGTGCAGCCCGTTTTTAATAACAGATTGCCTGACAAACTTGGTTGAATTTCCCGAGCCGATTTCCACATAGAGCTTTGTTTGGTAAATAACCGGGTAACAGTAGAGTGCTACAGCCTCGAATCCAGCTATAAATCCATTGTTCCAATAAGGCAACCTTGGGTCAGAAGGTTTGTTGAAAGGGATACTCGATAATTGGTCATTAAATTGAGCAAACCTCCCTAACCAATTGGCGTAGGTGGTACGGCTGCTTTCGAAATATTGATTGAGTGTGGGGTGGGGTGGTTTACCGAAACCATATCGCGGTCTGGGCGTAACCGGATATTCCAAATAGATGACTTGGCTTCCATTGCTAATTCGCCAACGAAGTTCACGCGCAGCAGCGAGGTAAGTTAGAAATGCGCTACTCGGGAATTTTTTTACCAGAAAATCAATCAGGCCTGACAGCATATTTATTCCCAATTTAAGAATATCGCGGTCTCAATTTTGAGGATTCAGGCGTGGCCGCTGTATAGCAAAAATACCGTGGGTTGCCTGGGTGCATTCCAGCCGAGTTTACGCCACTCGGCGATGCTTGCCGTATGTAGCTCGGCATGACTTCCCATTAACCCGCTCGCTATGCAGAGCTGGCTGGTGTCGCGGCAGGCGGCGAGCAAGGCCTGAAACATCGCGGCGTTGCGATACGGCGTTTCGATGAACAACTCGGTTTCGTCGTTACGTTGTGAGCGGGCATCGAGCTTTTTCAGGGCATCGAGCCGTTCGCCGCTGTGGGCGGGCAGATAACCATGGAAGGCAAAGCGCTGACCGTTGAGGCCGGAGCCCATCAGCGCAAGCAGCAGTGCGGAGGGGCCGACCAGAGGGATGACGGTGATGCCGTGGCGGTGCGCCAGCCGAACCAATCCGGCGCCGGGATCCGCGACACCGGGGCACCCTGCTTCCGACATCAAGCCTGTGTCTTCACCTGCCAGCAGGGGGGCAAGCAGGGCTTTCAATTCGTCGCTACGCGTGTGTTCCGAGAGGGTTAACATGCGCACGCCTTGAATCGGCCGGGGGTAAGCGAGTTGTTTTAAAACGGCCCGCGCGGTTTTGGCATTTTCAACGACGAAGGTGTCCAGTCGATGCAGTACAGCGAGCGTGCCTGCGGGTAAAGCGAATTCAGCGGGAGCGTCAGCAATCGGGGTGGGAATCAAATAAAGCGTGCTCATAACAACGGGTCTACGCCCTCGTTGCCCAGCATTTCTGTCAGTGCCATGAGCGGCAGACCGATCAGTGCAGTGGGGTCAGGGCTGTCCATGCGCGTCATCAGTGCGATGCCGAGTGCTTCGCTCTTGGCCGAACCGGCGCAGTCGTAGGGCTGTTCCTTATGGAGATAGGCCGTGATCTGCGCATCGCTGAGGGCGCGAAGGTGTACCACGGTCGGCACGTCACGGGTTTGGGTGTTGCCGGTGCGGCTGTTCAGGAGCGTGAGCGCGGTGTGGAAGACCATTGCGCGGCCCTGCATTTTTTTTAGTTGTGCAAAGGCGTTGTCAAAGTTGCCGGGTTTGCCGAGTTGTTCGCTGTCCAGCATCAATACTTGATCCGAGCCGATGATGAGTGCGTCGGGATAGGCGCTGGCGGCGGCCTGTGCTTTGAGCACCGACAGGCGCAAGGCCGTGGCCGAGGGCGTTTCGTCCAGCAACGGGGTTTCGTCGACGTTGGGCGAGAGCACCTCAAAAGGCATGCCCAGGCGCGATAGCAGTTCGCGCCGGTAGCGCGAGGTGGAGGCGAGGACGAGTTTCATTTTCGGGATTTCATTCCGGCTGGATTTCGACCAGCGCCATGTCGGGCGTGACGGCATCGCCTTTTTTGGCAAAAATATTGATGACGGTGCCTGCAATGGCAGCCTGTACTTCGTTTTCCATTTTCATCGCTTCGATCACCAGTACGGCATCGCCCGCTTTGACTTTTTGTCCAATGGCAACCAGCACGTCGACAATGCTGCCCGGCATTGCGGCGGTGACGTGGCCGGGATGGCTGGGGCGCGGTCGCTGGCCGGGGGCGGTGGATGCGGCAGTCGATTTGCGCGTGACTTTACCACTGCTGCCGACCTCAACCTCATTCAATGATTCGACCAGGACTTCTTCCGAGACACCGTCAATTGCAACGAAATAGGGGCGCTGAGTGGCATCCGCGCGTCCGCTGCCGGTGAGTTTGATGTGGTAGGTCTCGCCGTGTAGCGTAATTTTAAATTCGTCTGCCGCGTAATGAGGGCTGCTGCCGGTTTTGGCTGAGTCGGGCGACAGCAGCGGCTCGGCTTTCAAGCTGCCAGCGGCGCGCTCCTGCAAAAAGGTTTTGCCGAGTTCGGGAAACATGGCGTAGGTCAGCACGTCTTCATCCGACTTGGCCAGACCGTCGATTTCGTTACGTAATTTATCCAGTTCGTCGGGTAATAAATCGGCGGGGCGACAGGTGGTCACTTCCAGGTCACCGATAGCGTTCTGGCGCACCGCTTCGTTGATCTGTCCTGGTGGTTTGCCGTAGCGACCCTGGAGATAGAGTTTGACTTCGTTCGTCACTGACTTATAGCGTGTTCCGGTCAGCACATTCAGCGCGGCCTGAGTGCCCACGATTTGCGAGGTGGGGGTGACGAGCGGCGGAAAGCCCAGGTCTTCGCGGACCTTCGGAATTTCGTTCAGCACGGCATCCATTTTGTCGATCGCACCTTGATCTTTGAGCTGATTGGCGAGATTGGAAATCATCCCGCCAGGCACTTGATTAACCAGCACGCGGGTATCGGTTCCGGTAAACGCAGATTCAAACTGCCAATACTTTTTGCGCACTTCCCTGAAATATTCCGAGATGTCTTCCAGCAGGGGCAAGGACAGTCCAGTGTCGTATTCGGTGCCCGCAAATGCGGCGACCAGGCTTTGCGTGGTGGGGTGAGAGGCACCTTCGGAAAACGCGCCGATGCAGGTGTCGATGATGCTTGCGCCTGCTTCGACCGCTTTCATGTGCGTCATGTGTGAGAGGCCGGAGGTGGCATGGCTATGCGTGTGAACCGGCAAATGGGTTGCCTCGCGCACAGCGCGCACCAACTCGAATGCGGTATACGGTGTGAGCAGGCCAGCCATGTCCTTGATCGCGATGGTGTCCGAGCCCATTTCGGCCAGTTCTTTCGCCATCTGCACGAAGTAGGGCACGTTATGAACGGGGCTGGTGGTGTAACAGAGCGTGCCTTCGGCGTGACGGCCTGCGGCCTTGACTGCTGCAATCGATACCCGCAGGTTGCGGGTATCGTTCATGGCGTCGAACACACGAAAAATATCCACGCCGTTGTCAGCCGATTTTTGCACAAAGGCGCGCACCACATCGTCGGAATAGTTGCGGTAGCCGAGCAGGTTTTGTCCGCGCAGCAGCATCTGGATACGGGTATTGGGCAGCGCTTTGCGCAGTTTTCTCAGGCGCTCCCACGGGTCTTCGCGCAGAAAGCGCACGCAAGCATCAAACGTGGCACCGCCCCAGGCTTCCAGCGACCAGAAGCCGACCGCATCCAGCTTGCTGCAGATCGGCAGCATGTCGGCGGTTTGCATGCGCGTGGCAATGAGCGACTGGTGGCCGTCGCGCAGGACTAAATCGGTAATGTGTACTTTGGCCATATTTAGAGTCCCTGATGTGCGGCGATGGCGGCGGCGATGGCGGCGGCCATGACTTCCGGCGGTTTCTTTTCAACGTACTGCGTAAGTTCCGGGTGCGCTTCGACGAAGCTGGTGTTGAAGCGCCCGCTGCGAAACTCTGGATTCTTCAGAATTTCCTGGTAGTAAGGAATCGTGGTTTTCACGCCATAGACCAGCATGTCTGACAAGGCCCGGCTGCCCCGCGCAATCGCTGATTCCCAGGTCAGGTTCCACACCGTGAGCTTGGCGCACATCGAATCGAAATAGGGCGGAATAACGTAGTCGGTATAAATGGCTGCGTCCACACGCACGCCCGGCCCGCCCGGCGAATAATAGCGGGTGATACGCCCGAGACTGGGCAGAAAATCGTTTTTCGGGTCTTCTGCATTGATACGGAATTCGATGGCATAACCGCGATGGCTGATGTCAGATTGCTGGTATTGCAGCGGCAGGCCAGCGGCGATGCGGATCTGTTCCTGCACGATGTCCACGCCGGTAATGGTTTCGGTGATCGGGTGCTCGACTTGCAGTCGCGTATTCATTTCCATGAAGTAAAACTGGTTGTCCTGATCGAGCAGAAATTCCACCGTGCCGGCATTCACATAGCCCACGGCTTTGGCCGCACTGACCGCGAGTTTGCCGATGTACTGGCGCTGCGCCTCGGTGAGCTGGGGCGAGGGCGCGATTTCGATCAGCTTCTGGTTACGCCGCTGGATCGAGCAATCGCGCTCGAACAGGTGGATGATGTTGCCCTGGGTGTCGCCCAGAATCTGTACTTCGATATGCTTGGGTTTGACCACGCACTTTTCGACGAAGACTTCGGGTTTGCCAAAGGCTTTGGTTGCCTCGGACACCACGCGGTCATAGTTCTTCAGCAGTTCTTCTTCATTGTCGCAACGCCGGATGCCGCGACCGCCGCCGCCATTAGTGGCTTTGAGCATGACGGGATAGCCAATTTTATTGGACAGCGTGCGCGCTTCTTCGACATTTTCCAGGCTGTGGTCGGCACCGGGAACCACAGGAATGCCAGCTTTGATCATGGCGTTGCGTGCCTGGATTTTGTCGCCCATCTGCCGGATGACCTCGGGGCTGGGACCGATAAAGCGAATGCCACGGCGGGCGCAAATGCTCGCCAGGTCAGGGTTTTCGGACAGAAAGCCGTAACCGGGGTGCAGCGCATCGCAGCCGGAAGCCGCCGCCAGATTCACCAGCGTATGCGCATTGAGGTATCCCAGAATCGGGTCGGCACCGATGTGGTAAGCCTCGTCAGCTTTTTTGACGTGCAGGGCATGACGATCAGCATCGGTGTAAATGGCAACCGATTTGATGCCGAGCTCGGCGCAGGCGCGAACAATACGCACCGCGATTTCCCCACGATTGGCGACGAGTATCTTTTTAATCATGGCGGTTACTTGGAAACACTTACTTGTTTTGACAAAAGTGGCACGAAATCATATCATTGCGGGCTTCTGTTTAGCCGGGTAATTCTCTGAGTCGTTCCTGGCAGGCTTGGTACAGGTTTAAATTTAAGCGATTAAAGCAATGTTTGAACCGAAAGAAACTGATCCGCTGCGTTTTTGCAAATTGGCGCAAGTTTGGGAGGCGGATACTAATCTGGCCGGGTTCCCGCGCCTGGCAAGCGAATTTACGCAAGCTCAGCTCTTCTGTCGAGTGGCCGGCCGGATAGACAAGCATGATGGCTGTGTTTTGCATGTTGAAGTACGCGGCGAAGCCGACCTGACGTGCCAGCGATGTTTGGGTGTGTTAACCCACGACATTGCGATTGAGCGTGATGTTTATCTGGTGCGCAATGAGGCCGAGCTTGAGCGGCGCGATGCGGACCCGGAATTAAGTGGTGATGTGATCTTGATGGGGGCGAAACTGAACCTCATCGAATTGGTTGAAGATGAAGTGTTGTTAGGGTTGCCGCTGACCCCAATGCACGCGCCGGGTGTCTGTGTGATCCCGGTGGATTTTATTTAAGTAAGGAGTTTGAAATGGCTGTTCAGCAAAACAAGAAGTCTCCCTCCAAGCGCGGGATGCACCGTTCACATGATTTTCTGGTCAGCCCCTCGCTGGCTGTGGAGCCTACAACGGGCGAGATGCATTTGCGTCATCACATCAGCCCTAACGGTTTTTACCGGGGTCGCAAGGTCGTCAAGGCCAAGGGCGATTAATTCTGCTGTGTGCCACTATTAAGATGGCACACGTGAACAGCCTTAAGGCTGCATGAGAAATATCACCGTCGCGATTGATGTCATGGGAGGCGATCACGGCCCTCATGTCACGGTTCCTGCCGCCATCAAATGCCTGGCGCGCAGCCCTGACCTGAATGTCATCCTGGTTGGGTCGCAGGACATCATTGCGGCTGAACTCAAGGCGCATCACGCTAAAGTCAACCCGCGCCTGATCGTCCGTCACGCCAGTGAAGTGGTTGCGATGGACGAGGCACCTGCTTTTTCCCTACGCAACAAAAAAGACTCCTCAATGCGGGTTGCGATTGATCTGGTTAAATCCGGCGAGGCCGATGCCTGCGTGTCAGCCGGCAATACCGGCGCATTGATGGCGACGGCGCGTTTTGTGCTGAAGACATTGCCCGGCATTGATCGCCCGGCAATCGCTGCCGTGATGCCAACGGTCAAAGGGCATGCGCTGGTGCTGGATATGGGGGCGAATGTGGATTGCACGGCTGAGCATTTGCTGCAATTTGGCATTATGGGCGCGATGCTGGTCTCCGCAGTGGATCATATATCCAGCCCGAGTGTTGGCTTATTAAATATCGGCGAGGAAGACATCAAGGGTAACGGAATGGTGAAGCAAGCCGCCGAATTGCTGCGCGATAGCCATCTCAACTTTTACGGCAATGTTGAAGGCGACGATATTTTCAAGGGCACCACAGATGTTGTGGTGTGCGATGGTTTTGTCGGCAATGTGGCGCTGAAAACCTCTGAGGGCGTGGCGAGAATGATTGCAACAACGCTGCGGGACGAATTCAAGCGCAACTTGCTGACACAAATTGCCGGGCTGATTGCCTTGCCCGTACTCAAGGCATTCAAACGCCGACTTGATCCGCGTCGCTTTAATGGTGCCACTTTGCTGGGTTTGCGTGGCGTGGTGGTTAAAAGCCACGGATCGGCAGACCGTTTTTCTTTTGAACATGCGATTGATACAGCGATCGAAGAGGTGCGTAACAACGTACTTAAACGCATCACCGATCAAATGCAGTTACTTCATCGGGTGGCCGCATGAAGTACGCCCGTATTCTGGGTACGGGTGCTTATTTGCCCGCCCATATCCTGACCAATGCCGATCTGGAAAAGCGGATCGAGACAACGAGTCAGTGGATTATCGAACGCACCGGTATTCGCGAACGGCACATTGCCGCCGAGGGCGAGTTCACTAGCGACCTTGCCACACAAGCGGCGCGGGCGGCGCTCGATGCCGCAGGCTTGCGGCCTGATGATATCGATTTGCTTCTGGTCGCCACCACCACGCCGGACCTGGTGTTTCCGAGCACGGCTTGCATTGTGCAATCCAAGCTGGGCATGACCAACAACAAACCGGCGTTTGATTTGCAGGCAGTGTGCAGTGGCTTTGTTTATGCATTGACGGTCGCGGATCAGTTCATCAAGAGCGGTGCGGCGAAACATGTGCTGGTGATTGGTGCTGAAACGCTGTCGCGCATTACCGACTGGAATGATCGCGGCAACTGTATTCTGTGGGGCGATGGCGCGGGTGCCGTAGTGCTGGGCGCTTCCACTGAGCCAGGAATTATTTCGACCCATATCCATGCTGATGGCCGGTATAAAGATTTGCTGCGCACCACGAACGGTGCATCGACTGCCGCCGAAAAACCGGCTCTGATGCGTATGGAAGGGAATGCAGTATTCAAGATGGCGGTGAATACACTGGATCGAATAGTGGATGAGACGCTGGAAGCGAATGGCTTGCAAAAATCGGATATCGACTGGCTGGTGCCGCACCAGGCCAATATCCGCATTATCCAGGCCACGGCCAAAAAGCTTGCGATGAGCATGGACAATGTCGTGACGACGGTAGATCGACATGGCAACACTTCCGCAGCGTCGGTACCGCTGGCGTTTGATGTTGCCGTGCGCGACGGTCGTATCCAGCGCGGACAGACGGTGTTGATGGAAGCGTTTGGTGGTGGCTTCACCTGGGGTTCGGCTTTACTTCGTTATTGATGCTTATGAAATTCGCTTTTGTTTTTCCGGGACAAGGTTCTCAATCGGTCGGCATGATGCAGGGCTGGGAGGCACGAACAGAAATTCGCCATACATTTGACGAGGCATCGAATGCGTTGGGAGAGGATCTTTGGGCGCTCGTGAGTCACGGCCCGGAAGATTTGCTGTATCAAACGGTTAACAGTCAGCCTGCGATGTTGGCAGCGGACGTTGCCGCGTGGCGTGCGTGGCGAGCATCCTGTTCCGAGCTGCCTTCCATCATGGCCGGGCACAGCCTGGGCGAGTATGCGGCGCTGGTTGCTGCGGATGCGCTGGACTTCGCTGACGCAATCAAGCTGGTGCGTTTTCGTGCCGAGGCCATGCAACATGCTGTGCCAGAAGGTGTCGGCGCGATGGCGGCAATTCTGGGCATGGATGATGAGGCGGTGCGTGCTGTATGTGTCGAGGCAGCCTCAGGTGAGGTGGTCGAGGCAGTAAACTTTAATTCACCCGGACAGATTGTGATTGCGGGTAACAAGGCTGCTGTAGAGCGGGCTATGATTCTTGCCAAGGAAAAAGGTGCGAAGCGCGCCTTGCCGCTGGCGGTGAGCGTGCCATCTCATTCAAGCCTGATGTTGCCGGCAGCGGAAGCGCTGAAACAACATTTGCAATCGGTCAAAATCAGCACACCATCGATACCTGTACTGCATAACATGGATGTGGCGAGCCATTCTGATACGGACATGATCCGGCAGTCGCTGGTCAGACAGTTGCATATGCCGGTGCGCTGGGTTGAAACCGTGCATAAGCTGAAAGCAGCCGGGGCTGAATACCTGGTTGAATGCGGCCCCGGCAAGGTACTGACAGGTTTGTGCAAACGCATCGACAACACTTTGCCTGCACTGGCTTTAGTGGATGAGGAAGCGTTGCAGGAAGCATTGGCGGTTTTGGCCAATGCATAAATCAAGCAGGCGCATTGGTCATTTTGTCTGCACAGCATTCAGTCAGTGCTTTGGCTTGATGACATGATGGGAGACGATATGCTGAAGGGAAAAGTAGCGCTGGTTACCGGCGCCAGTCGAGGAATTGGTCAGGCGATTGCATTGGGACTGGGTCGTGCGGGTGCAACAGTAGTCGGTACCGCGACCAGTGAAAAAGGTGCTTCGGCGATTAGTGCGTATTTGCATGAGGCGGGTATTCAGGGCGCAGGCATGACTCTCAATGTGACCGCTGCAGCTAAAGTCGATAGCGTGATTGCAACCATTAACCAGACACAAGGCGAAATCGCCATTCTGGTCAATAACGCAGGTATCACCCGCGATAATTTGCTGATGCGCATGAAAGACGAAGAATGGGACGACATTATTGCGACCAATCTGTCGTCAGTGTTTCGTTTGTCGCGAGCGGTATTGCGCGGGATGATGAAGGCGCGCTCGGGCCGTATTATCAGTATTGCATCGGTGGTGGGTGCGATGGGTAACGCTGGGCAGACTAACTACAGCGCGGCTAAAGCGGGCATTATGGGTTTCACCAAGTCGCTGGCACGCGAGGTCGGCAGCCGCAACATCACGGTCAATTGTGTTGCGCCAGGATTTATAGATACGGATATGACTAAAGCCTTGCCCGAAGCACAGCGCCAGGCACTGTTATCGCATATTCCACTAGGCCGTCTGGGCAGCGTTGACGATATTGCAAACGCGGTCGTGTTTCTGGCCGCACCTACAGCCGATTACATTTCAGGAACGACGCTGCATGTAAACGGCGGTATGTACATGGTCTGATGTCATCCCGAATCAAATCATTTTGGTTGATTGCCTTCCCCGTGCTCGTTCTATATGGTTACAGGGAGATTCTTTGCGATCAAATTGATTTAGAAATGGAATGATATCGGTCGTTTTGGTAAACTCACGTCGCTTTAATTAAAGCGATTCAATAAAAGAGGATAGTGCAATGGAAATGGAACAGCGTGTTAAAAAAGTCGTCGCCGAGCAACTGGGCGTTAACGAGGCCGACATTAAAAATGAGTCCTCCTTTGTGGGCGATCTGGGTGCTGACTCGCTCGATACCGTTGAGCTCGTGATGGCACTGGAAGAAGAATTTGAATGTGAAATTCCTGACGAAGAAGCAGAAAAAATCACCACCGTGCAATTGGCTATTGATTACGTCAACAGCCATAAAAGCTGATTTTATAATCCAATAATAGGGCAACAGACTTGTCCAAGCGCCGCGTCGTCATTACGGGTTTGGGGATCATTTCCCCGGTAGGAAATTCCATTGAAGAAGCTTGGGGCAGCATCGTTGCTGGTCGGTCAGGCATCACGCGCATTACGCGCTTTGATACTGAAACTTTCGCCTCGCAAGTGGCGGGCGAAGTTAAAAATTTTGATGTGAGTGCCTATCTCAGCCCAAAAGAAGCGCGGCGCATGGATAACTTTATTCAGTATGGCATGGCGGCGGGTATTCAAGCGGTACGTGATGCAGGCCTGGACGCAACTCAGGCTGACGCGGAACGTATCGGTGTAAATATTGGTTCTGGCATCGGTGGTTTGACGATGATTGAGTCCATGCATAAAGATTATCTCGCGGGTGGCGTGCGCAAGATTTCGCCTTTTTTTATCCCCGCCACCATCAGTAATATGATCTCGGGGCATCTGTCGATCATGTATGGCTTTAAAGGGCCCAATCTGGCGATGGTTACAGCCTGCACGACAGGTACGCATGCTATCGGTGAATCTGCGCGGCTGATTGAATATGGCGATGCCGACATCATGGTGGCAGGCGGTGCCGAGAGTGCGATTACGGAATTGTCACTGGGCGGGTTTGGCAATATGAAAGCGCTTACCGGTCGCAACGACGATCCTGCGGGCGCGAGCCGTCCCTGGGATAAAGGCCGTGATGGTTTTGTGTTGGCCGAAGGTGCGGGCGTGGTCGTGCTGGAGGAATATGAACACGCTAAGGCGCGCGGAGCCCGGATTTATGCCGAGGTGGCGGGTTATGGCATGAGCGCGGATGCGTACCATATGACAGCGCCTCTGGAAGATGGCGATGGCGCGATGCGTTGCATGAATGCCGCACTTAAAAATGCAGGCCTGAATGCCGATCAAGTGAACTATATCAATGCGCATGGCACGTCTACCCCTTTGGGTGACAAGGCAGAAACCATGGCGGTCAAACGTGCTTTGGGTGCCCACGCAACTAAAGTGGCAGTAAGTTCGACCAAGTCCATGACGGGTCATCTGTTGGGTGCTTCTGGCGGCGTCGAAGCCGTATTTTCAGTTTTGTCTGTTGCACATCAAATAGCGCCGCCGACGATTAATTTATCTGAAGCGGGTGAGGGTTGTGACCTGGATTACGTGCCGAATATCGCACGCGACATGAAAATTGATGTCGCCTTATCCAATTCATTCGGCTTTGGCGGTACCAACGGCACGCTCGTTTTTAAACGCGTCTGAACCGGTAATCAGTATGGCTGCGCTCCACCTACTGGAGCTCCCTGGGCAACTCGATCTCGCTGCAATTCAAGCCGCCCATCCTGAGCGTTATCCAGGACTTTTCCGCACCACAGGCACGGATGATGGCTGGGATATTCTGTTCGGTTTTCCACAACATTTTGACTGCTTTTATTCAGGCTGCGCGCTAGCTGATCTACAGCGACACCCCGCATTGGCTTTGCCTGCAGGCAAAGCCAATGTCGGCTTTGTTGCTTCACCTAACCCGGAGGAGATATCGTTTCCGTTTAGTGGTGGCTGGCTGGTGTTTCTGGCCTATGAATTAGGCGGCTTGATGGAGCCACGCGTCGGTCAGGATACCAGTGATACGGGGTTTCCCATAGCCTGGATGGCGCGTATTCCAGCAGCCATTTTGCAGCAGCCGGGGAGTGGGCGCTGCGTATTGCTGGCAGAACCTGCGTTTTCCGAGTTGATAGGGGAAATGCTGCGCGATGCACACGAGGCTCCCGCCGCCTGCACCACATTACCAACCATGCATGCCTTGCTGGAAGAAAGCCCGGAGCGTTTTTTATCCGGTGTTTCTGCGATCGCAGATTACATCCGCGCAGGTGATGTGTTTCAGGTTAATTTGTCACGCTCCTGGGTCGCCCGCTTCTCACAGAGTGTCAGTCCATCCGCCTTGTTTGCCACTTTGATGGAAAACAACCCCGCCCCTTTTTCTGCGCTTGTGCAATTTGACGGTCGGGCATTGGCCAGCTCTTCGCCCGAGCGTTTAGTCAGCGTTGAACGGGGTGGAAAGATAAGTACGCGTCCGATAGCGGGTACCCATCCTCGAGGACAAACCGTAGAGGAAGACGACAGGCTGCGCGCCCGTCTCGCTGACAATCCAAAAGAGCGGGCAGAACACGTCATGCTGGTGGATCTGGAGCGCAACGATTTAGGACGCGTATGCGTGCCTGGCAGTGTCCAGGTTGAAGCCTTGATGGATCTTACCCGCTATCAATATGTTCACCATATCGAATCGACGATCAGCGGCATATTGAACTCCAGTGTGCGGGTGTTCGACATCTTGCGCGCGGTTTTCCCCGGCGGCACCATCACTGGCTGTCCCAAGATTCGTACCATGCAAATTATTCGCGAACTCGAAGTGGCACCGCGTGAAGCCTATACGGGTAGCGTGGGCTATATTAATCACGATGGCAGCCTGGATTTCAATATCCTGATACGCAGTTTTCAATTACGCGACGACCAAGTGACATTTCGTGCGGGTGCCGGTATCGTCGCCGATTCTGAAGCTGGGCGCGAATTGGCGGAAACACGGACCAAGGCGCGCGGCTTGTTGAATACTCTGGGCGTGCAATAAGTGAGATATTTGATTAATGGTCGACAGGAAGCTGGTATATCGCCATTGGATCGGGGGTTGGCTTATGGGGATGGCGTGTTCCGTACCCTGAGGATGCGTGCGGGTAGCCCCTTGTGGTGGCAGGATCATTTCCAGACGTTGAGCCATGATTGCGCCGCACTTGATTTGGTCTGTCCTGAGCAGGCGCTGTTGCTGGACGAAATCAACGTCCTGACTCGCGAATGGCCTGATTGCGTCGTCAAGATTATCGTGACACGCGGTGAGGGTGTGCGTGGCTACAGGCAACCGGTCATTGCCTCGTCCACTCGCATCGTGATGGTTTCGCCACTACCCAATTATGAGGAGGTCTCGATTCATGGCGTGATATTGCGTTGGTGCAAGCTGCGCCTCGCACGACAGCCTGCGCTCGCTGGCATAAAACATCTGAATCGGCTTGAAAATATTCTGGCACGCAAGGAATGGGACGATCCTCATATCGCTGAAGGTTTGTTGTGCGATGATACGAATGCGGTGATTGGCGGCACGATGACGAATATTTTTTTGATGCGTGACGGCTGTGTATACACCCCGGATCTTAGCCAAAACGGGATTGAGGGCGTTGCACGATTACGTGTTTTACGCGCAGCCAGACAGCATGGAATCGAGACTAAAGTGCAGCGGCTGGGAGCCTCCGATGTTCTGCAGGCTGACGAGGTTCTTTTGAGTAATAGTATTGTCGGCATATGGCGCGTTGCGCAATTGGATGGTCGGCAATGGGAGCCTGCAGGATGGGCGAAAAAATTCAGACACTGGATCGATGAAGCGAATTAAATCCCTGTTTATTTTGTTATTGGCCAGCGCGCTTGCGATGGCTGCCTGGCTGGCCTGGTACGCCAATCAGACGCTGGACATGGGTGTACTCCCCAAGACTTTCAGTATCACGCCCGGAACTAGCTTGCATGCGCTCACGGTGCAGCTTGAGCGCGAACATATCGTGAACGCACCATTATCGTTTCGTTTGTTGGGCCGCGCGATAGGTAAATCAGCGCATCTTAAAGCCGGTGTGTATGAAGTCACGCAAGCGCTGACCCCGCTAGCGTTATACGACAAGATAGAGCGTGGCGATGTGGCGCAGGCCGCCGTGCAGTTTATTGAAGGCTGGAATATTCGTGAAGTGCGCGCCGCATTAAGACAACAAGATGCGCTCACACACGCATCAGAAACCATGAGCGATATGGAGCTACTGGCCGCTATAGGTGCATCGGAAGGGCATATCGAAGGTTTATTGTTTCCGGATACCTATTTCTTCGCGCCGCACTCGGTTGATCTTGAAATTGTGCGGCGTGCCTATCGCTTACAGAGCGATAAACTCAGGGCAGAGTGGGCTGATCGAGCATCTGGTTTACCTTATCAGACCCCTTACGAAGCCCTGATCATGGCATCTATTATCGAAAAAGAAACTGGCGCGGAATCGGAACGCCCGCAAATCGCCGCTGTGTTTATCAACCGCTTGAAAAAAGACATGCGTCTGCAAACGGATCCCACCGTGATTTATGGACTGGGCGAGCATTTTGATGGCAACTTGCGCAAGGTGGATTTGCAGCGTGATACACCCTACAACACCTATACCCGCAGCGGTTTACCCCCGACGCCCATTGCCATTCCGGGCGCAGCGGCGATTCACGCGGCATTGCATCCAGTCCATTCTGATGCCCTGTATTTTGTTGCGCGCGGCAATGGCACGCACGTTTTTTCCAGCACACTTGATGCGCATAATCGTGCAGTGAACCAGTACCAGCGATGAATCCGATGGCAAGTCCCCGTGGGCGATTTATCACAGTGGAAGGCGTCGATGGCGCAGGTAAAAGCACGCACTTGGGCTTTGTTGCTGACTGGCTACGTGGTCAGGGTCATGAGGTGGTTGTGACGCGTGAACCGGGAGGAACCCCACTCGGCGAAGAGTTGCGCACGCTTTTACTGAACCGCGACATGGATTCAGATACGGAACTGTTGCTGATGTTTGCTGCACGCCGACAGCATCTTGCCGAGCTGATTTTGCCCAGCCTGGCGCGTGGTATCTGGGTTTTGTCCGACCGGTTTACCGACGCTAGCTATGCCTATCAGTGTGGAGGTCGCGGTATTGCCGAGTCGCGCGTGGCGGCGCTGGAGACCTGGGTACAACAGGGATTTCAGCCTGACCTCACTCTGGTCTTCGATGTTTCACCCGGTGTGGCTGCAACGCGTCGCGGCGCAGTGCGCTTGGCGGATCGGTTTGAACGGGAGGCCAATGCATTCTTTGAACGGGTGCGCGCAGCGTACCTGGCACGCGCCGCCGTCGAGCCTGAGCGTATACGTGTAATCGATGCCAGCCCTGGCATTGCCGAGGTGCAGGTCAGCGTAGCCCGGCATCTTGAAGGCTTTAGATGAGCGCGCTTTACCCCTGGCTGGTTAGACCCTGGCAACATCTCCTCAACAATAAGGCGCGCCCGGCACAAGCCTTGTTGATCTCAGGATCCGCAGGTATTGGCAAAAGCGCATTGGCTTATGCGTGGGCCCAGACGCTTTTGTGTGAAGCCCCTAGGCCTGATGGTGATGCGTGTAATGAATGCGGTGCGTGCCATTGGTTCAAAGCGGGCACGCATCCGGACTTTCGTTTACTTACTTTGCAGGAGAAGGAAAACAAAGATGGCGAGACCACGCTTGCTACCGGGATTGACGTGGAACAGGCGCGGGAAACAGTCGATTTTGTACGGTCATCCGCTTATCGCGCCGGTCGGCGCGTCGTATTGGTCGAACCTGCCGATGCGCTTAATGTGGCGGCGGCCAATGCCCTGTTAAAGGTACTGGAGGAACCGCCGTTAAATACTACATTCCTGCTGGTGTCGGATCAGCCGCGTCGCTTGCTGCCTACCGTACGTAGTCGCTGCACGCGTCTGGATGTAGGGTTGCCCCCGCAAGAGGACGCGTTACGGTGGTTGCGCGACCAGCAGTTAGACAATGCAGAGGAAATGTTGGCGCTGGCGAGCGGTGCGCCACTGGCGGCAGTTAAATGCCTGGAGGAGGGTGGGCTGACAGTGCGTAAGGACTTGTTTCAGGTTTTATCAAAACCGTCTAGCCTGGATCCGGTTATGCGCGCTGACACCTGGAAAAACCTGAATCCGCGTGTGTGGCACATCCTTACGTACAAGTGGTTGTGTGATGTGCTGGCAACGCGGCTGAAATGCGCCGCACGCTTTAATCCAGATTACAGTGAAGCTTTGCTTAAACTGGGAAAACATGTGGATTTGGCGCGACTGCTGGCGTTAAGTAAGGCGCATGTTGAACAAGGCCGGTATGTAATGCACCCGCTGAATCGGCAGTTACAGCTGGAGACCTGGTTGATACAGTATCGACAATTATTTATTGAGGACGAAAAAACATGAACGCATCCGCCAACGACACTGCGGGTCAGGTTCGCCCAGGCGTTTTATCCCTGACGATCAAAGAGAAGTCTGCGTTGTTTGCCGCGTTTATGCCCTTTGTCAAAGGGGGCGGATTATTTATTCCGACCAACAAAAATTATAAAATGGGCGAAGAGGTATTCATGCTGCTGACCCTGATGGATGACCCAGCAAAAATCCCTGTTTCGGGCAAAGTGGTGTGGATTACACCGAGTGGTGCCCATGGCGGCCGAACTCAGGGCATGGGCGTTCAGTTCGCAGCCAACGAGAGCGGCAAGGCTGCACACAATAAAATTGAAGGATTGCTCGGTGGTTCGTTAAAATCTCCCCGGCCCACCCACACAATGTAGCCCAGGTCAGCTGGGTGTCCAGCATGTACATCGACTCCCACTGCCATATCAACTTCCCCGATTTTTCAGACAAACTGCCTGAGCTATTCAGCCTCATGCAGCAAAACCAGGTGAGCCATGCGCTATGTATTGGCGTTGAGCTGGAAAAAATCCCCGAGATTCTCGCGCTGGCTGAAATGCACCCAAATGTTTACGCATCGGTCGGCGTCCACCCCGATCATGAAGGCTGCATCGAGCCCAGCGTGCAGCAATTGGTCGAACTGGCGCAGCACCCGAAGGTCGTCGCCATCGGCGAAACTGGTCTCGATTACTATCGTCTGACTGGCGATCTGGAGTGGCAGCGCGAGCGTTTTCGTACCCACATTCGCGCAGCACGCAAAAGTGGGAAGCCGTTGGTGATCCACACACGGGAAGCGGCTGCCGATACACTCAAATTGATGCAGGAAGAGGGTGCGAACGAAGTCGGTGGAGTGATGCATTGCTTCACGGAAAGCATTGAAGTAGCCCAAGCGGCAATGGATATGAATTTTTATATTTCGTTTTCCGGCATCGTTACATTCAAAAACGCCCATAGCATTCGGGATGTGGCAGCGTATGTGCCGCTGGATCGCATACTGATCGAGACCGATTCACCCTACCTTGCGCCGGTGCCGTATCGTGGAAAAACCAACCAGCCGGGATTTGTGAAATATGTTGCCGAAGAAATTGCGCGAGTGAAAGCGGTGAGTATAGAAGTAGTGGGCGAAGCCACCACGCGGAATTTTTTTCGCTTATTCAAAGCGGCTGCGTAGAGCGTGTCGGCGTGGCCAGGTAGCCAAGACCGGGACGTTGCCACCCGAATTAAACAAAATCGGGTAACATCCCCCTCTGTTTTACAGAAATCCAGCGTTCGACGCTGGGTTTGATTACCATCGTTACATAAAATTATTGGAGGAGTTTCCCATGCGTAAGATGCATTTGGTTGCCGCTATTACCTCGGCACTGGTTCTGTCTACCCCAGCGACGGCTGGCTTTTTTGACCTCACGTTGGCACCTTATGTTGGCGCGAGTATTGGCCAGTCAACTGCAGACATCACCTGCCAGGCTGCTACCTCTTGTGACGATAGCAGCCTGGCCGGGAAGATATACGGCGGTCTGGAAGTCAATGAGTATATTTCCATGGAGTTGGGATACGCCAATCTGGGTACGTTTGATTACACTGGTGCAACGGTTGGCTCGCGCGAAGCTAAAGGCTTAACTGTGCAAGTGGTGGGAACCTATGTACTTAACCCGAGTGTCACCCTGATCGGCAAAGGTGGATTTGGCATCCTGAATACCAAAGTGCATCAAACGACTCCTGTCCTTGATGTTGGCGACAATGATCTCGAATGGTCGATGGGGTTGGGCGGACAATACAACTTCACCAAATCAGTTGGACTTCGCTTGGAATGGGAACGCTATCACAAGGTGGGAAGCCCGGCACCCGGTACTGGCGAGGTTAATATCGACATGTTCACAACGGGTCTGGTCTACAAATTCTGATTTGCTTCACCAGTATCCGGCGGCAATGAAAAAGGGGCATAAAGCCCCTTTTTCATTGCCGCCAGTAACAGCTCCAGCCCGGAACGTTAATGCACCACGTCATGTCTGTGCCGCAACCACACGGCGGTCATCGTCGAACTGATGAAGAGACCCAGTGCCCAGACGATGTGGTAAATGTGCCAGCCGCTTTTAACCATCAGGGTATAAGCGCCAATCATCAGCATAATGCCGATATTCTCATTGAAGTTTTGCAGCGCAATAGAGTGACCCGCGCCCATCAAAAGGTGGCCGCGATGTTGCAGAAGCGCATTCATGGGTACAACAAAATAAGCAGACAAGCCTCCCAGCAGCAGTAGCAGCATGGCGGCCGGGATCAGGTTGTCTACCCAAATCAGAGCGATTGGTACTGCGCCTAAAATGATGCCTGCGGGCAGCGCCTGGATGGAGTTCTCCAGCCGAACCCGTTTGCCCGCCAATGCGGCGCCGATGGCGATTCCCAGAGCGGTCACGCCAGTGAGTTGGGTCGCCTGGTCTAATCCGAACTTCAGGTTGAGCGCGGCCCAGGCAATGATGAGCAGGCGTAGCGTCGCCCCCACCCCCCAAAACAGTGTGGTGACCGCCAGGGAGACCTGGCCCAGCGGATCCCGCCACAACAGCCAGAAGCTGTGCCAGAAATCGTGCAGGATGAAGGGCAGTGATTTGTTTGGCAGCCGGTGGTCGATGGGCAAGCGCGGAATGAACAGATTGGCACCGGCTGCGGCCATGTAAAGCAGGGTGATAAGGGCAATGGCGAACTTGGGTGCGATGACGGATTTTGATATTCCGAGCAGGCTGAGGAACTGTCCCGACATTACGGGATTGATCAGTGCGCCACCAATGACCGCGCCGAGCACGATCGCTGCAACGGTGGCACCCTCCATCCAGCTGTTGGCGATGACGAGCTTCGAGGGGGGCAGCAATTCGGTGAGGATGCCGTACTTGGCTGGAGAATACGTGGCTGCGCCGATGCCTACGATGGAATAGGCCAGCAGGGGATGCAGGCCGACCAGCATGACCAGGCAACCTAAAAATTTAATGCCATTACCCAGAAACATGACCCGCCCCTTGGGTATGGCATCGGCAAAAGGGCCTACGAGTGGCGCGAGTACGATGTAGGCAATAACAAACACTTCTTGCAGCAGGGGGACATGCCAGTCTGGTGCCGAATAGAAAACCAGCAAGCCAATGGCAGCAAAAAGCAAAGCATTGTCAGCCAGCGCGGATAAAAACTGCGCCAGTAAAATGATGTAAAACGGGCGATTCAAATGGCTGCGCCAGCGTGGTGGTGGCGGAAATATGTCGTGTAGCGTACTAGTGGGAGCTGTAAAAATTCCATTATTACAGTGGCTTGATGTCTGGTGTGTTTCAACATGAACGGGTTTGTGGTTCAATAAAAATCTTTTTTGATACGGAGGCAAAATTTTATGGCCGACCGCAGACTCCAAGTATTCTACACCGTTGCCAAGCAGCTCAGTTTTACCAAAGCCGCCGATACCCTTTATATGACTCAGCCTGCTGTGACTTTTCAGGTCAAACAGTTGGAAGAGCATTTCAACACTCGCTTGTTTGAGCGCAGTCACGGTAGGATTTCCTTGACCCCCATCGGTGAATTGGTGATGGGCTATGCCGAGCGCATATTGGCTTTGAGTGGGGAAATGGAAGCGCGTGTTGGTGAGCAAACCGGCCAGGTCACGGGACCGTTGATGATTGGCGCATCCAGCACTATTGCTGAATACCAGTTACCGCTTATTTTGGGGCAATTCAAGAATCGTTTCCCTCAGGTACAGGCACGTTTGACTGTGGCTAATTCTGAAACAGTCGCCGCAAAAGTTGCCGATCATTCATTGGATGTGGGTCTGATTGAAGCCCCGTCGCATGATCCGAATCTGACTACACTATTTTGTTGTGATGATGAACTGGTGATGATTTGTCCGCCAGATCATCCTCTTGCGCGGAAAACCAGCGTCAATGCGAAAGACATGGCAGAACAGTCATATGTTTCGCGGGAGCATGGGTCGGGCACACGCGAGGCGATTGATGGTTTTTTCAAGGACAATGGCGTCAATCCTGATGATTTAGTGGTTGAAATGGAATTGGGTAGCCGTGAAGCCATTAAAGGTGCGGTGGAAGCCGGCCTCGGCATTGCAATCATGTCCGCATCCACTGTCGTAAAAGAATTGCAGTTGGGCACGCTGGTTGCTGTTCCGCTTGCGCCACCTCTGACGCGTCAGTTATCGCTGGTATATGCGCCAGAAAAATTCCGCAGTAAATTGCTGGATGCCTTTATCGGTTTTGTGGAGAGCAAGTTCCAGCAATGCAATGTCGATGTTGTGCCGCTGAAACGTTCGGGTAAAGGGCGCTGATGACTGGCCGTAAGAAACTGCTTGGATTATTCCGTGCTTTATCGGAATCACGCCAGCAAGCGCTGATCGAATACGCTGAGTTTCTTATGGGTAAAGAATCGGTTGAGCTTGAATCTGCGCCGCCAAGTGAGCCGCTAGCCATCCCGCGCCCCGAGCAGGAAAACGTGGTGAAAGCGATACAGCGTTTGCGCCAGACTTATCCCATGCTGGACAGCGGTAGCGTGTTCAATGACGCTTCTGCGCAGATGACCCGCCATTTGATGCACGGTGTGGATGCGGTGGAAGTGATCGACGAACTCGAACGAATTTTTCTGAAACACTTCGAAGACGGGCGTGCCAATCAGATCCGTACCGAATCAAGCCACTCAGATTAGCCCCGGCGACGTACCCGAACAATCAAATCGATACCTTCGGTCACCATGCCTTCTGGCAACGGCGGCAGCCCGCTGATGTGAACGTGTTCCGCGTCAATGTCCGACAGCTTGCCGCTATCGACTTCGTACAAATGGTGATGCGGGCGGGTATTGGGGTCGTAAAAAACTTTGCTCGGGTCAACAATCACTTCGCGGATCAGATGCTTTTCCAGAAACAGATTGAGCGTGTTGTAAACCGTAGCCTTCGACGTTTCCGAATGGTTGGTGTTCACAATCGCCATGATCTGGTCGGCAGACAAATGCTCCTGGTGCGAAAACAGCGCGTGCGCGATTTCAATCCGTTGGTGGGTAGGATTGATGTCGTGGCTGCGTAGCAGACCGGGCAGGGTGTCGCGCGTGTAAGGCATGGCTGGATGATAAACACCCATTTGGACTTTGTCTAATCTCCGGAATGAGTATGGATTTTCTGGCCAGACTCATTAGCACCGTGCGTAGGTTTCGCGCCAATGGCAACGATAAATAACGTTACAATTCGGTTTTCCCTGATATGCCCCTACCCGTGGTTACGCTTACCCGCCTTGATAGTGCCCAGGTCGATTTCCCCGCTCGACTGACCCGATTATTGCAATTTGACGACGCATCGGATGCAGCCATCGAAAACACGGTTGCCGGTATTCTTGCGGATGTCAAAACGCGTGGTGATGCAGCGGTGCTGGAATATACCGCCCGGTTTGATCGCTTGACCAGCGCCAGCATGACACAGCTCGAACTGTCTGCCGCCAGCCTGCACCAAGCTCTGGATCAGCTTCCGGATGACACGCGATTAGCCTTGCAGGCTGCCGCAGACCGTGTGCGTTCTTACCATCAGCGTCAGGTGCAGCACACGTGGACGTACACCGAAGAAGACGGCACCGTGCTCGGGCAAAAAATCACGCCGCTGGATCGTGTCGGCCTGTATGTTCCTGGTGGAAAAGCGGCGTATCCGTCATCTGTTTTGATGAATGCGATTCCGGCCAAAGTCGCAGGCGTAGGCGAACTCATCATGGTCGTGCCCACGCCCGGCGGCGAACAGAATCCGTTGGTGCTGGCCGCCGCAGCGATAGCGGGCGTAGATCGGGTGTTCACCATTGGCGGCGCACAAGCCGTGGCCGCGTTGGCCTACGGCACGCAAACCGTGCCGCAAGTCGACAAAGTCGTCGGTCCGGGCAACGCCTACGTCGCTGCCGCCAAGCGCCGTGTATTTGGCACCGTGGGCATCGACATGATTGCCGGACCGTCCGAAATTTTGGTGATTGCCGATGGAACAACCCCGGCTGAATGGGTTGCGATGGATTTATTTTCGCAGGCCGAACACGACGAAATGGCGCAATCGATTTTGCTTTCGCCGGATGCAAGCTATCTGGATGCTGTCGCCGCCGCGATTGATAAACTGATTGTTGACATGCCGCGCAGCGAAGTCATCCGCACCTCCCTGACCACTCGCGGCGCGCTGATCAAAACCCGTGACCTGGATGATGCCGCCGAGATCGCTAACAGCATCGCACCTGAGCATCTGGAACTGGCCGTGGCCGACCCCGATTCCTTACTACCCAAACTGCGCCACGCAGGCGCAATCTTCATGGGTAGCAACACCTGTGAAGCGCTTGGCGATTATTGCGCCGGGCCCAACCACGTATTGCCGACTTCGCGCACTGCGCGTTTTTCCTCGCCGCTGGGCGTGTATGACTTCCAGAAACGCACCAGCCTGATCCATGTGTCGGAAGCGGGCGCACAAACTCTGGGACGCATTGCCGCCACGCTGGCTTACGGCGAAGGCTTGCAGGCGCATGCGCGTTCCGCCGAATATCGCTTGAAGCAGCCATGAGCCGTTATTGGAGCAAAGTCGCGCGTGGCCTGACGCCTTACGTGCCGGGCGAACAACCCAAGCTGGCCAATCTGGTCAAGCTCAACACCAACGAAAACCCCTACGGCCCCAGCGCAAACGTATTGGCGGCGTTACGTGATGTTGCCGACGACAGCCTGCGCCTCTATCCCGATCCCAACTCCGATCAGCTGCGCGCCGCCATCGCTGATTTTCATGGTGTCGATGCGACACAGGTGTTTGTCGGAAACGGTTCGGATGAAGTTCTGGCGCACGCGTTTCTGGGCTTGCTGAAACACGATCAGGCGATTCTGTTTCCCGACATCAGCTACAGCTTCTATCCGGTTTATTGCGGGCTGTATCAAATCGATTACCGCGAGATCGCGCTGACCGATTCGTTCGAAATTCGCGTCGATGATTATCGGGTTCCGAACGGCGGCATCATATTTCCCAATCCCAACGCGCCCACTGGGCGGCTGCTGGCCTTGTCCGAAATCGAGCGATTGTTGCAGGCGAATACCGAATCCGTCGTGATTGTGGACGAAGCCTACATCGACTTTGGCGGCGAATCGGCAGTCGCACTGGTCGCGCGTTACCCGCAGCTGCTGGTCGTGCACACGCTCTCAAAATCGCATTCGCTTGCCGGTCTGCGCGTAGGCTATGCCATTGGTCAGGCCAGCCTGATCGAGGCACTGGTGCGGGTCAAGGACAGCTTCAATTCCTACCCGCTGGACCGCTTTGCCCAGGCCGGTGCAACTGCTGCCATGCAGGATCGCGCTTACTTTGACGACACTTGCGGCAAGGTCATCGCGACCCGCACGCGTCTGGTTCAGGCTATGACCGCAATGGGATTTGAAGTGTTGCCATCGGCCGCCAATTTTGTGTTTGCGCGCCACCCGCAACACGCCGGCGCAGCCCTGGCCGCCGCACTGCGCGAGCGCAGCATCATCGTTCGCCATTTCAAAAAACCGGCACGGATCGATCCGTTTTTACGCATTACTGTGGGCACGGATGAGCAGTGCGATGCCTTGCTTGCCGCGCTGGATGGCATTCTGGCTTGAACGCATCCGGTTCCGGATGGTCATTCACACGTTGCATGCTTGCAGCGAGCATCGGAGTCAGACCTTGAAAAAACTTATTCTCATAATTGCGCTGGCCTGTCCCGTTTTGGCGAACGCGGGCGGCGTGGACCGGCTGAAAGCCTTTGTCGCGGGCGCCAAAACAGCCGAAGCGGATTTCACCCAGACTGTGTCGGACAAGTCCGGTCGCGTCACGCAGAAGGCAGGTGGCAAAATGGCCTTTGCGCGTCCCGGCAAATTTCGCTGGGACTACGCCGCGCCGTATGAGCAGGTCATCGTCGGCGACGGCGTCAAGCTCTGGTTGTACGACGCCGACCTCAATCAGGCCACGGTCAAAAAACTGGGCGACGTGATCAACGGCACACCCGCAGCGCTGCTGGCGGGCGACAACGAACTCGAAAAATTATTCACGCTGAAAAACATCGCCAGCAGCGACGGTCTGGAATGGCTCGAAGCCACGCCCAAAAATCGAGACACCTCGTTTGAGCGCATCCGCATGGGCTTCAAAGGCGACGTGCTGGCGCAGATGGAATTGCAGGACACCTTTGGTCAGCGCACCGTGCTCAGGTTCACCCACCTTGAGCGCAACGCCAACCTGGGCACCAACCGCTTCAAGTTTTCTCCGCCGAAGGGCGCGGATGTCATTAGCGACTGACGATCTCTTCAGCAGCGGCGTACCCGCTGCCGAGCGCGCCCAACAGGCGCCGCTGGCCGAGCGTTTGCGGCCGCGCAACCTGGGCGAAGTCGTCGGCCAGTCGCACTTGCTGGCAACGGGCAAGCCGCTGCGCCTGGCGTTTGATGCGGGCAAACTGCATTCGATGATTTTGTGGGGCCCGCCGGGCGTGGGTAAAACCACCCTGGCGCGGCTTACCGCAGAAGCATTCGAAGCCGACTTTATCGCCATCTCCGCCGTGCTCGCCGGCATCAAGGACATCCGCGAAGCGGTCGAGCGCGCGCGCATGAACCAGTCGATGAACCGCGCCACCATCGTGTTTGTGGACGAAGTACACCGCTTCAACAAATCGCAGCAGGATGCGTTTTTACCGCACGTCGAAGCCGGGCTCTTTACCTTCATCGGCGCCACCACCGAAAACCCTTCGTTCGAAGTCGTCGGCGCGCTGTTGTCGCGGGCGCAGGTCTACGTGTTGAAAGCGCTTACTGGTGACGAGCTTGGCGACCTGTTGCAGCGGGCGCTGGCCGCCTTGCCCGACCTCAAGCTCGCACCCGGCGTCGATCAGATTCTGGCCAGCGTGGCCGACGGCGATGCGCGCAAACTGCTCAACCTGCTGGAGCAGCTCGACAGCGCCGCGCGTACCGCAGGCGTCACCGAAATCGACACCACCTTTGCCGAAAACGCCATGGCGCAATCGCTGCGGCGTTTCGACAAAGGCGGCGAAGCGTTTTACGACCAGATTTCGGCGCTGCATAAAAGCGTGCGCGGCAGTAACCCGGACGCCGCGTTGTACTGGCTGGTGCGCATGCTCGACGGCGGCGCCGACCCGCGCTATCTCGGTCGTCGCCTTATTCGCATGGCCTCGGAAGACATCGGCCTGGCCGACCCGCGCGCACTCGGCCTCACCCTTGACGCCGTCGAAACCTACGAGCGCCTGGGCAGCCCCGAAGGCGAACTCGCGCTGGCCCAGGCCTGCCTCTACCTGGCCTGCGCGCCCAAGAGCAACGCCGCCTATGTGGCCTACAATGCCGCGCGCGCCTTCGTGCAGTCCAACCCCTCCAGCGACGTGCCCATCCACCTGCGCAACGCCCCGACCAAACTGATGAAAGAACTTGGTTACGGTCGCGCCTACCGCTACGCCCACGACGAACCTGAAGCCTACGCCGCCGGTGAACGCTACTTCCCCGACGATATACCCGAGCAGCACTTTTACCAGCCCACCCCACGCGGACTCGAAGGCAAAATCGCCGACAAACTCGCACATCTGCGCGCACTGGACGACGAAATAGAGAAGGGGTGAATCCTCCCACGTTGGCAAATCGCCACACTTAGCGAATTAAATAACAAGTAAAACTCGATTTATATGACGAATTAAGTACAATAAATCGCAACTAGTCGTCATAAGTGACGCGTTATGAAAATATCCAATCAGCTTGTTGACGAACTCGTTCTGCGTGAGCTGGGCGAGCGAGTCACGCGCATCCGGCTGGATCGAAATCTCACCCAGGCCGAGCTGGCCGAGAAGGCCGGGGTATCCAAACGCACCATCGAACGGATGGAGGCGGGCGGTGTGACTCAGCTGATTAACCTGGTGCGCGTGTGCCGCGTGCTGGATTTGCTCGAACATTTTGAAATGCTGATTCCCGAACCGGTCGCCAGCCCGGTCGCGCAGCTCAAGCAGCGCGGCAAGGCAAGAAGGCGGGCCTCATCAGCCAGCGCCACGCCAGCGCCCACCAAATGGCAGTGGGATGACAAGCCATGACCACCCTGGCCGAAGTCAAACTCTGGGGCCGAACCATCGGCGCGGTATCGCTGGCAGACGGCACCGATGTTGCCGCGTTTCAGTACACCCCGGAATTTGCCGCGAGCGGCATCGAAATTTCGCCCGTTGTCATGCCGCTCGACAACCGGGTGCATGTCTTTCCCCAGCTTGCGCGCAACACCTTTCATGGACTGCCGGGCCTGCTGGCCGATTCGCTGCCTGACAAATTCGGCAATGCCCTGATCGACGCTTGGCTCGCCACGCAGGGCCGCAGCCCTGCCGATTTCAATGCTGTTGAGCGCCTGTGTTACACCGGCGCGCGCGGCATGGGCGCGCTGGAGTTTTCTCCTGCGGTCGGGCCCGCCGTGCGACCTGCCGAAAAAATCGAAATCGATGCGCTGGTGCAACTGGCTTCGGACGTGCTCAGCCAGCGCAATTACTTACAGGCCTCGTTTGCCGATGCCAGCCGCGCCGAATCGCTCCAGTCTATTTTGCGCGTCGGCACATCGGCAGGCGGCGCGCGCGCCAAGGCCGTGATCGCATGGAACCGCACCACCAACGAAGTGCGCTCAGGGCAGATTGCGGCCGGTGATGGCTTTAACTACTGGCTGCTCAAGTTCGACGGCGTGGCCGGCAACAAGGACAAAGAACTCGACGACCCCAAAGGCTATGGCGCCATCGAATACGCTTACTCCTTGATGGCTCGCGCCGCAGGCATAAGCATGAACGAGTGTCGGCTGCTCGAAGAAAATGGCAGACGCCATTTCATGACGCAACGCTTTGACCGCCTGCCCGGCGGAGCCAAGCTGCACGCCCAGTCGTTGTGCGCACTGGCGCATTTTGATTACAACCTGCCCGGTGCCTATGCCTACGAACAGGCGCTGCTCGTCATCCGCCAACTCAAGCTGCCGATGGCAGCGGTCGAACAGCAGTTCCGGCGCATGGCATTCAACGTCATCGCGCGCAACCAGGACGACCACGTCAAGAACATCGCCTTTTTGATGGATCAGACCGGCACCTGGTCGCTGTCGCCTGCCTTCGACATGACCTACAGTTACAACCCTGCAGGCATCTGGACTGCGCAGCACCAAATGAGCCTCAACGGCAAACGCGACGGCTTTAGCCTGGACGATTTTCGGGCATGCGCAAAAAGTGCATTGATGAAACGAGGCCGCGCCGAAGCCATCGTCGACGATGTGCGCACAGCTGTGGCGAAATGGCCGGATTATGCCGACCAGGCACAGGTAGTGGAAACCTGGCGCGACCAGATACAGCGCAATCTGCGTTTGAGTTTGCCGCACAAGTAAGACTGAGAATCTTGCCTTATACCCAAACAGGATATGAACATGCCTGAAATGGGCGTGAAGAGTAAACAGGAGAAAACGATATGTCGATGAAAAGCGTTTTTATCAACATATTCCAGTGTGGCAGGCTCCCCAACGGCATCGTCACAACACTCGCCTACGTGATGCTGCGCGCAGTTTAACGCTTGTTTGTGTCAGTATCCGTCATGCGTTTAATGACACCTGCCGCCCATTCGCGGCCACCCAGGCCAAACGCCAGTGCAAATGCCAGGCCGATTGCGCCAAAGCCGATCTGAAATGCCGCCGTGAGCAGGGTTGTGCCAATTTCAAGCTGTTCCAACGCGACGAATACGACGAAGATGATGACCCCGTATTCCGACAGGGTGCTGATGGTGAGCGCGCCCTGTACGCCGATGTTATTGAGATAGGCAAATACCATGCGGTTGATGAAGCGCGCCACCAGCACGCCAAACACCAGCACCAGAATGGCAACAATGAGGTTGGGGATGTAGAGCACAATCTTGTTGAACAGCTCGGCCACCATATGCAAGCCAAGGCTGTTGGCGACGGTGACGATGACGATAAATATTATGACCCAGTAAGCCAGATTGGCAATCAGTCGACCGAGTGAAATATCCAGATGCCCCTGCTTTAAAAAAACTTCGATGCCGGTTTTTTGGGCGAGGCTGTCAAAGCGCAAAATATCCAGCAGTCTGACGACGCCCGTGCGCGCCAGATTGGCGAGTATCCAGCCTATAAAAAGCAGCACCAGTGCCGCCAGAAGCTGCGGGACAAAACCGGCAAGCTGAGTCCAGAACGTGGTGAGGGATGCGACGAATATATCCAGTTGCTGTTGCATGACTAGCTCCTATGGAAGTCGGGTTCGAGGCGGGACTTTGCTTGGATGATGCTCACGTGGTGGCTATTATAAGCACAGTAAATTACAAATAAACTGCCATGTCTGCTCCGCTAAAAATCGTTATTACAGATTGCCAGGCGCACGACGCGCATTACCTGCGCCCTGCGCTCGAGTCGGCTTGGCACATTGTGGCGTTGTGCCGATACGTTGTCCGCGTCTGCCGAACTGGAAGTGCGGGGCGCTTGTGATGCAATAGTCAGTTTTGTCAGTGACAGACTGGATGCGCAGGCGCTGGCGATACTGGCAGCACCAGGGCGTGCATTTTATCGTGCAGCGTGCAGTGGGCGTTGACAATATCGACCTCGATGCCGCGCGCTGATTGGGGCTGAGTGTGGCGCATGTTCCTGCGTACAGCCCTGAGTCTGAGGTTTCCCCACGAATCACGCAGCCACAGCGCGATTGATTGCGGCGCTCACTTGACTTCGCAGCCCATGCCAACCCGGCCACGGGTTTTTGAGT
>JBEBIZ010000040.1:0-8243 GCA_040080135.1 Thiobacillaceae bacterium
GCCATCGAGAACATCAGCAGCAGCATGATGAAAGCAAGCCATGGGCTGCGGCGATTGAGGCCTTTGAAGTCGTCCAGTTTGTCGGCTTCGAATCCGGCACGTGACAGCAGCATGATCATGCCGAAACTGCCCAGGCTCATCAACGCATACACCAGTACGTAAAACATGGCGCTGCTGTAGCCGTTTAACGATCCGGACAATATCCCGAGCAGCATGAAACCCATGTGTGAAATGGTGGAGTACGCCAGCATGCGCTTGAGATTGACTTGCGCGATTGCGGCAATATTGCCCACTGCCATCGACAGCACAGCCAGAATGACCAGCATGTCGCGCCAATCGGCCACTTGCGATTCCAGCCCCTGCCCGAGGATGCGTATGACGAAGGCAAAAGCGGCAATCTTGGGAGCAGAGCCGATGAAGAGTGTCATCGCTGTCGGTGCCCCGTGATACACGTCGGGCACCCACATGTGGAACGGCACAGCGCCCAGTTTGAACGCCAGCCCGGCGACGATGAAGACAATGCCGAATACCAGCGGTATTTGCAGGTCGGTGCCATGTTGCAGCGCCTGCGCAATGCTGCCGAGGCCAAGCGAACCAGTCACGCCGTAGACCATCGACATGCCGTAGAGCAACATACCGGAAGCCAGTGCGCCGAGCACAAAGTATTTCATCGCGGCTTCGGTGGCAATGCTGGAATCGCGTTGCAGCGCGACCATGGCATACAGCGACAGGGACAACAGCTCCAGACCGAGATACAGTGTCAGGAAGTGGCTGGCTGAGACCATGACCATCATGCCGAGCATGGCGAACAGCGCCAGTACAAAAAACTCGCCTTTGAACAGGTCGCGTTCACGCAGATAGTCGCGCGAATAAACCATGACAATTGCGACGGTCAGATACAGAAACAGCTTCAGTACATCAGACAAGGGATCATCGATGAACAGGCCGTTCATCGTCAGCACCGGCATGGTCGAAAAATTTTGCAGCGTCAGCGAAGCTGCGCCGAGCAGCGTCGCCAGCGACAGCACGTAAGCGAGATAGCGTTTATCGTCGCCCACCGCTGCGTCGATGATGAGGATGAGCGACAGCATCGCCAGCACGAAAATTTCGGGCAGCAGCGGAATGAATTGATGGAGGCTGGTATTCATGGGTGGCCTATGGCAGTTTGCTCTGCGCAACGTGAGTCAGCAGATCGGTCACGGTTGCGTGCATGACATCAGTAAACGGTTTGGGATACAGCCCCATGAACAGTACGCTTATCGCGAGAACGGCCATCAGCAGAAATTCGCGTTTGCTCAGGTCGCTCATGTCTGCAACGTGCGGGTTGCTCACCTCGCCAAACACGACGCGCTTATACATCCACAAGGTGTAGGCTGCGCCGAAAATCAGCGTGGTCGCAGCAATGGCTGCATACCAGAAATTGACCTTGACTGCTGACATGATGACCATGAACTCGCCGACAAATCCGCTGGTGGCGGGCAAGCCGGAATTGGCCATCGCAAACAGCATGAAGAATGCGGCGAAGATCGGCATCTTGTTCGCCAAGCCACCGTAGTCCTTGATCTGACGTGAATGCAATCGGTCATACATGACACCGATGCATAGAAAGAGCGCAGCAGAAACAAACCCGTGCGAAACCATCTGCACGAGTCCGCCCTCCACGCCCAGTGTGTTGAACATGAAAAAGCCGAGTGTGACAAAACCCATGTGCGCGATGGACGAATAGGCAATGAGCTTTTTCATGTCGGCCTGCACCAGCGCGACCAGACCGATGTAGGTCACGGCGATCAGGGACAGGGCGATGACGAACCACGCCAGTTCATGGCTGGCATCCGGCAGTATCGGCAGGGTGAACCGCAGAAAGCCGTAGGCACCCACCTTGAGGGTTATCGCCGCCAGCACGACCGATCCGCCGGTAGGTGCTTCGACGTGCGCGTCGGGCAGCCAGGTATGCACTGGCCACATCGGCACTTTGACGCCGAAAGCCAGCAGGAAAGCAAAGAACATCAGCGTCTGCGCGGCCATCGACAAGGGCAAGGCCTGCCAGGTAAGAATATCGAAGCTGCCGCCGGACTGGAAATACAGGTAAATCATCGAAACCAGCATCAGCAGCGATCCTGCCAGCGTGTACAGGAAAAACTTGAACGCTGCGTATACCCGGTTCGGCCCGCCCCACACGCCGACGATCAGATACAGCGGGATCAACATGCCCTCGAAGAACATGTAAAACAAAATGCCGTCAAGCGCGGCGAAAACGCCGTTAATCAGCCCCGACATGATGAGGAAGGCCGCCATGTATTGCGCCACCTTGTCCTGGATCACTTCCCAGCCCGCGATCACGACCAGCACGGTCACGAAGCTGTTGAGCAGGATCAGCGGCATGGAAATGCCGTCCACGCCAAGGTGATAGTGGATGTTGAATGTCGGGATCCACGCCAGGTCTTCAACGAACTGCATCTCGGAAGTCGATGGGATAAAACCCGTGTAGAGAGGGATCGCCACAAGGAAACTGAGCACTGCGCCCGCCAGTGCCAGCCAGCGCGCAAGCGGCGCATTTTCATCAGAGCCGGTTGCGAGTACCAGCACGCCGGCCAAAATCGGCACCCAGACAACTAGCGAAAGAAGCGGAAATCCAGACATACTCAGAATCTCAGTTGAGCCGCGCAAACCAGGTGACCAGGGCAAACACCCCGATAATCATGGCGAAGGCATAGTGATAGATGTAACCAGACTGGAACGCGCTGACCAACCGGGCAAAGGCCGCAATCAGCCGCGTGGAACCATTGATGACAATGCCGTCGATCAGACCGACATCACCGCGCTTCCACAAGCTGCCACCCAGTAGACGTGCGCCCCCTGCAAACACCGCGCTATAAAACTCGTCGAACCAGTATTTGTTCACCAGCATGGTGTGAATGAAACTGAAACGGCGCATCAGCATGGCGGGAATATCCGGACGCTTGAGATAGAAGAACCACGACAAGCCCACGCCTGACGCTGCCAGCCAGAACGGCAGTGTTGTCACGGCATGCAAGGCCATTTCCAGTGCGCCGTGGAAATGATGGTTCAGTTCATGCATCACCGGATGGCGGTCGGACACATAAATCGCATTGCCGAAATAATCGCCGAACAGCATCGGCTCGATGGTCATATAGCCAATTGCCAGCGAAGGCAAGGCCAGTGCCAGCAGCGGGCCGGTGATGACCCACGGCGTTTCGTGCGGGGTGGCATCGTGATGATGCGTGTCATGATGTACATCGTGGTGTGCGTCGAGCGCGTCTTCATTGCCGTGTGCGTGGCCTTGTTTGAAGCGCTCCTTGCCGTGGAACACGAGGAAATACATGCGAAAGGAATAAAAGGCGGTAACAAATACGCCTAGGGTGACGGCAAAATAAGCGAAGTCCGAACCGGGTAAATGCGAAAATTTCACCGCTTCGATAATGCTGTCTTTGGAATAAAACCCGGACAAAAACGGCGTGCCGATCAGTGCCAGCGAACCGACCAGCGAAGTGATCCAGGTAATCGGCATGTACTTCTTCAGGCCGCCCATGTAACGAATGTCCTGGTTGTGGTGCATCGCCATGATGACCGAACCCGCCGCCAGGAACAGCAGCGCCTTGAAGAAGGCATGGGTCATCAGATGGAATACCGCGACCGAATACGCTGACGCGCCCAGCGCCACCGTCATGTAACCCAACTGCGACAGCGTCGAATACGCGACCACGCGTTTGATATCGTTTTGCACCACGCCGAGAAAGCCCATGAACAGCGCCGTAATCGCGCCGATCACCATGACGAAACTAAGCGCCGTATCGGATAACTCATACAACGGCGACATGCGCGCCACCATAAAGATGCCCGCCGTCACCATCGTCGCCGCGTGGATCAATGCGGAAATTGGCGTCGGGCCTTCCATCGAGTCGGGCAGCCAGACGTGCAGCGGAAACTGCGCCGACTTGCCCATCGCGCCGATAAACAAAAGAATCCCGATCACCGACATCAGCATCCACGGTTTATCAGGGAACAGCGTAATGGTTTCGTTGGCCAGGCTCGGCGCTTTGGCAAACACGCTGGCGTAATCCAGCGAGCCGAAATACGCCAGCACCAGACCGATGCCCAGAATGAAACCGAAATCGCCTACCCGATTAACCAGAAAGGCTTTCAGGTTGGCGTAAATCGCGGTCTCTTTGGTGTACCAGAATCCGATCAGCAAATACGACACCAGCCCGACCGCTTCCCAGCCGAAGAATAACTGAAGGAAATTGTTCGACATCACCAGCATGAACATCGAAAACGTAAACAGCGAGATATAGCTGAAGAAACGCTGATAGCCGGGATCGTCGTGCATGTAGCCAATGGTGTAGATATGCACCATCAGCGATACAAAACTCACCACCAGCATCATCATCGCCGACAGCGAATCAATCAGGAAACCCACCTCGAAGCGCAGATCGCCCAGCGTCATCCAAGTGTAGACCGTGCCGTTATACGTGTGGCCTGCGAGTACGTCCTGAAAAATAATCCACGACGTGACCAGCGACACCGCAACGCCGACGATCGTCACAATGTGCGAAGCCGTGCGACCAATCGCCCAGCCCAGCAGGCCTGCCAGCACCGCGCCGACGAGTGGCGCCAACGGCACGATGAGATAAAGGGTTTGCATATCCAACATTATCTCCCGATCACTTTTTTTGTTTGTTCATCAACTTTGTCCTCACAGGTACCGGCTTTGCTAAGCCAGTGCCCCTCCCGCAGGTGCGCGCACCCACAGTATTTGCGGATGCAATATCGCAAACCGTGGATGATAACTTGCAATGGGACGAGATGCCTCCCCCGATTCGCTCAAAATCTCGAATCGCGGCATCATGGGTTTTTATTATGTTACGGCGTGGCCGACCGCCGACAGGGCATGACGAGGCTGGGACTATCAGGGATTCAGTGGCCCGAACAGGCTGCCCGGTATATCGGCCAGGCGGTATTTTCCGGTTTCGACTGCGCGCGCCAGCTTGTCGAGGGTCGTGTCCTGCAGCAGGTCGAGGATCTTCTTCTTGACCGGAACCCAGCGGAAGTGCAGTGGACAAGCTGTTTCATCGCTGCATTTCTTCAGGCCCAGCAGACAGCTTTCAGAAAAAGCCGCGCCTTCGGTCAACTGCAAGACTTGCATCAAGCTTGCTTTCTCTGCCCCGTCGCGCAGGCAGAATCCGCCCAGTCGGCCGCGAAACGAGAACAACAACCCGCCCTTGACCAGACTTTGCAGGATTTTGGTCAAATATGGCGCAGGCACCCCCAGACGCGTGGCGATGTCCTTGTTAAGCACCGGCGCGGCTGCAGGCTGGGTAGCCATATAAATCAAAGCCTGCACTGCGTACTGACTAGTTCTGGACAGAATCATGTTTCATCCTTGATAACAACGAGGCCAAATATAAAACAAACCTGTCTGAATATCCAGTTATTGCCTTGACCAGAGAACATAAACACGATTAAATGAAGATAACGTTATCCTTATATAGCCAATATGTCAGCCGACCTGAAGCTCCTGGAAAAATACAGCGTGGCGGGGCCGCGTTACACCTCGTACCCAACTGCGCCCTATTTCCACACCCGATTCAATGAAGCGGACTGGATCGACGCGCTGACGGCAGCGAAGCCGGATCGGGAATTGTCGCTGTATGCCCATATCCCTTTTTGCGACTCGCTCTGCTACTACTGCGGCTGCAATATGGTGGCGACACGCGACTATAGCAAAACCAGACCCTACCTCGCCGCATTGGACCGGGAAATGGCCGCTACAGCACAGAAGCTCGACCCCGCACGCGTGGCGCGCCAATTGCACTGGGGCGGCGGCACGCCGACCTACCTTCATCCCGATGATATTCGCCGCTTGATGGACAGAATGCGCACGCATTTCACGATCGCGCCCGATGCCGAAATCAGCTGCGAAGTCGATCCGCGCGAGCTGACCAAAGACCATCTGGTCGCGTTGCGCGAATCCGGCTTCAATCGCGTGTCATTCGGCGTACAGGATATGGATCCAGCGGTGCAACAGGCCGTCAACCGCATCCAGTCCGAGGCATTGATCCAGCAAGTACTCGACTGGTCGCGCGAACTGGGGTTTTCCAGCATCAATCTGGATTTGATCGTGGGACTGCCTAAACAGTCAGTCGCCAGCTTCAGCCGTACGCTACAGAAAATTATCGGATGGTCACCCGATCGACTGGCGGTATTCGGTTACGCCCACGTGCCCTGGATGAAGAAACACCAGAACCTGATCCAGGTAGCGGATTTACCCGATCCCGAAACGCGGCTCGGCTTGCAGCAGGCCGTCAACGACACGCTGGGCGCGGCAGGCTACGTCAACATCGGCCTCGATCACTTTGCCCGGCCCGATGATGAGCTGGTGCGCGCCCAGCAAAACAAAACCCTGTGGCGCAATTTTCAGGGCTACACCACGCACAAGGACTGCGACATTGTGGCGTTCGGCGCATCCAGCATCAGCCAGACGGCGGACGTGTACAAGCAGAATGAAAAAGGTTTGAAGGCTTATCAGGAACGCATCGCCGCAACAGGCTTTGCCGTAGAACGCGGCCTCAAACTTAACCGTGACGACCAGATTCGCCGCGATGCCATCACCCGCGTCATGTGCGATCTGGAACTCGATTTCGCCGCATTTGGCCGTGAGTGGGATGTTACGTTTGCTGACTATTTTGCCGACGCACTAACCGAATTGCAGCCCCTTGCCGACGACGGACTGGTACACATCGAAGCGGAAAAAATCAGCGTCACACCCAGCGGCCGATTATTCCTGCGCAACATCGGCATGTGCTTTGACCGCTACCTGAAGCAGGACATCAGCGAAAAACCGCGTTACTCCCAGACTGCCTGAGCACGTTCGCGTGGTTTGCCAGTATCCGCTTTGCGGAACCATGACCCAATAAGCGCTATCGGCCAAGAGCGATCCTTTAAGAAAGGGTTCCAAAGCAGCCATTGGAGCGTTCAGCGTGTATGCTGACGCCCACTATTTCGACGTGCTGCTTTTCACGATTTTTTAATACTGTATGAAAACGGTTCCCGTGCACCGAAAACCCTGTCGTGAAGCGGCTTTCAGCGAAATTAGCAGCACCGAGTTAGGGAGCAGGTGCCGGAGTTATGCAGCAAAACTGCTCCCTATAACAAAGTAGGTGCTGTATGGCTGCACACGATAGCCGGTCAGAATACGAAAGCCGAATGCATCGGGTGCTCGCGCACATTGACGAACATCTGGATGAGCAACTCGATCTCGCTACCTTGGCTGAAGTCGCGCACTTTTCCTCGTTTCACTTTCACCGGCTCTTTTCCGCATGGATGGGTGAAACGTTCGGCGACTATCTGCGCCGTCGGCGGGTCGAAGTGGCTGCCATGCGGCTTGCGGCTCAGCCCCGCACGAGAATCCTGAACATCGCCTTATCGGTGGGGTTTGGCTCTGCGGAAGCATTTACGCGCGCATTCAAAATCCGCTTTGGATGCGCGCCTACAGCATGGCGCGAACAGCAGTCCTCACAACGCCATGCAAAAAGCAATTCTGGTCAGGCGAATAGCAAGCACAGTCAGACATTGCAAGCGTCGTTCGCGGAACATGAAGTCTCCCGAAAACTGAACAAGGAGATCATCATGAAAGTAACACTCATTGACCGCCAACCTGCGGTTGTCGCCTATTTTCGCCACCTTGGCCCTTACGGCGAAGCCATCGCGCGGTTCTGGCAGGAAACCTATGTGCCGTGGGCTGTCATGAACAAACTTGGCGCGGATCACGCGCGCTACGGAATCAGCCACGACGACCCGAGCATTACCGCGCCCGAGCAATGCAGATATGACGCTTGTGCAGAAGTGTCGTCCGATTTCATGGTCACGGGCGGTGCGCTCAAGACAACCATTCCAGGCGGCAAGTATGCGGTACTCCGTTTCAAAGGCACAGTCGAACAGGTTGGCGAGGCTTGGGCGGCGTTACTTCGGGACTGGTTGCCTTCCAGCGGGCTGCAACTTGATGGTCGCCCATGTTTCGAGTACTACCCGAAGGGTGCGGCCTGTGATGGCAAGACAGGGGAGTTTGAATGCGAGATATGCATTCCCGTGATTCCGCTTTGAACGGAATGCGGCGAACAGCCGCACCTAACGAATAAGGTTAGATCGTGCACAGCCACGATCTGAACCGTTTGTTGGACGAGCCCGGTCCTGAGGGTGATCGAGCCTCACAGAAAATATCTTTT
>JBEBIZ010000041.1:0-7908 GCA_040080135.1 Thiobacillaceae bacterium
GCGTGTCGCGCTCCACCCTCACCCGACTCATCGCCGAACTGCGCAACAAACTCGGTGCACCCATCCTCTGCGACCGCGAACACGGCGGCTACCGCTACGACACCACCGACGGCCATCACGCGCTGCCCGGCCTGTGGCTCACGCGTGACGAACTGCACGCGCTCATCACCCTCAACCACCTGCTGCAAACCCTCCAGCCCGGCCTGCTCGATTCGGCACTTGCACCCATCCGCACCCGGCTTGATGCCCTGCTCAAAACCGAACACCTCGGCGCAGGCGAAGCGCAAAAGCGCATCCGCATCCTGACCATGGCTACCCGCGCCAAGCACTTGGCACATTTTCAAACCATCGCCGCTGCCGTATTGCAACGCAAGAGCCTCATCATCCATTACTACAACCGCGAACGCGACGACACCAGCGCCCGCCAAATCTCCCCGCAACGCCTCACCCACTACCGCGACAACTGGTATCTCGACGCCTGGTGCCACGACAAAAAAGGCCTGCGCATCTTCGCCGTCGAATGCATCCGCCAGGCCGAGCCAATCAACAAATCCGCCAAAGCCGTACCCGAATCCACTTTGAACAAAGAGCTCGCCAGCGCCTATGGCATTTTTGCCGGCCAGCCCGTCGCCACCGCCGTACTGCGCTTCACCACCAGGCGCGCACGCTGGGTTGCCGATGAAAACTGGCACCCGCAGCAAAAAATCCGCTGGCTGGACGATGGACGTTATGAACTTTGCGTACCGTATTCCAACGACAAAGAACTCATCATGGACATTTTGAAATATGGCGCAGATGTGGAAGTGATCGCGCCTGATAATTTGCGCGAGGCCGTGAAAAATCAGCTTGATGCGGCGGCAAGCCAGTATCGGCGCGCGGATGCGGCAGGCTCAGGTTCTGAGCCTGTGAACGAGTAGGATTTAAAGCATTCACCGGAAAACCGAAAAAATGTCAGCGACTCTACGACCGATTGCTCACGCCGCGCAGAACCTAGATGGAAGCTGGCGTGATCCGCACGACCTAGCCGATCACTTAAGATGCGTGGCAACACTGGCGGCCAATCATGCCCGGCCATTCGGAGCACAAGAGTGGGCACATTTGGCTGGCTTATGGCACGACCTGGGCAAATACCGCCCGCGCTTCCAGCACTACATCCGCGAAGTTAGTGGTTTTGAAGCCAATGCACACATCAAGGGTGAGGCGGGTCGCGCACCCCATTCCACCGCGGGCGCGATGCTGGCTTGTGATCGTTTCAAAGAAGCGGGGCGGGTACTGGCGTATCTCATTGCCGGGCATCATGCTGGCTTGTATGACTGGTTCGGCGGTCTGGATTCACGTCTTGATAGCACGGACTCCCGCGACGAACTTGATCAGGCTTTAGCGGAAAGTCCACCAACCGAGATTCTCGACCACGGAACTTTCACTCCGGATATGCGTGCTATTCCCGGCGGTAAAGTTGGCTTCGCCTTGTGGGTCAGGATGTTGTTCTCTTGCTTGGTCGATGCAGACTTCCTCGATACCGAGGCGTATATGGACGCAGGAAAATCGGCGCGGCGCAGTGGCTGGCCGGATGTGCAAACCCTGCTCGCACAGTTTGATGTTTTCATGGCAAGCAAGACGGTCGCCGCCGATCCCACGCCAGTCAACCAGTTACGCGCCGACATCCTGCGCCAGTGCCGCGACAAAGCCTCTGACGCACCAGGCTTGTTCTCATTGACCGTGCCCACCGGTGGCGGGAAAACACTCTCCAGCATGGCTTTTGCGTTGGAACATGCGAAGCGCTATAACAAGCGCCGCATCATTTACGTGATCCCCTACACCAGCATTATCGAGCAAACAGCCGACATCTTCCGGGGCATCTTTGGTGATGCGGTGATCGAACATCACAGCAACGCCGAAACCGAGCCTGATAAAGAAAACAGCAAGAGCCGCCTCGCCTGCGAAAACTGGGACGCGCCGATAGTCGTCACCACCAATGTGCAATTCTTCGAGTCACTGTTTGCCGCCAAGACTTCACGCTGCCGCAAACTACACAACATCGTCGATAGCATCGTGGTGCTGGACGAAGCGCAATTGCTGCCTGCGGAATTCCTGCAACCCATCCTCGACGTGCTGAACCTGTTAACGCAGCACTACGGTGTCACCGTCGTTCTCTCCACGGCCACCCAACCAGCGTTAACTACGCGCAAATATTTTGATGCCAAAAACAACATGCGCGGGCTAGAGGATGTTCGCGAAATCATGGACGACCCGGATGCGCTCTACGCAAAACTGGAGCGGGTCAAGGTGCGCTTGCCCGCCGACTGGAACACACCGACAAGCTGGGCTACGCTGGCCGACGAAATCAAACAGCACGATTCCGCACTCACCATCGTCAACCGCCGCAACGATGCACGTGAGTTGTGGGACTTGATGCCGGAAGGCACGCTGCATCTTTCCGCGCTGATGTGCGGCGAGCACCGTTCGCAACTCATCAAGCAAATCAAGACACGGCTTAAAAGCGGCGTTCCCACGCGCGTCGTCAGCACACAGTTGGTCGAAGCCGGGGTCGATGTGGACTTTCCCGTGGTCTATCGCGCATTGGCGGGGCTGGATTCGATTGCCCAGGCCGCCGGTCGTTGCAACCGCGAAGGCAGACTGGAGAAGGGAGAAGTCGTGGTATTCGTGCCACCCAAACCCGCACCGCCCGGCCCGTTGCGCAAAGGCGAAGACGCTTGCCGCAGCGTGCTCTACGCCCATCCCGGTCAGCCACTGGAGCGCGCTCTATTCGGTAAATATTTTGAGAAGCTATATCAAGCCTGCAATCTTGACGCACAGGGCATATGCACACTGCTTAAGGTCGACGGACAAACACTCGCCGTCAACTTCCGCACCGCCGCCGATAAATTCAAACTCATCCAGGATGAAGACAGCGCACCTGTTATCGTTCGTTATCGTGGCATGGATGGCAACGACGACAAGGTAGACAAGCTGCTGAACACCCTGAAGAAAGACGGTCCGAAACGCTGGCTCATGCGCCAATTTCAGCGTTACACCGTCACCGTCCATAACCGTGAAGCCATGAAGCTGCTGTCACAAGGTGATGTAGAGGAAATCATGCCAGGGCTGTTCGTGCAGGTAAGTGATTGGTTGTACGACACGCAGTTGGGGCTGCTGTCCGAAGGTAAACCACAGAATGCGAGCGGGTGCATCGCATGAGTTCTAAAGCGAATGCGGGGGTCAAGCCCCCGCACTGCATTTACTTTACGTCACCCTACCCAGTCTTGGTTTCAATCCGCGTCTATAACAGACGAGAGGATTATTGCATGAACTACCCATTCTTGGAAATATGTTATTCTGCTTCCCCATCAGGTTTGAGCGATGGGGCTTCGTATGGATTGGGTAGGAATACTTCGGGAACTGAGATTGTTGGCAATGCAACTCCCGGCAGACCGCTTTTACGCACTGTATGGATTACTGGCTCTGATCGTAATTTTCTACACCCTCCACTGGGTGTGGCTTCGCTCCAAGAAATAACCCGAGAGGTTCTATGAAAACCTACTGCCTTGAACTCAGCGGCGACTTCGCCTGCTTCACCCGCCCGGAGATGAAAGTCGAACGTGTGAGCTACGACGTGATGACGCCTTCAGCCGCGCGTGCCTGCTTCGAAGCCATTCTGTGGAAACCCGCCATCCGCTGGCATGTCCGCAAGATTGAAGTGCTGAAGCCGATCCGCTGGATTAACCTGCGCCGCAACGAAGTCGCCAGCGTAGTGTCCACCCGCAACGTCGAAACCGCGATGAGAAACGGCACGGGAACACTCGGCATCAACATCGAAGATGATCGCCAGCAACGTGCCGGGCTGTTTCTGCGCGACGTGGCGTATCGCGTCCATGCCGATCTCGAAGTGCTGACCAACGCCGCGCCGGACAACACGCCGATGAAGTTTCAGGAAATGTTCGAACGCCGCGCCAGCCGGGGGCAATGCATCAACCAGCCCTATCTCGGCTGCCGTGAATTTGCTGCGCACTTTCGGCTGGTAGCCGATCCCGCCACCGAACCTGTGCCCATAAACGAAACCCGCGAGCTGGGCTTCATGCTGCACGACCTGGATTTCACCCACCCTGCCGACCCCGCGCCACGCTTCTTTCGCGCCCGATTGGAAAACGGTGCGGTGAACGTACCCGCGTGGGATAGCGAGGAGGTACGGGGATGATTCTGCAAGCGCTCAACGACTACTATCAGCGCCGTCAGCGCGCACCCAATCCGCAAGACCGGCTGCCAGCTTTTGGCTTAGAAGAAAAGGAGATTCCTTTCGTCATCGAGATTGACACCGATGGACGGCTGGTCAATCTGGCGGACACAAGAACAATTGATGGCAAGAAAAAAATCGGCCAACGCTTTCTCGTCCCCCAAGGCATCAAGAAAACCTCGGGGGTCGCTGCCAACCTGCTATGGGATACCGCCGAGTACGTGCTCGGCGTGGATACCAAGGGCAAACCCGAACGCGTCGTCGAACAACACACCGCCTTTCGCGCTCGGCTCGAAGCGTTGCCAGAGGATGCACTCCGCGATGCAGGCATCCTGGCCATCCTGATTTTTCTCGACAACATCGACCTCAAACAACTCGAAACACTTCCCGCCTGGCCCGATATTTTGGCAATCAACCCGGTCATGACTTTCCGTTTGCATGGCGACGTGGAGCTGGTCTGCCAACGCCCCGTCATCGTGGCCGCAACCGCTCAGACTACCGATGAACCGCCTGACGGCATCTGCCTCGTCAGCGGCAAACCAATGGCAATTGAACGGCTGCACCCTTCCATCAAAGGCGTATGGGGCGCACAAACATCCGGCGCCAATATCGTTTCTTTCAATCTGGACGCATTCAACTCTTACGGCAAATCGCGCGGCGCAAATGCACCCCTGGGAAAGCCCGCCACCTTCGCCTACACCACCGCGCTCAATCACCTGCTCGCGCGCGACTCGCGCCAGCGCATCCAGGTCGGCGACGCCTCCACCGTGTTCTGGGCAGAGCAAGCCAACGACCTGGAAACTGCGTTGCCCGATCTGTTTGGCGAGCCGCCCAAAGACGATCCAAATCGAGGCACGGACGCATTGAAGGTGCTGTATCAGGCGGTGCAATCCGGCAAGTTCACGCACGGCAATGCCCTCGACCGCTTTCATGTTTTAGGCCTCGCGCCCAACGCCGCCCGCATCGCCATCCGCTTCTGGGAAACCGCATCGGCGCTGGATTTAGCCAAGCGTATCGCTGGCCATTTCGACGACATCAACATCGCCCGTGCGCCGCACGACCCGGAATATTTATCGCTGTTCCGGTTGCTCACATCGCTGGCAGTGCAAGGCAAAGCTGACAACATCCCGCCCAATCTGGGTGGCGAAGTCATGCGTGCGATTCTTGAAGGGCTGCCCTATCCCGCGCCCTTGCTCAATCTAGCCGTACAGCGTTGCCGGGCGGAGCAGAAACCCACTTACGCCCGCGCCGCCGTCATCAAGGCCTCGCTCAACCGTCTTATTCGCCGCACCCACAATGAAAAGGAGTTTATGGTTATGCTCGACCCAACCAACACGCACCCGGCTTATTTGCTGGGGCGGCTATTTGCCACGCTGGAAAAAATCCAGGAAGAAGCCAGCCCAAGCCTCAACGCCACCATCCGTGATCGTTACTACGGCGCGGCGTCCAGCACACCCGTCGCTGTGTTCACCACATTGTTGCGCTTGCATAACCATCATCTCGGTAAGTTATCCAAAGGCCGTGCGGTACAAATGGAGCGGCTTGTCGGCGAAATCATGGGCGGGCTGGATGACTTTCCACGCATCCTCACCTTGCCCGAGCAAGGCCGCTTCGCTCTTGGTTATTACCACCAACGCCAAGCCTTCTTCACCAAATCCAACACGCCAACCACCGACAATCAAGAGGAATCCAAATGAGCCTGACCAACCGCTACGACTTTGTATTGCTGTTCGACGTGAAAGACGGCAACCCCAACGGCGACCCCGATGCAGGCAACCTGCCGCGTATGGATGCGGAAACCGGCCACGGGTTGATGACCGACGTATCCCTGAAGCGCAAGGTGCGCAACTTTGTCAGCATGGCAAAAGACGAACAACCACCCTATGAAATCTATGTGAAGGAAAAGGCCATCCTCAACAACCAGCACAAACGCGCTTATGTCGGCATTGGGCGTGAGGAGCTGCTCGCGGGCGACGACAAAAAACGCAAAGGTGGCGATGCCGTGGACGATGCCCGCCAGTGGATGTGCCGCAACTTCTTCGACGTGCGCACCTTCGGCGCGGTCATGTCTACCGGCATCAACTGCGGTCAGGTGCGCGGTCCGGTGCAACTCACCTTCGCCCGTTCGATTGACCCCATCATTGCCCAGGAACATTCAATCACGCGCATGGCCGTCGCGACCGAGGCCGAAGCCGAAAAGCAGGACGGCGACAACCGCACCATGGGTCGCAAACATACTGTGCCCTACGGCCTCTACATGGCACACGGCTTTGTCTCCAGCTTTCTCGCCAAGCAGACGGGCTTTTCGGAAGATGATCTGGAATTGCTCTGGCAAGCGCTGGCACAGATGTTCGAGCACGACCGCTCTGCCGCACGCGGCGAGATGACGACGCGCGGGCTGTATGTCTTCAAACACGAATTGGAACTGGGCAACGCCCCGGCACACAATCTGTTCGACCGGGTACAAGCCAAGTTGAAAGAAGGTGTTGCGGCACCGCGCAACTTTACGGACTATGATCTAACGGTAAATGAAACAGCGCTACCTACCGGGGTAACGCTGCTCCGTAAAGTTTGAAGGTCTACCGCCGCCCCGCCCAATACCCCGGGCGGCGGCTGTGGTGCGCAACAGCTATGACGCGCACGTATCCTGGCTGGATTCGGTATATCAAGGAGTAAGGGAAATTTTGCAGCGTGAATATCCGCGATTTGTACGACCCGGCTACGCCAATATTGGGGAAGCCGGAAAGCATGGATAAGGCGTGTTCAAATTCGTCGGCGAAATCATCAGCTGCGGCAAACGCGAGTTCTTCGATGTACCAGTCAATGGCAGCGTCAAAGTCACTTTGCGCGTCGCTGGATAAGCTAATCCGCATGAGCGGATTTGGCTGCGCTGATTTTTTCCCTGATCCTGGACATGACTTCGTCGGCAGGTATCCATTGCGTGCGGCCCGCATCCATCTCCGCCACGCGCCGGGCTATTTCATCGTCCCAGGCTTGGGCAATGGCTTCTGGCGTGCCTTCCACCGAGCCTTCCAAGCTGACGATCAAGCGATGAATCAATTCGCCGCGTTCTTTAGGCGTAAGGCTTAAGGCTTGGTCTTCAATTTCTTTCAATATCGCTGCCATGACGCGCTCCAGTAATAACTTCGTTGATAAATAGTAGCACTCGCGCTGTGACTGAAACAGACCCGATTCCCCTCTCCGCGCTCCAGCACTGGATCTATTGTCCACGTCAATGCGGGCTGATTCATCTGGAGCAGGCATTCGCCGACAACATTCACACCGCACGCGGGCAAGCGGTACATCATCTGGTCGATACACCGGGCTACGAAATCAAATCCGGCGTGCGGGTGGAGCGTGCGTTGCCGGTGTGGAGCGACCGGCATAATCTGATTGGCAAAGCCGACCTGGTGGAGTTTCATCCGGACGGCAGCATCTACCCGGTCGAATTCAAACACGGTGCCAAACGGCAAAAACTGCACGACGATATCCAGCTCGCCGCGCAAGCCATGTGTCTGGAAGACATGCTGAGTCGCCCCGTGCCCAGGGGCGCTATCTTTCACGCCAGCAGCCACCGGCGGCGCGAGGTTACGATCACGCCGGAACTCAAGCATCTGGTGATTGAAACTGCTGATGCCATTCGCGCCATGCTGGCTTCGGGCAAGCTACCGCCGCCG
>JBEBIZ010000024.1:0-33141 GCA_040080135.1 Thiobacillaceae bacterium
CCCCTAATTTTTCAACATTAGTGGGTTCGGACCTCCAGTGCGTGTTACCGCACCTTCATCCTGGCCATGGATAGATCACTTGGTTTCGGGTCTACGCCCCGCTACTATGCGCCCTATTAAGACTCGCTTTCGCTTCGCCTCCCCTATTCGGTTAAGCTCGCAACGGAACGTAAGTCGCTGACCCATTATACAAAAGGTACGCAGTCACCCCTGCTTCAAAAACTCTGTTTTTGAAGCCAGTGAGGAGTCAGGCGTGAGGTGTGAGGAGTAAACCTTGCGGCCACTCCTAACTCCTCACTCCTATCTCCTCACCGCTTCAAGCGCAAAGCGCTTGAAGCAGGGGCTCCCACTGTTTGTATGCATGCGGTTTCAGGATCTATTTCACTCCCCTCCCGGGGTTCTTTTCGCCTTTCCCTCACGGTACTGGTTCACTATCGGTCGACTACGAGTATTTAGCCTTGGAGGATGGTCCCCCCATGTTCAGACAGGGTTTCTCGTGCCCCGCCCTACTTGTCTCATGCCTAGTTCCACCACCCAGTTTTCGTGTACGGGGCTATCACCCACTACGGCCAGACTTTCCAGACTGTTCCACTAACTCGATGGCTAAAACATGACGGCTCTTCCCCATTCGCTCGCCACTACTAGGGGAATCTCGGTTGATTTCTTTTCCTGCAGCTACTTAGATGTTTCAGTTCGCTGCGTTCGCTCTATCTGCCCTATGTATTCAGGCAGAAGTACCCTTGCGGGTGGGTTCCCCCATTCAGATATCTCCGGATCAATGCTCTATTGCCAGCTCCCCGAAGCTTTTCGCAGGCTTACGCGTCTTTCATCGCCTGTAGTCGCCAAGGCATCCACCACATGCACTTAGTCGCTTGACCCTATAATTTTGAGCCCTGAATCGAACTCGTAAGAGCCCCATCCAAGTCTCGGATTACAGGTGTTTGCTTTACCCCGCTCTCCGGCTCGGCGCCATCAAGCGGGGCTGATACAACTCAACCCATGTTTCGGGCTTTTCATCTCTAAAAAGCCCACCTTCTTCCAATTTGTTAAAGAACAGCCGTTACGCATAAAGCGTAAGAACTAAAGCCATTGGCTCCACTTCTTACGATTCACTTTGATAGGTACTACATTGCCCAACCCGGAATCTAACCTTCAGACTCAGGTGTTTGGTGGAGGATGACGGGATCGAACCGACGACCCCCTGCTTGCAAAGCAGGTGCTCTCCCAGCTGAGCTAATCCCCCTCTGAATTTCGATAGCCTTCGCATTGCTGCGTTGCTCGACATCTTGTGTGCACTAGCACACGGTGACGCCTCGCGCCTTGCACTGCTCGACTCTCGAAACCCAGAGTCGAATCCGGCAAACCGCCCAGCCACCACCCTGTCTGGTGGGCCTGGGAAGACTTGAACTTCCGACCCCACGCTTATCAAGCGTGTGCTCTAACCAACTGAGCTACAAGCCCGGCTTCATCGTTTCGTCAATCGAAACGACTTTTGACTGACAACCGATAGGTGTGAGTATTGAGGCGGCGTTCTCTAGAAAGGAGGTGATCCAGCCGCAGGTTCCCCTACGGCTACCTTGTTACGACTTCACCCCAGTCATGAAACCCACCGTGGTAAGCGCCCTCCTTGCGGTTAGGCTACCTACTTCTGGCAGATTCCACTCCCATGGTGTGACGGGCGGTGTGTACAAGACCCGGGAACGTATTCACCGCGACATGCTGATCCGCGATTACTAGCGATTCCGACTTCATGCTCTCGAGTTGCAGAGAACAATCCGGACTACGATCGGCTTTCTGGGATTGGCTCCACCTCGCGGCTTGGCAACCCTCTGTACCGACCATTGTATGACGTGTGAAGCCCTACCCATAAGGGCCATGAGGACTTGACGTCATCCCCACCTTCCTCCGGTTTGTCACCGGCAGTCTCATTAGAGTGCCCTTGCGTAGCAACTAATGATAAGGGTTGCGCTCGTTGCGGGACTTAACCCAACATCTCACGACACGAGCTGACGACAGCCATGCAGCACCTGTGTTCCAATTCCCTTTCGGGCACTCCCACATCTCTGCAGGATTCTGGACATGTCAAGGGTAGGTAAGGTTTTTCGCGTTGCATCGAATTAATCCACATCATCCACCGCTTGTGCGGGTCCCCGTCAATTCCTTTGAGTTTTAATCTTGCGACCGTACTCCCCAGGCGGTCAACTTCACGCGTTAGCTTCGTTACTAAGAGATTTCACTCTCCCAACAACCAGTTGACATCGTTTAGGGCGTGGACTACCAGGGTATCTAATCCTGTTTGCTACCCACGCTTTCGTACATGAGCGTCAGTGTTATCCCAGGGGGCTGCCTTCGCCATTGGTATTCCTCCACATCTCTACGCATTTCACTGCTACACGTGGAATTCTACCCCCCTCTGACACACTCTAGCCTTCCAGTTCCAAACGCCATTCCCAGGTTAAGCCCGGGGATTTCACGTCTGGCTTAAAAAGCCGCCTGCGCACGCTTTACGCCCAGTAATTCCGATTAACGCTCGCACCCTACGTATTACCGCGGCTGCTGGCACGTAGTTAGCCGGTGCTTCTTCTGCGGGTACCGTCATTAGCACGCTATGTTAGAGCGTACCGTTTCGTTCCCGCTGAAAGAGCTTTACAACCCGAAGGCCTTCTTCACTCACGCGGAATGGCTGGATCAGGGTTGCCCCCATTGTCCAAAATTCCCCACTGCTGCCTCCCGTAGGAGTCTGGACCGTGTCTCAGTTCCAGTGTGGCGGATCATCCTCTCAGACCCGCTACTGATCGTCGCCTTGGTGAGCCTTTACCTCACCAACAAGCTAATCAGGCATCGGCCACTCTAATCGCGCAAGGTCTTGCGATCCCCTGCTTTCTCCCTCAGGACGTATGCGGTATTAACGTAACTTTCGCTACGGTATCCCCCACGACTAGGCATGTTCCGATGTATTACTCACCCGTTCGCCACTCGCCACCAGGAGCAAGCTCCCGTGCTGCCGTTCGACTTGCATGTGTAAAGCATTCCGCCAGCGTTCAATCTGAGCCAGGATCAAACTCTTCAGTTCAATTCCTGCTATTACTTCAAATACTGCTCGCTCAACTCAATGAATTACTTCATTCAGTGTGAGCATTTATGCTAGGCTAATTCAGTCCGAAGACTTCACCAGCTACCGCATCAACACCCACACCTATCGGCTGTAAATTGTTAAAGATCAATCAATTAAAACTACACAAACTTCGTACAGTCCCTTTCGAGAAGGTGCGCATTCTACAGCGCAATCAGATTACGTCAACAGCTTTGGTGATTTATTTTTAAATAATTGTGACGCGAGCAAATTTACGCTTGCCGACTTGCGCAACAACCGTTGCTCCTACGGGCACAGCGACACCCTTGTCAGCCACACGCTCACCGTCCAGCTTGACTCCGCCACCTGCGATTTGTCGGATGGCATCAGAGGTACTGGCGACCAATCCCGCCAATTTTAAAAGTTGCGGGACGAGTAATACGCCATTCACCGACTGCAAGCTTAATTTTGTCATTTCCTCTGGCATCGCACCTTTCTGGAAGCGCGCCTCAAACGCTTCCAGCGCCTGTTTTGCTGCGGTCTGATGATGAAAACGCGTCACTATTTCTTGTGCAAAACGCACCTTGATGTCGCGAGGGTTACTGCCCGTCGCAACCTGCTGCTTCCACAACTCGATTGTTTGCAAGGACTCAAACGACAACAGACGAATGTAGCGCCACATCAAGTCATCCGACACGGACATGATCTTGCCAAAAATCTCTTGCGGTGGCTCGTTAATGCCAATGTAGTTGCCAAGTGACTTGGACATTTTGTTCACACCGTCCAGCCCCTCGAGTAGCGGCATAGTCAGCACCACCTGCGGAGCTTGGCCATGTTGCTTTTGCAGCTCACGCCCCATCAGCAAGTTGAATTTCTGGTCGGTGCCACCCAACTCGACATCAGCTTTCAGCGCAACCGAGTCATACCCTTGTATCAATGGATAGAGAAATTCATGGAGCGCAATAGGTTGATGGTTGGTATAACGTTTATGAAAATCATCCCGCTCCAGCATCCGCGCCACAGTATGGGTGGCCGCCAACCTGATCATACCCACAGCACCAAACTTATCCATCCAGGTCGAGTTAAAAACCACCTCGGTTTGTTCGGGTTTCAAAATCTTGAATACCTGCTCTGTGTAACTTTTAGCATTTTCTATTACAGCCTCACGCGTCAACGGCGGGCGCGTAGTGTTTTTTCCCGTCGGGTCACCGATCATCCCGGTAAAGTCACCGATCAAAAACAATGCCGTATGCCCCATCTCCTGAAATTGCCGCAATTTGTTCAGCAGGACGGTATGTCCCAGATGCAAATCCGGGGCAGTAGGGTCAAACCCAGCTTTAATGCGTAATGAACGGCCTGTCTCAAGCCTGATCTTCAACTCTTCTTCCAATAGCAATTCATCACTGCCACGTCGTATTTCCTGCATGCTGCCTTGCATCGCTCTCTCCGGGGTATTCAAGTTTATTCAGTCTCGTCCGTTATGGTTGGGTATGCTCGCAACACGAAACGCATAACCCATTGTTTACATTATTAAATTAATATTCCGGGCAAAAACATGTTAAGCTCACGGATTGATTACGGAAAGGGACCCGGATACATGCCGCTCACCAAACTGAGAATCTTAACCGATCACATGACCGGTAAGGAACGCCGCTTTAGCTTACGCACACTTGTCGCACTCTCCACGCTGCCCTTATTTGGCGTAGTTGCAGCATTCGGTCTAGCACCCGACACCGATACACTTGGCATTTCCACACAAACCATTATCAATAATGTGGACTTACCAAACACAATTTCAACCACTAGCAATACAAGCTTTCAGCGCGAAGAACGCATCCAGTCAGGTGATACTTTGGCGAGCGTTTTAACTCGACTAAAAATTGATGAACTAGATATTCAGCGCCTACTTAGTACCGAAGCAGCCAGTCAGGGTGCAAGTCAGATCAAAGCTGGCCAGCGCATCCAGGCCACAACAACTGCTGACGGGCAATTGACAGAACTAAAGCTTGCGAACACAGATGGCAGCAGCTTGCATATCTTGCGTCAGGGCGACAGCTTTGTTAGTCAGCAAGCCAACGATCTGCTTGAAACTCGCGTCATCATGCGCTCCGGGCAAATCGCCAGCTCACTGTTTGCCGCCACCGATAGCGCGGGTGTACCTGATACCATCGCCGACAAAATCGCCGACATTTTCTCCACACACATTAACTTCCGTGATGATTTACGCCGTGGCGACACGTTCTCGGTGATCTATACGGTTAACTACAGAAACGGTGAACCAGTCGCCACGGGTAAATTGCTAGCCGCTGAATTCGTTAACGAAGGCACATCACACCGCGTTGTGTTGTACCGCGATCCGTTTGGTCGTGAAGACTATTACACCCCGGAAGGTGAGTCGCTCAAAAAAGGATTCCTGCGTTCCCCATTGGAATTTACGCGAGTCACGTCAAGTTTCAGTAACTCGCGCCTGCATCCACTCTATGGCTTTCATCGTGCCCACACCGGAGTGGATTTCGGCGCATCCACAGGCACTCGCGTAAAAGCTACCAGCGACGCAATAGTCGAATTTGTCGGTCGCAAAGGCGGTTACGGCAATCTCGTGATCCTTCGCCATAACAACGGCTATGAAACCTACTATGCACACTTGAACGCTTTTGCATCGGGTCTACGTAAAGGAATAGCAATGGAGCAAGGCCAAGTCGTCGGATACGTAGGTTCTACCGGAGCAGCAACCGGTCCCCACTTGCACTACGAAGTACGCATCGCAGGTATTCCCTACAATCCCATCGCAATCAAACTGCCAGGGGCTGCTCCGCTTTCCGCAGCACTCAAACCTGCCTTCCTGCATCAAACCGCATCGTGGAACCAAAGACTGGTTCTGTTGCGCGGCACGAATATCGCCGCACTGGATTGAGCACCCCCCCTCCCCATAAGACCGAACTCTATATCGGTCTTATGTCAGGCACCAGCTTGGATGGAATTGATGCCGTCCTGGCTGAAATCACCGTCAATGGAGAGACACAGTTAATCTCCAGTCATTATGTTGCTTACACCGATGCACTGCGTAAGCAGTTGCTTGACTTGCACTCACCGCAGATCAATGAAATTCATCAGGCCGAACTCGCCGCAAACTCATTGGCTCAGCTATACGCTGGCGCAATAAGCACATTATTAAGTGATATTGATCAGGACAATGGCAGCATACGCGCCATTGGATGCCACGGCCAAACACTGCGCCATCGACCCGATGCCGCATATACGCTACAGATAGGCAATGCAGCGCTGCTGGCTGAGTTAACAGGCATTACTGTCGTGGCCGACTTCAGAAGCCGCGACATCGCAGCGGGCGGACAAGGCGCGCCGCTGGTACCCGCTTTCCATGCCCACGCCCTCCGGCACCCAAGCATTCACCGCGTCATCGCCAATATTGGCGGCATCGCCAATCTCACCGATCTTCCGCCAACAGGTGCGGTACGAGGCTGGGATACAGGGCCAGGCAACATGCTTCTGGATGCTTGGACACAAAAGCATCACAACACCCACTATGACAAAGGTGGTGCTTGGGCGCTAACTGGGCGTATTCACCCAAGCTTGCTGAAAGCCCTCCTAGACCAGGATTTTTTCAGCCTGCTTCCTCCCAAAAGCGCGGGGCGAGAACAGTTTAATCTCGACTACTTACAAACCAATATAAACGCAATTTGCGCACCCATTGCTCCCGCAGACGTTCAGGCAAGTCTGCTGGAATTGACCGCACAAAGTCTGTGCAATGCCATAAAACGCGAGTGCGCCTCCGCGCAGGAAGTGTATCTATGCGGCGGCGGCATTCATAACAACACACTTGTCAAACGCATTACCGCCCTTTTAAACCCAATCCGGGTGGCATCGACTGCAGCCGTAGGCATTGATCCAGACTGGATGGAAGCGTTGGCCTTCGCCTGGCTGGCAAGCCAAACTTTGCATGGTCGCCCCGGTAACTTACCCGATGTTACAGGCGCACGCGGTCCCCGTATTCTGGGCGCTATTTATTCGGCTTGATTGGCAATGCAACCAAATAGTCCACATGAGCGGCGGTAGTGCTACAAACAAAAAGCGGCTACAGCCGCTTTTTGTTTGTAGCACTTAAGAATGATTAAGCCGAGAATGAAGACCCGCAACCACAAGTTGTCGTGGCATTCGGATTCTTTATTACAAACTGAGCGCCCTCAAGTCCTTCCGAGTAATCAATTTCCGCGCCAACCAGATACTGGAAGCTCATCGAGTCCACCAGCAAAGTTACTCCGTTCTTCACCATCGCAGTGTCATCTTCATTTTGAGCTTCATCGAAGGTAAAGCCATATTGAAAACCTGAGCAACCTCCACCCGAAACGAATACACGCAATTTCAGATCCGGATTACCTTCCTCTTCGATCAGGTTTTTAACTTTATTCGCCGCGCTTTCAGTAAATATCAGCGGCATTTCCATTTCAGTAATGGCATTCATGTTCAACTCCTACAAAACGATGGTTTGATTATCCTCTAACGGGGCGATGCGTCAAGCGTAGGCCCTGCTCTGCGAATTGCCTCAAGATAAAAGTTACCGAACGTAGTCGTGTGATGGATACGTTGCCTCAAGTTAAAGGTTACCGAACGACCAAAGGTAATCTGTCATGGGCACACAAGAGCGACGCGCTTATCTGGAGGCGATACGGGCACGTTATGAGCGCCTGGCCGACGTCAAGATGGTCACGCTGATGAACGATGTCTATGCCAACGAATTCAGCCTGCTCACCAACTTCTTCTATCCTGCGCTGAAGCTCGCTTCCAAGGCGCGCGAAGGCAGCAAATGGGTCAGAAAGCACGGCAAACCCGTCACCCCCGCACAGCGTCTGATCGACCACCCCGATATACCGCAAGACCTCAAGGAGAAGCTGACCACACAAACAAAAACCCTGAATCCCTTCCTGATCCAGAAGGAAATGCAACGTAGACTGAAGGCTGTCTTCAATCTGCTTCGGTAACTACCGAACTTGAGGCAACGTATCAACCCTTCGGTAAGGTTTTATCTTGAGGCAATGCGTCTGAGCCTTTATCGATGGCTTTCCACAATCAAAAAGCCACACCGTGGTAGCGACAGTGCAGTGCAAAAAGCGCTCGGTGATATAGTACATACGTGCCTCGCCTCGCGGGGTGATAAAGCACCGATACCTGCAAAGCTGAGGGATAGGCATGCGCCCCGTGTCTGACAAAGCAGTGACCGATAAATCGATGCATAACCAGCCGCCTCAGACCATGCCGGAGCCCGACCACACGACATGACAGCAGTTGTAGAAAAACGCCGCTTCGCGCGCACGCCCACGATGCGTGCGGCACAGTTGAGTTCCACCAGACTCGCCCCGCTCGCTTGCGAAATCGTGGATTACTGCCCGCAGGGTGTAATGATCCATCTGGCCGACCAGCCCGCAGCACCCGTACCCGAGCTTTTACACCAGCAGGTCACGCTCAAATTCGTGGCCGGGCTAGACGGCAATCGTGCATACCGTTTTACTGGCAAAGTAGTGCATGCAGTGGCCAATATGCTTGGCGTTGAGATCGAGCGCTTTCACCCCGACACATATCAGGAATTAAGCCGTGCAGCGGCTCCGCTGGCCGATAGCAACGGCACCACACCCGACAGAGCGCACTTAAGTGAAGTGACCACCCTGTGCCAGGCTCATTTCACGCCGTTTATTCAAGGCGTACTCACGGCCTTTTTCAAACAGCTGGAACCCGCATCCAAAATAGCCGCCGACAACGCGCCAAGCTCAGACGCAGAATGGGCTTTCAGCAGTGTGCCTGCCGTGCTGGGCGCGCAGCGGCAGGCGTTGGAGCAGCTGTTTTTGCGCCCCGACTATTGGCATCAAATGCTTGCCGCGTCTGCCACATCCAGCCCGGACGTAGTTGACCCCGATCAGCTCAGCCTGGTGGAAACCACCGACTTCGAAGACTGGCTCAACGCAGCGCAAGTCATCAAATCGCTCGAATCCAGCTTCAAGGCAGAATCCGCTGCCTTTACCACACGTTATGCCCGCCTGACTTTACAGCCCCTCACCCCGCACAACAATCCGGGCGGCCCATTTGTGCTGGTCACAACGCTGCGTCAGGCGATTGCTGAACAAGACTTGACCGCCGCCTGCAAGGCCTTGCTGTACAAAATCTTTCAGGCCGCTCTGACCGACCGGTACACAGCGTTTTATCGCGCCCTGACCGCAGCACTGCCCAAGCCTGTTACCCCCCTGCCCGATCCTGAATCAGCTGCACAACCTGAAGCACCTGCCACATCCGACCCGGGCACGACAGCGCCAGACGAAGTCGATACTGGCGTACTCGCCTACAAGCTGGATCACATCATCCGCCACTTGAATCTGGCACAAGCCGAGCCTCTCCCGCACCTGCCCGGACAAACCCGCGCCCATCCGTCCACCGAGCAAGGCATGATGCACACTACCGGCAGCCTGTGGTCTTCGCTACGGCAAATGCGCGATGACCAGGCGGGTCAGCCGACGCGTGCCGCGCCCTCAGAATCCGAACAGAACGCCTTGCTGGACAACATCCTCAGCACCCTCAACCAGTTGCGTGCGCAACCCGCCGACACAACGCCCCCAGGCGATGGCGCGACATTCAAGCAACGTCTTGTAGAAGCCCTGCCGCAACTGGCACAAAGCGAGGTTCAGGGCGACCGGCACCTTCAGACGGTCGAACTATTCGATGCCCTGCTCAGCCAGCCTCTGGCCAACGCCGTCGAGGATTCTGACATTGCAAGCCTGCTCAAAAAGTTGGAATTGCCCTTACTTAAACTGGCGCTGACCGACGCAAGTTTCCTCGACTCGGACACCCACGCCGCACGCCAGACCATCAATTTGTTTGAACGCTATTACGTTGCCGCCGACGACTCAGGCAAGGTGTTTGATCCCGAACTGCTCAGCCTGCTCGACGGGCTGTCCAACCGCGTAGTGGCTCAGTTTGAAACCCATCCGGATGTGTTTGACGAGGTCAATACGGTTTTACAAAAGCTGATCACACCTCTGGAAGAAGCACACCGTCATAAATCAGAGCAATTACATTTAAACGCGGAAGCGTATGAAAAAATTCATCTGGCGCACAAACAGGTCGAGCAGACACTGGTTGCTCATATCGGCAACCAGACCCTGCCCGCAATAGCACTCACCCTGATCCAGGAAGTCTGGCAGCGCCATCTTCAACTCATCTGCTTGCGCGTTGGCTGCGAGCATGCTGAATTTACGCAGGCATTGTCGGTACTCGATGCACTGCGCGACGCATTGTCAGGGCAACAGCCATTGCCTGCCCATGGCCGTCAAGCTCTGATGAATTCGCTTGCGCATGGCCTGAAAGCCGTATTGCTCGACCCCACCCGGATAGAAGCGCTGGCGCACGAATTAAACGATGCGATCAAAGGTGGTACCGAGATTGTTCACAGCCACTACCCCGCCGTCACACCGCCCAGCCCGTGCACACCGACTGAACAGAGTGCCCTCAAACTATTGCGCCGGGGCGACTGGCTCAGTTTCAACTGTGACGGACACCCGGTGCCATATCAACTAATCTGGTCCAATCCGGCGCAGAGCCGATTCATGTTCATCAATCGCTCGGCGACCCAGGAGTATCCGGTTGACAGCCACACGCTGGCTCACACTCTCTATACGGGCGACACACAGCCACTGGGCACGCTGAACACTCCCTTCATGCAGCGCTCCGCGCATAACGTCATGCTGAGCGCTTATGAACGCTTGTATCAGCAAGCCATTCACGATACCGAATCGGGTCTGCTCAACCGCAAAGGTCTGATGAATCTGCTCAACAAGTTGTTTATTCCGGGTCTGCGAGAATTACAGTCCAGCGTGCTGTGCCTGTTTGTATTTGATCAGCTCAAGGCCATCCACCAAGGATGCGAACAAGCTGAAGCAACAACCTCTTTGCATGCGCTCACCCAGGCCATGCGCGTCGAATTGCGCCACAACGATGCGTTTGCCCGTTTGGGCGAAGACACGTTTGTCATCCTCTTTCAGGATCGACCGCTTGAAGAAGTCCACGCCATCACACAGGACATCCTGACGCGCATTACCCAACACCGTTGCATCAGTGCAGGAAAAAGCTTTGCGATTGGCGTCAACGCTGGCCTGGCCGAGATCACCAGCGCGATCGAGTCCTCGTCAGCGCTGCTGAAAAATGCCGCCTCAGCTTGTGTCTCGGCAAAATCTCACGGTGTCAACTCGGTGCAGATTTACCTGAGCGACAGCGCACTAATACAGGATGAAGAATCCCTGTATGAATGGGCCGGACTGATTGATAAAGCGCTTGCAGAAAACCTGCTTCACTTGCGCTGCCAGAAAATTCAGCCGGTGCATGTAGATGGCGGACACCTGCCACACTACGAAATCCTGCTCGGACTGGATGCCTCACTCAAGACTAATCCGCAAGGTTTTATACGCGCGGCAGAAAAATGGAACCGCTCCGCCGACATCGACCTCTGGGTGGTGCGCAACAGCTTTGCCTGGATCCAGAAAAACACGGCAACACTGAGTGGCGTCAGCGGCTTTTCCATCAACCTGTCGGGCTTGTCGCTCATCAATCAGGGGGTGCTTGATGTGCTGACCCAGGCGCTCACCTTGCCTGATTTCCCGGTCGATAAAATCATCTTTGAAGTCACCGAAACCGCCGCCATCGAAAACCTCGCCGCCGCGCAGGATTTCATCGCCCAGGTCAAAGCGCTGGGCTGCCGCGTGTCGCTGGACGATTTTGGCAGCGGCTATTCGTCGTTTGCCTACCTGAAAAATCTGGATGTGGATTACCTGAAAATCGACGGTGCGTTTGTGCGCGACTTGCTCAAAGACAAAGCCGACCTCGCGATGGTCAAATCCATGCACGATGTCGGCCACGCACTCGGCCTGAAAACCATCGCCGAATATGTAGAAAATGCCCAGATCCTCGACAAGCTGAGAGAAATCGGTGTGGATTACGCACAAGGCTGGCAAATCGCCAAGCCCGTCCCGCTCGACAGTCTCGTGCTGGAATAAGACATCAACCGCAATACGCGAAAATGTCATAATTCTGCAATATTCAATGCATAACATGCGTCTCGTTGGTTACCAACAATCGCAACCGGAGAAAATTAAATGATGAATTCCAAACCCGTTTTTTTGAAACTGACACGTGGCGCGACAGCACTGATGCTCGCTATTACGGCATCAGCCTGCTCTTTCGCAACCGATATCACCGGTGCAGGCGCGACTTTCCCCAATGCCGTGTATACCAAATGGGCCGAGGCTTACAAGGCTAAAACAGGCAACGAAGTGAACTATCAGGGCATTGGCTCGTCGGGCGGCGTCAAGCAAATCAAGGCCAAAACTGTGGATTTCGGCGGCAGCGATGCGCCCCTGAAAGAAGAATTGCTGGATGAAATGGGCCTGGTGCAAGTTCCAACTGTAATGGGTGGAGTCACCATCGTGATCAATGTGCCCGGCATCGAATCCGGCAAATTAAAACTAGACGGCGCAACCGCCGCGCGCATTTTTGGCGGCACTATCACCAAGTGGAATGATGCTGCCATCGCCAAACTGAATCCGGGTCTGCAACTGCCCGACCTGGCGATCACTATCGCACATCGCGCCGACGGTTCCGGCACCACCTATGTGTTCAGCAACTACCTGGCCAAGCAATCCATGACGTTCATGCGCGATGTGGGCGCGGGCAATACCGTGAACTGGCCTGCCAATGCCATCGGCGGCAAGGGCAATGCAGGCGTCGCGGCCAACGTGGAAAAGATCAAGGGCGCAATTGGCTATGTTGATATTGCAGACGCGATGAAAAACAAAATGACCTTTGTCGCCCTGAAGAACAAAGCCGGCAATTACATCGTGCCGAATCAGGACGCCGTAGCCGATGCTGCCAGCGGCGCCAACTTCAAAGTCCGGGGCATGGCACCCGACCTGCTGGATCAGGGTCACAAAAACGCTTGGCCGATTACCAGCGCGACCTACATGCTGGCCTATGAAAAAGGCAGCAATCCGGCCAAGAGCCGTGGCGTAGTTGAGTTTTTTACCTGGTCGCTGAACAACGGCCAGAAAATGGCTGAAGAACTGGGCTTTGTGCCGTTACCGGCCAATGTCGTAAAAATGGTTGAGGCCGAACTAAAAACCATCAAATAGGCATCTTCACGCAACACGCGTACCGGGGAATGGGTTTGCCATTCCCCGGTCGTTTTTGAAAGAGGCTCAATTACAATGCGGTTCTTGAGCTTTTTTCCAGAACGCCCGCCATGCAACACTACGGAATGATTATGAGCGACACGACGGCGCAAGACCCGCAGGCCAAACAGGTCAAAGCCTTCAAACTGCAAGATCGCTTGTTCCAGTTAGTCACCTTGCTGTTTGCCTTGATCGTGCTGGCATCACTGGCAGGTATTCTGATTTCGCTCGCCATCGAGGCCATGCCTGCGCTCAAGAAATTTGGCCCGGGATTTTTGTGGCGCAATATCTGGAGCGTTCCCGACGACGAATACGGGGCGCTGATTGCCACCTACGGTACCGTCGTCACTTCGCTGATCGCACTGGTTATCGCCGTACCCATCAGCTTTGGTATTGCGCTTTTCCTGACGGAAACCTGCCCGATCTGGCTGCGCCGACCATTGGGCACCGCCATCGAATTACTGGCAGGCGTGCCGTCGATCATTTATGGCATCTGGGGTCTGTTCATTTTTGCGCCCTTGTTTTCCACCTACCTCCAGCCTCCACTGCAAGCCGCCTTGGGCGACGTGCCAATCATCGGCAGCTGGTTCGCCGGTCCGCCCATCGGCGTCGGTATTCTGGCCGCCGGAATTGTACTGTCGTTGATGGTGATCCCCTTTATCGCCTCGGTCATGCGCGACGTATTCGAAACCGTACCGCCGGTACTGAAAGAATCAGCCTATGGCGTGGGCTGCACCACCTGGGAGGTGGCCTGGAACATCGTCCTACCCTACACCCGTGTCGGCGTAATCGGCGGAATCATGCTCGGCCTGGGACGCGCGCTGGGTGAAACCATGGCGGTAACTTTCGTTATCGGCAACGCCAATCGCATCACCGGCAGCCTGTTCTCGCCCGGCACCTCGATTGCATCTACCTTGGCGAATGAGTTTGGCGAAGCCGAGCCGGGGCTGCATATCTCGTCGCTGTTCGCCCTCGGTTTGGTGCTGTTCGTGATTACCTTCGTCGTGCTGGGCCTCTCGCGCTGGTTGATCCATCGCAGCCTCGCCAAGCAGGGTACCTGAGCATGACTTTATATCAGCGCCGTCTCCTGGCCCATCGCATTGGCCTGACCCTGTCCATGATCGCCATGGCATTAGGCTTGGCCGCCTTGCTGTGGATTTTGTGGACGCTTTTTTCCAGAGGCTTTGCCGCTTTCAGCTGGGATTTTTTTACCAAAGACACGCCTGCCGCCGGCAGCGAGGGCGGCGGCCTGCGCAACGCGATTGTAGGCAGCGGCATGATCATCGGCATCACCACCCTGCTGTCAACGCCAATCGGTATTCTCGCTGGTATCTATCTGGCCGAATTTGGTGATCGCTCCAGACTCGCTTCCGTCACGCGCTTCGTCACCGACATCATGTTGTCCGCGCCATCGATCGTCGTCGGCTTGTTTGTCTACGCGCTAGCGGTAGCCACTATGGGTGGTTTTTCCGGCTGGGCGGGCACGCTGTCGCTGTCACTCATCGCCATCCCGGTGATTGTCCGTACCACCGAAAACATGTTGCGGCTGGTGCCGTCCAGTCTGCGCGAAGCCGCTTTTGCCATTGGTGCGCCACGCTGGCAGGTCTCACTGAAAGTGACCCTGCGTGCGGTCAAGGCGGGCGTGGTCACCGGCGTATTGCTGGCCATCGCGCGCGTTACCGGCGAAACCGCACCGCTGCTATTTACCGCGCTCAACAACCAGTTTTTCAGCACAGACATGTCGCACCCGATAGGTACACTACCCGTAGTCATCTATCAGTTTGCCATGAGTCCTTACGATAACTGGGTCAATCTGGCTTGGGGTGGTGCGCTCCTCATCGCCTTGGTCGTGCTTGCTGTCAACATTCTGGCGCGCATCATTTTCCGCAAAAAAACCAACTGATATTAACGGAGCATCCCGATGTCCCCGACCCCGAACAAAAATAGCACTGAAGCCATTCTGAAAGTTCGAAATTTAAGTTTCTACTATGGCAAATTTCAGGGCTTGACTAACATTTCGCTCGACATTGCCAAGAGCCAGGTAACGGCGTTCATTGGTCCGTCCGGCTGCGGCAAGTCCACGCTGTTGCGCACCTTTAACCGTATGTACGACCTGTATCCCGGACAGCGTGCCGAGGGCAGCATTCACTTCCACGGCAACAACCTGCTCGACAAAAAACAGGATGTGAATCTGGTACGCGCCAAGATCGGCATGGTGTTCCAGAAGCCGACACCGTTTCCCATGACCATCTACGAAAACATCGCGTTTGGGGTACGCCTGTACGAACGCATCTCGCGTTCCGAAATGGATGACCGGGTGGAATGGGCGCTGAAAAAAGCCGCGCTATGGGGCGAGGTCAAAGACAAGCTGCAACAGAACGGGCTGTCCCTGTCCGGCGGCCAGCAGCAACGTCTATGCATCGCGCGCACCATCGCGGTCAAGCCCGAAATTGTTTTGCTGGACGAACCCACTTCAGCACTCGATCCGATTTCGACCGCCAAAATCGAAGAGCTGATTAACGAACTCAAAAGTGAATACAGCATCGCTATCGTCACCCACAACATGCAACAGGCCGCACGAATTTCCGACTTTACCGCCTTCATGTATCTGGGCGAGCTGATCGAGTTTGGCAATACCGCGACGCTGTTCATGAACCCGACTGTGAAGCAGACTGAGGATTACATCACCGGTCGCTTTGGTTAATAGCCTCTATCCAACGAGACCGCTTTCGTACCAGCCTTTACTCCGATTCACGATCTTCACCACCAGCAGCATCGCAGGCACTTCGATCAACACACCGACCACAGTGGCCAGCGCCGCGCCTGACTCAAAACCAAACAACGCTATCGCTGCCGCTACTGCCAGTTCAAAAAAATTGGATGCGCCAATCAGCGCCGAAGGGCAGGCAACGCTATGTTTTTCACCGGCTTTGCGATTTAACCAGTAAGCCAAACCTGAGTTGAAAAACACCTGGATCAAAATGGGCACAGCCAGCAAGGCAATGATGAGCGGCTGCCGGATAATCGCCTCGCCCTGAAAGGCGAACAGCAGCACCAGCGTCGCCAGCAACGCGAGGATCGAGGCGTGGCCGAGCTGCGCCATCGTCGCGTCGAACGTTTCTGACCCGCGTTTCAGCAGCTGCTTGCGCCAGACCTGCGCCAGGATCACCGGGATGACGATATACAGCACCACCGAAGTAAAGAGCGTTCCCCACGGCACGACGATGGCCGACAGACCGAGCAGCAAACCAACGATGGGCGCGAAAGCGAAGATCATGATGGCATCGTTGAGCGCCACCTGCGACAGCGTGAAGTACGGATCGCCGCCAGTAAGTCGGCTCCACACGAACACCATCGCAGTGCATGGCGCAGCCGCCAAAAGAATCAGACCGGCGACATAACTGTCGAGTTGCTCTGACGGCAAATACGGCGCGAACCAGTGACGGATGAACAGCCACGCCAGCAGCGCCATGGAAAATGGCTTGACTGCCCAGTTGATGAATAGCGTGATTCCGATACCTTTCCAGTGCGACTTCACCTGGTTTAGCGCGCTAAAATCGATCTTCATCAGCATGGGAATGATCATCACCCAGATCAGAATGCCAACCGGGATATTCACCTGCGCCACAGCCATCCGCCCCAGCGCCTGAAACGGCGCAGGCAGCAACTGACCCAGTAACACGCCAGCAACGATGCATAAACCCACCCACAGCGTAAGCCAGCGTTCGAACACACTCATCGGGCTTGCTCCAGCATCGCGGGCGCCAAATTGATGGCACGCAGGAACAGCGTTTTGAAGTCGGTATCAAACATCGCGCGCTTCTTTCGATCAGGCAGAAATTTGCAATCCAAGCTTGTCGCTCACGGCTGAAACCAGTCGCTTGCGGATGTCGTCGCGCACAGCAATGAAGCTATCCAGCGGCTCGCCATGCGGATCGTGAAAAGGCAGGTGGATGCTGGGGATCAGGCGCGGGAAAATCGGGCAGGCTTCGCGGGCGTTGTCGCACACCGTCACCACCAGATCGATGGCTTCGTTCATCACCGCATCAATGTCTTTCGGATGCAGGCCATCGGTCGACAGCCCCGCCAGCTTCAGCGCTGCGATGGCACCCTCAGCGACCTTGGGTTGGGGTTGGGTACCAGCGGACAGTGCGCGCACCAGACCGGCGAGATCGTGATTCAGCAGCACTTCGGCCATTTGCGAACGGCAGGAATTACCCGTACACAGCACCAGTACGGTATGGATTTGTTCAGCCACGATGGATCCTTTTTTTGAGATACTGAAATGAATATGAATTCAGGAACAGCAGCCTGGACTTGTTTTGACCTTGACTGGAATGCTGCCGGAAATCCTGGACACAGCAGATTCAGGCACACAACAGTCGCTTGCCGCTTGCCCGCCAAAAACCGGGATGCTGTCGAGCGTGTGATAGGTTTCCCAGGCAATACCCTGCGGGTCAGTCGCCCAGTATTTATCTGATTTTGCATAGCAGCATGCGGTGCCCATTTCTTCCACCACATCGGTTTCCAGTTTTTGCAGGCGAGCGCCCATCTCGGCCAGCTCGTCGGCATTTTCCACTTGTATGCCTAAATGGTTCAGACCGGGCGCTGCGCCTCGCGCCGAAATCGCGAAATTCACGCGCGGGTTTTCCAGCATCCATTTCGCATAATCGTCTTTGGTCACGGTGGGCTCGGCAGCAAATATTGCCGAATAAAAATGGATATTGGAAGCGAGGTCATCGACCGCGACATGGATGTGCAGACGTTTCATGCAGACTCCTTTTGAATTGAACACATGGGCGTAGCCACTGGCGTACAGGGATTGCCGCCACAGCAGTTCTCGGTGAGGTAGGCAATCAGACTATTCATCGCGTCAAATTGCGCAGTGTAGATCACGAAGCGGCTTTCCTGACGCGACACGGCCAGCCCAGCGTGGCTGAGTTCTTTCAGGTGAAACGACAAGGACGACGGTGGAATACTGGTTAGTTCGCTAATCTTCCCCGCTGCCAAACCGGTCGGTCCGGCCTGGACTAGCGCGCGAAATACCGCCAAACGAGAGGATTGTGCAAGTGCGGACAGCGCAACAACAACGTCTTTAATTTCCATATTTTGATGATAATAGAAACATGGAATAAAAAGCAACATTTCCCCCTAAATAATTCAACCCGCAATGGCATTGCGCAATTTCAACCCCATTCAGCGGCAGTTCATGCAGGCCCGGCGCACGACCAGAGAAACAGCCGTCAGTCGCCCCACAACTCAAACAGCCGCAGCACGCACCTGATCGGCAATACATTCGGCCCAGCGCTGCGCCTCGTCGGCCACGCGCGACTCCACCATCACCCGAATCACCGGCTCGGTGCCCGACGCGCGCAATACAATGCGGCCACTTCCGTTCAGCGAAGTCTGCGCCTCGGCAACCGCTGTTTTCACCGCTTCAGAACGTTCGAGCTTGAAGCCTTTGACCACCGGGACATTAATCATCACCTGCGGATAGCTTTCAAGATCCGCCGTCATCGCCGCCAGCGTCTCGCCGGACTCGCGCAGCGCGCGCAGCACTTGCAGCGCAGAGACGATGCCGTCGCCCGTAGTGTGTTTGTCCAGGCACAGGATATGCCCCGAGGTCTCGCCGCCCAGCGTCCAGCCTTTGGCCTGCAAGCGCTCGATCACATAACGGTCGCCGACTTTTGCCCGCTCGAAGGGTACTTTGAGCCGACCCAGGGCGTGCTCCATTCCAAGATTGGTCATCAGCGTGCCGACCACGCCGCCCTTCATGTAGTTCGACTGGATGCGATGACGGGCGATGACATATACCAGCTCATCGCCGTCAAAAATCCGACCCGTTGAATCGGCCATCATCAGCCGGTCTCCGTCGCCGTCAAGCGCGATGCCAACATCGGCATGATGCTCAAGTATCGCTGCCGTCAAAGCAGGGGTATAGGTCGCACCGCATTCGTCATTGATGTTGTAACCATTGGGCGTATTGCCAATGGCGATGACCTCGGCACCGAGCTCATGCAGCACATGCGGCGCAATATGGTAAGTCGCGCCGTGCGCGCAATCGACGACGATGCGCAAGCCGCGCAAATCGAGATGATTGGGAAAGGTGCTTTTGCAAAACTCGATGTAACGTGCAGCTGCATCTTCAATTCGCTTTGCACGCCCCAATTGACGCGCACTGACAGTATTAATCGGCGAATCCAGCTGCGCTTCGATTGCCTCTTCCAGGCTGTCCGGCAGTTTTTGTCCCTGCGCCGAAAAAAACTTGATGCCGTTATCTTCAAACGGATTATGCGATGCCGAAATCACCACCCCCGCCTGCAAGCGCAGCGCGCGCGTGAGATACGCGACCGCCGGCGTGGGCATCGGCCCGGTCATCAACACATTCACCCCGGCAGCCGTGAAGCCCGCTTCCAGCGCTGCTTCCAGCATGTAGCCAGAAATACGCGTGTCCTTGCCGATCAAAACAGTCGGGTGCTGCCCCTCAGGCAAACTGCCTCGGTCGGCAACCAGAACCAGCCCGGCGGCATAACCCAGATGCATCACAAACTCCGGCGTAATCGGCGACTCGCCTACCCGACCTCGTACCCCATCGGTGCCAAAATAATTACGCGCCATCACTCATGTCCTCATAGTCCTTTAACCGCATTCCAGACTGCCAGTGCATCGCGCATGGCGGCCACATCGTGAACGCGCACCAACCGCGCGCCCCGCTCTACCGCCATCAAATGCGCTGCAACTCCGGCAAATTCGCGTTCATCAACACCACGTTCGGTTAGCGCGCCCAGCATGGATTTACGCGACAAGCCAACCATGACTGGCATCTCTAAAGCGGCCAGCACATCGATATTCTTGAGCAGCGCCAGATTGTGCGCCAGACCTTTGCCAAACCCAAAACCGGGATCGATCACAATGCGATCCCGCTCAATTCCCGCACCCAAGCACGCCTCGACGCGCTCGCCCAGAAACTGCACCACCTCACTAACCACATCAGCATAATGCGGTGCTTGCTGCATCGTCTGCGGCTCGCCCTGCATATGCATCAGACATACCGCCGCTTTGGTCGCGGCCACCATCTCAAGCGCACCCGGCATCCGCAACGCCATCACATCGTTCACCATGACTGCGCCTGCTTCCAGCGCGGCGCGCATCACTTCCGGCTTCTTCGTATCCACCGACACTGCCAATCCCGCCTTCGCCAGCGCCTCGATCACCGGCAGCACGCGACGCATCTCTTCGTCTACCGGAACAGGCGGCGCGCCGGGGCGGGTTGACTCGCCACCCACATCAAGAATATCCGCACCAAGCTTTGCCAGTTCGAGTGCGTGCTCTATCGCAGATGATGCCGAAGCAAACATTCCGCCGTCCGAAAATGAATCAGGCGTGGTATTGACGACCCCCATAATCAACGGGCGATCCAGCGATAAACGGAAGGAGCCTGCGTGAAGAATGCGCATAAAAACAGAGGAGCTTTGGGCTCCTCTATTGTAGTGCGTCAAGCTTAGGTTTCTTGTGCGGGCTGCACGGTCGGCGCAGGCGCGCTCGGCTTGTCTTCGCTTGGCGGTGCTTGCGGCGCAGCGCTCGGTTTCGGCGGACGTGGCGCGCGATCCGCCATGATGTCCGCAATCTGCTCGGCATCAATAGTTTCCCATTCCATCAGCGCAGATGTCATGGCTTCGACCTTGCTGCGGCTCTCGGTCAGAATTTTGGTCGCCAGCGCGTACTGCTCGTCAAGAATGCGGCGAATCTCGATATCGACTTTTTGCATCGTCGCTTCCGACATGTTCTTGTGCGTCGTCACCGAGCGCCCCAAAAAAACCTCGCCCTCGCTCTCACCATAGACCATCGGCCCCAATGCCTCGGACATGCCGTAACGGGTAACCATTTCACGCGCAATTTGCGTTGCACGCTCAAAGTCATTCGACGCGCCCGTGGAAATATTGCCAACGAATATTTCTTCGGCCACGCGTCCGCCAAACAACATGCTGATCTGCGCCAGCATTTGATCGCGATACAAGCTGAAACGATCTTCTTCCGGCAGCGACCAGGTCACACCCAGCGCACGGCCACGGGGAATCACCGATACCTTATGCACCGGGTCACAGCCCGGCAACGTCATACCAACGATGGCGTGACCCGACTCGTGATACGCCGTTTTCTTTTTGTCTTCGGGTGTGATCACCATGGATTTGCGCTCTGCACCCATGAAGATTTTGTCTTTGGCTTTTTCAAAGTCGTCCATATCGACCAGACGCTTGCCGCTGCGCGCAGCAAACAGCGCCGCCTCGTTGACGAGGTTAGCCAGATCCGCACCCGACATGCCCGGCGTGCCGCGCGCCAGAATGTCCGCACGCACGTCCGGCGCAATCGGCACCTTGCGCATATGCACCAGCAAAATCTGTTCGCGACCGCGAATATCCGGCAGCCCCACCACCACCTGGCGATCGAAACGACCCGGACGCAGCAAGGCCGGATCGAGCACATCAGGCCGGTTGGTTGCAGCAATCACAATCACGCCGCTGGTGCCTTCAAAACCATCCATTTCAACCAGCAACTGGTTCAGCGTCTGCTCGCGCTCGTCGTTACCGCCGCCCAGCCCCGCGCCACGCTGACGACCGACTGCGTCAATCTCGTCGATAAAAATAATGCACGGCGCGCTTTTCTTGGCCTGCTCAAACATGTCGCGCACACGCGATGCGCCCACGCCGACGAACATTTCAACAAAGTCCGAGCCAGAAATACTGTAGAACGGCACCTTGGCTTCACCGGAAATCGCCCGCGCCAGCAAGGTTTTACCGGTACCAGGCGAACCCACCAGCAAGACGCCGCGCGGAATGCGACCACCCAGTTTCTGAAACTTGGACGGGTCTTTCAAAAAGTCGACCAGTTCGGCCACTTCTTCCTTGGCCTCATCGCAGCCCGCCACATCGGCAAACGTCACAGGATTGGCATTTTCATCCAGCAGACGCGCGCGGCTTTTGCCAAACGAAAACGCACCGCCCTTGCCGCCGCCCTGCATCTGCCGCATGAAGAACACCCACACGCCGATCAGCAGCAACATCGGGAACCATGAAATCAACAAGCTCATCAGGAAAGAAGGCTGCTCTTCCGGCTTGGCCTCAACCGAAACACCGTTTTTCAGCAGATCAGAGACCAGCCAGGGATCATTCGGCGCGTACGAGGTAAAGCGCTTGCCATCCGCACCCTCACCGCGCAGCACATTACCTTCGATCACCACTTTCGTGATTTGCTGCGAGCGCACTTCCTCGATGAACTGCGAATACGGCATTTGCGTCTGCGCAGTACGCTGTGCACCAAACTGGTTAAACACCGTCATCAACACGACAGCAATAATCAGCCAGACCGCAATATTCTTAACCAGGTTGTTCACTCACTACTCCTACACGCGTAACCGCGCAAATATTTAGACTGATTCTAAACCCGAATCCGGCGCTTTCCTATTGATCCGGCATTTTTTATCCGGGACTGTCAGCCAGGCCGTAGGGTGCGCCATGCGCACCATTTAGCCAATCGGTGCGCATGGCGCACTCTACAGTTTCATGGATAAATCGTGCCGGATCAATAGGATGATTTCCTGGGATGTTTCCCCAGCAAAAAAATCTCGTTGCTTCTTTCCCGCGAGGCTTCAGGTTTACGTATCTGAACCTGCTCGAACGTTTCGCGCATCTGCTTGCGATATGCCTCAAACCCTATTCCATGGAACGCTTTGACGAGAAAAGCGCCTTCAGGTTTCAGCCACTTCGCAGAAAACGCCAGCGCCATCTCGCATAACTCGTAATGCCGCGCCTGATCGCGCAGCATCACCCCGCTGATATTGGGCGCCATATCGCTTAAAACAAGGTCTACCTGCTTACCCTGCAATTGTTCTTCCAGCCACGCCAAACCCTCATCGCTGGCAAAATCGCCATGCAAAACAGCCATGCCAGGCAACGGTGCCACCGGCAGCAGATCGATCGCCATGATCTGACCCTGCCCTTTCAGCTTCTGCACCACCACCTGGCTCCAGCTACCGGGTGCCGCCCCCAAATCCACCACCACCATACCCGGCCGTAACAAACGGTCACGTTTATCGATCTCCAGCAATTTGTACGCCGCACGCGAGCGATAACCATCCTGCTGCGCCCGTTTCACAAACAGATCGGTCACATGCTCGTGCAGCCATGCGTTACTGGACTTTGTACGTTTCATCTATCGAGTTTCATATATCGGCTAAAATCCGGGGTTTATTAGGTCGTCCACGATTATGAAGCCGCTCACCCCCGCCCAGCGTCAATTTCTTAAAGGTTTGGCACACCGGCTCCAGCCTGTTGTCATGATTGGCAATCAGGGGCTCACCGCAGCCGTTCAGAAGGAAATTGAACATTCGCTGGCAGCGCACGAACTCATCAAGATCAAAGCCGCCACCGACGAACCCGACACGCGCCGCACCTGGATGGACGACATTTGCGCAGCAGCAAAAGCCACGCCCGTGCAGCAAATTGGAAAGATACTGGTGATTTACCGCCCGGCCAAGCTGCCCGTCATCACCTTGCCCAAGTGATTGCTTAGGCAGCGATTATTTAGCCAACCCTGCACGCCAGATCAACACCACGCCCAACGCGCTTTGGAGTATCCAGAGAATGCGTGAAACACCGTGCCACTGCGCAAAGCGGTCGGCAAACACACTGTGCATCACCGCCAGCGGCAAGGCCTGATCTTTAAGATTTTGCAAAATCGGCTGCACCCCGAAATGCCCCGCCAGCGTCAGCAGCAGCATGACCAGCACCAACCAGAAAAACCAGGTTTTGAGCGCCGCCGCACCCTCGCGCACCAGCCGGTACAGCAGCAGAAAAAATCCTGCCCCCATCCCGATCCAGGCGCCGATCACAAACATTTTCCCGGCCAGCATCCCGGCCAATTGCTTGTCGCCCAGCGCCGAAAACAAAACCGGCGCAGCGATTGCGCCCAACGCCAGCAAACTGCCCACCCACAGCACCAGCAGAACACTGGCAACTCCATCCCAAAAACGATTCATAGTCACCACACAAAAAATTTAACCGCACCGCACATCATGACACGGCAGTTTTATTTCATTCAAGCGAATTGAATGGCAAGCGGCTAGCGAATAGCTTGACTTAACTTCACATAAAACATAGAATATTGATTATTAACTCAATAAATACACATTAAAATACAATATGTTTGATATTAATTTTTCAAGCCCGGAGGAGATATGCCTAGCCTTATGTCAGCGCTTGCGGGCGCAACGACTTGCCCAATCCTTATCACAAGTAGCGTTAGCGAATCTGGCCGGGGTCTCCACGGGTACAGTACGTAACCTTGAAACCAAAGGCCAGGCATCGCTGGATTCGCTGGTGCACATCATCATAGCGTTGGGGCTGACGGATGATCTGAGCACGCTCTTTGTGCTCAAGCTCAATTCCATTGCCCGCATGGAAAAGGCAGAACGCGCGAAGCGCCAACGAGCGCCCAGGCGGCGTACAGCATGAAAAAACTCAAGGTGATTTTTTGCGGCTGGGGCGAGCGCTGGCCGTTGGGTACGCTGGCCGACAATGGCTCCACCTTGCTGTTCGAATACGCCGTCGAGGCGCTCGAGCGCCAAATCGAATTCTCGCCGCGCCACCTCAAGCTGCGCGAGACAGCCTATGGCGACTTTCCCGCATTTCAGCACCGCCTGCCCGGGCTCATCGCCGATGCGCTGCCAGACGGCTGGGGACTGCTACTGATGGATCGCCTGTTTCGCCAACGCGGCCTGGCTCCAGAAACGCTTTCCCCACTTGACCGGCTAGCCTTCATCGCAGACCGCGCCATGGGTGCACTCAGCTTTGAGCCGGCTGAAACACTGAAATTACCAACCCAGAATCTCGAATTGTTAAACCTGGCACAAGAAGCGCGAACCCTCATCAACGATAAAGACAGCCTGGCGCTCAAACAAATGGTGATTCTTGGCGGCTCCCCGCACGGAGCACGACCCAAGGTACTGGTGCAGTTTGACGAGGCAACCAAGCGTATCAGCAACGACACCCGCGCACCCGGCATACCATGGCTGGTCAAATTTCAGGCACGCGGCGAGCACAAAGAAGTCTGCGCCATCGAGCACTGCTATGCCGAAATGGCTCGGCTTTGCGGCCTCGACATGCGGGCGACGCGCTATTTCGATCTCGATGCAAAACTGGCTGGCTTCGGTGTGGAACGCTTCGACCGCGAAGCCGGATTGCGCGTGCCCATCCATACGCTAGCGGGCGCACTGCATGCCAATTTTCAACTTCCATCACTCGACTACGCCACCTATTTACGAGCGACACGGATGTTTACCCGTGACGAGCGCGAAGTTGAAAAAGCCTTCGAGCGCTGCGTCTTCAACCTCATTTTTAACAACCGCGACGACCATGCCAAAAACTTTGCCTTCCGCATGAACCGGGATTTTCAGTGGAAACTTGCGCCATGCTACGACCTCACCTACCGTTCCGGCGCGGCGGGCGAACACCAGATGTCCGTTATGGGCGAGGGTAAAACGCCGGGCAAAGCGCATCTTTTACGCCTGGCCAAAGACTCGGGACTGAACGAGGGTAATGCGAATCAAGTGATTGATCGAATGAGCACGGTGGCGGTTGAGTTTAAGAAGCTAATCAAAGACCATCCCGTACGCGTGGCTAGCGTAAAAACCATCAACCATGGCATTGAGGCTAATCTTGGCCGGTTGATGTAAACGTGGTGCAGTTGGAATATAAATCCTCCCTATTGAAGCGGGAAAAGTCCACCTGAGCGGCGATACCGAATGTCGAATAATTTTACACACCGCACGTAACACACCAACCTGACTTGGCACGACAAGCCGATATAAAATCTATCAACTTGAAATACCTGGATAATTTAAATCACGCTTCTTTCAGGCATGAACAGTGCTTATGTACACGCAAGCCGTTTATCCGGCGCTAATTCAAAAAGAAACTGAGTTTTCCCTTTACTGATTTTGGAGTTTTCGATGAAATCGAGCCTTATCTCTACACTAGGTCTCTGCCTGATCGCTGCCGGGTCGCAAAGCGCGTTCGCAACGCCCATCAGCGCTGGTATGAGCCTGACAGCCATTTCAACACTGGATGGCATCACCCAGACCCAGAACGCTACAGACGCATGGGGGGGGCTCCTTTCCAATTTAAATGTCAGCTCCTCTGCCACTGCCAGTGTAATCAGTACTGATATCGGGATTAGCGTGAGTGGAACCGGTCTGGCGACTTGGGGCGCGAGTGGAAACTCCGGCTCGGTGAGTTTTAGAAACTATGGCTGGGATGTCAGCGTAAATGACGGCATCCTCAACTGGGGCGTTGACCTCACCACCGGTGGGAACGACTGGAGTTACACGTTTACCGCCGATACTGATGGTGTTTTTTCCATGGATTATCTTGTGGCCAGCACAGGCAGCGGCAATTATCTGCGGGGCTGGGATATTCTCTGGGATGGGAGCACTGATCTCGTGCTGGGAGACCTTAACTCACCCGATGTTAGTGGAAATTACCTCCGCAATGTATTTGCAGGCGATACGTACACGGTCGCGCTCAAAAACAAGGCGCAGCGGGCAGGTGGAGATGGCGCGGACCTTATTTCAAGTTCCATGTCAGGACAATTCGACTTCACAATTTCAACCATTGAACCCGAACCGGTTCCTGAACCTGCCTCGCTGGCGCTGCTGGGCATCGGTCTTGCGGGGCTGGGTTTCATGCGTCGCACCAAGCTAGCCTGATATTGTCACCCCATAAAAAAACCGACCATCACGGTCGGTTTTTTTATGCCCTAATCGGCTGATTGATCCAGAATCACCAACATCCTGCAGTCGGGGGGGTTTGCGCTCCTGTATTAGATAACGTTAACGTACTGCACGAATCACTGGTCTGGCTGCCATTAGGGGTCGCTCGCAAAGTATAAACAGATGCGGTGGGCGTTACGCTAAAGTCGATGGCGTACTTGATGCGACTTCCGCTCGCGAACTTGGGCGACACGTCTGATATTACTGTTCCACCATCATAAGTATTGTTAGTGGTGAAATACCGTTCCATAAACTGCGCGGACTCCAGCATGATCGCCTCGGCATCGGCCCGGTTCGCCCGCAGCACATATTGCTGATATGCCGGGTAGGCAATCGCGGACAGAATCCCGATAATCGCCACCGTAATCATCAGCTCGATCAAAGTAAAGCCGCGAAGGCACCTGTTTACGCGAGCAAATGAACGATTCGGCTTCATTGCAGTAACTCCCGCCAGTTAACCCGCCCCACCGGGAGTGAACTGGAAAACTCTGGAGGGTCAATCTTTACGCCTGTGGTGGTGGTGGTGGTGATAATGGTGCCGTCTGAGTAAGTGGTTACCGTTGTAACCGAGCCATCTGGACTTGTGGTCTTCACTTCGCTAGTAACAGCGCCGTGACTTCCGTCATAACCACCGCCACCGCTTGCAAAGGTGCCGATTCGTGGATCCGTCCCGCTGGCGGGGATAAGTTTGGCACATACCTTTGTGGTTGCCGTATCCTTCGGTGGTTTGCTCGTATCGCATTCACGCGTATCACTCGCCGCCAGCTTGGTCCAGTCCGCCGTACCATAACAACGATCCGGGTTCACTTTGTCATGCCAGAAGGTCGTGTACTCGGCTAACACATAGGTATTGTACTTGGAAGCTTTTACCCGCCAGCCGTATTCCGGGTGACCGGGAATACTCAGCTCAAGCGCGCTATTTGGCGTGTCTGCCCGGATAATCTCTATACCCAGCGCGCCATTGTGCCGTACACCCGTCGCGGTCAATGAAGTCGTCCCCGAGTTGTACCCCAAGGTGCCATTACCATCCAACGTCACGCTTAAGGGCGGGTTCACTGGCTGAAACATGTTGCCATCTTGCGATCCATCCGACGTTCTGACGCACTTGGCCTGAGTCGGGTGTACGCCCACTCGCACATCTGCGGGCAAACCCAGCGCACCGCCCCACCAGTTTTTAGGCGTAAAGGCATCAACTGGCACATTTATGGCCAAACTGCCAATGGCCAGACTGCCAATACGGGTATAAGTCGGTAAGGTCGCCACATCGAGCGTAGCCGAAGTCGTAAAATTCTTGATCTGGATATAACCTGCATCCACGTTATACAGATAGTCAGGATTGCCAATATGGATTTCAGCCGCCGGACTCAAATACTGGTTCTGGGCAATCACCTTGAATTCGGTGGCGGTAGAAGGAATCGCGTTGGCCAGGTCATAAGCTGTATGATCGGCATCAAGCATATTCAGGCCAGTGACGTTATAAGTGTCGTCATACTCGTGGATGTGTTGCACTTCATCACAAGAACTGGTCTGTCCCGAGGCATCAGACCCACCAGTAAGCGAACGCGGAGCGTTAGAGGTAAAGCCACCCGTGATTGTGACTGATACGGTGCCATTGAACTGTGCCCCGGAAGTCAAAGACTGGATGGTAATCATTGAACCAGAAGCAGCGGTCACTTTATAACTTGCGGATGTCAGGTTTTTCAAACCACTAGCAACCTGGCTCGTCGTTTTTGAGGTGAAGCTATACGAAATGGATTCCGCCGTCCCTCCTGCACCAGGCGTAATCGTGAGCGTCGCTGTGCCTGTTTTTGAACCACTACCTGAAAACGTCACCGTTCCACTTGTTTTACTGCCAGCCGAGCCCGTCAGAGGGCACTTGCTGGAAAAATTGTAATAAATCTCCATATCCAGGTGCCCGCCCGCAACACCCAGATCCGCGTCTGCAGGAGTACCGTTTGTATCCTCGAATCCCACATAAACCGTGGAGCCTGGAATGACCAGCCCGGTTCGCTGCGAATGGAGTCCACCACCTGTCAAACGGCGGCCAACTGGCCGTTCACCGTCACTCAGTTGATCGGCTGTGTTATTGACATGATCCCCATTCAAGTCAAAACGAATAATGTCCGTGTTACCGCCGGTTAGCGCATTCAAATGCATAACCCAACTTTCACCTGGCGGGGTTGCCGTAGGCGATACCGTGGGATTGGTGCTGGTGAAAACAAAAATAGAGTCGCTAATGAAAGCCCCGTCACCCACCACGCGTTCACCACCAATAGACGGGGGGCTAGTAATCAATTCAGTTTTCCATCCTTTGTGGTGGCCTGCACCCGGCGACCAGTCAGGGACATTGGCTGTGGCAGTACGTACACGAATTTCGGGAGTTACCGCCGAATAGGTCGTTTCAGTCAGCGTTTGTGTCAGCAAAGTGTCATTGTCCGAGTAGAGCCCCGGTCGATCCCAGATACCATAAGCAGCGTGAGTTGTACCGTCCGTAATATCACTGCCCGTTCCACCCGTAAAAATACGCCCGGTGACAAACGTCACCATATGCCCGCCCAATGGATGTTCCATCACGCCGGGTGCCATGGTGATAGCCTGTGACTGGTTGTAGAGCAACACGGAAGAATTCGCCACCAAATCAAATTTCCACACATTACCGTTGAGGTCACCCGCGTAGGCAATGTCATAATTTCCGTCACCGTCATCATCAATGACGGTTGGGGAAGAGAGGCCATTCGGGCTGGCTGAAGTGCCAGAACCTGCGTCAATTTCCTGCAACACAACACCCGTACTCGCGTTGATCACAAAAAGTGAGGAATGGTAGTTGCCTACGTTGTTATAGCCATTGCCTACGATAAGCGCAGGTGTTGCTATGCCGCTTACTTTCACATTTACCAGCCGTGGCTGGCTATAGGTATACCCCAAATTGGCGTATGCACCCGTATTAGTGGCTTCCCAAAGAATTTTCGAGGCCGCATCCGCTTCACTCGTTGCAGCCGCAGCAGTCACATTCAGCGCAAACACCCCCCTCCCACCTGCCCCCAATGTCCCCGCGAGGATGGTCGTGCTGCCGAATTTTCGAATATCCAGATTTCCATCAACGAAATACTTGTGGCCATAAGGATCCACCTTCAAGGCTGGCAGCTTCCCTATCAACATAGACGGAATATAAGCAAAGCGCTCGCTGCCGCCACCGCTAGTCGTGCTTGCATTGATCGCATGCAGCATGCCATCGTTAGCGCCAACAAATACGGTTTCAGCACCGCATGTAGCCGCATCGCAATAAACAGGCGTGGAATGAATTATGTCGCCCAATACGGTCGAGCGGGCGCGGTAATCGTTGCCACTGGGTGCCTCATTGCTACGATCCCCTCGAATGTAATTGAGCACGGGCGAACTGGTTGCCGAAACAGCAGTGCCGGAATCCAGTAAACCTTTTTGGGCGGATGAGAGACTGGGCCACATAAACGGCACACCACTGCTGCCATTCTTGGTGACAATATATCGACCTGCCGGATTCCAGCTGGTTGGGAGCATATTTTGTAAGTCAACCTGCCCTGCAGCACCGCCATCCCAAGCATCAATAGTGTCGATGATGCCAATCGTGGAAATACTGTAGGAATGAAGATTTCCGCTCCAGTCCTGCGAGCTATAGTCCAAAGCGTAAGCATGCTCACTGCCTGTTGACACATCATTTCCGCTTACCGCAACTTTACCCACATATGCGATAGGCTGGTCATCAGGAACGAAGCTGACAGCGGCATGTGCCATCTCCAGACCCAAGCCAATTAACAGGCAAAGAACGATTGGGAGGGAAAATTGTTTAGGATTCATGATATTTCTCCAGTACATTTATTCAAGCAGGGCAAGAACTTGGCTGACTCCGGACCATGGTTTGCACAAACACGGTGGAGTTATCCATCCCCACCCCGCGCGCAGTTATTTTGTACAAAATTTTAGAGCATGCCTGCCCAGGCGTATTGCTAGGGTTATTCAGTTTCTCGACGATATATCGAGGCTGGCTGGCCACCCCGTCCAGATCCGATGCGCCAGCGTCGTTAAACGAAAGGGTGATACCCGGATCACTCCATTGAGCGGTCGTCATGGTCTTCCATCTCGGCTCGGCTCCCGCAACGGGCTTGTTACACAAACCACTCGTGCAGCCCGTGGTAAAAAGAGCGGAATTCAGCGGACTGAATGGAGCCGCTGTAAACAACGTGGTTTCAGCGTAACGCAACACGGCTTCAGCTGCCTGCAACGCCAACTGCCGATTACGCGCATTGGCGGCCATGCGTTCTTCGAGCGTGGCGCTGCGCAACGCCGCAATCACGATGATGGTCATCACCACCATGAAAATAAGGCCGGTGATCAAAACTGCGCCGGATTGTTGTTTGGGAGGGGATTGAAGGAAACGGATCGACATCATGATCAAAAGGCCTGGTTTCTGACTGCGAACGTGGCGGAATAGGTTTGACGCAAAAAACCGTCCCCCCCTGTCGCTGCATTGGCCGTTGGCCCACGAACGACCAGATTGACCCGAACAGCCGCCGCCTGCAAAAACTGGGCCGCAGTGGGCGTCGCGGTATAGGAATCGATGATGCCATCCTTGCCAATATCGATACCGTAGGTGATTTGCATGTTCTCGATGTTGTCGGCGACGACGCTCCCGCCGCAAGTAAGCTCGCGCGAACCGTTTACCGCAAACGCATAGGTCACTCGAGCGGGGGAGACGACATTAGTACCCGTGCAGCTTGCTTCCAGGCCATCTTGCGGATCGTATTGAACCGTAATCGTATCCGGCGTTGCTGTGTCTGCACCATCTGTTCCCGTTAGTGCAACACCCCCAAAAGCAACATCTGCATCAGCCCGATAGCCCGCCTGACGGATTGCCTTGCCTAATATTTCCAGTGCATAACGACCGCTTTCCTGCATGCGCGATACATCGTCATGCGAGCGGCTGAGCTGGCGGCTCCCCAAAAAGAAATACGCCAATGCGATCAGCAGAATCAACCCGATGGTGAGTGCGACCATGAGCTCGACCAGACTCAAACCACGCTGCCGGGCTGAATGCAGAGGATGCGCGCGATTCATAAGCGGGTCTCCACAGTAAACACCTGGGTAGTACTGCTAACCCCAGCCGCACGCGAGTCGTCCCATTGCACGCTGACAGTCACTTTTTTTGTGGTGCTATCCAGATTCACCGAACCGTTACCGGACGGCAGGTTTGCGGCAAGCGTTGTACGCCAGCTAGTCAGATCGTTGAAAGGATTGCCGCTGCCACTCGGCGCAGCGCTCATCGCGATGTTGTAGGGCAAGGTCGCCAATTCGGCTTCCGCACGATCGGCGCGCATGCGGTCAATAATGTCGTTGGCCAGCACACTGGCCTGCGTACGGAAATACGCGCCATGGTTGCTCTTGAGGCTGTTCGCGATGATGCCTGCTATACCCAGCAGACCCAGGCTGACAATCAGCAGGGTGACCAGCACTTCAAGTAGGGTAAATCCGTTTTGATTTCGCATGATTTTGCTTAGCTACATGCCACTAAAGGCGGGTTGTCTACACGGGCTCTTCCCGTGAAAGGGCTTAATACAATATCTCGTCCTACGATAGTGCTATCAGGACTGCATAATTTCACTGTTCCGTTTTGCCCAAAACCACTCGCCATTCTTGCCTGACCATTCGATATATATGAAATGTAGCTAGCCACATTCGTATTCCCTATCATGGTGCTACTTCCATCCAATGCGGGATGGACGCGCAATATCGTGTCGCCCGTGGCATCTGCCGCCGTACCTGCATCAGCGAACACGATCCAGCCTTGCGCCCAAGTTCCTGCTGTCGTACACGCAGGGGTGGCGGCGTTGGGATCGGCACTCTTACACATGGTGACGCGAGTGTTACGTTTAATGGCCTCAGAGCGCGTAAAACTCAACATCGCCAAAAACTCGTTTGCCTGCGCGGTCATCCTCGCATTCAGTACAAATGTCCGGTAGCTAGGCAAAGCGATAGCGGACACGATGCCT
>JBEBIZ010000042.1:0-7670 GCA_040080135.1 Thiobacillaceae bacterium
ACCGGTGCACTACTTTGATCTGTGCCGCTTAAGATATCGCCTACGCTCAATCGCTAATTGAGCAAGTTGCCGTTCTAGAGATTGAACGTCTGGATGCGCTCGATAGGGTAATCTCGTTTGATCAACCCAGTTTGCATTTACGCACCAGTAAATGGCGGCATCCAGGTTTGCGCACCGTTATTGCGCAAGAAGTACCGCACAAACAGTGAATTATTTGCCTAAGCCATTGAATCATAAAGCGTGAAGAGTCGTGGCATGAGCTGTGCTGTAGCTTGTGTCAAGGAGTCGTCCATGTCAGTCGTGTCATCAGTTTGTTGTTATTGTGGGACCGGTTGTGGCGTATTGATTGAGACCGGGGTCGGTAAAGTCATTAAGGTGCGTGGTGATCCGGCGCATCCAGCGAATCGGGGGAAACTTTGCACTAAGGGTGCGACGTTGGCGTTAACAACGCAGGTGAGTGGGCGCGCGCTGTATCCGGAATTGCGCGGTGAAAAGCGTGTGCCACGCACACGCATTGAGTGGGATGCGGCGTTGGATGTTGCGTCAGAACGTTTCGCGGCAATTATCCAGGAGCATGGCTCCAACGCGGTCGGCTTCTATATCTCCGGACAATTGCTAACAGAGGACTATTACGTTTTCAATAAGCTCGCTAAAGGGTTGATCGGTACAAATAACGTCGATACCAATTCACGTTTGTGTATGTCGTCAGCGGTGGCGGGTTACAAAGCCACGCTGGGCGCGGATGCGCCGCCGGGCTGTTATGACGACATCGACCATGCAGGCGTGATTTTTATCAGCGGCTCGAATACGGCATTTGCACATCCGATTCTATTTAGGCGTATCGAAGCCGCCCGGCAACTCAATCCCAATCTCAAACTAGTCGTGGTTGATCCGCGTTGCACTGATACGGCAGAAGAGGCCGACCTGCATCTCGCCATTTTGCCGGGCACGGACGTGGCGCTGTATCACGCGATGTTGAATGTGATGCTGTGGGAGGAGTTGATAGACCGCGATTACATTGCGGCGCATACGACCGGCTGGGACAAGCTGCGCGAAACCCTGCGCGATTACACACCAGAAAAAATGGCACCCGTCTGTGGCGTGGCTGCTGCTGACATCGTCCAGGCAGCGCGCTGGTTTGCTGCGGGGCCGACATTGTCTCTGTATTGCCAAGGACTCAACCAGTCGAGTTGTGGCACTGATAAAAATGCCGCGCTGATTAATCTGCATCTGGCGACCGGGCAGATTGGCAAACCCGGTGCGGCTCCGCTGTCCTTGACTGGACAGCCCAATGCGATGGGTGGACGCGAAGTCGGCGGCATGGCGCATTTGCTGTCGGCGCATCGGGATTTGAGCAACCCGGAGCATCGCACAGAAATTGCGCGCTTGTGGGGCGTGGACTCGGTTCCTGAGAAGCCGGGGAAAACCGCAGTCGAGATGTTTGAGGCGGTGCGTAGCGGCGAAATAAAAGCCTTGTGGATTGCCTGCACTAACCCCGCGCAATCGCTGCCAGATCAGACGCTAGTGCATGAGGCGCTGGCGGCGGCAGAGTTCGTCGTGCTGCAGGAGGCTTTTGCCGATACCGAAACCACGCCCTATGCGGATTTGCTGTTGCCTGCAGCGGCCTGGGGCGAACGCGAAGGTACATTAACCAATTCCGAGCGCTGCATTTCACATGTTCATGCAGCTATCGCGCCGCCGGGCGAGGCGCGCCCGGATTATCAGGTGGTGGTCGAATTTGCACAGCGGCTGGGTGAGAAGCTCGGACGCGATGGCAAAAAATTATTCCCCTACGCCTGCGCCGAAGACGTGTTCAACGAGCATCGCGAAACCACACGTGGCCGCGATCTGGATATCACCGGGTTGAGCTACGCCATGCTAGATGTTGCCCCACAGCAATGGCCGTTGCCTGAGGGCGCAACCAGCGGGAAGGCGCGGCTGTATGAAGATGGTATTTTCCCCACCGCGAGTGGTCGCGCGCAGTTTCACAATGCACCTTATCGCTCGGTTGCCGAGCAGATTGATGCGCGCTACCCCTTGCATCTCAACACCGGCAGGCTGCGCGATCAGTGGCATGGCATGAGCCGCACCGGCAAAGTCGCGCGCCTGTTTGCCCATGCCGATACGCCGCTATTGTCGATGAGTCGGCGCGATATGGAGTTGCGGCGGCTGGGCGACGGCGATCTGGTGCGAGTAAAAAGCCGACGCGGCATGCTGGTCTTGCAAGTCGAAGCCAGCGCCACCTTACGTCCTGGTCAATGTTTTTTGCCGATGCATTGGGGCGCGCGTTTCATGAATGGTCTGGGTGTGAACGCGTTAACGCTGCCAGTACTTGATCCCGTATCCAAACAGCCCGAGTTGAAGCACGCTGCAATTCAAGTGGTCAAAGCTGATTTACCATGGCGTATGGCGGTGTTGTGCGCGGGTGATGGTGCGGCCATGCTGGAAGCGGTACAGCCGCTGTTACGCGAATGCGAGTACGGTGCAGCAGCGCTGGCCGGGCGCAATCTTGACGTGTTGACGCTGCGGCTGGCGCATCACGCCGCCATATCCGCCGATTTGATCGCGCAATTGGATCAGGCGCTAAAGCTGAATGATCCACTTGCGGTGATGCAATATGAAGACAGCAGCAGCGGCATCTCCAAGCGCGTTCGGGTTGATCAAGGCCGAATCACCGCCGCCCGGCTCACCGGAGAAACCGCAGCATTTGAATGGCTGAAAGAACTCATCGCCGACAGCGCCGAAGCCGCACCCTTGCGCACCTGGGTGCTTGCGCCAGTGGCGCGCCCGCCCGCAGGCGGCATCGGGCGCGGGCGCATTATCTGTAATTGTCTTAATGTTGCCGAGCCGGACATTCTTGCCGCTATCGCCGACGGCGCCGATTTATCCTCCCTTCAGGCCACGCTTAAATGCGGCACCGAGTGTGGCTCGTGCGTACCGGAGTTAAAACGAATGCTGAATCGGATTCCCGCATGAGTTACGCAAAACTGATCCGCCAGATTGAACTGGGCGACGGGCTGGATTTTATCGATGCCCGCAATCTGACTGCGGCATTGCTCGATGGCGGCGTACCGGAGCTGGAAACGGCTGCGCTGTTGATGGCTCTGGGTCAACACGATCCCGGTCTGGATGCATGGCTTGGCATGCATGCTGCTCTGGCTGAACGGCTGCCCGCGTTTGCAACACCATCCACGCCGTACCGAACTGTGATTCTGCCGAGCTATCACGGCGTGCGAAATGGCGCACACCTCATGCCGCTACTGGCTCTGCTGCTAAAAAGTTTTGGCATTCCCGTGCTGATTCATGGCGTGCTCGATGGCGGCGGCGGCACAGCGGCTGCCTACGTGTTGCGTGAACTTGACGTGATGCCATGCAGTAACGTGGCGCAAGTCAATGCGCGCTTAAGCGACGAAGGGATTGCGTTTGCCCCCGTGGCTTTATTGAGTTCCGGGCTGGCTTCGCTGCTTGCGTTGCGCGCGCGCCTGGGAGTGGAATCCATTGCGACACGCCTGGCGGTCCTGGCCGATGTGATGGGTGCAGACTCCGTGCGCGTCACGCCAGCGCTACGTGATGAGGAGTTGCCCGGCATGGCCGCGCTGCTCACCGCGCTGGGCGGTCGCGCCTTGCTGTTAAAAGGCTGCGAGGGTGAAGCCTTTGCCGATCCGCATCTTCGACCCGCGATGAATTTTTACCACGATGGAAGATGCGAGCCTATTTGTGCGGCGCAACAAGCGAGTAGTACCGCACCCGATTTGCCGCCGGTCGATACGCGCGCAACCGCTGCCTGGATGCGTGGGGTACTGGATGGCAGCCACAGTGTTCCATTACCGCTGCGCAACCAGCTTGCCGCATGTCTGTATGCGGCGGGGTATACCGATGATCTGAATCAGGCGCGCGCAATCACGTCGATTAACGGTTTTGGGCGCATCGCCGCCTGATAGTGCGCTGAATATGCAGATGCACTTCAATGGTGCCGATCAGGTTCGGATATCCGCATGGCGTATTAAACAAAAACAATCAGATCAACACGTTAAATCCATTTAATAGTGTTGGCACTGACCTTGCTTATAGCCATACAAACCTTTTAATCGGAGTTGTTTGCATGGACATGAGTCTCCCCAATAACAAAATGAAGCTGGTCATGGTCGGCAACGGCATGGCTGGTGTGCGCACGCTGGAGGAGCTGTTGAAGCATGCGCCGGAGATGTACGACATTACCGTGTTTGGTGCCGAGCCGCACCCCAATTACAACCGCATTCTGCTCTCGCCAGTGCTGGCTGGTGAGCAGACGGTAGGCGACATCATTCTGAATTCAATTGACTGGTATCGCGAAAATAATATCCAGCTGCACATGGGTAAAAAGGTCGTCAAGATCGACCGCAAAAATCGTTTTGTCGAAGCCGAAGACGGCACCCGTGCCGAGTATGACCGCCTGCTGCTCGCGACCGGTTCCAATCCCTTTATCTTGCCAGTGCCAGGTGCGGATTTGCCGGGCGTCATCAGCTTTCGCGACATTGCCGACGTGGATGCCATGGTCAGCGCCTCCAGCCAGTACAAACATGCAGTCGTCATCGGCGGCGGCTTGTTGGGGTTGGAGGCGGCCAATGGTTTGATGAAGCGCGGCATGGAGGTCAGCGTCGTGCACATCGCGCCGTGGCTGATGGAACGTCAGCTCGACGAGCCCGCTGCGCGCCTGCTGCAAAAAAGCCTGGAAGAAAAAGGCATGAAGTTTCTGCTGCAAAAGCAGACTGCTGAACTGGAATCGAACGAGTCTGGAAGAGTTTCAGCCATCAAGTTCAAGGACGGCGATGAAGCCCCAGCTGATCTGGTGGTGATGGCCGTCGGCATCCGCCCCAACACGGCTTTGGCTGAATCTGCCGGCCTGCATTGCAATCGCGGCATTGTCGTCAACGACACCATGCAGACTTACGATCCCCGTATTTATTCCATCGGCGAATGTGCGGCGCATCGCGGCATTGCCTACGGTCTGGTCGCGCCGCTGTTCGAGCAGGCCAAGGTGTGCGCGAATCACTTGGCACAACACGGCATTGGCCGCTATCAAGGTTCAGTCACCTCGACCAAACTCAAAGTCACTGGCATTGATCTGTTTTCGGCGGGCGACTACATGGGCGGCGAAGGTACAGAATCGATCCTGTATTCAGACCCAATTGGCGGCGTTTACAAAAAGCTGGTCATCCGTGACAACAAGCTGGTTGGCGGTGTGATGTATGGCGATACCGTCGATGGTGCGTGGTATTTCTCGCTGCTGCGCGATGGCAAGAATGTGAACGAGCTGCGCGATCATCTGATGTTTGGGCAGGATCACTGCGGCAACCTCGGCCACGGTGGCATCAACAAAGCTGCCAGCATGACGGATGATATGGAAGTGTGCGGCTGCAACGGCGTATGTAAGGGCGACATCGTCAAGGCCATCCGCGAGAAGGGATTGTTTACGCTGGAAGATGTGCGCAAGCATACCAAAGCGTCGAGTTCATGCGGCTCGTGTACCGGTCTGGTCGAGCAGATTCTGGCGGTGACGGCGGGCGGCGATTATTCCGCCGCGCCCAAAACCAAAACCATGTGCAGTTGCACCGAACACACGCACGAAGTGGTGCGCGCGGCGATACGCGAGCATAAATACCTGAACATTCCGCAAGTGATGCAGGCGATGGAATGGGACACGCCCAACGGCTGCGCCTCGTGCCGCCCGGCGCTCAACTATTACCTGATTTCGACCTGGCCGGGCGAGGCCGAGGACGACCCGCAGTCGCGCTATATCAACGAGCGCGCGCACGCCAACATCCAGAAAGACGGCACTTATTCTGTTATTCCCAGGATGTGGGGCGGACAGGTCACGCCGAGCGAATTGCGCCGCATCGCCGACGTAGTCGATAAGTATTCCATCCCGTCACTCAAGGTGACGGGCGGCCAGCGCATTGACATGCTGGGGGTAAAAAAAACTGATCTACCCAAAGTTTGGGCTGATCTCGACATGCCGTCGGGTCATGCTTACGGCAAAGCCTTGCGCACAGTCAAAACCTGCGTCGGATCGGAATGGTGCCGTTTTGGCACCCAGGATTCGACCAAACTCGGCATCGATCTGGAAAAAATATTCTGGAAAATGTGGGCGCCGCACAAAGTCAAACTTGCGGTGTCAGGTTGCCCGCGCAACTGCGCCGAAGTGGCGATCAAAGACGTCGGCATCATCGGCGTGGACTCGGGCTGGGAAATTTATGTCGCGGGTAACGGCGGCATCAAGACCGAAGTCGCGCAGTTCCTGGTCAAGGTCAAAACCGAGGACGAGGTCATCGAATACACCGGCGCATTTTTGCAGCTCTACCGCGAAGAAGCGCGTTACCTCGACCGCACCGTGCATTACGTCGAGCGCGTTGGGCTGGACTACGTAAAGAAGAAAATCCTCGACGACGCGGAAGGTCGCCGCGCGCTACACGAGCGGATGTTGTTTGCGCTATCGGTCGAAAAAGACCCGTGGATGGAACGTGTCAAGGAAGGCAAAGAGCATCATGAGTTTGAGGCGCTGGCGGTGTGACTTTCGACTGTTGTTCCCGGTTGCTTGATGAAACGTATTGGATTGGAAGAAAAATGAGTAACTGGATGAAGGTATGTAGCCTCGATGAAATTCCCAGGCTCGGCGCGCGCATAGTGCGGCACGGCGATATCGATATCGCCGTGTTTCGCAACGCCGAGGACGAAGTGTTTGCGGTAGAAGACCGCTGTCCGCACAAGGGCGGGCCTTTGTCGCAGGGTATCGTGCACGGCAAGCGCGTGACCTGCCCGCTGCATGGCTGGAACCTGGAACTTGATTCCGGTTGCGCGGTGGCGCCCGACGAAGGCTGCGCGCGCCAGTACGAGATCCGGCTTGAGTCAGGTGTGGTTCATCTGAGTCTGGCTTGATAAAAACTTAAAAAAACGCAACACACGGAGATTGTCATGACGCGCGACTTCTGGAAAGCGGGGCATCCGCCCACGCTGCTTTCTGCATTTTTGTATTTCGACATCGCCTTTATGGTCTGGGTCATGCTCGGCCCGTTGGGGGTGCAGATCGCCACCACGCTTGGCCTGACTGCCGCGCAAAAAGGCCTGATGGTGGCGACACCAGTGCTGGCCGGTGCCTTGCTGCGGATCGTGATGGGGATACTGGTCGATCATCTCAAACCCAAAATGGCCGGGCTGATCGGTCAGGTCATCGTGATTGCTGGCCTCGCCTGGGCGTGGCTGGCGGGCATCCACAGCTACCGCGAAATCTTGACGTTGGGCATGCTGCTGGGCTTTGCCGGTGCCGCTTTTGCCGTGGCCTTGCCGCTGGCTTCGCGCTGGTATCCGCCACAGTACCAAGGTACCGCACTCGGCATTGCGGGTGCTGGCAACTCCGGCACGGTACTGGCGGCGCTGTTTGCACCCGGTCTGGCGGTGGCCTTTGGTTGGAGCAACGTGTTCGGCCTCGCCCTGATTCCCCTTGGTTTTGCCTTGCTGGTCTATCTGGTTTTTGCCAAGGACGCGCCCGACTGCCCGCAGCCCAAATCCTTGCACCAGTACATGAACGTGCTTCGTGATCGCGATGCTTGGTGGTTCATGTTCTTTTACTTCTGCACTTTCGGCGGCTTTGTCGGGCTGGCCTCCAGCCTCACGATCTACTTCAACGACCAGTT
>JBEBIZ010000025.1:0-32314 GCA_040080135.1 Thiobacillaceae bacterium
TCGGGGGTGATGCCGCTTTGTTTGCCGGCCTGGTCGAGCCAGGTGACGTCCCAGTCCAGGGTGAGGATCCAGATGTTTTTATCGGCATCTTCCATGACGGTGATGCGGCAGGGCAGAAAGACGGAGACTTCGGGGATGAGTCTCAGCAGTTCGCGCCCGACGGCGATGTCGCAAAAGCTGAAGACTTCGACGCGCGGTGCAGTTTCGTCACCGAGCACGGCACGGAAGTCTTTCCACATCAGGTTGCTGCCGACGAATTTCAGGTTTTGCTGGTTGGCGCGCAGCATCATCGATTCAACCACTTCGTCAAATGTGACGCCGGGTTTGACTTTGTATTTGATGGCAAAGTTGTTTATCGCTTCGCGCGCGTCCATTTTCATCATGCTGCCCATCATCGGCATGGCGGTTTGCATCCAGCGTTTTTTCTCTGCCGGGCTGAGGATGCGGCTCATCTGGTAGTCGCGATACGGCGGCGGCAGCGCCTGCTGTTGCAAGACCGGGCCGTAGGGCGTGGGGACGGGCATCATCCAGCCGCCGGGGGCGGGCGTGGCGGCAATGGGTTTGGCCGTCTGTGGCGACGTGGCGGGAACGGGCGTCACGCCGACGACTTGTGCCAGAACCGGCACCATGATGATCTGGCCCGGAACGGGGTTGGCCGCTACGGCGTTTGATACAAGCCCGATACTCAAAAATAAGCGCAATACAATTCGCATGATGAATTCCCCTGAACGGGATGGTGAGGATGCAGGATTATCTCCCGTAAGCGCATCGTCACGCATCAATCATTTTTACGGGTTTGGGCGAGACTGGCCTGTAGACGAACCAGCTCGTTTTCGAGTTCGGCCAGCAGTCGTTTGCCCTCGGGGCAATCGGGCGTGCGCAGGCAGTTTTCAAGTTCAGCCGCGCAGGCCTGCAGGGTTTTGGCCAGCACGCTTGCGGCGGCACCGCGCAGGGCGTGCGCCTCTTTGCGGCAGGCATCGGTGTTGCCTTCGGCCAGCTGTGTGCGGATGGCATCAAGGCTGCCTTCGGTGGTGCTGAGAAAAACGCCGATCAGTTCGTCCACGAGGCTCGTGTTGTTTCGATACCGCGCCAGCAGGGCAGTACGGTCGAGCGGCTGTTCTGTCACCGGGCTTTCAGCAACGGGTTGGGGCAGATCAATAGCCTGCGCCAGCCAGCGACTGAGGATGGCGGCCAGCGCGGACTCGGAATAAGGCTTGCTGAGGTAATCGTTGGCGCCTGCGGCCAGACAGGTTTTGCGGAATTCGGGCGAGGCGTGGGCGGTCAGGGCAATGATCGGCACAGGCTGGTTGCCGCCTTCCATCTGGCGAATGCGCCGGGTGGCTTCGAGCCCGTCCATTTCCGGCATTTGCCAATCCATGAACACTAGATCAAAGGGGGCGGCTTGATAGTGCGTCAGCGCCTCCGCGCCGTTATTGGCCAGCACATGCTGCAAGCCCATTGCGCTGAGCTGGTAGGCCAGCAGTTTCTGGTTGACCGGGTGGTCTTCGACGATGAGGATGCGTCCGCGCAATTGCAGCGTGTTCGTTTTTGCTGCCGCTTCGGGCATCGGCAGCGTGCTCGGCAACAGGCTGAGTTCGAGCGTAAACCGGCTGCCCACACCCTGCTTGCTTTCGACCTGGAGCGTGCCGCCCATTAACTCGGCCAGTTGTTTGCTGATGGCCAGACCCAGACCGGTGCCGCCAAACAGACGGGTGGTCGAGCTGTCGGCTTGGGAAAAGGCTTCGAATACCTGCACGATTGAGTCATCCGGAACGCCGATGCCGGTGTCGGAAACGGCAAAGCGGCAGATGCTGCGATTGCTGTCTGTTAGGTACGACGCACTTAATTCGACAGTGCCTCGTGGCGTAAATTTGATCGCGTTGTCCAGCAGGTTGAGCAAGACCTGACGCAGCCGCGTGGGATCGCCCAGCAGGGCAGGCGGGCTGTCGTCCGGCAAGCTGAGTGTGAGGGTGATGTTTTTTTCCTGCGCGCGGGCGTGAAACAGGTCAAACAGGCTTTGCAGCAAAGCGCTGGGTGAAAACGCCACGTTTTCGATCACGAGTTTGCCGGCTTCGATTTTCGAGAAATCCAGGATGTCGTTGATGATATTGAGCAGGCCTGATGCTGAGTTTTTCAGCATCAGGGCGTAATCGTGCTGCTGGCTGTCCAGCGGGGTTTTGAGCAGCAGATCGCTCATACCCAGAATGCCGTGCATGGGGGTGCGAATCTCGTGGCTGACGGTGGCGACGAATTCGGTTTTAGTGCGCGCGGCCTGTAATGCGGCCTGGCGCGCCGCTTCGCGCGCCGCCTCGGTGGCCTGGCGTTCGGATACGTCGCGCATGATCGCCTGGATCACCGGGCGGCCTTCAAGCTGCATCGCGTGCAGGGCGATTTCAGCCGAAAACACCGAGCCGTCCTGCCGCCGTCCCTGCCAGTCCATGACTGCGTGCCCCTGTTTGCGTGCCAGGGCGATGGCCTGCCTGGCATGGTCGTAGTTGGTCGCACCGTTGGCCTGCACCGGGGTGCCCAGTTGCGGGATCGGCGTGCTGAGGAAGGTGGCGACTGAATCCATGCCAAACAGCGACAGCGTCGCCGGGTTGCAATCGATAAAGCCCTTGTCGTCGAGAATGACGACGGCATCAGAATTGGTTTCGAACAGGGTCTGGTATTTTTGTTTTTCGGCTTCTGTTTGCCGCGTTTGCTTCAGCATGCGACGGCTTACCAGCACCACGGCCAGCGTGGCCAGCAGGGTGGCGATGCTTCCCAGAACCAGCATCAGATTGCGCGTGGATTGATAGGCGGCGTAGGTTTTTTCGAGCGCGGCCTCGTTGGCTTCACGCTGCAGGCTGGTCATCTTGTCGAGCGCCTCCACCAGCCGGTCTTGCAGCGGAATGGCATGATCCTGCAGCAGCTTCAGTGCAGCGGTATTGTTGCCGTCGAGCGCCGATTCGACCACGTTGAACATGACGGGCTGGTTGCTGGCCGTGATGGTGTCCAGATCATCCATCAGCCAGATTTCGTCAGACGTTGTGAGCATGGCAACCAGCTGATTGCGATCCTTGGTGTAGCGTTCGCCCGATTGCAGAAACTGCAAAAAAAGCGTGTCTTTTTTCCAGGCGTCGTTTGAAACCACGATGTTGTGCATCAGCACTGCGCGGTCGCGCAAGGTGTCGCGCATGTGCGATGCCAGCCGCGTTTTGACGTTGTTGACGGTCACGACGTTTTGCAGCTCGGCGTTCAGATGCGCCATCTGGGTATTGCCCAGCCCGATCACCGCCAGCATCAGCAGCAAGGCCGGGGTAAAGCCGAGCCCAACGTTAAACAGCAGGGTGCGCAGGGGCGAGGAGGGCATGATGCGGTTCATTCGGACGCGCCAGGCTCAAGCACGCGCCGTGCCCCGTCAAAGTGCTCAGTCCAGTAGGGGCTGGTCATGGAAGACAGCATCACGCTGCCGCTGGCACTGCTTGAGGCGTGGATAAAGCGGTCGTCGCCGAGGTAGATGCCGACGTGCGAAAAAGCGCGGTCGAGTGTATTGAAAAAAACCAGGTCGCCCGCCTGCAAGCCGGATTTTTCGATGGCACGCCCAAACTGGCTCAGTGCCGCCGTATCGCGCGGCAATTGCAGCCTGGCCGCCTGTAGATAAACATGATTGACCAGTCCACTGCAATCCAGCCCGGTTTCCGGCTGGTTGCCGCCCAGGCGGTAGGGGGTGCCGATCAGGCTGAGCGCAAGCATGGGAACTTCAGTCGGCACAAGCGGCTCATTGCCATAGGCGAACGAGGAAAAGGTGGCGATGAGAAAAGCGAAAAGTTTTTTCATGGATTGCAAACAGCCATGGGTTTAAAACAGCGATGTTCTATATTGAAAACATGATACGGCGAAACGGGCTGCGTCACGAAACGGGCTTTGGTTTGAAAACAAGGAGAGCAAGATGAATGAACAAGACGATGCTGGTGCGGAAATAGGTGAAGCATTAAACGAACTGCGCGTAGAGGCCGAGGCGGCGGCGGATGCGCCTGATTTGCAGGAGCGTGTCCGCCAGTTGACCCATCGCGCCTTGCTGGATCGAAAATTATCGCTGGCTGAGTTGCGTGACATTGTTGCGGCGATTACGGAAGGCGTAGGCAAAGGGCTGACGCAGCGCGGCGGCGAGTTGCGTACCGAGTTGCGTCGGGCGGCGGCGGGTTTGGGCGAGGCGATAGGCAGTACGGCGGAAGCGGTTTCGCTTACGCTGCGTGAGGCAACTTCGCATGGCAAGGCTTATAGGGAAGGGGAATTGCAGGCGTCGATTGTCCGGGTCAAGGAACTGGAAGCGGCCTTGATGGAAGGTTTGAAAGACACCGCACAGAAATCCAGCGGCAAGCTCAAGGAAGAACTGAACGCTTTGGGCGAGCATATCAAAACCACCCGGACAGATACCGGCGACCGGGTGCGTGCGGCGCTGGAAACGATGACCAGCAGCCTCAATGCGTCTGCTCGGGCGGGACGTGCTGGCATGGGAGAAGTGGCAGATACGGCGGGCGAGCGTTTGTCCTCGGTCGCGAGTGGCGTGCTGTCTGCGCTGTCGGATGCGCTTAAACGTCAGAGCGAGCGGCTGCACCACTAGTTTTTGAGGTGATTCTGGATTACCCGTAGCGACCGGAGAAACTTTCCGTTCGTTGCGGGCTGTGGTTAAACTGCGGCATCTAAAATAAAAAAACTACTCATGCTCTGGGAAACTCTGTCTGTCGTTCGCGATTTACCCCGCCTGCACGAAATTGCATCCGTCATGATTCGCTATGGCTGGGGCGATCTGGTGCGGCTGCTGGGGGTCAGCAATGCGCTGGAGCGGGCAGGGCGCATTCTGCACTGGAGCAACACCAGCGAAATTTCCCAACTGGACGCGCCAGTACGTATTCGCCTTGCGCTGGAAGAGCTGGGTCCGACTTTCATCAAGCTGGGACAGCTGCTGGCGACCCGGGTGGACATGTTTCCGCCGCATTGGATCACCGAGTTTGAGAAACTCCACAATCATGTGCCTGCCGTGCCGTATGAGTTGTTGCACCCGCAACTGGTCAAGGCGCTAGGCGGCGAGCCGGGCGATATTTTTGCCGAGTTTGATACAGACCCGATGGCAGCTGCTTCGATGGCGCAGGTGTATCGCGCGCGCCTGAAAGACGGCACGGCGGTCGTGGTGAAAGTCCGTCGCCCCGGCATCGAGGTCAAGATCAATGCGGATTTGAGGATTCTCGATCACATCGCCAAGTTGCTGGAGAGTGAGGCGCCGGATTTCAGACGCTACGATCCGACCCATATCGTTGCGCAGTTTCGCCGCTCGCTCCATCGTGAACTCGATCTGATCAAAGAAGCGCGCAACATGGATCAGTTTGCGCGCAACTTTGCGGACGATGCCAGCGTAAAAATTCCCAGAGTGTACTGGCAATACAGCAATTCCCATGTCAATGTTCAGGAAGAACTGGTGGGCGTGATTGGCGTCGATGCAACCCGTCTGCATGCGGCGGGGCTTGATCCATCTGTGCTGGCGGTACGCGGCTCGGATACGGTGTTGCGCATGATTCTGGAACACGGCCATTTTCATGCCGATCCGCATCCGGGCAATGTGATTTTCATGCCGGGCAATGTCATCGGCCTGATCGATTTTGGCATGGTTGGCATGTTGACGAGCCTGCGCCGAAATCAGATCGTCGATTTGCTCCACGCCCTGATCGGTAAGGACGAAATGGCGATGCTGCAAGTGTTGCTGGACTGGACGGGCGATGCCGAGGTGGACGAGGGACGCCTGGCGTATGAGGTGTCGGAGTTGATGCTGAACTACGATGATTTACAGCTCAAGGATGTCCATCTCGGCGCTTTGCTGAACGATATCACCAGCCTGCTGCGCGAGAACAGTCTGGTGCTGCCCGCTGACCTGACTTTGCTGTTCAAAACGCTGATTACGCTGGAAGGTCTGGGGCAACAGCTCAATCCGAGCTTTCATATGATCGACCATGTCACACCGTTTGTGGAACAGATCATCCGCGCCCGTTACACCCCGCAGGCGATATTTGCACGCGGGCGTAAAAGCCTGCATGAAGCACTCGAAGTGCTGGCGGATTTGCCGCGTGATTTTTCCAGACTATTGCGTGAAGCGCGGCGTGGCCGTTTGAAAATTGATCTGGACTTGAAACGGCTGGATCATTTTGGACAGCAGCTTGATCGCGCCAGCAACCGCATCACCATGGGTATCCTGACGGCCTCGCTGGTGATCGGCTCCAGCATCATCATGACAGTAACCGGCGGACCGAAGCTGTTCGGCTTACCCCTGTTTGGCCTGCTGGGATTTCTGATCGCGTTCTTCAACAGCCTGTGGATCATTTTCTCGATCTGGAGATCGGGAAAACATTAAACCGGACCGTCGAGGTTTATGCCGCAGCAACGCCAGTGACCAGCATGGACAAAGGTTGCGGTCGCCCGAGCAAAAATCCCTGCACATGCGCAAAGCCCAGTTCCTGGACGCGCGCCAGAATGGCTTCAGTTTCTACGCCTTCCGCCACCAGTTCATACCCGGCATCGGCCATCATCCTGGCGAAATCGGCGACGATCTGTCCGGCACGATCATTTTCACCGAGTTTTTTCACCAGCGAAATATCGAACTTGATCACATCAACGGGAAGGTCCACCAGATACCGCATCGGCGAATAGCCTGTGCCAAAGTCGTCCATGGCAATTCTGAAATGGGTCGTGCGCAGTAGATCAAGATAGGTGCGTGCTTCCATCATTTGTGTGATCAACGAGGTTTCGGTGATTTCAAGAATCAGCGGATGGCGTTCGTTGTAGCGGGACAGTTCCAGCAATTGGGACACGACCTCAGGCCGCAGCAGGCTTTGTGCCGACAGGTTGATGGACACGCCGCAACCTGCGGGCAGTTGACCGGATTCCAGATCCGCTTCCACCTGCATGAGCACGGCCAGATCGAATTCCGCTTCCAGTCGGCGACTGCTGACGACCGGCAGAAAAGCGCCTGGCATGATGAGTTCGCTTTTCCAGCGGATGCGCGCGAGTGCTTCGTAGTAATCGACGCGGCGCGAAGGCATGGCGTGTACCGGCTGATAATGCAATTCGATCATGCCGGGATTGGCCAATGCCTGAAACACCGCGCTGGTTTCACGGCTGGCAAACAGGGTGTCGCTGTTTAAATCAGTTTCTTTGTCATACAGGGAAACCTTGCTGTGGCCCGGCTGTTTGGCGGAGTACATTGCAATATCCGCCTGTTTTGGCAACGCTGCGATATGGTCAGGGTTATCGGCAGCGCAAAAAGCAATGCCGATACTTACGCTCACCGGTTCAGCGATGCCCAGTTCTGAAAAGCTGGCTGCTTCGATCAACATCTGGCAGCGTTGCGCAACCTGTTTTGCCTGAGCCTGCGTGGTATCTGCCAGCAAGGTTGCGAACTCGTCGCCGCCCAGACGGTACAGCCGGTCTTTTGCGCGCAAGGCCATCACCAGCGCATCGACAATCGTGACCAGCACCCGGTCGCCCGTGGCATGGCCATAGGTATCGTTGATGGTTTTGAAATGGTCACAATCAAAAATCAGATAAGCCACATTCTGTGGCGCAGTATGCAGGCTGTCTTTGAGACGCGCCCAGTCTTCTTCGTAGGCACGCCGGTTGTGGCAGTGCGTCAGCACGTCCTGGCGCGCTTGGCTGTGAAATTCGCGATTCTGGTCTTCCAGTGAGTCATGCAGCTCGTTCAGCTGCATCTGGTAATGGTGCAGCGAGCGGCGCACGTTATCCAGTTCAGTAATCCGCATGGGTTGCGCGATACCCGAATCGATGCCGGGGTTGCCCTGGCGCATATCGTCGATTTGCCCCGACAAATGATGCAGCGGCTTGACGAGCAGCCGGTCATTCGCGGCAAACACCACCATGGCGGCCAGAATCTGGAAGCCAAGCAGCACGAACAGCGTCAGTGCAAGCGTGCGTTGGTAATGTTGGGGCGTTAGCGCATTTACTACCTCCTGCGCGTTCACATAGACCACCACACCTGCCAGCGCAGTCAACGCAAACAGGCAGAGCATAAAGAGCAGAGCCAGGTAGCGAATTGAGAAGGCCGGTTTTTTGCGCATTTGCGAATTAATTTTGGATTGCCGGAGAAAACATAACGGCTCAATCCGGCATAAATTGAGCTTGGCGACTGCCCGCCTCTATCAAACCCCTGCAAGCCGGGTGATACACTTCCCGTGAACGCTCACCCACACTATGCCTGACTTGGACGCTGTATTTTCTCCCGCTGGCGCGCTGTCGCGCGAACTGCCCGGCTGGCACGCCCGCCCGCAGCAGCTTGCTATGGCGCAGGCCGTGACCGAGGCCATCCAGCACAATAGCGTGCTCTTGGCCGAAGCCGGCACTGGCACGGGTAAAACCCTGGCTTATCTCGTTCCTGCGCTGCTCTCCGGCGGCAAAGTTGTAATTTCCACCGGCACCAAAGCCTTGCAGGATCAGCTCTATCACCGCGATTTGCCGACGGCGCGGCGCGCGCTCAAGTCTCCGGTCAAAATTGCCCTGCTCAAAGGCCGCGCCAATTACGTCTGCCACCATCATCTCGAACGCAATCTGGCCGATGGCCGTTTTGCCAATCGCGACGATGCCGCCTGGCTGGGAAAAATTGCCCGTTTTGCCGAAACCAGTACCAGTGGCGACCGTGCCGAAGCGGAAGGTATTCCGGAAGACGCGACCGCCTGGCATTACGCCGTCTCCAGCCGTGATAACTGTTTGGGCAGCGAGTGCGCTCATTTCAAGGAATGTTTTGTGATGGCGGCGCGCAAAGCCGCGCTGGATGCCGAAGTTGTTGTGGTTAACCACCATCTGTTTTTTGCCGACCTGTGGCTTAAGGACGAAGGCGTGGCCGAACTGCTGCCCGCCTGCAATACCGTGATTCTGGACGAGGCGCATCAACTCGCCGAAACCGCCGCGCAGTTTTTTGGCGAGACGGTTTCCACTGCGCAATTGCTGGAATTGTCGGGCGACAGCAAACGCGTCGCTGCGGTGAAAGCGGGCGATTTCCCTGCCTTGCGCCGGGCGGCTGACGAGCTGGGCAAGGCTACCCGCGACGCGCGACTGGCCTTTCCGCAGAATCAGATCAAAGCCCCGACCAAGGAGCTGACCCGCTACGACAAATGGCCGGATGCGCTGAAAACCCTGACTGCCGCGCTGGATGAATTGGCGAAGTTACTGGAAACCCAGGCCGAGCGCGATGCCGATCTTAAAAACTGTTTTGAGCGCGCCCAGGTCTTACAGCAAAGCCTGATCCGCTGGCAGGGCGAAGACGATCCCACCAATCCCAAAGTACGCTGGCTGGAAACCACGCTGAGTTCGTTGCTGTTGCACGCGACGCCCTTATCCATTGGCGCATTGTTTGGTCCCAAGCTCACCGAACGCGTGCAGGCCTGGATCATGACCTCGGCCACACTCTCGATCGGTGGCGATTTCAGCCATCTTAAAACGCGTCTCGGCATTGAAGCGGCGGCCACGCTGTGCGTGGACAGCCCGTTCGATTATCCGCGCCAGGGCGTGCTATACGTGCCAACCGACTTGCCCGCGCCGAACACGCCGGAATTTACCGAAGGCGTGGTGAACGCGGCGCTGCCCGTGCTGGAAGCGAGTCGCGGTCGCGCCTTCATTCTGTTTACCAGTTTGCGTGCGCTGGAAAAAGCACGCGGCTTATTGACCGAAGCTTTCAAACAGCGCGGCTGGGATTACCCCTTACTGGTTCAGGGAGACGCGCCCAAGAACGAATTACTGGCACGCTTTCAGCAGGCGGGGAATGCGGTCTTGCTGGGCAGCCAAAGTTTCTGGGAAGGCGTCGATGTGCCGGGCGATGCCCTGTCGGTCGTGATTATCGATAAACTGCCGTTCCAGCCGCCGGACGACCCGGTGGTGGCAGCACGCATCGCGCATCTGGAACGCGGCGGTGGCAAACCCTTCATGGACTATCAATTGCCGCACGCCGCGATCAACCTCAAACAGGGAGCAGGGCGCTTGATTCGCACCGAAACTGATCGCGGCGTTTTGATGCTGTGCGACACGCGTATTGCCGATAAACCTTATGGCAAGCTGCTGTTGAATGCATTGCCCGCGATGACGCGAACGCGCAAGATCGAAGTCGTGCAGCGTTTTTTTGCGGCAGATGCAGTCAACGCGGCTAAGCTTGCAGAACCCCGGCTGGCGGGAATTTCATAATGCGTTGCATCCTGATCCTGTGCTTAAGCTTATCGATTGCACACGCGATTGCTGGCGAAACCGATGCGCACATATTGCTGCAGGATTCCCAGTTGGCTGGTTTTCAGTTTCATGCCGGAAAAAAACTGTGGCCGGAGATGCGCGTAGGCGACGGTCTGAGACTGGTACGTGAGCCTGAAAATATTCACGATTCACGCGCAGTGCGGGTGGAATGGCGCGGTCAGCACATCGGTTATGTGCCGCAGCGTGAAAACAGCGATGTGGCGCGTTTTCTGGATCGTGGCTTGAAACTGTCGGCGCGGATTACCCGGCTGGCGGAGTCACGCGATCCTTGGGCACGGGTACGATTCGAGATTTTATTGCCGGTTGATAACGGCGGTTGATATTTTTCTGGGACAGTGTGTGCCGTTGAAGCGGTCGCGCCGAAGTGTTCTTATACGCATGCGTCCCGTTGTCGTTTCCGGGATAATTACCCAATGACTATCGCTCTTGTTCCTGCTGCCGGTGCGGGCAGCCGCATGCAGTCTGACTGCCCCAAGCAATATCTGCCGCTGCACGGCCAGCCCTTGATCGCCCATACTTTGAGGGCGCTGGCGCGCGAGCCGCGTATTGATCTGATCGTGGTGGTGGTGTCGCCCGGGGATGCGTATTGGGATGCTTATGACTGGTCGGAATGGCAAGGCCGCTTGCAGGTGTTGCGCTGTGGCGGTGAGACGCGTGCGCAATCGGTATTGAATGGTCTGAATGCGCTGGCTGGCGAAGTTGCCGACGATACTTGGGTGCTGGTACACGATGCCGCGCGCCCGTGTTTGCCGCGCGAAGCCTTGGCGCGTCTGATTGATGCGGTCGAACACGATGCGACTGGCGGCCTGCTGGCGGTGCCGGTGGCAGATACGCTGAAGCGCGCCAATGTGGACGGGCGCGTGGTCGCGACAAAACCGCGCGCCGGTCTGTGGCAGGCGCAAACGCCGCAGATGTTTCGCTATGGTTTGCTGAAACACGCTTTGCTCGCAGCGGGAGCGGGCATCACCGATGAGGCTTCTGCCGTCGAACAGCTTGGCCTGTTTCCGTTACTGGTCGAAGCGGACAGTCGCAATCTTAAAGTGACCCGCCCGCGCGATTTGCAACTTGCCAGCCTGATTTTGGAGCATAGCCAGGAACATTTTGATGACTGAATTTTTCATCCCCAATATCCGCGTCGGTCACGGCTTTGACGTGCATGCATTTGCGGTCGACCGCAAGCTCATACTCGGCGGCGTGGAGATTCCGCACGAGCGTGGCCTGCTCGGCCACTCGGATGCCGATGTGCTGTTGCATGCGATTTGCGATGCGCTGCTTGGCGCTGTCGGCCTGGGTGATATAGGCCGGTATTTTCCAGATAATGATCCGGCTTACGCCGGGATCGACAGCCGAAAATTGCTGCGCGATGTGGCGGGGCGGATTACCGGCCTGGGCTGGAGCGTCGGCAATGTGGATGCCACCATCATTGCGCAAGCGCCTAAAATGGCACCGCATATCGCCAGCATGACGACGCATATCGCCGCCGATCTGGGGGTAGACATCTCGCGTGTGAACGTCAAGGCCACGACGACGGAAAAACTCGGATTTACCGGGCGTGGCGAGGGCATTGCTGCAGAAGCGGTCTGCCTGATTACGCGTATCGTGAACCGGAAATAACATTCAAGGAGCCACTATTGAGCTTACTCACCAACATTGTCGCCGCCGAGGAAGACGAAGTCGCGGCCATCGGCGAATCGCTGCATCCGGTGGATGACTGGAGCGGGATCGAGCGGCGCGGCATTGATTCGGCCAAAATTGCGACCCTGCATTGCCTGCTGACCGGCGATGAGTTCGAACAGGCGGTTTATCTGTATGAGCCGGTTTACGTGAGCATCGAAGGTGTGATGGTATTGCGCGTGTCCGATGAGGTGGTCGAGAAGCTGTCCGATCTTGACGAAGACGCACTTGAAAACGTTGCCTTTGAGCTGGCTGCCACTGAGGAATTCGAGCAGGATCAGTTAGATGCCGACGAGGTGCAGGACATGGTAATGGAGCTGGCCGAACTGGCGCAGCTTGCCGCGTCGCAGGGGAAGGCATTGTTCGTGTGGATGCACCCCTTGCTGACTTGAGTCGGTTCAAGCCGGGAGTCTGCGTCGGATGCAGCTGAATATTCCCTATCTGTTTCCGCCTGCGCGTTTACTCGAAACCGCCGCTCAAGGCTTACGCCTGCCCGCGCTGGAAACGCTGATTGCGCGTGGCACGCTCAGGGATTGTCCTGGACACGGAGTGGAGGCAACGCTATGTGATGCGCTGGGCATTGTGCGCAATCAGGGTGGGTTCGTAGAAGATTATCCGGTAGCCCCCATCACGCTGACGGCGGACGGTGGTGTGGCCGGATCAGGTTATTGGCTGCGCGCAGACCCGGTGCATCTGCGCGTGATGCGCGATCGCATTGTGCTGGCAGATGGCGCGGCGCTTGAATTATCCCAAGACGAGGCCGCAGCGCTGACGCACAGCATTGCGTCGCATTTTGGCGCGGCCTTCAGCCCGTCGCCGTTGCATCCCCGGCGCTGGTATGTTGCATTCGACACGCCGCCGCGGCTGCTGACCACGCCGCTGTCGTATGCAGTCGGGCGCGACATTGATCCGCTTTTGCCTACCGGTGAAGACGCGATGAAATTCCGCACGCTCCTGAACGAATTACAGATGCTGCTGTTTGAGCACCCGGTCAATCAGGCGCGCGAAGCACGCGGCGAGCTGCCGGTGAATTCGCTGTGGTTGTGGGGTGGGGGTACGCTGCCTGTCATGCACCAATCAGTTTTGACCGTGCATAGCGATGATGCGGATGCGCGCGCGCTGGCGCAGTTTTGCGCGGCGAAAGTGCGCGCCATGCCAACGGGTTTTTCTGCCGATCTATTGGCTGAGAATAATCTGATCCTGCTGAATCAGCTCACGGATTCCGGGCAGCTTGGCGATGCGTATGGTTGGCGCGAAGCCATCGGCGCGCTGGAGCGTGACTGGTTTGCCCCAGTGCTGGGTTCCTTGCGCGGATTGAATGCTGAAGGATTGCAACTGCTTGATCCGGTTAACGGGTATTCGCTGCATCTGACACGCGCGGACGCCTGGAAATTCTGGCATCGGCCGCGTGCCTTGCTATGAACCGGTGTGTGTTGAGTTTACTGCGCGCTGACTGTGCGAATCGCCAGGGTTTTGTTCTGGTCGTGCTGACACGGGCAGGTTTCGGCACGGTCGATCAATAGCTGCGTATGCCACTCACGCAATTCCAGCTCGGCGGTTTTATCGGCGCGGATTTGTGCGTCTTTTAACTGCTTGAGATAAGTCGTACATTCTGTACGAGTCATCAGCATGACGCTGTAGCCGCCCCGGCAGGCTTCAACATCCTGTGCCTGGGCAGGGCTGGGTGCCATCAACGCAGTACAGGCGGCCAGCGTCAGGCGGGCGAGTAGGCCGGTTTTTTTCATATTTTCTCCCGATTTTATTGGATAAATTATGGGTTGACGTGGACTGTATCGGCAAATACGTCGGCAACTTTAGGGTATGGGGTACACTTTTTAAGCGGAGGAGCTTGAAGCCGCCGTCTTATGCCGCATCAATCAACCGATATGTGATACATATCAGCTGTCCAATCGAAAGTTGAACCTCAAAATGTTGCCCGGAAACAGACCGGTTTATCTGAATCTTTCTCGCATCCATCTGCCGCTCATGGGCTGGGTGTCGATCCTGCACCGGCTCTCGGGTGCGCTGCTGTTTGTTCTGTTGCCTCTAATGGTGTGGGGTTTTTCTCTCACGCTCTCCGGCGAGGCCGGTTTTGCGCGTGTTCTTGCGTGGCTATCCACTCCATTTATCAAGCTGCTGACGCTTGTACTGGTCTGGGCGTTTGCCCATCACTTCCTTGCCGGATTGCGTCACCTGGCGCTGGATATTCACTGGGGCGTGCATTTGCAAAGTGCGCGTCGCAGCAGCCTGGCCGTTCTCCTGGCAAGCGGAGGTGTGGCTTTGCTGGCGGCGTGGGGTTTGTTTTCATGAAGCCACCCATGGGCGCTCACACTGGCACCGGAACCTGGCTGCTACAGCGGGCCACTGCCGTGGTGATGGCGCTGGCTGTCCCAGTGTTTGTCTGGCGAGTGGCGAGTGTGACACCACTGGATTACGGCGTATGGACGGCGCTGTTCGCGCCGCTGTGGATGCAGCTGTTTACGCTGTTATTCACGGTCGCCCTGGCGCTTCATGCCTGGGTGGGAATGCGCGATATTTTCATGGACTATGTGCATCACACCGGGATCCGGCTTGCCCTGTATCTGGGTGTGATTGTGACGCTGGCTGTGTGCGTGGTCTGGATGGCGGCGGTATTGTGGGGCGGAAGATGAACAAGCGTAGCTTCGACGCAGTGATTATCGGCGGCGGCGGCGCGGGCTTGCGTGCGGCGCTGCAACTGGCGCGTTCGGATTACACCGTGGCGGTGGTGTCCAAGGTTTTTCCGACGCGTTCGCACACGGTTTCGGCGCAAGGCGGGATTACGGCGGCGCTGGCCAATGTTGATGACGACCGCTGGGAATGGCACATGTACGACACCGTCAAAGGTGGCGACTGGCTGGGTGATCAGGATGCCATCGAGTTCATGTGCCGCGAGGCGGCCTCGGCGGTAGTCGAGCTGGAGCACATGGGGCTGCCGTTTTCACGGCTGGATAACGGCAAGATTTACCAGCGACCTTTCGGCGGGCAATCCAAGCATTTCGGCGGCGAGCAGGCCACGCGCACTTGCGCCGCAGCCGACCGCACGGGCCACGCCTTGCTGCACACGCTTTATCAACAAAACATCCAATGCCGCACCCAATTTTTCGACGAGTATTTCGCGCTCGATCTGCTGCGTGATGACGAGGATTACGTGCTGGGCGTGTCCGCGATGTGTATCGAAACCGGCGAGCCGCTGCTGATCGAAGCGCGCGCGACCCTGCTGGCGACGGGCGGGGCAGGGCGCGTGTTTGGCAATACCAGCAACGCGATGATTAACACCGGCGACGGCCTCGGCATGGTGCTGCGCGCAGGTCTGCCCTTGCAGGATATGGAATTCTGGCAGTTTCACCCGACCGGCATTGCAGGCGTCGGCAGCCTGATTACCGAAGGCGTGCGTGGCGAAGGCGGCTATCTGCTGAACAGCGAAGGCGAGCGCTTCATGCAGCGTTACGCGCCACACGCGCAGGATCTCGCCGGGCGTGACGTGGTGAGCCGTGCCATCGCCACCGAGATTTACGAAGGGCGCGGCTGTGGTGCGAATCGTGATGCGGTGCATCTCAAACTCGACCATCTGGGCGAGGCCTTGATTGCCGACCGCCTGCCCGGCATCCGCGAATTATCGATCCGCTTTGCTGGCATCGATCCGGTGAAAGCGCCTATCCCGGTCGCGCCGACCGCGCATTACATGATGGGCGGCATCCCCACCAATCTGCACGGCCAAGTCGTCGCACCCGCGCGCTTCGGCCCGGAAGAACCGGTGCAGGGTTTGTATGCGGTGGGCGAATGCGCCTGCGTGTCGGTGCATGGCGCGAATCGTCTTGGCGGCAATTCACTGCTCGACCTGGTCGTGTTTGGCCGCGCGGCGGGCAAACACATGCTGGAATATCTGCGCGACAACCCTTACCCGCGCGCCCTGCCGCCGCACGCAGCGGAACAGAGCCTGGCCAGGCTGGCGCGCTGGGATCAGCCCGGGACCGAGCGTGTAGCGGCGATCACCGATGATTTGCGGCGCATGATGCAAACGCATTGCGGCGTGTATCGCAATCGAGCCTTATTGCAGGCGGGTCTGGACAAGCTGATCGCGCTGGAGAACCGGATGCAGCACGCAGGGCTGACCGATACCAGCCGCGTATTTAATACCGCCCGCATTGAGGCACTGGAGCTTGAAAACCTGATGGACGTGGCACGTGCAACGCTGGTATCGGCGTTGAATCGAACCGAGAGTCGAGGTGCACATAGCCGGGAAGATTTCCCCGCACGTGACGACGAGCACTGGTTGAAACATAGTCTGTATAGCCGGGAGGGTGTTCAGGTCGATACCAAGCCGGTGCGCCTGAAGCCGCTTTCAGGTGAGTCGATCAAGCCGTCAGTGCGCGTGTATTGATGAGGCACCCGGCAGATATAAACAGGTGATGAAGCAATGAAATTCCGCATCTACCGCTACCAACCTGAAACCAGTGACCAGCCATTCATGCGTGATTACGAACTCGACATCGACCCGGCAGGCAAGATGCTGCTTGATGCCTTGCTCGCGATCAAGGCGCAGGACGAGACCTTGTCCTTGCGCCGTTCTTGCCGCGAAGGCGTGTGCGGCTCGGACGCAGTGAATGTGAACGGCAAAAACCGGCTGGCGTGCATCACGCCTTTATCCGAACTGAAGCAGCCGATCGAGGTGCGACCGCTGCCTGGCTTGCCGGTGATTCGCGATTTAATTGTGGATATGGAGCCGTTTTACAAACAGTACCGTTCGATCAAGCCCTGGCTCATCAACGACGACCCGGAGCCGGAGGTCGAGCGGCTGCAAAGTCCTGCCGAGCGTATGCAGCTTGATGGCTTGTATGAGTGCATTCTGTGTGCCTGCTGCACTACGTCGTGTCCGTCGTTCTGGTGGAACCCGGATAAATTCGTCGGCCCGGCGGGGCTGTTGCAGGCGTACCGCTTTATCGCAGATTCGCGCGACGAGGCAACCAGTGAGCGGCTGGATAATCTGGAAGACCCGTATCGGCTGTATCGCTGTCACGGGGTGATGAATTGCGTCGATGCCTGCCCCAAGGGGCTGAACCCGACGGAGGCGATTGGCAAAATCAAATCGCTGCTGGTCAAGCGCCGTGTTTGAACGCCATGTCTGACCGTCTAGCCTGGCATTGCCGTCGCGGATTGCTGGAACTTGATCTGTGGTTAGGTGGCTTTCTTCATGCCAGCCGCGCTACACTTCAGCCTGAAGAGTTGGCCGTATTCGAGCGCCTGCTGGCCATGACGGATATGTGCATTCTGGATTTTTTACAACAGAAAACGCAGCCCGAGGACGCAGACATTCGCGCGCTGCTTGAACGCATACGCATCGAACGCATACACATTACCGAGAGCCCGCGATGAACAAAGAGAACCCCGCGATGAGCAAAATAGTCACCCTCAATTTTAGTGACGGCAGCCCGGCGATTGAATTGCCGGTGCTGAATGGCACTTACGGCAAGCCGGTGATCGACCTGCGCACGCTTGGCGGGCACGGCTATTTCACCCACGATCCAGGTTTTACCGCGACCTCCAGTTGTGCGTCGGCGATCACTTATATCGACGGCGATGCAGGTCTGCTGTATCACCGTGGCTATCCCATCGAAGAGCTGGCGTATCAGTCGGACTATATGGAGGTCAGCTATCTACTCCTGCATGGCGAGTTGCCAAACGCGCAACAGAAGGCCGCGTTTGAACAGTCGATCACGCATCACAGCATGCTGCACGACCAGATGAACAATGTGTTTCGCGGGTTTCGCCGCGATGCGCACCCGATGGCGGTGATGATTGGCGTGACCGGTGCGATGTCGGCGTTTTATAACGACGACATGAATATTTTCGATGCGCACCAGCGGGAAATTGTCGCGCACCGGCTACTCGCAAAAATTCCGACCGTGGCCGCGTGGTCGTACAAATACAACGAAGGCCAGCCGTTCACCTATCCGCAAAACCGTCTGAACTATGCCGAGAACTTCATGCACATGATGTTCTCCACGCCGTGCGAGCCGTATGAACCGAACCCGGTGCTCGCGCGTGCGCTGGACCGGATTTTTATCCTGCACGCCGACCACGAGCAAAACGCCTCGACCTCGACCGTGCGTCTGGCCGGTTCCAGCGGCGCCAATCCGTATGCCTGCATTGCGGGCGGCATGGCATCGCTGTGGGGGCCGCTGCACGGCGGCGCCAACGAGGCTGTGCTGCAAATGCTGGCCGAGATGGGCGACGTGTCGCGCATCCCCGAATACATCAAACGCGCCAAGGACAAATCGGATACTTTCCGTCTGATGGGATTTGGCCATCGCATCTACAAGAGCATGGATCCGCGCGCCCGCATCATCCGCGAGACCTGCTACGAAGTGCTGGACGAACTCGACCTGCGCGACGACCCGCAATTCAAGATCGCGATGGAACTGGAGCGCATCGCGCTGGAGGACGAGTATTTCATCGCCAAAAAACTTTACCCTAACGTCGATTTTTATTCTGGGATCATCTTCCGCGCCATGGGCATCCCCACCAGCATGTTCACCGCCATCTTCGCGCTGGCGCGCACCGCTGGCTGGGTCGCGCAATGGAATGAAATGCTGTCTGACCCCGCGCATAAGATCGGGCGCCCGCGTCAGTTGTATACCGGCGCTGAACGGCGTGAGTTCGTGCCGATCAATCAGCGCAAGCAGGCATAAGCCATGTCAAAACTGGGCTTTATTAAGGATGATGATCTCGAACGGATGTTTGGTTTAGCGGATGGCATTGTTTTGCTCGTCAACTAGCTCCCGAACTCTTTGATTAATGATTTCACGGACGCTGACCTCACAGGCTAAGCCTTTGAGCATTGCCAATATGTCTTCCCCGGCAGACTCATATCCGCCTACAAGTTTCCAGAATTGGCCACCGTTCAGTTTGTGCTCTTCGGAACAAGAATTATCATCGTTGTATACGCACAGCCGGAATAAGCAGTTATTTTGTTCGGCCAACTTTTTTCGTTCATGTATTGTCTGGATATTGCTGCTGTTCTGCGCATTGATTGATTTGATTTCTATCCAGTATTCATTTCCATCAGGGTGGATAAATCTCAAATCAAATGGATTGGGTCTGCCCGCGATAATTAGACCGCCCTGTGACTCCACAAGAATCGCGCTGACTTTCTCGATAACGTTGCCGAGTCGTGTTGAAAACGATTTGGTGACACGCTGGGCAACAATGAAATAGATGTATTCATCTACGTTTTTTGAAAACAGTTCTAATGTAAGCGGTTTGCTTCTGGCAAAAATGCTATCCAGAGTAAGCTCATTTGCCGAATCAGAGATGCCGGAAATCAGGCCACGAAACAAGATAATGATTTTGTGCTGAGCACTTTCAGCGATCATCGTAGTCATCAAATAGTTGACCAACCTTAATTCTGAGAGCGAGGCTGATTTTGTACACGATTTCAATAGTGGGATTTCTTACGCCGCGCTCAATCCCGCTGATGTAGGTACGATGCAGGCCTGATACTTCAGATAATTTATCTTGCGACCAGCCATTCAGCTCACGGAAGCGACGGACATGGGCACCAAATACTTGCTGTATGTTCATCGTCGGATGATTGCAATACGTGACTCATCGGTCTATAGCCGATAAGTCACAAACTTGGCGCGTTATGATTCGAATGTGCAACCTATAGCCAAATATGGAAGCGATATGAGCTTGTTTGATTGCGATTATGGGCCGTGCGTTGTCGTGCCGATATGAATAAACACTGGCAAAACACGTCCCCGCTTAACGCGGCCAACGCGGCGTATCTCGAGCAACTGAGCGACAGTGAGCTTGCGCCGTGGCTGGCCCAACCGGTTTCGCCTGAAACAGCCGTAACAGAATCGGCCTGCACGGCTGATTCCACCCAAGTTGCGGTGTTGCGCCTGATTAACGCCTATCGTTATCTGGGCGTCCGCCGCGCCGATCTCGATCCCTTGAAGCGTTTTGACATCCCGGATACGCCGGAGCTTGATCCCGCTTACTACGGTTTGACCACGGCCGATCTGTTGCGCAGCTTTGATACCGGCTCGCTGGTGGGGTCAGTGCGTGCGCGGCTGGACGAGATTCTGGCGCAGTTGCGGGCGTCGTATTGCGGCACGCTCGGGGTGGAGTACATGCACATCACCGATGTGGCGCGCAAACGCTGGATACAGGAGCGCATCGAAGGTGCGCGCGGGCGCTTTGAATTGGCGCATACAGACAAGCTGCAACTACTGCGCCGCCTGACCGATGCGGAGACGCTGGAGAAGTTTTTGCACACGCGCTACGTCGGGCAAAAGCGTTTTTCGCTGGAAGGCGGCGAGAGCCTGATCCCGCTGCTGGATAAAGTGATCGCGCGCTGCGCACTGCATGGTGCAAAAGAAATCGTGCTTGGCATGGCGCATCGCGGGCGCATCAATGTGCTGGTCAACACGCTCGGGCGCACGCTCGACAGCCTGTTTACCGAAGCGGCCAATGATGCGCGCGGTACGGCGACGTCCGGCGATGTGAAATACCACCAGGGATTTTCCAATGACGTTTCCACGCCGAATGGCTCGGTGCATCTGGCGCTGGCGTTCAATCCCTCGCATCTGGAAATCGTGCATCCGGTGGTGCGCGGTTCGGTGCGCGCGCGCCAGGATCGGCGCGGCGATGTGATGGGCTACGAGGTGGTACCGGTGATTCTGCACGGCGACGCGGCGTTGTCGGGGCAGGGCGTGGTGATGGAAAGCCTGAACATGTCGCAGACGCGCGGCTTTCGCAACGGCGGCGGGATTCATGTCGTCATCAATAACCAGATCGGATTTACGACGTCTGATCCGCGCGATGTGCGCTCGACCCTGTATTGCACCGATGTGGCGAAGATGGTTGAAGCACCGGTGTTTCACGTCAACGGCGACGACCCGGAAGCGGTCGCGTTTGCGGTGCAGACGGCGGTGGATTTTCGCTATACCTTTCACAAGAATGCCTTCATCGACCTGGTGTGTTATCGCCGCCACGGCCACAACGAGCAGGATGAGCCGCTGGCGACGCAGCCCTTGATGTATCGCCGCATCAACAGCCATCCCACCACGCGCGCGTTGTACGCCGAACGCCTGGCGGCTGACGGCGTGGTGAGCCGCGAGGACAGCGATGCGCTGATTTTGCAGTCGCGCGACAAGCTCGAACGCGGCGAATCGCTCAGCCCGCCGCCCGCATCAAACTACAAGAAAACCTATACCGTGGACTGGAGCCGCTTTCAGCGCGGCGACGTGCGGGAACAGACCGTAACCGGTTTGCCTGCCGACAAGCTGCATTTTCTGGGCGAGCGCATCACCACTTTGCAACACGACATCGAGCTGCATCCGCGCGTGCAAAAAGTGGTCGATGATCGCCGCCGCATGTTGGCAGGCGAACTGCCGCTGGACTGGGGCTATGCTGAAACCATCGCTTACGCCAGCCTGCTCGATGTCGGCCTCAATGTGCGCTTGAGCGGGCAGGACTCGGCGCGCGGCACTTTCTTTCATCGTCATGCGGTGTGGCACGATCAGAAGCGCGAGCGGCGGCAGAGCGGGGTGTACATTCCGCTCGAACATCTGCACGGGCAGCAAGGCAATTTCACCGTGATCGACTCGCTGCTGTCGGAAGAGGCGGTGCTCGCGTTCGAGTACGGCTATGCCACCGCCGAGCCGGATACGCTGGTGGTGTGGGAGGCGCAGTTCGGCGATTTTGCTAACGGCGCGCAAGTGGTGATCGATCAGTTCATCACCAGCGGCGAGGCCAAGTGGGGGCGCTTGTGCGGCCTGACCCTGATGCTGCCGCACGGCTTTGAAGGCCAGGGGCCGGAACATTCCTCCGCGCGTATCGAGCGCTATCTGCAACTGTGCGCAGAAAACAATATTCAGGTCTGCGTGCCGACCCTGCCGTCGCAAATGTTTCATCTGTTGCGGCGGCAAATGTTGCATCCGGTGCGTAAACCGCTGGTGATTTTTACGCCCAAAAGCCTGTTGCGCCATCCGGTTTCAAGCTCATCGCTGGCAGAATTAAGTGATGATGATTTGGGAAGGGCGGGTTTTCGTGTGGTGATCGATGATCCGCGTGCGCCGGTTGAAATCAGACGGGTCGTCGTCTGTTCGGGCCGGGTGTGGTTTGATCTGGAAGCTGCGCGTGTCGCGCACGGGCTGGATCATGTTGCGCTGGTGCGGGTGGAACAACTCTATCCTTTTCCGGAACAGGAATTGCGCGAGATTTTGGCGCGCTATTCCCAAGCTGTCACGCTGGTGTGGGCGCAGGAAGAGCCGATGAATCAGGGTGCCTGGTACCAGATATGGCATCACCTGAACCGCACCGCACCTGATGGAAAACGATTTCATTATGCTGGGCGCGCCGCCGCCGCCGCTCCCGCGTCGGGTTACGCTTCGCGTCACAAAGCCGAACTCGACGCGCTGCTGCATGATGCACTGGAGACCGTATTTTGAAAGTCGAAATCAAAGTTCCGCCCTTATCCGAATCGCTCGCCAGTGGAACCTTACTGACCTGGCGCCGTCAGGTCGGCGATCAAGTCGCGCGCGATGAAACCCTGGTTGATCTCGAAACCGATAAAGTCATTCTGGAGATTCCCGCATCTGCATCGGGTACGCTGATTGAAATCTGCCAGCCCGAGGGAACCGAGGTCAAATTCGATCAAGTCGTGGCGGTGATCGAAACTGTGGCTGATACGGCCATCGCGGAGCCTGCGCCGCCGCCCGCCAAGCCAGTGGTTGCTCAGCCTGCCAGGATTTCCAAATCTGCCAAAGCGGTCGAACCGCCGCTGCGTGCAACGCCGCCTGCAGCCAGCATGAGCGCAGCGCAAACTGCGACACCCTCCATCAGCATGGCAGAAGGCGGTATCCGTCGCGAAAAAATGTCGCGCCTGCGCAGCCGCGTTGCCGAGCGTCTGGTCGCTGCCCAACAGACCGCCGCCATGCTCACCACCTTCAACGAAGTGAACATGCAGGCCGTCAATGAACTGCGTCAGCGCTACAAAGCCGAGTTCGAAGTCAAACACGGTGTCAAGCTCGGCTACATGTCCTTCTTCGTGCGCGCAGTGTGCGTGGCGCTGCAACAGTTTCCCGTCGTCAACGCCGCCATCGACGGCGATGACATCGTGTGGAATGACGACATCGACATCGGCATCGCCGTTTCCACCCCGCGCGGCCTCGTGGTGCCGATCCTGCGCCGTGCACAAACCTTGTCCGCTGCCGCCATCGAAGCCGCCATTGCCGACTTTGCGCTGCGCGCAAAAGAGGTTCGTCTCACGCTGGACGATCTGGCGGGCGGCACGTTTTCCATCACTAATGGCGGCGTGTTCGGCTCGCTGCTGTCCACCCCCATCCTCAATCCGCCGCAATCAGCCATCCTCGGCATGCACGCCATCCAGGAACGCCCGGTTGCCGAAAACGGGCAGGTCGTCATCCGCCCCATGATGTACCTCGCACTGACCTACGATCACCGCCTGGTTGACGGGCGCGACGCGGTACAGTTTCTGGTCGCGGTCAAACATGCGCTGGAAGCGCCGGAGGCGCTGTTGCAGGTCATTTGAGCCGGGTGGCAATCGTGCAACTGGCTTCTTGCACCTGCCCTAATAGAGTTAGATCAGCCCCATTGAGTTAGAATTAACTATCGATTAATCCTGCTTCCAAAGCAAACGCCATGCGTACCGCCAACGTCACCCGTAACACGCTGGAAACCCAGATTACTGTCAGCATCAATCTTGATGGCACGGGGGTTTCAAAACTCAATACTGGCGTGCCTTTTCTGGATCACATGCTGGATCAGATTGCCCGGCATGGTTTGATTGATCTCGATATTGCCGCGAAGGGTGATTTGCACATTGATGCGCACCACACGGTGGAAGATGCCGGGATTACTTTTGGACAAGCCTTTGCGCAAGCCCTGGGCGATAAAAAAGGCATTCGCCGCTATGGCCATGCTTATGTTCCTCTGGACGAAGCCTTGTCGCGAGTGGTGATTGATTTGTCCGGGCGTCCGGGAATCGAATATCACGTTGATTACACGCGTGCGCGCATTGGCGATTTTGATGTGGATTTGATTCTGGAGTTCTTTCGCGGCTTCATCAATCACGCCGGGGTCAGCCTGCATATCGATAATCTGCGCGGCATTAACGCGCATCACCAGGCCGAAACGATTTTTAAAGCCTTTGGCCGCGCATTGCGGATGGCGGTCGAGTTTGATGCGCGCCTGGGCGATGTGCTGCCGTCGACAAAAGGTGCGCTATGAGCGCATCGCAATTTGAACAAGGCTGCGCTATGAGCGCACCGCAAATTCAGACCGGCTGCGCTATGAACGTATCGCGATTTGACGAGGCTGCCCTGTGAGCGTTGATATCGCAGTGATCGATTACGGCATGGGCAATTTGCGCTCGGTGTCGAAGGCGATCGAGCATGTCGCGCCTGCTGCGAGCGTGGTGGTCACATCCAACCCGGACATTATTGCGTCCGCCGGGCGCGTGGTATTTCCGGGGCAGGGTGCCGCGCCCGACTGTATGCGCGAGATTGATGCGCGCGGTTTGCGCGAGGTCATCATCGACGCGGCGCATAGCAAACCCTTCTTGGGGATTTGCATGGGCATGCAGATATTGTTCGAGCATAGCGAAGAAGGCGATACCGAGTGCCTGGGCATTCTGCCGGGCACGGTGCAGCGTTTCCCGTCTGCGGCGATGGTTGACGACGCAGGCAACAAGCTCAAGGTGCCGCACATGGGCTGGAATAATGTGCATCAGGCAGCGCCGCATCCGATGTGGGCGGGCATTGAGGAAGGCGAGCGCTTCTATTTCGTGCATAGTTATTTTGTCCAGCCGACCGTGCCGGACGTGATTGCCGGGTTTGCGCATTACCCCTTTCCTTTTACCTGCGCCGTGGCCTCAGATAAACTCTTTGCTGTGCAGTTTCACCCGGAAAAAAGCCAGAGCGCCGGACTGATGCTGCTGGGCAATTTTGTGACCTGGAACGCGGTTTCTTCCCTACCAGCCTGCGAGATGTCTGCCGCAAACTGCGGTTAATTTTTTCTACGACGCCAACTTTTTCTACAACCATCATGCTGATAATTCCCGCCATCGATCTTAAAGACGGCCACTGCGTACGCCTGGAACAGGGCGAAATGAACAGTGCCACGGTTTTTTCCGAAGACCCTGCCGCCACCGCACTGCACTGGAAAGCGCTGGGTGGGCGGCGCCTGCACCTGGTGGATTTGAACGGCGCGTTTGCAGGCAAGCCGATCAACGACGCGGCGATCCGCTCGATTGTCGACGCGGTGGGTGACGACATGCCGGTGCAACTCGGTGGCGGCATCCGCGATCTGGCGACCATCGAGCGCTATCTGGACGACGGCGTGCGCTATGTGATTATCGGCACCGCTGCGGTCAAAAATCCCGGCTTTTTACACGAAGCCTGCGACGCCTTTCCCGGTCATGTGATGGTCGGGCTGGATGCGCGCGACGGCAAGGTGGCGGTGGAAGGCTGGTCCAAGCTGACCGGCCACGACGTGATCGATCTGGCCAAGCGCTTTGAAGGTTACGGCGTGGAAGCGGTGATTTATACGGACATTGGCCGCGATGGCATGTTGAACGGGGTCAACATCGAGGCCACGCAACGCCTGGCGCAGGCGCTGACCATTCCGGTGATTGCCAGCGGTGGCGTGACTAATCTGGATGACGTGATTGCCTTATCGACGGTGGCCAAAGACGGCATCATTGGCGCGATTACCGGACGTGCGATTTATCAGGGCACGCTCGATTTTGTTGCTGCGCAGAAACTCGCGGACGAGTTGGCGGGCGGCGTGTTCGGGGTTTGATTTGTTAGCGAAACGCATTATTCCTTGCCTCGATGTCACCAATGGTCGCGTCGTTAAAGGCGTCAATTTCGTTGAGCTGAAAGACGCCGGCGATCCGGTCGAAATTGCGCGCCGCTATAACGAGGCCGGGGCGGACGAGCTGACCTTTCTCGACATCACCGCCACGTCCGACAACCGTGATCTGATTTTGCATATCATCGAAGCCGTTGCATCCCAGGTCTTCATCCCCTTAACCGTAGGCGGTGGCGTGCGTGAGGTCGGAGATATTCAGCGACTGTTGAATGCGGGCGCCGACAAGGTCAGCATCAATACCTCTGCAGTGCTGAACCCGCAACTGGTCAAAGATGCGGCGGACCGTTACGGCAGCCAGTGCATCGTGGTGGCGATTGATTCCAAGCGGGTAGGTGACCGCTGGGAAGTGTTTACCCACGGCGGTCGTAAAGCCACGGGGCTGGATTCGATCGAGTGGGCGCAGAAAATGGCCGAGCTGGGCGCGGGGGAATTATTGCTGACCTCGATGGATCGCGACGGCACCAAAAGCGGTTTTGATCTGGATCTGACCCGCGCCATTTCGGACGCGGTTGATATTCCCATCATCGCCAGTGGCGGGGTGGGTACCCTGCAGCACATGGTCGATGGCGTAAAAATCGGACGCGCCGATGCGGTGCTGGCCGCGAGCATTTTTCACTTTGGCGAATTTGGCGTGGACGAAGCCAAACGCTATATGAAGCAGCACGGTATTGAGGTGCGTCTGTGAGCTGGCTTGATGCGATCAAATGGGATGCGCAGGGTCTGGTGCCCGCGATTGCCCAGGATGCGACGACCAATGACATCTTGATGGTGGCATGGATGAACCGTGACGCACTGGAAGAAACTGCGCGTACCTTGCGCGGTGTGTATTGGTCACGTTCGCGTAACAAACTGTGGCGTAAAGGCGAGGAATCAGGCCATGTGCAGCAGGTCAGCGAAATCCGCCTCGATTGCGATAACGATGTGGTTCTATTGAAGATCGAACAAATCGGCGGCATTGCCTGTCATACAGGCAGACGTTCGTGCTTTTTCCAGAAACTGGAAAATGGCAACTGGATAACGACCGCCCCAGTGTTAAAAAATCCAGACGAGATTTACCACAAATGAGCGACATACTGGATCGTCTGGCGGACACGCTGGAAGCGCGCAAACAGGCATCGCCTGATAGCTCCTATGTGGCAAAACTGTATTCAAAAGGAACCGACGCCATTCTGAAAAAAATTGGCGAGGAAGCGACTGAAACAGTGATGGCGGCGAAAGACGGCGTCGCCGAAAAGATCATTTATGAAGTCGCCGATTTGTGGTTCCATACCTTGGTGCTGCTGGCGCATACCGGCTTGAAGCCGCAGGACGTGCTGGATGAACTGGCGCGGCGCGAAGGTTTGTCTGGCATCGCTGAAAAGGCGGCGAGGAAGAAAGACGGCACAGCATGAGCGACTGCATCTTTTGCAAAATCATTGCGGGTGACATCCCGTCGGGCAAGGTCTTTGAGGACGACGACGTGTTGGTGTTCCACGACATTCACCCTTTTGCCAGGGTACATTTCCTGATTATCCCCAAGGCACATATTGCTTCTCTCGCTGACTGCGGTGCGGCACATGAGAAAATCCTGGGCAAGATGCTTGCGTTGGCACCGAAGCTCGCCAAAGAACAAGGCCTCGATGCCGGATTTAAAACCCTGATCAACACCGGGCGCGGCGGCGGTCAGGAAGTGTTTCATATTCATATTCACGTATTCGGCGGCGGCGATCCGGCACCGCGCAACTGACACATTGGGAGAGACATGATGGGTAGCTTTAGCATTTGGCATTGGTTGATTGTGCTGGCAATTGTGCTGGTGGTTTTTGGCACCAAGAAACTGCGCAATATCGGCAGCGATCTGGGCGGAGCGGTCAAGGGTTTCAAGGAAGGGATGAAAGAAGATGCGCCTAAGTTGAGTGAGTCAGACGACAAAGGCCACACCATTGATGCGGAAGTGAAGGACAAGCAGCATTCCTGAGTCGTGCGGCGTGCGGTTTCCTCCTCACGCTTGCACCCTCATGCTTAACCCTTAGACATGTTTGATATTGGCTTTTCCGAACTCGTTGTCGTCGGCGTGGTGGCCTTGATTGTCATCGGCCCCGAGCGGCTGCCCAAAGTTGCCCGCACGGCGGGGCATCTGCTGGGCCGGTTTCAGCGTTATGCGGCCAGCGTCAAATCCGACATCAGCCGCGAAATGCAGATGGATGAATTGCGCAAAGCCGGGCAGAGCTTCAAGGAGTCCGTCGAGTCCGCTGCCAGCGGGGTTGCGGCGCAAGCCAACGTAGTGGACGATTACCTGAAAAATGAAATCGGCCAGATCGATCAAGCGGTGACGACGAGGGTGGCGACCGAAGAAGCAAACCCGGTGACCGGGCACGCGGCACGGTTGACGGGTGAATCCGCCGCGCCTGTAGAGCGTATCCCGCACCCGCAACAAAGTTTTGACCTCGATACGCGCCCGGCCAGTGTGGTCGAATCCGCCAGTCAGCCCGATTCCGGGAAACCACCCGCAGCATGAGTGAGCCCAACGCCGCATCGGACAGCTTCATCTCCCACCTGATCGAATTGCGCGACCGCCTGTTGCGCGTGGTGGTGGTTTTTATCGTGGCATTTCTGGCGCTGTTTCACTGGGCGCAGGATTTATATGCGCTGCTGGCGCGACCGATGCTGGCCGTGCTGCCCAAAGGCGGGCAGATGATTGCCACCGAAGTGATTACGCCTTTTCTGGTGCCGATCAAAGTGGCGATGATGACGGCGTTCCTCATCACCTTGCCCTATACCCTGTATCAAATCTGGTCATTCATCGCCCCTGGCCTGTATCAGCATGAGAAGCGATTAGGCGTGCCGCTGGTGATTGCCAGTGTGTTGCTGTTTTTGTCTGGCATGAGCTTCGCGTATTTTCTGGTGTTTCCTGTTGTGTTTGGTTTTGTCGTTGGCGTTGCGCCGGTCGGAGTGGCGGTGATGACCGATATCGGCAAATACCTCGATTTCGTGATGACCATGTTTATCGCCTTCGGCGTAACGTTCGAAGTCCCGATTGTGGTGATCCTGCTGGTTAAAATGGGCATGGTCAGCGTGGCCAAACTGCGCGAGATTCGTCCTTACATGATTGTCGGCGCGTTTGTCATTGGTGCGATTTTCACCCCGCCGGACATCATTTCCCAGTTCATGCTGGCGGTGCCGCTGTGGTTGTTGTATGAGGCGGGGATACTCGTGGCGGCCATGCTCGTTAAACCTCGGGTCGAACCCGTCCCGGATTTTCAACCCCTGAGTGACGAGGAAATGGATGCCGAACTCGATCGCATCGAGTCGGAAGACAGCATAAAAAAATAAGCAAAACCCAATATCAAAAGTCGGAGGAAACATGGAGACATTACAAGCAGGCAGTGACGTATTGTTTGTATTGCTTGGCGCAATCATGGTGCTGGCGATGCACGCCGGGTTTGCATTTCTGGAACTCGGCACGGTGCGCAAAAAAAATCAGGTGAATGCGCTGGTCAAAATCCTGGTCGATTTTTCAATTTCGACTATTGCGTATTTTTTCATCGGTTACAGCGTGGCGTACGGGGTCAGTTTCTACTCGAGTGCAGACGTACTCGCTGCAAAAAACGGCTACGAGCTGGTCAAGTTCTTTTTTCTGCTGACTTTCGCCGCGGCTATCCCGGCCATTATCTCGGGCGGCATTGCCGAGCGTGCGCGTTTCAATCCGCAGCTCGCCGCCACCTTTGCGCTGGTCGGATTGGTCTACCCTTTTTTCGAAGGCATCGCGTGGAACGGCAACTACGGCATTCAGGACTGGCTGCTGGCCAGCTTCGGGGCCAAGTTCCACGACTTCGCAGGATCGGTTGTGGTCCATGCGGTCGGCGGCTGGATCGCGCTGGCGGCGGTCATTCTGCTGGGCGCACGCCGGGGCCGCTATACCAAAGACGGCATGATTTCCGCTCACCCGCCTTCGAATATTCCTTTCCTGGCGCTCGGCGCATGGATTCTGACCGTCGGCTGGTTCGGGTTTAACGTCATGTCGGCGCAGATGATTAATGCCATTTCCGGCCTTGTGGCCGTCAACTCATTGATGGCCATGGTGGGCGGCACCCTGGCTGCGCTGGTAGCGGGGCGCAGCGACCCGGGTTTCATCCATAACGGCCCGCTGGCGGGGCTGGTTGCGGTGTGCGCCGGGTCTGATTTGATGCATCCCCTTGGCGCACTCGTCACGGGCCTCATTGCCGGCGCGCTGTTTGTCTGGATGTTTACCATTACCCAGAACAAATGGAAAATCGACGACGTGCTTGGCGTGTGGCCGCTGCATGGATTGTGCGGTGCATGGGGCGGACTGGCTGCCGGTATTTTTGGCGCCAAAGCGCTCGGCGGTATCGGCGGGATCAGTTTTTCCGCCCAGCTAATCGGCACCCTCGGCGGCATTGCGGTGGCGCTTATCGGCGGCACCATCGTTTACGGCATGCTTAAAGCGGTTGTGGGAATTCGCCTGGACCCGGAAGAAGAATTCAACGGCGCCGATCTCAGCATCCATAAAGTATCCGCGACGGCTGAACGCGAAACTAGTTGGTAGCGCGTTGCCCGGCAACAGCAATCAAGGTAAGTAAAAACGCCACCTCGACGGTGGCGTTTTTTATGCGCAATGGCGCGTGAATTACGGCTTCGACTTGACTGGCTTATCTGTTTTCGGGTGAGGGATAAACGAACCCACTGGTGCCACCGGCTGTTGCGCCTTCTTGGGTTTTTTTACTTCCTTGTTGCTGCGTAATTGGCCTTTTGCCATGATCGTTCTCCTTGCGATGAATTAAAAACTCCGGTTGCGCCAATAGACACAACGCGGCGTGATTTGATGATAAGCCGTTATACGGGAATGTGTAAATTTTCAGACTTGATGGCTTTGTAAAATGCACGTGTGTCGTCATCACTCAACTTTGGGTTACAGTGAAACATCGCGTAAGCTGACAGCACGGGCTTGCATTCTTGCCCGGGCGCTCCCATGTATCGGGGCGTGTTTGTCATTTCAAAAAGGAGAGAAGCAATGTTCAAATGGTTGATCGCTACCTTCATGGTGCTGAGTGTGTCCGGTTGCGGCTATAACACGCTGCAATCGTCCGATGAAACCATCAAGTCCTCGTGGGCCGAGGTGCTGAACCAGTATCAGCGACGCGCCGACCTGGTGCCGAATCTGGTTAATGTGGTGAAGGGCTATGCCGCGCACGAGAAGGATGTGCTGACGCAAGTAACCGAAGCGCGGGCGCGTGTGGGCGCGATACAGGCGACGCCCGAACTGGTGAACGATGAAGCTGCATTCCAGAAATTTATTGCCGCGCAAGGACAGATGACCAGTGCAATTTCCCGTTTGCTGCTGGTGGCGGAGAATTACCCGCAACTCAAAGCCGACGGCCTGTTTCGTGATTTGCAGGCGCAGCTCGAAGGCACGGAAAACCGCATCACGGTGGCGCGCAACCGTTACATCGACGCAGTGAAGGAATACAACGTGGTGGTGCGCTCGTTCCCGACCAATCTGACCGCGATGATGTTTGGCCACAAGATCAAGCCAAGCTTTACCGTGGAAAATGAACAGGCGATTGCCAAGCCGCCGACTGTGGATTTTGGCGTATCTGCACCTGCGCAGTCATCACAGCCAGCGCCGTTAAATCCCGTTCCTGCTATTCCCGCACCCGCCCACTAACTTGCTTACCTTGGCGCGAGCCCACCTGACCGGGCTGGGCTTGATTCTGCTGCTGTTTGCAGCGACAGTTTGGGCGCAGATTGCGGTGCCTGAACTGTCGCGGCGAGTGACTGACCTGACGGCCACGCTTAGCGCCGAACAGGCGGCTTCGCTGGAAAACAGACTCGCCACGTTTGAAGCCGACAGGGGCAGCCAGATTGCCGTCCTGATTGTGCCGACCACCCAGCCGGAAGACATTGCCCAGTTCGGCATCCGGGTGGCCGACGCGTGGAAGATCGGTCGCGCCAAAGTGGATGACGGCGTGATCCTGATCGTCGCCAAAGACGATCATAAATTGCGGCTTGAAGTGGGCTACGGGCTGGAAGGCGCGATTCCCGACGCGGTCGCCAAGCGCGTGATAAGCGAAACCATTACGCCCCTGTTCAAGGCCGGAGACTACTACGGCGGTATCGATGCGGGCGTGACGCAACTGATGAAACTGATCGAAGGTGAGTCGCTGCCGCCACCTGCTGCTGGCAAGCAAAGCGGCAGTCCGGATGTTTTCTTGCCGCTGTTGATCGGCGGCGTGGTGGTGGGTTTTATCTTGTCGATCTTTATGGGACGCCCGCTTGCAGGGATTGTGTCGGCAGTGGGGACAGGGTTGCTCGCCTGGTTACTGATCGGCGCCGGGCTGTCGGTGCTGATACTGGTGGTGTTCGTGTTCTTCGGCGTGCTAACACGCTCGGGTGGCGGTGGTGGTTGGTCGAGCGGCGGGGGCGGCTTCGGCAGGGG
>JBEBIZ010000026.1:0-30946 GCA_040080135.1 Thiobacillaceae bacterium
ATTGCAGAATCAACCCCTCGGCATTAAGGGGTTGAAGGTGCAGAATAATTCGTGGCGCAGAAGTAGGCGAATCCTCCGCGTAGCGGCTTCGTCCAACAAGGTGCACTATTAGGACGTATGTAAGCGGCGCGCTCCTGAGCTTTGACTTTAAACGTCCGCTTTTCAAACGGGCTCACTTCCGCTTCGGGTCGTTTGCTGCCCTATCCGCTTTGAGCACCAAATTTTCTTCAGTACTCAAAACGAAATTACCGGAGTGACTGCACAGTGTGCGGCCCACTCCCACTACCCGAGATAACGCTCTTCCTGCGGCCCGCTATCAATCGGTTCGATATGTTGCACCCATACGGCGCAGGGTGCGCGACGCACGACTTTTTCGGCGACTGAGCCGAACATGACTCGGTCCATGCCGGTTCGACCGTGCGTCGCCAGCGCGATCAACTCGGCCTTGCATTCTTCTGCGACTGAAACGATTTCATCCACGATCTGGCCGCCCGACCGGGAGATGCGGTGGACGCTAATACCGGCCTGCTCCATGCGGGTGCAAAGATCGTTGATATACGACTGGTTTTGCGCCGGTTCGCGTTCTTCTCCCAGGTCGTTACGGCCAAGCCCTTCATGGAACACGACGACTTCGGCGCTTCTCGCGCTGGCGTATTCGATCACGGCCGGGAGGAGCGCGTTGGCGCTGCCCGTGTCAGCGACCGGCATCAGGATCGTTCGCTTTGCGTTTTCGTCTTGTTCGGCACCACGGCCATTCCACAAAAGCTGAGGAATGTCACTGTGGCGGGCAACCGACTCGGCGACGCTGCCGTTCAGCAATCGCTCGAATCCTTCGCGCGCATGGGTGGGCATGGCGATGGCAAACGCCGGTAGCAGGATGGCTTCTTTTTCGATCTCTTCTGCGGGGTCGCCGATGCGGATCTGGATGCTCACGCCCAGGCCCTGGCGGCTGAGTTCGGCCTGGCGTTGCACGAGGGTTTCGTGCGCCTTGCGCAGAGCACTGGCTCGTTCTGCCGGGCTTGCAGTCAGCAGCGAAAGCGGCAAAACATGCAGCAGCACGCACTGGCTGTCGGTTTGCAGTGCCCAGTGACAAAGTGGTGCGGGCAAGTTAAGCGCTTCGGGGATGTCGTCGCTGGACGTCCATGGCATTAGAAGATGTCGGGTCATGTCGTGATCTCCACAGTTTGCAAATTAGCGTAGTGCCCTGCAACTTGCCTCATTAAGGATGCCGGGTGTTATTGAAGCCTAGGGGGTGTTTGCAGGCGAACCTCCGCTGTGTGTTCATCACCACTCTGCCGACGCATTTTTTGCACCAGACGACGCAGCACATGCTCCAGATCATCAATGTAGGTGAATACAACCGGTACTACCAGCAAACTCAGCAGTGTGGATGTGATCAAGCCGCCGATCACGGCAATCGCCATCGGTGCACGAAAGCTCGGGTCTGCGCCCCAGCCCAGCGCCAGCGGCATCATCCCGGCACCCATGGCGATAGTGGTCATTACGATGGGGCGGCTGCGTTTGTGGCAGGCATCGACCAGCGCATCGAAGCGATTCATCCCCGCCTGACGCGCGATAATGGCGTAATCCACCAGCAGGATCGAGTTTTTGGTGACGATGCCCATCAGCATGATGAGACCGATCATCGACGGCATGGACAGCGCTTTGCCTGTGAGCAACAGCGCAACAAAGGCGCCGCCCATCGACAGCGGCAAGGCCGCCAGAATCGTGACGGGCTGCATGAAATCCTTGAACAGCAAGACCAGCACACCATAGATGCACAGCACGCCAATACCCATTGCGATGCCAAAGCTGGCAAACAGCGCCTGCATTTCCTGGGCGTCGCCCAGCTCGGCAATTTTCACTGACGGCGGCAGATTCTGCATCGACGGCAAGGCGCGCGCTTCGGCGTTGGCTTCGCCCAGGGTGCGGCTGCCAAGCTCGACATCGAGCGTGACATTGCGGCTGCGGTTAAGCCGGTTAATTTCGGCGGGGCCGCTTTCCATGGTGATGTTGGCAACGTTGCCCAACATGACGGGGCCGTTTTTGCCGGGAACGGTCAATCGCGCAATGGCGGCCAGATCGGCACGTACGGCGCTGGGCAGTTTGACCCGGATCGGAACTTGCCGCTCGGTCAAATTAAGCTTGGGAAGATTGGTGTCGTAATCGCCTGCGGTTGCGACGCGCACGGTCTCGCCAATACTGGCGGCGGTGACGCCAAGATCAGCTGCGCGCGCAAAGTCGGGGCGCACAATAATCTCGGGGCGTACTAGCGACGCGCTGGAACTGACGTTGCCCACGCCGCGCAAACCGCGCAATTCGCGTTCGACATTTTGTGCCGCAGCGGCCAGTGCCAGCGGGTCTTCGCTGCGCAGCACCAGCTGCATTTTCACGCCCGTGTCGAGCGGGCCGACACTGAAACGTGCGCCTGGAATATCGGACAGACGGTCACGTATCTGGCTTTCGAGCATGGGCATGGTCTCAGCGCGCTCGGTACGGTGAACCACGGTCAGCGTCAGCACAGCGCGGCGTGCTTCGGCTGCCGCGCCCGGCGCAAAAGCATCGCCTGTGGAGCCACCGCCAATTGAACTGAATACGCTTTTTACGCCCTTGACCTGCATCGCAGTGAGCCGCGCGCGCTCGGCCACTGCATAGGTTTCAGCCAGGGTCGAGCCCGGCGGCAATTCAACATTGATGAGGGTTTGCGCGCGATCCGCCGCTGGAACAAATCCGGTCGGCAACAGGGGCACAATCGCAATCGAGGCCACAAAGAAAACCGCCGCACCGAATACGACCGTCTTCCGGTGATGCAGGCACCATTGCATCATGCGCATGTAACGCTGCATGATCCAGCCATCAGCGTACACGGCTTTTTTGGCGGGCTTGAGCATATAGGCCGCCATCATCGGCGTCAGCAAACGCGCCACCAGCAGCGATGCCAGAATCGCCAGCACAGCAGTCCATCCGAACTGCTTGAAAAACAACCCCGGTACGCCACCCATAAACGCGGTCGGCAAAAACACCGCCACCAGGGCAAAAGTGGTGGCAATCACCGCCATGCCGATCTCGGCAGCCGCTTCGGTGGCCGCCTGTATCGGCGTTTTTCCCATGCGCAAATGGCGCGTGATGTTTTCGATTTCAACAATCGCATCGTCCACCAGCACGCCGACCACCAGCGCCAGCGCCAGCAGCGTAACGGTGTTGAGCGTATAGCCAAAATATGACAGTCCGATAAACGTGGGAATCACCGACAGCGGCAGTGCCGTGATGGTCACGAACGTGGCACGCCAGTCCCGCAAAAACCAGAACACCACCAGCACCGCGAGCAATGCGCCGTCGTACAGAAGCATCATCGAGCCGCGAAAGTTTTCTGCGACGGGCTGCGCATTATCAATTACCTGCCTTAACACCACATCAGGATGCGCTGCCTGTAATTCGGCAACGGCGGCGCGGCTACCCACTGCAACGTCGATTTCGCTCGAGCCTTTGGTACGAAATATCTCGAAATCCACCACACGGCGACCATCCTCCAGCGCCACGGCGCGCGGCTCGGCCACGGTGTCGCGCACATCGGCGACCTGACCCAGACGGATATGGCGTCCATCCGCGAGAGGGATGTCCATCTGTGCCAGTGCGGCAGCGCTTTTGACCATGGCAATCGTGCGTACCGACTGCTCGGCACCACTCACATCGCCACGGCCTCCTGGCGCCTCCTGCTGTACCAGTCTGAGCCGCCGCGACACGTCAATTGCAGAAACGTTAAGCGCCGCCATCCTGGCCTCGCCGAGTTCGACGCGCACTTCGCGGGTGACCCCGCCCAGGCGTTTGACCGCGCCGACTCCCGGCACGCCGAGCAGGCGTTTGGCGACCGTGTTATCAACAAACCAGCTCAGCGCCTGATCGTCGAGTTGGCTGCCGGACGCAGCCGTTGCAGCAAAAGCCAACACCACGCGTCCGCTGGTCGAGTCCTTGGTCACAGTCGGTTCGCGCAGCTCGCCCGGCAAGTCGGCGCGCACCCGCGCCACGGCATCACGCACATCATTAACCGCCTCGGAGATGGGCTTTTCCAGAATGAACTCGACCGTCACCGTCACCAGCCCGTCCAACACTTTGGTGTAGATGTTTTTTACGCCTTGCAGCGCTGCAACCGAGTCTTCCAGCTTGCGCGCAACTTCGGTTTCCAGTTGTGCGGGTGCCGCACCATCGAGCGTGGCACTGACGATGACGAAGGGCAGTTCCACGTCGGGAAAATCCTGCACCTTGTTAGCGCTATAGGACAGCAGCCCCGCCAATGTCAGCAATACAAACAGCATGATCGCCGGAATGGGGCTTTTGATCGACAGGGTGGAGAAGTTCACGCTGCGTTCCCTAGTGGACAGCTATAGAAGCGGCGCTCGCGGACGGCACAGCCGACGCACTGTCCGATACCGCACGCACCACATCACCGTCGTTCAAAAATCCGGCACCGCTTGCGACGATTAGCGCATCGGCAGGAATCCCGCCCAGCACTTCCACCCGGTCATCGATTCGTCGCCCGGTTTCGACCCGGATTTTACTGACCCGGTTATTCGAGTTCAGACGGAATACGTAGGCAAAACCGTCGCGTATCACCACTGCCTGCTGCGGAACCGTCAATGCCGTGGAGCGCCCCAACTCAAAACGACCGCTGGCAAACATGCCGGCTTTAGCGGACAAGTTTTTTGCACTGGTTCCCACCAGATCAACGTAAACCAGCGCAACGCGGGTTTGTGGATCAACTGTGGGCGCGATCATCCGCACTTTGCCCGTAATCATCTCGCCATTGGCCAGACTGATATGTGCCAGCGCGCCCGGCTTCAAATGCGCCAACTCAGTCGCTGTCACCTCGGCGCGCCATTCCAGCCGCCCTTGCCGAATCATGCGAAACAATTCGGCACCTGCTCCCACCACTGCGCCCACCGTGGCCGTGCGCGCCGAAATAATGCCGTTGTCCGGTGCCAGCAAACGGGTGTGTTGCAGCCGCAGTTTCTGCGCCTGCAACATCGCCCGACCCGCCCCAACCCGCGCCTTGGCCGTTTGTTCCGACGTGAGATATTGACTGATTTGCTGGGCACTGAGCGCACCGCTCGATTGCAGGGTTTGCGCACGCTGGGCATTCGCAGTGGCTTCAGCCGCATTCGCAATCGCTTCACTCAGACTGGCGCTGGCCTGCGCCACATCCGCCTCGACGCTTTCTGCCGCAAAGCGGGCAAGCACATCCCCTGCGCGTACCTGATCACCCACATTCGCGCGCACTTCTGTCAGACGCAGCCCACCGGATTCGCTGCCGATACTGGCCTCCTGCCAGGCCGCGATACTGCCGTTGGCAATCAGCTGGATCGGCAAACCCGTCTGCACTGGGTGCGTGGTTGTCACGGTCAGCGCGGGTTTGGGCGCGGATTTTTCTGATCCGACAATGGCTTGTTCGGTCGCCGCATTTGATGTCGTTGTCACAGGCGTTTTATCTCTGGATAAAAAAATCCATGCCGCCCCGCCAACCAGCACCGCAATCAAAATCCAGCCGCGTTTACGCTTGAAAATAGTCATAAGTATTGAGTCAATCGTATAAGGGCGATCAATTTGTCAAAGAGGTGCAGCAGATAATGCTGACGCTACGGGTGCCACGCGTTCTGGCCCCCACCCGCCGCCAGCGGCGCGATACAGGGAAACCCATGCTGCCATACGTTCCTGCTGCAATGATATTAAAGCAATTTCGGCGGCAAGCCAGGTACGGCGGGCATCTTCAAGCTCGATCAAACTGGCCAGCCCCTCCTGGTAGCGGCGCTTGGTGCCGTTGAATGAGGCCTGATATCCCGCCAGCGCTGTCGCCGCATCCGTGTTTCGTGCGCCGGTACTGTACAAATTGACCAGCGCCTCTTCCACTTCGCGCACCGCGTTTCTGACCGTGCTGCGGTATTGTGTCGATGCCTCTTCATAGCGCACGCGCACCGCTTCCAGATTGGCTGCGCTCCTGCCGCCGTCAAACAACGGTACCGTCAATGCAAGCGGCCCTACCGACCAGGTACTGAGATCAGTCGTCACCCCACCGCTGCTAAAGCGTGATACGCCCACCGAGCCACTCAGCGTTAAGCGCGGATAGCGTAATGCTTCCGCCGCGCCGACATCCAGACTGGCTGCGACTTGCTCGTGTTCGGCGTTAAAAACATCGGGGCGCTGCGCCAGGATGTGCGCGGGCACGCTCGCGATAGAGATGCCAACATCCGGTGACAGGCTGGCGGGGGCATCGATCAATTTCTGGCGCAACGTCGGCTCGTCTATGGCAGTCAACGCGACCAGCGCTTTGACATCCAGATCGCATTGCGCACGTTGCCAGGTCACACGGCTGCTCGCTTCTGCAGCGCTTGCGCGTGCAAGTGCCGCTGTCGCCGGTGCAGTAAAACCTGCCTCGGCAGTCAGTGCAGTCAAACGCGAAGTCTCGGCTCGGGAGGCGGCATCCGCGCGGCTAATGGCCAGCACCTTTTCGCAAGTACGCAGGCTGTAATACAGATTAGCGATATCTGCCGCCACGGAAACCCGCGCGTCATGCCACAAGGCCTGCGCGCCCTCATAGCGCACCTGCGCGCTATTACGGCTGGCACGATTGGCACCAAACATGTCCAGCTCCCACGACGCTTGAAGCCCCGCTTGCAAAGAAGTATTGGTCGGGATCACTGGCGGCTGGGCGCTACTGCGTGTCCCACTCGCCGACGCATCGAGCCGGGGCAACAAAGCGGCACCTGCAATCACACGCGTCGCTCGCGCCTGTTCGATGCGGGTTTTAGCCGACGCGATGGATGGACTAACCGCCTGCGCTGACTCGATTAAATTCACCAGCAGCGGATCACCATGTTGCGCCCACCATTGCGACAAATCAGTCAACGACCCGTTGTGCGGAAGCGGCGCAAACCACTGCACAGCATCCAGCTGCGGCGAGCTTGATCCGGGAACAATCGCTTGCGGCGTGAATAACGCGCACGCTGTCAGCGAAAAAGACAGGCTGGCAGCTGTAATGAGACGAACAAATTTCATCGATGGATTTGTTAAAGTGTGGGCTTCCAGTGTGCGATTGTAAGGCAGCTTGAGGGTTTTAAACATGAATCAAACACGACTCGCTCAACGCCTTGTGATGATGGCCATCCTGCTGCTGACCGCATGTTCAGGCGTGGCCGCTGCGGCGCAATCCTGCGTGCGCTGCGGCGTGGTGGCGGTGTCGCATCCGCTCGCAGCCGCAGCAGGCGCGCGGATACTGGCGCGCGGCGGCAACGCGATTGATGCGGCGGCGGCAGTCCAGTTCGCACTGAATGTGGTCGAGCCGCAATCATCGGGCATCGGTGGCGGCGGGTTCATGATGGTTCATCTGGGCAAAACCGGCGAGACCTTTGTCGTCGACTCGCGCGAGCGCGCACCCGCCGCCGCCAGCGCCGAGATGTTTCTGCAAGACGGTACGGCCATGTCGTTTGACACCGCATCTGCCAGCGGGCTGGCGGTGGGCGTGCCCGGCACCCTGCTCGGGGTGGATACCGCGCTGCACCGCTGGGGTACGCTGCGCCTCGCCGACACGCTCGCACCGGCGATTGCACTTGCCGCACAAGGCTTTCGCATCAACCACTTTCTCGCCGCCGACATTGCCAACGACAACGAGCGCACGCGCCAGCAACCCGAGACGGCTGCGATTTTTCATCCCGGCGGCGTACCACTGGCCGAAGGCGAATTACTCGTCCAGCCGGATCTGGCAAAAACGCTGAAACTCATCGCCGCCAAAGGGCCGGGCGTGTTCTATCGCGGGCCGATTGCACACGCCATCGTCGCCGCGCAGCAACGCTCACGCACTACACCCGCATCGATTGGCGCAGGCCGGATGACGCTGGCTGACCTCGATCACTATCGCGTCGTCATCCGCCAGCCGTTGATTGCCACTTATCGCGGCTGGACGGTAGTCGGCACCCCGCCGCCATCATCCGGCGGGCTGACGGTGATGCAAATACTGAAACTGCTCGAAGCGTATCCACTCGGCGATACCCGGCGAGGTTTCGGTTTTGGCAGTGCCAACACCCTGCATGTGATGATCGAAGCGATGCGTCTGGCCTTTGCCGACCGCGCCGTGTGGATTGGAGACGAAGATTTTATCGCCGTGCCAAAGCACGGCTTGCTGCACCCCGCTTATCTGGCCACTCGCGCGCATAGGATCCATCTCGATCAGCGTATGGCAACACCCGCCGCAGGGAATCCCTTGCCTTATGAAAACACCCACCCACCCGCCGCCGTCACGCTCGAAGTGATCCCTTCTGAAGTCGAAAAAGGTCTGCACACCACGCATTTTTCCATTGTCGATCACTGGGGCAATATCGTCAGCTACACCAGCACCATCGAAAACACCTGGGGTAGCGGCATCACCGTGCCAAGCTATGGTTTTTTGCTCAATAACGAACTTACCGATTTCAACTTCGTGCCTGCTGCCAACCGCACCACCGGCAATCCCGGTGCCAACGATATTGCACCGCACAAGCGCCCCCGTTCGAGCATGGCACCGATGATGCTGTTCAAAGGTAAAAAACCGTTTGCAGCTTATGGCTCGCCAGGCGGTTCGACCATCATCAACTCGGTGCTCAACACCACACTCAATCTGATCGACCACCACATGAGTCTGCAGCAGGCTATCGATGCGCCCCGCCTGTCAGTGACCGATGCCGCCGGAACCGTAAGCTGCGAAGGTATCGCTCCTTTCATGCAAGCACGTTTCAGTATCCCGACCCAGGATGCACTCCGCGCGCTCGGCCACCAAAGCTTCGGCGAGCGCGGCAGCCATGCCTGCACCGCGACTATCGGCTCGGTTCAGGGCATAGCGATTGATTTAAAAACAGGCATTCAGTACGGCGCCGCCGATCAACGCCGCGAAGGGACAGTCATCACCGTGCCCAACGTGACTTTGCGCGGCATGCGACAGCGGCATCATGCCAACTCGGCACGCCCTTGATTCAGCTTTGCCAACACCTCACCACCCGGCATCACCTCGGCAAAGCTGGTGATTGCGATGAACTCTCCGCAGTCCTTATGCGGTTGCCGTGAATCAGGATTGCACACTGCAAGCAAATGGCCGATGCCGTAGGCTTGCGCGCTACGCAACACAGGCAAACTGTCGTCAACAAACAAGGTGTGTTTAACATCAAACGGTTCCATTTTTTGCAGACCGCTCCAAAAATCAGGATGCTCTTTGGGCAGGCCAATTTGATGCGATGAAATCAGCGCGTCGAAATACGGTTCCAGCCCGGTCTCCTGCATTTTCAGGCCCAGGCTATCGGGATGGGCATTGGTCACGATCACCAGACGGCGACCCGTGTGGCGCACGGCATCAAGAAAAGCGGGCACATCGGGACGCACGGCAATCAGGTGCGCGACTTCCTGTTTGAGCTGAACGATGTCCAGCGCCAGTTCGCTGCTCCAGAAATCCGTGCAGTACCAGTTAAGTGTGCCGCTGTGGCGGGCGAATTGTTCGAATAGCTGTGCGCGCGCGAGGCCAGGCTCGATGCCGTGATATTCCGCGTAACGACGCGGGACATGCTCGAGCCAGAAGTAATTATCGTAGTGCAAATCCAGCAACGTACCGTCCATGTCAAGCAGAACGGTGCGGATAGTCGACCAGTCCATCAAAACAGTTCGTCTTTGTCCATGCCGCGTCGGCGCAGCAATTGACGCAGTACGCGCAGTGATTCCATCTGGATTTGCCGGATACGCTCGCGCGTAACGTTGAGCTCAACCGCCAAGTCTTCGAGCGTGCAGGCCTCTTGACCATTCAGCCCAAAACGGCGCTCAATCACCCAGCGTTGTTTATCGCTGAGCTGGCTCATCCATTCGTGCACGTGATGCTGAACCTCTTCGAGCTGCAAGGCATCTTCGGGCAGATGGGCGTTGTCGTCGGCAACGGCTTCCCCCAGGGACAAGCCGGGATCGATGTCGAGCGGCGCGTCGAGCGATCCCATGCGTTCGTTCAATTGCATGATGCGACGGACATCTTCGACGGGGTGTCCGGTGAGTGCGGCGATGTCGTCGGATGAAGCATCGGCGATGCCATGTGTTTCCAGATGGCGCTTGGCGCGCAGATAAATATTGAGTTCTTTAATGATGTGAACCGGCAGCCGGATCGTGCGCGACTGATTCATGATGGCGCGTTCGATATTCTGGCGTATCCACCAGGTGGCATATGTCGAAAACCGGAAGCCGCGTTCGGCGTCGAATTTTTCGAGCGCGTGGATCAGGCCGAGGTTGCCCTCCTCCACCAGATCAAGCAAGGTCAGGCCGCGATTGGCGTAGTGCTTGGCAATGTTCACGACCAGCCGCAGATTGCGCTCGATCATAGTCTGGCGCGCATCGAAATTGCCCAGCTTGACCTGGCGCGCCAGCGCGACTTCCTCGCTTGCAGTCAAAAGCGGCGCCCGGCCAATTTCATTGAGATAGAGCTGCGTCACGTCAACCTGAGCTTCGCCAAGAATGGCCGATGCCAGGTCATCCGGCACATCGTCGACTGCGTGGTCCGCCGCACCGGATTCCGCCGCTATCTCATCCTCGCCTGGCTCTTCATCAGGCAGGAGTGCTTCGTTTTCGTCGGCAGTGTCGCGGCTCATGGCGGGCTCGGGAGATACTTCATGGGGTCCAGCGGGCGACCATATTGGCGGACTTCAAAATGCAGTTTGACGTGATCCGCATCGCTGTCGCCCATCAAAGCGATTTTCTGCCCCGCACTGACCGTGTCGCCCTCTTTAACCAGCACACTTTGGTTATGAGCATACGCACTTAAAAACTCTCCCGGGTGTTTGATAATCAGCAGGCGGCCATAGCCGCGCAAGCCCGCGCCGCTATACACCACCCGGCCAGGTGCGACAGCGACCACTGGCGTATTGCGTTCGCCCACGATATCAATCCCCTTACCGCCGCCGTCGCCAAAGCGCCCTTTAAGCACGCCCCTGGCTGGCCATAACCAGTCTTCCGTTGCGCCGGGCTGAGCCGATGCTGGCGGGGTCGTTCCAGTTTGAGACGGCGTGGTCACAACGACCGGCGGTTCTGCTGGAGTGGTTACAGGTTCAACTTTCGCAACAGGAGGTAATGCGGAGCGAGCGGCACTGGCGTTGGCTTGCACCCAGTTAGCCTCGCTGTAGGGCAATAACACGGCCTGCGGGTCGCGCAATAATGGCGGCTCGGACAAAGGTTTGGCCTGTACAGGCAGCTCGGATTTCAGCGCTTGAATCTCGACGCCTTTATTGGCGGCCTGCACCCCGGCAGGTGCCGATAAACGCAAAACCTGATCCACCCGGATCACATCTACCGAAGCCAAGTTATTCCAGGCTGCAAGATCTCGGTGATCGAGATTATTTGCAAACGCAATGCCGTACAGGGTGTCGCCTTTTTGCACTGTATACAGCCCGCCACTTGACGCGATGATCGGATGTGGCGCGGGGCGCACGGAGACCGACTCGGGTTTAGGCTTGGGTTTGGCTTGAGTTGAGGGCGCGCTGCGCTCAGTCACTGGCGCGGGTCCGTAAATAGCGCACCCTGACAATGCTGACAATAAGACAAAGAGCGCGCCTCTCATGCAACGCCCGGCAGAAGTGGAACAAATTTAACGGCTTCCAGATGCCGCTCGTGAAACAACTCACCCTCGCGCTCAATCACACACAGGTGTTGCGCCGTGTTGCCAAGCGGCATGACCAGGCGACCGCCATCAGCCAATTGCTGTTTCAAGGCCTCGGGCACCTCGGCAAATGCGGCAGCGATCACGATGGCATCAAACGGCGCCATCTCTTTGAGTCCCAGCATGCCATCGCCGTGCTTGGGTTTGACATTATTGATCCGCAGCTCGCGCAAGCGCGGGCGCGTACGCCCAACCAGCGCCGCAATCCGTTCCAGCGAAATCACTTCACGCGCAATCTGCGCCAGCACCGCTGCCTGATAACCACAGCCGAGACCAATCTCCAGCACCCGATCCAGCGGCCTGCCTTGTCGCGCCAGTTCGCATGTGCGCGCCACCACATACGGGCTGGAAATCGTCTGGCCAAACCCGATTGGCAATGCGTCGTCTTCATAGGCGCGGGACTCCAGCGCCTGGTCAACAAACAAATGACGCGGCACCACACCCATCGCAGCCAGCACCATTTCGTCCTGGATACCCAGCTCGCGCAGACGATCCAGCATTCGGCCTCGCGTGCGCGCCGAGGTCATGCCGATACCGGCGCGCGTGCTTACCGTTTCAGCCATGTGCGCACAGCATCCATCTGGTTAAAGCGGGTGAGATCCATCTGCAAAGGCGTGATCGAAACCTGCCCTTTCGCCACCGCATCAAAATCCGTTCCTTCACCTGCATCCTGAGCCAGGCCTGCCGCACCCACCCAATACACAATTTGCCCACGCGGGTTAGTGGATTTCACCACGGACTCCGCTTTGTGGCGCTTGCCCAGGCGGGTCACATTCACCCCCCCCAGTTCCGCAGCAGGGCGATCCGGCACATTAATATTCAGCAACATCGGTTCAATAAACGGTTGTGACTGAAGGCGCTGCACCAGATCGACCACAACCTGCGCCGCCGTTTCAAAATGCCCATCCTTGTAATCAGCCAGCGATACCGCAAGCGATGGAATTCCCAGCAGATAGCCTTCGGTAGCTGCGGCCACGGTGCCCGAATAAATCGTGTCGTCGCCCATATTCGCACCATGGTTGATACCGGAAATCACCATGTCCGGCATATGATCCAGCATACCGGTCACTGCAAGATGGACGCAGTCGGTCGGCGTGCCGTTGACGTAATAAAAACCACTCGGCGCCTGGCGCAAGATCAAGGGCCGATCCAGCGTCAGCGAATTGGACGCGCCACTGCGATCACGCTCGGGTGCCACCACCGTAATATCGGCGATGCTTTGCAAAGCCCTGGCAAGCGCAGCCAGACCCGGTGCAAAATAACCATCGTCGTTAGATAACAGAATGCGCATTAACGGCCATCCGCCAAAAAATAATGCGCGCACAAAGCGGCACAATTGCAGGAATCGGGCTGAGGAATAAAGGGGAAATAACGATCCGCAAACATGCAGGGATTCTAGCACTCACGCATCGTTATTGATGCGGCATGAGAATCAGATTTTGATTCTCATGCAGGCTTGGCGAATCAGATTTTGATCTGCCATACGTAATGGGCGAAACGAATTTATTTTGATTTTTAATGCAGAACTGATGTACAGGATTTGAACCTGCCAGTGATATTGGTCGGAGCGAGAAGATTCGAACTTCCGACCCCTTGCACCCCATGCAAGTGCGCTACCAGGCTGCGCCACGCTCCGACGAAGCCCCGCATTCTACCAGAGCTTGTGTGTGGAGGGGAAGATTCACGTCAATATTTTCAGAATATCGAGCAGCTCTGCGCGCAGATTGAATGCATTCGATGCCTCAGTCGAAGCCGGAACCGATGCGACGGTCCCCGGTTCCTGTTCGAGTCGCTGCCGCGCACCACTGATGGTGAAACCATCCAGATAAAGTAATTCGCGGATACGCCGGATCAGCAGAACTTCATGATGTTGGTAATAGCGCCGGTTGCCGCGCCGCTTGACCGGGCGTAGCTGGGTAAATTCCTGCTCCCAGTAACGCAGTACGTGCGCTTTGACTGCACACAACTCGGAGACTTCGCCAATGGTGAAGTAGCGCTTGGCCGGAATCGGCGGCAGTTCACTCGGTGCCTGGAGTTCCAAGCTTGATGCCTTCCGGGTTTGCGCCTTCTACCTGGGATTTTAGTTTTTGACTGGCGTGAAACGTCACAACCCGGCGTGCGGAAATAGGCATTTCCTCACCGGTTTTGGGATTGCGACCGGGTCGCTGCGGTTTTTCGCGGCACTGGAAATTTCCAAAGCCGGATAATTTGACGATATCGCCCTGCTCCAAAGCATTGCGTATCTCGTCAAAAAACGATTCCACAATATCTTTGGCCTCGCGCTTGTTCAAACCTACTTTTTCGAACAAGAGTTCAGCCAGATCCGCTTTGGTTAGAGTCGTCATAATGCTTTTTCAGCTTGTTGCGATTTTTATGAACACCGTTTTTATGAACACCGCACTTATGAACGCAGCGTCGCGTTGAATTGACGGATAACTGCGTCGGCCAATTTTGCCACCGCATCCTCTACTTCCGTGTCCGTCAGCGTGCGTTGAGTATCTTGCATAACTACCCGGAACGCAAGGCTTTTTTGGTCTTCAGCGATGCCGCGCCCACGGTATTGATCGAACAAATTCAGGTCAGAAACAATAGGTGCCGCCGACTGTTGTAACGCTGCCAATACATCGCCAACGGGGATAGTGGCATCCATCACAAACGCCAGATCACGCCGTACTGACGGGAAGCGGGAAATGCCCACGTGACGCGGCAATGCAAGTTGGGTGACGTTTTCCAGGTCGAGTTCAAACAGCACCGGGGCAGCAGTCAAGCCCAATTCCTGCACCAGACGCGGATGCAGGACACCGAGCCAGCCGATAGGCTTGCCATTGACCACGAGTTGCGCACACTGCCCGGGGTGCAAAGCGGAATGTTCGCCACGCCAGGTGTCCACCGCACTGCCAAACAGGCGTTCAATGTCGCCCTTCACATCAAAGAAATCGATCCGGCGCGCAGGCACGCCCCATTGCTCAGGCGCAGCGTTACCCATCACCAGCCCGCCCAGCCGCATCGGCTGATCGAGCTTGCCGTCCGCACTCAGATACACCCGCCCCAACTCAAAAATCCGTATGCGCTCTTGTTGACGGTTGAGATTGTGGCGCAGTGTTTCGACCAGCCCGCCCCACAACGAAGTGCGCATGGCCGACAATTGGCTCGCGAGCGGATTGACCAACACCAGCGGCGTGCTGTTACCCAACAAGCTCGCTTCCATTGCAGGATCGATGAAGCTATAGGTAATCACTTCCTGATAATCGAGACCCACCAGTGCGTGACGCAACGCATCGTCGTCCAGCCGGGTTTCGTCCTGCGGCAACATGCTGGAGGGCGCAGCGGGGGGCTGCGCGGGGATGTTGTCGTAGCCAAACAGCCGCACAGCCTCTTCGATCAAGTCTTCTTCGATTGCGAGATCAAAACGAAAACTCGGCGGCGTTACCCGCAGCGTGTCGTCATCTTGATCGGCCCCGGTGCGCTCGACAATAGCACCCAGCGCCCGCAAATCACGCGTCACCTGTTCAGCATCCAGTTCAATACCCACCACGCGCTGCAAGCGCGCCAAACGCAAGCTGATCGGATGACGCTGCGGCAGATTCGCCACCTGTTCGACAATCGGCCCGGCGCGGCCACCGCAGATATCAATCAATAATTGGGTCGCACGTTCCATCGCCTGTCGCGTTGCGGCAAAGTCCACGCCACGCTCGAAGCGGTGCGAAGCATCCGTGGACAGCCCGAGCCGGCGTGCCCGTCCTGCAATCGCGGCGGGCGCAAAGAACGCCGCTTCGAGAAACACATCCACCGAAAAGCGTTCGACGCTGGTCGCCAGCCCGCCCATGATGCCGGCGACAGCGACTGGCCCCGTGTCGTCGGCAATCACCAGCATATCCGGCGCAAGCTCGGCCATCTGTCCGCTGAGTAATTCCAGTTTTTCACCCGTCTGCGCCATGCGCACGTCAATGCCGCCTTGCAAACGCGACAGGGCAAACGCATGCATCGGCTGACCGAGTTCAAGCAAGACGTAATTGGTAATATCCACCGGCGCGCTGAGTGGACGGATACCGCTGCGTAGAAGGCGCTCTGCCATCCAGCGCGGCGTAGCCGCCTGCGCATCGATGCCGCGCACCACACGCCCGAGATACAGGGGACATGCCTCTGGCGCGGAGATGCGCACCGCCAGCGTATCGCTGATTTCACTCGCCGGTTCCGTAATGCTCGGCAAGCGGGTTTCGGTATGGGTAATCGCCCCGACTTCACGCGCGATACCCTGCATCGACAGACAGTCAGCACGGTTGGGCGTGAGTTTGAGGGTAACGAGCGTGTCGTTCAGGTTCAAATAGGAACGAAAATCCTCGCCCACTGGCGCATCACTTTCCAGCACCATTAGACCGTCCGCTTCGCCACTCAAACCAAGTTCTTTGGTCGAGCACAACATGCCGAAGGATTCGACACCGCGCACCTTGGCGACCTTGATTTCGATTCCCGGCAATTTCGCCCCGGGCCGCGCACACGGTACCTTTAATCCTGCCGCCGCATTTGGCGCACCGCAGACGATCGTGACGGGTGCGCTTTCGCCCACATCAACCTGGCACACGCGCAAACGATCCGCATCGGGATGTTTTTCGGCAGACAAAATCTCGGCCACAATAACTTGGTCGAAGGGCGGCGCGGCGGGTTCCAGCGCTTCCACTTCCAGCCCGGCCATCGTCAGCAGATGCGCCAGTTGCGTCGTATCGAGGGCGGGGTTGACCAGACTGCGCAGCCAGGCTTCAGAAAATTGCATGAGAATCGCGCCTTAGTTGAATTGTTTGAGAAAACGCAGGTCGTTCTCGAAGAACAAACGTAAATCGTCAACGCCATAACGCAGCATGGCCAGCCGTTCCACCCCCAGACCGAAGGCAAACCCGAGGTAGCGCTCAGTATCGATGTTGACGTGTTTGAACACGTTCGGATGCACCATGCCGCAGCCGAGCACTTCCAGCCAGCCGGTATGCGAGCAGACACGACAACCGTCGCCGCCGCACATCACGCAGCCGATATCCATTTCTGCGGACGGTTCGGTGAAGGGAAAAAACGAGGGTCGAAAGCGAACCGGCAAATCTTCGCGCTCAAAAAAGTTGCGCATGAAGTCCGCCAACACGCCTTTCAAATCCGCAAACGACACGGTCTCGTCCACCCACAGGCCTTCGACCTGGTGGAACATCGGCGTGTGCGTCACATCGGAATCGCAGCGGTACACCCGCCCTGGCGCGATGATGCGCAACGGCGGCTGATGCGTCTGCATATAGCGCACCTGCACCGGTGAAGTATGGGTACGCAAAAGCTCGCCCGACTGGAGATAAAACGTATCGTGCATCGCACGCGCCGGATGGTCTTCGGGGATATTCAACGCGGTGAAATTATAGAAATCGGTTTCGATTTCAGGTCCGGTCGCCACCTCAAAACCAATCGAACGAAATAGCGCCTGAATGCGCGACAAAGTACGCGAGACCGGATGCAAACCGCCACGTTCCACACCGCGTCCCGGCAGCGTCACATCAATCGTTTCGGCGGCAAGCTGATGTACCAGCTCGGCCTGTTGCAAGGCCTCGCGCCGCGCCTTCAATACCGCCTCGACTGCCTGCTTCGCTTCGTTGATCCGGGCACCGGCAGATTTACGCTCCTCGGCTGGCATCCCGCCCAGGCTTTTCAAAAGTTCGGTCAACGTGCCGCTCTTACCTAGAAAACCGGCTTTAACCTGCTCCAGCGTCGGCAAATCAGAACAGCCGTTGATCGCGGCAATAGCCTCGGCGACGATTTCGTTTGGATTACGCATGAATATGTTTTATCTCTCGCTCACACAAACAAAAAAAGGCCTTTCGGCCTTTTTTTGTTACTTGGTGGCAAATTAAGCTGCCAGTTTAGCCTTGACCTGATCAACAATCTTGGCGAATGCACCCTTATCGAAAATCGCGATATCGGACAGCACTTTACGGTCGATGCCGATGGCAGCGCGGGTCATGCCGTTCATGAACACGCTATAGGTCAGGCCGTGCTCGCGGGCGGCAGCGTTAATACGCGCAATCCACAAAGTACGGAACTGGCGCTTACGCTGGCGACGGTCGCGGTACTGATACTGCCCCGCTTTCATCACCGCCTCATTGGCGACCCGGAAGACGTTCTTGCGACGACCGCGATAGCCTTTGGCTAGCGCAAGAACACGTTTATGACTGGCTCGGGCGGTTACACCCCGTTTTACGCGTGGCATCTATTCTCTCCTTATGCGTAGGGCATCATGCGTGAAACTTCTTTGTGGTTGCTGGCATTGACTGTTTCCATGCCGCGCAACTGACGTTTCCGCTTGGTGCTTTTCTTGGTGAGAATGTGACGCATGAACGCATGCGAGCGCTTGAACTTACCGCTACCCAATGCGCGAAACCGCTTGGCGGCGCCGCTCTTGGTTTTCATCTTAGGCATACCACTTCCTTTTTCATCTATGCAACCGCAGGTGATTCCTTGTCGGAATGCTTCACAAACCCGGCCACACTTATTTTGACGCTCTCAGAGAAGCGTCGGTCTCTAAATCTTCAAACTTTTTTCTTCGGCGCCAGCATCATCACCAGCTGGCGGCCTTCCATCTTGGGAAACTGCTCGGTCACGGCAATCTCGGCCAGATCGGTTGACACCCGACGCAACTGCGCCATGCCGATTTCCTGGTGTGCCATCTCACGTCCGCGAAAGCGCAACGTAATTTTGGTCTTGTCACCTTCTTCCAGAAACTTGGTCAGATTGCGCAGCTTGATCTGGTAATCACCTTCGTCCGTACCGGGGCGAAACTTGATTTCCTTGATCTGCACCTGCTTCTGTTTCAGCTTGGCATCGTGCTGCTTCTTGCTCTCCTGGTACTTGAACTTGCCGTAATCCATGAGGCGGCATACTGGCGGCACGGCCTGGGGCGCAATTTCCACCAGGTCCAGCTCTGCCTCTTCTGCCATACGCAACGCATCGAAAACTTTAACGATGCCTAGCTGTTCCGAATCTTTTCCTACCAAACGTACTTCGGTGCCTGTAATTTCCCCGTTGATACGTGTCTGCTTGTCCGTCGCGATGAGTCGTACTCCAAATAATGCGCTTTAACGGCGCGAAAAAGACGAGGAGCGAAAGCCTGCTTCGCTCCTCGTCTGTCTATCTACCCTGCCCTGTCGAGAATCTCGGTTTTCAACCGGGCAATCAAATCTTCCAAGCCGAGTTGCCCCAGATCCTGGTTGCCGCGAACCCGGACGGCGACCATTCCAGTCTCCATTTCCTTGTCGCCCACTACCACCTGATACGGCAGCTTCTGCATGCTATGTTCGCGGATTTTATAGGTAATCTTGTTATTACTCAAGTCCGACACTACACGAATGCCTGCACTACGCAATGCCAAGGTGACTTTTTCGGCGTATTCAGCCTGGCGCTCGCTGATATTCATCACCATCACCTGTACCGGGGCCAGCCACATCGGGAAATTTCCTGCATGGTGCTCGATCAGAATCCCGATGAAGCGCTCCATCGAACCCAGAATGGCGCGATGCAGCATCAACGGCGTTTTACGGCTGTTGTCCTCGTCGACAAACTCGGCACCGAGGCGCGCTGGCAAGTTGGGGTCGAGCTGGATCGTGCCGCATTGCCACAGCCGCCCCAGTGAGTCTTTAAGCGTAAACTCAATCTTGGGTCCGTAAAACGCACCCTCACCGGGTTGCAGGTCGTAGGCCAGCTTATTCCGGTCCAGCGCCCCGGCCAGCGCGGCCTCCGCCTTGTCCCAGCTTTCGTCCGAACCAACACGCTTGGCAGGCCTGGTTGATAACTTGACCAGTACATCGCTAAACCCAAAATCAGCGTACACCTTTTGCAGCATGACGATAAAGTCAGCTACCTCTGCCTCGATCTGGTCTTCGGTGCAGAAAATATGGGCATCGTCCTGGGTAAAACCGCGCACCCGCATAATGCCGTGCAGCGCGCCCGACGGCTCATTGCGATGGCAGGAACCGAATTCGGCCAGGCGCAAGGGCAAGTCGCGGTACGAATGCAACCCACTATTGAAAATCTGCACATGGCCGGGGCAGTTCATCGGCTTCACCGCATAGTCGCGGTTCTCCGACGCGGTGGTAAACATGTTGTCGTGGTAGTTGTCCCAGTGGCCGGACTTTTCCCACAGGCTGCGATCCATCACCGCCGGCGTGCGCACTTCCTGATAGCCATATTCGACAAACTTCTGGCGCATGTATTGCTCGATCTGCTGCCACACGATCCAGCCCTTGGGATGCCAGAACACCATGCCCGGCGCTTCGTCCTGCATGTGCAAGAGGTCAAGTTGTCTGGCAAGCTTGCGATGATCGCGTTTCTCAGCCTCTTCCAGCCGGAACAGATACGCCTCCAGGTCTTCCTTCTTCGCCCAGGCTGTGCCGTAAATGCGCTGCAACATTTCGTTTTTGGAGTCGCCGCGCCAATATGCCCCCGCCACCTTCATCAGCTTGAAGACCTTGAGCTTGCCCGTGGACGGCACATGCGGCCCGCGACAGAGGTCGATAAAATCGCCTTCGCGATACAGCGAAATATCCTGCCCTGCAGGAATGCTGGCGATAATCTCCGCCTTGTAATGCTCGCCCAAACCGTTGAAGAACGTCACCGCTTCATCGCGCGGCATCACCGTACGCGTCACCGGAATATCCTGCTTGGCCAGCTCGGCCATCTTCTTTTCGATGAGCACCAAGTCTTCAGGCGTAAACGGGCGTTTGTATGAGAAATCGTAGTAAAAACCTTCATCGATTACCGGGCCGATGGTCACCTGTGCCTCCGGAAACAGCGTCTTCACCGCATACGCCAGCAAATGCGCAGTGGAATGGCGAATCATGTCCAGACCGTCTGCATCCTTATCGGTAATGATCGCCAGTTGCGCGTCATCTGCAATCACAAACGATGTGTCGACCAGCACTCCGTTAACCCGACCCGCCAGCGCCGCCCGCGCCAGACCCGCACCAATCGATGCAGCCACTTCATGTACCGTCACCGCCCGATCGAACTGGCGCTGCGACTGATCCGGTAAAGTAATAACAGGCATTGCAATTCCACCCATAAAAAAATGCGGCTAAAGCCGCATTTCATCAAGACATCGCGGCCAGAGCCGTTTTTTGTTTATTCATCACGGCATACACCGCGTTGTCACATCAACAGGCTCGTTATCTATTCAATACCACGAGTAGTTCGAAAACCCATTTTTTGTCATCCCGACACAAATTATTGGTAGGCGCGATTGGACTCGAACCAACGACCCCCACCATGTCAAGGTGGTGCTCTAACCAGCTGAGCTACGCGCCTGCAAAAAAGAGCACGCATTGTAACCCAACACCAACACACTGTCGAAAATAAATGATCGGGATAAGACCGAACGCATCGCCGAGATCGGCCTGGCCGCTGGGATGATGCCGACGATAAACGAGATGCAGTTGAATCCGGTGGCGGCGTTGCGGGCAGAGTGATTGGTTGTATTAAAAATGCCAACCTCACCAGCAAACGAGTAGGCTGAATGAAATGAAGCCCAACCTTGAATTTAATGCCCGAAGGTTTTTGATCCCATGTCCCAGATCGGCAGGAAGACACCCAGCGCAAGCACCAGCACCATTGCCCCCAGCGCGGTGATGAGGATGGGCTCGATCTGTTGCGACAGGGTGGAGATTTCGTATTCCACTTCCTGTTCGTACATTTCGGCAATTTCCTGCAGCAGGGTATCGAGTTCGCCGGTTTCTTCGCCGACGGCCAGCATCTGCAGCACCACGGGGGTAAAGATTCCTGCCAGGGTGGCGGTACGCAGCAGCGATTCGCCGCGCTCTACGCCTTCGCGCATGCTGCTGATTTTTTCGGCGAAATAGCTGTTGTCAGCCACCGCCGACACCACGGTCAGCACTTGCAGAATAGGCACGCCCGAACGCGAGGCCAGCGCAAAGCTGCGGGCGAATCGCGCCAGTGCGGATTTGCGCAGGATTTTGCCGATGATGGGCAGCCGCAGTTTGAAACGATCCCAGATATACCGCCCTTTCGGGGTATGGCTCCAGGCGCGAAACCCGAGCAGCGCCACGCCCAGCCCGCCAATCAGCCAATGAATATATTCCTTGGTGAAGGCCGAGGTGGCGATCAAAATTTTCGTCATCAAGGGCAGGTCGGCGTGCATCCCGGCATACACTTTGGAGAACGCGGGGATGACAAAAAGATTGATCACACCGATTGCAACCACCAGCGCAATCACCACAAACAGCGGATAACGCACTGCGCCCTTGACCTGCTCGCGGGCGCGCCGCTCAAAGTCCAGATGCACCGCCAGCCGGTCCAGCACGGTATCGAGACGGCCCGTCATCTCGCCGACGCGGGTCATGGCGAGGTAAAAACTGTCGAACACTTTGGGATGGCGCGCCAGGCACAAGGACAATTCCCGCCCCTGCCCCAGGCCGTCGTTGATGTCGGCCAGCACTTTGGCAAAGCCGGAGTTGACGCTGGCCTCGCGCAGGCTGGATAGCGCACGCAAAATCGGCACACCGGCTTTAAGCAGCGTGTGAAGCTGGCGCGAGAACAGTTGCAGGTCTACCAGGCTGATGGCTTTGGAGCGGTTTTTGCCGAGTATTTCGCCGAGATTGAATTCCACCGGATCGGGCAACGCCCGAATATCCACCGGAATCAACCCCGAAGCCAGCAGATGATCGGCGACCATGTTGGAGGTGTCGCCCTCGAACCGGCCTTTTTGCAGTTCGCCGCGCGTGTTGCGGGCTTTATAAAGAAATAGCGCCACGCTTAATCCTCGCCCTGATTGCTGATCTTGACCGCTTCGGCCAGGCTGGTTTTACCGGTACGCGCCAGTGCCAGCGCGTTGTGCCCCAGGGTGTGTCCTGCCATGGACTGCCGCGCTGCCACCAGAAAATCACGCGGGTCAGCCTGGTTGGCGGCGTGCGCCAGCGCGGGGGTCATTTCCAGCATTTCGTACACGGCCATGCGCCCACGGTAGCCGGTGTGGTTGCACTGCTGGCAACCAGCGCCTTCGGTAAAGCCGCTGGTGTCGCTGCTGCCCATGCTTTCGAGCCAACTGGTTTCACCTGGAGTGGGTACATGCGGACTCGTGCAATGCCAGCACACTTGCCTGACCAGACGTTGCGCCACAACCGCTTGCAGTGCGGTCGCCACCATGAAGCGCGGCGTGCCCATGTCGAGCAGGCGCACCGGCGTGCTGGCGGCATCGTTGGTGTGCAGGGTAGAAAACACCAGGTGGCCGGTGAGCGCAGCGCGCAAACCGATTTGCGCGGTTTCGGCGTCGCGCATTTCGCCGACCAGCACCACATCCGGGTCTTGCCGCAAGACCGAGCGCAGCACGCGCGAAAACGTCAGTTCGATTTTTTCGTTGACCTGCACCTGCATCACGCCGGGCAGACGATATTCAATCGGGTCTTCAGCGGTAATGATTTTGCGCTCCACACCATTGAGCGCGGCAAGCGAGGCGTACAGCGTGGTCGTTTTGCCGCTACCCGTCGGCCCTGTCACCAGCACCAGGCCGTTCGGTCGCGCGATGATGGCGCGATAACGTGCCAGCATCTCTTCCGGCATGCCGATGCGTTGCAAATCCAGCAGTCCGGTATCGGTCGCAAGCAGGCGCATGACGATGGATTCGCCATACTGGGTGGGCAAGGTGGACAGGCGCACGTCCAGCGGACGGCCTTTGAGCATGATCTGAAAACGTCCGTCCTGCGGCAGGCGCTTCTCCGAAATATCCAGCCCCGACATGATCTTGAGGCGCATCGACATGGCCGATGCCACGCTGCTGTCGGCCTCGCTTTGCTGATGCAGCACGCCGTCGATGCGAAAACGGATGACCAGCTTTTTTTCCTGCGGCTCGATGTGAATATCCGACGCGCGCACTTGCAGCGCATCTTCAAACACAGTCTGGATCAGACGCACCACAGGCGCATCGGGCGAACCGGCTTCGGCGTTCAACGCATCCAGCAGCGTATCCGTGCCGCCTTTGAGCGAGTCTTCCAGCTCTCGGGCAAAGCCGCTGATTTCTTCGGTGCGCCGATAAAAGCGATCGTAGGCGATGAGCAGATCGCTTTCCGTCACCACCGCAATATGGATTTCCTGCTGGGTGAGCCGAACCAGCTCGTCATACGCAAACAAGTCACCGGGGTCGGCCATGCCCACAACCAAACCCCGCTCCTGCAACCGGGTCATGATCTTAAGCGGAACTACGCGCAGCCGCCGGGCGGGGCCTTCGGGCAAAAGTTTAAGCGCCTCTGGGTCGATTTCGGCCTGTTTCAAGTCGACGAACTGCAAGCCCAGTTGATGGGCCAGCCCCTTGGCAATCGCTTCTTCAGTCACCACACCGGACTTGATCAGCACCTGCCCCAGGCGTCGCCCGGTCTGTTTCTGTTCCGCCAGCGCCGCTGCCAGTACGGACTCGGAAATCAGTTCTTCCTTGACCAGCAAATCTCCGAGGCGAATTCTTTCTGGACGAGCCATGTTTGTACCGTTGCCGTTAGTTAATAAAAGCCCGTGTCACTTGGGCTGCGCGTCCACGATCTCTCCAGCTTTGCTGCCCGGCCGCACTTTTCCCTGATAGACAAACGCTGAGCCATAGCGTCGGCCATTTCCCTTATCCGGCATCAGCTCGTTGCCACTCCATGTCCAGACGTGGCCGTCCTGGCTGTCGATAATCAGCACGCGGCTTCCGGTGCGGGCTGTCGCATCACCGTCCAGCGCAATGGCTTGATAGCGTCCGGTTTCAGCGGCGTACGCTGTAGGGATCAATCCAACTCCGATCAACACAGCCAAAGACAATAGTCGTTTTTGCATCACCGCCTCCCGTTCACTCATTGACTGAAAAGTTTACCTACATCCGTCGCGTTCAAACGATAGTCACGATTGCATATCTCGTCATGCACATGTATTTCGCCGACTTCCTGCACAATCGACTCGCATTCCGCGCGGCCAATCGAGCGCAGCATCGCGGCAATCTTCACCCAGTCTTCGGGGCAATGCCACGCCACAGGTCTCGGGTCATACACGCGCACATCTTCCTCCGGAAACAGCCGCGCCAGCAGATCCATCGAATTGAACTTCAGCAATTCATCATGGCTCAGCGTATTGGCCAGTATTTGCACCCGGTTCCAGCCGTCCTCATCGCGTTCATGCGCGCGCGGCAAGGCTTGCAGAAACAGCCCCGCCGCCGTTTTTTCGTTAGCCGCCAACCAAAGTCGCGCAGGCTGCTGTTCAGACTGGGCAAGGTAGTGTTCAAACACTGCCGCCAGACTGTCGCCTATGAGCGGCACCTGGCTTTGATACGGCTGCCGCATATCGGGCGCATCCAGTGTCAGCGTCAGAAATCCTTCACCCAGCAATTCATCAAGCATGCCCGATTCAAGCGCCAGGCTTTCATGCGCCATGGTTTCATTCTTTGGCGCTTCATGCGCCATGCCGCGCAGCTGCATTTGCTCATTGCAATCCATCACCAGCCGGTTAACGGCACCCTCACCGCGCAACTGAAAGGTGAGCCGCCCCGGTTGCTTGAGATTGCCCGCCATCAAAGCCGTCACGGCGGCCATCTCGCCCAGCAAAGCGGTGGTGGCCGCTGCATAGCCGCGCCCGGCGATCATGTCGCGCCAGGTCCGGTCGAGTTGGACCCACGCGCCCCGGATATCGAGTTGCTCGAATAAAAAACTGCGAACGCGACCCGCTTCCAGGCTGGGAGCATTCGATTCGTCAGGCTTATTCAATTCAATTGGCTCGCTCAATTGAGTTGCACGCGTTCGCCCCAGGGCACAACGCCCTTGCCCTTGACCAGCCAGATCACTGGATAGCTCGGCGCAAACCTGGGGAAATCGCCTTCGGCATCGGTGAAATACACCAGCAGATTCGGGCTGCGGTTTTCCAGCTCAACCCAGTCAAATACCGGCCTGAAATCCGTACCCCCCCCGCCTTCCACATCCTTCGGCAAATCCATCGCATCCCACGGCTCATACTCCCACGGGCTGTTATCCGATATTTTGTAATCGCATGCCAACAGGGTAACGCGGGCACGCACCTGACCTTTGAGCGCATCCAGTTCGGTCACGAATTCGCGCAACTCCTCGTTGCCGATGGAACCGCTGGTATCAATTGCGGCAATCACATCGATACCTTCGCTCGACAGGCGCGGCAAAATGGCGCTGCCTTCGCGCCGCGACGGTCGCCGCCAGGAATAATCGTCGCGCTGGTTGGTCATAAAGTAACGCGCCAGCAACGCACGCCAGGGCAGGCTCGGCGCGAGCAGGTCATCGACCCAACGCAGCATGGACTGCGACAGTTTGCCCGCCTGCCGCGCAGCCTGTGCCGCAGCCGTCAGGCGGTTCTTCCATTGCTCGTTGAGTTCTTCACGTTCGGCTGGCGACAGTTCATTCGGCTTGTCGTGCGGTCGCGCTCCGGCCGCGTCGCTCTCCTGGGGCTCGCTCTGGCCCTCGCGCCCCTGCCCACCCTGATTGCCGCTGTCGGGATTGTCCTGACGCTCGCTTGGATCAGACTCGGCCGGATCGGATTCGTCAGGATCCGACTGGCTGCCCTGAGATTCGTTTTCGTCGAACAGGTGTTCGTCGAATGATTCCTCCTCGGTATCCTCGGGGATCAACGGGTAGATTTCTTCGGCGGACAGCGTCTCGTAATCCTGATTCGCGAGGATGCCGTGCAGCGGCGGTTTCAAGCCTTCCTCGATCAGCATCAGGTTGACCGCGTGATCGCACGCCACATCCCAGCGTTTCTTGATGCGATGGTTACGCCGGTGCGTGTGTCCCATCGCGCAGTGCAAGGCTTCGTGCGCGAGGATGAACTGGGTCTGCGCCAGCGACAGGTTTGCAACAAAATCCGGGTTGTAATAAAACGCCTTCGCGTCGGTGCCGGTGGTCTTGCACCAGGCCGCTTCGGTCAGTGGCAGATGCATCACCAGCGAACCCAGAAAAGGCCGCTCCATGATGAGCCGTGTGCGCGCAGCGGAAAGCTTGGTCAGGATTGCCTGCGGATCAACGGCGGCTAACGGTTTGGAGCTCATAACGCTTAATGTTCGTAGGTCGGCAACACTTTGCCGACAGGCTGCCAACGTCGGCAAAGTGTTGCCGACCTACGCGTGCAATCCGGTATAAAACCTGCCGAACCGACCATCAGCGCCGCTCTAGTGTTCATACAAAACCAGATCAGTAATGCTGTTTGCCCATTCGGCAAACGCAGGCACGGCAAACAGGGGCCGTCCCACCGCGCGGTGCAGATCGCTCACCAGCATCACGCCCATTTCGCGCTGTGGAAAGCGCTGCGCATATCGCAGGATATGCCCATAGACCGGTGCCGCCTCAGTCGCCGAACCGGCCTTGAGCGCGCGACGCACCAGTGCCGCCGCAACGCCGTATTGCAGATCGATGCCTTCAGGCACATTGGCCAGATCGCCGTTGATGATCGCGTCGATGTCGGGCATCTGTTTCATGTTATCGACAAAGGTCTTGAGTTCCAGCCCGGCGGCCTGGCCGACGCAGGCTTGCAGCGCGTCCGACAGCAGCTCGGTCTGGTCGAACTTTTGCAGCGCGCGATGCGCGTATTCCCACGAACGCGGACTCGGGAAAGCAATCGGGTTGTGCGCAGCGTCAAAGCTGAATAACAGATCGGGCCGGAAGCGCAAAAACGCAATTACGCGTGGGTCGATATCCTGCGTGTTGGCCCAATCCACCCAGTCGTCCAGATTGACCTCGACTTCGTAATGCGTAAAGCGGTTAGCCAGCGGCGCAGGCATGGCATAAGTCACACCGCGATCACCCTGACGGTTGCCCGCCGCAAAAATCACCCAGCCATCCGGCACCTGGTACTCGCCCAGACGACGATCCAGAATAAGCTGATACGCCGCAGCCGACACCGACGGCGGCGCAGAGGTGATTTCATCCAGAAACAGAATCCCCGAAGGACCGTGGCGCTTCGCATCCGGCAAAATCGCAGGGATCGACCATTGCACCAGATCGTCACAACGAAACGGAATGCCGCGCAAATCGGTCGGTTCCATTTGTGACAGGCGGATATCGATCAGCGGTACCGCATGTTGTGCCGCGATCTTGGCCACAATCTGCGACTTGCCAACACCGGGTGGCCCCCAGAGCATGACGGGGGTGTGGTGGCCGTCAACCGCACTTTCAAATTCGCGGTCGAGGATGGTTTCGATATGAGTTGGGCGCATCGTATTTTTAATGGCAGAAAAAACAAACAGGATGAGCAATGATAATCTGTTGCCGCTAACGACTCCACTCACCCAGCCATGATGACTCTTTTAGGCGGCCTGTCGCCCACCCACTTTCTGCGCGACTACTGGCACAAGCGCCCCTTGTTGATCAAAAATGCGATTCCGGATTTTGCCGGTTTGCTCAGCACGGCCGACATGCAGATGCTGGCAGGTCGGGAGGATGTCGAATCGCGGCTGGTTCAGGGCAGCGGTCACGACTGGCAACTCGACCACGGCCCGTTCAAGCGCGCCGATTTCAAGCGGCTGCCCAAAACCGACTGGACACTTTTGATCCAGTCGCTTAACCATCTGATGCCCGAGGCCGACGCGCTGCTCGCGCATTTCGATTTCATCCCGCATGCGCGGCTGGATGATCTGATGGTGAGCTATGCGGTTGCGGGCGGCAGCGTCGGGCCGCACTTCGATTCGTATGACGTGTTCCTGCTGCAAGGCAGCGGACACCGGCGCTGGCAAATCAGCGCACAACAAGACCTGAGCCTGATTGACGATGTACCGCTCAAGATTCTGCGCCAGTTCAAACCCGAGCAGGAATGGCTGCTGGGACCCGGCGACATGCTCTATCTGCCGCCGCATTACGCGCATTACGGCGTGGCAACCGACACCTGCACGACCTATTCCATCGGTTTTCGCGCGGCCTCGGCGCAAGAACTGGTGCATGCATTCCTGGTTCATTTACAGGACACGCTATTGATCGAAGGCATGTATGCTGACCCCCGTTTAAGCCTGCAAAAACACCCGGCGGAAATCAGCCATGCGATGCTCAAGCAGATTGAAACCATGATCGCCCGCATCAAATGGACCCACGCCGATGTCGCTCAGTTCACCGGCTGCTATCTGTCCGATCCCAAACCGAATGTGTTTTTTGATGCGCCAGAAAAAGAGCTGAGCCTGGCCGCATTTGGCAAGCTGGCCAGCAAACACGGCGTAGCGCTCGACCTGAAATCCCGCATGTTGTTCGCCGGTGCAGAATTCTTTATCAACGGCGACGCCTTCAGCCCGGATGTTGACGAAATGGATGCGCTCAAAATGCTGGCCGACCACCGTCATCTTGCAGCGCCATTTCCGAAACTGCTGATGCAACGCCTGCATTTCTGGTACGAAGCAGGCTGGCTTCAGATCGTTGAGGAACAGACATGAACATCTTCTTCTTCCATACCCCGGCCGAATATCAAACTGCGCTCGATCAGCTGATTGCAGCCGCGAAGCACCATATTCGGATTCATGACCGCAATCTGGATACAGGTGGATTCAACTCGAGTGAACGTTACGACAGCCTGCGCAAATTTTGTCTGACCGGCACCGGGCAACGGATCGAAATCCTGCTGGATGATCCAGCTTATCTACAGAACCAGTGTCCACGCCTGATGACCCTGTTGCGCGATTTCTCCCATGTCATCGAGATACGACAGACTGAAGCCGGAAGCGAACGCCCCGAATTCGGTTTTGCGCTCGCCGACCGCAGCGCTGTTCTGAAACGATTTGATAAAGACGCAAGCCAGGGCCAGCTTGATCTGGACGATGCAGCCGGTGCGGTTTTGCTGCACCAGCAATTCGATCAGTTATGGCAACGCGCACCCGCCAGCGTGTCGGCTACAACGCTGGGACTGGGCTAAAGCGAAACGAAACACAATCAGGACGAAACAGGCGTAGACAGCCATGCCAGTTCAATCTCGCTGAAGCCGCCCTGCCGACGCCCTTCGATATTGAGCGGCAATCGGGGCGGCGGCACATCGTATTCGTCCAGCAAGCGGCGAAATGTTGCAGCCGGTTCCAGGCCGCGCTGCTCGCACAAAAACGCAAACCAGCGACTGCCGACCGCCACATGTCCGACCTCGTCGCGTTCGATCACGGCCAGAATCTCCACCGCACGCGTATCGCCCACTTCCCGCAACTTGCGCGTGATGGCCGGGGTCGCATCCAGACCGCGCGCTTCCAGCACACGCGGCACCAGCGCCATCCGCACCAGCGGGTCATGCGTGGTTTTCATCGCCATTTCCCACAAGCCGTCGTGCGCGGCAAAGTCGCCGTAGCTGTGACCCAGGCTGGCCAGATGCTGATTCAGCCAGCCAAAATGCGTCGCCTCTTCTGCCGCGACGCGTAACCAGTCGGCGTAATACTCGACAGGCATGTCGGCAAATCGATGCGCCGCATCCAACGCCAGATTGATCGCATTGAATTCGATATGCGTAATCGCATGAATCATCGCCGCGCGCCCTTCTTTGCTGCCCAGCCGTCGGCGCGGCACCAGCAAAGGCGACACCAGTTCCGGCTTGAGCGGCCGCCCCGGCAAGGCAATACCCGTTCGCGCGTCCTGTTCACAGGCTGTGACGTGCCCCAACTGCCACGACTCCCACAACGCATGGGTCATGGCCACTTTATCTGCGGGCGCAGACGCAAGCAGGCAGGCCTCCAGACGCTCTGGCAGCGATACAAACGTGGTTTCATTCGTCATGAGCCGATTTTACGCGATGCATTCTGTCACCCTCTCCCGGCTTGATGAGCACGCCCACCCCTTGCGGGGACAACCACGGCCTGCTCCTTGCGGGTAGAGCGTGGTTGTTGACGCTTTAACGGCTTTACAACCACGGCCTGCCCCTCGCGGGTAGAGCGTGGTTGTTGACGCTTTAGCGGCTTTACAACCACGGCCTGCCCCTCGCGGGTAGAGCGTGGTTGTTGACGCTTTAGCGGCTTTACAACCACGGCCTGCCCCCTGCGGGTAGACTCAAGCCCATTGCCCAGCCACACAACAATCACAACTGCTTCTGGACACATGAGCAAACTCGATGACCTCTACCGCCTGCACCGAGCGCTCGACGGTCGCCGCACGCCCATCAGCCGTGCGGCCCTGCAAGACGAACTCCGCGTGTCGCGCTCCACCCTCACCCGACTCATCGCCGAACTGCGCAACAAACTCGGTGCACCCATCCTCTGCGACCGCGAACACGGCGGCTACCGCTACG
>JBEBIZ010000027.1:0-28864 GCA_040080135.1 Thiobacillaceae bacterium
CTTTATCCCCTTTATCCCCTTTATCCCCTTTATCCCCTTTATCCCCTTTATCCCCTTTATCCCCTTTATCCCCTTTATCCTCCCATTTATCTCTTTATCTCTTTATCTCTTTATCTCTGGCGGCGTTGGCTGCCGGCTGGCTCCACTCGGGCAGGGTATTCAATAGGCCGGATGCCCCAATGCCCGATGTCAGACCTGCGCCTAAAGCGCCCGCCGCTACCTGACTCCAGGAGAACTTGTCCTGCAGACCAGTCGCAACGATAGCGGCGGCTACGATCCTTCCGCTCTTCCCTGCAGGGGAGGATCAACGATGGAAAACGTCAGCGGAAGAAACGCCTGGTCATGAATTCGCACTGTTTTTGACGGTGGATAAATGGTGTTGTCATATATTTGTCATGTTACAGAATCGGCTGGCGCTTTATCATAGGCAACATTCCGTCCGATTACAGTCATGAAACTCCCCCAGCCCGAAGCCCTCATCAACCGTGAACTCGGTATCCTCGCGTTTCAGCGCCGGGTGCTTGCCCAGGCCGAAGACCCGCAAATGCCCTTGCTTGAGCGCCTGCGCTTTCTGTGTATCGTATCCAGTAATCTGGATGAGTTTTTTGAAGTTCGAATGGCTGGACTGAAGGAACAAATTCTTGCACATTCGAAAGTGCCGTCAGCAGATGGCCTGACGCCACTCCAGCAGTTTCGCGCCGTATCGCAGTGCGCAAATGAGTTGATCGCACGCCAATACACGCTATTGAACGATAGTCTGATTCCACAATTGGCCGAGCACGATATTCACTTTATTCGTCGTACACAATGGAATGCAGCGCAGAGTGAATGGATTCGCGACTATTTTTTTCGCGAACTGATGCCCGTACTAACGCCAATTGGCCTCGACCCATCCCACCCCTTCCCACGCGTACTCAATAAGAGCCTGAATTTTGTGGTGGAACTGTCAGGGCGTGATGCCTTTGGCCGCAATTCGGGTGCAGCCGTGGTGCAAGCTCCACGTTCACTACCACGCGTTATCCGTATGCCCGCAGACATTGCCGGATGTGAATACGGTTTTGTGTTCCTCTCTTCTATTTTGCATGCGCACGTCAACGAACTGTTTAACGGCATGACGATTGAAGGCTGTTACCAGTTTCGTGTCACACGCAATTCCGGGCTGTTTGTGGATGACGAAGAAACCAAAAATCTCCGCCAAGCACTGCAAGGCGAACTGCCGCAACGACACTTTGGTGCGGCGGTTCGTCTGGAGGTAGCCGATAACTGCTCAGAGGCGATGATCCATTTCTTGCTGGCGCAATTTGAACTCGCACGCGACGATCTGTATCAGACACACGGTCCGGTCAATCTGGTGCGGTTAATGCAGGTGCCGGACTGGGTGGATCGACCCGACCTGAAATTTGCGCCGTTTGTTCCTGCGCTGCCGTCACAAATCAGCGAAGGTGCCGATATCTTCGAGCAAATTCGATGCGGCGATATTCTGTTGCACCACCCGTTTGAATCATTTCAACCGGTTATTGATTTTGTCGTACAAGCGGCCACCGACCCATCCGTCGTTGCAATCCGGCAGACCGTATACCGCACTGGTGCCGATTCCAAGCTGATGCAGGCACTGATCCAGGCTGCCCAGTCGGGAAAAGAGGTAACTGTCGTGGTGGAACTGATGGCGCGCTTTGACGAAGAAGCCAATATCAACTGGGCATCAAAGCTGGAAGAAGTCGGTGCGCACGTGGTGTACGGTGTGGTCGGACATAAAACGCATGCCAAATTGGTATTGGTGATTCGGCGTGAAGCAGACGGCCTGCGCCGCTATGCGCATTTAGGCACAGGCAATTATCACGCGCGTACCGCCAGGCTCTATACCGACTTTGGCTTGCTGACTGCTGATGAAACCATCACTGCCGATGTCAGCAGTCTGTTCACACAAATCACCGGTCTGGGCAAAGCGGGAAAACTTCAGCGCCTGTGGCAGTCGCCGTTTACCCTGCACGGTGAAATCATCGCTGCGATTGAAAACGAAATGCGTCTGTCCGCCATGGGCAAGCCCGCAGCAATTATCGCCAAAATGAACGCACTGATTGAACCTCATGTGATCGCAGCCCTGTATACCGCATCGCAAGCAGGCGTAAAAATTGACCTGATCATTCGCGGTGTTTGTGCATTACGGCCTGGTGTAACCGGGCTGTCCGACAATATCCGCGTGCGCTCCATCGTCGGACGGTTTCTTGAACACAGCCGGATTTTTTATTTCAAAAACGAGGGCGACGAACAGGTCTATCTGTCCAGTGCCGACTGGATGGATCGCAATTTCTTCCGCCGCATCGAAAGCGCTTTCCCAATTCTCAACCCCAGGCTGAAAAAACGGGTCATCAACGAAGGGCTCAAACCCTATCTGCGCGACAACGTGCAGGCTTGGGAGATGGATGCGTACGGCAATTACACTCGCTGCAAGCCGCGTCGTACACGCCCCTACAATGCACAAGCCAAATTGCTGACTTTATTAACGTGATCGAAATAGCTTAGGCGCCACGAACACGATAGATCTGCGCCGTTATCGCGCACTTGGCAAGAAGCCAATTCGTCGTGGAATCAATCTTGGGCTTTCGTTTACCCCCATTTCAGACGAAAATACCCACTAATTCCAACGGATTTCATTATGAAAAATCAAAACAGCTATACCCTCGATGAGCTCCTTAGTTGCGGGCGTGGGGAAATGTTTGGCGCAGGCAACGCGCAACTGCCGCTGCCACCGATGTTGATGTTTGATCGCATTGTTTCGATCACCAGCGATGGGGGAAAATATGGCAATGGCCAGATTATTGCCGAGCTGGATGTTAAGCCGGACATGTGGTTTTTCGGCTGCCATTTTGTAGGTGATCCGGTGATGCCGGGTTGCCTCGGCCTGGACGCGATGTGGCAATTGCTTGGTTTCTTCCTCGGCTGGAGTGGCGGACCAGGACATGGCCGGGCGCTGGGGGCAGGTGAAATCAAGTTTTCAGGACAGGTGCTGCCGACCGGCAAGCTGATTCGCTATCACATCGACATCAAGCGTCTCATCATGCGCAAACTTGTCATGGGTATTGCCGATGCGCGCATGGAGCTGGATGGTCGCGAAATCTACGCAGCCAACGATCTGCGGGTAGGCTTGTTTACCCGAACGGATAACTTTTAAGAGGGTACGTTATGCGTCGCGTCGTCGTTACAGGAATGGGCATTGTGTCCAGTCTTGGCAATAACAAAACAGAAGTTCTGGATAGCCTGCAAGCGGGCCGCTCGGGCATTTCGTTCCAGCAGGAATACGCGGATCACGGCTTGCGCTCCAATGTCGCTGGCTCGATCAATCTGAACGTGCAGGAGCTGATTGACCGCAAGTTGATGCGCTTCATGGCCAGCGGCCACGCCTATGCCTGGATCGCCATGCAGGAAGCCATCGCCGATGCCAATCTGCCGCCGGAACAGGTGTCCAATATCCGCACCGGTCTGGTTGTCGGCGCGGGCGGCACATCGACCGCAAGCATGCTGGAAGCAACCGATATCCTGCGTGAGAAAGGCATCCGTCGCGTCGGGCCTTATATGGTGACCAAAACCATGTCCAGCGGCGTGGCCGCATGTCTGGCAACAGGCGCGCAGATCAAGGGCGTCAACTACGCCATCAGCTCGGCCTGCTCAACCAGCGCGCACTGCATTGGTAACGGCGTGGAACAGATCCAGCTGGGCAAGCAGGACATCGTGTTTGCGGGCGGCGCAGAAGAGGAGCACTGGACCATGTCCTTCCTGTTCGATGCGATGGGCGCACTCTCCAGCAAATACAATGACACACCAGAAAAAGCGTCGCGCACTTACGACGCCAACCGTGACGGCTTCGTCATTTCGGGCGGCGGTGGCATTCTGGTGCTCGAAGAGTACGAGCACGCCAAACAGCGTGGCGCAAAAATCTATGCTGAGGTGGTGGGTTACGGTGCCACGTCCGACGGCTACGACATGGTCGCGCCTTCAGGAGAAGGCGCAGTGCGGTGCATGCAGATGGCAATGCAGGGCGTGGAAGGATCAGTTGATTACATCAACACCCACGGCACCAGCACCCCTGTCGGCGACGTCAAGGAACTGGAAGCAATTCGTACCGTATTTGGCGACAACGGCCCGGCGATTGCGTCGACCAAGTCGCTGTCCGGCCATGCGCTGGGCGCGGCGGGCGTCAATGAAGCGATCTATACCCTGCTGATGATGGAAAATAACTTCATCGCTGCTTCGGCCAATATCGAAACGCTGGACCCGGCAGCTGAAGGCCTGAATATTGTGCGCAAACGTATCGACAACGCCAACATTCTAACCGCGATGTCGAACAGCTTTGGTTTTGGCGGGACTAACGCCACGCTGACCTTCTCGCGGCGGGGGTTGTAGGACATCGCTGGAGCAGTGCTCCGGCGATGTTTTAACTCCGTTTGTAGATATCCTCGAAGCGCACGATGTCGTCTTCGCCCAGATACGAGCCGGATTGCACTTCGATCATATGCAAGTCAATTTTGCCCGGATTTTCCAGGCGATGGGTGGTGCCCAGCGGGATATAGGTTGACTGGTTTTCAGTCAGCAGTTCTATCGCTTCCCCGCAGGTCACTCTCGCCGTGCCCGATACGATAATCCAGTGTTCGGCACGGTGGTGGTGCTTTTGCAGGCTGAGTTTTTCGCCCGGCTTGACCATGATGCGTTTCACCTGGAAACGCTCGCCTTCGTCGATGCCTTCATACCAGCCCCACGGACGAAACACCTGCTTATGTGTCAGATGTTCGCTGCGCTTTTCGGCCTTGAGCCGATCAACCAGCTTTTTCACCTCCTGAACCTGATCCTTGCGGGCAACCAGCACCACATCGGTGGTCTCGACGATCACCAGGTCAGACACGCCGAGTGCGGCAATCATGCGTGATTCGGCGCGCACAAAGTTATTCGCAGCGCCTTCCAGCATGACATCGCCGCGTACCACGTTGCCGTTTGCGTCCTTGTCGCCGACTTCCCATAACGCAGACCAGGCCCCAATGTCATTCCAGCCAATGTCGGTCGGTACCACTGCAGCACGACTGGTGCGCTCCATCACCGCATAGTCCACCGACTCCGATGGGCACGCCTCAAACGCTGCAGGTTCCAGCCGCAGAAAGTCAAGATCCTGTTCTGCTCCTGCCAAGGCTGCGCGGCAGGCTTCAAGTATGTCCGGACGAAACTGTGCGAGCTCAGCCAGAAAGTCGCTCACCCGAAACAGGAACATGCCGCTGTTCCAGTAATAGTCTCCGCTGGCGATATAGGTTTCAGCTGTCTTGCTGTCAGGCTTTTCGACAAACGCGGCGACCTGATGGATGACCCCGTCCAGCGCCAGCGGCGCACCCTTGCGGATATAGCCATAGCCGGTTTCAGGTGTCGGCGCTGTGATGCCAAAGGTCGTCAACTGCCCAGCCTGGGCGGCGATGGCGGCACTGCGTATCGCGCGATGAAATGCAGGCACATCGCGGATCAGGTGATCGGCGGGCAATACCAGCATCAGCGCATGGGGATCATCCCGTTCGAGCATCAGCGCGGCCACGGCAATCGCCGGCGCGGTGTTGCGACCGACTGGCTCTAGCACAATGGCTTCTGGGCGAATATCAATCTGCCGCATCTGCTCGGCCACCATGAAACGGTGTTCGGCGTTGCATACCATCAATGGCGCGGTGACTTCAGCCATGCCGGTCAAACGTGCGACCGTTTCTTGCAGCATGCTGAGCGTAGATGCGAGCGGCAATAGCTGCTTGGGCAGCGCTGCCCGGGAGAGCGGCCACAGACGTGTGCCCGAACCGCCGGACAGGATGACAGGATGAATGCTTGGCAAAATAAATCCCCTGAGTTGTTATGTAAGAGTTGTTATGTAATTCAATGCTTGGGCGTAAATAGTAAATCAAGTCCAGAAACTATATCGGCAAATCTTCCGCAGAATCAAGGCACATCGATAGTGCCGCTTCCCAATCCGGCAAATGCACACCAAACGCTTGAGCCAGCTTGGCATTAGACAGAATCGAATTTTGCGGCCGCATGGCCGGAGTGGGATAAGCCGCAGCCGGAATTGCATCAAGCTTTGCCACCGTCTCGCCCTTCACACGCATCTGCGCCAGAATCGCAGCAGTAAAACCATGCCAGCTCGTGCGTCCACCACAACTCAGGTGATACACCCCGCTGTTTTTCATCTGGTTCACATCCTCGATCCAGCGCGCAATGCTCAACGTGCTGACCTCGGCGATAGCACGCGACCAGGTAGGTGCACCAAACTGATCATTCACCACCTTCAATTCATCCCGTTCGCGGGCCAAGCGCTGCATGGTCAGCAGAAAATTACGCCCGCGCATTCCGTACACCCAGCTCGTCCTGAATATCAGGTGGGGAATCCCGGCTGCGGAAACAGCCTGCTCTCCGGCCAGCTTGGTTTTACCATACACATTTTGCGGATGGGTGGCATCAGTCTCGGTGTAAGCATCGGTCTTGGTGCCATCGAACACATAATCGGTCGAAAAATGCACCATCGGTATGCCCAGCCTGCCCGCCTCTTCTGCCATCACGCCGGGCGCGATCACGTTGACTGCCATCGCCAGTTCGGGCTCTGATTCCGCCTTGTCCACAGCGGTATAAGCTGCGGGATTCACGATCAGATCGGGTCGGCAATCACGTATGTAGCGCCGGATACTGTCTGCGTTACTCAGGTCCATCGCATTTCGATCCGCCGGGATCACCTCGCCAAGCGTTGCCAGCGAGCGCTGTAACTCCCAGCCCACCTGCCCGTTTACGCCCGTCAGCAGCAGCCTCACGCAAAGGTCTCCGCCATGCTGAGGGGCTGGCCTTTCCGGTCTTTTTCTGACAGCGTGGGCGCATCGGTGATCGGCCAGGCAATATCGAGCGCAGGATCATTCCACAGCAAACTGCGCTCATGCCCGGGCGCATAGTAATCAGTCGTTTTGTAAAGAAACTCGGCCATTTCAGACAACACCAGAAAACCATGGGCAAACCCGGGCGGGATCCACACCATGCGCTTGTTCTCTGCCGATAAATGCATCCCCACCGCCTGACCAAAATGCCTGGATCCGCGTCGAAGATCGACTGCTACATCGAACACTTCGCCTGCAACAACGCGTACCAATTTGCCCTGCGGCTGCTGGATTTGATAGTGCAGCCCCCGCAGCACGCCCCGCGTAGAACGCGAGTGATTATCCTGCACAAAGTCGGTATCAATGCCAAGCGCGGAAAAGGTTTTACGGTTATAGCTTTCGAAGAAAAAACCGCGCGCATCGCCAAAGACTTTGGGTTCCAGCAGGAGAATATCGGGATGATCAGTCGATATAAGCTGCATCAAAACACCTGATCACGCAGGACGTTCATGAGATATTGCCCGTAGCCATTTTTCAGCAAGGGCTGCGCCAGCATTTCCAGTTGTGCGGCATCGATGAATCCCTGGCGATAGGCGATTTCCTCCGGGCAGGCAATCTTCAAGCCCTGGCGTTTTTCGATGGTCTGGATGTACAAAGCCGCCTCGATCAGGGAATCATGCGTACCCGTGTCCAGCCAGGCATGCCCACGCCCCATGACCTTGACGTCGAGTTCGCCCCATTCGAGGTATTGCCGGTTGACATCGGTGATTTCCAGCTCGCCGCGCGGCGAGGGCTTGAGTGATCGCGCCACCTCGATCACGCGGTTGTCGTAGAAATACAGCCCGGTCACGGCATAGCGAGACTTGGGCTGTGCGGGTTTTTCTTCAAGACTGATTGCATGCCCGCTGGAATCGAACTCGACAACGCCATAACGCTCCGGATCGGTCACCGGATAGGCAAACACCGTTGCCCCCGATTTTTTTTCGGTCGCTGCATACAGGTCGCGCGCGAGGTCATGACCATAAAACAGGTTATCGCCCAGCACCAGCGCACACGGGTCGCTGCCAATAAAGTCGGCACCCAGCGTAAAAGCCTGCGCCAGACCATCCGGTGATGCCTGTACTGCATATTGGATATTCAGACCCCACTGCTTTCCATCACCGAGTAGCGCTTCAAAACGCGGAGTATCGATGGGCGTTGAGATCAGAAGAATATCCCGAATACCTGCGAGCATCAGCGTCGTCAACGGGTAGTACACCATCGGCTTGTCGTAGACTGGCAGTAACTGTTTGGACACGCACTGTGTCACCGGATAAAGCCGTGTACCGGACCCGCCGGCAAGAATAATTCCCTTGTTTGATTTCATTCGTGTTTGTTTTAATCAACGTTGTGCATAGTTTGCATCGACCCACTGGCGATATTCGCCCGACACAATATCAGTCACCCATTTCGGGTGATCCAGATACCACTGCACGGTTTTCTGAATACCCGTTTCAAAGGTTTCCGCAGGCGTCCAGTTCAGTTCTTTCTGCATTTTTTCAGCATCAATCGCATAGCGCTGATCATGACCCGGACGATCCTTCACGTAGGTGATCAACGATTCGTGAGGGGTGACAGGGGAATCGGCATGAAGACTGTCCAGAATCGAGCACAGTGTTTTTACCACTTCAAGGTTGGTTTTTTCATTACAGCCGCCAATGTTATAAACCTCGCCCACACGACCGGCTTCCAGCACGCGTCGAATTGCCGAACAGTGATCCGACACGTACAACCAGTCGCGCACATTGCTGCCATCACCATAAATCGGCAGGGACTTCCCGCCCAATGCGTTATGAATAATCAGCGGAATAAGCTTTTCCGGAAACTGATAGGGACCATAGTTGTTCGAACAGTTGGTTGTCAACACTGGCAGTCCGTAAGTGTGATGGTAGGCGCGCACCAGATGATCCGAAGCCGCCTTGGATGCCGAATAGGGACTATTCGGCGCATAGGCCGTGGTCTCACTAAAAGCGGCGTCCGTAGCGCCCAGCGAACCGTACACTTCGTCGGTTGATACATGCAAAAAGCGAAAAGCGGATTTTGCGGGCTGAGGCAGTTCACCCCAGTACGCCCGGACGGACTCAAGCAGATTGAATGTCCCCACCACATTGGTGTGGATGAATTCTCCCGGGCCATGGATCGAACGATCAACATGGCTTTCTGCCGCGAAATTCACCACCGCTCGCGGCTGATGCCGGGTCAGAAGCGTGCCAAGCAAGGCGCGATCACCAATATCACCGTGCACAAAAAAATATCCGGGATTACCCGCGAGGCTTGCAAGATTGGCCTGATTGCCTGCGTAGGTCAGCGCGTCTAGATTGAGCACCGGCTCATCCGACTGGGCGAGCCAGTCCAGAATAAAATTGGCGCCGATAAACCCGGCACCGCCTGTCACTAAAATCATATTGGCCTTTTTATATTGAAATGCGGCGCCCCTCAGGCGCCGCATTTGTTTTATTTTAAGCTGTAACCGCTTCCTCGAATTCCAGCTTCACTTTATCGTCTTCATCCATGTCTACAATCACATGTCCGCCCTGGGCAAGCCGGCCAAACAGCAATTCGTCTGCCAGGGCCTTGCGGATCGTTTCCTGAATCAGACGCGCCATCGGGCGTGCCCCCATCAGCGGATCAAAACCCTTCTTCGCCAGATACCGTTTGAGCGCATCCGTGAAGCTGGCTTCAACTTTCTTCTCATGCAACTGCTCTTCGAGCTGCATCAGGAATTTATCCACCACCTGCATGATGACCGGCTCAGTCAGGGATGCGAACGGAATGACCGCATCCAGCCGATTGCGGAATTCAGGCGTGAACATGCGGCGAATTTCGCTCATTTCATCCCCGCTTTCGCGCGAATTCGAGAAACCGATGGATGCCTTGTTGAGCATCTCAGCACCTGCGTTTGTAGTCATGACCAGCACCACATTGCGGAAATCGGCCTTGCGGCCATTGGTATCCGTCAGCGTGCCGTGATCCATCACCTGCAGCAGCACATTGAAAATATCCGGATGGGCTTTTTCAACTTCATCCAGGAGCACGACCGAATAGGGGTGCTTGTTCACCGCTTCGGTCAGCAAACCGCCCTGATCGAATCCGACATACCCTGGAGGTGCACCAATCAGGCGCGACACCGCATGCCGTTCCATGTACTCGGACATGTCAAAGCGGATCAACTCAACGCCCAGCACATAAGCCAATTGCCGCGCCACTTCAGTTTTGCCTACACCAGTAGGTCCGGAAAACAGGAAGTTTCCTATGGGTTTCTGCGGATTGCCCAAACCACTGCGCGACATCTTGATCGCCGAAGCCAACGCTTCAATCGCCACACTTTGCCCATACACCACCGCCTTCAGATCGCGCTCAAGTGTCTTCAACGATTCCTTGTCGTTGGACGACACGGTCTTGGACGGGATACGCGCAATCTTGGCAATGATCTCTTCGATTTCGCGCGGCGTGATCACACGTTTCTGTTTGGATTTCGGCAGGATGCGCTGCGCAGCACCCGCCTCGTCGATCACATCGATTGCCTTGTCCGGCAAATGCCGGTCATTGATATAGCGCGCGGCAAGCTGTGCCGCCGTCGTTAACGCTGCTGCGGTATATTTCACCCCATGATGATCTTCAAAGCGTGATTTCAAACCGCGCAAAATCGCCACGGTTTCAGCCACCGAAGGCTCAGGCACATCCACTTTCTGAAAACGACGCGACAAGGCATGGTCTTTCTCGAATATCCCACGATATTCGGTATAGGTCGTCGCACCAATACAGCGCAATTGCCCGGACGACAAGGCAGGCTTCAACAGATTGGAGGCATCCAGCGTGCCGCCCGATGCTGCACCCGCCCCAATCAGGGTATGAATTTCGTCGATGAAGAGAATCGCTTTTGGATCATCGGTCAGTTGCTTCAGCACCCCTTTCAGGCGCTGCTCGAAATCACCCCGGTATTTGGTGCCAGCCAAAAGCGCGCCCATGTCGAGCGAATACACCGTGCCCTGCGCCAGAATTTCCGGCACGCTGCCCTCAATAATCCGGCGTGCCAAGCCTTCGGCGATCGCGGTCTTGCCTACACCCGCTTCACCAACCAGCAGCGGATTGTTTTTACGGCGACGGCACAAGGTTTGAATCACCCGTTCCAGTTCGTGCTCACGCCCGATCAGGGGATCAATTTTTCCGGCCAGCGCCATGTTGTTCAAATTTTGCGTAAAGCTGTCCAGCGGCGTGGTCGCGGGAACTTCGGCGCTGGTTTCAACCGACTCTTCCAGACGTGCGGGTTCGCCTTGCGGAGTTTTGGTGATGCCGTGGGAGATGAAATTGACAATATCCAGACGCGTCACACCCTGCTGGCTCAGAAAATAAACTGCGTGCGAATCTTTTTCGCCAAACACGGCGACCAGCACATTCGCGCCCGTCACTTCTTTTTTGCCGGATGATTGCACGTGCAGGATCGCGCGCTGAATCACGCGCTGAAAACCGAGGGTAGGCTGCGTGTCCACATCCTCCTCACCGGTGACTTTGGGCGTGTGCTCGTCGATAAACTTCGCGAGTTGCTCGCGCATGTCCTCTATTTTCGCGCCGCACGCTCGCAGCACCTCAACCGCAGAGGGATTGTCCAGCATGGCCAACAATAAATGCTCCACAGAGATGAATTCATGACGCTTTTGACGAGCTTCCATGAATGCCATATGCAGCGTGACTTCAAGTTCTTGGGCAATCATCCTATGTTTCCTCCATCGTGCACTGCAGCGGATGCTGATGCTGCCGTGCGAAATCAATCACCTGATCGACCTTGGTTGTAGCGATATCCTTGGGAAAGACACCGCAAACGCCTACGCCCTCAGTATGCACTTTGAGCATAATTTGGATAGCCCGTTCGCGATCCATACTGAAAAACTTTTGCATAACGTGTACCACAAACTCCATTGGCGTGTAATCGTCGTTCAAAAGCATCACCTTGTACAAAGGTGGGGGTTTAACCCGCGTGGGTGCGGGCTCCAGTAAGGTATTTCCTTCTCGCTTGGTCGCCATACCTGATTACGCAAAGTTTACTTGGGCTATTTTGAGGGGATGCGGGGATTTTTCAAGCCCTGAATAAAGAGGGGCTTTGAGGAAACAAGCTGAAACTGGCGGAGAGGGTGGGATTCGAACCCACGGTGAACTTGCGCTCACGCCTGATTTCGAGTCAGGTACATTCGACCACTCTGCCACCTCTCCGGGGCCGCAATTGTAACCTGAGTCTTTCGTAATTTCCCGTACTGGACGGAATTTCTGCTTTCGTCCAGACTGCGTTCATGCCGAAATGGATCGTACCCATCCTGACGCTCGCGCTGGTTTTAAATGCGTGCGAACGCCCTATTCCCACGCCGGAGAAATCCAGGGAACTGATTGTTGCCACCCGGCAAGGCCCGGCCACTTATTACATCGATCACACCGGAGAGGCCGCCGGATTCGAACATGACCTTGTCAGCGAGTTCAGCCGTAAACAATCGTGGACGGTTCGCTGGAATGAACAAAGCAATACCGATGAGCTGTTTTCCCAGGTCAGGCTAGGCTCCGCACATTTTGCCGCAGCGGCGCTCTCGGATGCCGCAGTACGCGCCCAACACCTGCGCGCCGGGCCGGTATTATTTGAAAGCCCGGTTCAGGTGATTTACCGTATCAGCGAGCCTCGCCCGCAATCAATCGCCGCTTTAGCGGGCAAGAAACTGGCCATTCTCGACAACACCGGGCACAGCCTCGCGCTCATGCGCTTCAAGCGCAAACTGCCCACGCTCAACTGGCAAACACTGAGTAATGTCTGGCCCGAGGAATTACTCGCCCGGCTAGATCAGGGCGAGTTTGACGCCGTCATCATCAACGGCCTGGATTTTGATCTGGCGCGCAACATTCATCCCGGACTGGATGTCGCATTTGAGCTTGGTGAAAAACAGAAAATTGTCTGGGCGCTGCCGAACCATGTCTCGCCGGCGCTGTTCAATACACTCGGGCACTTTATCGATGAGGCGCGCAAAGACAACACGATCAAACGGATTTTTGAACGCTACTACGGCCACACTCAGCGCCTGGACAATCAGGATGTCATCGGAATCCTGGATCGCCGACAAAAACTGCTGCCCAAAATGCGCCGCCATTTTCAGGAGGCGCAAAGCCTGACCGGGATCGACTGGCGTTTGCTGGCGGCCATCGGCTATCAGGAATCCAAATGGGATCCCTTCGCCACCTCGCCCACCGGCGTTCGCGGTTTGATGATGCTGACCGGCGACACCGCCGACCGCATGGGCGTAGGCGATCGGCTCAATGCGCGCCAGAGCATTCTCGGCGGCGCGCGCTATCTGGTGTTGATGAAAGACGCGCTGCCTGAACGTATCGCGGAACCCGACCGCACCTGGATTGCGCTCGCCGCCTACAACCAGGGGCAAGGCCATATCGAAGACGCGCGCCGCATCGCAGAAGCGCGCGGCGATCATCCCGATAGTTGGGCGGATGTGAAGCAGGCTTTGCCCCTGCTCGCGCGGGGCGGTTATGCCAAGGTGGTCAAATACGGTTACGCGCGGGGCGCAGAGGCGCTGATTTTTGCCGAAAATATCCGCAGCTATTACGACATTCTGCTGCGGCTGGAACCCGAATACCGGCCTTATTTCAATCTGGGGCGCAACGCCACGCCGCGTGCAAACTCCGGTTAGCGGTGCATCATAATCAGGCTGCTGCCAGTCGCTCCAGCCCGCCCAGGTATCCGCGCAAAACCTCCGGGATCGTCACGCTGCCATCCGCGTTCTGATAATTTTCCAGCACCGCCACCAGCGTGCGTCCCACCGCCAGCCCCGAACCATTCAAGGTATGGAGTAATTCAGGCTTGCCCTGCGCGTTGCGGAAACGCGCCTGCATCCGTCGCGCCTGAAACGCTTCGAAACACGAACACGACGATATTTCGCGGTAGGCATTCTGCCCCGGCAGCCACACTTCCAGGTCGTAGGTCTTGGCCGCAGAAAAACCCATATCGCCAGTACACAAAGCCATTTTGCGATAAGGCAGTCCCAGCTTTTGCAACACCGTTTCGGCGTGGCCCGTCAGCGTTTCCAGCGCCGCGTAAGCGTCTTCCGGTCGCACCATCTGCACCAGTTCCACCTTGTCGAACTGGTGCTGTCGGATCATGCCGCGCGTATCGCGCCCATACGAGCCCGCCTCCGAACGAAAGCACGGCGTATGCGCAACAAACTTCAGCGGCAGCAACTCGGCGGCAACGATTTCATCGCGCAGCAGATTGGTCACTGGCACTTCAGCGGTAGGGATCAAATACAGCTTGTCCGCATCCGCTCGCGGCACCTGAAACAAGTCTTCTTCAAATTTAGGCAACTGCCCGGTGCCGCGCATCGAATCCGCGTTGACCAGATACGGCACATACACCTCGGTATAGCCATGCTCGCCGGTATGCAGGTCGAGCATGAACTGCGCCAACGCCCGGTGCAGCCGTGCCAGCCCGCCGCGCATCACCGAAAAACGGCTGCCAGTGAGCTTGACCGCCGCCGCAAAATCCAGCTGGCCCAGCCCTTCGCCAATATCCACATGATCGCGCGCCGGAAAATCGAACACCCGTGGCGTGCCCACACGGCTGACTTCCACATTGGCCGTTTCGTCCTTGCCTTGCGGCACCGACTCATGCGGCAGATTGGGGATGCCCAGCAACCAGTCGTTGATTTCTGTTTGCAGCGTCGCGAGCTGTTCTTCCAGCCGCTTTTGCGCATCGCCCAGCCCGGCTGCCTCGGCCATTGCAGCGCTGGCATCCTCGCCCTTGCCCTTCAACATGCCGATTTGTTTGGCCAGCGTGTTGCGCCGAGCCTGCGCGTCCTGCGTCTGCATCTGGATCGACTTACGCGCCGCCTCCAGCGCCTCAAAGCGCGCCACATCAAACGCAAACCCGCGCACCGCCAAACGCTCGGCAACCTGAGTCGTGTCTTTGCGCAGCAATTGAATATCCAGCATGGGAATAAAACCGACAAAAAACAAAAACGCTATTCTCGCCTAAAGCCGCCTTGCACGGCTAATCAAACACAGCGCCGGGTTGACGGCGTTATCCAGTCTTTCAATATTTTTTGTCAGGAACAAACACTCGCCGCGACCAATCCATAACAATCCTGCGGGCAGAACATCCGCCCCGCTCCCCGGTCATAATGATCCGTAACCCAGACGAGGCTCAAGCCATGTTTTCAACCCGAATCTTTCAAGCCCTGCTTCTCACCCTCAGCCTCGGCACCCTGGTTGGCGCCTGTGCCAGGAGCACTCCCGCAATACCCGCCAAACCGGCTCTGAGCGACTCCGCTGCCCAGCTCGACACCATCGTTCTGGGCATGGGGTGCTTCTGGGGTGCGGAAAAACGCATGTCCGCAGTGCCCGGCGTAGTTGATGTGGAAAGCGGTTATGCCAATGGCGACATCGAAGGCAGATACGAAGCCATACTTGCCCACGAGCGCGCTGTGCGTAGCGGCGAGACCCGCCAGCGCAATCATGCCGAAGTCGTGAAAGTGACGTTCGACCCCGCCAAAACCACACTGGAAACGATTCTGATCAAATTTTGGGAGAGCCATAACCCCACCCAGGGCGACCGTCAGGGCAATGACGTCGGCACCAACTATCGCAGCGCCATCTACACTCACGGCCAGGCTCAGCAAGAAGTGGCTCTGAAAACACGCGCGGTCTACCAGCAGGCGCTCACCGCAGGCGGGCTGGGCAGCATTACCACCGATATTGCCCCGCTAAAAAAATACACCGCCGCAGAGGATTACCACCAAGATTATCTGAAGAAAAATCCCCAGGGCTATTGCGGCCTGGGCGGCACCGGTGTGAATTACCCCGGTGTGAAACATGCCGCGCAAGCGCCCGCTGCACCCCGACTGGACGGCCATGCCCTGAACCTTGAGCGGCAACTTGTGGTGTTCGAAGCAGAGGAATGCGCGTTCTGCAAACAATTCAAGGCCGAGATACTCGACCACTGGCAGTCCCCTGTTGCCGTAACCAGCACAAAAAACCCCAACGCACCCACAGGCTGGAAACTGGATAAAGCCTTGTTTGCCACCCCTACTATCGTGCTGTTTCAGCAAGGCCGTGAAGTCTCCCGCTACACCGGTTACAGTGGCGGCCAAACCGCATTCTGGAAATGGCTGGGCTTTCAGCTACTGAGCCCGGCTCAACAGAAGATCGCTTTTGAAGCAGGCACCGAGCGCGCCTTCACCGGATCGAACCTGGACGAACATCGCCCCGGCACCTTTATCGATCCCATCACCGGCGTACCGCTGTTTCGCAGCGACGCCAAGTTTGAAAGCGGCACTGGCTGGCCCAGCTTCTTCAACCCGGTGGAGGGTGCCATCAGCCTGCATGAAGACGGCGCGCTCGGCATGACGCGCGTCGAAGTGCGCAGCGCCAGTTCCGGCATCCACCTCGGCCACGTCTTCGACGACGGCCCCGCGCCCACGCACAAGCGTTACTGCATTAATGGCAACGTGCTGAAATTTGTGCCGGATATGAAAAAGTAAAGCCGTGCCCTGAAGGATAGATGCAGATCAAACCTGCTTCCCACACCACGAACTACACTCACAAATCCTTGCCGCCGCGAATCACGCCAACGGCGATGCCTTCGATCACGAGTTCCTGACGCGTGAGATCGATTTCGATCGGCGCAAAATCGGGGTTTTCCGGCATCAATTGCACCGTGTGGCCGCGTTTGGCAAAGCGCTTGACGGTGACCTCGTCGCCGATTCGCGCGACCACCACCTGCCCGGCCCGGGCTTCGGCTCTGCGATGCACCGCGAGCAGATCGCCGTCCAGAATGCCGGCGTCCTTCATGCTCATGCCCTGTACTTTGAGAAAATAATCCGCGCGTGGCGAAAACAGCGCGGCATCAATCTGCACATGTCGCTCGATGTGCTCCTGCGCCAGAATCGGGCTACCCGCCGCCACCCGACCCACCACTGGCAAACCGCCGCCGCCCTTTAAACGGATACCGCGCGACATTCCCGGCACCAGATCCAGCGCGCCCTTCTTTGCCAGCACTTTGAGATGCTGCTCGGCCGCATTGGGCGAACTAAAGCCGAAGTGCTTCGCAATCTCTACGCGCGTCGGCGGCAGGCCGGTGGTATCGATCCATTCCTTGATCAGGTTGAGGATTTCTTCCTGGCGTCGCGTCATTTCTTGCATGGCTTTCTCCGGATACTGTATGCATACACAGCATATTTACTGTATATTCGTACAGTATAAATACCGGATACGAAAAACGCCAACAGGCACGCCAAGCCCAAACAAACAGGAGAACCATCATGATGAAACTCGGAAAAATCAGCGCCCTCGCCTTTAGCCACATGAAGCAGCGCGGAATCTCTATCGCCGTCCTCAACGATTTGATTATCCATGGGCAGGTCGAAAAACAGCTCGATGGCGCGCAGATCGTCTATCTGGATAACCCGGCTCTGTCCTGGGCTGGCCGCCCGCAGCCCCGGCTATATGCCGTGATGGATGCCGCCGGCGAAGTACTGTCCGTTGAAAAACGGGTGCGGCTGAATCAATAACCCACGCCTGTATGCGGCGGACGCAGTGCGGCAGGTCTGTGCTCTCCGATTTTTTCTGATGACAGGTATTATTCGTCCTACGCTTCATCACAATGCTATGCACGAATAGCCACTGCATCAATGCCCTTGCCGGACAAACCTTCCATCCCGTACCTGCAGGATTGCATCGCACGCTTCCAGACTGCCATCCCCGGCCTGAACCATCCGGACAAGCAACTACAAAGCCTGTCTTCATCGTCTGGGGCGGGCACGCTTGATACCTTCATCGACCTCTATGAACAGTGCTACCCATTACTGGAACAGGCCATATGGCCTGGCGCGGCGGATTTTCATACGCTGCTGGCCGACTACCAGTCCCTGTTTCGTGAACAGGAAACCCTGATCCGGCAGCGCTGCCAGCTTGAACAGACTAGCGACCCGCGCCATCACTTCATCCTCAGCATCCCGGTAGCAGATCGCCCACCCCACCTGCAGGCCTGCCTCGAAAGCATTTATCAGGTTTGCACGCAATTCGACTACGGTGGACACACGTCCGGCGCGTGGGAGAAGATCAAGATCATCGTCAGCGAGGACAGCCGCGACGAAGCCAACACCCGCCGTCATCAAGCGCTTGTCGCGGAATACCGGCAAAAAGGTTTGCAGGTCTATCACTACGGGCTGGACGAGCAATACGAACTGCTACACGCCCTGCCCCCGCAGCAGCGCGAACAGTTGGGCAATCTGCTCACCACCCAGCCCAAAGACCGCTTTTATCTCAAAGGCCAGGCCGCCAACCGCAATCTCAGCTACCTGAAGTGTTTACAGCTGAGCGATGACCCGGACAACACGCTGTATTACCTGATCGATAGCGACCAGTCGCTTTGCGTGAACCGACGGACGGCCACGGGCGAAGAAGTAGTAGTTGCGCTGAATTACTTCCACACCATCGACCAGATTTTTCGCAACACCGACACCCTGATGCTTACCGGCAAAATGGTCGGCGACCCGCCCGTCTCGCCGTCAGTGATGGCCGCGAATTTTTTAGACGACGTGAGCGCATTCTTTACCCGCCTCGCCACACTGGGCAGCGATCAAGCCTGCCAGTTCCACCACGCGCGGCAAGCAAAACCCGGCGAGGCCGCCTACCACGACATGGCCGGGCTCTTTGGTTTTGAAAACGGCGCGTCCATCTTCGACTACCCCTGCCGCCTGCAAGACGAGCACGACCACAACGCCTGCCTCGCGGATTTTGCGCGGCGGCTCAACGCCTTCTTCTTTGGCGAGCACCTCACGCGCAAAACCTGGTTTGACTACGGAACCGGCTTTACCCAGCTCAGCCCCGCACGAACCATTTATCCCGGCAACACCATTGTCAACCATGCCGGTCTCAAATACATCATCCCCTTTGGCCACCTGCGGCTGCGCATGTCCGGCCCCACCGCCGGGCGACTGGTTGCCGCCGAGATCGGCGGGCGCTTTGCATCGTTCAACATGCCCAACCTGCACCGCCGCACCACCGAGGCGGGCATCGGTGACGACTTCCGCCCCGGGGTGGAAGTGGGCCAGGCCAGCATCGATTTATCCAATGAATTCGAGCGCCAGTTCTTTGGCGACTTGATGCTGTTTTCAACCGAAGAATTGGTAAAGCTGGCAGACGTGAACCGGCCCTTTGCCCGCGACGTGACCGAGGCTGTGATCAACCAGAAAGAAACCGACCTGCTCGCGCTATACCAGAAAAAGCACGACGCCATCGCCGACAAAAACCGGCAATTGCATGTGCTCGTGTTCGACGCCGGACACTGGTGGCTGGGTTCAGTTGCACTCGCTCCTGCCCTGCGGCAAGTGCAAACCTTCATCGACAACATTGACCGCAATTTTGGCGAGCACGCCGCCGCCTGGGACCAGATCCAGTCTGCCGAACACCGCGCAGCGCGCAAGCAGCAGATCGTCGAGGCATTGATGAACTACCGTGCCGAACGCGATGCCTGGGACGGCCTGTTCCAGGCCAGGTAGTTCTCTAAACCAGGCTATCCAGCGTCAGGCTATCCGCCGCATTCGCCGTCATCCGCTCGCGGCAATCCAGATACGCCGCCCGCGCCGCCCGCAGCGACTCCGCCGGAATCGCGATATGCGAATAATCCGCCCGGGTTTGATCGATGCGCCCGCCATGAATGCGCCAGGACGAATCCCCCTTGCCGACTTTGCCGGTGTGGCTGAACGTTTCATAACGCTCGTTTAATGGGCTATCCAGCTCCAGCCAACCCGCCAGCCTGGGCAGCAATTGCGCCGGCGCGCGCTGCCACAACTCTGCATCAAAATAGAAATAGCGCCGGTGCGCCGATTGGCAAAAGTCGACAAGCGCCCTGACCCGCGCGATGTAATAGTTGGCCGCCTCGACCGGCGAAGCGTACAGATCCGGGTCGGTCTTCTGCGCAAACAAATGCACGATGCTTTTGATCGTGTGTTCCGGCTCCGCCAGCGCAGCCAGAATCTTCATATCAACCCTGCCCAGGCGTTCGGTCATCAACCCATAGTCGTTGTGCAACAGCTTGTCGAACAGATAACGACTATTTGGCTTGAGTACATCACCCGCCCGGTACACATCCAACTGCCTGCCCAGCGCAGCGGCATCCGCATAACTGATATGCATCTCGTAGTAGCCATTGATCTGCGGATGCGAGCCGAGAACATGCCCGGCCAGACTGGTAAAGGCCCGCATATGACTCAACAGGAAAATTCGCGCGTAGGGATCAACCATCGGTTTATAAAACTGTTCTAATGACCTCACGCAAATCCGGCGGCTCGCTAGACTTCGGTAATGTTGACCGCAGTACCGACCTCGACCCGGTCAAACAACTCCGCCACATCTGCATTCCGCATGCGAATGCAGCCGTGTGATGCAGGCGTGCCGATTTTGTATTCTTCGTTAGTGCCGTGGATATAGATATAGCGAGCGTGGCTATCTACCGTTCCGCCCTGATTTTTTCCCGGCTCCAGACCTTCCAGCCATAAAATACGGCTCAGAATCCAGTCGCGTTCTGATGTGTCGGTATCCTGGCTCGGCACCCAGACTTCCCCAGTCTGAACTCGCGCTTTGAACGCCGCACATAACGGCGCGCCCGCCCCGATTTTTTCAGCAATACGGTGCCGTCCGCGTGGCGTGCAATAGCTGCCGTCGGCCTCCCCTGCCCCATTCGCCGCTGACGATATCGGGTACTGCCGCAGCAAAATATCGCCATCGGGCGCGGGTTCAAACAGATAGAGTTGTTGCAAGCGCAGGCTGATTTCGATTTTCACGCCATTCATGACCCTGTTCCTTTCTTAGCTTGCCGTCGCGCTTCAAAAAAACCTGAGATCAAGGCCGCGCATTCGTCTGCCAATACCGCGCCCTGCACGTCGCAATGGTGGTTCAGGCGCGGCTCGGCAAACACATCCAGCACGCTACCGTGCGCGCCGGTTTTGTACTCGCGCGCGCCGTACACCAGCCGGGCGATGCGCGCATGCAGAATCGCCCCGGCGCACATCACGCACGGCTCCATCGTCACATACAGCGTGCAGTCGCTCAGCCGGTAATTTTGCAGATGAGCCGCTGCATCGCGCAAGGCCATGATTTCTGCGTGTGCAGTCGGATCGTGACCCGAGATCGGCTGGTTATACCCGCGCCCGATGATCTCGCCGTCTTTCACCACCACCGCGCCGACCGGTACTTCGCCCACATGCGCTCCACTACGCGCCAGTTCCAGCGCGGCACGCATCCAGTCTTCATCGTCCATTGCAGTCAAGGTATTCATCCTGATATCAACTTTAGTCCAATCAGGATGGTCACGGTCTCGAACGCCCGCTTGATCCACAAATTGCCTTTCTTGATCGCCAGGTGGCTGCCCATATAACCGCCAATAACCGATCCCGCCAGCAGCGCGGGCATCCAGTCCCAGGCGACGGTGCCGAGAAAGCCGAGCACCAGCGCGCCGGTGCCGTTCCACACCAGGCCGCACAGCACCAGGGTATACGCGACTGCGCGTTTGTAATCGAGGCCAAAATGGTGGATTAACCAGACGGTTAAAAACAAGCCTGTGCCGCTGGTAATCGAACCATTGAGAAACCCGACAAAAAACAGTCCCAACACGCCCGTCACCAGCGCTGCGCCTTGATGGTTTTTGGGCGCGTGTTCCAGCCCTAAAGCAGGCCTGAACACCGAGTACAACCCCAGACTCAGGGTCAGCACGCCCAGCAAAAACGTCGCAATCTGGCTGGGCACTTTGAGAATAATCGACGCGCCCAGCGCCACACCGGGCAACCCTGCAGCAAGAATAATCAGCGAAAGCCGCCGCTCCAGATGGCTTTCTTTCAGATGGCGGAAGGTCGCGCCCAAGCCCAGCGCAACACTGGCAACTTTGTGCGTAGCCAGAGCCGCTCCAAACGGCAGGCCCAGAAAGATCAGCATGGGAAACTGAATCAAGCCGGCACCGCCACCCGATAGCGCTGAGAAAAAATTGGCAATGAATGATGCGACAAAAAGAATGAACTGGTTCAGCAAGGTTTAACCGGTCACGCCCGTCTCAACCGGCAGTTTGGCGTAAACCAGTTTCAAGCCAGCCTGACCGATTAAGGCCAGGTACTGATCGGCTGCGGCATCATCCACAAAAAACTCGACGACTACCGGCAGACTGCCCGCCAACTCAAAAAATCCCGCGTCGTGGTGCTGCCCATGCCGCCCGAATCCGGCCAGGGCGCGGAACGCCGTCCCGCCCGCAAAGCCGTGTTCGCGCGCCAGATCAAGCAGCCATTCATAGGCAAGTTTGCCGTGATGGCGCTCCGCCTCTGAAACGAAACACTGCAAACAAATCATATTCATGGCAAACGGCTCATCGGAATAATCTCATGCTGTAAAAACCCAATCCCGTGGCCAGAAATGAACCGGCCATGTGGCTGAATGCGATGGCACCGCCCCACAACCACAGCCCGCGCGACAAGGCAGTGACAACTTCGGCAGAGTAAGTGGAAAACGTGGTCAGCCCGCCTAGAAGGCCGGTGATAAGAAACAGGCGCGCTTCTGGTGGCAACCCCGGATGGTCAGCAAACCAGGCGATCACCAAGCCGATGCCATAGCCCCCGATCAGATTGACGGCAAGCGTGCCCAGTGGCAAAGACGGAAATACCGGATTGAGCCATAGCCCCATTCCCCAGCGTAACCATGCGCCGATGGCCGCACCTACGCCTACAGCAAGAAATCCGGTCATGACAGGCAAAGCGGAATGCGCTTACACGCCGGGTCCATCTGCTTGATCTCTATTGGTTTCGACACTTACATCGCATCCTTGATAATCTCGGTGAGGAGCTTATCCACGTCGGCCAGCGCTTTTTTCAGGGCAGGGTTTTTACTGGCAGCGGGTTTACGGTAAGCGATGTACACGTTTTTATCATTCGGAATCGTATACACCGACACGATATACGGGCACATCGCAATCGCATGCGGATCGGCTTCCATCATGTTGCGGGAAATGCGTGCACTGCAAAACTCGAACTGCTCGCCGTCCACATACACCTGTTTCGTCGCGCCCAGATCTTTGCCGGTGCGCTCCAGCATCTCGGCAATTTTATTACTGTGATTGATTTTCAGACCCTTGCCTTCAATCGCAGATTCCACCTGATTGCGCACTTCGGTAAACGTACCTTGCGCCTTGAACAATACGGTGTACGCCTCAGCCGCAAACACCAGGGCGGGGCTGCATAGCAGCGCAACTGCAACAATTATTTTATTCATCATGATCTCCAGGGTTTGATACTCAGGATTTGCAAGACATCGCAACGCCAGCCCAACGCGGACATTTGCTACACTAACCCGATGTCAAAAAAACTCCAAGCCCGGGGCAAACTCCAGGCCCATGGCCGCTTCTGGTTCACGCTGGAGGGCAGAAATTTTCTTGGTCGAGGGCGCGTCGAACTGCTGCAGCGCATCGCCGAAACCGGTTCGATCTCCCAGGCCGCCAAGGCGATGAAAATGAGTTACAAGGCGGCATGGGATGCAGTGGATGCGATGAACCATGCCTGGGGTAATCCATTGGTAGAAAGCAATCCCGCTGGCAGCCGCCTCACGCCTGACGCTGAATGTTTGATGATGGCCTATCGAGAAGCTGAAACGAAACACCAGATAGTCATAGGAACGCTGGTTGAGACATTCTTCAGCACGCGCACCTGAACCCTTAACCACTCACCGCTCATTTCAAAAGCGGCGCACCCCGTTTTTGATCAAACAATCGCCTGCAAATGCCCGTCAACCAGCCGCATCTGCCGGTCCATTCTTGCAGCCAGTTCCACATCATGGGTGACAACGATCAGGCTGGTGCCCTGTTGATGATTCAGATCACGCATCAAATCAAACACAACGGCTGCGGTATGGCGGTCGAGATTACCTGTGGGTTCGTCAGCAAGGATGCAGGCAGGCTGGGTGACAAGCGCGCGGGCGATGGCGACGCGTTGTCGTTCGCCACCGGAGAGTTCGCCGGGGCGGTGCGTCAGGCGGTGGCTAAGTCCAACCTCCGCCAGCACCTTGGCGGCGCGCGCCAATGCAGACGCGCGATCCATACGTCGGATGAACAGCGGCATCGCGGCGTTTTCGGCTGCGGAAAATTCGGGCAGCAGGTGATGGAACTGGTATACAAAGCCCAGCGCGGTGTTGCGCAGATCGCAGCGCTCGGCCTCGGAGATGGCGAAGGGGTCGCGCCCCATCAGGGTAATCTGTCCGCTGCTGGGGGCATCGAGCCCGCCTAGTAGATGCAGCAGCGTACTTTTGCCCGAACCCGATGCACCAACGATGGCGAGTGATTCACCCGCGCCGACTTGCAGATCGATGCTGCCCAAGACCGGCACATCAAGCTTGCCCTGACGGAAAATCTTGCCCAGCCCGGTGCAACTCAGCACGCTCTCATTCATAACGAAGCGCCTCCGCCGGGTTGATGCGCGACGCGCGCCAGCTTGGGTAAATCGTTGCCAGCAAACTTAAACCCAGCGACACCGCAGCGATGACACCGACATCACTCCAGTCCAGCTTTGAGGGCAATTTGCTGATGTAGTACACATCCGCCGGGAACAGATCCATGCCCAGGCTACGCTCGATAATTGGCACCACGGTTTCAACATTCAACGCGAGTAGCACGCCGCTGACCACTCCCAGCAGCGTACCGAATACGCCGATGAAACTGCCCTGCACCATAAAGACTTTCATGATCGATCCGGGCCTGGCGCCGAGCGTGCGCAGAATGGCGATGTCGGATTGTTTATCAGTCACGGCCATCACCAACGTGGACACAATATTGAATGCGGCAACGGCAACAATCAGTAGCAGTATCAGAAACATCATGCGTTTTTCAATCGCCACGGCACGAAAGAAATTGGCGTGGCTCTGGGTCCAGTCGGTCAGGTAAAAATCGCCGCGCAGGGTTTTGGCCAGGTCGCGGGTAACAAACGGCGCACGGAAAAGTTCAGCCAGTTTCAGGCGCACGCCCGATACATTGTCGCCCAGCCGCAGCAGCTTCTGCGCATCCTGCAAATGGATCAGCGCCAGACCTGAGTCATATTCAAACATGCCTGCTTTAAACACGGCAACCACGGTGAATTGCTTGATGCGCGGCATGATGCCAGCCGGGGTGATATTGCCCTGCGGCGTGAGCAAGACCACTTTGTCGCCGGGCATGACGTTCAGCAGCCGCGCCAGTTCATCACCCAGAATGATGCCGAACTCGCCCGGCTTGAGATCAGTCAGTTTGCCCAGCTTCATGTGCGCAGCAAAATCCGCGACCTGATTTTCGAACTCGGGCAGCACCCCGCGCACCACGGCGCCGCGCACCTGATCGCCATTTGCCAGCATGCCCTGTCCGTTGACATAAGGTGCGCCAGACAGCACTTCTTTATTCTGTCTGGCCTGCGCCAGCACGTCGCGCCAGTCGGCCAGACGCTCACCCTGCGCGCTTATTTCCAGATGCGCGGCCACGCCCAGAATGCGCGTACGCAACTCCTCCTGAAAACCGTTCATCACCGACAGCACCACGATCAAGGCCATCACGCCCAGCGCGATACCCGCCATGGAGACGATGGAAATAAACGAGATGAAATGATTGCGGCGCTTGGCGTGGGTATAACGCAGGCCGATAAAAAGCTCGTAGGGAAGCACGACAGGACTCGCTAAATTGAAGCGCCAGTATGCCACAGTCGAAGCCGCGCTTGATGCCCGGCTCATTGAACACAGATCAGCACGAGCGGATAAACTAGCCCTTCTTTTTTTCGAACCCGGCGTACACCATGTTCAAGCTTTTATTCTCGATATGTCTACTGCTTGCCGGTTCCGGATCGATCCGGGCGGATGAGCCAACACCTCCGAACCCCATATTTCTGCTGGCCGAAGTGACCACAGGCAAGCTTGATCCAGCGCCCTACTGGGTGAGCGAAAAACTGGACGGCGTGCGCGCAATATGGGACGGCAAGCAACTGCGCTTTCGCAGTGGACACACCGTACCGGCTCCCGCATGGTTTACCGCAGGCCTGCCGCCGCAAGCACTGGACGGCGAACTCTGGATTGCGCGCAATCATTTTGAGCAATTGTCCGGCATCGTGCGCCACCAGCAGCCTCAAGATGCAGACTGGCACCAGGTGCGCTACATGGTCTTTGAACTGCCTGATGCACCCGGTTCGTTTACAGCACGCATTGAACAAATGCGCGAAATCGTCGCCCAGGCCAACGTGCCCTGGCTGCACATGGTCGAGCAATTCCGGGTTAGCGGGCAGGCCGCGCTGATGCAACGACTCGATAGCGTGGTGCAAGCGGGTGGTGAAGGGCTCATGCTGCATCTGGCCGAAGCACCCTATCTCACGGGTCGCCAGGATGCACTGCTGAAACTGAAACCCTGGCAGGACACCGAGGCGACGGTGATTGGCTATACGCCGGGGACGGGAAAATATCGCGGCATGACAGGCGCGCTCAAAGTGCAAATGCCGGACGGCAAACGCTTCTCGATTGGCTCGGGTTTATCCGATGCAGTGCGCCGCCACCCGCCTGCAATCGGCACGCTTGTCACCTATCGCTATCAGGCTCTGACCCAGAGTGGTCTGCCGCGTTTTGCACGCTACCTGCGCGTTCGGGAAAGCTACTGACATCAGACGGGTGACGCGCGCACAGCAGTTGGTGCATCCCCGCAGCAGTGCTATAACCCAGATCAATTCAAGGAGATTGAAATGACGCATGTTGTCATCCTGGGTGCAGGTATAGCGGGCGTATCCGCAGCCTACGCACTCAAAGCCAAACTGGGCGCACGCGCCGAGGTGACGGTGGCATCAGACAAGTTGTATTTCCACTTCGTGCCATCAAACCCGTGGATTGCGATGGGCTGGCGCGATCGATCCGATATCGCCTTCCCCATCGGCCCCTATCTCGATGCACGTGGCATCAAATTCATCCACAGTGGTGTCAGAGATATCCGACCCGAGGCCAATCAGGTTGATCTGGATAATGGTGACACCCTGTCCTACGATGTCCTGCTGATCGCCACAGGCAGCTGTGCGCTTCAAGGCATGTCCGGCGATATCCCGGGGCTCGCTGAGCACACCCATTCTTTCATTCACATTAACCAGGCCGAGCAGGCTTTGGCTGCGTATCGGGAATTCGTGCAGCATCCCGGCCCGATCGTGATAGGCGCAGCACCTGGCGCAAGTGTATTGGGACCGATTTACGAATACGCCTTTCTGGTTGATGCCGACCTCAGGCAGCGCAATATCCGCGAGCAAGCCCCCATCACTCTGGTGACGCCCGAACCTTGGCCCGGTCACCTCGGGCTCGGTGGTGAGGGCGCCAGCCGCAGCGCGGTGACCGCCGCACTGCTCGACACCCACATCAAGATAATCTGCAACGCACACACAATGCGTATTGACAGCAACACTATCCAGGTCATTGAACTCGACGATGCGGGTAACGAAAAGCAGAACCACATCCTGAACTATGCCTATTCGGTTTACTGGCCCGCCTTCGGAGGCGTACCTGCGATGCGCAAGGCTTCCAGCCTGGTAAATGATCGCGGATTGGTGGTAGTGGATGAGTATCTGCGCAGTCCCGACTATCCCAATGTATTCGCTCTTGGCGCCTGCTTAGCGCAAGCGGTGGTGCAAAACACCCCCGTGCCGGTAGGGCCGCCCGACTCGGTATATTCGATCTCCAAAGCGGGCGAGATCGTGGTGAAAAACATCCTCGCTCAACTTGGTGATGCGCCCATGACGAGTTGCGTGCCACAGCGTGCCAAGTGGCTGACCGACATGGGCAACACTGGTGCTGCCTATCTGTCGGAGCCGCAGCTACCTCTGCGCGACATCAACTGGATGCGCCAGGGGCGCTGGGTACACCAGGCCAAAGTCGATTTCGAGAAATACTTTATCAACAAGATACGGCAACAACCCGTAGGCCAGATCGCCTCGGTTGTGTCCAGGGTCGCCGGTGTGATGAGCAGGGTACTAACTGAACTGGATGGCGCGCAGACACCGCAGTCAACAGGCAGCGGCGAGCCACTGGCAATTCGTCTGCCACACGACCCTTGCCTCGAACTGCGCGCACTCGCCATGTCACTTGGACGCGAACCCGACGTACTGGCCGCCGAACTGCTGGCCGCTGCGATATCTGATGCAAAGTCCTGCCTGAATGAGTCTGAAATCGACGCAATGGCGCACGCCCGGCGCGAACTGCTGGTGCAAGCATTACCGAAACGTCAACCTGGCGTAGCGTTCTTGGGCGGCGAAACTTGAATTCCCTTACTGACAGGCATGCTTTTGAATCTCACCGTCCTTGAAGCGGACTATGCGAACGCCACCCACGCCGACGCGATCATTACCGTTCTCGACACCTACGCGCGCGACCCGATGGGCGGCGGCGCGCCCCTGAGCGATTATGCGAAAACCCATCTGGTGACAGCGCTGGCGGATCGCCCGCATCTCTTCAGCGTGCTCGCGTTCAACGAAAACGAGGCAATAGGCCTGGTCAATTGCGTCGAAGGCTTTTCCACCTTCGCCTGCCGCCCGCTGGTAAACATCCACGACATCACCGTGATCCCCGCTTATCGCGGGCGGGGCGTTGCAGCGAATATGCTGGCGCATGTCGAACAGCTTGCGCGCGCACGTGGTGCCTGCAAACTCACGCTCGAAGTACTCGAAGGCAATCAGCGCGCTGCCAGACTATATGCAGCGAGCGGATTCGCCGCGTATCAACTCGATCCGGCCATGGGGCGCGCGCATTTTTTACAGAAATGGCTGGATTGAATGCAACACAAAACGGATAAAAAAACGGCGAAATCTGATACCAACACTATTGCCAAGACGCTATTGATCCGGCACATTTTATTCTGGGCTGTAGATCGGCCTTTAGACCGATTTGTCGGGCTGGAG
>JBEBIZ010000007.1:0-103763 GCA_040080135.1 Thiobacillaceae bacterium
AGTCGCTTGAGAGATCACCCGACCGGGTGCAAAAGTTCTTCCAAGATGCGCGTGTGAAATATGCCGCTTGATTCACGGATAAAGCTGGCCGGATCAATAGTATCTGTTATTTACCGTGCAGCAACAATTCAAGTTACGCAAACAGCGTGCCTGTCACAGACCGCTTTATTGATCACACACTACGCCCATGTGCCAAACCCTTATGTAGCAGGCGCTTTCCCCCACAAAACCAATCACGATCCTGATGACGAAGCCGCGCATAGCTCCTAATACGCGTCAGATTGTCTCCTATCATGCCGACAGTTCAACACGGTACATACGTTGACGGGTAACCCAGCCAATCAAGCCAAGACCAGCCAGCAACATCAGTCGTTCGGATGGCTCGGGCACAGGGGTAGCAAGCGTGAGGACAAGGTTGTCCATGCCGAACTCCGCATCCGCTGGGTTACCTACGCCGCTCACAGTGAAAAGTACCTTATTAATATCCGTGAAGTTAAATAAGTAAGGACCCGCACCTGTATCCGCCGCGTTCAGTGCCACGGTCTGGGTAAACATCGCAGTCGCATTACCGGTCTGGAAACCCTGCACGGTGAGCGTTATGGGCTCATAGGCGGCGGCCAGATTGGCGCTGGTAAAAGTGAAGGCAGTCGTACTGCTAAAACTGCTCACAAACCCAGGCTCAAAATTGTTGAGGCTGTCGTAGGCAGCAAAAGCGAAATGATCGTTCAAACCCGTACTGTTTTCGTAGCCCAGGTATACGCCGGGGCTGTTCACCACCGTCGTCATGTCATCGACCCAGACCTGATCCCACGACAAGGCCAGGCTTCCACCAAGCGCGCCATTGGGCACCGTTGTGTAGCCGCCGGACAAATCTACCGTTTCAAAGTCAATCGTAAGCGCCAGGGCATTGCCCGACAGAGCCAAAGCCAATGCGCTTGCTGCAATCAGTTTGTTGGGTTTCATGGTTTTTCTCCTCATTATCAAGTTCACAACAAATCGAAACACGACCCGCCACCCAATGTGTGTTGTGCTTCACGCTACTCTTGATGCCTAGCTTAGCGATTTATGCCCAGAATGCAGCGGGTGAAAACCCGCACCCTGCGGTATGCGAGCCTGTATATGGCATGGGGGTTTCACTGTAGTGTCCGTCTTTCAATCCGGCGCCGCGTACTCAGCGCACCCAGCACCAGCAGCCCGGCAAGCAGCTGCATCCAGGTCTGCGGTTCAGGAACGACTGCGACTGCACCAGAGAAATAGAACTCACCACTGTCATCGAATTGCCGCAACATGCCGCTACTGCCGTCAATGCTGAAACTGGCACGAATATGCCCGCCCGCAACGATGTCGCCCACCGCGAACCCCAACCCGAGCACCACATCACCCGGGCCTTGCATGGCGCTATCGTTGCTCAAGCTGCCGAACAGCAGATTGTCGAGCACCGGATCGCTCATATCGAACAACCCGACCTGATACCAGTCAGGCATACCTGTGGCGGCGCGTTCACCCGAATTGCTGGCATAGTCCAGACCGATATCGGCGTTGAGATAGCCAAACACACGTACGTTCATCAAAGTCGCACCCGTGTTATTGGTGATATCCCACACCATGCTGCCGTAATTGCCTGCGTCCAGCGTGCTCGTATAACTCATATCGAACTGCCCCGGATAGCCACTCACAAAGTCGCTTAGCCCGCCCGGCGCATAGGCCGTGTAAGCGTAGTCTCCGAGCGAAATGCCGCTGTTAAGATTATCGGCATTCAAAAACATCGCCATTTCATATAAATCCACGCTGGGTGCAGGCACAGCCTGCGCTGGGGCGCTACTGAACACCAGCAGGGTTGTGGCGGCAACCATCCCCGCGCGCCAGCGCAACGGCCAGCCGGGTCGAGCAGCGCGGAGCGGAGCAGTTTGAGTGATGAAGTGGTTCATTTTTTTCTCCCTATTAGCAGGCCACTGGATGCCTGCCCCTGGGCAGGCGCATTAAACGATATTCACACGCGTTACATCACATCCGACCCATCATCCAGCTTGAGGCATTGCCCCGGCATCAAACCGCCCGATCCCACTGCGGGCAGCATCAGGAAAGCATCGTCGGCCTTACCGTCGCCATCCGCATCGATCACGGTCAAGTCGTCGCCCACATGACCGTTGGGGATACGCAATGACGGATGGTCAAACGGTGCCTGCTCGCACGCCACACGTTTGTCGGTGAGCCCATTGCGCAGAAAATCCACCAGATCGGATTTTTGCTGCTCGGTCAGACCTGTCTGGGTGAGCACGTTTTGCTCCACAGTAGATTTGAGTGCCTGGATATCGGGAACCAGATTAGAGGTGGCACCGCCAGGAGCATCCGCACCGACATAGCCGGTGCTGTTGTCGCCATCCGACCCGCGCCGGTCGCCACCCCGGTTGTAAAACGCCACCACTTGTTCAAGTGTGAAGCGACTGCCATTATGAAAATACGGCTTGGTCAACGAGACATTACGCAGACCAGGTGTTTTAAATGACCCATCCACCGCCACCCGTTCCGTCTCCGGGTTCGGGCCAGCCAGACAGTTGCTGGGCGGCGCTTCAAACAGGCAGGAATTGACACTGAAACTGTCAGGCACATCGAACCCACGCAGTTTGTCCAGATACTGGCGGGCGATTGACAATGGATGACCAAATGGGTCGGTTCCACCGACACCTCGATCCTCCACCGTGGGGCGGACGCCAATATTATAGAAACCACTATCGTAGATGGCGGTACCACCGCTAAAGTCCACCCGGCTACTACCCATGGCCATGCGCTCAACCAGTCCAACAGTCTTGCTCAAGCGTAATAGCCGGGTCGCCGCCCCCGTGAACTCTGCCCCGTTATGGCAATTGATGCACAAGCCATTACTCTGAAAAACCGCCAACCCACGTTGCTGCGCAGTGGTCAGTGCCGTACCGTCGGGCGCGTTATTGGCATCCCCCATGAAACGGTCGAATGGCGCGTCATCCGATACCAGCGTGGCTTCATAAAGCTGGATCGCCAGCCCCCAGAAAAGTGAAAAGTTATGCTCAATCTGGGCATAGCCACTCACGTTCTGCCTGGCATTCCACCAGCGCGGGTCAAATGCCATGCGGATTAACTGGGCGTAGGTGTATTTCAAACCTTTACCGGTGGGATAACGGTAGATCGACAGTGCTGAATCCTGCACATGCACATCCTGCTGCGACAGTGGTCGCATTGAATTGAGTTTGCGGCCAATATCCTTGAACGACTTGTTGGCGCACGACATTTCAAAATTTGACAAAGGCGGCCCGACCGCTTGTGATGCCAGGCTGGAATTGGCTAGCGCGACCCGCACCCAGCTGGTAGAACCGTCTGCATTCGCCAGCAATACGCGCGCATCAAGGTCGCGCTCACCAAACGGATTAACGCCGTTGAATACGTTATTAGCGCGCCCATCCCAAAAGTTACGAAAATTGAACGCGGCATTGATAGTAGTCGGCGTATTGCGTGGTTCGACCTTGCGTGCCAGCTTGCCGCCCACCATAAAAGTATCATTGCTGCGCGTGCCGCACGCTTCGCCCTGACGCGGAATCACCTGCATAAAGCTACCGTCAAAGGTACCGGCAGACGACACCACATCGTTAGTGCTAAATAGAATCGCCGAATTACGATCCATCGGATCGGCTAATTGATGCAGTGGAAAATCCTGCGCGGTCAGCGTGTGGTTCGGCCCCCATGCGCTGAGCGCGGGCGTGGTGCCAAAATACACATCACCCGCATTGAGCCCTGGGCTCAGCTGGTTTTTGAGGCGGCTATCTGCACCCGCAGCAAAGTGGCAACTGGCACAGGCGTTGCCGTCACTGCCTGCCTGCATATCCCAGAACAAGGCCTTGCCGAGCGCGATGGCTGCTGACTTGTTCCGAACAAACTGCTCGATGCCGGGCACAGGTGGCACGGGTTCGTCCTTGAGTGATTTCAGTGCAAGCAGAAGATCGTCCGGCGGAATGCGCGGCAGGGCAAAGCTTGATGTCGCGGCCAGCCCCAAGCCCATTCCAACCCACAGCGCGCCGATCAAAATGCGCGTACGACTGGAAATTTTCGAAGTATGGATAAACATCATCATCTCCTCTGTTTGCGATGATTCGCTCGCGCCAGCGCGCCTGAGTGCGCACAGTAGTAAAGCATTGATGGAAGTGTAGTGAGACAGGGGAAAATGACAGCGGGGCATAACCCGCAGCCGGGCGTAGGCAAGTGTGTATTTGAGGTACGGGATTGACTGTAGACCATGCCTTTCCCGGTGTTCGGCATCGCACCGATGCACGATCGTGACGTAAAAAACGGCGTGTACTTTTTCAGTACACGCCGTTTGACTGCACCGGCTCAACGCATTATCTTCGGACTACCAGCGGTATCGACAAGCGGCTAGCGCCGCCAGTGGACTCGATGCTGATTGTGCGGCTGGCATCGGGTCTGATCGACGAATTGATCAGATTCAACGTCCAGGTTCCGCCTGCCGTCACGGTACTTGAGCCCAACACCACCGGACCAAGCACCGAACCGACGTGTACCGTGATCGTTGCACCGATTGCTGTACTGGTTCCCGCCACATTCCAGTTCGACGTAGCCGTTCTGAACTCAGCCAGACTGGTAGCCAGCGTCTCTGGGGGAGCCACGGTCACGCTCACCAGCGCTGACGCAGTCGCTGTTCCATCGGAGATGGTGTAGGTAAAGCTGGCGACCCCGCTAAACCCGGGAGTCGGTGTAAAAATCACACCGACTCCCGCTGCGACGGCAACACCGCCACTCGCTGCCGATACGTCAACGATACTCAACGGATTGCCATTAGCATCGCTGTCATTCGCCAGCACCGGAATGGTCACCGCAACCCCCGAACCTGTTGACGCGCTATCACTTACAGCCACAGGTGGGATATTGAATGTGGTATCGGTGCACATCAAGATCGCTTCCGGTGTCACCGAGATAGCCTGAGCCGGTGAATCAGCGGTGGGCAGGGCAAGCAATGAACTCGATCCATTAAAGTTGCCCGAAGCAGGACTTTCAAATCCATTGCCATTAATCCGGTTCAAGCTGCCATCAACAAAGGAACGCATGCGGTTGCGCACGTCAACCAGCGTGGATGCTGTGTAGTTCGCATCGGTCAGATTGCCAGTCGGCATATTGGGGGTCTGAAAACGTGGGTCGGCATCCTCCCACGGGAACGGATCCAGCGGTTGTGGCGTTAAATCGCAGGGACCATTACACCCGCCTGGACTCAAACGGCGATCGAGATTCCAGGGTATGCCCGAGAAAAAAATCGGGGTGCCGAGTGCGTCAAGGTTGATTTCAACCATTTCCGGCACAGTAATCCCGCCCAGGTTGATTCCGAATGGGAACAGGTACTGGCCGTGAGTAGCAAGCGCACCATTGATATCGATCGAGATCATGCCAGGGTGAGCCAGCTCATGCCCGGTACGTGCCTGAATCTCATGTGGTATAGGACTCAAAACAGCCAGCATCTCGGTGGTATTAGTTTGAGCAGCACCGCCATTCGGGCAGAGATTGAGCGGCGCGAAGAAAGGATCTGCACGCAAATGTGCGCAGGGGTTCAGCCTAGCCTTTGCTCCAACCACAAAATCGATATCGTAAACAATTTTGAAAATGAGGTTGCCCGCACCTACCAGCCCTTGCGCTCCACAGGTTCCAGCACCGGCGGCAAGATCACAGCCGATAACCGATGCTAGCGGAAACTCGTGCGGCGAGTTGGTTTGCGGGTCGTTGTGAATGCTCCATATCTTGACATCGGCCCCCTGACTCACCGGATCAGCCCGTGTCGCAAACCCGATAAAGAGGGCGCGCGCGCGCTGGTTCTGGAACGCCGGTGCATCGATTCCGACTTCTTCGAGGAACAGGTAGTCCGGCTGTCCCGTCAGATTTTTAGTGGACAACGCCTTGCCGACCGCAGTGCTGTGTGCCGACAGAAACCGTACCCCGCCGATTTTCTCAAAATTGCCCTCGGCGGTCATGTTGTCACCCAGCATGATGGGCGCGAAACGGCGCGAGTCATCGACCGGCTGTCCACCATTAACGGTGCGGTTGGTCGCAGGGCACAACGCGTCACCAGTGCCGTCAGGCAATGCCATGGCGACCGTTCCGGCGATCAGACCCGGCACACCCGCAAGCGGAGGCAGCCCTGTCGTGACCGTGCGCAAGACCGTGCTCGGAATACACAAAGGGAAGCCAGTGGAAAACACATTAGTGTAGTTATCCGCATCCAGCGTAAAACGCGGGTCAGCACTGCAATTTGGCCCGCCAGCACAACCCGGGCCTCGCTGAACGGTATGGCGGCTGTCCGGGTCATTAATCCGCACCATCACGCCAGTTGCAGAATCGCCGGGATTACCGTTCATTCGGAAATAGCCGTTGTCATAGTCGATATACGTGACGACACCGGTAACGAGTTCAACTCCTTTTTCGATCAATACATCACCGGCAATGATATTGCCGTGGCTGTTGCGGTTTGCGGAAATGGAAGCAATACCGCCCATGCCGCTAGCGTTGCATGCATCCCCTTTGGCCAGACCTGTTTCCCCGGCGGCCACGCATGTAGCGGGTGCCTGATCAAAAATCTGTTTCAGAGTCAACCGGTTGGCGGGCAAATCGATCAGCAAGTTACGGGGAATGATGACATTCTGTCCACCAACAACGATCACCCCTCCCGACCAGTGATCGGATGGATTGTTGAGGCTGATACGCTGGATTTCGCCCGAGACGGGTGTCACCGTTGCCGCATACAGCGGGGTAAAGCCGATACCCACCGCCAGCAACGCCAGCACAGCGAGTCCGAGTTCACGCAGCCTGCGGTAGGCGGCGATGGGGGGGTTCGTTTTCATGATTGCACTCCTTGATGACTACGGTTGTAACTGCGGTTGCGCGGGTGGGCGCTGTGATGCAAAACAGTGGTGCCTGCGCTCACCGCGCTGAACTTAAACTTTGTGGTTTCGATTTGCATTACGACCTCCCTCTGATGTATCCGTACACACGCCGAATCACGCTGCGCAGCCACACGCATGACGAATTCGGTCTTGCTGCCAAGTGTAGTGAGCGGGGTCATAAATACAGCGGGGTGAAACCCTCGCCGCTACTGCATCAAGCCTGTATTCGGCATGGGGGGTTTACTGTAGGTCACGCGACGGGTGTCGGGCAGACAACGAGATGGGTAGTGACACTTTCCGTCATTGCTCCGCATGCATACGGAGCAATGACGGAAAGCATGAATCAATCAGTGCTTCACCAACTTAAGAATGGAATGGCGGCACGCTACCAAACTACCGGATCGACAAGTGTAAAACCTTTTACAGACAGCTTGAGCGGCACATCGAGCACGCGTTCACGCGCCGCCGCATCGGGTTCCAGCACCACCCGTGCGCTCATCCTGGATATATCAAGGGGAGATACCGATTTGATCCGGCTGTCGGGCGGCAATTGTTGCACCAGTTCGCGTTGCCAGGCTTCCGCCTCCAGCGCACTCCAATGATCGGCCTGCCACAGATAATAACGCTGGGTGTCGGCACTACCGGGGGTGCGCGAGGTGAGCAGCATAACGGTGCCATATGCGCTGCGGACGACCAACGGGTCGTCATACTCGGTGTTGCCTGCATCTACGCGCTGCAACAACAGACGCGCCGTCGGCGTGTAAGCGCGGTTGGAAAAAACCAGCAATGCGCGCTGCTCGCAGGGTTTGTCGCGCTTGCCCAGACAATATTGGGTCTGATACTGGTCGAGAAAATCAAGTGTGACGAACCAGCGCCCGCGCGTGACTTCACAGTTTTTCCAGCGCCCTTTCGCGCCAAAACGAATGCTGCCCGTCTGCACACAATGCGTCTGCAATTCTGGAAATGCAGACGAAGCCTTCGCCACGTTCGGCGGCAGCCCCGCCAGCGCATCGTCTGCATGCACTGGCTGCGTAACCAGCGTCAACATTAGCAATACGATATGGGGGATCCGCATGGTGTTCTCCTTGTTAGGTGCAACCGTAACGATCAGGCGGCCGCACTGTCTGCGTTATTTCAGTTCCTCTTCACCCGACCGCAAAAAATCCTGCGCCGGGGCATAAGCCTGCTGTGCGGACAATTCCAACCACTTGCGGGCTTGTGCTTTATCTGTGCCCACCCCGCGCCCACTCACATATCGCAGCGCCAATTCGTATTGCCCTGCTGCATCACCCTGCTCGGCCGCCCGCCGCAGCCATCGCAATGCATCGGCATCGTCCTGATGTACGCCACGCCCAGCCTCGATCATCAGCGCCAGCTCGGTTTGTGCTCTGATGCTGCCCTGCTCGGCAGCATGGCGAAACCACCACACAGCTTCGGTTTCATCCTGCTCCACCCCCACACCATCGCGAAACAAGCTCGCCAGATTACACGCGGCATGCAGCTCGTCCTGCAGTGCAGCCTGGCGAAACCAGGCCACTGCGGCAACAGGATCACGATCCAGGCCACGTCCATTCAGCGCCATCTCGCCCAGGCTGTTTTGCGCGCGCGCGTCGCCTTGTTCGGCGGCGCGGTGCAAGTCGTTCAACACGACCACATCATCGTTTTTTAAATGGCTGGCTTTTAAACGAGGGGGCTGTCCAGATTCATAGGCAGCAGGCATCTCAAGCGGCTGGGCAAAAATGCACGCGCCAGACAATGCACCCAGCCAAACAATGGCCAGACAGCCGGACGCGTGCGAAGAACCCATGGCAAGACTTACACCGTGCTCAGCCACTTGAAAGTGCTGGCGATGTTTTCAGGTTCGCTGCGCAACGAGACCGCGCCCCAACGCTCAAGTGTGTCATTGCCGTAACGCGCCATGCCGATATGGTTAGTCAGGTCGCGGTCACGCTCAGGGTCGCGGTCAACATAGCCCAGGCTGCGCCGCAGAAAATCGATGTCGGCTGGCTTGCCGGTGAGAAACTCCCAACCCGGTCGATGTACAAAATTGGCGGCGTAGGCCTTAAGAATATCCGGCGTGTCGAGATGCGGCTGCAACGTAATGGAATACATGAATACGTCTCGCCCCATGCGGTCGCCCAATAAATCCTGCACGTGGCGCAGCGTGGCAATACCCAGCGGGCATTTTCCATCGGTGCATTGCACCAGGAAAAAATTCAGCAGGATGGTCTTGTCGCGCACCAGGTCGTCATAAAAATAAACAGCTTTTTTATTGCTGGTCAGTAGCGGCACATTGGGCAGCATACCGGAGCGGGCAACGCGCGATTGTCGGCCTGTTACAGGCTGTATTGTCGGCTGCGCTACCAGCCCGGGTGCGGGTGGCAACGCAGCCTGTGCGGCTACTACAGGCGCTGCCGCCAACAGCGGTGCGAGTCCCAAAAAATGTCTGCGGTTCATGATGGCTCTCCTTGAAAGTGTGCGCCAGCTAAACGATTTTCCACATCACCATCATTGCGTGGTCTTCATGCACCACGTTATGACAGTGCATTGGGTACAGCCCCTTGTAGTCGCGGAAGCGCATGTATACGTTGACTTTCGCGTTCGGGTCGAGGCGGATCACATCCTTGCGCCCGGATTCCAGCGGGCTAACCCGGCGCCCGTTGTAGCTGAGGTAGCGGTGTTCCTCGTAATGGATATGCACCGGGTGCGACCATGAACCGCCGCCATTCTCAATGTTCCACTGCTCGGCAGAACCTTCCGGTATCGTCGCACTGACCACATTGCGGTTGAACGGCTGGCCGTTGACCACCCACTCGCCGCCGCTGCGCTCGAACTTCCAGGTGCGCGTTTGCGATATCGGCTGAGCCATGTCGGGCAGTGGGCGCAGTCTGGCCGGATTGACACTGTTATCGACCACGGCATCTGAAGTAATGATGAATTTCAGCACCTCAAAACCCGGGCTGAGCAACTGACCACTCGGTCCGCGTCCGTCGGTCTGTTCGGCACGGTTGAGGAGAATTATTTCCGAGCCTGCTGGATAACTGGAAAAATCGAGAATGATGTCAAAGCGCTCCGCCACACCCATTTTGAAGTTGCTCACCGTCACAGGTGCAGGTAACAGGTTGCCGTCGTTGGCAATCACGACGAAGGGCGCGCCATTATTGAGGTACCACTGGTAAAAACGCGACGGCCCCATATTGAGCATACGGAAACGATACTTGCGCTGCTTCACCGGGAAGAACGGCTGGATCTTGCCATTCACCGTCATCTTGTCGCCGATGGCACCGTCGAAACATGCCAGCGGGAAAAAATCGAGGCCATTGATATCAAACTGGCGGTCATGGAACACCAGCCCGACATCGAACTCGTAATTGTCGCCGCATGGTAGCCGCCAGCCCTTGGTCTCATCACCGTAATCACCCATGTTGGGATCGGCGTAAATGCCCGGCGCGTCGTAAATACTGTTCATGCCAGCCAGCCCGGCATAGACATTTTGCGCAGTGAAATCGAGCTGGTGATCGTGATACCAAAGTGTGCCGAGCGCTTCGTTCGGGTTACCCAGACCGCCGTACTGATTCACCCCGGCGTATACGTTTGGATAGTGATAATCCCAGTAATGTCCGGAAAAATTGGTATACAGCGGATTGCCATCGCTCTCCGACGGCGTGTGAAGATTATGCATGTGGGTAGTGATCTGGTTGATGCCGAAGCCCAGATTACTGGCAGGCAAATCGTTGTGAATGCGGGTCAGATGCGGCTCACCGTAACGCGTGCGGAACATCGGCCCTGGCACCACACCATCAAAACCCCAAGCGGCTTGCCCGGTCAAACCAGCAGGCAAATCGCGGTGCCAGACGTGATTAAACTGACGTGCGTGCATCTCATACCATTTCTGCGGGAACTTCGCGCCAAGCAAGCCGCCACGCCCCCAAGCCTGGTGATTGAGTTCGGGGTACGGCGTAGCAAAGTGCAACTCCGGAAAGGTCTCGCAGGCACGGATTTTTGAATCGCCACCGGTCAGCGTGCCAATCGGATCCGGCCCGGGCGGCCCGCCTTCTGTGCCGTTGCTGCAACCACTGGCGTTATTGCCCGGCACCACCTGTTTTTCCACCAGTCGCGGCATTTCTTCCAGCCAGGGCCGGGTGAACGGACTGATGATGTCTACACCCGGCACCGGGCACCCACCACCACCACCGCCTCCACTGCCGCTGTTGCTGCCTTTAGCCAGCGCAGCACGCAGGCTCAAACCGTTGATGGGTAACAACAGGCCGGTTGTGGCGCTGAGCATGCCCATTTTCAACAAGTCGCGTCGAGTAAGTTTGGCCTGGGTGATCTGCCGATGCAGATCCATGGTGTGCTGGATGAGTCTTTCGCGCTTGTTCATTTTCGTCGCCTCCTGCTCGTGATATAGCCTCTGGTGAAAATGTCAGGCCGCTCACGCATCCAGGATGCCTCTCAAGCCTGCCATCGTTACCCGCAGTCTAGTCAGCTGCTGCCCCGATTACATCGGGGTAAAACCCGCCCCGCTTGACATCACAGGCTGTATTTTGGGTGGGGGAAATACCGCAGAAAACGTCTAGGGTGCGCGGCGGGATTGCAAGGCATTCAGCGGCTTGTTTGGCTTAAATAAAAGGCGGCCAATCTGGGGCGGCGCGCCTCAAAGCAACGCCCCGCTGGCAGCCTGGTTGATTGTTTCCACCTGCAACGGCGGAGGGGTCAAGCCGTGGATGCGTGTCCAGTAATGGGCAGGTTCATTGATGATCAGCGTCATGGCACTGTGATTGACTTTGTCTCCGGAAAACGCCCCGAGCGCAGTCAACAAACGATCCGTGTCGGCCTTATTGCCGGAAACGAAATGCCAGCCCGGCGCGACGTCAAAGCGCTGGGCGAATTTTTTCAGGGCGGCTGGGCGTTCGTCTGGATCAACACTCAGTGAAATAAACCGCACATCACGGCCAACGCGTTTGCCCAGCGTACGCTGCACATTGCGCAGTATCGCGGCATTCGGCAGACACATCGTGACGCAGGTGGGGTAGAAAAAATTGATGGCGATGGTTTTACCTTTCACCAGATCGGTATAAAACCGCAGTTTTCGCCCATTCTGATCAACAACAATCACATCGGGGATGGGCAGTACGCCGCGCTCCCACTGTTGCGCGTCGCTCGCTTCAGGTTCGGCGCCCGGGGATTCCGCCTGGACGGGTAGCACCCATAAACTGGCACTGAGCCACAGCAATGGAATGAACAGGTAACAGCGAAGTGTCGTCATGGCGCGCTCCTGATACAAATTTCAGTGATCGCGCCGGTCGGCCAGCAGCGATTCGATCATGGCGACGATTTGCTGCTCAGTGGTGTCGCCTTTCACCATGAAATAATCCGCACCGCTCTGGAATGCCACTTCTTTGTATTCGGGTATGGCATAACTGGTAATCACGCAAATCCGCGTATCGGCGTGTACCGCCTTGATGCGCCTGGTTAACTCCAGGCCGCTGCTGTCAGGCAGATGCACATCCATAAAAACAAGATCGTAGCGGCGCGCCAGCGCGCGTTGCAAGGCGTGCGCACCGTCACTCGCCTCAATGACATGCATCAAGGGAAAATACCCTGTCAGCAGCTGGTGCAGTGAATGCCGAAAAGCGCGATTGTCTTCTACGATAAGAGCGTTCATCCTGGCAGGCCTTTCCCAGTGGGTTATGACTTGCAGTGTAGAGGCTCGACGTTTTCAGCCCATACAGGTTTGTCTGTATTTCCGCCTACGCGACACGGTAATCACTGCTACCTAAAATCCTGAAGCTGCGCGCGCGGCCTCAGCCTGATAGCGTTGATAAAACGCCAGTACGCGCGGCACGTATTGCACGGTCTCGCGGTAAGGCGGAATCTGGTTGCCGTATTTCACCACAGCGTTTTCACCCGCGTTGTAAGCGGCCAGTGCCAGGCGCTTGTCACGATTAAACAAAGTCAGAAGATCTCGCAGGTAACATGCGCCTCCTGCCAGATTCTGAATGGGATCAAAGCGGTTGGTGACACCATAGCGTCGCGCGGTGGCAGGCATCAGCTGCATCAGCCCTTGCGCGCCAGCGCGCGACACGGCTTGGGCGTTGTAGCGCGATTCGACTGAGATCACCGCATGTAGCAACGCATCCTCCAGCCCGTAATAACGCGCCGTATCGGCGACCAGACGGTCATAGCGGGATTTGGCTGGATACTGAGGAAGCTGACTTACCGGTGCCTCAGCCACAACGCTATCCGGTGCCGAAATCAACGCGGTGTATTTCGGGTCAGGAACATTACTCAGCAACATCGAACCATCATGTGCCGTATACGCATAAATATCCGCCCGCACCGGGGCGCTTACACTTGCACCCAGCGCGCCTGCCAGCCATATCAGCTTCACGACCCTCATGAGGACTCCATAAACAAACAGACTAAATTACAGGCTTCAACGTATTCTAATCAGGCTCATGTCTGCAATACACTCAACGCTGTAAATTTTAAAAAACGTCCGATATGGCCATGGGGCGCGTTCCAGTGCAAACTTCAGTGCACCAAATCAATAAACGATATAGCGAGACCGCTCATGTTCAATCTGCTGCGTTTTTATGCCTTAGCCAGCCTGGTTGGCATGCTCCTCACGGTGACGACCATCACGCTGCTGTACCGGAGTGTGGTCGTACAGAGCATTATTGAATTGGCGGAGAGCAATAACCAGATACTGGCGAAAACCGCACTCCACGCACTCAATCCCGGACTCACGGCATTTTTGTCCGGCATGACTCAACAACAATCCGATGTAGCCATCGTGCGCGCGCCGCCTGCACTGGCTACTGCGGCCAGCGGCCTGATGCGGGATAACGCTATCGTCAAGATCAAGATCTATAACCGCTGGGGCCGCGTCGCCTACTCAACGAATGCGCGCCAGATCGGCAACCGTCAGCCGGACAATCCGGGCTTTGTAGCGGCCATGCAGGGTTGGGCCAAAAGCAAGATGATCTACCACGATACCTTCAATTATTTTGACCACGAAAATCAGGATGACAATCTAATCCAGACTTATATCCCGATCCGTGCCGGTGCAGATACACCGATAATCGGCGTGCTTGAGATCTATGCCGACGTCAACCCGCTGGTAGCACAAAACCAGAAAAATATGGTCATCGTATGCTGTGGCGTGGCACTGATACTGGCGCTGCTGTATACCGCACAACTGCTGGTGGTACGCCACGCCCGCAGCGTTATCTGGAAACAGCATCGCATCATCCAGGAACGTTCAAAAGCTCTCGAAACGCTGTCGGCGCAGATGTTCAGGAGCGAAGAATACGACAAGAAAAACCTCGCTTACGAACTCCACGAAGATCTGGCGCAAACGCTCAGCGCGATCAAACTCAATGTCGAAAGTGCTTACCGAAACGGCAGTTCCAATAACGGCCAGCACGCCGCGCATACCATACAGTCCGTGGTGCCCGTATTACAGCATGCCATAGATAAAGTGCGCACCATGGCGACTAACCTGCGCCCATCCAGCCTGGATGATCTGGGTCTGGAGCCCACGGTAAACGGGTTTTGCCATGACTTCGAGCAACAACATCCGCGTTTGCGGATTGAACGACGGATTTCGCTCGGCTCATTACAACTGTCGCTTCCGCTGGAAATATCGCTCTACCGCATCATCGAATCGACGCTAAAAGGCGTTACCCAGTTTGCCGACACCAATCACGTCCTGCTTGCCTTGTGGCATACCGACAACACCCTCACGCTGATCATCGATGACACACCAGGCGATGCACACGACGTGGCGATGATTACGCTGACCGATGATGATCCCTACCTGCAAAGACAAATTGCCCCGATACGCGAACGCGTACTGATAGCGGGCGGCGTATTTTCCGCCGCGCGCAATTCAGCCGGCGGCATCGTCCTGTGCGCATCGTGGGTGTGTTAAAGCACGGGCAGCTTTACACGGGTCATCAACGCCGCCGCCTTATCCGTTACTTCAGCGAAACAAGGAAACCGCTTGCGTTTGATTAAGTGCAGATGCATTAATAACCCGCCGAGGTTTGAATTTGATTGATCCGAAACCTGGCGCGGCTTTTCAGCCATTCCTGGGCAAGCAAAGAGTGTCGGATCAATAATATGCAGAGGGAAGAAACAATCATGCCAAGAAACACCAGCGTCACTCTGGGCGAACACTTCGAGGGATTCATGAGTCAGCAGATCAAGGCTGGCCGCTTTGAGTCCAAAAGCGAGGTCGTCCGCGCGGCGATGCGGCTGCTTGAAGAGCACGAGCAGAAAGTAACCGCGTTGCGTCAGGCTCTGGTTGAAGGCGAGGCAAGCGGTAAGCCGATACCCTTCTCCATGGCCTCGATCATCGAGGAAGCGCGCCTGGAGGGCAAGGGCGGTGCCTTGAGATCGTGCGCGTTCTTCACGAGTCCATGAATGTCAAAAGTCATTTATGAGCAGGCGTGAGCATTCATCCCGTTCAGTGCTACGCACCCGCCGTAATAAAAAAGGGCCGGTTTATCCGGCTCTTTTTTATCTTTGAAACACCTGAACAAACAAACGTATCAAATCCCGGCATCCGCCTTCAAAGCCGCCGCCTTATCCGTTACTTCCCAGGTAAAGTCCGGCTCGTCGCGGCCAAAATGGCCGTAGCTCGCGGTCTGGGTGTATATCGGGCGCAGCAGGTCGAGCATTTGCACGATGCCTTTGGGGCGCAGGTCAAAATGCGCTTCGATCAGGGCGACAATTTTATGCTCGTCGATTTTGCCGGTGCCGAAGGTGTCCACCATCAGGGACACCGGCTTGGCGACACCGATGGCATACGCGACCTGCACCTGGCAGCGATCAGCCAGGCCAGCGGCGACGATATTCTTGGCGACATAACGCGCGGCATACGCAGCGGAACGATCGACCTTGGACGGATCCTTGCCGGAGAAGGCGCCACCGCCGTGCGGGGCTGCACCGCCGTAGGTATCGACTATGATCTTGCGGCCCGTTAAACCGGCATCGCCCATCGGCCCGCCAATCACGAAGCGCCCGGTGGGATTGACCAGAAACCGCGTCTCGGCAGTGAGCATGTCTTTCGGCAAGACCGGACGGATGATTTCTTCGATCACTGCTTCGGTCAGTTGCGCGTGCGAGACTTCGGGGTTGTGCTGGCTCGACAGCACCACAGTGTCGATGTGCTGCGGTTTGCCGTCCACGTAACGAATCGAGACTTGCGACTTGGCATCCGGGCGCAGCCACGGCAGGCGGCCATCTTTGCGCAGTTCGGACTGGCGCTGGGTCAGGCGATGCGCGAGGTAAATCGGCATCGGCATCAGGCTCGGAGTCTCGTTGCAGGCGTAGCCAAACATCAGGCCCTGGTCGCCCGCGCCCTGATCCAGATGTAAACCTTCGCCCTCGTTCACGCCCTGCGCGATGTCGGGCGATTGTTTACCGATGGTGACCAGCACCGAACAGGTGTTGTAATCAAAGCCGATGTCGGACGAGTCGTAGCCGATCCGTTTGATGGTCTGGCGCGCGATCTGGTTGTAATCGACGACGGCGGTGGTCGTAATTTCGCCTGCAATCACGCACAGGCCGGTGGTCAGCAGCGTTTCGCAGGCCACCCGGGCCTTCTTGTCCTGGGTTAGAATCGCGTCCAGTACGGCATCGGACACCTGATCGGCCATTTTGTCGGGATGGCCCTCGGATACGGATTCGGAAGTGAAAATAAAATCTTTTTGCATGATGCGCTCCTTGCCCCGGTGTTGTGTAGCGCACCAGCTCAGGGGACTTAACGAGCGGAGACGCTTTAGCTGTATTTATATTCCGCCCGCAAGTTGTCAGCATTAACCCGGCGGCACCACTTCGTCATTTTGCAAGCTCACCGATTAAACGTCAACCTTCCTTCTTCCGTGACTGTAATACTCAGAATTCTGGCGCTGCTTCCGCTGCCCATCCTGCATGGACTCGGCATCGGCCTGGGCTGGCTGATCTATCTTGCGCCGGGCCGCCACTCGGCGCGGCTGCGCCAGAATGTGACCGACAGCGGGATTGCCGCCACGCCTGCCGCAAACCGCCGCTTACTGCGCCGCGTCATCGGCGAATCCGGCAAAGCCGTAATAGAGCTTGCGCCAGTCTGGATGCGGCCTTTTGCCGACGTGCTGCGTCTGGTCAAGGGCACGCGCGGCTGGGAGCACATCGACGCTGCGCGCGCCGCTGGACGTGGGGTCATCGTGATTGCGCCGCACATCGGCTGCTTCGAAATGATTAACCTGTATTACGCGGCGCATCAGCCGTTTACTGCGATGTACAAACCACCGCGCAAGGCTCAACTGGAAGCGATCATGCTGGCCGGGCGGCAACGCGGGCAAGCTCAGTTAGTGCCCACCGATCTATCCGGCGTGCGCGCCCTGCTCGCCGCACTGAAGCGCGGCGAAGGCATCGGTGTCCTGCCCGATCAGGTCGCCTCGGCGGGCGACGGCGTATGGGCGCCGTTTTTTGGCCGACCAGCCTACACCCCCACGCTGGTCGCCAGCCTGCAACGCAAAACCCATGCTGCCGCATTCTTTGTCGCAGCCGAGCGGCTGAGTTGGGGGCGTGGTTATGTCCTGCATGTCACCCCCGTGGATCAAGGCTTCCCGGAAGACAAAACGGCTGCCGCTGTCCTCATCAATCGCGGCGTGGAAGACATGGTGCGCCGCTTCCCGGCGCAATACCTGTGGAGCTACAACCGCCACAAACGCCCCGGCGGAGCACCGCCACCGCCCGCATGAATCAGCTCCCCACCCGGATCGGTGTGGCGCTGCTGTGGCTGCTGCACTGGCTGCCGTTGCCACTTCTGGCCCTGATCGGTACCGCACTGGGGCGGCTCGCCGCGGCTATCCCCAGCAAACGACGACGCATTGTCGAGACCAACCTCAAGCTGTGTTTTCCCGACGCGTCCGATGCGACGCGTCGCGACTGGCGGACGAAAACCTTTTGCGCATCGTCGCGCGCGGCGTTGGAGCATTCCATTCTGTGGTGGGGGAGTGCCGCACGCGTACGGAAGCTGGTGACAATCGAATCGCCCGAACTCGCGCATGGCGACGGCGTGCGCCCGGTGATCTGGCTGGCACCGCATTTTGTCGGCCTCGACATGGGCGGCATACGCCTGACGATGGACACGCCGCTGGTGTCGATCTACTCGCGAGCCCGCAACCCCATCATGGGCAAACTGATGCTGCACGGACGCACCCGCTTTTCCGCTTCACCGATGTTTTCGCGCCACGACGGTGTCAAACCCGTGCTGCGCGAAATCAAACGCGGCCTGCCTTTTTACTACCTGCCCGACCAGGACTATGGCCGTCGCGATGCGGTGTTTGTGCCGTTTTTTGGCATTGCCACCGCAACCGTGTCGGCCTTGCCGCGCATCGCCAAACTGACCGGCGCACAAATCGTCCCGGTCGTCACGCGCCAGCTGCCCGGCGGGCAAGGCTACGTCGCGCGCTGTTACCCGGCGTGGGACAATTTCCCGAGCGACGATCTGAATGCCGACGTCGCACGCATGAACGCTTTCATCGAAGACCGCGTACGCGAAATGCCCGAGCAATATCTGTGGCTGCATCGCCGCTTTAAAACCCGACCCGAAGGCTGCGCCAGCCTGTATTAGTCCGCCAGGCCGGCCGCGCACTTGCCCCGATAAAACAACTCAGGCTGCGACTCAAAAAACGCTGTCAGGATGTCAACCACGGCGCGCACCCGTGCCGTATCGCGTGCCGTTTCGTGGTACACAATCCAGCCGGTATCGGACGCGACCGGATCGGCAAACACGCTCACCATCTCCTGATGCCGAGCCGCAAAGAAGTAGGGGATAACGCCGATCCCGCCACCCGAAGCAATCACCTGGCTCGCAATTTCGAGATTATCGACGCGCGAAAATTGCGTGGTCGCTGCACGATGGTTTTCCAGCCAGCGCAACGCCGTGATGCTGTGCATCGTCTCGGCATAGAGAATGAGGTGATGGCGCGCAAGTGCTTCCGGTGAACCGGGCAAGCCATGTTTAGCAACATAGCTGTTCGACGCGTACACGCCCCAGCCGGCCTCGCATGCACGTCGCGCGATCAGTCCCGGCTCGCTTGGGCGAAACATGCGCAGCGCCATGTCAGCCTCACCTTTGGCCAGATCAACGGTGCGGTAATCGCCGGAGAACTCGATGTCCAGCATGGGATATTTTTTGCGCACATCCGGCAGCAAGCGCATCAACTCGGGCAGGAAGCCCGGCGGACACGAAACGCGTACCGCACCCGACACGTCGAGTTTTGCCGCGCGGATCGTACGCAGCGCCTCGGCAACCGTCGTCTCCTGCGCCTCAGCCGCTACCAGCGCGGCGCGACCTTCGTCGGTCAGGGAAAACTCGCGTCCGCCGCGCAAAACGAGCGTCGCGCCCAATGCGTCTTCCAGCGCCGCCAGCCGACGGCTGACCGTCGAATGGTCGATCGCCAGCATGCGTGCCGCGCCCGCTACTGAGCCAGCGCGTGCGAGCGCCAGGATGATTTTGAAATCGTTCCAGTCAGGTTCCATCGAGCCCACTCTCCAACACGACATCGTTGTGTATTTTCGCACGCGCCGTTTGCAGCAATGCGCATCGACTTTGGTTTGCGCTGCAACTACAGTTCAGTACCCAATCAGCAAGCAATCACGGAGGACAGATGAACACAACGCCAAACTGGCCGCGCAAACAGCGCGAGCTGCACAACCATCATTTCGATTCCACGATCTGGAACGAATTCGCTTTCCGCGACGACGACATCATCATTGCCACCTACGCCAAGTCCGGCACCACGTGGATGCAACAAATCGTGGCGCAACTGCTGTTCAACGGCGACCCCGATCTGGCTGTATCGGAGATGTCGCCGTGGCTGGATATGCGTATCCCGCCTAAGGACATCAAACTGCCGATGGTGGACGCACAAACTCACCGCCGCTTTATCAAGACCCACCTGCCCGTGGATGCGCTGGTGTTGTCGCCGCAGGCCAAATATCTCTACATCGGCCGCGACGCGCGCGACGTGGTGTGGAGCATGTACAACCACCACGCCAACGCCAATCAGGCGTGGTACGACGCGCTCAATCTGACGCCGGGCCGGGTCGGCCCTACGATTGAGCGTCCGCCTGCCGACATCCGCCAGTACTGGCTCGACTGGATGGAACGCGACGGCCACCCGTTCTGGCCGTTTTGGGAAAGCGTCCGCAGCTGGTGGCAGATTCGTGAACTGCCCAATGTGCTGTTCGTCCATTTCGGCGATCTCAAGCGCGACATGCCGGGCGAAATGCGCCGCATCGCGGGCTTTCTCGGCATCCCCATCGACAAGGCTCGCTGGCCTTCCATTCAGGAATACTGTTCCTTCGACTGGATGAAAAAAAACGCCACCAAGAGCGTGCCGCTGGGGGGCGCATTCTGGGACGGCGGTGCCGAAGTGTTCATCAACAAAGGCGTGAACGGTCGCTGGGCGGACACGCTGTCCACACAAGACGTAGCTGAATACGAAGCGCGTGCGCAGCGCGAGCTGGGTGCTGAATGCGCCCGCTGGCTGGCTCACGGACGCAGCACATAAGATCCAAACAATAACAGCCGAAGATTTGGTGCAATACTGCTTGCCTCCTGCCCCACCGAGGCTCACTGTGCCGCCATGTTATCGATTCGCCCGCCAGTTGAATGCGATATTGAATCCGTGTGCGCTCTGGCTCGGATAGTCTGGCAGGCAACTTATCCCGCGCTGATTTCGCAGGCGCAAATCGACTTCATGCTGGCGGATCGCTATGCCGCTGCAAGCATTCGCGACCAGATCAACGACCCCAGCCACGTTTGGCGACTCGCCTTGTGGGATGCCGGGATTATCGGGTTTGCGCACGCCAGCATTGATGCATTGGGCGTCAAACTCGACAAGCTTTATATCGCCCCGAGCCATCAGCAGCGCGGGATCGGTCGCGCTCTGCTGGATGACATTAAACGCGTTGCGCACGATCACACAGCCACGCGGCTGTGGCTGCAAGTCAACCGGGGCAACACCTGCGCCATTGCCGCGTATCAGACATACGGGTTCACTACGCGGGCGGCGCAGGTGTTTGATATTGGCGGCGGATTTGTGATGGACGATTATGTGATGGACATGCCGCTATGAGCTTTGCCAACCCGGACGACGCAACGCGAAAACACTTGCTGCAACGGATTAAAACCATCGCCGTCGTCGGCCTGTCGCCACAGGCGAATCGTCCCAGCTATCGCGTGGCAAAAGCCATGCAGGGCTTTGGTTTCCGCATCGTCCCGGTGCGCCCGGCGGTGGCGAGCGTGCTGGGCGAAACTGCTTATCCGACGCTGGCCGATATTCCATTTGCGGTCGATCTGGTCAACGTGTTCCGCGCCGCCGAACACGTTCCGGCTATCGTCGATGCCTGCCTCGCGTTACACTGCCCTGCACTCTGGATTCAGGAAGGTATTGTGGCCGAGGCTGCCGCCGAGCAGGCGCGTGCGACCGGCGTGACAGTGGTGATGGATCGCTGCATTTACAAGGACTACGTGGCACTATTGACCGCATGAAATTACACTTCACCAAAATGCACGGGCTGGGCAATGACTTCGTGGTCTTTGATGGGGTCAACCAGACTGTCAATCTCACACCCGAACAATTGCGACGGATCGCGGATCGCCATTTCGGCATCGGCTGCGATCAGATTTTGCTGGTCGAAAAACCGACCCAGCCCAATGTCGATTTCCGATACCGTATTTTCAATGCCGACGGTGGCGAAGTCAGCCAGTGCGGCAACGGCGCGCGCTGCTTTGTGCGCTTTGTGCATGAGCACGGGCTGACCGATAAAACCGCGATTCGCGTCGAAACGCGTTCGGGCATCATCGAACCGCGCTTGCTGGATAACGGCGACGTGTTGGTAAACATGGGTGCGCCGCAATTTGCCCCGGCTGACATTCCCTTTGTCGCCGAGCACGTTGCGAACATTTATCCGTTTAAGGTCGGCGACCACCTGATCCAGATCAGCGCCCTGTCGATGGGCAATCCACACGCCGTTTTGCGCGTCAACGATCTGGACACCGCGCCCGTGACCATCCTCGGCGCAGCAATCGAATCGCATCCGCGCTTTCCCGAGCGCGTCAATGCCGGCTTCATGCAGGTCGTTAATCCGCACGACATTCGTTTGCGCGTGTTTGAACGCGGCGCGGGTGAGACGCTGGCGTGCGGCAGTGGCGCGTGCGCTGCCGTCGTCGCAGGCATTAGCAACGGCTGGCTGGAAACGCCCGTAACCGTGCGCACACGCGGCGGCGACCTTACAATTGAATGGGCAGGCCAGAATCAGCCCGTTATGATGAGCGGCCCCGCTACCACCGTATTTGAAGGAACACTCGAACTGTGACTGACACCATGAACCCGCCCAATATGGATATGCCCAACATCAAGCCCGAACTCGTCGCCGAGTACCTGACCCGACACCCCAATTTCTTCAACGATTTCCCCGCGCTGCTGGCTGACATCCATGTGCCGCACCCGCACGGCACCCATGCGGTATCGATGAGCGAGCGCCAGCTGATTTCGATGCGCGACAAGGTACGGCTGCTGGAAAACAAACTGGCCGAACTCATTCAGTTCGGCGAAGAAAACGACGGCATTTCGGAAAAGTTGCACGCACTGACGCTGGCGCTGCTTGCTGCATCCAATCCGGAAGCCGTCGTCGCTGCGCTCAACCTGCATTTGCGCGACGGCTTTGCGGTGCCGCATTACGCACTGCGCGTGTGGAACCTGCCTACCGATGAGCTGGCGATTACGCAAGCGGTTAAGCCGCCCGTGCTGGATGCGGTGGCCGCGATGAGTTTCCCGGTGTGCGGCGTGCTGGCCGTACCCGAGGCCAGCGAATGGTTTGGCGAGGTCTCACCGCATCTGCGCTCGTTTGCCTCAATCCCCTTAAGCCACGAAGGCAATACCGGCCTGCTGGTGTTAGCGTCGGAAGAACCCAACCGCTTTTATGCCAGCATGGGGACGCTGTACCTGACGCGCCTCGGGCAAATTCTGGCCGCCGCCTTGCACCGCATGCAGGGCTGAAAGACCGGCTGTGATCGATCCATCCGCGTTCGACCCAGTCGGCAACTATCTCCAGCATCTCGCTGCCGAGCGGCGCTTGTCGCCGCACACCGTTAAAAACTACCACCTCGATCTGCAACAACTGCAAGCCTGCGCCACAGGCCGCGCTTTGGCTGAACTCAGCGTATCCGACATCCGCAGTTGCATCACGCGCTTGCGCAGCCAGGGGCTGGCTCCGGCCAGTCTGGCGCGCCATCTCTCCAGTTGGCGCGGATTTTTTAATTTTGCCTGTCGCCGCCTGGGCTACACCCGCAACCCCTGCACCGGGCTGCGCCCGCCCAAAGGCGCCAAGCTGCTTCCCAAAACCCTGTCCCCCGACGCCTGCGTGCAACTGCTGGAAAAGCCCGCCGACACTGCACTGGACATCCGCGACCGGGCGATGTTCGAGCTGTTTTATTCTTCGGGTTTGCGGCTGTCCGAACTGGTCGGGGTCAGCCTCCTCGATCTCAATCTGACGAGCGGCGAAGTCAACGTCACCGGCAAGGGCAGCAAAACCCGGATCGTTCCAGTGGGCGAACAAGCGCGCGCGGCCATTCAGGCCTGGCTGCAAGTCCGCACCGCACCGGCTGACGAGGCCGCGTTGTTCACCGGCCAATCCGGCAAGCGGCTGGGGCAGCGCAGCGTGGAACTTCGCCTCGCGCGCTGGGCACGGCAGGCGGGGCTCAACCAGCATGTTCATCCGCACATGCTGCGCCATGCCTTCGCCAGCCACGTCCTGCAATCCTCAGGCGATCTGCGCGCGGTGCAGGAAATGCTGGGTCACGCCAGCATCAGCACCACCCAGGTTTACACCCACCTCGACTGGCACCATTTAGCCCGCGTCTACGACCAGACCCACCCGCGCGCCAAAAAGAAAGACTGAGCGTGTAAAAGCGTTTACTTTTCGTTCCCCCTTAAGGAAGGCAATTCACTGCCGATTCCTTCCGTCATGAAGACCATCCTTCTCACATTGCTGCTTTGGCTCAACACTGCCGGAGCATGGGCAGCGTTTCCCGATGCTGCCGGCACCTATCCGTTCGGGGTGTTAAATCAGCGCTCGCTTACGCTCACCGCCGAGTACTGGAACCCGATCCTGCGCTATGTGTCGGCCAAAAGTGGCGTTCCACTCGCACTCCGTATCGCCCGCACCGCCAATGAGACGACCGACCTGGCCGCACGCGACGAGCTTGCTTTTGTTTACAGCAACCACTTCTTCACCCCCAAGCGCGATAAGCTCGGTTTTCGTGTGCTGGCGCGGCAAGACGGGGAAGGCATACGCGGGCAGATCGTGGTGGCTGACGACTCCCCGACTCGCACGCCGGAAAACCTGGCAAGCCAGGCGGTGGCTTTTGCCAATCCTTACGGGATGGCGGGCTATTTCGTCCCCATGGATCGATTACTGAAGTCGGGTACCAGTGTGCTGCCGGTTTTTGCAGGCAATCAGGAAGCTGCCATGGCCATGCTCAAGGTTGGCAAAGTGGTCGCTGCGGGCGTCAACAACCAGGTCATGGCCGACTTCAGTCGCCGCGTAGGTTTTCGTTACCGGGTGCTGTATGAATCCGAACCGTACCTGGATCTTGCCGTCATGGCGCATCCAAGTGTACCCGATGCCGTCAACGAGAAAATTCGCGCCGCCTTCGCCGGCATGATGGCCGACCCGGAAGGCCGCACCCTGCTCGTCGCTGCGGCGGATATGCTCAAACTGGACAAGCCACGCGGATTCGTTCTGGCGTATGACCGCGACTACGACAATTACCGTCGTTTTTTCCATCACACCCAGGTGCCGCTCGATGAACAATAAGGCCATCCGGATGAACCTGGCCTGGCTCATCCGCCCCCTCGACACCAGCCTGCGCAGCCGGGTACTTGCCACCACGATGGTAGTACTGATCGGCGTTTTTATGTTGCTGGTCTGGCAAACGGTGAGTGTTGCGCACCGCGATGCCGAAGCAGCGTTGCGCGGCCATTTAACCGACGAACTCGCGGACTTGAACAACATTCTGACCGATGCCGTCATCATTCAGGATTACAGCGCCATCCAGGAACGGCTCCACGGATTTGCCGTCAAGCACGAGGTATTGGAAGCGGCCTTTATCGATCCTCAGGGTCACATCGTGTCCGTGCGCACACGCCCCACGCATCCCGACCGGCCTGAATGGTTTGCGCAACTCACGCACTTCGGCGCGCAGGCAGCAACGGGCGACGTTGTGATCGGCGGTACGGCCTATGGCCAGACCCGGCTCGTACTGTCGCCTTTTGTTCAGGAAGATGCGCTCTGGCATCTCGGCTCGATGCTCGCAATCTGGTTTGCCGCCGCGCCGATTTTGTTGGGCTGGCTAATCCATGCCTTGCTCGGCGTCAATCTCAAGGGGCTGTTCGGTCTGCAACGCGCGGCACGCAAGTTCGAGGCCGGTGATTACGCCGCACGCGTTGACTTTCTGCCCAGTCATCCACCCGAGCTGCGCGAAACCGCGCTGGCCTTCAACCACATGGGGGAGGCCATCGACACGCTGATGACCGGGATGAAGGAACAACAAAAGGCGCTGCATCACGCCGCCATCGTTTCGGAAACCCGTCTGGATGGAACCATCACCTACATCAACGACTTGTTTTGCGAAATTTCGGGTTATACGCGCGAAGAACTCATCGGCCAGAACCATCGTCTGATTCGTTCATCCGAACACCCGCCAGAATTTTTCGCAGCGCTGTGGCAAACCATCAGTGAAGGCCGTATCTGGCAGGGCGAAATCTGCAATCGCGCCAAAAATGGCGCGCCCTACTGGGTCTACACCTCCATCACGCCGATCCTGGGAGAAGACGGCCTGCCCTGCAAGTATCTGTCGATCCGTTTCGACATCAGCGCGCTGAAGTCTGCGCAGGCTGGCCTGGAGAACGAAAAAGTCCGCTGGGAAACCACGCTCGCTTCAATCAACGATGCCGTCATCGTCACCGATAAAAACCAGCACATCCTGTTCATCAATCCAGCCGCCGAATCCATGCTCGGGATCGCCCGCGAAGATGCGCTGGCGCGCCCCATCGGCCAGTATCTGCGCCTGCTCAATACCGCAGGAAAAGAAGACCCGAACTTGATCGCAGCGATCGCACCACATCGCAGCAGCCACGGATCATGGGACGTGCAAACGCTTTCCGGCGGCGCACTTGCAGTGAGCTACAGTTGTGCGCCGCTTGCAGGCCTGGATCAGGCCGGCACCATTTTCGTCCTGCGCGATGAAACCGAGAAAAAGCAGCTGCTCGACAATCTGCGCAACATGGCGTTCCACGATTCTCTGACCACGCTCCCCAACCGCCGCGCGGTGGAAGGCCGCCTGGCGCGCGCGCTGCGCATGACCAGCGAAAGCGGACAATCGCAGGCTTTTTGCTATATCGACCTGGATCATTTCAAGCTGGTCAACGACACCTGTGGTCACGCAGCGGGCGATATCCTGCTCGTGTCTTTATCGAAACAGATGCAGCATGTCCTGCCAAAAAAGGCCTACCTGGGGCGGCTGGGCGGCGACGAATTCGGGCTCATCCTGTCCGACACGTCCGAAGCGGAAGCCCGTGCAGTGTGCGCCCAGTTGATCCGCACCATCCGCGACCATCCCTTCGAGCATAAAGGGCGCCGCTTCAACCTCAACGCCTGCATCGGCATTGCAACCATGAGCGGCCAGACAGTCACAATCGGCGATCTGATGATTCAGGCTGACATGGCCTGTTATCGAGCCAAGGCGGAGGGCAGCGGCCGCATCAAGGTGTATGAGATCGACGAGATCGGTTTCAAGCGGCTGGAAAAAGAAATGAGCTGGGCCGCCGATTTTTCGAAGGCGCTCGAATCCGGCCAGTTCATGCCCTATCGCCAACTGATCCAGACCACCTCATCCAGCGAAAAATCGCATTACGAAGTGCTGATCCGGGTCATCCGCGAAAACGGCGAAGTCGAAGGCCCCGGCTCGCTGCTGATGGCGCTGGAACGTTTCAGCCAGGCACCCATACTCGACCGCTGGATGACCGAAAAAGTCATCGAATATCTGGCACGCACGCCGGACGAACAGGCCGTGTATTTCATCAATCTGTCGGGCAAGACGCTGGTGGACGACAATTTTCTGGAAACGGTGTACAGCCTGCTGGATCAGTATCAATTGCCCGGCTCGCGCATTGGTTTCGAAATTACCGAAACCGCCGCCGTCCACAATCTGGAAAGCGCCCAGCACCTCATTCTGGGGCTGCGCAGACGCGGCTGCCAGTTCGCGCTGGACGATTTTGGCCAGGAAGCCTCATCGTTCGCCTATCTCAAATCCCTGCCCGCCGATTACATCAAGATCGACGGTGCTTTTGTACGCGGCATGGCTAACGACCGCCGCGACCAGGCCATCATCCGTTCGATCACCCAGCTGGCGCACGACTTTGGTATGCAGACCGTCGCCGAGCAAGTTGAAACGGGAGAAGTCGCCGAGCTATTGCAGGCGATGGGCGTGAACTATTTGCAGGGCTATCACATCCAGCGACCGGAGCCCCTGCCGGGGTGGGTCAATTCCATCAAGAAAACCGATCAGAACAATGCGGCGACACCTGAACCGGATACCGGCTTGCTGGTTGCGGTTAATTGATAATCCTGAATCCTGAAACCTTTTCACCACAGAGACACATAGGCACGGAGATAGCAAACAAGGCACTGTTTTCCTCAGTGTCTCTGTGCCTCTGTGGTGAAGGGTTTTTAACTTTATCTGGCCAAAATCAGTCCGCCTTGACCCTAAACCAGGCCGCGTACAGCGCGGGCAGGAAGAATAGCGTCAACAGAGTCGCACCGATCAGCCCGCCCATCACCGACACCGCCATCGGCCCCCAGAAAATCGAGCGCGACAGCGGAATCATCGCCAGCACGGCAGCCGCAGCAGTCAGGCTGATCGGGCGCATCCGGCGCACGGTGGATTCGATGATCGCATCCCATTGCGACAGGCCGCGCGCGACATCCTGCTGAATTTGATCGATCAGAATCACCGAGTTGCGCATAATCATGCCGGCCAGCGAGATGATACCGAGCAACGCGACAAAGCCCATCGGCTGGCCAGTCACCAGCAACGCAATCGCCACGCCAATCACGCCCAGCGGCGCGGTCAACACGACCAGCAGCGAACGCGAAAAACTGCCGAGCTGCAACATCAGCAGCGTAAAGCTGACGATGAGGATCAACGGCCAGGAGGCGCTGATTGCCCTGTTGGCGCGGGCGCTGCTTTCCACTGGCCCGCCCACCTCCAGACGGAAGCCAGACGGCAACTGCGCCTTGAATTGCGCTACCTGCGGTGCGATGTCGTTGATGATGGTGGCGGGCTGGGTTTTGCCCACCGGATCGCCGCGCACCACAATCGTTGGCAGCCGGTCACGTCGCCAGATCACGCCGTCTTCAAATACGGGTTTAAAACTGGCGATTTGTCCCAGCGTCACGCTCTGGCCGTTGAAGTTGCCGATCGGCATCGACTTCAGCGCATCCACATCACGGTGTTCACTGCGCGGGGTGCGCAACACCACGTCGATCAACAAATCGTTTTCGCGGAACTGGGTGACGGTCGCGCCCGACAACTGCAACGCCACCAGCCGCCCGACCGCATCCGAACTCAGGCCCAATGCCTTGATCTTGTCCTGATCGAGCAGCGCCTTGACCGCCAGCGACTGCTCGTTCCAGTCCAGGTTGACTGCCGTCACCTGCGGATGCACCACCACGATCCTGCGCAGCTTTTCGGCCTCGGCTTTCAGTTGCGGAATGTCCGCACCGCTCAAACGATACTGCACCGGATAACCGGCGGGCGGACCATATTCAAAGCGCACCGCGCGCCCGCGCACGCTGGGGAAATCGGTTTCAAACAGTTGGCGAATGCGGTCGATTTCGCGCTCGCGCGCCGGCACGTCCTGGGCGATCACCACCAGCTGCGCAAAGTTGCGGTTATTCAGCCGCTGATCCAGCCCCAGCACAAAACGTGGCGCACCCTGGCCGATATAGTTGAGCACGTGCGCAACATCTTTATCCTTACGCAACAGGGTTTCGAGTCTGATCGCCTCGATACGCGTCGCCTCGACTGACGCACCCTCCGGCAGCCACATTTCCACCAGGATTTCCAGCCGGTCAGACTGCGGGAAAAACTGTTTTTCGACCCGCTGCATCGCCGCCAGGCCGACAAGCATCGCGACCACCGTCAGCACAATCACCCGGCGTCGATGGGTTACGCACCAGGTCACCGCCGCGCGGAAACGCCGGTAAAACGGCGTGTGGTAAGTCGCATCTTCATCCACCTCCTGATGCAGTGGACGGAGCAAGAGATGGCCGAGATAAGGCGTAACCACCACTGCCACCAGCCAGGATGACAGCAGCGCAATCGTCGTCACCGCAAAAATCGCGAAGGTGTATTCGCCGACAGTGGACTTGGCGAGCGCGATGGGCAGAAACGCCGTCGCGGTGAGCAGCGTGCCGGTGAGCATGGGAAACGCGGTGGACTGAAACGCGTAAGTGGCGGCCTCAAATCGCCCCCAGCCCGCATCTAGTTTGTGCACCATCATTTCAACCGCGATGATGGCGTCGTCCACCAGCAGCCCGAGCGAGATAATGAGCGCGCCGGTGGAGATGCGGTGCAGGTCAATATTGAGCAGCCACATCGCGGTGAAAGTAATCGCCAGCACCACCGGAATCGAGAGCGCGACCACCAGTCCGGCGCGCCATTTCAGCGCCAGAAACGTGATCGCCAGCACGATGGTGACGGCTTCGACAAAGCTCTGCATGAAGAGCTTGACCGCGCGGCTGACGATGCTGGGCTGGTCGTGAATTTGGCGGATTTCCATCCCTACCGGCAGCGTTTTTTGCAGCGCATCCATGGCCGCTGCCACCGCGCGCCCCATAATCACGACATCGCCGCCGCCTGCCAGCGACACGCCGAGCAAGACTGCGGGTTCACTCTGCGAGCGGATTTCTGTCGCGGGCGGGTCTTCGTAACGTCGCGTCACTTCTGCAATATCGCCTAGACGCAAGCTGCGCGTGCCCACCCGGATGATGGTTTCACGCAGGCGCGCCACATCGGAATACGGCCCCGATACGCGCAGCGGAATCGACAGCACGTTGTTTTCCACCCGGCCATTCGCGACCACGCCGTTTTGATCCTGCACCGCCTGCAAGATTTGCTGCGGCGTGAGGTTCAGCGTGGCGAGCTTCTGTCCCGGCACCTCGATATAGATTTTTTCCGGCACCACGCCAAACAGCTCGACCTTGCCGACGTTGGGCAGACGCCGTACTTCGCGCTGCGCATCTTCGGCAGCGCGGCGCAACTCGGCGCGACTGAAGCCGTCGCCGGTGAACGCATAAATCGAACCAAAGGTATCGCCAAATTCATCGTTGAAAAACGGCCCCTGCACGCCGCTGGGCAACTGTGGCTTCAAATCGCCGATGCGCTTGCGAACCTGATACCAGGCGTCGGCCACCGCGCCACCGCGTATATGTTCCTTCAGGTTGACATACAGCGCGGTTTCACCCGGCTTGACATAGCTCTGCACAAAATCGAGCTCGGGCATGGTCTGGAGTTTTTTCTCGATGCGTTCGGTCAGCTGCTCCGATACTTCCTGCGCCGTTGCGCCCGGCCAAGTCGCCTGAATCAGCATGGTCTTGAACGTGAACGGCGGATCTTCGGCCTGACCCAGCTGGAAATAGGAACGCGCACCCACCAGCAGGATCAGCACGATAAAAAAGCGCAGCAGCGCCGGATGTTCGATTGCCCAGCGCGACAGATTGCCGCGACCCGGCACAAATTGTGACGAATCGCTCATGATGGCTGCGCGCTCTTGGTCAGACGCACGCGCTGCCCCGGTGAAATTTTATGCACCCCCGCCGTCACCACCCATTCACCCACCCGCAAGCCGGAAATAATGGCTGCGCGCTCGCCAATCAGCGAACCCAACTGCACCGCACGCGCTGCCACCTGCCCCGTTTTGGGGTCGATCACCCACACCTGCGGATGGCCGTTTATCTCAAACAAGGCCGCCTGCGCGACCGATAAATTTTCCACCGCGCTTGAGGCTACATCGACGGTGGCTGTCATGCCCAGCTTGACATCGTCGTCCGGCTTCTGAAACGAAATGCGGGCGCTGTAGGTGCGCGTTGCCGCATCGGCAACGGGAGACAGTTCGCGCAGCTTGCCCGCATAGTTTTTACCTTGCGCCGACCACAGCCGGATATTCAGGCTTTTGGCCAAGCGCACACGATCCAGCTCGTTTTCCGGCACGTTGATCGCCGCTTCCATCTCGCCAGTGCGCGCCACCTGCGCCACCGCCTGCCCAGCCGCCACCACCTGCCCAGGCTCGGCGTTGACGCGCGTAATCACGCCCGCGTGCGGCGCATTCAACCGCGTGTATTCACGCTGATTGCCTTGTCGTGTCGCATCCGCGCCCACCTGTCTGACTTTGGCTGCGGCGGAATCCGCCGACGTGCGCCGCCGGTCAAGCTCGGCCTGGGAAATAAAATTCTGCGCCCGCAGTTCGGTGTAGCGCTTCAAATCCTGCTGCGCCAGGAGTGCTTCGGCACGCGCCGCAGCAAGCTGGGAATTCGCCGCACTCGCTGCCAGCGCGTAATCCTGCGGATCAATCGTGGCAATCAACTGTCCAGCCTTCACTTGCGTGCCAACCTCCACTTGCCGCGCGGTAATTTTGCCGCCCACGCGAAACGCCAGATCCGTCTGGAAACGCGCACGCACTTCGCCGGAATAACTGTTGACCGAAGACACCTCGTGCGCCCCCATTTGCTCGGCGCGCACCGGGCGAATATCTTGCGGCACTGATGCAGGCGTTTTTTTGCCGCAACCCGATAATCCGGCGCAGGCAGATGCCAGCAACAAGGCAAGCAAGGGGAGGGATTTCACGTTCATCAGGTTCATCCAGATTCTGTTCAATAGCGGCAATTTTACTTCAAGGCCATCCTCAGCTTGTGGTTTGTACAAGTTTCACCCATTCGCGATTTCCAGCAACCCGGCTAAAATTCGCCTGAGGAGACAGCTACTCGCAAAATTATAGCGCTCAAAAATTTGAGCCTGTACCCAAGCGTATCCTCCTGCTGCGGAGACCTGACATGAAATTGAATACAAAAATTTGGCTCGGCGTGATCGCCCTGATCGGCGCGGGAATAGCGCTGGCGCTCTACCTGCCGCCGCGCACGCCGCCCGAAATCATCCAGGCGCGCCAGTTCGGCGCGAAGCTTGCCCAACAAGGTCGGGGGGATATTCCGGCGTGCATCGGTTGCCATGGTGCGCACGGCGAAGGCAACGCCACCGCTGGCTTCCCCCGCCTGGCCGGTCTGGATGTCGGCTACCTCACGCGTCAGTTGCAGGATTTTGCCCGCGAAGCACCGCAGACCGGCGCGCACTTTGACCCCGTATCGCGCGATTACTCCAAGACCCCGCGCATCAATCTACCGTACTCGATTCTGACCCCCGGCCTGCGCCGCGACCCGGTGATGAGCCCAATCGCCAAATCGCTCAAACCCGCAGACATCGAGCAGCTTGCCCAATATTTTTCGGCGCTCGGCTTGACTGCCAAGCCGCTGCCGGGCGACCCGGAAACGCTGGAACGTGGCGAAGATCTAGCCTTGCGCGGCAAGCCCGAATACGGCGTGCCGGGCTGCTTCAGTTGCCACGGCCAAAATGCGGTGGGAGTGGGCGCGATTTTCCCCTCGCTGGCCGGGCAACCGCCGCAGTACATCATCGAACAGCTCAACCGCTGGCAAAGCGGGGCGCGCGACAACGATGAAAACGGACTGATGCGCGCCGTCGCCGAATGGATGACCGACGGCGACAAGCATTCTATCGCGGCCTATCTCGCCAATCTGTCCTATCAGGTGCCAGCAAAATGAAACCCGTCCACACGGGTTGGCTGCTCTTGCTGGGGGCGACTGTTGCACTGGCGGTACCCAAAGCAGATGCGCCCGATGCGTATCTGAATGTGCCTGCGGCGGGCAATATTGTGGCCGTGCCAGTCTCCACACCGGGAGACGTATTCCTGCCGCCGCCGATCATCGATATTCCGCAAGACAAGGCGGGCGACATGATTAAACTCGGGCGGCTGATCTTTACCGACACCCCGCGCTACGCACGCCGTTTCACCGGCAATGCCTTGTCGTGTTCCAACTGTCATTTGTCCGAAGGGCGCAAGCCGGGGGCGGCGCCACTGTGGGCTGCGTGGGGCATGTATCCCATGCCCGGAAACCAGCCCGGCGAGGTCTGGAGTTTCGAGGCGCGTATACAGGGCTGCTTCCGTTACAGCCAAAACGGCCAGGGGCCGCAACTGGACTCGCCCGAGATGACCGCGCTGGTAGCCTACGCGCAATGGCTGTCAACCGGCGCGCCCGCCCGCACCGAGCTGGCGGGGCGCGGCATGTTTCAGCAGGAAACCCTGGCGGGGGGCGCACCAACACCGGCAAGCAAACCGGTTTACTCGGTGAGCCATGGCCAAAAGGTCTATCAATTTCAATGCGCGGCCTGTCATGGTGCAGACGGGCTGGGCGTGACTCGCAAAGACAATAGCTACCAGTTCCCGCCCTTGTGGGGTCAGGCTTCCTACGGCGGCGGCTCGCCGCTGGCGCAAGTGCCGAAATTAGCGCTCTTTGTCCGCGCCAACATGCCTTTGGGACGCGGCGGCAGCCTGTCCGAAACCGATGCCAACGATGTGGCTGCCTATATTTTGAGCAAGCCGCGTCCGTCCGATCCGCGCATCGGCTGGCGGCAACGCTGGCGTGAGGCACGCAAATGAAGCCGCGTTATTTTGCTGCGCTGGGAATACTCGCCAGCGTGTCGGCGGTCTCCGTTGTTCTGGCGCGCGACTGGCCTTATGCGCAACGTCCCAGTGCGGCCATGGCTTTGGGCGACCCGTCGGGCAAGCTGGTCGATGACCCGTTGCGGCGTGCGGGTGAGCGCTTCATCCCGCCCGAGCTCAACGAACTGCCCAACAACGACTGGGGCAAACTGGTACGGCTGGGTCGGGACATTTTTATCGATACGCCGACACGTGCGCCGAAGTTTGCGGGCAATGGCCTGAACTGTTCCAGTTGCCATCTCGGTGAAGGGCGCAAGCCCGATGCTGCGCCGACGTGGGCGGCGTGGCCAATGTATCCGACCTATCGCGGCAAGAACGACGACGTCAACACCTTTCAGATGCGGATCCAGGACTGTTTCCGTTTTTCCATGGACGGGCTGATGCCGCCGTTGCAGTCCACCGAAATACGTGCCATCACCGCTTACGCACAATGGCTGGCGCGCGGCAGCAAGTCCGGGCAGATATTGCCGGGGCGCGGCTTCACCCCGATCAAGCGCGACATCGAGCCGTCGGCCGACCGGGGGCGCGTGGTCTATCAGATGAAATGCGCGCTGTGCCATGGACATGATGGCGAGGGTGTAAAGGCCGCTGACGGCAAGCGTTATCAGTTTCCGCCAGTGTGGGGCGACGATGCGTTCAACCGGGGTGCCGGGATGTATACGGTGCGCACCGCAGCGGCCTGGATCAAGGGCAATATGCCACTCGGGCGCGGCATGAGCCTGCCCGATCAGGAAGCCTTCGATGTGGCCTTGTATCTTCGACTGAATGATCGCCCGATAGACCCGCGCAAGGGTTTGATCAGCGACTGGTCACGTGTGATGACGGGGTTTTAATGCGCCGCGCCCATTTCATTCTGCTGTTTTTGCTGGCGGCGGTTCCCCGCCTGGTCGGGAGCGCCGATCTGGGTGCCGTCGCGCCCAGCGAGATCGACGCGGATGCGCCGGTTGCCGTGTCGCCTCCCGAAGCCGAACTACCCGCGCCCCGGCTGCTGCTAGTGCCCCCGGAGATTAGCTTGCCCGGCGAACTGACGGATCGATACGTGGTGAATGAAAAGGATAAACGCTATATCCCGCCACGGCTGTCGGAACTGCCCGCCAATGCCTGGGGCGACCAGGTCAGATACGGTCGCCGCCTGTTTGTTGATACTCAGCGCTATGCCAAACATCTGGTCGGCAACGGCCTGAATTGCAGCAACTGCCATCTGGGTGAAGGCCGTGCGCTGGGTGCAGCGCCGCTGTGGGCGGGGTATCCGCTGTATCCGCTGTATCGCGGCAAAAATCTGCGCTCCAACACCTATGCCGAACGCATTGGCGAGTGCTTTCGCTACAGCATGGCGGGCATGGCACCCACAATCGATTCGCCCGAAATGCAGGCGCTGGTCGCCTATTCGCAATGGCTGTCAACCAGCGTCCCGACGCGCACTATCATGGCAGCGCGTGGCATCCCCGGAGCGAATGCGCCGCGCGAAGCGTCGCCGGAACATGGTCGCGTGGTGTACGACAGCCAGTGCGCCGTGTGCCATGGCAAACAAGGCGAAGGCGTGCGCCGCGCGGACGGCGTGGGCTACCAGTTTCCGCCGCTGTGGGGCAATGATTCCTATGCGGGTGGCGCAGGCATGAACAAACTCGGCACCGGCGCAGGCTTTATCAAGGCCAATATGCCGCTGGGCAAAGGCGGCAGCCTGAGCGCGCAAGACGCCATGGACGTGTCGTTTTATCTGCAAATCCAGGATCGTCCGTGGGATCCCCGAATGGGCTGGTTCAGTATTTTGATGGGGAGGATCGCAGATGGCTAAATGGACTCCACGGCATCTCATGCCGTTTTTGAGCTGGCTACCGCTGCTTGACCGCAATACGGTTCGCTTCGACATCCTCGCCGGGATCACCGCTGGCGTGCTGATCTTGCCGCAAGCCGTTGCGCTGGCGGCGATTGCCGGACTGCCTGCCGAATACGGCATCTACACGTCGATTTTCCCGGTCATCATTGCGGCGCTGTTCGGTTCCAGCTATCTGGTCATGTCGGGCCCGAACACGGCGCTGGCGGTGATGATCTTTATCGATCTTTCGACCTTCGCCAGTCGCGGCACCAGCGAATACATCACCTACGCGATGGGTCTGACCTTCATGGTCGGCCTGTTTCAGCTGAGCTTCGGCCTGGCCCGGCTCGGAGTGATCTTCAACTTCATTTCACATTCGGTCATTCTGGGGCTGACCTCTGGCGTAGGCATCGTCATCATTGTTCAGCAGCTGGGCAATTTTCTGGGGCTGCTTACCAATCAGCGCGAAGAAATCTACGAAACACTGCTACAGATTTTTTATAACTTTGACCACGTCAACTGGGCCACCGCCAGTTGCGGCATCGTGACCGTGGCCAGCGGCCTGCTGATCCGGCGTCACAACCGGCGGTGGCCGCATCTGGTGCTGGCGGTGGCCATCGGCACGGCGTTTGGTTTTCTGGTTGATTCTTACCTCGGTTCCGCCAATGCAAACATCGACAAGCTCGGTGCTTTGTCCCTCGCGGCCATCCCCTTTGCGCCGGTTGATTTTAGCGAAGACAGCCAAGGCATCTATCGCGAACTGATTCTGTCGGCGATGCTGATCGGTTTTTTGGGTTTGATGCAGTCAGCCGTGATCGCGCGCCAGATGGCGGTCAGAACCGGGCAGCACATCGACATGAATCAGGAAATCGTCGGCCAGGGTTTGTCCAATCTGGTCGGCAGTTATCTCTCGTGCTTTGCCAGTTGCGGCTCCTTCAACCGCAGCGCTGCCAACCTGGATGCGGGCGCGCGCACGCCGCTCGCCTCGCTGGTATCGGCAGTGGTGCTGGCGCTGCTCATCGCGCTGGCGAGTCCGTGGATTGCGCTGATGCCGCTCTCGGTCATGGCGGGGGTGCTGCTGCTGGTTGGCTGGGGCTTGATCGACATGAATGAAATTCGCAAGCTGTATCCGGTACGCTCCGAGTTCCTTATTTTTATCGTCTGCTTTATCAGCTCGTTTACCCTGGGGCTGGATTACGGCGTGGCCATCGGGGTGCTGATGTCGGTGGTCGATTACTTCAGCAAGGTGTCCAAACCGGTGATCAGCCGCATGGATAAACGCGCGGTCGAGGCGTATGTACCCGACTCGATTACCGCCGATGCCACTATTCTTTGCCTGAACGGAAACCTGTTTTTCGGCTCGGTGCAGTCAGTTCAGCTGCAACTACGCAAAGAAGCAGAACGCGATGACCGGCACAGCCACCTGTTTCTCATGCTGGAAGCCGTGTCCTATCTTGATACAGTCGGCGCGCAAATGCTGGCCAAAGAAGCCACTCGCCGCCACTTGGCCGGTAGCCGCATGTACCTTGGTCTGCGCAACCATCATCTGGATGACATCATCGAAAAATCCGGGCTGGCCGAAGCAATTGGCAGCGCCAATATTTTTTATCGTTCCCGCGCAACGGAAGCGATATCTACCCCGTTAACTCAAACCCCCATCAAGGAGATTCCTGATGCGCCACCTGCGTAATCTAGTGCTTGTTTGCAGCCTGCTGAGCGCCGCCGCTGCGCTGGCAGAAACGCCACGCTACCATCTGCTGATTCAGGTCAGCGAGGACTCGACCGACAAAATGAAGCTTGCGCTGTCTCAAGCCAAACACGTGCAGGACACCCTTGGGCGCGACAACGTCGAAGTTGAAATCGTCGCGTACGGACCCGGGGTGCGCACGCTGCGCTATTACACGCCGCTCGACGACGAGCTGGGTGAGATGTTTCACCGGGGCGTGCGCATCGTGGTGTGCGAGGCCAGTCTGCGTTCCAACAAGTTGCGGGTCAGCGATATGCTGCGCAAAATCAATATGAGTTATGTGCCGTCCGGCATGGCCGAAATCACCGTGCGCCAGAGTGAAGGCTGGGCCTATGCGGCACCCTGATATGTCGGTCTGGTTTCGAGGGCTGCTTTGCCTGTTTGCACTGTTGCCTGTCTGCGCCCACGCAAAAGGCACGGGCAGCGTGACCTTCATTCATCTCGGCGATCTGCACGGCCATCTGATTCCGCGCCCGGACATGCGCGAGGGTTCTCCGACCCACGGCGAGATGGTCGGCGGGCTGGCTTATGTGGCGGCGCAGATTGCCGCCATCCGCAAACGCGTGCCGGACGCGCTTCTGGTCAACACTGGCGACACCATTCAGGGTTCCGCCGAAGCGCTCTACAGCAGCGGACAGGTGATGGTCGATCTGCTCAATCCACTCAAGATCGACGCCTTTGCAGCAGGCAACTGGGATTATGTTTATGGCCCGCAGCGATTCATCGAGCTGTTCGCGGGCAAGCAGGCCAAAGCGCCGTGGGGCGCGGTTTCCGCCAATCTGTATTACGCCACCCTGTACGATTTTCCACAGACGCCGTTTGCTAGTCAGGCGGGCAAACGGGTGTTGCCGCCGTATCAAATCCGCCAGGTCGGCGCGCTTAAAGTCGGCATCATCGGGCTGACCGCCGAACGCCCCCCGCAGGCCGTCACCACGCATGTGCTGGACGGCTTTACGCTCACCCCCGGAACCGAAGAACTCACTTACCTGGTACCGCAATTGCGCAAGCAGGTCGACGTGCTGGTGCTCATCTCCGAGCGCGGCCTGTCGGGCAACCTCGCGCTAGCCGAAAAAATCCCCGGCATCGATCTCGTGCTGTCATCCGACATGCACGAAGAAACCCCGCAGGTGCTGCGCGCAAAAACCGGCACGCTATTGCTGGAAGAAGGCCAGGACGGCACGCTGGTCGGCGAAATCACGCTGCGGGTAACGAATGGCCGCGTCACCGGCCATCGCCATGAAATGCATCGGATATCGACCAAACGCCTGCAAGCCGACCCGGCCATGCTCGCCAGAATCGAGGCCGCGCGCACCAGCTACGTCAAAGGCGCGGGGTTCCAGCCGCACAGTAATCCGATCAACGGCGCCATCCTGCGCACGCCAATCGACACCGTCGTCGGCTACACCGATGTGGCATTGCACCGCTCCAATTTTGCCAATGCCAAATCCATGTCGGCGGTGATCGAAGGCAGCTCGCATGATTTTCTGGCAGATGCGTTTCGCGGCTCGTGCAATTCCGACATCGGCGTGATTCGGGGGTTTCGCTACGGCACCCATGTCGCACCCGGACCAATCAAACTCGAAGACCTGTATCACTTCATGCCGATCGGCCCGCAAGTCGCCTGCGGCGTTATCCGGGGCGAAGACATCCGTTGGCAGATCGAAGATTCCGCACGCGGCGCCTTGACGCAATACGTGGACGACTGGACCGGCGGCTGGTTGTACAACTGGTCGGGGGTCACGTTTGATCTCGACCCATATCAGGAGCACGGCTTCATGGCATCAAATATCCGCGTCAATGGCGAGCCTCTGGATCCTTCCAGGGAATACCGGATCGGCGGTTATTGGTATGTGGACAACGCCAACAAGATCAACCGGATTTCGGCGGAAAATATCCGCGTATTGCGTGCCGCCAATGGTGGCATTCTCGACGCGACCGACGTGGTCGCGCATTATCTTCAGACCCTGCCGGGGCGACGCGCCAGCCCGCTACTCAACCGCATCCGCCTGCTGAAACCCCTGCCGCCCGCCATCGGCGTGAATCCCGAGATTCAGCCCCTGCGCGGAGCGCTGAGATAACATGCCACTCGACACCCCCCTCCCCGTCACGCTGCTCACCGGTTTTCTTGGTAGCGGCAAAACCACGGTTTTAAACCATCTGGTGCGCAATCTGCCGCGCACCGCCATTTTGATGAACGAGTTTGGCGAAGTGGCGCTGGATCATCAGTTACTGGAAAAAATGGACGGTCCGATGGCGCTGCTATCGGGCGGCTGCGTGTGCTGCACGATTTCCGGTAGCCTGTCGCCGACGCTGAAGAATCTGTGGATGGCGCGCGATAAAGGCGATATCCCGAAATTCGAGCGCGTCATTATCGAAACCACCGGCATCGCCGACCCCGCACCCGTGCTGGACAACCTGCTGCACGACCGCTGGGTCAATGCGCGCTTTCGGCTGGACGGCGTGGTGACAACGGTGGATGCGGTGCTGGGCGAGCAACAACTCGACAGCTATTTCGAAGCGGTCAAACAGGTTGCTGTCGCAGACAAACTGTTGCTGACCAAAACCGACCTTGCCTCGTCCGATCAGATCGCCACGCTCAAGGCCCGACTTGCCGAACTGAATCCGGCGGCTGATGTGCTGACGGTTCTCAACGGCGTTTTTGATCCGGCGGTGATTCAGAATCTGGGTTTGTGGAATGCACAAACCAAGTCGATTGAAGTGGCACGCTGGCTCAAAGAGCAACGCTACAAACCCGCCACACGCGGCGCGCTGGGCACCAAACCCGCACCACAACAGGACGGCCACGACCAGCGCATCCATGCGTTTTCCGTCGTGATCGACGCACCGATAGATCGCCATGGCCTGTATGCCGCGCTTGAGATGCTGACTTCATTTCGCTCAGAGTACCTGTTGCGCTTCAAGGCGATTGTGAACCTGCAAGACGCGCCAACCCCCATCGTGTTGCATGGCGTGCAGCATGTGCTCTACCCCGAAGTCAGTCTCGAAGCCTGGCCCGACGACGATCATCGCAGCCGTTTTGTTTTCATCGTGCGCGACCTGGAACCTGAATTTGTCGCCCGCCTGCTGGATGATTTTACGGAAGCGGCGAGCGGCGTGGCTTCACCCGCGTGAACCTCGCTCAAAAGCTCCTCATCGCAGCCATCCGCGGCTATCAACTCATGCTCTCACCCTGGCTCGGGCGGCAGTGCCGCTACCTGCCAACGTGCTCGGAATACGGCACGGAGGCCATCGCCAAACATGGCGCGCTGAAAGGCGGCTGGCTGGCGGTCAAACGCATCGCCCGCTGTCGTCCCGGCGGTAGCCATGGCTACGACCCGGTGCCGCCAGCGGATTGATCTGTTGATCTGTTGACCCGTTTGCGTTTAAGCTAGTCCGCATGTTGCGTCGCTGGCTCACTCCATGGCTGTTCGCGCTGACCCTGTTGATCGGTCAGGCGGGCGCGCTCGCGCACGCCGCCAGCCATGTATCCAAGCCGGATTCCGGGCTGCCCGACCATGTCTGCGAACTGTGTCTGGCGCAAGCCAACCTGGGCAGCGCCGCCGCTTCGACATCAATCCTGATCGTTATTCCCGATGCCGTTTTCCATCGGCATCTCCTGGTCGCTGACTGCGTCCTCCAAACCCGCCCCCCCGTTGCGCGCGCCCGCGCGCCGCCTGCCGTCGTTTAAAGCCTGCTATCGATTGTGTTGGCGCTTGCGTCAACGCACCCATTTGCTTTGAACACGGAGAATCACCATGTTACGACTCCCTCTGCTGGTGGCAGCGCTTGCTGTCGCCTTTCCGGCTTATGCCGATGCCGATCTGGACGCTTTGCGCGCCGAGATCCAGCACATGAAACAAGACTACGAAACGCGTATCCAGTCACTGGAAGCGCGGCTGCAAAATGCCGAATCCCACGCAGATAACGCCACGCAAAAAAACGAGACCGCGCAAATTGCTGCCGACTCGTCCGCAGCCAGCAACAGCAATGCCTTCAACCCGGAAATTTCCCTGGTTCTGCAAGGCGGCTATGCCAAACTGAAAGACATTCCCGAACGACGCATCAGCGGTTTCCTGCCGGATGGCACGTTTCCGGGCACGACGCGCGGCTTTTCAGTCAACGAGACCGAGCTGGTGATGGCGGCGAATATCGATCCTGATTTTCGCGGCTCAACCAATCTGGTGGTGACGGATGGGTCGGTCAGCGTCGAAGAAGCCTGGTTCCAGACTTTGTCGCTGGGCAATGGCTTCACGCTCAAGGGTGGTCGCTTCCGTTCCAGCATCGGCTATCAGAATGAGCAGCACCCGCACGTCTGGGATTTTGCCGATAACAATCTGATGACCCGCGCGCTGTTTGGCGAGGGTTATAGCAATGATGGCCTGCAACTGAAATGGGTTGCACCGACCGAGCTTTTCACCGAACTGGGTGCGGAAATCGGGCGCGGGGCAAACTTTCCCGGCACCGATCGCAACCAGAATGGCATCGGCAGTTACGCGCTATACGGGCATGTCGGCGGCGATATTGGCGACTCAAACAGTTGGCGCGGCGGGGTGTCGTATCTTTCAACCCGAGCGGTCGAACGCAGCGGCACCGTCGCCGACTTCAATGGCGTTGATACCAACACCGCCTTTAGTGGCGATGGCCAGACCTGGATGGCCGATTTTGTATGGAAATGGGCACCCAACGGCAACGCCACGGTCAACAACTTCAAGTTTGCTGCTGAACTCTTCCGGCGCAGCGAAGACGGAAATTTGAGTTGTGACGACCTTGATTCGGCGAATCCCTCACTCTGTAGTGGCGGCATCACTAGTGCTTACCGCACCACCCAATACGGCGGCTACGCGCAAGGCGTGTATCAGTTCATGCCACACTGGCGCGCGGGCTATCGCTACGATCTGCTGAATCCGGGATCAGCCGATTTAGGCCTCAACAACGCCAATCTGCCGCGTCCCGATTACAAACCAGCCCGTCACTCGCTGATGGCCGATTACTCGCCTTCCGAATTCACGCGCCTGCGCCTGCAATATTCGAAGGATCAATCCATGCCGAACCAGAATGAAAACCAGTGGTTCGTGCAATACATCTACAGCCTGGGCACCCACGGTGCCCACTCGTTCTAATGCTGACCCGAAGGAATCTCTCATGAAAAATCTACGCTTACTCACCCTCTTACTGATGGCATTCCCCGCCTTCGCTCACGCCACACTCAACGTCTTCGCCTGCGAACCCGAATGGGGCGCACTCGCCACCGAACTCGGCGGCGATGCGGTCACGGTGTATACCGCCACCACGGCCTTTCAGGATCCGCATCGCATCGAAGCCCGGCCCAGCCTGATTGCGCAAATGCGGCGCGCCGGATTGGCGGTCTGCACCGGTTCGGAGCTTGAAGTCGGCTGGCTGCCCGTGTTGCTGCGCCAATCCGGCAATGCCGCCATTCAGCCGGGGCAGCCCGGCAACTTCGAGGCCGCCCGCTATGTTGCGATGCTGGAAAAACCCAGCTTGCTCGACCGTTCGCAAGGCGACGTTCATCCCGGCGGCAATCCGCATATCCAGACCGATCCAAGGAATATTGCCCGGGTGGCGCAAGCCTTGAGCGCACGACTGGCAGAAGTCGATCCCGCACATGCGGCAAGCTATCAGGCGCGGCTCAAGGATTTCAACAACCGCTGGAATGCGGCAATGGCACGCTGGCAAACCGAGGCGGCGTCACTCAAAGGCATGGGCATCGTGGTGCAGCATCTGGCTTTCCCGTATCTGGAAAACTGGCTGGGACTGAAACAGGTCGCCGTGCTAGAACCCAAACCCGGCGTCGAGCCTTCGGTCAGCCACCTGGCTGAAGTCGCGGCGAGGCTCAAATCCTCACCGGCCAAGGCTATCGTACGGGCAAGGTACCAAAACCCCCGTCCCTCGGAATGGCTGTCCGAACATGCCGGTATCCCGGTGGTGGTTTTACCCTTCACCGTCGGCGGCTCAGATCGCGCCAAAGACTTGTTCGGCCTGTTTGACGACAGCATCGAACAATTGCTGAAAGCTGTGCGATGAACTGGACGGCGCTCGACCCCGCACTACTCCTGCTGCCGTTCGCAGCAGGTTTGCTGGTACTTGCTACGCATGTTCCGCTAGGGCAACGTGTGCTCGCGCGCGGCATCGTTTTTCTAGATCTGGCGGTGGCACAAATTGCCGTCCTGGGCGTGATCGCCGCACATCGCGTCGGCTGGGAAACGCAAGGCTGGCAGACCCAGATCGCCGCCACCGGCGCGGCGCTAACGGGAGCGGCCTTGCTGGCGTGGTGCGAACGCCGCTGGCCGCAAACACAGGAGGCTCTGATCGGCTCAGCTTTTGTCGTCGCTGCCAGCGCCGCCGTGCTGCTGCTGGCGGGCGACCCACAGGGCGGCGAGCACCTGCGCGACCTGCTCACTGGCCAGATACTCTGGGTGGAACGAGCGCAACTCATCCAAACGGCGCTGCTGTACGCAGTCCTGCTCAGCTTGTGGTGGAAGCTCGGTGACCGTCTGGGACGGCTGGGGTTTTATCTCATCTTCGCACTGGCCATCACCGCATCCGTACAGCTGGTCGGGGTCTATCTGGTGTTCGCCAGCCTTATCCTGCCTGCGCTTGCAGTACGCACCCTGCCTGCACACGCATCCCTTTGGGGGTATGGTGTGGGCGCGCTGGCCTACGCACTCGGACTGGGATTGTCTGCACTCAGCGACCTGCCTGCCGCGCCGCTGATCGTCTGCGTGCTGGCGTTTTGCGCAGTGGGCTTTAGCTTTGGCGCAGGGACGCATGCTTGAATCGGTATCAAAGATGTCGTTACATACCGTTACACCTCGTTACCGATCCTACACATCCCGCTTACGTCCCGTGCTTACAGTGCCATTGTCCGCTGACGAAATGTTTCGATCACGGCACCTTTAATTGAACAGGAGCAACATCATGAAAAACACGATTCTTAAATCCACCCTCGGTCTGATTGCGTTGACGACGCTTGGTTTTGCTGCACCCGGCGCGCAGGCGGACGGTTGGCAGAACGGTGATAACCGCAACCCTGGCTATAACCAGCCGGATGACCGCAGGCAGCTTAATCCGATGCATGATCTGCGCGAAGGGTTCCGTTTTTCCAGGATGGTGAATGACCGTCAGGATCAACAGATGGATCGTATTTTGGCGGGCGTGCAGGCTGATCGCTTGAACAAGAACGAGTTTATCCAGTTGATGCAGGAGCAGAAAACCATTCGGGCGATGGAGCGCAGCTTTATGGTTGACCGGTTTATGAACGAGGCGGAATTCCAGCGGCTTAACCAGGCGCTGGACGTGGCTGACGGGAACATCCGGATGGCAAACCAGAATCATGATCGCCGCAATAACTCGCCGCGCCCCTGGCCGTGGATGCATCGTTGAACCGGCAAGGTGATGGTTTGACTGGTTGACGATTGACTGGTGTTTAACGTAACGCGCCCGGGGTTCCGGGCGCGTTTGCTATGGATGACTGATCAGCGCGTTTCTGACCCTGGTCTCTCGCGGAACGATGCGGCAACTTGTCGCAGCCTGGTGCGCGCGGCGGGCATTACAATGCTGCCATGCGCGTTTCCCCGCCTTCTCTGATGCTGTCTTCTTCGACGCTGCCGCCGCAGGTTTTGCTCGGTAAGCTTTTGGTGTTGCGCATGGTGCTGGTGCTGGGCTGGAGCCTAGGGATTGCCTGGCTGCACTGGGGGTTGGGCATCGCCATGCCGCTGCTGCAGATGGCGGCGGTGCTGATGCTGCTGGTGCTGTTTTCGCTGACCGTTGTGTGGCGGTTGCGACGAGCGGTTCTGGCGACCCAGATGGAATTTTTTGCGCACCTGCTGACGGATCTCACCGCATTTGCCGTGCTGGTTTATTTTAGCGGTGGCGTGACCAATCCCTTTGCATCATTGATGCTGGTGCCGGTCGTGATTGCGGCGATCAGTCTGCGCGCGCCGGTCGTGTGGGTGCTGGCGGGGCTGGCGGGCGCGTATTACGGCATCTTGCTGTTTAATTACCTGCCGCTGGCGGTGGCCGATCCGGTGACGGCCTACGGGATGCATTTGGGCGGGATGTGGTTCAACTTTGTCATCAGCGCCGCACTAATCGCTTTTTTCATTACGCGGATGAATCTCGGCTTGCGCGAGCGCGAGCAGGCCCTGGCAGCGTTACGCGAAAAACATCTGCGTGACGAACGCATTCTCGCGCTCGGCACGCAGGCGGCATTGGCGGCCCATGAGCTCGCCACGCCGCTTGCCAGCATCGCCATGACCGCAGGCGAGCTTGCGCGTGAGTACGCCAACGACCCTGAAATTAGTGCGGATTGTCAGTTGCTTCGAGAGCAGGCAGCCGTGTGTAAAACCATTCTCAATCGCCTGGCCGAGCGCGCGCGCGAAGGCGATGGCACGGGCGAGCGTGATGCCGCAGTTTTTAACGTTGCCGAGTGGTTGATGGCGGTTGTCGAACGTTGGAAAATCATGCGACCGCAAGCGAGCGTGTCGGTGGACGCCTCAAGCGACCTGGCGGAGCTTGATATTGCCCCGCCCGATGAACTGGAGCAGGCCTTGATGAATCTGTTCAATAACGCGGCGGATGTGTCTCCCGGCCAAGTGGAAATATCTGCCCGCTGCGACGCCCGGTTGATTCGCATCGAGATTGCCGATCGCGGCCCGGGGTTCAGCGATGCGGCCAAACTTCAGGCGGGTCGCGTGTTATTTACCGGCAAGCCCGGTCACGGGCTGGGGTTGGGATTGACGCTGACGCATGCAACGGTCGAGCGGCTGGGTGGCGAAGTGAGTCTGACCGGGCGCACAGGCGGAGGCGCGCGCGTGGTGGTCAGCCTGCCGATCAAAAATTTGAGGCCAAGATGAGCCAACCAAAATGAATGCAACCGACATGACGTCCAGAAAATTGCTGATTGTTGAAGATGACCGGGTTTTTTCAACGGTGCTCGCCCGTGCCATGAATAAACGCGGCTTCGAGGTCGCAGAAGCAAGCGGGCTGGAACAGGCACGTGAGATCACGGAAACGTTTGCCGCACAGTACGCCATTGTCGATTTGAAGCTGCCGGGAGAATCGGGGCTGAAGGTGGTTGAATACCTGACCCGTTTACCCATGCCGCCGCGCATTGTCGTGCTGACGGGGTATGCCAGCATCGCCACGGCGGTCGAGGCGATGCGCCTTGGGGCGATTCATTACCTTGCCAAGCCAGCCGATGCCGATGAAATCCTGGCCGCGCTACAGCGCGATGAAGCCGATACCAATGTTGAGCTTAATCCGAGCACCCTTTCCGTGGGGCGGCTGGAATGGGAGCATATCCATAAGGTGCTGGCGGAAAATGAAGGCAACATTTCGGCAGCCGCGCGTGCGCTCAAAATGCACCGCCGAACGCTGCAACGCAAACTGGAAAAACGTCCGCCTTCAGAAGAAAGTTAATGGGTGCCCCAGTCTACCCAGCCCATGTATGCGGTCAGTAGCACCAGCACTCCAAACACAATCCGGTACCAGGCAAATACGGTGAAGTCATGGCGGCTGATGAAACGAATCAGCGCGCGCACCGCGAGTAGGGCGCTTATAAACGACGCTGCACACCCAACAGCAAAAAGTCCGATGTCGCCCGCGCTGAAAAGCTGTCTGTGCTTGTACACGTCGTATAAGGTGGCGGCGAACATGGTGGGGATCGCGAGGAAGAACGAGAATTCTGCTGCGGCCTGGCGCGACAGGCCAAAAAAAAGGCCGCCGATAATCGTCGCGCCCGAACGCGAGGTGCCGGGAATCATCGCCAGCGCTTGTGCAAATCCCACTTTCAATGCGTCGCGCCAGGTGATGTCGTCAATGGTGACTGCGCGAACCACGTGTTTGCGGCGTTCAGCCCACAAGATCAAAACGCCGCCAATGATGAGCGCGCTGGCGACCACGATGGGGTTGAACAAGTAGGCTTTGATTTCTTTCAGGAACAGAAACCCGAGGATGGCCGCAGGTAAAAAAGCCACGATCAGATTTTTTGCCAGGCGTTGCGATGCGGGGTCGGATGGCAAGCTCATCAGCGCATAGCCAAGCCGGTTTCGGTATTCCCACACCACGGCCAGAATTGCCGCAAACTGGATGGCAATCTCGAACACCTTGCCTTTGTCATCATTGAATCCGAGCAGTTGCCCGACCACAATCAAGTGTCCCGTCGATGATACAGGCAGGAATTCGGTTAACCCTTCTACGATGCCAAGGATGAGTGCGGATAATAAAGTGGAGAAATCCATCGGGACAAACATCAAATTGATCAAGCACGGTAGGGTAGCAGATTGTGTTGTCAGGAATAGCTGTACGGCAGGTGCAACCACGCTTTGATCCTTGATTGTTCGTGATTTTTACTTTATCGTCAGGCGTTGAATATCCTCAATTGATAAGGAAAATACATGCAATTAGGCGTGTTTGATCTGTCCTGGTGGGCTTATGTTCTCGTGACCCTGGGTTTGACCCACATTACCATCGCTGCGGTCACGATTTTTTTGCATCGCTCACAGGCGCACCGTGCGGTCGATCTACATCCCATTGTCAGCCATTTTTTTCGTTTCTGGCTGTGGCTGACGACAGGCCAAGTGACCAAGGAATGGGTATCCATCCACCGCAAACATCACGCCAAATGTGAAACGGCAGACGACCCCCATAGCCCTCAGGTGCTAGGAATCAAGAAAGTGTTCTGGCAGGGTGCCGAGTTGTATCGCGCGGAATCCAGAAATATGGAAACCATGCACAAATATGGCCACGGCACGCCGGACGACTGGGTGGAACGCACGATCTATACGCCCTATTCGGCACATGGCGTGATCCTGATGTTGGCGATCAACCTCGTGCTGTTTGGCCCGATCGGTTTAACGATCTGGGCGGTACAAATGGCCTGGATTCCAGTTACCGCAGCCGGGATCATTAATGGCATTGGCCACTACTGGGGCTATCGTAATTTTGCCTGTGAGGATGCCAGCACCAATATCGTTCCATGGGGCATTCTGATCGGCGGCGAAGAGTTGCATAACAACCATCACGCTTACGGCACATCGGCACGGCTATCGAACAAATGGTACGAATTTGATATCGGCTGGCTGTATATCAAGCTGATGTCGTATGTCGGGCTGGCAACTGTTCGCAAAGTCGCCGCCACTGTGAAATGGCAAGCTGCCAAGCCGTTATGTGATCTTGATTCGCTACAGGCCATTATTACGCATCGCTATGATGTCATGACGCGCTATGTCCGCAGCACAAAACGGGAGTACGCTGCCGAGCTTGCCAAACTCAAGGCCGGCGCCCATTTGCCACAAGGTTTGAGTCTCGCAACATTTCGGCGCTGGGTACACATCGAGCCGACCGAACTGGCCGTGGCCGACAAAGCCAAACTGGATCAGGTGCTGGGTAAAAGTGAGCGCCTGCAAACGGTTTATCGCATGCGTCAGGAGTTGGCAGCAATTTGGGGACGCTCAACCGCCAGCCGCGAGCAATTGCTGGAGCAACTGCAAGCCTGGTGCAAACGCGCGGAAACGAGTGGTATTCAATCGTTACAGGATTTCTCCGTCCGCCTGCGTCGCTATGCTTGAGGCGCTATGGCTATGTAGTTGGCCCGTGTGACTTTACTTTACCCAAGCCAATAAAAAACCCGCTTTTCAGCGGGTTTTTTATTGGGTCAACCAAAGCCTGCTTCAGCTTGGGCTTACTTCAGCTTGGTTTCCTTGTAAGCAACATGCTTGCGTACAACGGGATCGTACTTGCTGATCTCCATTTTCTCCGGCATGGTCTTTTTGTTTTTGGTTGTGGTGTAGAAATGACCGGTGCCCGCTGAGGACTCCAGTTTGATTTTTTCGCGTCCGCCTTTAGCCATGATCGTGCTCCTTAAATCTGTTCGCCACGGGCGCGCAGATCGGCCAGTACGACATCAATGCCGTTCTTGTCGATGGTGCGAAGCGCGGCGTTGGATAAACGCATACGAACCCAGCGGTTCTCACTTTCAACCCAAAAACGGCGGTACTGCAGGTTGGGCAGAAAACGACGTTTGGTTCTATTGTTGGCATGGGAAACGTTATTCCCAACCATGGGCTTTTTGCCCGTAACGATACATACGCGAGCCATGATGCTGTTCCGTGAATCCGAAAAACGCGATTTATACCATGGATCGCACGCGCGGGGCAAGCCAAGCCTGTCTTTATAATTGGCCCGACTCCTTGAACGATAGAGAAAACGCGCCTGCCACGATAAAGTGGTCAAGTACGCGAATGTCGACTAATGCCAGTACTTCCGCCAATCGCCGCGTCAATTGGCGGTCGGCCTGACTCGACTCTGCGACCCCGCTGGGGTGATTGTGGGCAAGGATCAGTGCGCCCGCATTGTGAAAAAGGGCACGTTTAATAATCTCGCGCGGATAGACGCTGGTTTGCGTGAGCGTGCCGCGAAACAGCTCTTCTACAGCAATCACGCGGTTTTGCGCATCCAGAAACACGCAGCAGAATACTTCGTATTCCTTGTTGTGCAGGATCAGGCGCAGATAGGCGCGCACTGCTTCAGGGGAGTCAAGCGCGTTGCCTGCTTTCATTTCCTCATCCAGCGTGCGACGCGCCATCTCCATCACGGCTTGCAAAAGTGCGTATTTGGCCTCGCCCACACCGGGCGCCGCGCAAGCCGATTTTTTGTCAGCATGACATAAGCCGCTCAAGCCGCCAAAACGTTCCAGCAATTCGCGCCCCAGGTCGACCGCGCTTTTACCCACCACACCGGTACGCAAGAACACCGCGATCAGTTCTGCATCCGTCAGCGCGCCCGCACCTTGCCGTAGCAGTTTCTCGCGTGGCCGGGTATCAATCGGCCAGTCCCGAATCGCCATTTTGTCTCCTCTCCCGTAAAATCGTGGTTTTCCCCTATTGTTACGCAGGAATCGAGCGCGTGTCCCTGAACCACAAGAAAATTCTCCTCGGCGTAACCGGCGGGGTCGCCGCGTACAAGGCGGCGGAGTTGTGCCGCTTGCTGGTGAAAGCCGGGGTTGAAGTACGCGTGGCGATGACCGATGCCGCACAACAGTTTATTACGCCGCTGACGTTTCAGGCGCTATCCGGCAAGCCTGTACTTACGTCAATGTGGGCGAGCGGCACCGATAACGGGATGGGGCATATCGACTGGTCGCGTGATGCGGATTTGATTCTGGTTGCCCCAGCCACGGCTGATTTTCTTGCCAAACTGGCGCATGGACGCGCAGACGATTTGCTTAGCAGCCTGTGCTTGGCGCGTACCGGGCGGCTGGCCGTAGCCCCTGCGATGAATCAGGCCATGTGGGCAGCGGCGGCCACCCAGCGCAACATGTCACACCTGCACCAGGACGGGGTCGCCCTTTTAGGCCCCGCGTCAGGCGTGCAGGCGTGCGGCGAAACTGGATGGGGGCGGATGCTGGAGCCTGCCGAGCTGTTGGCCGCGTTACCCGGACTTCTGGGTATGGGCGCGATGGCGGGCAAACGCGTGCTGGTCACTGCCGGGCCCACCTTCGAGCCGATTGACCCGGTGCGCGGCATCACCAATCACAGCTCGGGGAAAATGGGCTACGCCATAGCGCAGGCAGCGGCAGAAGCGGGTGCCGATGTGTGTCTGGTGTCGGGCGCGACCTGTTTGGCGGTGCCGCCAGGGGTGCGACGCGTGGACGTTCAAACCGCGCTGGACATGCGCGATGCGGTTCTACGCGAAGTCAATGGGGCGGCGGTATTCATTAGTGTGGCGGCGGTTGCAGATTATCGTGTCGCTACACCCGCCACCCAGAAGATCAAGAAAAGCGAGGATCCCCTCACGCTTCACCTCGAACCCAATCCCGACATTCTTGCCGAAGTTGCGACGCTGCCTGGTGCGCCATTTTGCGTAGGGTTTGCCGCTGAAACCGAACGACTGATCGAGTATGGCGAAGCCAAGCGCCGCCGTAAAAAACTCCCGCTGTTAGTCGGCAATCTGGCGCAGGACACGCTGGGACGTGACGAAGCCGAATTGGTGCTGTTCGATGATGCGGGTCAACATACCCTGCCCTGCGCCAGCAAATTAGCCCAGGCACGGCGGCTGATCACCCATATCGCCACCCTCTTAACATGATGAAGTCCCGACGAAAATGAAAATAGATGTCAAGATTCTCGACGATCGCATGCGCGACCAGCTCCCGCAATACGCGACCGCAGGTTCTGCTGGCCTGGATTTACGCGCGTGTATTGACCAAATCATCACAATACATCCCGGCGAAACGCAGCTCATCGCAACGGGTTTATCCATTCATGTTCGGGATCCCGGTTATGCCGCGCTGATTTTGCCGCGTTCGGGCCTGGGTCATAAACACGGCATTGTGCTGGGCAATCTGGTCGGGCTGATCGACTCGGATTACCAGGGGCCGCTGATGGTGTCATGCTGGAACCGAAGCCAGACGGCGTTTGCCTTGGCGCCGATGGAACGTCTGGCGCAACTGGTCATCGTCCCGGTAATGCAAGCCGAGTTTATTGTGGTGGATGATTTTGACGCAAGCGTGCGCGGCTCGGGCGGCTTCGGGAGCACGGGACGACAGTAATGTCGGTACAACACATTGGGATGTCGGAAAACTTTACACTTAAGGTGGTCAAGCTGCCGGATGCGCAAGAATCCGGGCTTGTTTTGGCAAGGCATGGTTATTGCTGCAATCCTGGATACATAGGGGGGATGGTTAGCTGTCCCTGTTGCAGAAATAACAATTAACCCGGGCTCGGCGGTTGCCATGTCGAAGTTGTCTATCTTGCGTTTTGGAGTATTGCTCGCGGCGGCGCTGATGTTGCTCGCGGGACTCGCCACGATTGGTGTTTACCAAAGCCGGCCCCAATCTGCGGATGAGGTTGGCGATGTACCTACGAAGCCCGTGATGGCCGCGCAAATCGAGTTCATGGCAGAAGCCATGCGCCGCACGGTTGCGCGTATTGCCGCACACCCGCAAACCCTGGCGTGCTTTGAATCGACCGCCGCCAATATTTGCCAGCAACAAGCCGCCAACCTGTATTTGCTTAACCAGGATGCCACCGTTTTATTTGTCACCGACGACGCGCAGGCATCGAGACAACTGTTGCCTGGTTTTTTGCCTAACGAGACACGGCGATTAATCAGCGGCGCATCTGCGGGCAATGCCAGCGCCACATCCGCGACCTTCAATTTGTCGCTCTCGCACCCGGTGGCCAATGCAGCGGGGCGCCGTTTGGGCTTTGTCATCATCGAACAGAGCATCCCGCAACTACAAACCTTGTTTGACACCCTGCCGCTGCCCGAGGCGGCCACTTACGCCGAGTTGCAGCAAGTGCAGGGCAATCCGCCCCCCAGCGTGCTGATGCGGCGCGGCAATCAGGCCATCAAGAAAGGCAACCGCCCGAGCCTGATCGCGCTGCAAGGCACGCCCTGGCAAATTGCGGTGTGGAATAACGACCGCCCTCAAGTCGCTAAAATCGCACCGTATGTGCTGGCTTGGGTGATCGCCTGCCTGGTGATTGCGGTGCTGGTTGCCTCAAGCTTGTTGGCATTGCGCCATCGCGTTCAGGATAATTTGCAGGTGCTGGTCAAACTCACCAACGATGTGCGGCAGCAGCGGCTGCGTCCGGATTACGCGGTTAATCTCACTGAATTCGACGCCCCGCTTGGCACCATGTTGAAGCTCGGTCGTGTCATGCTCGGCAAACAGAAAGAAGCAACAACACAAGCTCGCATCGATCATTTATCACAAGTGCATAACCGCCGCAGCTTTGACGAGAAGCAAAAGGAACTGTTCGCCAGCCTGAAGGACGGTTGGGCTCACAGCCTGTTGATCCTCGACATTGATAATTTCAAACAGGTTAACGATACCTTTGGCCACGAGGCGGGCGACCAGCTCATTATCAAGTTTGGCCTCGCGCTGAAAAACAGCCTGCGCGACAGCGATTTTATCGCGCGTCTCGGCGGCGACGAGTTCTGCGTGCTGTTCCCGTTTACGCCGCTGGATCGCGCCCGCGAACTGGCCGACCGCTTGCGCGAGAATATGCCGGACAACGTGGAGCTGATCCCAGGCGTAATGCAAAAGCTGTCGTGGAGCGGCGGTCTCGGCGAGTACAAAAAGAGTGACGGCCATGAAAACGAAGCGCTAGCACGTGCGGATGCCGCGTTGCTGGAAGCCAAACGCAATGGCCGTAACATCACGCGCGTGAGCGCTGCAGCCTAGCGTCTATTTGTCCAGCGCGTCCTTTTCTTAAGAAAAGCGATCCCTAACATGAGTCCGCAGACCAGCCAGACTGGCGCATTTCCCCAACGCACATAGGGCGTGCTTCCCGCGTACCCGGTGACTGTTCCTTGCAATACCCCACGCGTAAATGGCGGGAGATAAGCCAGCAACTCACCCTTGTGATTGATGATCGCGGTGAGCCCGGTATTGGTTGCGCGCAGCATCATCCGCCCGCTTTCGAGTGCGCGCATTTGCGATATTTGCGCGTGTTGCCACAGCGCCAGCGAATCACCAAACCACGCATCGTTACTGACGTTGGCCAACACGGTTGCCTCGGGCAATTGGCGAATAATTTCTTCACCGAATACATCTTCATAGCAAATATTCATTGCAACTAATTGCCCGCCCACCTGCAACGGTGAAGGTGTCGCGCTGCCCCGGGAAAAATCGGACAACGGAATATGCAGCACTTCAATTACCCAGCCCAACAGAAATTTCAGCGGGATATATTCCCCAAACGGCACCAGATGGAACTTGTGGTACGCCTGAGTCGGCGCACTGCCAAAACTGAGCACGCTGTTGTAATACGCGCCGCTGGGCGACCCGGTCGGTAGCCCTGCCACAATATCCCCGCTGTTTTGCTGACCGATTTGGATCAGCTTTTCACGATAGGCCACAGGTATATCTGATTCAAAAATCGGCAAGGCTGTTTCGGGAAAAATGATCAGTTGTGCGGGATGCGCGGTCGCCAGGCGCGCATACAGCGCAAGTGTCTCGGCAGTTTTTTCCGGATGCCATTTCATTTCTTGCGCAATGTTTCCTTGCACCAGCGCTACGCTTGAAACACGGCTAGCCGGGATAGTCCAGGACTGCATGTATAGCCCCCAGCCGCTTACCAACAGGAGTGCGCTGCCGCATAGCCCCCACAGCATGGGGGCGCGCATCCGACGATGACTGAGACTCCACACCAGCAAACTTGCCAGCAAAGCGCTGAAATAGGACACGCCATACACCCCGAAGAGAGGCGCGAACCCAGCCAACGGGCTGTTCGGGGTCTGCGAATAGCCTAATGCCAGCCAGGGAAAGCCCGTTAAAATCCAGCCGCGCGCGCCCTCCTGGAACACCCAGAGTGCGGGTGCCAACCACAAGAGCGCGGTATCGCGCTGGCGCAAGAACACAAAGAGCGCGCCGACACAGGCAATGAACAGCGCAAGAAAGCTGCAGAACAACGCGGTAGCCAATCCGGCGAGCCAGGCAGTCATGCCGCCATAAATATGCAGGCTGATAAAAATCCAGCTCACGCCTGAACCAAAAAAACCCAGGCCGAAGGCCAGGCCAGTTAAAAAGCCCGTGCGAACAGTCGTCGTGAAATGCCACTGCCAAAACAATAGCGCCAGGCCAAGCATGGATAACGGGTAAAGGTTGAATGGCGCAAAGCCGCCTACTGCGAGGATGCCCGCCGCGAAGCTTGCAGCCAGCGCCAGCACTATGCGCTTGGTGCTTCGTAATCGACGTGACCGTCGATTACCGTAAACCGCACCTGGCCATTCATCGGATGGCCAATGAAGGGTGTGTTTTTGCCCTGGCTGCGCAGGCTGCGGCGACTGACTTGCCATTCACTGTGCTCATCGAATATACAAATATCCGCGTTCGCACCGACCGATAAATGGCCGTTTGGAATCCCCAGAATTTGCGCTGGTTTCCACGAAACCAGTTCAATCGCCTGACTGAGTGGCACGCCCATTTCACGCGCCCACTTTAAGGTGAGCGGCAGCAGCAATTCGACCCCCGATGCGCCTGGCGACGACTCGCCAAACGGCACCTGTTTCTCGTCATCGTCGACCGGGGTGTGATCCGAGCATATGGCGTCGATGCCTCCATCGCGTAGCGCTTCGCGAATCGCATCACGATCCCGCAAGCCACGCACGGGTGGTGCAAGGTGCATCTGCGCGTCAAAGCTGGTGAGATCCATTTCGGACAAATGCAGATGTGTGGTGGCGACATCACAACTTATCGGCAAGCCTTCCTGTTTAGCTGCGCATACCATCGCAATTCCATCGCGAGTCGACAAACGTGTGATGTGGATGCGCGCACCACTATGACGTGCCAGTTGCAGAATCGTGGCGAGGGCAACGGTTTCGGCCAGTGCCGGGATGCCGGGCAGTCCCAGACGGCTCGCTACCGCGCCGTCGTGTGCGACACCGCGTCCCAGATGAAAATCCTGTGGCCGTAGCCATACTGCAAAACCAAAGGTCGCTGCATACTCCAGAGCGCGCAATAGCGCCTGCGTATCCATGATCGGCACATTTGCCTGAGTAAACGCCACACAACCGGCTTCCCGCAACTCGGCCATTTCGGTCAGGTTTGTACCTTCGAGCCGCTGGGTCAAAGCGCCAAGCGGATACACGCGCGGGCCGGGCAGATTCTTGGCACGGAATTTCAGCATTTCGACCAGACCCGGTTCATCCAGGGGCGGATCCGTATCGGGCGGGCAAGCTAGAGAAGTGACGCCGCCTGAAGCAGCCGCCAGCATTTCCGATTCGAGCGTGGCCTTGTATTCAAAGCCCGGTTCACGCAGCCGCACCGAGAGATCAACCAGACCGGGGCAGACGATCAGGCCTGTGGCATCGATCACGCGATTGGCATGAAAATCAGCGGGGGCGTGCCCTACGCCGACGACTTTGCCTGCCGCGACATAAATATCCGCAAGCTGATCCAGCTTGTTTTTGGGGTCAATCACGCGCCCGTTTTTAATCTGGAGTTTCATGCCGCAACACCTCCGGCCAACAACGCCATCACCGCCATGCGCACGGCGATGCCGTAGGTGACTTGCGGCAGGATGACGGACTGCGCGCCGTCGGCCACTTCCGAGTCGATCTCCACGCCGCGATTCATTGGGCCGGGGTGCATCACGATGGCATCGGGTTTGGCCAGTGCCAGCTTGTCCAGCGTCAGGCCGTAAAACTTAAAATACTCCTGCGCCGAGGGTAAGCGCGCGCCCTTCATCCGCTCATTTTGCAAGCGCAGCATGATAATCACATCGCAATCGCGCAAGCCTGTCTGCATGTCATGAAAAACTTTCACCCCCATTTGCTCCACGCCGGTAGGCAATAATGTTTTAGGTGCGATCACGCGCACTTCCGGCACGCCCAGGGTGGTCAGCGCGTGGATTTGCGAACGCGCAACACGCGAATGCAGCACGTCGCCGACGATGGCGACCGTGAGATTATGAAATGCACCCTTGTAGCGGCGGATGGTGAACATATCGAGCAGACCTTGCGTGGGGTGCGCATGGCGGCCGTCGCCCGCATTGACCACCGAAATGTGCGGAGCTACGTGACCCGCAATCAAATGCGCCGCGCCGCTTTGCGCATGGCGCACGATGAACATATCGGCATGCATAGCCGCCAGATTATCGACCGTGTCGAGGATGGTTTCGCCCTTGCTTTGACTGGATGTGGCGATATTCAGATTGACCACATCAGCCGACAATCGCTTGGCGGCGATTTCAAAGGTGGTGCGGGTGCGCGTTGAGGGTTCGAAGAACAGATTGAAAATCGACTTGCCGCGTAACAGCGGCACTTTTTTAACTTCACGTTCGCCTACGTCCATAAAGGATTCGGCGGTGTCGAGAATCTTGATTAATGTCGCACGTGGCAAACCGTCCAGGGTCAGCAGGTGGCGCAAATAGCCGTCAGAAGTCAGTTGTCGATTCATGCGAGCGACATTATGAGGCTTCCATCGTCGCCGCGCGAGAGGGTCAGGTTTTGGCCGGGCGGAATGTCGAGATGGATGCCGGTGAAGTCCGGGCGGATCGGAAGTTCGTGTCCACCGCGATCCACCAGCACCGCCAGCCGGATCAATGCTGGGCGGCCATAATCAAACAGTTCGTGCATCGCGGCGCGCATGGTTCGGCCCGTGTAAAACACATCATCCACCACAATCACATTACGTCCCTCGACTTCAAACGGCAGGCGCGAAGGTTTGACCTGCGGATGCAAACCGATGCGCGAGAAATCGTCGCGATAGTGGGTAATGCTTAACATGCCAAGGGGCGTAGTGACATCCAATAGTTGATGCAAGCGCTCGGCAATCCACACGCCGCCACTGTGAATGCCCACCAGCGCCGTGTCAGCGGTAAGGCCGGGGCGGATGGCATCTGCCAGTTGGGCGATGAGCGTATCTACATCAGGCAGTAAGTCGGCCATCAAAAAATCCCTGCAATATCAGTTGAGCGGCGACCGCGTCCAGCATCGCCTTGTTTTTTTTGCCGTGTACGCCCGCCGCGTGCAGTGCATCTTCGGCGGCAACACTGGTATAACGCTCGTCAATCCAAAACACGGGCAGATTAAATCGGGATTCCAGCTTTTTGGCAAAATTACGCGCCACACGAGTCATGGTGTGCTCGGTTCCGTCTTCGTGCGTGGGCAGGCCCATCACCAGCAGCACTGGTTGCCATTCGAGAATCAGTTTTTCAATTGCAGCGAGCCGGGCATCGGTTGATTCCGCCTGAATGACAGACAGGGGATGCGCGACCCCGATCCCCAATTCACCGGAGGCTACGCCGGTGCGCTTCAAGCCCAGATCGAATGCCAGTACCGTGCCGCGCTCGAACTCAGACATGAGATGCCGCTGCGATCAAGCGTGCCCTGCCTCGTCCGACAGATTGGAGAAGTCGATGCCAAGCAGACGGATAGCTGCGTGCAGGCGTGCGCCGGGCTCAAGATCAAAAATAACCTGCGGGTCGGCCGCAACCGAGAGCCAGGCATTGCGTTTGATTTCTTCTTCCAGTTGCCCCGCTTCCCAGCCGGCATAACCCAACGACACCATAAACTTGTCCGGCCCAGCGCCCTGGCTGACCGCCTCAAGCACGTCTTTTGATGTGGTCAGGCTGACCGCATCTTTCACCGTGATGGTCGAATTGAATATTTGCGGCGGGGTATGCAGCACAAAACCGCGTTCGGTTTGTACCGGGCCGCCAAAATAGACCGTTTGCTTTTGCAGACGCTCGGGCAACGACAGACCGATTTGCTCGAACAGCGTGGATAAATCCAGTTCGATCGGTCGATTGATCACCACGCCCAGCGCACCCTGCTCGCCATGGTCGCAAATATACGTCAGTGCACCGTTAAAATTCGGATCGACCATGTTGGGCATGGCAATCAGAAAATGATGAGTAAGATTGACGGTATCCATAAGTCGCTCCATTTTAATGCCACACTGCGCAAGAACCCAAACGAGACCGCTCGTTTGCCCTTTGACACCTATAACGGCTAGCAATGCCCATGCCTGAACTTGGAAAACCTGAGTTAGATTCTGCGCTGGTCTGGTTCCGACGGGATCTGCGTGACTTCGACCACGCTGCGCTTTTTCACGCCTTGAAACACGCTCGACAAGTGTTTTGCGTCTTTATCTTCGACCGCGAGATTCTCGATGTGCTCCCCTCCCCGCAAGATCGACGCGTCGAATTTATCCATCACAGCGTGGTTGAGTTGCAGCGGGCGCTATGCCGTCACGGCGGCGGACTAATTGTGCGCTATGGGCAAGCGCGTAAGGAAATCGTACAACTGGCAACCGAATTAGGCGTTAATGCAGTTTATTTCAACCATGATGATGAACCCACATCGCTCAACCGAGACACGGCTGTAAGCGGTGCTTTAACGCAGCACAGTATTGCCGTCCACCACTACAAAGATTCAGTGATTTTCGAACGTGATGAAGTGCTCACGGCGGCGGCAAAACCATTTAGTGTTTTTACTCCCTACAAAAATGCCTGGCTAAAAAAGCTTACGCCGTTTGATTTGTGCGCGTATCCGATAGACGCTTACGTTGGCCGCCTGGCACCGCATTCAACCCCCATTCCCAGCCTGCAGGAGATAGGGTTTGCGCCAACCAGTCTGGTGGCACTCAAGCTTCCCACGGGGATGTCAGGCGGCGCGCATTTACTGGATGACTTCTTGCAGCGCATAGATCGCTATCAGGCTGCGCGTGATTTTCCCGCAGTCAAAGGGTCGTCGTATTTGTCGGTGCATCTCCGTTTTGGCACCGTTTCTGTGCGGCAATTGGCCGCCGCTGCCCATCAGCGAAGCGGACTAGGCGCACAAACCTGGTTGTCCGAATTGATCTGGCGCGATTTCTATCATCAGATTCTGGCGCACCATCCCCACGTGGCCGACGGCAATAGCTTCAAGCCACAATACAATACTTTACCCTGGCCAAATCCCCCCGGCCATTTTGAAGCCTGGGCGGCCGGGCGTACCGGCTACCCGCTGGTTGATGCTGCAATGCGACAAATTAACCAGACCGGCTACATGCATAACCGCCTGCGCATGGTCGTCGCCTCGTTTTTAACGAAAGATCTGCTGGTTGATTGGCGGCTGGGCGAGCGTTACTTCGCGGACAAATTGATTGATTTTGATCTGGCCTCCAACAGTGGCGGCTGGCAATGGGCGGCATCTGTGGGCTGCGATGCCCAGCCCTGGTTTCGTATTTTCAATCCCGTGACTCAGTCTGAACGGTTTGATGCCCAGGGTGTATTCATCCGTCGCTATCTGCCTGAACTGACAGCACTGCCGGATCAGTGTATCCATGCGCCATGGACACTGCCCGTCGCGGAACAACATCGTTTGGGCTGTGTGATCGGACGTGATTACCCATTGCCTGTTGTGGATCATGCGGTGCAGCGGTTGCACGCCCTGGCGCTCTTCAAGCATCGGGACGCAGCGATTCGTTGAATGGAACGTTGTGCGTATGTTTTACGGTTAAACCCGCCCGGATTTATTCCGCGCCTACAAGCTGGTCGGAACGGGTAAATGTCCAGGTACGGGTGATGGACAAAATATCAGCTTTCTTCCGCATCTCTTCCGGGAAGCGCGCATAAGGCGCGGCGAGTTCAACAATTTTGATCGCCGCCGCATCCAGGATTTTTGATCCGGACGAGCGATCCACGTCCACAGTCTCGATGCGGCCATCGGCATAGATCGAGACCGTGAGCTTGAGGCTGCCATACACGCCCTGGCGGCGAGCCGCTTCCGGATAGTTCAGATTACCGACGCGCTCGACCTTGGTCACCCAGTCCATCACATAGCTCGCAAAGGCGTATTCACGCACGTTCGCGCCGACGAAGGCGCGCTTGGGGCGTTTTTGATATTCGTCCCACTGCTGCGAAACGCGCGCCTGAAGCTGTGCCATCTCGCGCGACTGCACGGCTAATTGATCTGCGTTGAGAGGTGTATCGGGAGGACGCGGGGAGGGTGCCAGTGCAGCTTCCGGTTTCAGCTGCGTCAGCAATTGCCGGGTTTGTTGTTCCAGAAACTTGACGCGTGACTGCAAGGCTTTTTCTTCAGCGCCGGTTTGTGCCTCGGCGCTGGCAGGCAACGGGCTTTTCATGCGTCGATCATCGTCGGTGTTGCCGCCGCCCGCCAGATTGACCTGCCCCAGCGCATCCGGGTTCAGGGGCGCTTCATGGCTTTTGGCGTTAACCAGTACCACTTCGATAGGCACGCTGTTGTCTTCGAACAGATGCGGGTTGATCGGGGCGATTTTGGTTGACATGACCATGCCGTGCAACGCAGCCGAGAACAGCACCGCAATCGCAATGCGCGTACTCCAGTCGGCAGGGTTGGGGCGGGCTTGTGACACGGGGCGCGGAAGGTTTGATCAGCCTTGATTCTACGAGACTGCCGCCGCCGTGTCAGCAGGCGTTTCCAATACAGGCGCTGCCAATAGCTCGATCAGTTCAGCGTGGAAGCTGATGTCGAGCAAATCGATTTGCGAGATCGCCAGCCGCACCCTGCTGCCCGGCGCGCTGCCCGCAACAGACGGCGCGCGCGTCACCATCGGCAGCGTCTCGAAACGCACCAGATCCTCCCGGATGACGCTGGCGGTGACTTCAGTCAGATTTTCCTGTTGCAGCCAGCGCAGCATCCAGTAGCGTTCCATGCGCCGCTGAAAGTCGTTGTACGCATCGTAGGCCAGCTCAAATTCGCGCACCACCGAAAACAGTTTTTCGCTGCGCGGCGGATACACCGGGTCTGTGCCTTGCACCACGCTGATAATCTGCCGCTGATTGACCAGATCGACATAACGCCGCAACGGCGACGACGACCAGGCGTATTGATCCACGCCCAGCCCCTGATGCGGTTCCGGCGACGTAGTCATGCGCGTTTTGCCGTTGTTTTGTGCGCGATAGATGCCGGGCACACGCTTTTCGGCCAGCCAGCCGCCCCAATGCGCATTGGCATAAATCATCAATTCGGAGACAACCTTGTCGATCGGGCTGCCGCGTTTACGCGTGCTAATTTCAACGCGATCATCGACCACCTTGAAGTTGTAATCGACGCGATCCACCGTGTCGGTTTTGCCTCGTCCTGCTTCGAGCGCGGCGGCAAACGCCCACAACCATTCCAGTTCGCGCCGGTAAGCGTAATCGGGCGCGGCGGGGTTGGTCAGCGTGTCGCTGTTAAATAGCAGCTCCAGCGCTTCGTGCCGCAGATTGGCGGCGATATGTACCTGCTCCAGTCGGGTTTCGGTCGAGATCACCCGCAAATCCGGCGTGACTTCCACGTACAGCGACAAGGCCGGACAGTCGTGCGTCTCGCCCAGGGTGTAGTGATGGATGAAGGCATCCGGCAGCATGGTAATTTTGCTGCCGGGGAAATACACCGTTGACAGCCGTTCGCGCGCCACCGCATCCAGTGCCGAATCGGGCGTCACGCCCAGCGCCGGTGCGGCGATATGAATGCCGACGCGGATGTTGCCGGATGGCAGCCACACAACCGAAAACGCATCGTCGATTTCGGTTGTGGCTTCGTCGTCCATGGAAAATGCAGACACCCCAGCGTGCGGCAGCGCAGGCGGATCAACCGGCTCCGTCACAGGTTCAAAGCCTGTACCGCGCGAAAAATGCTCCAACTGAAAACTGACCAGGTGAAACTCAAGCGTTGACGGAATCGCCCCGCAGCGCTCGATCAGCCGCAATGGCGACAAACCGGTCGCGGTCGCTGCGTCTTCCAGTGCTTTGAACTCCAGCGTATTTTTGTCCGGCGCAATCAGAATGCGCGGGATCAGCGCAGCGTATTCTTCTGGTAATCGAAATGCCGCCAGCTCTGCCGCCAACCGCGCCTGCCGCTCTGCCGCCAGTCGCTTTTTTTCCAGCCCGGCCTTGGCCGCCGCCAGCGTCTCCGCAGGTGCCGGGCGGTAGCGGCCTTTGCCGCGCTTGTGAAAATAAATCGGCGCGGCGTGCAGTTTTAACAACAGCGCCAGCGATTCAGCGGGCACCGGCGTGTGGCCGTAATAGTCCCGCGCCAATTGCTCGAAACCAAATTCATCCGCACCCGCGACTTCCCACAAAAAATCCGCATCCAGATCCTGAACCAGCGTCTCCGCCGTTTGCATCACCTCCGCCGCAGCGGGTGCGACAAAGCGCAACAGAATCGCCGCCGCCTTGATTTTGCTGCGTTTGCCCGAGGCGGTTTCAACCTGCGCCGTCGCGTCGGATTCAGACAAGATCGAACCGGCCTTGAAATGGCCGTCTTCTTCAAAAATAAGTTGCATCAAAAATCCAGAATGGTAGAAAAATGGCGCTCAAAGTCGGCGAAACCGTGATCGCCACCAGCTTCGACTATCTGCCGCGCGCCTGTGTAGTAGCTTAGCGCATCGCGATAATCCAGCACTTCATCGCCGGTTTGCAGCAGCAGAAGATAGCGCTCGGGTCGAGTGAGATGGACAACATCCAGCGCTGCGAGTTCGGCCAGGTGCGCCTCGGTTAATACCCATTTCTCGCCGGTATGCCAGTTGGTTTGCGTGCCCAGCGCCGCTTGCAACAGCTTGTGGGCATGTACCGCCGGATTGACCAGCACCGCTTTCCAGCCGTGCTTTTCCGCCAGATACGTTGCATAAAATCCCCCGAGCGAACTGCCTACCAGCGTGACCGAACCGGGCTGGCTGCGCGCCAGTGTCAATTCGATTTTGATGATGGCCTCGCGCGGGCTGTTGGGCAGCGCCGGACAATAGTATTCATCCAGCCTGCCCAACTTGGCCAGGTAGTCGCCGAGCTGGCGCGCTTTGCCGGAGGACGGCGAGGAATTGAAGCCGTGCAGGTAGACGATCATGGCGCTGTCCGCAGTACCGCTATCTGCGCCAGCAAGGGCGTAACAAGCGGCTCGATCTTGCGCCGCATGAGCGAGCCGATAGCGGTGGTTCGGAGAAAAATAGCCCGCACGCTTTCGGCGTTGACCGCAGCCAGCGCGTCGAGTGCAGCGCATTCGGCGGCGAGCTCAGGCGCTGTGGCAAGCACGGCAGCCAGCGCGGTTTCACGGTCAGCAGCATCACGCAGCGGCGCGCACCAATGACTGACGGCTTGCAGGCAGTGGTTGACGACTTCCTGCACTTCGGGGCGGTCGAGGATGACGGCGGCGGCGTAGAGAAAAGTCTGTCCCTGATCCGACAACGCCTTGGTCAGCATCGTGGCGTAAGGGTTGTCGCCCAGCGCCGCGAGCACAGCGCGCTGTTGCGCGTAATCAGCACGCGCGGGTTTGGTTTGCGGCAGTGTGTCCGGGCAAAGTTCGAGAAAGGGCACGTAATACGCGTTGCGGTGGTTACCACGCCGCCAGATTGCGACGCGCTCGGCCTCGGTCAGCACACCGGAGTAGAGCATGACGGCGACGGTATCGAGTATGCCGACATCGTCCTCGTGCAAAAACGCCAGATGCTCGACCAGAAATTCGGCGAGGACGCGTCCCATGCTGCCGTGGCACACCACCTCGCGCATCAGCATCAGGCGCGCGTTTTCGAGGGTGGGCATACACCACCAGGCGTGCTGCGCCAGCTCGTCGGTGAGCGCGGGCGAATGCACCACCGCGACCACGGCTTCTTCTTCAGCAATCAACAGTAATTGCGTCAGGTGTTGCGCGGACAAACCGGTTTGCCCCTGCCGCGTCCAGCGCGTGAGATGCACCGGATAACCGCCAGGTGAGCCTAGCGCGTGGCCGCACAGTTGTTCGCGCACGCGTTTCAAATAGCGGTCGGCGCGATCGTTGGGTTTGAGCGGCACGCTGGCCTCACCCTGCGGGGTTTTTGCCCACAGCGTCATGTTCGATTCGTCGATGCGCACTGCTTTGAGTTCGGTGGTGAAGAGCACGTTGAGGCGCAGCTCGTCTTCGGGGGACAGCTCGTCGCTCATAGCGCGGCAAACACCTCGCGTGCGGCGGCGATGGTGGCATCAATATCGGCATCGGTGTGTGCCGCAGAGACAAACCCGGCTTCGAAGGCCGAGGGCGCGAGATAGATGCCGTGGTCGAGCATGGCATGGAAAAAACGGTTGAATTTTTCCTTGTCCATCTGCATCACTTCTGTAAAGCTCGCGGGCGGCGTGGCTGCGAAATACAGGCCGAACATGCCGCCTACGCTGTCGGCGCAGAAGGTGACGTTTGCGTCTTTGGCCGCTTGTTGCAGACCATCGACGAGGCGGGTGGTGCTGGCGGAAAGGCGTGCATAAAAGCCTGGCGCGGCGAGTGCCTTTAATGTTGCCAACCCGGCAGCGACAGCGACCGGGTTGCCCGATAGCGTGCCGGCCTGATACACCGGCCCCAGTGGTGCTAGTTTGTCCATGATGTCAGCGCGACCGCCGAATGCGCCCACCGGCATGCCACCGCCGATGACTTTGCCAAGCGTGGTGAGGTCTGGATGTATTCCGAGCAAACCTTGCGCCGAAGTGAAGTCAACTCGAAAGCCGGTCATTACTTCGTCAAAGATCAACAGTGCGCCGTATTGGTTGCACAGGCTGCGCATCGCCGCCATGAAGGCCGCAGAAGGTTTGACCAGATTCATGTTGCCCGCAAACGGCTCGACGATGATGCAGGCGATGTCTTTGCCCGCTTCAGCAAACGTGCGCGCAAGGCCTGCGATATCGTTGTAGTCGAGCACCAGCGTCTGCGCGGCGGTCTCTGCGGGTACGCCAGCCGAGGTCGGGTTGCCGAAGGTCAGCGCGCCGGAGCCCGCCTTGACCAGCAGGAAATCTGCGTGACCGTGGTAGCAGCCTTCAAATTTGATGATCTTGCTGCGACCGGTAAATCCACGCGCAAGGCGAATCGCACTCATCGTTGCCTCTGTGCCGGACGATACCAGGCGGACTTTCTCGATACTCGGTACCAGCTTGACAATCAGTTCGGCGATTTCAAGTTCGGCTTCAGTCGGCGCGCCGAATGACAGGCCATTGATCGCGGCATCCTGCACGGCCTTGACGGTCGCCGGGTGTGCGTGACCGAGGATGGCGGGCCCCCAGGAGCCGACATAATCAATGTATTCCCGGTTGTCAGCGTCCCAAACATGCGAACCCTGGGCACGCTTGAAAAAAACCGGCGTGCCGCCGACGCCCTTGAATGCGCGTACAGGTGAATTGACGCCACCAGGGATGACTTTTTGCGAAGCTTCAAAGAGTTGTTCGTTGCGATTCATAGTTCGGGTTCGGTTTCAAAGAGTTGATTGAGTTGGTGCGCCGCCGCGCGGATGTTGGCCGCATCAAACAGCGCGCTCTGCATGGCGAGGATGTCGGCACCTGCATCCAGCAGCGGAGATGCATTATCGAAAGTAATGCCGCCGATGGCGACAAGGGGAATCTGGATGCATGCTGCAGCATCGGTCAATAAACGGGTTTCTGCCCGCGTGGCCGCAGGTTTGGTGGGCGACGGATAAAAGCTGCCAAAGGCAACGTAATCCGCGCCTTCGGTCTGGGCTGCAAGTGCCAGCTCCATACTTTGATAACACGTTGCGCCGATGAACTTGTCGGGCCCCAGAATCACCCGTGCCTTGGCCACACTGCCGTCGTCGCGGCCAAGATGTACGCCGTCGGCGTCGCACAGGTCAGCAAGTCGAACATCGTCGTTAATGATGAGCGGCACCTTGAAGCGATGACAGAGCGCGAGCAGCTCGCTTGCCTGTTCATGGCGAAGCGCCACGTCGTCGGATTTGTTGCGATACTGGACAACGGCTATGCCGCCTTCGAGCGCAGCTTCGACCTGCGCCAGCAAACGTGCGGTATCCGCCGTTTCGGGCGTGATGGCGTAGAGGCCGGAAGGGAAGATAAGTTTAGGCATTGCCTTCGGTCGGCACGTCCTGCGCCCAGAAAAAACGTTCGGGAATGTACTGCCCCATGCCGGGCCGGAACGCAGCTTTCAGCGTCTCATACGTATATTCCTGCGCTTCACGCACCGCTTGCGGCATTTCCTGACCGTAGGCCAGCGTTGCGGCAATAGCTGATGCCAGTGTGCAACCGGAGCCGTGATAGCTGCCGGGCAATCGATCCCATGCGTCGGTCTGCATCATGCCGCCGCTGTTGAACAGGCTATTCAACACGCGCGGGGTGTTCTCGTGGGTGCCGGTAATCAAAACGTATTCGCAGCCGAGTTCAATCAGGCGCGCAGCACACGCGGGCAGACTGATGTCTTCATCCTCGGACTCAAACAAGGCCAGCCGCCGCGCTTCATTGCTGTTGGGCGTGATGATCGTGGTCTGCGGAAGAATTAGTTCACACATCGCGGCGATCATGTCGTCGGTAGAAAATTCGTCACCGCGCCCGGATGCCAGCACCGGATCGAGAATCACCGGAATCTCCGGGTAATCAGACAGAATTTCGGCAATCGCTGCGATGGTTTCGACGCTGCCCAGCATGCCCATTTTGAACGCGGCAACCGGCATGTCTTCGAGCAACATCCGCGCCTGGTCGCTCACCCAGTCCGCATCGATCACCAGAATTTCATCAACGCCAGCGGTGTCCTGCACAGTGAGCGCGGTAATGACGGACAGCGGGTGGCAACCCATGCTCGCCAGCGTCAGCAAGTCGGCCTGGATACCCGCGCCCCCGGTCGGGTCGCTGGCTGCAAAGCTCAACACCAACGGCGGTGTGGGCCTGGGGGTAAAAATGGGCGGCATGGAGAGACTGTTTTAGAATAGATTCCCGATTTTATCTGATTCCTGGTGTCCTCATGACCGAAGCTGCTGAATACAAAACCTGGATGTGCCTGCTGTGCGGCTGGATTTATGACGAAAAGAATGGCGCGCCGGATGACGGCATCCCGCCGGGTACACGCTGGGAAGATGTGCCTATCAACTGGAGCTGCCCGGAATGCGGCGCGCGCAAGGACGACTTCGAGATGATCGTGCTATGAGCCTTATGCCACGGCCATGACCCACAGCATTAAAGAAAGTTGGGGGCGTGCCGATACTGGCTCAAGCAAATCGGGCGGGTCATGTCAAGTAGCTGTGAGGCCTCGACTGCGTTTGTGAGGTGAGCATCCACCGGATGCCCCTTAACGATAAAGGAGATATGCCATGATTTTTAAAACGTTTGCAGCGATGTCACTGTGCCTGGTATCCGGGATAGCTTCGGCTGTCAGCCCTTATTTTTATGGCGATAAAGTCACGGGCGACAACACCCGTGCCATCGCAGCATCGGTCGAAACCAAGCTCAAGAACGCGGGCTTCAAGGTGATCGGCAAATACTTCCCCCAAAAACTGCCGGATTATGGCGTTGTCATTGCAACGGACGAGAAAATGCTGGCCGAGGTGGGACAGGTCGGTGGTCATGCCATTCTGGGTGCGGCCATACGTGTCGGCGTTAAGGCCGACGGCACCATTTCCTACACCAACCCAGATTATTGGGACCGTGCTTACTTCCGAAAAGATTTCCCGCAGGCTGAGGCCGCAGCCAAAAACCTGCATGAAAAACTAGTCAAAACTTTGGGTGAAGGTGCCGCTTTCGGCGGTGACGAGAGCGGCAGAAGTCTGGCCAATTATCGCTATATGGTCGGCATGGAGCGCGTCGACTCCTACAAGAACAAGCTGGCTGAATACGACAGCTATGCTGAAGCGGTCAAAGTCGTACGCGAAAATCTGGCCAAGGGCGTAGGCAAAACTTCAAAAATATATGAAGTGGTCATGCCCGACAAAAAACTGGCTGTGTTTGGCGTGTCCATGAGCGACGATGAATTGGGCGACGGCAAATGGATCAAGAAAATCGGCATGGAAGACAGCATCGCCGGGCTGCCGTAGGAAATCTTTGTGGTGAACAACGAGGTGCATTCACTGCATGGCCGTTTCCGTATTGCTCTGGCTTTCCCCGATGTTGGCATGGGCCAGTTCATGCGCATTTCCGCACTACCCAATGAGATTCTGGGCACCATGATGGGCGTTGCGGGCGGCAAGACTGATACGGGTGAAAACGCGTGGCAGTAAGCTGAACGCTTCATTTTTTTCTGTCAGCACCCATAAGGCCACCGTTACTCACGGTGGCCTTATGCTTTGTGTTGCCGCGCGGAAAGAGTTGCCGCGTCTTTTATTTGCATGCAATGACCCCATCATCCCTAAAGAATTTGTAGCCTCAGCCGTAATCGGTTTGTGTATTCAGCAACCTCGTCTGCTGAATCGTTAACCAGAGAAGCACGGAGGAAACGTGGCCGAATTTGAAACACTCAAGGGCGTCAAAGTGATGGTGATTGACGACAGCAACACCATCCGCCGCAGCGCTGAAATATTTTTAAATCAAGTCGGGTGCGAAGTGATTCTGGCACTCGACGGTTTCGATGCTCTGTCAAAGATCACCGACCATATGCCCGATGTCGTGTTTGTCGACATCATGATGCCGCGACTCGACGGTTATCAGACCTGCTCGCTGATCAAGCGCAATTCCAAATACCGCACCACGCCCGTCATCATGCTGTCATCCAAAGATGGCCTGTTTGATCGTGCGCGCGGTCGCATGGTGGGCTCGGATGAATATCTCACCAAACCCTTTACCAAAGACACTCTGCTGACAGCCGTGCGTGAACACGCCCTGGTTGGCGTCTGATCTTACTTAGGAGCATAAAAATGGCAATCAATCGAATTCTTGTTGTGGACGATTCACCGACGGAACGGTTTTTTCTGTCCGAACTGCTGGTTAAAAACGGTTACCTGGTCAGCATGGCCGAAAGCGGAGAAGAGGCTGTAGCGCAAGCCAAGCTGATGTTGCCCGATCTGATCGTGATGGATGTGGTCATGCCGGGCATGAACGGCTACCAGGCGACACGCATGATTACCAAGGAAGACGTCACCAAAAATATTCCGGTCATCATGTGTACCAGCAAGGGTCAGGAAACCGACCGGGTGTGGGGCATGCGCCAGGGTGCAAAGGCTTACATGGTCAAGCCAATCAAGCCTGATGAATTGCTGTCCCAGATCAAGTCCCTCGGCTGACAGGACGGGCAATCCAGATGGCCAAAAAATTTAATCTTCGGGAATTTCAAACCAATCTGTCGCGTCAGTTGCAGGCCGCCACCACGCGCGAGACGGTTTATACCCGCCTGGGATTCCGGGTCGGCAACGACAACTGGCTGGTCGCGCTCGACCATGCCGAAGAAGTCATCCCGGTGCCGCCAATTATTCCGGTTCCCGGAACGCAGCGCTGGTTTCGCGGCATGGCCAACATTCGCGGCAATCTTTTCGCGGTAACGGATTTTTCTGATTTCTTAACGGGCGCGCCGACACCGGATACATCCGCCTGTCGGCTGGTCATTGCGCACCATCAATTCGGCGTAAATGCGGCATTACTGGTGACCCGCACGCTAGGGCTCAAGAACACAGGCACATTCCAGACCCTTGATACCGCTCCCGATCAGTCTTGGGCAACGCACAAGTACGCTGATGATTCGCAGGCTGAATGGGTTGATTTAAATTTTTCGGCTTTATTGAATGATGCTGCGTTTATGGAAGTAGAAGCGCGCAACGCTCTGGTTTGATTGAAACGTAGTGAATTGATTGTTTTGAAGACTGGCGCGCGGCGCCCGATATTGAGGAGTATGAAACGATGGATATGGCAATCTCGATAATGAACCTGAAAGGTCTGGCTGGCCGCGTAACCGGCTCGCTCAAAGGTGCGGGCGTTGAGCAGACAATGCTGATCATGAAAAAAGTGCGCAAGCATGCTGACAATGAGGCTGGCAGCGTGCCGCTGATTGGCCACCTGCCAACCGAAACACAGTATCTCGTCGCGGGTGGAACGCTGATCGCCTCGCTGTTGCTGGCTGCGGGTTTTACCATCTACAGCTCGGTTCAACTGGGCAATAAAGCCGCTTACGAAACCCGCGCGGCGGATCTTCAAGTGTTATCGCAACGACTGCCGCTGGCTGCACAGCAATCGGTTCTGGGTAACACGGATGCATTCAAAAAACTGAGCGAAGGCAACGCGCTGTTCAAAACCACGTTCACCGGTCTGGTCGAGGGCGATAGCGATGTGCCCGCGTCGGGTGGCGCTGCGCGCGAATCGCTGGACAAAATTGGCGAGCAATGGAAAGTGAACGGCCCGCAGATTGCACAGATCTTGTCGCAGCAAAAAAATCTGGTTGCGATGAACAAGAACATCCGCAAAATTAACAAGCTGAGCATCAATTTGCAGGAGGTGGCGGAGCAGCTGACGAACCAGCTGTCAGACGCTGGCATGGGTGTGCGTGAAGTGTCGCGTGCCAATCACCTGATCATGCTCTCGCAGCGCCTGCCTAAAAATGCAAACCTGCTGATGTCTGCCGACCTGATCGATCCGCAAGTTGTGATCCAGCTGGAAAAAGACACCACTTCGTTCCGTGAAACTGTACAGGCACTGATGAATGGGCGCGCGGCCAGTAATGAAGACAGCATGCTGACGTTGGAAGACCTGGGCGGCAACATGGGCGATATGGTCGAAGCCGTCGGTGCGGTGCTGGGTGATACGCAGTCGCTGCTGAAATCAAAAGTGGCCGCACGCAACCTGTTTGTCGGCAGTGACAAACTACTTGCGGACACCAATACTCTGGCGCAAAACTATCAATCGCTGGGTTCGGCGGGCTATTTGATTGCCGCTGTGTTTGGCCTGCTGGCGGTGGGCTCGCTGGTGCTGCTGGGACTGGTCAACATCAACGAAACCAAATCCCGCGCCCGCAAGAGCGTGGAAGAAAACAACCGCAACCAGGAAGCGATTTTGCGTTTGATGGACGAGTTGGGCGAGTTGGCCGAGGGCAACCTCGCCATCAGTGCCAGCGTGACTGAAGACATCACCGGTGCGATGGCCGACTCGATCAACTACACGGTTGAAGAACTGCGCGGCCTGGTACGCGGGATTAATACGGCAACGGTGCAAATGGACCAGGCAGCTAATCAGGCGGGTGAAATATCCGACTCGCTGCAACTGGCCGCACGCAAACAGTCCGATGAGATTGAAGAAACCTCAGCGGCTGTGATCAGCCTGTCGCAATCGGTGCAACAGGTATCCAGCAATGCCGCCGAATCGGCGCGCGTGGCAGACCAGTCGATGCTGGCGGCAGAAAAAGGCCAGCAGGCGGTGCAGAACGCGATCTCGAGCATGAACGGATTGCGCGAGCATATCCAGGAAACCTCAAAACGGATCAAACGTCTCGGCGAGTCGTCGCAGGAAATTGGCGAAATCGTGGAGCTGATCTCGGACATTACCGAACAGACCAATGTACTGGCACTGAACGCTGCGATTCAGGCGGCGTCAGCAGGCGAAGCCGGACGCGGTTTTTCGGTGGTGGCAGAAGAGGTGCAACGACTGGCCGAACGCTCGGCGGATGCGACCAAACAAATCGCTGCCATTGTGAAAACCATTCAGTCCGATACGCACGATACGGTGGCGGCAATGGAAGTCTCGACCCAGGGCGTGGTCGAAGGTGCGAAGCTGTCGGATGCGGCGGGCAAAACGCTGGCGGAAATTAGCGAGGTGTCCAAAACCCTGGCAGGTCTGATTGCCGATATTTCTTCGGCCACGCAGGATCAGGCTGAATCGACTTCAAGGGTGGCTGCAACCATGCAGGACATCAAAACCATTTCTACGCAAACCAGTGAAGGCACGAAAAAAACGGCTGACTCGATTGTGGGTTTGAAGCAGCTGGCAAAAGAGCTGCAAGGCTCGGTCGCCGGATTCAAGCTGGCTTGATCGCCAGCTTTTCAGACCATTACACATTCGACTATTTTGGACAGGATATTCCACAGGGAATGCCCTGAAAGTCACGCTGAGGATCGCACGCTATGAGCGCCATACTTAACTACGATACCGGCCCGCTGAACTGGGTTCGGAGCGACATTGAAGCCGCCTTGCAGGCAGCGCTGGGGCGGGTACAAGCCTTCAGTGCTGATGCGGATCTGACCAATGCCTTACGACTGGCGCGAGATGATGCCCATCAGGTGGCGGGTGCCTTGCGTATGGTCGGCCTCGAAGGCGCGGCCACGGTTGCGGCCTCACTTGAACTCACCCTTGCTGACATCAATGAAGGCCGTCAGCAGCCTGCCGATGACGTTTTTCTTGCGGTGCGCAACACCATCGAAGGTTTGTCGCGCTGGATCAAGGAACTGGCTGACGGTCGCGGCAGTGGCGAACTGGCCTTGTTCCCGTTGTATCAGCGCTTGCGCGAACTGCAAGGCGCGGAACACGTGTTCGAGGGCGAGCTGTTTTTCCCTGACTTGCGTTCGCGCGTCCACGGGTCGCCGGTTACGGATCAGTCGGCTGAAATATTGGCCGCCAAAATCAAAGCCGCACGGGCTGTTTTTCAGCGCGGTTTGCTGGCATTTCTGCGTGGACAGGGCGCAGAGCAGGGTCTCACACTGATGCGGCAGGCGCTGGCCGAGGTGGAAAAAACGGCTCCGACCCAGGCCGCTCAAACGTTCTGGTGGGCGTGCGTCGGTTTTATCGACAGCCTCATAGCGCAGGGCGTGGAAGCTGATTTTTACGTCAAACAACTGCTCGCGCGCATTGATTTGCAAATGCGCCGCTTGATGGAAGGCTCACCACAGGTAGCCGAGCGCCTGTTGCGTGATGCGCTGTTTTTTGTCGCCAAGAGCCAGACACTCGATGGGCGTGCCGCCGAAGTGCGCGCCACCTTTGCGCTGGATCAATACCTGCCCGGTCAAGGCTTGCTTGACCCGGAGACACTGGCGCGGATGCGCCCCGTACTGGATTCACTCAAGGCAGATATCAATAGCGCGCGCGACTCCTGGCGTGCACAGGTTGAGAATACGGCCGATGCACAGAATGAAAACTTCCAGGCTCACTTGAGCCGGATGCAAGCCCCTGCCAGCTTGCTTGGTGTGGGTGCCTTGCCGCAATTGCTCAACACGCTGACTGGCGCTGCATCAGCGCGACTGAATGCCGAGCAGCAGGAGCATTTGAATCTGGAAGTGGCTGCCACTTTATTATTTTTGCAAAATACAGTTGAATCTGAAGAAATTTTGCGCACCGACTTTACGGTGCAGGCCAACGCCCAGAATGAACGATTGCTGGCGCTGTCCGAGGGGCGCAGCCTGCCCAAATCGGGCGCAATGCTGGATACGCGCTCACAGGCAGTCGCTGAACGTGACCTGATGCTCCACATGTCGCAAGAAGTGGGCGCCAATTTGAAGAAAATTGAAGAAGTGCTGGACGTGTTCTTCCGCGACGAGACGCAACGCGAAGGTTTGACCCAACTCGCCCCGCTGGCCGCGCAGGCACAAGGCGCGATGAATATGCTTGAGCTGAATGATGCAGCCGGGCTGTTGGGTGCAGCAGTGAATGCTGCAGAGGCTTTTGCGGTAGCGGGCGTGCCTTCGGATCATGAAAAAGGCCGGATTGCCGATGCCTTTTCCAGCCTGGGTTTGTATGTTGAAGCGCATTGCGCGGGTCGCGCAGATGCGGCCAGAATTTTGCAACCGGTGCTGGCGGATTTTGGTCTGCCCACGACAAATGTACTGAACGTTCCCATCGTCGAAGAGTCCGTCGAGGCCGGCCTGGGTCGTCGAAAATCCAGTGTGGCAGCCGCTTATCTGGCTTGGCGTGATGAGGGAGGAGAGGAATCGCCAAAAAAGTTTCTTGAGGCGCTGATCGAGCTTGGGCGTGATGCCGATCTGATTGCTGATTCCGGTTTGAAGCGCGGGGTTGAAGACCTGCTCGCCGCCAGCCGCGAAACCGCAGCGTCGAATGCAATCTTGCCGAATGTAAATCTGGACAATCAGGTTTCGATTTTGACAAATGTCAGCCTGCCGTCACGTGCCACCGCATCGGTTCCGGATGGCATTCTGGGCATAACTGCCGAAGCCGATGCACCCATCTCGTGTGAAGACAGCAGCATTGATATGCCTTTGTACCAGCCCGAGTTCAGCGCGCAAATCGAATATGCCCTGCCCGCACCCAGCATCGAAAACTTGCCACAGGCAGACGATGCCGATCCGGCATGTCTGAATCAGCGCATCGACGATGACTCGCTCGCACGGGAAGACAATCCGGCTGTGGCGCCGATGCCGCTTGCCGTTGCAACAACACCCGACACAGTGCTGGCCTTTGTACCCGAAGACAGCGATCCCGAATTACTGGAAATTTTTCTCGAAGAAGCGCACGAAGTGCTCGCGGCGATTTCTGATGCCGTGAATGCAGCTCATGCGCAGCCCGACGAGCGTGAAAACCTGACGATCATTCGCCGTGGCTTCCACACGCTGAAAGGCAGTGGCCGTATGGTTGGCCTGTTGGAACTGGGCGAAGCAGCATGGGGGCTGGAGCAGTTCATGAACGGCTGGCTAGCTGACAACAAACCGGTCATCCCGGCGTTGCTGGATCTGGTGTCGAATGCACAACGGATTTTTCAGGACTGGATCGGCGCGCTTCAAGCAGGAAATGTCATTGCTTTGCCTGTGCCAACGCTGTTGGCTTCTGCAGATCGTGTGGCTCACGGCCTGCCTGTTACGCCCGCGCTGACGGAGGAAGTAGTCGCTGTGCCGGTCGCAGAAGCGATAGTTGCAGAGGATGCTGTTGCGATATGTTCGGCAGACATGTCTCATGCAGAGTCCGTCGAACCGGACAACTTGGATCAAACGATTTACGAAGAGGCAGATGCCGAACCATTATTGTGCGAGCTGGGTGCATGGTGGCCAGCTGAAGCGGAATTTTGTCCAGTCGATGAGTCGAGCCATCTGCCAGAATTTTTTGAAGACGTATCAGATCCATTCGCGCCGGACTTCTCTGCGGCTAAAATCCCCGAGGCTGAAACCAGCACCATTACGGTTGGCCATGTGCGTCTTTCTACAGGACTGTTTGATATCTTTCTGGTTGAGGCGAAGCAGCGGCTGATGTCGCTTGAAGAAGAAATTGCACGACTTGACAACGAGGATGAGGATCAATCGATCAGTGAAGATGCGCGCCGCGCCGCGCATACGCTTGGCGGCATAGCCGGTACGGCAGGATTTTCTGCCCTGTCGGAACTGGCGCATGCGCTGGAACTGTACTGGAATCGTTTCGAGTCCAACCCGATGCCAGAGGCACATCAACCGCTGGTGATGGCGATTGTTCAGCGTCTGGGAGCCATGCTGGATCAAATCGCAGTCTACTTGATGCCAGAAGCCGCGAACGATTTGATCGCGGCTCTGGGTGAGCTGGGTGACGAACAGGCGCTGGCTGACACACCAGGCACCTATCAGGATGAATCCATCGATATTGAGAGCCTTCTGGTGCCGCCGGAGATGGTTGAGCTTGAGAATGTGCCCGATGAAGTACGTGCCGAAATTAATGCCGGGACGGCATCCCATTACACGGCAGTCATTGAATACGCGGCACCGGTTAGCGTGCTTGCCATGACAGACTTTACAGCGCCAGAACGTTCAGAGTTGGTGCCATCTACACCAGAATCGCAACAACCCGGTCTTCCGCAGTCCGGCATACTCGACTTGACCGATCTGGTTCCAAAAGCACCGCTCAAAGCCGTTGTTCCGTTATTTGAGCGGCGCGATGTTAAAGATGAAATTGACCAGCAGCTTCTACCTATTTTTCTGGAAGAAACAGAGGCGCTGATACCCGATACCAGTACGCAATTGCGACTCTGGAAAACTGATCCGCAGAATCATGCCGCGCTCGGCGTATTGCGGCGCAATCTGCACACACTTAAAGGCAGCGCGCGCATGGTGGGCGCGATGCGTTTAGGCGAGTTGGCGCACGTTATGGAGTCGCGTGTCATCGCGGTTATCGAAGGCCAGGTAGCCGCGAGCACAGATGATTTTGATGCGCTTGAAGCACAACTTGATCGTCTGGCTAATGCGGTGGAATGGCTGAAAAACGGAAAGGCAACCGCCGCCGATCCCGTTGAGGCTCCGCTGGAATCCATGGCGACACCCATGGATAAGCCGTTTTCCGCCGCCACAGTGGAAGCGGCAGCAATGGGTGAGGCGGTTGCGGCGCAACCTATTTTGCGTGATTCGCAAGCTTTGACCTTACGCGTGCGCGCAGACTGGGTTGACCGTATGGTGAACCAGGCGGGTGAAGTGGCGATTGCACGTTCACGGATCGAAAGTGAAGTGTTCAATTTCAAGCGTCATGTAGGCGAGCTGTCGGATGCACTGGGTCGTTTGCGCGGGCATATTCGCGAAGTCGAAATTCAGGCCGAATCACAGATGCAATCCTCATTTCAGACACAAGGACAAGGCGAGCAGTTTGACCCGCTGGAATTCGACCGTTTTACCCGTTTCCAGGAAGTCACCCGTTTTCTTGCCGAGAGCGTCAACGATATTTCCACAGTGCAGCACATTCTGCTGGCGCGTCTGGGCGAAGCCGATGCAGCGCTGTTGCATCAAACCCGGTTAAATCGCGAGTTGCAGCAAAACCTGCTGCGCGTGCGCATGGTGCCGCTGTATTCAGTGGCTGATCGCTTGTATCGGACGGTGCGCCAGACTGCACGCGATGTGGACAAGCGCGCTCAACTGGATATTCAGGGCGGCGAGCTGGAAATTGACCGCTCGGTGCTGGAAAAAATTACCGCGCCGTTGGAGCATTTATTGCGCAATGCGCTGGCACATGGCGTGGAAAGCCCGGAGGCCAGAAAGGCCGCAGGCAAGACCGAATTTGGCGAAATCACATTGATCGCACAGCAGTCTGGCAACGAGATGTTGCTGACGGTGAAAGACGACGGCGCAGGTCTGAACTTTGGCCGCATCCGCGAAAAAGCGCTGGCGCTGGGTATGTTGACGGCGGGGATCGAACCATCCGAAGCGCAACTGGCACAGATGATTTTTGCCGCCGGATTCTCTACCGCTGAGCAGATCAGCGAAGTGTCAGGCCGGGGTGTCGGCATGGATGTGGTGAAGAGCGAAATTGCCGCTCTGGGCGGGCGCATCGATATCAGCTCGACGACCGGTGGCGGCACGCAATTCAGTATTTATCTGCCGCTCACTCTGGCGATGACGCAGGCGGTGATGTTCAGTGCGGGCAAACAGGATTACGCCTTGCCGACCACACTGGTGCAGCAGGTGCTGGAACTTAAACCCGAACCACTGGCTGCCGCGCTTGCCGCCCGTGAAGTGGAATGGCGCGGCGCGCGTTACCCTTTAAGCTATCTGCCCCACCTGCTGGGTCAAGCGGATGCGGTTCACGAGGTACAGCGCTTTAACGCGGTCGTTCTGCTTAGAAGCGGTAATAGCCAGGCCGCGATACTGGTCGATCACATCGAGGGCACACGCGAGATCGTGGTCAAGAATATTGGCCCGCAATTAGCGCGGGTGACGGGTATCGCCGGTGCGACGGTACGCGGCGATGGCCGGGTCATTCTGATTCTGAACCCGGTGCCGCTGGCCTTGCGCTGGATAAGCCAGCCCAAGGAAAGCCGCGATCACGTGCTTTCAACCACCATACCAGACGTGCCTAAAATTCAGCAGGCACCGATGGTGCTGGTGGTGGATGATTCACTGACCGTGCGAAAAATTACCAGCCGCCTGCTCACGCGCGAAGGTTATCGCATGGACACGGCCAAAGACGGCGTCGATGCGCTGGAAAAAATGCAGGATCTGATTCCGGACGTGGTATTGCTCGATGTGGAAATGCCACGCATGGACGGATTTGAATTGGCGCGGGTGATGCGCAATGATCCGCGTTTGAAACAAATACCGATCATCATGATTACTTCGCGCACGGCTGAAAAGCATCGCAATCACGCGCTGGAAATCGGGGTGAACGTGTATATGGGCAAGCCCTATCAGGAACAGCAATTGCTGGACAACATTGCCGAGATGGTGGGACAAAACGTGACGGTGTAAATCTTCACAAACTGATTGGATCGAGATGCCCGGCTAGCTGGTTTAGCCGGGCATCGCCGTTTTCGGGGGCGGCATTGAAGTCGGCCATCAGCTGTTGCGCCACACCCAGCCAGTGCGCTTCGCCCCGGAGAATCGCGGCGCTGAGCCCAGCGCTGTCGCGGCGGGTATGCCAGCCTTCGTACGCGGCTGAGAGCGCCGGAAACAGCGCGCGCCGCAAGCCGGAAAGATTGGCAATATAAAAATGCAGCGAACCGCAGGCTTCGCGTTGCAACAGCGTCGGCAGAGTCACCAGGCAATCGGCCAAGTGGTCGCGCACTGCGCGTACCAGCAACTCCGCGTGCTTGGAGGTGAGCTGGCCGAGCATGTCGTTCCACTGCGCGCCCAGCAGTTTTTCGGCGCGCGCTTCACCGAGCTCGTGCAGGATCATGGTTTCGGCCTCGGCTTCGGCCATGCGATCCAGGCCGCGCTCAGGGTCTCGCTCGAAGCCATAGTGGGCAAACGCCCGCCCCAGCGCGCTGTCTTTTTCGCGCCACTGCCATTCTTCGTATTTGTTCCACAACAGGCGGCGGATCGAATCCATGCGCAGGAATATTGTGCCGTTGCGCAGCGTCGCGGGTGGTGCGATCAGGTCGCGCGCGTATTCGCACCCGGCGACCAGCACGTTCAGGCCTTCGCGCCGTTCCTGGCGCTGTAATTGCGCGAGCACAAAATGCGGTTTGCGAAAGCGCCCGAGGCCGCTGCTGTAAACCAGGCCCTGCGGAATCAGTGCGCGGTTCACCGCATCGGATTCAAACGGGTCAATGCTGTTGTCGCTCACCGGCAGTGGCTCGAACGCTTCCTCTTCAATCGTGTTCCAGATGCTTTCGCGCGCGTTAAGCCAGTCGCCCAGTTCGTCCTTCGGGACGCGGGCGTGAAACGGAATTTCCATTTCCCAGCGGTAGTATTCGCGCATTTCGAGCAGGAAGGTACACATCGTCATGTCGCGTGCATGACGGGCATCGGTGATGGTGCAGTTTTTTTGCACCGTATCGATGAGTTCGGACAAATTCTCGACCATGAAGCGCTCCAGTTCGAAGGAACCACACTCGCAGTCTACAAATAAAAACAGCCCGTGCAACCGGGCTGTTGAAAGGGTTATACGCCGGGCTTAATGTCTGCGCACCGAGCCATAGAAACTCATGTCGGCGCGTGACTGGCGGCTTTTTACAAAGCGCGCCGTCATCTCGGTCGGCATCGTGCCTGCCAGTTCGGAATACGCTTTTGTCGCCCATGTCTTGTCGTTCAGCGCATCAGCAATGCCTTCGGCCCAGCGCAGCTTGTCGGCGGGCGCTGACAGCCCTTGTCCACATAAGGTGTACCACTTGCGCAGCGTTTCCGCAGGCAGTGCATAACCTTTGAGGCGGTCGATAAACTGGATGCAGGCATCACCCGATTTGCACGCAGAGGCGGCAGCAGTAAACAGTTCGTCAGATTTTGCAGTATTGCCCATAGCCGCATACAAGCGACCCAGATGCATCAGTGCAAAATGATCGCTCGCTTGCGCGCGCGCCCCCTCCAGAATACGCCCTGCCGCGTCACTATCTTGTGTCGCTGCATAAACGGCTTCGGCCAGCTTGGCAAAATCGTATACCGACGCATTGGCATCTTGCGACAATGCCTTTTCGCGCGCTGCCAGATAAGCGCGTGCCTTGGACACGCCCAGTTCACGGTGCTTTAACTGCGCTGCGCTGACGGTCAGATCCTTGAACGAAATAAAGTCAGTGGCGTTTTCCGCTCCACGATCCAGCAAGCGCGACAGCCACGCGGTGTCGTCCAGGTTGCGGTCAACCGCTTGCATCACCGGCTTGTAACGCGAGAACTGATAGCCCGTGCCGTTCAGCATTGTCTCGGCAGCCTCAATCAGCTTGGCGGCGTAGAACGGGTCTTCCAGCTCAGTGTTGACCCGGTCTGCCAAGGCCAGATATTGCTTGACGTTGGTGGCTTCTTTTTCCAGTTGCTGGAACTCCAGATAACGCGTGTGATTGGCCTGGCGTTTTTCCAGCTTGGCCTTGACGCGGGTCACGCGCTCCAGATCGTCGGCCAGGTGTTTTTCCACCGTATCGGCCAGTTTCTGCATTTCGTTCAGGCCAGCGACAGCTTCTTCGGCACGGTCCAGCATCGCGGCCGCACCGGGCTTGTCACCCACGGTTACGAGGCCTTCCGCCAATTCAATATAGTCACCCGTGGCGGTAGCGAGACTGCCTGCCTTGGTCAGTGCAGCCTGCAGGAAAGCCGCATCTCCCGCCTGTTTGGCCGATTCGATCAGGGTTTTGGCCGCTGCAAAATCGGTTGCACCTTCCAGTGCGCGCTGATACAGGGCTTTGGCGCGCGCCGGGTCGCCCAGAGTTTTGGTCACTTCGCCTGCGAGCGCCAGCAAATCAGGCACGCTGGATAATTTTTCTGCTGCCTTGTTGAAAATCGCCGCCGCGTAATCTTTGTCCAGCAAATGCTCGGCAGCGGTGCTGGCAAGCTTGCTGAATTCCACCGCGCGCGAAATTTTTGCCTCGGCCTTTTCCAGCACTTTTTTAGCAAACGCGCTATCGGCAATCACGGCCATCACGTTCTTGGCCAGATCAATCAATGGGTCAAGGTTATTGGACTCCTTCAAGGCTTTTTCATACGAGCCAATCGCCGCCGCCTTGTCGCCCAGCACTTTGAACTTGGCCTCAGCCAGCGCCACCTGCTCCTCGCCGCTCATGCAGTAGTCTTCGGCGGTGCCGAGCAATTCTTCGGCCTGTTTCTGGTCACCCAGCGCCTTGTACACAATCGCGCATGCCGCCAGATCCTTGGTGAACTGACAATCCCCCGACACGCGATCCATCAATTCCTTGGCATAGGCTGCGTCGGCAGGCTCCTGCAGGGCTTCCAGCGCCATCGCAGCATAATCTGCGCCACCGCTGCACTGCGCTTCTTTGGGGGATAGGGTGTCACGCGTTGCCATAGTGCTCTCCGGGGAAATTGATCGCGCCATTTTCCGCTGGCGGGAGAAGGGCAGCCAATAAGTAATGTCGATGATGGCATTAGTGCATTGCAAAATGCACCGTGGAAAACCAGGTTCAGAATGGTTGCTTGTTCGTCGCTGCCTGTTGGAATTTCAGCTGATTGCGCCTGGGCTCGCACACGCATCGAGCCTGCCCATAAAAATAACCTATTGTTTTTATTGAATTATTTTTATAAAAGGCGAAATGGCATGGCGGTTGCAAGTGAGTGTGCACAGCCCTTCTGGGCACCCTTACTTCGACAGGAACACCTCATGAAACGTCTAGCCATATTGACCGCGTTGCTGGCTTTTTCTGGCACAGCCCAGGCGGCACCGGAGACTTACGTCATAGACAATAGTCATACGACTTCGCAATTCAGCTTTACCACCCTGGGACTGTCGAGCCAGACACACCGGTTTGAAAAAATCAGCGGCAAAGTGGTATTTGACCCTGCGGCAAAAACCGGCTCAGCTGAGGTGACTATCGATGCCACCTCGGTGAATACCGGCCACGCCTTGTTTAACAAACAGATTCAGGCAGCCGATTTTTTTGATACCGTCAACTATCCGGAGATCACATTCAAGTCCAGCAAGATGTCGCTTAATGGTGACCAGTCCATCATGGCAGGCGAACTCACCATCAAAGGCGTGACCAAGCCTGTCACACTCGCCATCACCAATTTCCAGTGTATGCCCCACCCCACACTCAAGATTGACACCTGTGATGCCAATGCGACCGTCACGGTCAAGCGTTCGGAATTCAACATGGGGAAATATGCGCTGCTCGTCAGCAACGACATCACCCTGAATCTGACGATCAAGGCGATCAAGGAATCGTCAGCCATGCAGTTGGCGAGCCTGGATTCCGCCCGATAAGGAATGAGTGCGCGACAGGTCGGCGCAGTCGATCAGTGTTTGGGTGGATGCGGCATCAATTTGTCTATGTAGGCAATCGAAATCGCGGACAGAACAAAGGTCATGTGGATCACGGTCTGCCACAGCAGCACTTTGTCGTCCAGGTTGTGGGCGTTGATAAACGTCTTGAGGAGATGAATGGATGAAATGCCGATGATGGCAGTGGCGAGTTTGACCTTGAGCACGTTGGCGTTAACGTGCGACAACCACTCGGGTTCGTCGGGGTGGCCCTCGAGATTGAGGCGTGAAACGAAGGTTTCGTAGCCGCCGACGATGACCATGATGAGTAGGTTGGAGATCATGACGACATCAATCAGCCCCAGCACGATCAGCATGATGGCTTCTTCGCCAAGATTGAAGGTGCCAGCGACAAGGTGCTCCAGCTCCACCATGAAATGCACGACATAGACTAGCTGAGCGCCGATCAAGCCCAGGTAGAGCGGCACTTGCAGCCAGCGGCTACCAAACAGGATAGAGGTGAGGATTTTGCTGCTGGTACTGATGGACTGAGGGGTTTCGGATTTCATGGACGTATGAGTGTGGAACGAAGAGACGGAAGGCGAACGGCAGCACGGATCACATGCCAACGCGGTGACAACTCTCGCGTTAACAATCTAAAGATGAAGAACCAGATATTTAACTCAGGTCAGTTTGCCTGGCACCAGTTGCACCATCTGGTCGATGCCCATGACGCGGAACAATTCATGTACCAGCGCGTTGTGGCCGCGCAGGGTGATATTTTTGCCGCCAGTAAGAAACTGCATCAGAAGACTAATGAATTGGCTCACGCTGGCATAGTCCACCCGCGTGACCTGCGCCATATCCACAACCACATCGGTATGCGCGGTTGCGTAGGCTTTTAATTCCTGCAATGCAGCATTGTTGGTGGGCGTAATTTCGCCGCTGAGCGTAAAGGCATCACCTGCGGGCATGGTGGCAGGTATGGCTGCGGGAGCTTCCACAACCTGAACTGCCGGAGCCGTAACCCACGAGGGCGGCGAGACTTCGAAGCGCACCGCATAATCCACGGCCAGGTCTTCGAACTCATTCTGGCGGCCAAGCAATTGGTAGAGCTGCAACAGAAACAACCAGTGTACCGGTCTGGATTGAGTTGCACGATTCAAATCCAGCAGCAATTGAATCAGACGGTCTACGCCGCTGACCTGCAATTTGCGTTTGGTTTTACGCGCGGCCTCCAGCGTGGCGATACAAGCGTCTGCCCCTTTTTCATCCACCAACTGGATGCGTGCAAAATCCAGTAGCACAGGACTGCTCTTATCCGCGCCAGCCAGGGCAAGATTGAGTGCCTCCACGGAAACCACGTCCAGCAAAGCGGGGAAAGCGTGCGTGCTGGCAGGTGCGGCCAGCGTTTTTTTGAGCTTGGGGGAACGCCACACCGGCGGCGACGTTTCAAAGCGCACCGCATAATCCAGCGCAATCTGCTCAAAGTCTTTTTCGCGCCCGAGGATGCGGTAAAGATCGAACAGCATATGCCAGGCACGCACATCATCGCTGGTCAACAATGAGGTCAACGCCTCTTCAGTCGCATCGATCTGGTTGCTGGCATAAAAGATAGCGGCTTCGTCGATCGCTGTTTGCGGCACGCCGCTGGACTCTTGAACCATGATCCCGGACGCACCCGAAGCCCAGGTATACAAACCTTTCGTCGGCGGGTTGCCGATGCTGGGAACAGGCGAACCCGTATTACGCGCTGCAACATCCGCAGGCGGTTTGTCCTTGCCTTTACGAAAAAATGGAATGGCCACTCGGTGATCGGGAATTCAAATAACTGCGAAGCCACAGTTTAGTGCGGTGCGCGATGTCCGGCAAGCTGAATCCAAGCATCACACTCTCCTGTTCTTCGACGATGATGATGTGGCTAATAGGCAACGCCCCACAAAGATTGCCTTGGCGCGATGCGCGCGGCTTACGCCAGATCGAGATAAGCCAATATCCCTTTAGCCGCTTCGCGTCCCTCAAACACCGCCGTCACCACCAGGTCGGAGCCGCGCACCATGTCGCCACCGGCGAAGATTTTTTCGTTGGCGGTCTGGAACGCGTGGGTGTTGCCTTTGGCAACGACACGCCCGCCCTGGTCAATCGCGATCTGGTGATCGTCAAACCACGGCTGTGGGTTGGGGCGAAAGCCAAAGGCGATGATGACGCGATCTGCGGCGATGACTTCTTCGGAACCGGGAACAACCACCGGCGTGCGGCGACCGCGCGCATCAGGCGGGCCGAGCTCAGTGGTCACCAGTTTGACGCCTTCAACTTTTGTATCGCCGACAATTTCAACGGGCTGGCGATTCCACAAAAACTGCACGCCTTCTTCTTTCGCATTGCCGACTTCACGCTTGGAGCCGGGCATATTGGCTTCGTCGCGGCGATAGGCGCACGTCACACTGGCCGCATCCTGACGAATGCTGGTGCGGTTGCAGTCCATCGCCGTGTCGCCGCCGCCCAGCACCACTACGCGCTGGCCTTTCATGTCCTGATAAATTTCATCGGGCTTGGCAAGGTTGAGGCATTTGCGCACGTTGGAAATCAGAAACGGCAGCGCTTCGAGCACGCCGGGCAGGTCTTCGCCGGGGAAGCCGCCCTTCATGTAGGTGTAGGTGCCCATGCCCATGAAGACGGCGTCGTATTCGTCGAGGAGCGCCTGCATCGGTACATCTTTGCCGATGTCGGTATTGAGCCGAAACTCAACGCCCATGCCTTCGAGCACTTCGCGGCGACGCGTCATCACCCATTTTTCCATCTTGAATTCGGGGATGCCAAAGGTCAGCAGTCCGCCGATTTCGTCGTAGCGGTCAAACACCACCGGCTTCACGCCATTGCGCGCCAGCACGTCGGCGCAGCCGAGGCCGGCCGGCCCCGCGCCGATGATCGCCACTTTTTTCCCGGTCGCGACGACGTGCGACATATCCGGTCGCCATCCAGCCTTGAAGGCTTCTTCGGAAATGTATTTTTCGATCTGGCCGATGGTGACTGCGCCAAAGCCGTCGTTGAGCGTACACGCGCCTTCGCACAGGCGATCCTGCGGGCACACACGGCCACAGACCTCGGGCAGCGAATTGGTCTGGTGCGATAAATCCGCCGCTTCAAACAAACGGCCTTCGGTCACCAGCTTCAGCCAGTTGGGGATGTAGTTGTGAACCGGACATTTCCACTCGCAATACGGATTGCCACAAGCCAGACAGCGATCCGCCTGCTCGGCCGCATGGGGCGTGTCCATCTTGGCGTAAATTTCACGGAACTCGTGCTTGCGTACCGCCGCGTCGGTTTTATCCCCGTCGCGCCGCGCCTGTTTTAAAAACTGAAATGCGTCAGCCATATCTGTTGCGTGTCTCTGCTAGGTAGACGCTTATGCGCTCACCGGTTGGCGTACCTGGCCGGGAATGTCGTCGACCAGATCTTCAATGGAAATACGTTTGGGTTTGATCAGCCAGACTTTACCCAGCGTGGCGCCAAAGTCAGCCAGCAAATCCTGCGCACGCTGGCTGCCCGTAAGCGCGTGATGGCGCACTAACTGCTGCTTGAAGAAGATGCGGAACGCCTCGGTTTCATCGCTGGTGATGCGCGTGATCTCGACCATTTCCTTGTTGTACCTGGAAATGAAATCGCCCGCTTCGTCGTACACAAACGCCATGCCGCCGCTCATGCCTGCGCCAAAATTCAGACCCGTATCGCCCAGCACCAGCAGCGTGCCGCCGGTCATGTATTCCGCGCCGTGGTCGCCGATGCCTTCAACCACCGCGAGCGCGCCCGAGTTGCGCACGCCGAAACGCTCGCCGCCCATGCCCGCTGCGTACAGTTCGCCGCCGGTTGCGCCATACAAACAGGTGTTGCCGATCAGGGTGTTGCGGTGCGCGGCAAACGTTGCCACGCGCGGCGGATAGATCACCAGCCGCCCGCCGCCCATGCCCTTGCCAACGTAATCGTTGGCATCGCCTTCCAGCGTCAGCGTCAGGCCGTGGTGGTTCCACACCCCAAAACTCTGTCCCGCCGAACCGTTGAGATTGATGCGGATGGTGTTGTCGGGCAGGCCTTTGCCGCCATGCGCCTTGGCAATTTCGCCCGACAGGCGCGCGCCGATGGAGCGATTGACATTGCGCACCGTGTAACTGAGTTCAACCGGCGTCGCCGCCTTGATCGCGGGCAAGGCGTCTTTCACCATTTGCTCGGCAAGCTCGCCTTTATCAAACGACGGGTTACGCGCCTGCTGCGAGAAACGCGGCGCGCTGTCCGGGATGTCGCCCTGGCTCAATAGCGCATCGAGTTTCAAACGTCCCTGACGCGGGGTGTCGCCCGCAGTCAGGTCGAGCAGGTCGGTGCGGCCGATCAGGTCGGTGAGCTTCTTCATTCCGAGGGATGCCAGCAACTCGCGTGTCTCAGTCGCAACGAAGGTGAAGTAGTTCACCACCATCTCGGGCAGGCCGATAAAGTGATCCTTGCGCAGTTGCGCGTTCTGCGTCGCCACGCCGGTTGCGCAGTTATTCAGATGGCAGATGCGCAAGTACTTGCAACCCAACGCAACCATCGGTCCGGTGCCAAAACCAAAGGATTCGGCGCCAAGAATCGCTGCTTTAATCACGTCGAGGCCGGTCTTCAGGCCGCCGTCGGTCTGCACGCGCACACGGCCGCGCAAGCCGTTGGCGCGCAACACCTGCTGCGCCTCGGACAGCCCCAGCTCCCACGGCGAACCCGCATATTTCACGCTGGCGAGCGGGGACGCACCGGTGCCACCGTCATAGCCCGAAATCGTGATGAGATCGGCATAAGCCTTTGCCACACCCGCTGCTACCGTGCCCACGCCCGGCTCGGCCACCAGCTTGACCGACACCAGCGCATCCGGGTTGACCTGCTTCAAGTCAAAAATCAGCTGCGCCAGATCTTCAATGGAATAAATATCGTGATGCGGCGGCGGCGAAATCAGCGGCGTGCCGGGTTTGCAATGGCGCAAGCCCGCGATCATCACCGAGACCTTGTCGCCCGGCAGTTGGCCGCCCTCGCCCGGTTTTGCGCCCTGCGCGATCTTGATTTGCAACACCTCGGCGTTGACCAGATAGGTGGCTGTCACGCCAAAACGCCCTGAGGCCACCTGCTTGATCTTGGACGTTTTGCTGGTGCCGTATCGTTTCGGGTCTTCGCCGCCTTCACCTGAATTGGAACGACCACCAATGCGGTTCATGCCTTCAGCCAGCGCTTCGTGTGCTTCCGGCGACAATGCGCCGAGCGACATGCCCGCAGAATCAAAACGCTTCAGGATGGCTTCGAGCGGCTCGACTTCGTCCAGCGGGATCGGTGTCGTGCCCGGCCTGACCTGCATCAAATCACGCAACATCGCCACCGGACGCGAGTTCACCGTGTCGGAATAGGTTTTGTATTCGGCATAGTCGCCGGACTTCACCGCTTTTTGCAGTTGCTGCACCACATCCGGGTTGTAGGCGTGGAATTCTTCGCCGAAGATGAATTTGAGCAAACCCCCAACCGGTAACGGGCGCATGGGATTGAACGCGGTCTTGTGCAACAGTGTTTGATCCGACTCGAAGTCGTCAAAATTAGCGCCCGAAATCCGCGACACCGTGCCCTTGAGGCAGAGCGCGACGACTTCTTCGTTCAGGCCCACGCCCTCAAACAGCTGTGCGCCGCGATAGCTCGCGACCAGCGAGATGCCCATCTTCGACAGCACTTTGTACAAGCCTTTGTCCATGCCCTTGCGGAAATTGGACAGCGCCTTGTCCAGCGGCGGCTTGATCTCGCCTGACTTCACGAATTCACCGATGATCTGGTACGCCAGATACGGATAAACCGCAGTCGCACCATAGCCAATCAGGCAGGCGTAATGATGCGGGTCGCGCACCGAACCGGTTTCGATCACGATGTTGGCATTGCAGCGCAGGCCTGCGGCGATCAGCGCGTGGTGTACCGCACCGACAGCGAACAGCGCATGAATCGGCAATCTGTCCTGGGCGATAGCGCGGTCGGACAACACCAGGATCACTTTGCCAGAACGCACGGCGGCAATAGCGCTGACGGTCAGCGCTTCGATGGCGTGCTTGAGATGGGTCGTCACCGGGTCGTAATGCAAGTCCAGCGTGACCGAGGCCAGAATCGGGTCAGCGGAGCCGAGTATCTTGTCGAAGGCTTCTTTCGACAGCAGCGGACTGTGGATTTCCAGCCGGTGCGCGTGTTCCGGCGTTTCTTCAAACAGATTGCGCTCCGCACCAAAGCTGGTGTTGAGCGACATCACAATCGCTTCGCGGATCGGGTCAATCGGCGGGTTCGTCACCTGCGCAAACTGCTGGCGCAGATAGTCAAACGGCGAGCGCACTTTTTGCGACAGCACGGCCATCGGCGTGTCGTCGCCCATCGAGCCAATCGCCTCGGCACCGTCTTCCGCCAGCACGCGGATGATCTGGTCGCGCTCTTCGAAGCTGACGTTGTGCAGCTTCTGGTGCGTGAGCAGACTGGCTGCATCCATCACCACCAGGTCGGCATCCTGTTGCAGCGACAAATCGAGTGTCTGCGCGCGACTCTTGAGCCACTCGCGATAGGGCTGGCGGCTTTTCAGTTCATTGTCGATGTCGGCGGGCAACAGCAGTCGCCCGGTTTCCAGATCGGCGGCGATCATCTGGCCGGGCTTGACGCGGCCTTTTTGTTCGACGTTGGCCGGGTCGATTTTCCACACGCCGACTTCAGACGCGATCGTCAGGATGCGGTCCTTGGTCAGCACCCAGCGCGCCGGGCGCAGGCCGTTGCGGTCGAGCGTACACACGCCATAGCGGCCATCGGTCAGCACGATGCCCGCAGGGCCGTCCCACGGTTCCATGTGCATCGAGTTGTATTCGTAAAACGCACGGATATCGGGGTCCATAGCCTCGACGTTCTGCCAGGCAGGCGGCACCACCAGACGCAAGGCGCGGAACAGTCCCGCACCGCCCATGACCAGGCCTTCGACCATGTTGTCGAGACTCATCGAATCCGAACCCTTGGTGCCGACGATGGGACGAATGTCGTCCATATTCGGAATTAAAGGCGTAGCGAATTTCTGCTCGCGCGCCCGGCTCCAGTTGCGGTTGCCCTGTACGGTGTTGATTTCGCCGTTGTGCGCCAGGTAGCGGAACGGTTGCGCCAGTCGCCACTGCGGCCAGGTGTTGGTGGAAAAGCGCTGGTGAAACACGGCAAGCGCTGAAGCAAACCGTTCGTCGCTCAAGTCGGGGTAAAACACCGGCAGGTTTTCCGGCAACACCAGGCCTTTATAACTGATCACGCGACACGACAGCGTCGGCAGATAAAACACCGGATCGCTCGCTTCCAGTGCTTTTTCGGCGCGGCGGCGGGCAATGTAAAGGCGGCGTTCAAAACCGTCCGCATCCAGATCGGGCGGCGCGTTGACAAACACCTGCTCGATATAAGGCAAGGATTCCAGCGCGGATTCGCCGCACACCGACGCATCCGTCGGCACCACACGAAAACCGGCGACGATCAAACCCTGGGCTTCGAGTTCGGCTTTGAGCAGGGCGCGCGAGCTGTTCGCCACGGCTGATTCGCGCGACAAAAACAGCAAGCCGGCTGCATACAACGGTGCCAGAGCAATGCCTGCATCCTTGGCAACCGCCTGCAGAAACACTTCCGGTTTTTTGAACAGCAATCCGCAGCCGTCGCCAGACAGGCCGTCGGCCGCAATCGCACCGCGATGCGTCATGCAGGCCAGCGAACCGATGGCATTCTGCACCAGGGTATGGCTGGGCTGATTGTCCATTTGCGCAATCAGGCCAAAGCCGCAGCTATCCTGTTCAAAGTCGGGGGAGTAAAGCGTCCCGTCGAGCCAGCGTTGTCTGTTCATTTTGTTATGACCACCAGATGAAAGCAGCCCGCCATCCACAGCGAATCGCGCTTTGGGCGCAGCGAGCTTTAAATTTCGGGCAAAGGGTCGGTATTTTAATCCGCCAGGCCATTGCGAGCAATGGGTACAAGGACAGACTCCCCAAGGATGCAAAGGGTTTCGTGACACTAGACAGAAATTGGCGGAAGCAGCGCCTATCATCCCACCCGGCTAACCAAAACTAAGGCGAATTGATGGCCTTCGCGGCGGAGGCATTGTGATCGGCAACTGTGCCATCCCAGCCACCGCCCAGCGCCTTGAACAGATCGGCAGTGGCGGATAGCTGGGCGCGGCGGGCGTCAATCGTATTTTGTTGCGCCTGATACAGACTGCGCTGTGCGTCCAGTACCAGCAGGTAGTTATCGATGCCATTCTTGTAACGCAGGTCGGCGAGTTCAGATGCCTTGCTCAGTGCATCGATCCGGCGCTGATCGGCATCAACCAGTTCACGCAACTGCCGCTGGGCGACCAGCGCATTGAGCACTTCGCGGAATGCACCCTGAACGGCCTGATCATAGTTGACCAGCGCCTGAGTCTGACGTGCATCGGCGGCTTGAAGGGCTGATTCAGTCCGCCCAGCGTTGTACACGGTCTGAACCAGACTCGCGGTCAGGCCCCAGACGGTTGCCGGGCCAGAAAACAGATCCGCCAGCCGCTTGCTTTCCGATCCCAGATTGCCGGTCAGGGACAAATCGGGAAACAACTTGGCTTTGGCTTCACCTATCCGTGCCTGGGTCGCCAGCAGATTCTGTTCAGCCTGACGCAGATCGGGTCGGCGAGCCAGCAGATCGGACGGCAAACCGGCGGGAACGGCAGGTGGGTTGGTCAAGGCGCTGAGTATCGAACCACGTGCGACTTGATCTTCCACAATGGCGCGTGGGCTGCGTCCCAGCAATACGGCAAGGGCCAGCTCCTGTTGACGAACAGCCTGTTTGACCTGCGCTGCCGATGCATCAGTGGATGCAAGTTCTGCCTCGGCCTGACGCAGATCGAGTTCGGATGAAAGGCCATTGTCAAAACGCAACTGCTGCAAATCAATTGCGTCCTTGCGGTTAGTCATCGTCTGCGTGGTGAGATCGAGTTGCGCATCCAGCGCACGCAGAGCGAAGTAGCCTTTCGCCACATCACTGGCCAGACTCAGTCGCACGACTTCTCGTGCGTATTCCGTACTCAGCATGTCAGCTCGGGCAGCTTCGGAGGCTTTGCGGTAGCGGCCCCACAAATCAACTTCATAAACTGCCTGCAGGTTGGCTCTGAAATCATTGTTGATTGGCGACGGAATCGGAAACGAACCTACTTCCGTTGCTTTGGTGCGCCCGGCGTTGATGCCGATCTGTGCACTGGGATACTGATCGGCCTTGGCCAAACCCAGGTTGGCGCGCGCTTCGTCGATTCGCGCGGCGGCCAGACGAATGTCGGCGTTGTGCACCAGCGCTTCGTCCTCCAATGAATTCAGCACCGGGTCGTTATAGCTGGTCCACCAGTCTGATGCGACGACTGCCTGCGCCTGTCCTTCTGGCCATGCAGCAGGCAGCTCGGGATCAGGCTGTCTGATTTTGGGTAGCGAAAAGCATCCGCTCAGGCTCAACAAAGCCAGGGACAAAACCAGCGTCTGTTTGGATTTAATTCGCATGATCGTCTTTCGGTATCGCTGTGCTGTCTTGCAGTGCTGCGCCGTGATAATGAATCGGCCCCGGAAACAGCTTGCGCACGGTCAGATAGAGCACCGGCACGATGAACACCGCCAGAATGGTGGCAGAAATCATTCCGCCCATCACGCCGGTACCGATGGCATGACGGCTGGCCGCGCCTGCACCGCTGGAGACGGCCAGCGGCAGCACGCCAAACATGAAGGCGATGGAGGTCATGACGATGGGACGGAAACGCATCTGGCTGGCTTCGATCACCGCTTCCAGCGTGGCCTTGCCCTGAGCTTCAAGCTGGCGGGCGAATTCCACGATCAGGATGGAATTCTTCGCCGACAGGCCAATGATGGTGATAAAACCCACCTTGAAGTACACGTCGTTGGGCAGATCGCGCAGCGTCACGGCCAGCACCGCGCCGAACACACCGAGCGGAACAACCAGCAGCACGGCCAGCGGCACACTCCAGCTTTCATACAGCGCGGCGAGACACATGAACACGACGATGATGGACAGCGTGAACAGAATCGGTGCCTGCGCGCCAGAAAGTTTTTCCTCATACGAAGTGCCGGACCATTCGAAGCCCAATCCGGGCGGCAGTTTCTGCGCAATATCTTCCATCGCTTGCATCGCCTCACCCGTGCTGCGACCGGGGGCGGGGCCGCCCGCGACCTTGACTGCTGCCACCCCGTTATAACGATCAAGTTTAGGCAGACCCGTGACCCAGCGCGGTGTTGCAATTTCCGCCAGCGGTACCATCGTGTTGTGGGTGGTACGCACACGCAGGCCGAGCAGACCTTCAGGCGTGGCGCGGGCGACTGCATCAATCTGCATGATCACGCGCAGCACCCGGCCATCGCGGATAAAATCGTTGACATAGGCCGAACCCAGTGCCACCGACAAGGTTTGATCAAGCTCACCCAGATTGATACCCAAACTGGCGGCTTTGGCCCGGTCAATATCCAGCAGCAACTGCGTGGCGGGTTCTTTGCCTTCAGGCCGCACCCCGGCCAGACGCGCATCCTGGCTGGCCATACCCAGAACCATATTGCGCGCTTCCATCAACTTGTCGCGACCTGCCCCGGAACGATCCTGCAGGCGGAAATCGAAGCCGCCCACCGCCGCCAGTTCGGGAATCGGCGGTGGGTTCAACGCAAAAATCAGCGCCTGCTTGATGGGGAACAAAGCCATATTAGCGCGCTGCACAATTTGTAGCGCGTGCTGGTCAGGCTTCTTGCGTTCATCCCAATCCTTGAAGCGGACGAACGCGATGGCTGCGTCCTGCCCCTTGCCAAAAAAGGAGAAGCCCAGCACCCCGACCACCTTCGCGACTTCGGGCTGCTTCAGGTAATACTGCTCCAGTTTGGAGAGCACGACCTCGGTGCGTTCCTGGGTAGCGCCCGATGGCAGTTGCACGATACTGATGAGATAGCCCTGATCTTCATCCGGCAAAAAACCGGTGGGCAAGTGCAGAAACAGCGCGATCGTGGCGGCAGCGATGGCGACAAACAGACCAAGAATGCGCAGTGGACGTTTAACAGCCGAATTCACGCCAGCCAGATAACGGCTCGTCGTGCGCTCGAAAAAATGATGGAACCAGCCAAACAGGCCGCGCTGCTGTTCCAGTTTTTCTTTGGTCAGCCCTTTAAACAAAGTCGCGCACAGGGCGGGTGTGAGCGAGATCGCCATTAGCGCCGAGAACAGCATGGTGATCACCAGCGTCACCGAAAATTGCCGGTAAATTGCCCCTACCGAGCCACTGAAAAACGCCATGGGGATGAACACCGCCGACAGCACGACAGTGATGCCGACGATGGCACCAAAAATCTGCCCCATCGCCTTGGACGTGGCGCTGCGCGAATCCAGCCCTTCGTGCGACATGATGCGTTCGACGTTTTCTACCACCACGATGGCATCGTCCACTACGATGCCAATGGCCAGCACCATGGCAAACAACGTCAATACGTTGATGGAAAAACCCAGCAGGTAAATGCCCACCAGCGTGCCAATCAGCGACACTGGCACGACGATGGTCGGGATGATTGCGGCGCGCAACTTGCCCAGAAACAGCCACATCACCAGGAACACCAGCAAAAACGCTTCACCCAGCGTTTTCAAGACTTCACGGATGGAGATTTCGACGAAACGCGAGGTGTCATAAGGCACATCCCAGCTCACACCCTTTGGAAAATAACGCGCCAACTCGGTCATGCGCACCTTGACCGCCTGCGCTGTTTCCAGGGCATTGCTGCCCGGCGCGAGCTTGATGCCGACGGCTGCGGTCGGTCGTCCGTTCAAACGGGCGCGGAATACATAATCCTGTGCGCCCAATTCCACGCGCGCCACATCCTTCAGATGCACCGCCGCTCCGGCAGCGTTGCTGCGCAGCAAAATATTGCCGAACTGCTCGGGCGTTGCGAGCCGTCCCTGAGTGATGACGGTGGCAGCCAGTTGCTGGCCTTTCACGGCGGGCACCTGCCCCAGTTCGCCCGTTGCCAGTTGCACGTTCTGCGCCTGCACCGCTGCGAGCGCTTCACCCGGCGTCATGTTGAACGATGCCAGCTTGAACGGATCGAGCCAGATGCGCATGGCGTATTCCGAACCGAACAGTGTGGCCTCACCCACACCCGGCACCTGCCGGATATTGTTAAGTACATTGGCCGCAGTGAAGCTGCCCAGGTCAACGCCATCGCGGCTTTGATCCGGCGAAAAAACAGTAACAAACATCAGATAGTTGCGCCGTGCCTTGGCCACCGTGATGCCCTGCCGCCGGACCTCTTCGGGCAAACGCGCCTCCACCCGCTTAATGCGGTTTTGCGCCTCCACCGACGCAATATCCAGATCAGTGCCGGTCGAAAAAGTCAGCGTCATGGTTAATGTGCCGCTGGAATCACTGCTGGATTCCATGTACAGGAGGTGTTCGATGCCGTTCATTTCCTGCTCCACCAGTGTGGTCACGGTGTCTTCCGCCACCTGCGCAGATGCGCCGGGATAAACCGCCGTGATCTGCAACGCAGGCGGCGCGACATCGGGATATTGCGACACGGGCAGCTTGGGGAACACCAGAATGCCGCCCAGGATAATGGACAGCGCAATGACCCAGGCAAAGATTGGGCGGTCGATAAAAAAGCGCGGCAACATCTCAGTCCCCTTTCAGGGGAATGGCTTTGACTGGCGCGCCGGGGCGCACTTTCTGCACGCCGTTAACGATGACCTGCTCGCCGCCTTTGAGTCCCCCGGTAATGATCCAGTTGCCGCCGGACAAACCACCCGTCTTCACTGGCCGGGACATCGCTTTGCCATCCGCGCCCGCCAGCAGCACCGTCTGGCCGTCGGATGAAGACTGCACTGCGCGCTGCGGCACCACAATGACGTTGCCAACCTGCGCCACCGGCAGACGTACGGTGACAAACTGGCCGGGCAGCAGATCGCGGTCAGGGTTAGGGAATTCCGCACGCAAGCCCACCGAGCCAGTGGCGGAATCCACCGCCAGATCGTTGAACAGCAACTTGCCCGGCTGTTTGTATTCCTGGCCGTTTTCCAGAATCAAATGCACCGGCGCTTTGCTGGCGACCGCCTTGCCCTGCTTCACCGCGTCGCGCAGATTGATAAAATCGGCGCTGGACTGCGAAAAGTTCACCCAGATCGGGTTGTACTGGTCGATGGTCGCAAGCGGCGTGGCCTGGCCGCTGCCCACCAACGCGCCCTCCGTAATCAGCGCCCGGCCGATGCGACCAGCGATAGGTGCCGTCACTGTCGCGTAGGACAAATCAATCCTGGCACGGGTCAGCGCCGCCTGCGCCGACGCGACTTCTGCGTCGGCCTGAGATTTGGACGCGATAGTCTGATCATATTCTTGTCTGCTGATCGCTTTGGTGTTGACCAACGCCTGCATGCGGTCGGCATTCTGCCCGGCAATCAGCGCCTGGGCACGCGACTTGGCGAGCGTAGCCCTGGCCGAGTCCACATTAGCCGCGAGTGTGCGGCGGTCGATCTGGAACAAAACCTGGCCGACCTTGACCTCACCGCCTTCCTGATAAACCCGGCGCTCCAGAATGCCTTCAACCCGCGCCCGCACCTCAGCGCTACGCACCGCCTGCAGACGACCAGGCACCTCCATCGTGCGCGCAACCGATGTCGGCGCGACCGTGATGACCTCCACCTCCGGCGGCGGCATCCCGCCCCCCATTCCACCTTGACCCGGCACCCCCGCAGGCTTGCAGCCAGCGAGCGCAGAGGCCATCACGAACAAGATAAAACCATAAGCTGAATAAGATGCCACGCTGTACTCCGAGTTAAAAATTGTGCTGCCGGGTTCAGGTCATTGTAGTCATTGCCTGGAAAAATGGATGCCACAGGCGCAAGCGCCGTCGGCATCCTGCGCCAGCCATGCCACCCAGTCAGGAAGATCAAACGGCCAACTCATTTTCTGCCGCGCCGCCTGCGTGCGGGTTCGGGGCGATAGTCATATGCCCACTCCAGCAGCGCGCGCTGCGCGGCTTCGGCGCGATCCGCGTTGGCGTGGTTCACCAGCAGGACAAAAACCATGCGCTTGCCTGCGCGATTGAATACATAACCTGCCAGCGCGCGCGCGTCTTTCAGCGTGCCGGTTTTCAGGTGGGCGTGCCCGGCTAACGGGCTGTCGGTGAAGCGTCGTTTGAGCGTGCCGTCAACGGCAAGAATCGGCAAAGCGGACTCGAATTCCGAAAAGTTTGGGCTGGCATAAGCGGCAAGCAGCAGACGGCCCAAGGTCTGGGCGCTGATGCGTTCGATGCGCGAAAGTCCGGCACCGTTTTCCAACACCAATTCAGGCGCGGCGATGTGTTTTTCATTCAGCCATTCGCGCACGGCGTGGCGGGATTTTTCCAGCGTGGCGGGCGCGCCCTCGCGCTCGGCACCCAGCGTCAAAAAAAGATTACGCGTCATCAGATTGTTGGAATATTTGTTGAGGCTGCGCAGCGCGTCAGCGAGCGGGATGGATGAAAAACTCAGCAGCGGCGGCGTGTCGGCAGGCGCAATGCCGGGCTGGGTGCTGCCGGTGATGCGCCCGCCCGATTCCGCCCACAAGGCGCGAAAGGTGTAATCGAAGGTCAGCGCGGGTTCGAATAGATTGAGGTTGAGGCGTTTCTCGCCGCAAGCTCGCGCATACGCACCCGTCATCACCAGTTCGCGCCGCGCCGGGTCGGGGATCGAAGGCGTCACACGGTCTTTCCATTCGCCGCAGTCCGCATTGTCGAGCGCAAGCTGCGAGCGCAACGTGAGCCCGGGCAGTGCAATATCGGAAGTCAGCGCAACACCCGCGCCGTTCGCCGCCAACCTGATCGTGGTCGCGTTGTAATTGGCCAGAAGCGCTGCGGGCACAGCGTTGTAAATAGCTAGCGGGTCGCCATCAAACGCGCCGGCATCCAGCGTGGGTAATTCAAAATAGCTCGTATCCAGAATGAGATTGCCGCGAATTTCATCGATGCCACGCGCGCGCAGTTCGCGTTGCAACAACCACATCCGCTCCAGCGTCAGCGAGGGGTCGCCATAGCCTTTGATGATGAGATCGCCGATCAAGCGACGATCCTTGATTTCACCCTCGGCCCAGACATCGGTCTTCCAGACATACGCCGCGCCCAGTCGATCCAGCGCGGACAGGCTGGTGAGCAGTTTCATCACCGAGGCGGGATTCATCGCCTGGGTGGCGTTGCTCGACATGACTGCCTGCGGCGCATCGACCGGCTGGACGATCAGTGCAACCGCATCCAGTGGAATACCCGCCTGGCGCAACGCCGACAGAAACGGGGCAGGGAGCGGTGCCGCCCATACGGACACGGCGGACACAGCACCTGCCAGCAACAAAACAACCGGCAGGCACAACAAAACACGACGGAGGAAATATTGAGCAGTGCGCATGTCGCCATTATGCCCGGCGACCTCTGGGGTGCGGGCGTTTACGGTAAGGGAACCGGATACTTTACCTATAAGCACATGCATTGCGATTAAAAAACCACTGCCCTTAAGTAAGGGGCATCCCAACCGAATCCCTAAGTGACGACACCGGGCGAGCGCCCCCCGCATGAACGCGGGATTCGATGTCATGACCTTCAGGGAGAAACGCAATGCGTATGGCAATGATCGGGCTCGGCAAAATGGGCGGCAACATGACTCGGCGTTTACGCCGCCACGGGATAGAGGTGGTGGGGTATGACCGCACGGCGGCGGCGGTGGATGAGATAGCGCGCGAAGATGGAATGATTGCGGCGAGTTCCGTTGCTGATGCCGTATCGAAGCTTTCCACTCCGCGCATCGTGTGGTTGATGCTGCCGTCTGGCGACCCCACCGAACAACAACTGCATGATCTTGTGCCGATGCTCTCGCCAGGCGACATCGTGATCGATGGCGGCAACTCGAATTACAAGGACAGCCAGCGTCGTGGCGCGTGGCTCGCCGGTTCTGGCATCGGGTTCATGGATGCCGGTACCTCCGGCGGCGTCTGGGGTTTGCAGAACGGCTACTGCCTGATGGTGGGTGGCGCGCCCGAAACCGGCAAGACGATGGCGCCGATCCTGCAAGCGCTCGCGCCCGAAAACGGCTGGGCGCATGTCGGCCCGGTCGGCTCGGGCCACTTTACCAAGATGATTCACAACGGCATCGAGTACGGCATGATGCAGGCGCTCGCCGAAGGGCTGGATCTGCTGCGCGGCAAACAGGAATTCGGGCTCGACCTCGCCGAGATTACGAACCTGTGGTGTCAGGGTTCGGTGGTGCGCAGCTGGCTGCTGGATCTGACCGCAGAAGCCTTGAAAAAAGATACCCAGCTGGAGGCGTTGGCGCCCTTTGTGCCCGATTCCGGCGAAGGCCGATGGACCTGCATCGAAGCGATCGAACAGGGCACGCCTGCGCCGGTATTGTCGCTTGCCGTGCACATGCGCTTTACCAGCCAGAACAAGCAGGGTTATGGCTTTCGCCTGCTGTCGATGATGCGCAACGCCTTTGGCGGACACGCCATGGAGAAGTCCGCATGAAAAACATCGAACCCTGCACGCTCGTCATTTTTGGCGCGGGCGGCAATCTGGCGCGCATCAAGCTGATTCCCGCGCTGTATCGGCTGGAAGCCGAGCATCGCCTGCCACCTGACACACGCATCATTGGCATCAGTCGTGAAGGCTGGAGTCGCGAACAGTGGCTCGACCAGGTTACCGAAATGCTCCGTGCAAAGTATCCGCACGGCTTCGACGAAGGTGCCTACGAACGCTTCCGCGCCAAGCTTTACTATCATGCCAATCCGACGGGTGAAGAGGAATCCTACCGGCAACTCGGCAATCTCATCGATAACGATCCGGCGTTTCCGCGCAACGCTGTGTTCTACATGTCGGTACGTCCGTCGGAATTTCCGTCCATCATCAAGAAGCTAGGCGAAACCGGCGTGCTAAAAGAGAAACACGGCTTCCGCCGCGTGGTGTTCGAAAAGCCCTTCGGCAACGACCTGCTGTCCGCGCAATCGCTGCAGATGGCGCTCTACAAACACCTCAACGAACCGCAGATCTACCGCATCGATCATTACCTCGGCAAGGGCACGGTGCAAAACGTGATGGTGCTGCGATTTGCCAACATGCTGCTCGAACCGCTGTGGAACCGGCACTACATCGACCACATTCAGATCACTCATTCCGAAACGCTGGGCGTCGGCAACCGCGCCGGTTATTACGAAAACTCCGGCGCGCTGCGCGACATGATTCAGAGCCATCTGCTGCAACTGATGGCGCTGGTGGCGATGGAGCCGCCCGTGACCATGAGCGCGGAACATCTGCGTGACGAGAAGGTAAAAGTACTCAAGGCCATTCGGCCGATCACGCAAAACTCCGTGCATGCCCATGCCTTCCGCGGTCAATACACTGCTGGACGCATCGACGATGTAGCCGTACCCGGCTATCTGGAAGAAAACGGTGTGGCGCCCGACAGCACCACCGAAACCTACGCCGCGCTCAAACTCTACGTGGACAATTGGCGCTGGAGCGGCGTGCCGTTTTATCTGCGCACCGGCAAGCGCATGGCCGAAGGCTCGTCAGCGGTCTGCATCCGTTTCAAGGTGCCGCCGCAGGATCTGCTGCGCCAAACCCATCACGATGGTTCCCATCCCAACTGGATACTGCTCGGCATTCAGCCCAAGGACTGCATGCGCATGGAAATGCGCGTCAAGGTGCCTGGGCTTGAACTGAAAACGCGCACGCTCAGCCTGGATGCCACCTACCGCAACAACGGTGAAGTGGACGGCGATGCTTACGAAGGATTGCTGCTCGACGTCATGAACGGCGACCACTCGCTGTTCCTGCGCTACGACGAGGTCGAATGGGCATGGCGCATTGTCGATCCAGTGCTCAAGGTCTGGTCGATGGAGCGCGACTTTATCAACACCTATCAGGCCGGCTCGTGGGGACCGCGCGGCACCTACCGGCTGTTCGATCACGAAGACCAGTTCTGGCGACATTCGCTGGATGTGGATGGCGGTAACTTGCAGGCTTTCTGAAAACACCCATCAACACTACCACCATAAAACCACGGAGATGACACATGACTACAATTAACCCGCTCAAGATTCCCGCCCACGATCCTTCAGGCTTCGACATTGACGCATTCAAGCGCGCCATCGCCAACCGGCTCACCTACACAGTAGGCAAGGACGGCTACACCGCGACCGATTGCGACTGGTTGCACACGCTCTGCTACGCGGTGCGCGACCGCCTGATCGAGCGCTGGATGGAAACCCAGCGCAGCTATTACCACTCCGACGCCAAACGCGTGTATTACCTGTCGCTCGAATTCCTTATCGGCCGCACGCTCTACAACGCGCTGCTCAACATGGAAATCGACGAAACGGTACGCAAAGCCTTGATGGAAATCGGACTGGATCTGGACGCCTTGCGCGAACAGGAATTCGAAGCGGGTCTGGGCAACGGCGGTCTCGGACGTCTGGCTGCCTGCTTCCTCGATGCCATGGCAACACTCGGCATCCCGGGTTGCGGCTACGGCATACGCTACGAGTACGGCATGTTCCACCAGAACATCGAAAACGGTCAGCAGACCGAAAGCTCCGACCCGTGGCTACGCTTCGGCAATCCGTGGGAATTTCCACGTCCCGAAGTGCTCTATCCGGTACAGTTCAACGGCCACGTCACGCGCTTCCGCGACGGCCATGGCCACACCCAGCATCACTGGGTTGACGCCGATGTGGTCAATGCCATGGCGTATGACATGCCAGTACCAGGCTACGGTAATAACACGGTCAACAACCTGCGCCTGTGGTCGGCCAAGGCCACGTGCGATTTCAATCTGCGCCTGTTCAACTCCGGCAACTACATCAATGCCGTCGAGGAGAAAACCGATTCCGAAAAACTGTCCAAGGTGCTCTACCCGGACGACAGCACCAGCGACGGTCGCACTCTTCGCCTGAAACAGGAATACTTTTTTGCCAGCGCCTCGTTGCAGGACATTCTGTATCGCTTTCTCAAAACGCACGATGGCTTCGATTCGTTGCCGGACAAGGTTGCCATCCAGCTCAACGACACGCATCCGGCCATCGCCATTCCAGAACTGATGCGGCTACTGATGGACGTGCATAGTCTGGGTTGGGAGAAAGCCTGGGACCTGACCTCGCGCACCTTCTCCTACACCAACCACACCCTGATGCCCGAGGCGCTGGAAACCTGGCCTGTCAGCCTGATCGGCCATGTGCTGCCGCGGCATCTGGAAATCATCCAGGAGATCAACCACCATTTCCTCGTGCGCGTCCGTCACCAGTTCCCCGGCGACGAATCCATCGTGTCGCGTATGTCGCTGATTGATGAATCTAACGGTCGCCGCATTCGCATGGCACATCTCGCTGTGGTCGGCAGCCATCATGTCAACGGCGTGTCGGCGCTGCACTCCCAACTCATGCGCGAATCCATCTTCGCGGATTTCCACCGCATGGACCCGGAAAAAATTCTTAACATGACCAATGGCGTCACGCCACGCCGCTGGCTCAATCAGGCCAATCCGGAGTTGTCGAAACTCATCACCCAAACCATTGGTAACGGCTGGCTGAAAAATCTGGATGAATTGAAGAAGCTGATTCCCTATGCAGACGATCCGTCCTTCCAGTCTGAATTCCTCAAGGTCAAGAAAGCCAACAAGACCAAGCTGGCGAAACTCATCCATGACAAGCTGGGTTTCCAGGTTGACCCCAATTCGCTGTTCGACGTGCAGGTCAAGCGCATTCACGAATACAAACGCCAACTGCTTAACCTTCTGCATGTAGTGACTCGCTACAACCGTCTGCGCGCAGGCCACGATCTGGAACCGCGCACCGTGATCTTCGCCGGCAAGGCCGCACCCGGCTATGCGCGCGCCAAGCTCGTCATCCGCCTGATCCATTCGATCGCTGACGTGATCAACAACGATCCGGCCACGCGTGGATTGCTCAAGGTCGCGTTCATCCCCAACTACAACGTCACCACCGCAGGCGACATCATTCCGGCAGCCGATCTGTCCGAACAGATTTCCACCGCAGGCACCGAAGCCTCAGGCACTGGCAACATGAAACTTGCATTGAATGGCGCGCTGACCATCGGCACGCTGGATGGCGCCAATGTCGAGATTTGCGAAGAGGTGGGCGCGGACAACATTTTCCTGTTCGGTCTGACCTGCGAGGAAGTGAAGAATCTGGAGCACACCGGCTATCACCCGGCAGAACACGGCCACGCCAACGCCGAACTGATGCAGGCGCTCGACATGATCGGCAACGGCTATTTCTCGCCCGAACAACCCCATCTGTACAAGCCCATCACCGACAGCCTGTGGCAGCACGACCCGTATCTGTTGATGGTGGATTACGCGTCTTACATCGCCTGCCAGGAACAGGTCGATGCGCTATACCGCGACCCGACCGCGTGGGCAAAACGCGCCATTCTCAACGTGGCCAACATGGGCAAGTTCTCCGCCGACCGCACCATCAACGAGTACGCCAGGCACATCTGGAAGGTGCGCCCTGTTGGCGTCCGGGGCCTGCAACGCGACCGCAACAAACAGGCTGCGTAATACGGCATGCTCATAAAATCGACCCGATAAAAAGGCTCCGCAGTGCCCAGGGGTTAAGTTAACGTGTTGTTAAGTTAACCCCACTTTCCAGTAATCCCACTAAAGCATTAAGCCTCGGTTGGGCTTGTGTTTGTGGCAAACTTGCTGGGGGTTGATGGGGCTCTGTGGCAGCAACCGGCCAGTTTGAGTCACTCAAGAGTTTCAAGCCACCGGCTGCTTAGTGGCGGCGCATTGCGGACGCTGGCATCCAGCGGGGGTACATCATGAGCTTGGGAAGGGGTTTAGACGATCCCCGCGAGACGGTTCGTTACGGTGCGGAGTCTACCGTGTCGAGATCGTCGCTGTCGATACTTCTTACCGTGCTGGTGACGGTAATGGTGGCTCTGCGAAGGATAGATGTTCATTGCAAGCTCAGCCCCCGGCACCGTGTAGAATCGTGATCGCAGACAAAATTAAGCGCCAAATGCGTTATTGATCCGGCCAGCTTTATCCGTGAATCAAGCGGCATATTTCACACGCGCATCTTGGAAGAACTTTTGCACCCGGTCGGGTGATTTCCCAAGCGAC
>JBEBIZ010000043.1:0-6498 GCA_040080135.1 Thiobacillaceae bacterium
GTCGCTTGGGAAATCACCCGACCGGGTGCAAAAGTTCTTCCAAGATGCGCGTGTGAAATATGCCGCTTGATTCACGGATAAAGCTGGCCGGATCAATAAAGTGGAGCAACGAACATGGGCAGCCTGCTTCAAGCAGGCGGAAATCTCCGCATTACTCAAAAATGAAGAAGAAGATTGACCGTAAAGTCGACCGTCTATTGACTCCGCACGCCGAGTCCTTTAGTTTTAGCAGTACAGGCCGTATGCGCAAGACTTGTGCCACCCAAAACAGGAGAGACGAGTGACATCCATACCTACAGTGAAAGAAGTTCGCAGAACACTGTCCCAATATGCTGTTCCCAGCACCCCCCATGGACTTGCATTGTTTTTGTTTGATATCGCAAGTTATGTAGCGGCCATAGCCATCGTCTTCCTGGCTCCATGGGGATGGGTAAAGTTTGTGGCGGGTATCTTTGCCGGCGCCAAAATGGCCAATCTCGCAACATTGGCGCATGACGCATCGCATAATTCGTTAACCGCATCGCGATCACTCAACAAATTGATCGCCATCGTCTCGTTTACCCCGTCGCTCTTCAATTACCGGTTATGGGTCTACGATCATCACAATCTTCACCATCACAACACCAACGAAAACCACCCCGATTCTTTCACGCCGATCTCCCGGGCTGAGTACGCTGCATTAACGTCTTGGGGGAAACTCAAGCATCGGTTTTATCGTTCGACATCACTCTGGGCATTCGGTATCTATTACATCTCTGAGCGCTGGTGGAAAGTGAAATTCTTTCCGCGAGCGCACATGCCCTCGCATGTCAGACGTGCTGCGTGGCCGTATTTCCTGTATTTGATGTTGTATTTGGGCGGTTATTTAATGTTTTTGATGGCAGCGCCGCTGTATTCTGAAACCGATGCGCTGACTGCCGTGATGTGCGGGTTTGTTGTGCCTTTTTATGTATTCCAATCGCTTTTTTCCTTCACGGTTTACGTCCAGCACACGCATCCGCGCGTGGCATGGTTCAAGGGAAAGCCGGATCGTAATGCGGATGGCCGACAGGAATTGATTTCCGTCCATTTACGTTTTCCAAAAGGGGTATCGTGGCTATTCCATCATGTTTATGAACATGCGGCACATCATGTGCATCCGGCAATTCCCTGCTATCGCCTCCCTGAAGCGCAAGCGAAACTGAATGAGATGATCGGCTCCCTGGCTATTTCCGAGCCATTTTCCTTTGCCTGGTTGTCCCGCATCCAGCGGCGGTGTGAATTGTATGATTTCGAAAATCACCGCTGGCTTAGCTTTGAGGGCGAGCCGAGATCGAGAATAACACTGGCTTCTGAAGTGGACACGATGCGTCAGGCCTGGATACCGCAGGTGCTGAACACGCATTGAAACCCGGTTTTACCTGAATCAATAAGCGGCCTGTCCTCGGCTTACATTGCGATAAATGTTGGGTTATCCGCCTCACTACACAAAGACAAGCCGTGTTTTCCACATGCAATCCGGTACCCCGTATGGCACGAAGCTGACCTGGAGGTTTACATCCCACCTAACCGGATCAATAGGAAGTGCTTTTTAAACCTAAAAACAACAATATGATCCTGTCGGCAGTCCAATATCAGGCTTTTTCCGTCCGTTCTTCACGCTCTTTGCTAAAGTAAGTAGGCTGATTGGCCGATGTTCTTCATATAAAGTGGCCTGACACACAAATGGAACGCAAATAATGGCAGGTAAACGGCTCTGGGTGGTCCCCACTCCCGACGTTACGACGCGGGAGGATGTGCTCGTGCGCGTCGGCACACGCGTCATGATCGTGGATGACCGCAACACGGCACGCAGCCTGCTGGAAGGGCTGGCCAAGAGTCTTGAACCGGGCGTGACCGTTGAGTGTTTTGCCGAACCGCAGAGCGCGCTGGAGCATCTGCAAACCGTCATTCCCGATCTGATTATTACCGACTACCGCATGCCCGGCATGGACGGCATCGAGTTTACGCGCCGGGTGCGCGCCGAAAAGCGCTTGGCCGATGTGCCGCTGATTATTGTGACCGTGGTGGAAGATCGACAGATTCGATATCAGGCACTGGAAAACGGTGCGACGGATTTCTTGACACGCCCGATTGACCCGCAGGAATGCCGGGCGCGCTGCCTCAATTTGCTGGCGTTGCGGCGCAATCAAAAGCTGGTTCATGACCGTGCGCAATGGCTGGAAGACCAGGTTTCGCAAGCTACCCGTGAGGTGCGTTTGCGTGAGCGCGAAACGCTGCTCAAGCTTGCCAAAGCGGGCGAGTATCGCGACCAGGACACCGGCAACCACATCATCCGCATGGCAAAGTATGCCCGGCTGATCGCAGAAGAACTTCAACTGACCGCAATGGAGTGCGACGAGATTGAATCCGCCGCGCCGATGCACGACATTGGCAAAATCGGCATACCTGACCAGATTCTGTTGAAGCCCGGTTTCCATACGCCGGAAGAGAGCGTGATCATGCGCCGCCATCCTGTTATCGGTTACGAAATCCTCGTCGGCAGCCCCTCGCGTTTTCTGCAAATGGGCGCGGTCATCGCGCTCGGGCATCACGAAAAATTTGACGGCACCGGCTACCCGCAAGGTCTGGCCGGAACCGATATTCCACTGGCGGCACGCATCGTGGCTGTGGCGGACGTGTTCGATGCCTTGACATCGGTGCGCCCGTACAAAAAAGCCTGGTCGTTCCAGAGCTCGCTGGAATACATTCAAACCAATAGCGGAAAACATTTCGATCCGGATTGTGTCCACGCCTTTGAACAGCAGATTGATGCGGTTTCACAGATCATGCGTGATCTGGGTGACCCACAGCCTGACCTTTAACACCCCCATGAAACTTTCTTTATCCGTCCAGTTGCCACCCCTCGTGAGCCGTCTTGTCACGCGCGTGCGCGCCCGACCGGATACCGAGTTTCAGCAGTCATTGATTCGGGTGGCAATTGGCCTGTTTTTTTTGGCCTATTTTTCAAATGATTTTGTTGCACTAAAAGGCAGTATCCGCGATGCCGTTTTGGTAGTAAGTGTGTTGTATACCTGTGTTGCGGCAGTGTTTTCAGCAATTGTCTTATCCAGCTTGCGTATTTCGGTAGCAAGACGCATCGCAACAATGTTGCTCGATTACTCGATTTGCTCTTATTTATTGATAGTGACGGGGGAAGCGGGTAGCCCACTCCTGGCTGCGTATTTGTGGGTCACGTTGGGGTATGGTTTTCGGTACGGGGTTCCTTACTTTATTACGGCGGCGACCTTGTCGATTATAGGATTCTCCAGTGTCCTGTTTCTCTCTCCTTACTGGGGAACACATCCCTTAATCAGCTCGGCTTTTTTGCTGTCGATGATCGCCATTCCGTTATATACCGTTTCCTTATTGAAACAGTTGCACGGCTCAGTAGCCCGAGAGAAAAAAGCCAGCCTGGCCAAGTCTACCTTCCTCGCCAACATGAGCCACGAGTTGCGCACCCCGCTTAACGGGGTGATCGGCGTGGCTGATCTGCTGGCAGAAACCCCGCTGAATAATGAACAGAAAGAATTTGCAAACATTATTCGCAGCTCAGCGGATACGCTGCTCAAGCTGATTGATAACGTGCTGGATATTTCCCGCATCGAAGCCGGGCGGCTCAGCATCGAGCCTGAAGACTTTGACCTGCATCGCATGGTCAATGGCACCGTCGTGATGCTCGAGCCGCAGGCCAGCAAAAAGGGGCTGACCCTGGCCGCGCACATCGCGCCACAGACACCCTTTCTGCTGCATGGCGATGTCCGCCACATTCGCCAGGTATTGATCAATCTGATTGGCAATGCGATCAAGTTCACCGAGTACGGACGGATCGACGTCTATATCCGCCCGATCGGCCAGGCCAACCCGCAGCGTCTGCGCTTTGAGGTAGTCGATACCGGCATCGGTATTCCGGAGGCGATCCAGCCCCGGATTTTTGAGAGCTTTACCCAGGCCGACACCTCGATTACGCGCAGGTACGGCGGCACCGGGCTGGGCACCACCATCGCCAAACAACTGGTGACAGGCATGACAGGCCAGATGGGTTTGCACAGCCGCGAAGGCGAGGGCACGACCTTCTGGTTTGAAATCCCGTTGGCCTTGCAAACACTCAAAGCAACAGAATCGATCACGACCCGTTTCGAAGAAGCGATGCGCGTGGGCATCCTGGCAAGCGCCGATCTGGCGGGCCGCATGCAGGAAATCATTCAAAGCTGGGGGGCAGAAACCGTCGTGGTGAGCAACACCACACGCCTGGCGGCCGAGCTGTCGGCTTATCTTGCAGGCGGTACACCGCTCGGTGCGGTGGTGGTCGAGCGCACCAGCTTGCCGGGCGATCCGGTCGAGTTTTTACGCCTCCTGCAGGATGACCCCAGCCTCGCCGCACTGCCGGTCATTTTGGTTGATTCTGCTAATGCGTCGTCGCTTGCGATTAATGGTGACATGCATTCAGAGTCGCGTTTAATCCAGGAAGGTTTCGCCTCGGTGTTGAGTTTGCCGGTGAACCCGACCCTGCTGTTCAACGCGGTCCACGCTGCGGTCAGCCGCGAGTTGCCGGAAAACGTGGTGTCGCTGGCTGGGCGGTTTCAATCGCAACCCGGCCAGCGGCGGCTACGCATTCTGGTGGCGGAAGACAATCCGGTGAATCAGCGCGTTTTACGCGGCTTGCTCGATCACGCTGGTTTTGATACGACCTTGGCCGTGGACGGCGATGCTGCGCTGAGGGCGCTTGAATCAGGCGAGCACTTTGACCTGGCCATCATCGATATGCACATGCCCGAGATGTCGGGGCCTGAAGTCGTTCAGTGCTGGCGTTTCATGGAAAACGGGCATTTGCCGATCATCATGTTGACGGCGGATGCGCAGGAAGAAGCTAAACGCGCCAGCCAGGATGCAGGCGCGGACGGCTTTTTGACCAAACCCGTCAGCAGCCGTGCCCTGGTCGATATGATTGCGCGCCTGGTGGTGCTGGAACCTGCGCCTGCGGCGACCGTGCAGGCATCGCTTGTCGCTTCAGCATCGGGCGTGATTGATGAGTCGGTTCTGAATGATCTGGCGCAAATGGGCGGCGGGCAATCGTTTGTGCGGGAGTTGATCGACAGTTTTAATGAAGACAGCAAGCGTTCCATGACCGAAGTGGAGCGCGCACTGTTGACCCAGGATTATGGAATGTGGCACGACCAGCTTCACATGCTGAAAGGCGGTGCCAGCGACGTGGGTGCCAACCAGTTGGCGCATTTGTGCGCCGAAGCCGAGCGGATCAAACCGTTTGAAATTACGTCTGGCGTAGCACGTGAAAAACTGATGGCGGTGCGGTCTGCACTAGGAGAAGCGCAGACCGCATTGATGGCGTATCTGGATCAGAAATTACGCGCTGAAAGCATTTGACGAGATCACCGTCGTAGCCGCCTCGGCCTTACCGGACTGGCGTGCCACCAGCCGTTCCATCATGCGTAAGTCCTTGGGTTCCAGACGCAGGGCGGCATCAACCCAAATCGTTGAGATTCTAATTAACTCATCGTGTGTGATTGGCTGAGAGATTTCGCGTGCCGCCCGCAATGCCAAGGTGCCGTTGCGCTGCCGCGCTTCTTTACGAACGAACTCATAGACTGCCTGCTCGCCTTCACCGGGTTCCGCAAGAATATCCACGACACCCATCTCATGCATTTCTTCTGCGGAATATAGTCGGCCACTCAAGATTACTTTTTCAGCTTTGTTGTAACCGATTTTTCGCCCCAACAAAGTCATCGCCCCCATACCGGGGAAAAGATTGAAAAGAATTTCCGGAAAGCCCATTTTGACGCCGCGTTCCGCAATTAAAACATTGCCGGAAAGCGCGCATTCAAACCCGCCTCCTAACGCGTCGCCCTGAACTAGCGTAACGGTTTTGAGATTGGCGCGATTTAAATGCATGGCATTTAGGAATAGTGGGCGAATGCAAGCTTGAGCGTATTGATTGAGACTGTCTCGATCGCGCGCTTCTATCAGTTTCCGAAATAAACTCAGATCACCACCCAAGTTATAAATGCCTTCATGAGCCGAGGCGACTACAACGTAATTCACGTCGGCATAATTAGGGTTGTCCAAGCGTTTGGCAATATCACCGAACCAGTCAACTATTTCGCGCAATAGCACACCCGTAAAACACGGTCGCGGTTCCGAATGCATATAGCCCCAGGCAATCTGGTTGTGCTCGTCGTAATACGTGGTGAGCTGGCTATAGTCATTTTGCTGGGCTTGCAGGGTATTCCGGACAGCTTGCAGGTGCGCCATGTTGATTCTCCGCTAGTCGTTTTTTTTGAGGGTGTGACGATTAATCGGCACATGGCTCGCAGACTAGCTTGAGCAGTCATCCGGCTCAAGCTTCAATCCGTGAAATTTTTTGTACGTCAAAATGTAGTGATGTCGGGCACGGGCCGCGCAATATATTGCGCATCAAGCGGGAGGCTTTTGGTGCTTTGGATGCGCTGTTCCGATGAATGC
>JBEBIZ010000028.1:0-27265 GCA_040080135.1 Thiobacillaceae bacterium
AAAAGATATTTTCTGTGAGGCTCGATCACCCTCAGGACCGGGCTCGTCCAACAAACGGTTCAGATCGTGGCTGTGCACGATCTAACCTTATTCGTTAGGGGCGCCGCTCAAAGTAGCTCCCAGTTGAACCAGACCATCTGGTCTGGTTTATTGAAATTCGCAGAACATGCTGATGTGCCGTAACTGCTTGATTCATGGTTGGTTCGTCGAGGTTGTCTATCCGCATATGAAATGGTAATCCAGACCGAATGTCTGCTGTGGGAGAAAAGCTCAGATGGCCGTTCTTGGCCGGAGGGCTGCCTTTGTGGGGAGTTGCCGGAAAGCAGCCGTTTGGTATTTGAAGGAATGTTCCAACGTCGGCTTACGGGAACCGGGACGAACCGCCTCTCTCACGACCAAGAACAGCCCTTCAATCAAAAATGAAACTGTGCGGTTTGTCGGAATACTTTACGGTTTCACTTCGGCGCAACTTCACTTTCCAGAAGCACCCCACGTAAACATTGGCTCCTGGCTGAGTACTTGCTGGTAGCATGCTTCATGCTTTGATGAATTAGGCTGCGTTGCCATGTAACGTGACTCTCTACCAAATGCGCTCCAACCAGACACTAATTATAATTATCCGAGGAGCCTCATGAACACCCGCACCCCCCTGATAGCATCTGCCCTGCTTGCCGCCAGCCTTTTCTCCGGCGCTGCTCACGCTGTTCTGCCTTCCTATACGTTTACCGACCTTGGCGCCTTGGACGGGGCGACGAATAGTTACGCTACCGGCATCAACGCCAGCGGCCAAGTGGTGGGGTATAGCTACACGCCCGGTAATAATGTCATTAATCGCGCCTTCATCACCGGTCCCAATGGGATCGGCATGACCGACCTTGGCACCTTGGGCGGGCCGGAAAGTTACGCCACCGGCATCAACGACAGCGGGCAGGTGGTGGGGACAAGCTACACAACCGGCGGTGCCACTCACCACACCTTCATCACCGGCCCCAATGGGGTCGGCATGACTGATCTTGGCACCTTGGGCGGGACGAATAGTGCCGCCACCGGCATCAACGCCAGCGGCCAAGTGGTGGGGATTAGCTACACAACCGGCGGTGGCACTTATAGTCCCGCCTTCATCACTGGCCCCAATGGGGCCGGCATGACCGACCTTGGCTCCTTGGGCTGGCCGGGAAGTTACGCCAGCGGCATCAACGCCAGCGGCCAAGTGGTGGGGTATAGCATGACGACCAGTAACCAGGCTCACGCCTTCATCACCGGCCCCAATGGGGGCGGCATGATCGACCTTGGCACCTTGGGCGGGACGAATAGTCAAGCCACCGGCATCAATGCCAGCGGCCAGGTGGTGGGGTTCAGCGACACGACCAATGAACCTGATCGCGCCTTCATCACCGGCGCCAATGGGGTCGGCATGACCGACCTTGGCACATCGGTAGGAACGGGTAGTCGAGCCTACGGCATCAATGCCAGCGGCCAGGTGGTGGGGATAATCTTCGGGACCAACAATTACCCTAATCTCGCCTTCATCACCAGCCCCAATGGGGTCGGCATGACCGATCTCAATAGCCTGGCGAGCTTGGCCGAGGGCGATTATTTTACCCAAGCTATGGGCGTGAACGACCAAGGGCAGATCATTGCCCGCTCCTACCTTGGTCACGCTTACCTGCTAACCCCGGTTCCCGAACCCGAAACCTGGGTCATGCTACTGGCTGGTCTTGGGCTAGTTGTAGCCGCGGCACGGCGCAGGAAACTAGCCAAGGTCTGAATGGGCATTTTTGAGCGATTAGAACGGGGGCTTGGGCTCCCGTTTTTCTTTGGCGAGGGCGATGTGTGAGTGTCTGAAAAGGTTCGAGAGTACGCATTCGCCGAAGTTGAAAGCGGCCATTCAGCGGAATTTCTAATCATCGATTGGTGTGCGGTGCATAGCTGACCTGGTTGGCGCATTACACCACCAGCGGCGCTGGCCGAACAAGAGACGTTCTGCCCCATCAACCTGAACACGCTCCCTCCCCATACTGTCCCCAGCACGGCAGGGAAGTATCGACAGCGGCGATCTCAACACGGTAGACTCCGCACCGTAACAACCGTCTTGCGGGCGTCGTATAGTGGCATTACCTGAGCTTCCCAAGCTCATGATGTACCTCTCGAAATGCCAACTTCCGCAGTGCGCCGCTAAGCAGCCTGTAGATTGAGATTGTTGAATGACTCTTCGGGGTCGATTTGAGACATATAGCAAAGCTAATCCAAAGCATCCTGTCGCCAACCGCCCGAATCTTTTCAAATACATCCTGAAATCACGCGATCAGCTTTCCCTGAACAAGCTGATCGCCTCGTCAAGTCGCTGCACGGCATGTACCTGCATCCCGGCGATCTTCTGTTTGGGCTGATTAGCCATCGGGATAATTGCCTGGGTGAAGCCTAGCTTCGCGGCTTCTTTGAGCCGCTCCTGACCCCGTTGTACCGGGCGAATTTCGCCAGCGAGGCCGACTTCGCCAAACATCACCAGTTTGTCGGGCAAGGGGTGGCCGCGCAGGGAGGACACAATCGCGGCGAGGACGGCGAGGTCGGCCGCGGGCTCGCTAATCTTCACGCCGCCGACGGCATTCACAAACACGTCCTGGTCGAAGCAGGCAATGCCTGCGTGGCGATGCAGTACGGCCAGCAGCATGGCGAGCCGGTTCTGCTCGAGGCCGACACTCAGGCGGCGCGGGTTGGGCGCGTGGCTGCTATCGACCAGCGCCTGAATCTCGACCAGCAGCGGGCGCGTGCCTTCCTGTGTGACGAGGACGCAGGAACCGGGAACGGGCGCGCCGTGGTGCGAGAGAAAAATAGCCGACGGATTGGACACGCCTTTCAGGCCTTTTTCGGTCATGGCGAATACGCCGATTTCATTGACTGCGCCGAAGCGGTTTTTGATTGCGCGCACCAGCCGGAAACTCGATCCGGTGTCGCCTTCGAAATACAGCACGGTATCGACGATATGTTCCAGCACGCGCGGGCCGGCGATGGCGCCTTCCTTGGTGACGTGGCCGACCAGCAGAATCGCGCAGCCGCTCTGCTTGGCGTAGCGCGTGAGCTGTGCCGCGCATTCGCGCACTTGCGCGACCGAGCCGGGGGCTGAGGTCAGGGTTTCGGAATACACAGTCTGGATTGAATCGATCACCGCGATGGCGGGTTTGTTGGTGGTGAGGTGGCTCAGGATCGCTTCGAGCCGGATCTCGGGCAGCACGGGCAGGTGCGCTTCGGGCAGGCCCAGGCGGCGCGCGCGCAGGGCGATCTGCTGCGCGGATTCTTCGCCACTGACGTAGAGCGTCGGCAGACTTTGCGACAGCACCGCGAGCGCCTGCAACAGCAGGGTTGACTTGCCGATACCGGGATCGCCACCGATCAGCACCACGCCGCCTGCGACCAGTCCGCCGCCGAGCACGCGATCCAGTTCCGCTAGCGTGGTCGGAATCCGGCTCGCTTCGGTGCCTTCCACTTCGCCCAGCATCTGCACCTGGCTCGACGCGGCCAGCGCCTGATAGCGCGGCTTGGTCGCTTCGGCCACGGATTCAACCAGGGTGTTCCATGCGTTGCATTGCGGGCATTGGCCCTGCCATTTGGGTGAGATGCCGCCGCATTCAGTACAGCTGTAGATCGTTTTTGTTTTAGCCATTTTTGGTTTATATGCCGCCAAGCTCGCGCTGATGGCGAATCGCCAGCACGCGTGCGACATCGCGGATTTCGTCGTAACGATACAGCGCGACATAACCGGTTTTACCACGCGAGATGACAAGTTCGCGCACCGCACCGTCACGTCGTCTGCCAATTTCCGGATGCAGGCAGAGCGCCGTTATCGCCGAAAGAATCAGGGGTATGGTTTTGCGAGCGACAGATTCGTCAACTTCAATCAGGAAGTCTTCCAGCCGATCTAAATCAGCAAGCGCGCGCGTGGAATAGATGACCTCGGCCATCCTCAGATTTTGATCGGTTTAGGGCGTTTGGCTGGTTTGCCATCGAGTTTGGCAAGCAGGTATTGATGCACGTCCTCCATCGCGTAGCCTTCACCTGTTTCGGTCATTTCGCGGTCGGCTTCCAGTGCCTCGGCAACAAAAGCGGCATAAGCTTCGGATTGCACAACGCGTTCTTCCAGCGCTTCGATCATCCAGGCGTGAGGCGACTTACCGGCGACTTCGGCTAGCGGCGCAATGCGCGCTTTGAGTTTTTCGGGCAGTTTGAGTGTGGTAGTGACGGCCATCGTGTTCTCCTCGGGGACAAGGTAATACCAAAGTAGCACCGCATCTGTATTGAGTCAATCGGTTGTTAAGCCGGAAACACACCCGTCGAAAGATAACGGTCACCACGATCACAGGCAATCGAAACGATGACCGCGTTTTCAACCTCGTTGGATAGCTGCAAGGCCGCCCACAGCGCGCCGCCCGAAGAAACACCCGCGAAGATGCCTTCCTCGCGCGCCAGTCTGCGCGTGGTGTCTTCGGCGTTCGGCTGGTTGACGTCAATCATCCGGTCGATCAGCGAGAAGTCGCAGATCTTAGGCAGGTATTCCTGCGGCCATTTGCGGATGCCTGGAATCTGTGCGCCATCCATGGGCTGCACGCCAACAATCTGGATCGTCGGCTGGGTTTCCTTGAAATACCGGGCGCAACCCATGATGGTACCTGTGGTGCCCATACTCGAAACGAAGTGCGTGATGTGTCCGTCGGTGTCGCGCCAGATTTCAGGCGCGGTGCCCGTGTAGTGTGCAAGCGGATTGTCCGGGTTGCTGAACTGGTCGAGAATTTTTCCAACGCCTTGCGCCTGCATTGCACGCGCGGTATCGATGGCCGCTTCCATGCTGCCCGCTTTGGGGGTGAGCACAAATTGCGCACCGTACGCCGCCATGCTTTGACGACGCTCGATCGACAGATGCTCGGGCATCACCAGTATCATCTTGTAACCGCGCATCGCTGCGGCCATCGCCAGCGCAATGCCGGTATTGCCGCTGGTGGCCTCGATCAGGGTGTCGCCGGGCTTGATCTCGCCGCGCGCTTCGGCCTGTGTAATCATCGAAAGCGCGGGGCGATCCTTGACCGATCCTGCCGGATTATTGCCTTCGAGCTTGAGTAAAATCGTGTTGGTCGTCTCGCCCGCCATGCGTTTCAAACGAACCAGCGGCGTGTTGCCAACGGCATCTTCTATGGTTTTATAAGGTTTCATGCTGTCTGAAGTGTTTTATATAACGCGTGTTGCCAATCAAATTTCCGTAAAATAACCGCATGATTTGTAAAAATCAGCAGTGCGAGGATACGCTGGATTTGCAATAATTTGGCGTGTAGCGCACGCAACGCGAGATGAACGCATTTATTCAAGGATTGGACAGGTTCAATAATGGCAGAAACAACAAAGGGTTCGGTATTGATTGAGGTGGGTGCGGGAGAGTTGATCGACAAGATCACCATCCTTCATATCAAGGCCAAGCACATGACCGACCCGGCCAAGCTGCACAATGTGAAGCATGAGCTGCACGTCCTGAGCCACGCCCGCTCTGAGAACCTTGCAGCCTCCGCCGAGCTTGACCGGCTGGAAGACGAATTACGCGAAGTGAACGAAGCCTTGTGGGTAATTGAGGATGACATCCGGGCCTGCGAAGCCGAGCGCGATTTCAGCCAGACATTTATCGATCTGGCGCGTGCGGTGTATATCCAGAATGACCGCCGGGCGACACTCAAGAAATCGATCAACGCGCTCTGCGGTTCGAGCATCGTAGAAGAAAAATCCTATACCGAGTTTTGATTCGGGGGCGGAAGCCCCTTTAGTACTTCAGCAAGCACTGTTTCAGGCGAAAGCCCGGCAAGATCCGGCACCTCGATTGCCCGAAAATCCCCACGATAAATACCGGCGCGCGCTGCGGTAGCATGCGGCCCGAACAGTGCCAACCCGGGCCTGCCAAGACAGGAGGCCACATGGCTCGGCCCGGTATCGTTGCCAACGACAAAGCTTGCAGTCTTGAGGATGCCAGCAAGCTCAAACCAGTCCAGAAAGCCATTCGGGCCCAGCAAGGTATGGCCGGGAATCGCTTTGGCCAGCTCGATTTCGTCCGGACCTGGCGCAGTGACAACATCGTAACCACGTTCCAGCAATGCGCTGGCCAGCTGTGCATAGTAGGGCCAGCGTTTTTGCGGGTGGCGCGCCGAGCAACCGGGAATCAGGGCCACGTACGGTGTCTGCACACCCTCGTGGTGCAGGAAGGCGGTCATGTCTTCGGCCATCCACGATACGTCGGGTGCAAGGCTGTGTTCAGTTGGTATCCCTTCAGCCTGCAACTGTAGTGATAAGCCCAGCAGCGCAGAGGGCTGGCGTATGCCTGTTTTGCTACCGCACCATCTGACATGCCGAAAAAAAAGTTTTCGGTAGAGTGTGGTCCGTTCGGAGTTCTGCAGGTCGTAGATTTTTGTGTAATGAGCCAAGCTGAAGGTGCGCGCCAGCCTGATCCATTCACCGATTTTCCAGATGGGCGCGCGCGGGTCGGTCAGCACCTGATCGATATGCGGACATCGGTTCATCAGTTTGCGGAAAGGTGGGGTAGTGAGCAGCGTAATGTTTGCATCAGGATGGAATGCGCGAATATCGCGCAACACACCATCGGCCTGCACGATATCGCCAAACGCGCCATGCTTGATGACGAGTATTTTCTCGGATTGTCCGGTCATGCCACGTTGCTTATTTGATGATTGTCTCTGCTTGCGCAAAGACAATCAAAGGCAAAAATCTCACTGACGCCCGATGGGGAAATACTCGAATCCCATGTCGCGCATGGTCTGGGGGTCGTACAGATTGCGTCCGTCAAAAATTAGCGGATTTTTCAACAGGGTTTTGACGGTTTCAAAATTGGGACTGCGGAAAACTTTCCATTCCGTCACGATCAGCAACGCATCTGCATCTTTCAAGGCATCCATCGGGTTGTCAACAAGCGTCAGATCAGCGCCGTCTTTATCAATGCGGTCGCCATAAATTCGATGCGTCTCCTCCATGCCTGCGGGATCATGGGCCGAAATGCTCGCGCCCATTTCCCACAGGCGCTCCATCATCGCGCGGCTGGGCGCTTCGCGCATGTCATCCGTGTTGGGTTTGAATGCCAGCCCCCACAGTGCAATCCGCTTGCCTTTCAAATCGCTGCCAATACGGGCGACCAGTTTGTTGACCAGCACCTGTTTTTGCGCCTCATTGGCCTCTTCAACCGCATCCAGTACGCGGAGCGGAATACCATTTTCTGCCGCAGTGCGCCGCAGGGCTTGAACGTCCTTCGGAAAGCACGAACCGCCATAACCGCAGCCCGCATATAAAAAATGATAGCCAATGCGGGGATCGGAACCGATGCCGTGGCGCACCTGTTCAATATCGGCACCCAGTTTTTCTGCCAGCACAGCCAGTTCGTTCATGAAGGAGATGCGCGTCGCAAGCATCGCGTTGGCCGCGTATTTGGTCAGTTCGGCGCTCTTCACATCCATCACTGTCAGGCGGTCATGGTTACGCTGAAACGGCGCGTAGAGCTGGCGCAGTAATGCGGTCGCCTGTTCGCTATCGGTACCGATCACGATGCGATCCGGCTTCATGAAGTCTTCTACCGCCGCGCCTTCCTTCAGAAATTCCGGATTGGATGCAACACTGAATTCGAGTTTCAAACCGCGCTTGTTCAATTCTTCCTGCAAGGCGGCTTTGACCTTGTCAGCAGTTCCAACCGGCACGGTGGACTTGTCTACCACCAGTTTGAATTCAGTCATATGACGGCCAATATTGCGTGCCGCTGCGACCACGTATTGCAAGTCGGCGGAACCGTCTTCATCCGGCGGCGTACCCACGGCAATGAACTGAATCTGTCCGTAATGCACGGCCGCCTCGACATCGGTCGTGAATGAAAGTCGGCCCGCAGCGACATTGCGCTTGACCATGTCTTCCAGTCCCGGTTCATAGATCGGGATGCCGCCATTTTTCAGTATCGCGATCTTCTTCGGATCGACATCCAGGCACAACACCTCATTGCCGACCTCTGCCAGGCACGTGCCCGTTACCAGACCCACATAGCCTGTTCCAATTACCGTCACTTTCAATTCACTTCTCCTGACAATATGTAATTCATGAGACCGGGGATAACCGGCTAGCTCTGGCCTTCGCTCTCACGTCGCTCTGCATCAAAGCTATCCCAGCGTCCGCAGGCCGGGCAGCGCCAGAAAAACTGCTGCGCCTTGAAGCCGCAGCTGCTGCACTGATAGCGCATCAAACGCTGACTGTGCGATGCAACCAGACTTTTTTCGACCTGCAGCAATTCGCGGTCGGCTGCAGACGCATTCACCAGTTGCGCTTCAAGTAAACGATCCAGCGTGCGCAGGCTGGGATTGCGGCGTAACTCTTCGCGCGCCAGCAGGTTGGCCGCTTCGGCCCCCTGGGTTTCTGACACCACCAGATACAGCGCGTTGAACAAGTCCTGCGACGGCTGACGTGTCTGCAAAGCCCGCAACCACTGCACGCCCTCTTCCAGCCGACCCAACTGGCGATAACTGCCCAGCACGCGATCTACCACCAGCGCCATGTGGCTGGCGCTTTGCGATTCAACCAGCCGCCAGTCGGCAATGGCCGCATCATGCCGGCCTGCTGCTGCGTCAAGATCGCCCGCCATCAAATTGGCCCGTACTGACATTCGGTTGGATTGCAATGCCGTGTCGAGCAGCGAACTCGCTTCGTCTGCATGACCCTTGGCCGCTTCAAGCAATGCCATCTCGCAGTAAAAATGCGCGATCTCGGCGTTCAAGGGTTTGCTGGTACTTTTTTCCAGAATCCGTGCGGCTTCAATTGCCTTGCCCCAGTCCTTTTCCTGCACATAGATTTCCAGCAGGAATTTTCTGGCAGGTGCTTGCTGCGGTGTTTCCAGCAGGCGGGTAAACACGGTTTCGGCGCGATCCAGCAAACCTGCCTTGAGGTAGTCCTGACCCAGCTCGCACAGTGCGCGCAAGCGTTTTTCCTCTGCCAGCCCTTCACGCTCCAGCAAATGTTCGTGCATGCGAATCGCACGATCCAGTTCACCTCGCCGCCTGAACAGACCGCCCAGGGCAAAGTGCAAATCGATGGTTTCGGGCTCCAGCTTGACCACTTCCAGGAAGGCTTCGATGGCCTTGTCCGGCTCTTCGTTGAGCAGAAAATTCAAACCCCGGAAATACGAATTCGGCAGCGCGCGCGACTCAGTCACCACCTGCCGGATATCGATCCGCGCCGCAAGCCAGCCTAACGCGAAGAAAAGCGGAAATGCCAGCAGCCACCAGAATTCAAATTCCATGCGTCAGGTATTGATCATGTCGGTTGCGATAGTCTGCGGTTCGACAGCGCGCAAACCTGCCTGACGACGCAACCGGAATAGATAGGGCAGAAGCGCCAGCAACCCAGTCAGCGCACCTAGCAAAAATGCGATCAGCAGCATCACAATCAGCGGCGCCTGCCAGGTGTAACCCAGGTAGGAATTGATGCTGACCGCGTGGCTGTTCTTCAGCGCAAACCCCAACACCAGCAGAAACACCGCCAATTTCGCCAGCCAGCCAAGATAAGTAAGTAGTTTTTTCATTGTTATCGAAAATGAATAGCCGACATTCTACCGTCAGGCAGCCAATCCTCATACGCGAACACAAATCGAATCGATCCGCCATAAAAAACGGCACCCGAAGGTGCCGTCATCAATCAACATCCATACCTCTAAACGTGAAAATCCACCCGGTCACGCAACTCTTTTCCGGCTTTGAAATGCGGCACGTATTTGGCCGGCACTTCAACTTTCTCACCTGATTTTGGGTTGCGCCCCATGCGCGCGGGACGGTAACTCAAACTGAAGCTGCCAAATCCACGAATCTCGATACGTTCACCTCGCGCGAGATTCTTGCCCAGCGCATCAAGTACGGCTTTAACTGCCATTTCGACATCCGCCAGCAAAAATTGCGAATGTCGTGAGGCAAGTTGAGCGATCAACTCAGATTTGGTCATGGATGCTGGCCTGATCTAGCGATTATTGCTCGGCATTTTTAGTATCGAGCTTGGCTTTCAGCAGTGCGCCAAGATTGGTCGAACCGCTCGCAGCCGCAGTGGATTCAGCAGACAGTTTCTTCATCGCGCTGTCCTGCTCGGTCATGTCCTTAGCCTTGATCGACAGGTTGATCACGCGGTTTTTACGATCAACGTTGATGACCATGGCTTCGATCTCGTCGCCTTCCTTATAGTGCGTGCGCATGTCTTCAACACGGTCACGCGAAATTTCGGAAGCGCGCAAATAGCCTTCCATATCGCTGTCGAGTTGCACAGTTGCGCCCTTGGCTTCCACGGTTTTGATGGTGCCTTTGACGATGCTGCCCTTCTCATGGCCAGACACGAAGCTGTTGATCGGATCGCCTTCCATTTGCTTGATGCCGAGCGAAATACGCTCGCGCTCCAAATCGATGCCGAGCACCAGCGCCTCGACATCCTGACCTTTGCGGAAGTTGCGCACGGCCTCTTCGCCCGGCAAGGTCCACGACAAATCGGACAGATGCACCAAGCCGTCGATACCGCCCGCCAGACCGATGAACACGCCGAAGTCGGTGATCGACTTGATCGCGCCTGCAACCTTGTCGCCCTTCTTGAAGTTCATCGAGAAGTCTTCCCACGGGTTCGATTTGCACTGTTTCATGCCCAGCGAGATGCGGCGCTTGTCTTCGTCGATGTCGAGCACCATGACTTCGACTTCGTCGCCCAGCTGAACCATCTTGGAGGGGCTGATGTTCTTGTTGGTCCAATCCATTTCGGACACGTGAACCAGGCCTTCGATACCTTCTTCGATCTCGACGAATGCGCCGTAGTCGGTCAGGTTAGCGACCTTGCCGAACATGCGCGTGCCCTGCGGATAGCGGCGTGCAATGCCGACCCATGGGTCGTCGCCCAGTTGTTTGATGCCGAGCGAGACACGATTCTTCTCGGTGTCGTAACGCAAAATCTTGGCTTCGAGTTCCATGCCGACGGTGACCACTTCAGACGGATGCTTGACGCGACGCCATGCCATATCGGTAATGTGCAGCAGGCCATCGATGCCGCCCAGATCCACGAATGCGCCGTAGTCGGTGATGTTCTTGACCACGCCCTTGACGATGGAGCCTTCTTTGAGGTTTTCCATCATCGCTTCGCGGTCGGCGCCCATGCTGACTTCCAGCACTGCACGACGTGACACCACGACGTTGTTGCGCTTGCGATCAATCTTGATGACCTTGAAATCCATTTCCTTGAATTCGAAGGGCGTCGTGTCCTTGACCGGACGCATATCCACCAGGGAACCCGGCAAAAAGGCGCGCAGCCCGCCAACCAGCACGGTCAAACCGCCCTTGACCTTGCCCTGAACCATGCCAGTCACAATCCGGCCTTCGTTCATGGCAGCTTCCAGATCCAGCCACGCGGCCAGACGCTTCGCACGATCGCGCGACAGCTTGGTGGCACCGAAGCCGTCTTCGATCGACTCGATGGCGACCGATACAAAATCACCGATCTTGGCTTCGACTTCGCCCTGATCGTTCTTGAATTCTTCAATCGGGATCAGGCTCTCGGATTTGAGGCCTGCGTTCACTGTCACAAAATTGCCATCGATGCCGACGATTTCGGCAGTGATGATTTCACCCTGGCGCATTTCCTGATGGACGAGGGATTCCTCGAACAGGGCGGCAAAACTTTCCATAGACTCTGGGACAGAACTAGCAGCAGCAGTAGACATTTAAGACCTTCAGTCCGTCGGTGAGGACGGGGTTAGTTGCACAAAGCCGCGCTGCGGGAGCAGACACGGCACTTTTCACTATTTCAATGCGCTGCGATAGTAATCCAGCACCCTTTGCACCGCCGCCTCAACCCCGATTCCGGTGGTATCCAGCAACATCGCATCCGGCTCAGCTTTGAGCGGTGCCACAGCACGCCCGCTATCACGCGCATCCCTTGCCTGCATATCGCTAACAAGGGCGGCAAGATTAGCAGGTATTCCCTTCTCGATCAACTGCTTATAACGTCGCTCGGCACGCGCCTCCGCGCTGGCCGTGAGGAAGACTTTGGCGACCGCAGCAGGAAACACCACCGTCCCCATATCGCGCCCGTCCGCGACCAGACCCGGAGGCCTGGCGTAAGCGCGCTGGCGGTCGAGCAGCGCCGCACGTACCGCAGGCAACGCCGCCACAAGCGATGCGCCCTCACCCACCGCCTCGGCGCGGATCGCGTCACTGACGTCAACATCGGCCAGCCACACCGCGCCATTGTGAAACTCGGCAGGCAAAATCGCCGCCAATTCGGCTACGCCAAACTCATCATCAAGTGCCACAGCATGATTCATCGCCGACAAAGCCGTCAGCCGATACAGCGCGCCGCTGTCAAGAAAATGAAAGCCCAGCGCCGCTGCAACACGCTCGGCCACCGTGCCCTTGCCCGATGCAGAGGGGCCGTCGATGGTGATGACCGGGATGTTGTTTGGGAATATAGTCATTGCGCGATCTCCGCGAATATTTTGAAATACGTCGGAAAGGTTTTGTTCACGCACGCCGGATCATTGATCCGCAACGGCACCCCGTCCAGCGTCACCAGCGACAGGCACATCGCCATGCGGTGGTCGTCATAGGTGTCGATCACGGCGCTGGGGATGAGTTTTCCCGGCGGCGTGATGCGGATGAAATCTGCGCCCTCCTCCACCGTCGCACCGACCTTGCGCAGCTCGGTCGCCATCGCCGCGATGCGGTCGGTTTCCTTCACTCGCCAACTGGCGATATTATTTAACGTGGTTGTGCCGTCGGCGAACAGTCCGGCCACTGCCAGCGTCATTGCCGCATCGGGGATGTGGTTGCAATCGAGTTCAATTGCCTTGAGTTTTCCGTTTGCAGGCGCACGCGACTCGATCCAGTTCGGCCCCATCTCGATCTGCGCGCCCATTAGCGCCAGCGCATCGGCAAAGCGCACGTCGCCCTGCACGCTGTCGCGCCCCACACCTTCCACCCGCACCGGCCCGCCGCCGATGGCACCCGCCGCCAAAAAATATGACGCCGACGACGCATCGCCTTCGACCCAGATTTCGCCTGGACTCTGATAGCGCGCCGACGCTGGTACGCTGAAACTTTGCCAGCCGTCCTGCACCACTTCGATACCAAACCGGCGCAGCATCGCCAGCGTGATGCCGATATAAGGTCTGGAAATCAGCTCGCCCACGACTTCAATAGTCGTCGTGCGCTGCCGCAGCGGCAACGCCATCATCAAACCGGTGAGAAACTGGCTCGATACGTTGCCGCACACCTGCGTCGTGTCGCCCGCCAGCGTCGCCGGATGAACATGCAGCGGCGGAAAACCTGCCAGCCCCAGATAATCAATGCGCGCGCCCAACAAACGCAACGCATCGACCAGATCGCCGATCGGCCGCTCGTGCATCCGCACCACGCCGCGCAACACATATTCGCCACCCGACAAGGCGCACGCTGCAGTCAGCGAACGAAACGCCGTCCCCGCATTGCCAAGAAAAAGTTCAGCCTGCTTCACCGGGAACGCACCGCCGACACCGGTGATTTCGTAATCGTCGGAATCGCCACCGCTCGAATCTTTTTGGCGTGTGACGCCCACGCCCAATGCGCGCAAGGCATCGAGCATCACCCGCGTGTCGTCCGAATCGAGCAGCGCGCGCACGACCGTCGTGCCGCTCGCCAGCGCCGCCAGCAGTAACACGCGATTGGAAATACTTTTAGAACCGGGTAAACGCACCGTACCGCGCGCGGTGGTGTGGGCAGGTAAATCGAGAAATTCCATCAAACGTCCTGAGTTAATAGTGTCCAACCGTGAAAAATTTCAGCGTGCCTTAGGCAGAAGGCCAGTATCCACAAGGGGTACCGTCCCTGGCGATGAATGCACCAAAGACATGTCTGTCAAATGTGAGCGTTCCTCCACCATACGGCGGATAACGCTACGCTCATCCGCCCTTGCTGAGGCGCAGAAAGGTATCCGTTTGAAAACCACTTTCAGCCCCCGCTCAAGGCCTGAAAAATGTAAACCGTGCCGCCATCGGGGACGCGATCAGAGAGCCTCTTTCTGTCAATCACGATAGTGTCATCGATACAGAGCGTCACATGCCGACGCAGCGCCCCATGTTCGTCGAGCACGTAATCGGCAAAGCCGGGGGCGATCTCGTTGACTGCACGCAAAATTTCAGCAACCGAACCGGCGGGCACCGTAATCGTCCGGTTCTTCAATTGCGGGAAGAAGCGGTAAAGATGTTGCGTCATCTGCACAACAGGCATGGCGTTCAGCCGAATCTTACTGAATACACCGGTGGAAAATTATTACCGAGGCATTGCCAGGATTCACCCCGGTCTTCCGACACATAGACATTTCCCGTCGTGCTGCCAAAACATAAACGATCGTCCGCCACATCAAGGCCATGCCGCAGCACGATGTCGTAGGTATTCTCCTGCGGCAGGCCATGTCGAAACGCTTGCCATGACTGCCCGCCATCGGTCGTTCGCGCAACAAACAGGCCGCCTCCGATCGCCATGCGTTCCATATCCGCGCGCGCTGGCACCACCCACGCGGTGCGCCCGTCATTCGCGTCCGCCGCGATGGGGAAACCGAAATGCACCCCCGCATCCGGCACACTGACTTTTTTCCAATTCCGGGCCGCGTCGTCGCTGTAAAAAACACCGCAGTGATTTTGCTGCCAGAGATGATCGGGGTGCGCCGGACACGCGGTCACGAAATGCGGATCGTGCCCCCACTCGGATTCCGGATTCGGCAAATAATCATTCAACACGCCGCGATTGCGACTTGCCCACGTCTGGCCGCCATCGGTCGTTTCGATGACTCCGGCGGTCGATACCGCAACCAGCACGTGATCCGCATTGCGCGGGTCTACGATGATCGAATGAATGCCAGGTTCGAACACGCCGTAATCAATACTCGCGGGCGTACCGTGCCAGCGGTTTTCAGACGTCGCATCGCCAGCGAACAGATCGCCGCCGCGACTCTCGTGGTTCCACAGCGGCCGGTTGAGTTCCCAACTAACGCCGCCATCGTCGCTGACGAACAGGCCGCCGGGAATCGTCCCGGCGTAGATCCGCCCTGGTTGACTGGCAGGACCAAACGCCATCGCCCAGATTTTAAGCACGCTGGCATCGGCATACTCGGGCTGCGCGGACGGCGCGGACGGATCGAAATCCGGGGTGGGCAGAACCTTGGCGATATAGCGCGCGCCCTCGGGATACTTCAACGACGTCACATCCTCCCAGGTCGCGCCCCCGTCGCGCGAACGTGCCAGCTTAGGCCCCCAGTGCCCATGGTCCAGACACGCCCACAGCGTGCCATCACGCGGATCGCGCGCCGCGTAACAGACGGGAATGCCCGCATGCACGATGGGACGAGGATGCCAGCTTGAATGAATACGATCGAATATGACGGTGCCCTTGCGAGTACCTAACAGAATCATGTCAGACATGGGTTTGCCCTCATTTAATTACGTCGGCTCGTGAACTCGCTGCGGCACATAACATCACCGCTCCCGAGAGTCGGATAGAACGATTCGTTAGCGTTCAGAAGAATAACAGGGGAAGACCACGGTTTTCAACGTGCGCAAAAGAAACCGTGGCCTTCCCCTCGCACAAACGGGGAGCAGGTCTTTCATCATCACATTTCACGCCGTTAAAAAATTGATGTGGCCACCGTTTGTCTTGCATCTTCACTCACTACTCACTGACACATGAAGCCGTGCGCTGCGAAGCGCGACTGCGGTAATACGGTCAGCAAAAGCGGGCAAAGCGTGCAAGGTTGTAATTGTCATGTTGCGCCCCTTCTTTCATGGATACATGAACGTTACTAAAAATGCACGCCCCCACAGGAAATGCAGGAAACTATCTACATGGCGTAACTCGTATCGCATGCACAGCGCTATACATTCAGTCTTGCGTCTTCAGCCAGTGTTCGCGTGCCGCGCGGGCGCGCGAAAAAATTTCCAGCAAGGCTGCGCCATCTTCTGCCGACACCGTAGTGCGCAGGTTTTGCAGCGCGGCAAGATAAGCATCCAGTTCGGTCAGCACCGCTTCACGATTCGCCAGCGCAATATCGCGCCACATCTCGGGGCTGCTGCCTGCAATGCGGGTGAAGTCACGAAAGCCGCTGGCGGCGAAATGAAAGTAGGTATCACCATCAACACGCTGCGCCAGCTCGTCTACCAGCGCAAACGCGGCCAGGTGCGGCAGGTGGCTGACTGCCGCGAATATGCGGTCGTGCAATTCGGCATCCAGGATTTCGATCTGCGCGCCGCTTGCTTGCCACAACGCCTTGATGGTTTCGAGTGCCTCAGTGCGGGTGTCGGTTTGCGGTGTGAGCACGACTTTTTTTCCCCGAAACAAATCGGCGCGTGCAGCACCGGGGCCGTTCTGTTCGGAACCGGCGATGGGATGACCCGGCACGAAGTCGCTGAAACGCGGGCCGAGCGCTGAGCGTGCAGCCGCAACGACATTGGCTTTGGTGCTGCCGACATCGGTGATGATCGCGCCTGGTTTCAGATGGGGCGCTAACTGCCGCAACACCGCTCCGGTCTCGCCCACCGGCAATGCCAGCAGGATGCAATCGGCCTGTCCGGCCTCGGCGTAATCCGCCACGCCATCGATCAATTCAAGTTCGCGTGCAATCGTGAGCCGTGCGGGGTTGCGACCCACACCCAGCACGGTGCGCACTGCGCCCACCTGTTTCAACGCGAGTGCAAACGAGCCGCCAATCAGCCCCACTCCCACAATCGCCAGGCGATCTATCTTGCAATGACTGCTCACAGGCTGGCCTTCAACGCGTCGAGAAAGCGGGCATTTTGCGCCTGCAAACCCACCGACACACGCAAAAATTCCGGCAAGCCGTAATTGCCAACCGGACGCACAATCACGCCGCGCTGCAACAATTCGGTATTGACCCGCGCGGCATCGCCCACTTTCACCAGCAAAAAATTCCCTTTCGATGGTACATGCTCCAGACCCAACGTAGTCAAACCTTGCACCAGTTGCGCCATCCCCGCCCGATTCAGCGCATAGCTACGCGCCAGAAAATCCGCATCATCCAGCGCCGCTTCTGCCGCCGCCAGCGCGGGCAGATTCACGTTGAACGGATGCCGAACCCGGTTCAACAAATCAATCACCGCCGCATCACCCAGACCATAGCCCACCCGCAAACCCGCCAGGCCATAGGCTTTGGAGAAGGTGCGGGTAATCAGAAGATTAGGAAAACGCGCCAGCCAGGCCACCGTATCAAAACGATCCTGCGGCGGAAGATATTCGCCATAGGCTTCGTCCAGCACCACCAGCACCTGCGGCGGCACGTCGTTCAGGAACGCCTCAATTTCCGTCCACGGCAGAAACGTCCCGGTCGGATTATTCGGATTCGCTATCCACACCACGCGGGTATCAGCGCGAATCGCCGCGCGCATTGCCGCCAGGTCGTGGCCGTAATGCTGTGCAGGCACTTCAATCCCGGCAGCCCCTGCCGTCAGCGTCGCAATCGGATAAACCGCAAACCCGTGACGTGAATACACCGCCGACGTGCCTGCAGACAAAAACGCCCGCGCCACCATATCCAGCACATCGTTTGAACCGTTGCCCAGAACGATTTGATCAGGTAGCAGACCGAGCTTCGAACTCAGCTTGGCCTTCAACGCAAAGCCCGCGCCATCGGGATACAGCGCCATGTCGTGCAGCGCTTCCTGTGCTGCCGCCAAACCCATGGGGCTGGGGCCGAGCGGATTCTCGTTGGATGCGAGCTTGATGATGTCGGCCTCGTCCAGGGCAAGCTCACGTGCCAGCTCGGAGATCGGCTTGCCGGGCAGATAAGGCGCAATCGCGCGGATATGGGGGGCGGTCAGTTCGCAGGGGCTCATAGACGAATCGTTATATCAGTGTCGCAATCAGGCTACCGCGTAACACAAGACCGCGTCCATGCAGGTAGCGACAAACCCCGGAAATGCAAAGAGGCTAGCCTAAGCTAACCCCTTTAATGTTGGTGCGCCGGAAGAGATTCGAACTCCTGACCCCTTGGTTCGTAGCCAAGTACTCTATCCAGCTGAGCTACCGGCGCGTTGTTTTATATCCTGCCGCAATACGTCGGGCGGCGGAATTTAAGCTTGCGCATTATACGCATTTTTATTGGCGGAGACAGAGGGATTCGAACCCTCGATACAGGTTTTGCCCGTATGCTCCCTTAGCAGGGGAGTACCTTCAACCTCTCGGCCATGTCTCCGAACGCCGCGAATTCTAACGGAAAGCGCGGATGAAAGCTATTCGCTTCTGCGTTCAGGCGGGTGCCTTATCGAGTTCAAACGCCAGATGCAGGGCACGTACGGCCAGTTCCATGTATTTGTCATCGACCACAACCGAAATTTTGATCTCGGAAGTGGAAATCATTTGCAAGTTGATATTTTCTTTCGCCAGCGTCTCGAACATCTGACGTGCAATGCCAACATGCGAGCGCATGCCAACACCTACGATTGAAACCTTCGCGATCTTGTCATCGCCCGTGACTTCCTGCGCGCCGATGGCAGCAGCAGTTGTCTTGACGATGGCCATTGCCTTGGCAAAGTCATTGCGATGCACTGTAAAGGTGAAATCAGTGGTGTTCGCATGACCTACGTTTTGCACAATCATGTCGACGTCAATATTGGCATCCGCCACCGGGCCGAGTATCTGGTAAGCGATGCCAGGGCAATCGGGTACGCCCTGCACGGTGATTTTGGCTTCGTCGCGATTGAACGCGATGCCGGAGATGATGGCCTGTTCCATTATGTCGTTTTCCTCGAAGGTGATAAGCGTGCCGTCGCCAGATTCCTGGAAACTGGAGAGCACGCGGAGTTTCACTTTGTATTTGCCGGCGAATTCCACCGAGCGGATTTGCAGCACCTTGGAGCCGAGGCTGGCCATTTCCAGCATTTCCTCGAAGGTGATGGTTTTAAGGCGACGCGCTTCCGGCACGATGCGTGGGTCAGTCGTGTAGACGCCATCCACATCAGTATAGATCTGGCATTCGTCTGCCTTGAGTGCGGCAGCCAGCGCCACGCCGGTGGTATCCGAACCGCCACGACCGAGCGTGGTGATATTGCCCGCTTCGTCCACGCCCTGGAAGCCCGCGACGACGACGACATGACCGGAATCGAGATCAGCGCGCATGTTGGCTTCGTCAATGTTCAGAATGCGCGCTTTGGTATGTGCGTTGTCGGTGAGAATCCGTACCTGCGTACCAGTATAGCTTTTGGCTTTCAGTCCCAGGTCTTTCAGCGCCATCGCCAGCAGCGCGATGGTGACCTGCTCGCCAGTCGAAACCAGCACGTCCAGTTCGCGCGGATCGGGCGTCGCTTGAATTTCTTTTGCCAGACCAATCAGCCGGTTGGTTTCGCCGGACATGGCGGACAGAACAACCACAACCTGATGCCCGAGCATTTTGAATTTGGCTACGCGTTCGGCCACGGCGCGAATGCGCTCGGTGCTGCCAACGGAAGTGCCGCCATATTTTTGTACGATAAGCGCCATGAAACGATGATTTAAAAATGGATCAAGCGCGAGATTTTAACCCGGATCATTCATTCGGCGCGGGGTGTGAATCACAGTTTTGCAGCGAAGCGGTCACTTTTCAGTCAGCCCCGGCTTTCGACGAACTCCAGGGTGTTGCCGTCAGGGTCACGACAAAACAACGCCGGGCGACCTGATTGACTGGGTGTGTACGTCACGCCTGCCGAATCCAGGCGGGCTCTTAGATCAGTGAGCCGGGGCACACCCAATGCGATATGGCGATCACGTCCGCCGTGGGTAGGGCGAAGCGAGGTAGCATCCGGATTGGGCAGGCACATCAAGTGTAATTGCTGGTGCGAATTCAGCGCGTACCACTCGCCGGGATAAGGCAAGGCGGGACGATCCGGTAACGGAATCAAACCCAATACCGATTCATAGAAAGTTCTGGAAACGTGCAAATCCGCAACCAGTAATCCGGCATGCAGGAAACCGCTAATGATTGACTCTTGGCTAGTGGGCATGCTGTTCCTCGCTGGTTGGGGCGTCTTCCATATGGCCGGAAAACAGGCTCGCCGCCACGATCATCGCTGCGCCGACCCATTCGCGCAGGCTCAGGGTTTCGTTTACCCACAACCAGGATGACAGCGCAGCCACGATCAATTCAAACAGAAAAATAATGATGGCCTGGTTGGCAAGCGTGTGCGACAACCCATACTGTACCGTCAAAGTCATGGCACCTATACATACCCCGACGCCCAGCAGAATCAGCAAGGTGTGTGTGCTGGCCTGCGCCATGAATGCAAATGGCTCGGCGACGAACACAGTCGCCAGCCCGGCTACCACGCACACGCCGATCCAGACCGCGAGCGACTTGGCCCATTCGTCGGCACCATCCACTTTGCGCGCCACCACATTGGCCAGTGCAAAGCACACTCCGGCAGACAAGGCGATCCACTCGGCACGGTTAGCCGGCAGCGGCAGGCCACCACCCTGTGGCCACAGCATGACCAGCGCCCCCGCAAAGGAAAAAAGCATGATCGCCCAACCCCACACGGTGAGCTTTTCGTCCAGCAGCCAGCGCGCGAAAAATACTGTCCACACGGGTGCCAGATAAAACAGCAGCACCACGCGCATGACCTCGCCTTCGATCACTGCAAGCACGTAGGCCATATTGGTCCAGCCCGCAGACAACGCCAATATCGCAAGCCAGCCAAAATGCGCACGCGCAGTTAGCAGATGTCGCCAGATAAACGGTAGAGTCAACACCAGCGGGATCAGATACGTCAGAAAAGAAGTGGCTACGCCGCCTGCCCCAGCCTCCTGCAATAAACGGTAGGGATACCAGATCAGCCCCCACATGGTGGCGCCAAACAACAGACTAGGAATAGCCCAGAAACGGAAACGAGCGGCTTGCGGCATATATAATGGCGAGGTCAAAAAAATCGTTATGTGTGATGAATCCAAGGCTTGCCGCGCTTCACCCCTACCCGTTCCAGAAGCTGCGTGAATTGTTCGCCGGAGCGACGCCGAACCCCGACTACGCAGCAATCAATCTGTCCATCGGCGAACCCAGGCACCCCACACCGCAGTTCATCAAGGATGCCCTGGTCGCTGGTCTGGGCGGGCTGGCGAATTATCCCATCACTCAGGGTTCGGACGCACTGCGGATGTCGATTGCGATATGGGCAAACCGGCGCTACGGTGTTGAACTTGACCCCGCTACGCAGGTTTTGCCGGTGAATGGCTCACGCGAGGCGCTGTTTGCCTTTGCCCAGGCCAGTGTGGATTCCAGCCGCCACGGTCGCCGCGTGATTATTTCGCCCAATCCGTTTTACCAGATTTACGAAGGCGCTGCGCTGCTGGCGGGTGCGCACCCCTTCTTCCTGAATACCGTGGCCGATAATAATTTCCGCATGGATTTTTCGCGCGTACCGGATGATATGTGGGAGCAGGTCAACCTTGTATATGTCTGCTCGCCGGGCAATCCCACGGGCAAGGTGATGTCCCTGTCCGAGTGGAAAACCCTGTTCGACCTGTCCAGGCAGCATGGTTTTATCATCGCGGCAGACGAGTGCTATTCGGAAATTTATTTTCAGGAAGGCGCGCCACCGCTGGGGGCCTTGACCGCTGCAAAACAGCTCGGTCGCGATTTCAGCCGTCTGGTCGTTTTCAACTCGTTGTCCAAACGCTCCAATGTTCCCGGTCTGCGTTCCGGCATGGTCGCGGGCGATGCTGACATCCTCAAACAATTTCTGCTGTATCGCACCTATCACGGCAGTGCGATGAGCCCTGCTGTCCAGTCTGCGAGTATTGCTGCCTGGAACGATGAAGCGCACGTGGTCGAAAACCGCCACCAGTACACCGAAAAGTTCGCTGCGGTCATGCCCATGCTGAAAGACCACTTGCAGTTTGACGCACCCGATGCGGCCTTTTATCTGTGGGCCAAAGTACCGGGCGGCGATGATGCATGGTTTGCCCGCGAGCTCTATCGAATCCGGCATGTAACCGTGCTTCCGGGCAGTTTTCTGGCACGCGATGCTGCGGGCACCAACCCGGGTAAAGGCTATGTCCGCATTGCGCTGGTAGAAAATCTCGATGCCTGTATCGAGGCCGCACACCGCATTGTCGATCTCATCCAATCCGATTTCTAACCCGATTCATTACTTATCCAAGGAACCACCATGCAAGAGCTGAAAACCATTATTGAAGAAGCCTTTGAACGTCGCGCTGACATTACCCCGCGCAATGCGGAGGCGCGCGTCAAGGATGCGGTCATGACCGTGATCGAGATGCTGGACAAGGGACAACTACGCGTGGCCGAACGCACAGACGGTCAAAACTGGACGACCCATCAATGGCTCAAAAAAGCGGTTTTGCTGTCGTTCCGTCTGGAAGACAACGCGTTTATCAAAGGCGGCTTCACCAATTATTTCGACAAGGTGCCCAGCAAGTTTGCCGACTACAACTCCAAGGATTTTCGCGAGGGTGGCTTCCGTGTGGTGCCGCCCGCCGCCGCCCGCCGTGGTTCATACATCGGCAAAAACGTGGTGCTGATGCCCTCCTACGTCAACATCGGTGCGTACGTTGATGACGGCGCGATGGTGGATACCTGGGCGACCGTCGGCTCATGCGCCCAAATCGGCAAGAACGTGCATCTTTCCGGCGGCGTTGGCATCGGCGGCGTGCTCGAACCGGTGCAGGCCAACCCGACCATCATCGGCGACAACTGCTTTATCGGCGCACGCTCCGAAGTCGTCGAAGGCGTGATCGTGGAGGACAACTGCGTGATTTCGATGGGTGTGTATATCGGCCAGAGCACAAAAATTTACGACCGCGAAACTGGCGAAGTGTTTTTCGGGCGCGTACCATCTGGATCTGTCGTGGTCAGCGGTAATCTGCCGTCCAAAGACGGAAGTTACAGCTTGTATTGCGCGGTGATCGTCAAAAAAGTGGACGAAAAAACTTTGTCAAAAGTGGGTATTAACGAATTGCTGCGCGGTATTTGAAATGATCCTCACCTGCCTGGCGGAGCTGGATGCTGATGTTCGTGCCGGCGTGCTCACGCGCCTGCGCACCGAATGGACGCACCACTCTACCGCACTGGAAGGCAATACGCTGAGTCTGGGTGAAACGGCTTTGGTTCTGAGCGAGGGACTCACCATCGGTGGGAAATCGCTCAAAGACCATCAGGAAGTCATCGGTCATGCGCGTGCACTGGATTGGGTGTGGGCGTGGAGTGAAGCGCCGCACGCACTGACCGAAACAGATCTGTTTGACATGCATCGCCGGGTGCAAACCGAGCAAGTGTTTGACACGCTTGCACCCGTCGGTGCCTGGAAGCGTGAGCCTAACGACAGCTATGTGGTACTGGATAGTAAATCAGCGTACAACGATGCTTATGCGCTGCCATCGGATGTTCCTGCGCTAATGGAAACGTGGATGATTGACCTGAATGTGCACATAGAACAGGCGCAAAACGACGTGGCTCTGGCGATTCAGGCGTATTGCGAGATTCATGCAGGCTTTGTCCGCATCCACCCGTTTGCAGATGGAAACGGACGACTCGCACGATTGCTTGCCAACCTGCCGCTGCTAGCCGCAGGCTTGCCCCCCATCATGATTCAGCACCAGCAGCGCATGGAATATATCCGTACGCTAGCCGCTTGGCAGATGGCTTCCGGGCGCCCTCATTCTGCTCAGCCGCTCATTACACAGCGAAGCAAGTTGGTGCCATTTTGCCAACTGGTGAGTGCTGCATGGCAAACAACGCTGGATATTCTGAGCGATGCAAAAAATATCCAGTCACAACGTAATGCAGACCGCCTCAAATAATAAGTAATCCTTATCTCACTGCATTTTCTGGAGTCATTATGCAAACTAAAACCTTGATCACCATCGGTCTCGCCAGCCTGCTCGTTGCCTGTCAGGCCAACCCGGTGTCCGGACGCAAACAACTGATTCTGGTGTCGGAATCGCAAGCGCAACAGTCGTCCGCCCAAGCCTATGCGCAAACACTGACCGAAGCTCAGGGCAAAGGCAAACTCAACGGTGATGCTGCGCTCACCGCACGCGTCAAGCGCATTACCGATCGCCTGATCGTACAAGCAGGCAATATGTATGCGGAGAGCCGCAACTGGAAATGGTCAGTCGCGGTGATTGACGAACCAACGCTCAATGCCTGGTGTATGCCCGGCGGCAAAATGGCGATTTACACCGGCATCATCCAGAAGCTCGCGCTGACCGATGACGAAATTGCACAGATCATGGGACATGAAATTTCCCACGCACTACTGGGTCATGGACGCGAGCGCATGTCGCGCGCAATGGCGACGCAGGGCGGCCTGCAACTCGGCTCGATTCTGGCTGGGCGTGATTTGTCGATTCTGGCACCGGTAGCCGATGTCGCGCTCACCTTGCCAAATAGCCGCGAATCGGAATCGGAGGCAGATCGCTACGGCATCGAACTCGCCGCGCGTGCGGGTTACGATCCCCGTGCAGCCATCATCTTGTGGGAAAAAATGAGCAAGGCATCCAGCGGCAGCCAGCCGCCGCAGTTTCTCAGCACCCACCCCGCGCCCGCCAATCGCATCCAGGCATTGACTGCACTACAGCCGCAAATGATGGCAATTTACGAAAAAGCGCGCTAATGAATCGGCGCTGATTAACGATAGCGCGGCTTGGCCGTCGGTTTTCCGTGTGTGATGCGTGGTTTACGGCGCGGACTCGGTGCCATCTCGGCCCAGTTTAGAATCTGCGCGACAGCATCTTCGTCCAGTTCGGCTTTTTGCCCACGACGCAATTGCGGCGGCAGAGCAATCGGGCCGAAGCGTATGCGGGTCAGGCGCGAAACCGTCAGGCCAAGGTGCTCGAACAACCGCCGCACTTCGCGCTTGCGGCCTTCCATGATGATCACGCGATACCAGCGGTTTGCGCCCTCACCGCCTGCCACAAAAAGGCTTTGCAGTTTGGCGGGACCATCGTCCAGCTCCACACCGTCCAGCAATTTCTGGATCATTTCGTCGGTGAGCTCGCCCAGCACGCGAACTGCGTACTCGCGCTCGACTTCAAAGCGCGGGTGCATCAGATTGTTGGCGAGCTCGCCCGACGTGGTAAAAATCATCAGGCCTTCGGTATTGAAATCGAGCCTGCCAATCGCGATCCATTTGGAACCACGCAGTTTGGGCAGATTGTCGAATACCGTATCGCGCCCTTCCGGGTCGTCGCGGCTGACAATTTCGCCTTCGGCCTTGTGATAAATCAGGATGCGCGTGCGCTTGTCTTCAAAGCGGATATACACCCGCTTGCCACTCACCTTGATGATGTCGCTCGCGCAGACTTTGCTGCCGATGACCGCCGTTTCACCGTTGACCTGAACGCGCCCCTCGCTAATCCAGGTTTCCATCTCGCGGCGCGAACCGAGGCCAGCTGAAGCCAGCGCTTTTTGCAAGCGCTCCTCGACCAGCACCGGTTCGGCCACGGGCTGCATGCGCCGGGCGGCGCGGCCGGACGGCGCGACTGGAGGACGACTGGAAGGATTACGGGGCATCTTGTACGGTCTCGGTAATTTGGGTACTACGGGCCACTTCAATAATGGCGCATGGGGTAAACGTTTCAGTCGAGCGGGTCTCGACAAGTCCGGGAATCAACCCGGTTTCATCCGGTGTCACAAGATTGCCCAGCTCCTCCAGCGGCGGAAGCTCGGACAAGGTTCGCATCCCCAGATCGCTCAGGAAATGTCCGGTGGTGCCGAACAAGGCCGGTCGGCCAGGCACATCCCGGTGACCAATAGCCTCGATCCAGTCGCGCTCTTCCAGCGTTTTAATGATATTCGGATTGACGGCCACGCCGCGAATATCCTCGATATCGCCGCGCGTGACCGGTTGACGATAGGCAATGATCGCTAGCGTTTCAAGCACCGCGCGCGAATAACGCGGCGGCTTTTCATCCTTCAAGCGGGTCAGCCAGGGCTGCATCTCGGCACGTGTCTGAAAACGCCAGCCGTCCGCGACCTGTACCAGTTCGACTCCTTTGTCCTGCCATTGCTGACGCAACTCTTCCAGAGCCAGACGCAACTGATCGTTGGAAAGCTCGTTCTCGAACATGCGTTTGAGTTCAATCAAAGACAGCGGTTCAGGTGCCACCAGCAGTGCTGCTTCCAACACCAGCTTCAAATCATCCAGATTTTCATTCGGCTGCAGATTCATGCAATCTCACATAAATAGGCGAAAACGATTCTGCTTGCGTCACATCAAGGAGAGTTTCCTTGGTCAACTCAAGCACGGCCAAAAAGGTCACAACAAGCTCATGTACAGTGGAAGACTCAGGAAACAAGTCTTTGAATTCCATGAATTCTCCAGGCCTAAGCCGTTTTAGAATCCGGCTCATGTGTTCGCGTATCGACAATTCCTGATGACCAATACGATGATGGGTTTTGTTCTTGGCGCGAGACAGGATCGCAAGCCATGCAGCCGCCAATTCCTCAGGATGCAACGCGGGTAAACGTTTGGCGGCGGCCGGTAAAAATACGCTCACGGCATCAAAATCGCGCCCCTCTTGCGGCAGCGCGCCAATCATCTGGCCTGCCAGCTTCATTTGCTCGTATTCCAGCAAACGCCGCACCAGCTCGGCACGCGGATCGTCGGCTTCATTCGCCTCGGCATTTTGCTCCACACGCGGCAGCAACATGCGCGATTTGATGTCGATCAGCATCGCCGCCATCAGCAGGTATTCCGCCGCCAGCTCCAGCCGCGTCTTGCGCGCCGCTTCGACATAAGTCATATATTGTTTGGTCAGCGCCGCCATCGGAATATCCAGCACGTCCAGATTCTGACGGCGGATCAGATACAGCAGCAAGTCGAGCGGACCTTCAAACGCCTCCAGGAATACCTCCAGCGCATCCGGCGGAATATAAAGGTCATGCGGCAGTTCGGTGAGGGTCTCGCCCCTGACCTTGATGACCGAGACGGGTGGCGCTTCCAGGAGCGAAGGGGCATTCATCTCGACATTTTACCCGAGTCGCCGGGCAAAGCCGGGGGTTACTTTGCTGAATTGTCTTAAGTCAGGAGTATCCGCTGATTTCCGGGGTTGTTGAATGCAAGAACGGAACATAATTCAGTGTTGAACATGGCCAAGCGGCCCAACGAATAAGGTTAGATCGTGCACAGCCACGATCTGAACCGTTTGTTGGACGAGCCCGGTCCTGAGGGTGATCGAGCCTCACAGAAAATATCTTT
>JBEBIZ010000029.1:0-26841 GCA_040080135.1 Thiobacillaceae bacterium
AGTCGCTTGGGAAATCACCCGACCGGGTGCAAAAGTTCTTCCAAGATGCGCGTGTGAAATATGCCGCTTGATTCACGGATAAAGCTGGCCGGATCAATAGTGCGGATTCGGCTGGGACATTGGCAATTTACGCCAGGCATCTGGCCGACTCTGGCGGCAATTGCGTTGATCGGGTTAACGCTGTCGCTCGGTAACTGGCAATTACATCGTGCAGCATACAAACGCGCTTTGCAGGTGCGTGTCGATGCGGCAGAACATGATCCTGTTTTGATTCTTGGCGAGGAGGGGATTGCCAAAGATCATGTTCTGTATCGGCGAGTGGAGGTGCGAGGTGTGTTTGATCCCGCGCATGAAATTTTGCTTGATAACCGGATAGAAAATGGCATTGCGGGTTATCACGTGTTAACACCCATGCGGATCGAGGGAGGTAAGCAGTTTGTGTTAATCAATCGCGGCTGGATTCCGGTCGGCAAAAGTCGTACTGTGCTGCCGCCGATTCCGCGACTTGTGGCGCAACTTAAAATAGTAGGGATCGCACTGGATCCAAATACGCGCTATTTCGAGTTGACGGGGGCGCAATCGGCAGGGCGTGTGTGGCAGAACCTGAATTTTGAACGTTATGCGGCGGGCAGCGGTTTGAGCTTGCAGCCGATCCTGCTGCAACAGACCAACGACACGGGTGATGGTCTGGTGAGGCGCTGGCCGCGACCCGATACGGGCGCGTCGATGCACACCAGTTATGCGATACAGTGGTACGGTCTGGCGGCTACGCTGGCCGTACTGTGGATGGTTCTAAATTTGAAACGGAATACGAGCAGCGATGACATCACGAACTAAGTTTTTACTATTGCTGGTTTTTTTTGCTGTTCCGATGATTGCAGCCTGGTTGTCGTATGTTGGCTGGCATCCGGACAAGCATAAAAACTATGGCAGCTTGTTGACGGTCACACCTTTGGCGCATACGGCTGGCACCCTGTTGGATGGCACGCCTTATACGCTGGATGCATTGAAGGGTAAATGGCTGATGGTCTATGTGGGCGAAGCGGCCTGTGATGCTACCTGTTCGACCTTGCTGTATTACATGCGTCAATCGCATATATCTCAAGGTAAAGATCAGGATCGGGTCGAGCGGGTATGGGTGGTAACGGATGCGGGCACGCCTTCGCCCGCACTGTTAAAATTGCATTCTGGATTACGTGTCTGGCGGGCAAGCGAGCCGATATTTGTTGATCAGTTTCCTGTCGTACGCGTGGGTGCTCATCACGTTTATGTGGTTGATCCACTAGGCAACCTGATGCTGCGTTTTCCGGAAAACGCCGACCCTAAAGGCATTATCAAGGATATGAAATTGTTGCTAAAAGCTTCGCAAATCGGTTAATACGAGGTGGGCATATATAGAAAGCTCATTTTGGCCGCCCTGGCGCTGACTTTTTTTGTGGTGCCACTGGGCGCTTATGTACGCCTTTCGGATGCGGGACTGGGGTGCCCAGACTGGCCGGGATGTTATGGGCAGATCACGCCCCATCATGCGGCAGATGAAATTAATGCCGCACTCAAAACCAGCCCGAACGGCGTGGTGTCGCATGCCAAAGCATGGAAAGAGATGGTGCATCGGTACTTTGCGGGCACGCTCGGCGTTTTGATCCTGGCGATTTTTGTCTTGGCCTGGCGGCAGCGCAGGCAGACCCAGGGAGGTGTGGGTTTGCCGTTAAGCTTGCTTGGCCTGATTGTGTTTCAGGCTTTGCTGGGTATGTGGACAGTGACTCAATTGCTGAAGCCATTCGTCGTGTCTGCACATTTATTAGGCGGTATGACTACGCTCGCTTTATTGGTCTGGTTGTGGCGGCGCGAAAACCCGGCCTCGCGCCAGGCCTATTTCGCTCGTGCTAATCACTTACGCAACGCGGCGGCAATAGGTCTGGTGCTGGTAGCAGTCCAAATAGCGCTTGGCGGCTGGGTGAGCACCAACTATGCCGCACTCGCCTGTACTGATTTCCCGACGTGTCAGGGGAGTTGGCTGCCACAGATGGATTTTGCGCATGCCTATACCTTGCACCGTAATCTGGGTGAAACGGCGAGTGGCGAATTACTCCCGCTGACCGCATTGACGGCAATTCACTGGACGCATCGTTTGATGGCGCTGATCGTCACTCTGTACCTGGTCTGGCTGGCGACGCGCTTGTCGAAAACGCCAGGCTATTCCGGGATTGCCATCATGTTGCTGGGCGTGCTGGCGGTGCAAGTCTTGCTGGGAATCAGCAATATCGTGTTCAGCCTGCCGCTACCGATTGCCGTGGCGCATAATGCCGGAGCCGCATTATTGCTGGCGGGGATGGTGATGTTGAATTTTAAAGTAAGAAGGAATTAGCATGACCCAGAGCTTGATGCTCGCTGGTGCTGCGTGTCGTTGCCAACAGTTTCTCGCTTTGTGCAAACTGCGTGTCGTCAGCCTGATTGTATTTACTGCCGTGATCGGTATGTTTCTCGCCGTCCCCGGCTTGCCCGCCTGGCAAGTATTGTGGGCGGGCACGATTGGTATTGCACTGGTTGCCAGTGCAGCGGCAGCGTTTAATTGTCTGGTTGAACAAAAAATTGATGCAGTCATGGCACGCACCCGCGCGCGCCCGCTTCCGCTGGGTGAACTGACCAGCACTCAGACCCTGGTTTTCTCGGGCGTGGTGGGCGGCGTGGGCTTGTATCTGCTTAACACCTTCGTTAACCCGCTGACCATGTGGCTGACTCTCGCCACCTTCGTTGGCTATGCGGTGATCTATACCGTCATCCTCAAACCGGCGACCCCGCAAAATATCGTCATTGGCGGCGCGTCCGGCGCTATGCCACCCGTGCTCGGATGGGTCGCCGCCACCGGCGAAATCCATCACGATGCGCTGCTGCTATTCCTGATTATTTTCGCCTGGACGCCGCCACACTTCTGGGCGTTGGCGTTGTACCGTAAAGAAGAATATGCAAAGGCAGGTTTGCCGATGCTGCCGGTGACGCATGGCGATGATTACACTCGCTTGCACGTTCTGCTCTACACCTTGATATTGTTTGCTGTCACCATGCTGCCGCTGGGCACCGGTATGGGTGGCTGGATTTATCTGGTGGGCGCGGTCATTCTCGGGGGTATGTTCATCGCCTACGGCTGGCGCTTATACCGTAATTACAGCGATGCGCTGGCCAGGGAAACCTTCCGCTTTTCGATCTGGCACCTGAGTTTGTTGTTTGCGGTGATGCTGGTCGATCACTACTATAAATGGCCCCTGTAGTTCGCCCGTAACTGCTGTCTGCCAAATGCTGATATGAAAACCAGAGCACTGTTCGCAACACTATTTCTGGCCGCATCGCTGCTGGCTTGTCAGAAAAGCGAGCCGCCTGCGCCCGTGTTTCATGCCACGGATATTACCGGCGCGTCCTTCGCCCGGGATTTTGAATTGACTGACCACAACGGCCAAACCCGCAAACTGTCCGATTTTCGGGGCAAGCTGGTCGCGATTTTTTTTGGTTATACGCATTGCCCTGATGTGTGTCCGACGACTTTGTCCGACTTTGCGATGGCATTGAAATCGATGGGAGCCGATGCGAATAAAGTTCAGGTCATTTTTGTAACGGTAGACCCGGAGCGAGATACACCGGACATTTTAAAAAAATACGTACCCGCGTTTAACTCGACTTTTCTGGGGATGCTTACGGACTCTGCACACTTGGCGGCGCTCGCGAAGGAATACAAAGTTATCTACGAAAAGACTACCGGCCGGAAACAGGGCGACTATCTGATCGATCATAGTGCAGGGACTTATATCTATGACCAGGAAGGCCGTTTGCGCCTGTTGATGCCATACGGCAGCGGCGCGGAGGTGATTGCCAAGGATTTGAAGGCGCTCCTCAAGTCGGAGGGTCAGCCTTAAACGACTTGCAAGAGACCGAACGCGCGGCGTATAATTCTGCGGCTTTTCTTATATTATAATATGCTGTTTTATCCTGCCAGGGCAGGCAGATCAGGAGCTTCCAATGGCGGTAACCACTTATACAAGTGCCGAGCAGTACAACTTCGAGATTGTTAAAAAATTTGCCATCATGTCGCTGGTCTGGGCTGTGGTCGGCATGTTTGTCGGAGTGTATATCGCCTCTGAACTGGCTTGGCCATTTCTGAATTTTGACAGTCCCTATTTTTCATTTGGCCGATTCCGTCCCGTTCACACCACCTCAGTGATCTTCGGTTTTGGCGGATCGGCGCTGTTTGCCACTTCCTACTATATCGTCCAGCGTACATGCCAGACCCGCCTGATTTCAGACGGTATGGCCAGCTTTACTTTTTGGGGCTGGATGGCGGTGATCGTGTTGGCCGATATCAGCTACGTCATGGGTTATACCCAGTCGCGCGAGTATGCCGAGATGGAATGGCCAATCGATATTCTGATTGAGGTTGTATGGGTGACATACCTGATTTTGTTTGTAGGGACCGTCATGCGCCGCAAGCAGCCGCACATCTATGTTGCTAACTGGTTTTATCTTGCCTTCATTCTGGCGACGGCGCTGCTGCACACTTTTAACAATCTGGCGATGCCGGTCAGCCTGTTTTCGATGAAATCCTACAGCCTGTTTGCCGGTACCCAGGACGCGATGACGCAGTGGTGGTATGGCCACAATGCGGTCGGCTTCTTCCTCACCGCAGCCTTTCTCGGCATGATGTATTACTTCGTGCCGAAGCAGGCGGGGCGCCCCATTTATTCGTACCGGCTGTCGATCGTCCACTTTTGGGCGTTGGGCTTTATGTACATGTGGGTCGGTGCGCACCACCTGCACTGGACCGCTCTGCCGGACTGGACCTCGTCCCTGGCCGCTGCTTTTTCGATTCTGTTGTTAATGCCGTCATGGGGCGGGATGATCAACGGCATCATGACGCTTTCCGGCGCGTGGGACAAACTGCGTACTGATCCGATCATGCGTTTCATGATTGTCGCGTTGTCCTTCTATGGCATGTCCACTTTTGAGGGGCCCATGATGTCCTTGAAAGAAGTCAACGCACTGTCGCATTACACCGACTGGACAGTAGGTCATGTTCACTCTGGCGCACTGGGATGGGTGGCGATGATTACTTTTGGTTCGCTGTATCACATGATGCCCAAGTTGTGGGATACCAAGATGTACAGTAATAAGCTGGTCGAGGTGCATTTCTGGCTGGCGACCATTGGTATCGTGCTGTATATCGTAGCGATGTGGATTTCCGGGATTACGCAAGGCTTGATGTGGCGCGCGTTCGATCAGTTTGGTAACCTGCAATACTCCTTTGTTGAGTCGGTCGCGCAGATGGTGCCGTTCTACATCATGCGCGCCATTGGCGGCATGTTTTTCCTGGCGGGTGCGGTCACCATGGCCTTCAATATGTTTATGACCATACGCCAGGCTACGCGGGAAGAGGCGGCACTGGAGGCCAAGCTCGTCGCCAAGCTAGCGCGTGCCGGAGCATAAAATGAATATCAATTTCAAACATGAATGGATTGAAACTAACATTGGCCTGATGCTGGTGCTGACCATGTTCGCGATCAGTATCGGCGGACTGGTCGAAATCGCGCCGCTTTTTTTCATCGACAAAACTATTGAAAAAGTTGACGGCGTCAGGCCATATACGCCGCTTGAACAGCGGGGGCGTGATATATATCAACGCGAGGGTTGCTATCTTTGCCACTCGCAAATGATTCGTCCTTTCCGCGACGAAAAGCTGCGCTATGGCCATTACTCACTAGCCGCCGAGTCGCAATATGATCATCCATTCCAGTGGGGATCCAAACGCACCGGGCCGGATTTGGCGCGGGTTGGCAACAAGTACTCCAACGAGTGGCATGTGCAACACCTGGTCGCGCCGCGATCGATGGTGCCAGAGTCGGTCATGCCAAACTACCCTTGGCTCTTGTCGACCCCACTTGATATTTCCGATGTGGCACTGCGGATGAAAGCCTTGCGTAATGTGGGTGTGCCGTATTCGTTGACTGATGCCGAATATCAGACCAATGTTAAAAAATTTGGCGAGAGCGTGGCCAGGCAACTGCATATCTCCGATGCGCAGCAGAACCTGATCGAGCAGGCCAATTTTGGCAACTACGATGGCAATAAAGCGGGCGTGAGTGAAATGGACGCACTCGTGGCTTATCTGCAAGTGCTGGGCACCATGGTGGACTTCAGCAAATACCCGGACGACGAGTTCGTCAAAACCCGTTAAGGCCAGATGCGATGGAATGGCTGCTGTGGTTTTCGAAACCTGAACATACCAAACCGCTCGCGCTGGTTATTTTTTTAGTCACATTTATTGGCATCGTGTTGTACGTTTATGGCAACCGCCAGCGCGGCGACCGACTTGAATCCTATCGGGACATGCCTTTTCTGGACGAAGACCAGACCCCGGGCGTACATAAGGACACGAAGGAAAGACCATGAGCGAACAAAAACTGCAATCACAAACGGTGCAGACTACCGGTCACGCTTGGGATGGTGATCTTCAGGAATACAACAACCCCTTGCCGGTCTGGTGGGTCTATTCATTTTATGCGTGCGTCGTATTTGCGCTGGTGTACTGGATTATCTATCCGTCGTGGCCGGTTGGAAAAAGCTTCCTTTCAGGCATGTCGAACGTCACTTACGTCAACGACAAAGGCGAGACCGTTAGCCACCACTGGAATACGCGTGCAGTCTTTATGGCCGATATGAACCGTGCCGCAGCCGAGCAAAAGCCCTATTTTGACAAAGTGTCAGCCATGTCGTATCAGGCGATTGCCAAAGATCCTGAAATGAACGGATTTATTCTGTCCGCAGGCAAGGCATTGTTCGCAGACAACTGCGCAGCGTGTCATCAAGCGGGAGGGCAAGGTGTACCGGGGTTTTTCCCGAATTTGACTGATGACGACTGGCTCTACGGTGGCAGCTTTGAGACTATCCACACTACGGTCGTCGGCGGTCGCCGCGCTTACATGCCCGCGTTTGGTGAAGTGCTCTCCGCCACAGAAATTGACCAACTGGCCAATTACGTCGCCAGCCTGTCGGCGATTGGGCACGATGCGGCCAAGGCGCAAGCAGGTAATGCGCTGTTTCATTCGGATACGGCAGCCTGTTTTTACTGTCATGGCGCTGATGCCAAGGGTCGTCGCGAAATCGGTGCTCCGAATCTGACCGACAAAATCTGGTTGTGGGCCGATGTGCCCAAGGTGGATGGCGCAGCCGCAAAAGTGGTGGCGATCCGCAATGTGATTAATGGCGGATTGAATAAAGGTGTGATGCCAGCATGGGGCGAGCGTTTGAGCCCGGAACAGATTAAGGTGTTGACGGTCTATGTACACGAATTGGGTGGCGGGCAATAAGCCGCTTACTCCGACCATCGCAACCCCCGGTCTCGGGGGTTTTTATTTCCTGAGCTTATGCAAACCGGTTTAGAAGAACAGCTAGGTCTTTACCAGAAGCGCATCCCGATTGTGACGCGCTCGGTGAAGGGACGCTTTCGCCGGTTCAAAACGGCGGTACTGGTGCTGGCCTATGCGATATTTTTTCTGTTGCCCTGGTTACCATGGCACCGGCTGGATGCGCCGTCACAAGCCGTATTGTTTGATCTGCCTGCGCGCCACTTTCTGATTTTTGGTCTGACAGTGTATCCGCAGGATGTCGTCTGGCTGGCGCTCCTGTTGTTTATCGCCGCCATCCTGCTGTTTTTTGTTACCGGCCTGGTTGGCCGTGCATTTTGCGGCTACTTCTGTTTTCAGACCGTGTGGACTGATTTTTTTATCTGGATTGAAGCCCGGCTGCAAGGTGAGCGTCCAGCGCGCATTCGCCTGATTCGCCAGCCCTGGGATCGGGAAAAAATTCTCAAGGTGGGCGGCACCCATGTGCTCTGGGTGTTGGCATCGTTCTGGACTGCGCTGAGTTTTGTCCTGTATTTTGGCTACGCACCTGATCTGCTGGTGCGTTTTTTCCAAGGCGAGGCAGCCGCAGCTGCTTACCTTACTGTCAGCATATTGACCGTCTTGACTTACGCTGCGGCAGGGCTGATGCGCGAACAGGTGTGCACGTATGTTTGTCCGTACGGGCGTTTTCAGAGCGCCATGTACGAGCCGCCCACGCTCGCCGTGCATTACGATGTGCGGCGTGGTGAAGGCGCGCATGGTCGCGCATCGGCGCGTGCGGGTTTGCGCACACTGGGGGCGCGACATGCGCAGGGGCACGGTGATTGTGTTGACTGCAATCTGTGTGTCCAGGTGTGTCCAGCGGGCATCGACATCCGCGACGGCTTGCAATACAAATGCATCTCCTGTGGACTGTGTATCGATGCCTGCAACACCATCATGGATTCGTTTAACTTCCCGCGTGGCCTGATCCGCTATGACTCAGAGGCCAATCTGGCACTGGCCGCGCCTGACAAGCCGAGACTGCACTGGAAGCGTCTGAATATTATTGGTTATGGCATCGCGTTGGTGCTGATGACGGGCTATCTGGGATACAGCATCGTCACGCGCAGCAGTTTTGATCGCGCCGTTACCCAGATCCGCCAGCCGCTGTATGTTGTACTGTCGAATGGCGATATCCGCAACCGCTACCAGATTCGCCTGACCAACAAATCCGGACGGGACATGCGTTATCAAATTGATGCGACCGGGCTGCCTGTTGGCGCACTGGATCTGGGCAACTTCCGCCAGCTCAGCATCAAAACCGGGCACAGTGCCCTGGTTCAGGCCAGTGTTCGGTTGTCTCCGGAGTGGGCGGCACGTACCTCGACATTCAATTTGAGCATCACCCCGCTTGATCTGCCGGGCGAACGTCGCATAGAAGCAATTCGTTTTGATAAACCCGGAGGCCAAAAATGAGCACACTTGCAAGCCTGTTTGGCGGTCTGTTGCTCGTGCTGGTGTTGTATGGTGCGCTTGGTTGGGTCACGGCTTTGCCGACCGCCTTGCGTGCGGTGCTGGCGAGCAGCCTGCCGTTAATTGCCTATTTTATTTTCATCCTTGGGCGCTGGCCGGGGCTGGACGTGGTCGCGATTCACGTATCTGTCTATCTCGCGGCGGGTTTGATTCTGTATATGTTCACCCTGTACCGACGCCGCAACGCAGGCAGCCTGCATTGGATTCCCCGGCTGCTGATCGCATTTTTTGTGCTGCTGGCGATCATCAACGCCTCGCTGCTGTATATCTCCGCGCGCGGCTTGCCGCGCCCGATCGCTCGCCTGTGGTTGCCGCATGGCGACACCGTCAACAGTGGATTTTCCGGCGTGGTTGCACACGGGCAGGAAGCCGCCAAAGCGGTGTCGTCCGAGCTGACCCGCGTCTATTCCGCCGCGCAACTTGGCTGGCGGGTAGAGATCAACGGCTTGCTCGAAACCGCCCAAGCGCATCAGCGCATCAGCGTCAAAGTGCTGGATCGAACTGGCTTGCCGGTCAGCGGTCTGAAAGCCGAATTGCGGCTTGCCCGTCCCGGCGCCGCCGACGCGCAGACCCCCATCCCGCTTGCCCAGATTGCCGTCGGGGAATACGGCGCGGTGCTCGATTTGCCCGCCAGCGGGCGCTGGCTGATCGAGCTGCGGCTGATGCAGGATGAGCACCTCAGCTACCGCGAATCGCGCGAGGTCATGCGTCCATGAACGGCATCATGGGCTTTCTGTTTGTGCTGTCGGGCGTGTTCGTCGTGTTGATCGTTGTGGGCGTGTTCTGGTCAATCAGAAGCGGCCAGTTCGACGACCTGGAAGGCCCGGCTGAACGCATCCTGACGGACGACGACGACCCGCGCCTGCCAATACGCCGTAACAGCAAACCCCGCTGAACTTTAGCGCGATGCCTAATCGGGTGAGCTGGCCTTATTTCGGTTATGTGGGCAGTGGGAAGTGATAATGAAAGACCCCGATGTGTGAGGGTTTTATCGTGACCCCATTTGTACCATCCGCCCTTGCGAGCTTTTTTACGCCCGCCTCGAATAATTCCGTGAAGTAAACCCCCGGCTTTGCCGGGGGACTCCGCAAGGTTTGACCCGTGCTTATCCGGTTGTCACACCCGCCCACTAGATGTAGTGGCGCATGATTTTTTAGCATAGAGCTGTGCATAGGTAGGGGCGGAGACTGTCAACCAAGGGCACCTTGAGCGCCTTGGCCAAATACCTTAAAATGCGCGTCACTTTTCAAGGATTCAGCATGAAACAATATCTCACATTTCAGGGTGCGCCGATGGTGCTGGTTATTGGCCTCATTCTCTGGGCATGGATCAGCATTTTCTCGGTGCTGGTCGGTTCGTTCTTCTGATAGCCGGTTCGACCCAACAAAAAGCCCCGCACTGCGGGGCTTTTTGTTGGGTGCGGATTGCGTCATCAAGCCGGAATCTGCCCGCGCATTTTTTGCAGGGCGCGCGCTTCGATCTGACGGATACGCTCGGCAGATACGCCGTATTCGGCGGCGAGTTCGTGCAGGGTGGCGGATTCGTTTTCGGTCAGCCAGCGCGCTTCGATAATGCGGCGGCTGCGCGCATCCAGATTTTCCAGCGCCTTGAACAGGCCGGTGTGGAGCTGGCGCTCGGTTTGCTCACGCTCCAGCACTTGCGCAGGGTTTTCGTCCGGGCTGGCCAGATAGGCCACCGGGCTATAGCTTTCTTCGCCGTCTTCAACGGTTGGGTCGATTGAAATGTCGCGCCCGGATAAGCGGGTTTCCATTTCCAGCACGTCTTTGCGGCTGACGTTCAGCTCGCGTGCAACGGCATCGGCCTCCTTGAGGCTGAGTGCGTTGAGCGAGTGCTTCAGGCTGCGCAAATTGAAGAACAGTTTGCGTTGTGCCTTGGTTGTGGCGACCTTCACCAGGCGCCAGTTTTTCAATACGTATTCATGAATCTCGGCGCGAATCCAGTGTAGTGCAAACGATACCAGGCGCACGCCCCGATCCGGGTCAAAGCGCTTGACGGCCTTCATCAGGCCAATATTGCCTTCCTGTATCAGATCCGCATGCGGCAGGCCGTAGCCCAGATAATGCCGCGCCACGCTGACCACCACGCGCAAATGGGATAACACTAACTGGCGCGCGGCATCCACGTCTTCACGCTCATGCCACGCGCGCGCGTAGCGCTGCTCTTCTTCCAGACTGAGCATCGGGTAGTTGCCCACGGTCTGGATATAGCTGTCCAGGCTATAGGCGGCGGGGATCGGTAACGACATTGCAGTGTTCATGTTGCAAGCTCCTTTTGGATAGTCTAGCACTCTCGCGTACTGAGTGCTAAAACGGCCAGGAAGTTCCAGTCTTGAGTGAACACCCGGCTTTTGTCATTTCGGCACCTCAACTTGCCGCAATGTCCGCGCAACCGTGGTCCAGGCACCTAAAGCCCCTAATATCGTAGTGGCGGCCAGTACCGCGCCAGTCTCGGCCAGGGTGGGGGCGCGCAACTGGTATTGCGCGCCATACAAGCTTGCCAGCCGCGCGATGGGCGCGTGCAGCATCCAGCCCGCAACCGCCAGCACGCATCCGGCGGCCAGACCGCCGAGCAGGCCTTGCAATGCGCCCAGATACAGAAAGGGACGGCGGATGTAGCGGCTGGTTGCGCCGATCAAGCGGCTGACTTCGATTTCGTCGCGTTTGGACAGAATCAGCGCGCGGATGGCGTTTCCTGAAATGGCGATGAGCGCAATACCGAACAGCGCCGCCAGCAGCCCGACCCCCACCTGGCCGATGGCGAGCGCAGCTTGCAGGCGTTCGGCCCAGGCGCTGTCTACCTGTACCTTGGCGACACCGTTCAGTTTTTCAAATAAGGCTTGCAGGGCGGTCAGGTTAGCGGCGCTCGCATCCTTGGGGCGCACCACCCAGGCATCGGGCAAGGGGTTGTGTTCCAGCCCGTCGGTGAGGTCGGCGAGCTTCTGCGATTCGCCCAGTGCTTTGAGTGCCACGTCGCGCGGGATGAAGCGGCTGGATGCCAGTGCCGGGTGTTGCCGGAGCCGGGCGGCGACGGCATCGCGCGCTGCCGCCTCGATTGCGGTATCGAGATAAATGCTGATTTCGGGCTGGGCGGGTACATTGCCAGCCAGCCGGTCGAGATTATTCAGGATCAGATACAGCCCGCTCGGCAGGCTGATCGCTACGCCCATCGCCAACGCGGTCAGCAGGGTGGCGACGGGTTGCGACCCGAGTTGCCGCAGCGCCGCGAGTGCGGCGCGCAATTGTTGCTGGAGCCAGTTCATGCGCTGGCCTCCGCCGGGATCGACACGACGTGGCCGCGATCGAGATGCAGGTTGCGCCCGCCCAAAGCCGTGATGGCGCGCTCGTCATGCGTGGCGATCACGAGAGTGGTGCCGACTTGGTGAAAGTCGCGGAACATCGACATGATGTCGGCGGCGTAGCCTGCGTCGAGATTGCCGGTGGGTTCGTCGGCCAGTAGCAGCGCGGGGCGGCCCACCAGCGCGCGGGCAATGCAGACGCGCTGTTGTTCACCGCCGGACAGGCTGATGGGATGCGATTTTTCGCGATTCAGCAGGCCGACTTTGTCGATCACGGCGCGCGCCCGTTTGAACGATTCGCGCCGGTCAAGCCCGGCGATGTCGAGCGGCAGCACGACGTTTTCAATCACGTTGCGGTCAAACAGCAGTTTGTGATCCTGAAACACCAGCCCGATATTGCGGCGCAGATAGGGCACAGCGTGGCGCGATAGTCGTCCGACATTCTGGCCGTTGACCGAGACGACCCCGCTGGTGGGGCGCTCGATGGCGGCGATGAGTTTAAGCAAGGTGCTCTTGCCCGCGCCTGAATGACCGGTCAGAAAAACCAGTTCGCCCTGCGCAATCTCAAAACTGGTATTGGTCAGTGCTTCATGGCCGCCGGGATAGCGCTTGGTGACCTGGTTGAAATTAATCATGCTGCAAACACCGCTTCAACAAACTCGCTCGCAATAAAAGGCCGCAGATCATCTACGCCTTCTCCCACGCCGATGTAACGCACCGGGATCGGTCGTGCGGCTTGCAACCGAGACTGGATTAATCGAGACTGTGCAATAGCCGCAATCGCGCCGCCTTTGGCGGTACCGTCGAGCTTGGTCAGTACCAGCCCGGTCACGCCCAGCGCATCGTCAAAGGCTTTGACCTGCGCTACGGCGTTCTGTCCGGTATTGGCATCCAGCACCAGCAACACTTCATGCGGCGCGCCGGGTTCGGCTTTTTCGATCACGCGCTTCACTTTTTTGATTTCTTCCATCAGGTGTAGTTGTGTCGGCAGTCGTCCGGCGGTGTCGGCCAGCACGATGTCGATATTGCGCGCGCGCGCGGCGGTAATCGCATCGAAAATAACCGCAGCAGAATCGCCTTTTTCCTGACTTACCACGGTGACGTTATTGCGTTCGCCCCAGACCTGCAATTGCTCGCGTGCCGCAGCGCGAAAGGTATCGCCCGCAGCCAGCAACACCGACTTGCCTTGCGACTGATACAGCTTGGCGAGCTTGCCGATGGTGGTGGTTTTGCCCGCGCCGTTTACGCCTGCCAGCATCAGGATAAACGGTCGGTGGTGGCTGATTTCGAGCGGTTCTTGCAGGGGCAGCAGCATCTGGGTCAGCGCGTCGGCCAGGGCGGTTTGCAATTGCACGCCTTCGGTCAGATGTTCGCGCCGCACGCGTTGTTGCAGCGTATCGAGCAGTGTTTGCGTCGCCTCCACGCCGACATCGGCGGTGATGAGGATGGTTTCCAGTTCGTCAAATAATTCGGCATCGATCTTGCGCCCGACGCCGAACACGCCGGCTAATTGTCCGCCAAGTTTTTCGCGGGTTTTGGCCAGCCCCTGCTTTAAACGCTGCGCCCAGCCGGGACGAGAGACAACTGGCTCGGCTGGCGGCGCTGGTTCGGCTGGCGCTGGTTCGGGTAGCGCTGCTTTGTCTGCGGATTTTGACTTGAGGAAACTAAACACGAATGAAGACGGTCTGCGGAAAGGTTCAAGCGTTATTTTATCATTCGGCTGGCTTATCATTCGTGCAGTTCTGATCTGGAGTTAAATCATGTGGAAGAAAACAAGCGCCGCGCTGCTGCTGTGGCTGACGAGCGCTGCACTGCTGCTAGCGCTGACGAGCGCTGACGCACAGGCCGGTATTCTGGATACCACCTTGCCGAACGGCCTGCGCGTCATCGTCAAGGAAGACCACCGTGCGCCGGTGATGGTGTCGCAGGTGTGGTATCGCGCCGGGTCGATTGACGAGTTCAACGGCACCACAGGTGTTGCGCATGTGCTGGAACACATGATGTTCAAGGGCACAAAGGACGTGCCGCCGGGCGAGTTCTCCAAGCGCATTGCGGCGGCGGGCGGACGCGAGAATGCGTTTACCAGCCGTGACCACACTGCGTATTTTCAGCAGATGCAAAAAGACAAACTCGAATTGTCGATGCAACTCGAAGCCGACCGCATGGCGAATTTGTTGATTAGCGACGAGTCCTTTGCCAAGGAAATCCAGGTGGTGATGGAAGAGCGCCGCATGCGCACCGACGACAATCCGCAGGCGGTGGTGTCGGAGCGGATGATGGCGGCGGCCTATCAGGAACACCCGTACCAGCGCCCCATTATCGGCTGGATGAATGATCTGGAACACATGACTGCACAGGATGCGCGCGACTGGTATGCGCGCTGGTATGCGCCGAACAACGCGACCCTGGTGGTGGCGGGCGATGTCAACGCCGATGCCGTGCTGGCACTGGCAAAAAAATATTTCGGCTCGTTGCTGCCGCATGTGCTGCCGACGCGCAAGCCGCAGGATGAACCGGCGCAAGTCGGCGTGAAACGGCTCAATGTAAAAGCGCCCGCCAAATTGCCTTATCTGGTGATGGCCTATCACGCGCCCGCGCTGCGCGAGTGGGACAAGGATTGGGCACCGTATGCGCTGCAAATTCTGGGCGGCGTGTTGAGCGGCAACGATTCGGCGCGCTTGCAGAAGGCGTTGGTAAAAGAGCGGCAAGTGGCGGTGAACGCCGATGCGGGTTACGACGCGGTTGCGCGCGGCCCCAGTATGTTCATGCTCGATGCAACGCCCGCGCAAGGCAAAACAGTGAGTGACGTCGAGGCGGCGCTGCGGCGCGAAATCGAGCGCATCAAGCTGGACGGTGTGAGCGAGGCCGAGCTGAATCGGGTCAAGTCGCAGATTATTGCGGGCGATATTTTTCAGCGCGATTCGTTGTTCTATCAGGCCATGCAATTGGGCGAATACGTGACCGCTGGCTTGCCACCCGAAGCGCTCGATGGCCGCGTCGCCAAACTGCGCGCCGTCACCCCCGAACAGGTGCAAGCCGTCGCCCGGCAATATCTGATTGACGATGCCTTGACCATCGCGGTGCTCGATCCGCAGCCGCTGGAATCCAGACCCCATCGTCCCGCTGTGCCAGGAGTGCGTCATGCGAATTAATTTTATTAGCAGCCCGTTTTTATTCAGAGGCATCGTTGCGGCGAGCGCATTTTTAGCGGCAGCATCGGCGTTCGCCGGGCTGAATCTACAGCGCTGGCAAACGCCGCAGGGCGCGCAGGTGATTTTTGTCGAGAGCCATGAAATTCCGATGCTCGACGTGAGCGTCGATTTCCCGGCGGGCAGCGCTTACGATCCGGGCGATCAATCTGGGTTGGCGTATCTCACTCATGCGCTGCTCGATCAGGGTGCGGGCGGCTTGACCGACACCGAGATTGCCCATCGCCTGGCGGACGTGGGCGCGATTTTGGGCGGGCGTTTTGAGCTTGACCGGGCGGGCGTGAGTCTGCGCACCTTGTCGTCGGCGCGTGAAAAAGAGGCGGCATTGGACGCGCTGGCGCGGGTGTTGCAGATGCCGAGCTTTACGCCAGCGGTGGTGGCGCGCGAGAAAAACCGCGTGCTCGCCGCGCTGCGCGAGGCCGAAGCGCAGCCCGACGAAGTGGCGAACAAAGCGTTTAATCGTGCGGTGTTTGGAGCGCATCCGTATGCCCGACCCGAGATGGGCGAGGCGGCTGTCATTCCGCGCTTCAAGCGCGCTGATCTGGCTGAATTTCACCGCAGCCATTACACCGCGTCGAATGCGGTGGTGGCAATCATGGGCGATATTTCCCGCAGCGAGGCCGAGGCGCTGGCGCAGCGTTTGACCGCGAAGCTGCCGCAAGGCAAGGTACAAAAATCCTTGCCGAGCCCCGCACCGACGCTGCCGAAAGAGACGCGGATTACGTTTCCCTCCGCACAAAGCCATGTGCTAATCGGCAGCGTGGGCGTGGCGCGCGCCGATCCGGATTTCTTTCCGCTGTACGTGGGCAACTACGTGCTGGGTGGCGGCGGCTTTGATTCGCGCTTGTTAAAAGAAGTGCGCGACAAGCGCGGCTACGCGTACAGCGCCTACAGCTACTTTATACCGATGGCGGTACCGGGGCCGTTTATGCTGGGCTTGCAGACCAAATCCGCGCAAGCGGATGATGCCTTGAAAGTGGCGCGCGACACCCTGCGCCAGTTTGTGGCCGAGGGGCCGAGCGCAGCCGAGCTGACCCAGGCTAAAAATAATCTCACCGGCGGGTTTCCGCTGCGCATCGACAGCAACAAGAAAATTCTCGATTACCTGGCGATCATCGGTTTTTATAAACTGCCGATGGACTATCTCGACACCTGGGTGGCCAAAGTCGATGCGGTGGATGTGGCCGCAGTGAAACAGGCGTTTGCGCGGCGGGTGAATCCCGAACAAATGGCGACGGTAATCGTGGGGGCGGCGGCGAGTGCAAAACCCTAAGCGCGCCAAACCCAAACTCAGCAACCAGGTGCGCATTATTGGCGGCCAGTATCGGCGGCGCTTGTTGGCTTTTCCCGATGCGCCCGGCCTGCGCCCCACGCCGGATCGCGTGCGCGAGACGCTGTTCAACTGGCTGGGTCAGGATTTACCTGGCTGGGTCTGTCTGGATCTGTTTGCGGGCAGCGGTGCGCTGGGATTTGAAGCGGCTTCGCGCGGCGCGGCACGGGTGGTCATGGTCGAGCGCGAGCGCGCCGCGCTGGAGACGCTGCAAGCCAATCGCAGCGTATTGGGCGCGACGCAGGTCGAAGTGCAGCGTGCGGATGGCGTGGCCTGGCTGGCGGGCAGCGCCGAACAATTTGATCTGGTGTTTCTCGACCCGCCCTTTGACAGCGGGCTGGTGGACGCGCTGCTGGCAGGCTTGGGCGACCACCTCAAAATGGGCGCCTATGTGTATGTTGAACAAGGCGGCTACATTACCGCGCCGAAGGGATTTATCATGCACCGTACAGGGCGCGCCGGAAAATCCCATTTCGCTTTGTTAATAAAGGAAGCCTGATGCTGATTGCCGTCTACCCCGGAACCTTTGACCCGATTACGCGCGGCCATGAAGATCTGGTGCGTCGCGCCGTGCGTTTGTTCGATCGGGTGATTGTCGCAGTGGCGGAATCGCACAACAAAAAGCCGTTTTTTCCGATGGACGAACGCGTGGCCATGGCGCGTGAAGTGCTGGCGGATGTGCCGCAGGCGCAGGTGGAGGGCTTTTCCGGGCTGCTGATCAATTTTGTTGCAGAGCAGGGCGGCGCGGCGGTATTGCGCGGCCTGCGTGCGGCATCCGACTTTGAATACGAGTTTCAACTGGCGGGGATGAATCGCAATCTGAAACCCGACATTGAAACCATCTTCATGACGCCGTCCGATCAATACATGTTCATCTCGGCCAGCATGATCCGTGAAATTGCGCAGCTGGGCGGCGATGTCGCGCCGTTTGTCCACCCGTTGGTGGCGCGCCAATTAAGTGAGAAAATAAGCAAAATCTGATATTCCGGAGAATGACATGTCCATGCTGATTACCGACGAATGCATCAATTGCGACGTCTGCTTGCCAGAATGCCCCAACGACGCGATTTCGCAAGGCGACGAGATCTACATCATCGACCCGAACAAATGCACGGAATGCGTCGGCCACTTTGATACGCCGCAATGTGTGGAAGTGTGCCCGGTGGATTGCATCCCGCTGAATCCGGATTACCCGGAAACCAAGGACGAATTGCAGGAGAAATTCCTGCGCCTGACAGCGGAAAAAGCGGCTTAATTCAGGCGGTTAGGCGCGCTGCGCGAAGAGCGTCGGCGCGGTCGAGGCGCTGAGCGCATCCATAATCTGCTGATTGTTACGTGCCAGATGCTCCATCTGGTCGGCCAGCGCCTCGCCCGAGGTTTCCAGTTCCTGAATGCGCTCATCCAGCGTTTCGGTTGCCGCATGAATTCGGCTTACGCTTTCGAGGCGGTGCTTTAGCTGGCTCTTGTGTTCGCGCACCTGGGTTTCCATCGGTGCGATCAGGGCTTTCAACCAGCCTTCGGTTTCGCGATTGGCAGATTCGAATACCTCGACCACTTTTTTGGCGAGCGTCTCAAAAAACCGGGCAGTGAGGCTGCTTTGCTTCAAGGTCAGCATCTTGAAAACGGTATTGAAGCGTTCATCAAACACATGTTCCAGCCGCGCCATTTCCTTGCGGTATTTATGCAGACTGTGAGTGGGCGGATTGACCGAGGCGAGGCCGTGTTCCTCGCTGAACTTCTGGTACATCGCCGCCATCATGTTCTGGATTTCGTCGATCTGCGCGCCTGCCTGCTGCAAGTTGTGGTCGAGTGTGCGGAACAGCAGTCGCATGGATTCGAGTAAGCCTTTACTGAAATGACTGTGCTCCATGTTGATTCGTGTTTTTTTAATCTCGGCGCGTAGCGCGTCCATGCCGATGTGGCTGCGCATCAGAATGACCTGGTTGGAAAACAGGCTGCGTAGCGCATTGAACTGCTGCAAGCCGCGCTCGAACTGAAGCTTGTCGTCATTGGCCTTGGTCATCATAAGCAGAATCACGTCCCGGTTTTTGCCGCGCAAACCCTGCAACTCGTCTATTTGATCCTGGATGTTGGCAAGCCGGGTTTCCAGCAATTCGGTTGTTTTGACCACCACATCCTCGATCACTCCAAGACTGGATTCGCGCACCAGCTCCTGTTTGTGGGGGATGAGTTCGTTACTGAGCGCCGACTCCAGTTCGGGCAATCGGCTTTTGCCCAGCAAGGCAGCGTCGTTGCGGATTTTTGCGACCAAGGCTTTTTGAGCCGATACCGGGTAGATCTGCGATGCGGGCAATTCGAGCAGCTTGGCGCTGGTGGCGATCTGTTTGTCGATTTCGGCGGCGACCTGTGACGGCGATTTCAGGTCGTCCCACAAGCCGTCAATTTTGTTTAGCACCACCAGCCGACCGCGACTCGCGCCTTGCGCGGGCGCGATGTAGTTGCGCCAAATCTCGATATCGGACCGGGTCACGCCGGTATCTGCCGCCAGCAGGAACAGGACGGCATGGGCGTTGGGCAGCAGGTTCAGGGTTAATTCCGGTTCGGTGCCGATCGCGTTCAGGCCCGGCGTATCGAGAATGACTAGCCCCTGCTTTAACAGCGGATGCGGGAAATTAATCAGGGCATGACGCCAGCGCGGAATTTTCACCACGCCGTCTTCTTCGAGCATGCGCACCGCCTCTGCGTCGTTCGGGTCGAACAGGTCAAAGATTTCCGCCACCTCGCCGCTGACTTTGATTGTCTCGGCCAGTTGCATTAACGCCGCGCTCATTTCGTCGGCAGAATCGATATTCAGCGGGGTTTCATGCCATTCGGATTCTTCGAGCTTATAGTCCGAGACCGATCCGCTTTTAGCCCGCGTGTTTATCGGGAGCAAACGCAAAGACGGTTTGCGCGTGGCATCAAAATACAGCTCGGTGGGACACATGGTGGTGCGCCCGGCAGACGAAGGCAGAATGCGCCGCTGATAGTCGGCAAAGAAAATCGCGTTGATGAGCTCGGACTTGCCGCGCGAGAACTCGGCCACGAAGGCGATATTGAGCGTGTCTTCGTGCAGGCGTTGCAACAACTGGCTCAGGCGCAGATCGGACTCGGCATCATCAAGCGCTTGCGCCGCCAGCCAGTCGCGCAGGCTGGAAATGCGCGCAGACACCCCATCACGCCACGTGCTGTAGTGCTCGAATTCAGAAGTCAGGGTCGAATGCTGCATAGTGCTGGCGAGAGCCTGATCGGGGGTACTAAAGCTTAATGCTGACATTGTGGGCAGTAAAAGCTGGCACGTTGACCCTGTATTATGCGCCGGATTGGGGTATTGCAACGTTTGCAGGCTAAGCCCGCCCGATCATAAACCTGCGTGTGCAACTGGAAATACCCCAGCTCGCCGGAGGTTTGAACATAATCGCGCAAGGAACTCCCGCCCGCCGCAATCGCGGCCGTCAGCACGCGCTTGATCGCGGCCACCAGACGGGCGCAGGCGGGGCGGGTCAGCCGCCGTGCTGACGTGCCGGGGCGAATGCCAGCGTGAAACAGGGATTCGGATGCATAAATATTGCCCACGCCGACTACCACATGCCCATCCATGATGATCTGCTTGATCGCAGCGCTACGGGTGCGGCATTGCGCGTAAAGATAATTCGCGTCGAATGCGTCGGTAAGCGGCTCCGGCCCCAGCCGCGCCAGCAGCGGATGCTGCATCGGATTGGCTGACCACAGCACCGCGCCAAAGCGCCGTGGGTCACGCAGGCGTAAGGTCACGTCGCCCTCAAATATCCAGTCGATATGGTCGTGAATGCCAGCAGGTTCGCCCGTTTCAGCAAAGCGCAGGCTGCCCGACATGCCAAGATGAGCGATCTGCGTCGCGCCATCAAAGTCGAACAACAGATATTTTCCGCGCCGCGATAGCCCCACCAGCGTTCTTCCTTCCAGCCGCCCGGCCAGGTCTGCGGGCACAGGCCAGCGCAGACGGGGATTTCGCACAATCAGCTTCTGCAGGCAAAGGTTTATCAGGCGAGGCCGCAGCCCCGCACACGTGGTTTCAACTTCGGGAAGCTCGGGCATACTGCTATTCTATTCGAGTCGCGTTGGCAGGCGACTTGTTCGACCGCCAGTAGCATTTCCATAAGCCGGTCAATCTTTACTTAATCCATATTCCCCATGCCCTTGCTGAATATCCCTATCGAATTTTTCCTGTTTGGCTTCACCCTGCTGGGCGTAGCCATTTTTCACAAGCGTAATCTTGAAGTAGCCGTGACCGGGCTCGTGGTGATCACGCTATACAAAGGCCTGATCGCGCAGGATGTTGAGTTGATGGAGCACTTCATGCACGAGGAACGCCTGGTACTGAATCTGCTGGGGCTGCTGCTGGGGTTTGCGATTCTGGCGCGGCATTTTGAGCTGTCGAAAGTGCCGGACTGGCTGCCGCGTTTTTTGCCGGACGACTGGAAAGGCGGCTTTGTACTGCTGCTGATGGTGGCCGTGCTGTCCACTTTTCTCGACAACATTGCAGCAGCCATCATCGGCGGCGTGGTGGCCGGGCATGTCTATAAACACAAGGTCAGTGTCGGTTATCTGGCGGGCATTGTCGCCGCCAGCAATGCGGGCGGCGCAGGCTCGGTGATCGGCGACACCACCACAACCATGATGTGGATTGCGGGCGTGCCGGCGTGGCATGTGGCGGATGCGTTTATCGCCTCGGTCGTGGCGGTGGTTTTTTCCGGCATCGTCGCGGCCAAGGCCCAGCAACGCTATCACCCCGTAACAAAAAATCCGCCCGCGCATCTGCATCTGGACTGGGGACATCTGGCGATAGTCGGCATGATTATCGGTGGCGCGATTGCGGCCAACCTGGGGCTGGATTTTCCGGCTGCCGGGGTGTGGGCGGCGATCGTGCTGGGTGGCTTTATCCGAAAAACACCTTGGGGCGAGGTTAGTAAGTCGATCAAGGGCGCACTGTTTCTGGTGGCGCTGGTGCTGTCTGCCAGCCTCATGCCGGTAAAAGAGTTGCCCATGCCCTCGGTGGAATCGGCGTTTGGTCTGGGCTTTGTGTCCGCTGTGTTCGACAACATTCCGCTCACTGCGCTGGCGCTGTATCAGGGCGGTTACGACTGGGGCATTCTGGCGTTTGCGGTGGGCTTTGGCGGTTCGATGATCTGGTTTGGTTCCAGCGCCGGGGTGGCGCTGTCCACGCTGTATCCGCAAGCCAAAAACACGCTGGCCTGGCTGCGCGAAGGCTGGCATGTGCCGGTGGCCTACGTGCTGGGATTTGCGGCCATGTACCTGTTGCTGGGCTGGCACCCGGACGCGTTGCCAGTGAAATAATTCCGGGCACCCGGCGGCGGTATCTTTCGGGAACCTGCTGCGCTAAACTTACTCTATTCCATCGACCCATTCGGGTTTACTCAGGAGGATGCATGAACCAACCTATCTCCACCCTAGGCCGCACCCAGTCAGGTGCGCTTTCCACCAGCAAAATGGTGCGCAACACCTACATGCTGCTGTCGATGACGCTGGCGTTCAGCGCGCTGACCGCTGGCGTGTCGATGTCGCTCAATCTGCCGCCGTTTGGCTTCATCATTACCCTGGTCGGCTATTTCGGCCTGTTGTTTCTCACCACCAAGTTCCGCAATAGCGGGCTGGGCATCGCCTTTGTCTTCGCGCTGACCGGCTTTATGGGCCTCACCCTGGGACCCATGATTAGCCATTACCTTGCCCTGCCCAACGGCTCGCAAGTCGTGATGATGGCGATGGGCGGAACAGCGGCGATCTTTCTCGGACTGTCGGCCTATGTGATGACCACGCGTAAAGATTTCAGCTTTATGGGCGGCTTTCTCGCGGTGGGTATTCTGGTTGCCTTTCTGGCGGGTCTGGGCGCGGTGTTCTTCGGTATGCAAGGCTTGTCGCTGGCGGTGTCGGCCATGTTCGTGCTGCTGATGTCCGGCATGATCCTGTACGAGACCAGCAACATCATCCACGGCGGCGAAACCAACTACGTGATGGCAACCGTCACCCTGTACGTCACCATCTTCAACCTCTTCACCAGCCTGCTGCAACTGCTGGGCTTTGCCAGTAACGACTAAACATCGATGTCAGCGGCAAGCAAAACGGCATCTTCCGGGGTGCCGTTTTTTATTGATACCCACAGCCACTTTGATGCTGCCGAGTTCGACGCAGATCGCGATGCGGAATATGCGCGCGCAGTGGCGGCGGGGGTTGTTATTCAAATTGTCCCGTCGATTGCCCGCGATAACTTTGCGGCGGTGTCAGCCACTTGTGAACGCTATCCCGGTTGTCTGCCTGCGTGGGGGATGCATCCGATGCTGATCGCCGCTCACCGTCCCGAGCATCTGGCTGAATTGCGCGCGCAGATCGAAGCGCAGCGTCCGCTTGCCGTGGGCGAGATCGGGCTGGATTGTTTTGTGCGCGGGCTGGATTTTGCGACGCAGGAAAGCTATTACGTCGAGCAACTGAAAATTGCGCAGGAATACGATTTGCCAGTGTTGCTGCATTGCCGGCAATCCAGCGATCAGCTGCTCAAGCACCTGCGTCGCATTCGCGTCAAAGGGGGTATCGCCCACGCGTTCAATGGCAGCGCGCAGCAGGCCGACGCGTTCATCAAACTGGGCTTCAAGCTGGGTTTTGGTGGAGCCTTCACCTGGCCGCGCGCCAATCATCTGCGGCGGCTGGCGGTGAGTCTGCCGCTGGAATCGATTGTGCTGGAAACCGACAGCCCGGACATTCCGCCAGTGTGGATCGGCAGAGGGCGCAATGCCCCGGCGGAGTTGCGGCGCATTGCGGAAACCTTGGCGGAATTGCGCGGAATCACGCTGGCTGAAGTGAGCGCAGCCACCACGCGCAATGCCCGAGCGGTGCTGTCGATAGCCGCAGAAACGCTGCCAACGAAATAGTTCAAAGCCAGCGCCGCACCCGATTTTTATAGTCGCGGTAAGCATCACCAAATTTGCTTTCAAGGTGCGCTTCTTCGTAGCGAATCACATAAAAACGCAGGATCACCCAGATCAGCGGCGCAAACAGCAGCGGCCATGCGGTGTGTAGTAACAGGGACACACCGGCAAGCACAAACCAGTCGCCCACATAGATCGGATTACGGCTGAAGCGAAATGGGCCGACGGTACACAGCGTGGATGCTGCCTGATACGGGTTGACTGTGGTGCGGTGCCGCCAGAACACGAATAGCGTCCAGATAAACAGCGCCAGGTTGATACCGACCAGTAGCCAGCCGAGTGGCCGTGTTGCTGCACCCAGATTCAAATTTATCGGCATGACATGCCGGTCCAGCCACCAGCCGCCAAAGAGCGCAGCGGCATAGGGTGCGGGGGGCAGGATGAGGGTTCGCGGGCGTTGTGTGTGATCGTTCATGTGTTGGCTGTCAGCAGGCTTTACGATTTGCAGGCAACGCGCGACAGCGTGCTGTTGGGATATGCGGCGCGGGCTTCGCTCAGGCTTTTCAGCGCATCGGCGTCTTCGCTGCGGACGATAAAATAATACGCTGTGCCCTGTTTTGCCTGCGATTCGATACGCGTGCCGAGCACGCCCTTGTCTTCCAGTTCGCGCACCCGCCGCCGTGCGGCTTCCTCATTGGCATACAAGCCCAGCGACAAGGCATTAATCCAGGTGCCGTCCTTCACAACAAAGGCATCGGATATGCCTGCCGCAGCCAGCTCGGCGAGTTTTGCCAGGGCGGCAGGGCGGCTCGGCAACGGTGGAAAAATCACCCACTGCCGCATGTTCAGCGGCACCTCAGCAAACGACATCACGCGGTCGCTGGTCATGTTTTTGAGCTGTTCACGCACAAGAACAAACTCTGGCGGTGTGAGACTGCGCCATTCGACACACAGCGCTGGCGGCACTTTGGCACCGGTGGTGTCGGGTATTGTGATTTTGGAATGGGAGGCCGAACGCAGGCTGAGCTGGTCAACATTCAGCGGTGCGCTGGCTTCGGGTGCCGTAATGGTCCAACGGTCGGCACCCAGAAAAAAAATCGCCACAGCAATATTGGCAATCAGCAAGAATAAGCTAAGCCACTTCATTTAAATCCTTTCGCCAGATGGTAAACGCCTTCCAGTACCAGGCTTGGTATGACTTCGGCGGGCGTGGGCAGGGCGGCTTGCAGGAGCGCCGCATCGCCGCCGGTCAGCAGGCAATGCACTGGCGTGCCGCTTTGAGCCAGGCGCAGATTCATCTTTTCAATCACGCCAGTCAAGGCCATGACCAGACCGGTTTCCACCGCATCCGCCGTATTGTCCGGGAATTCGCGCAGCGTGCCGTATTGCTCGCCGACCCGCGCGGTCGAGCGTGCCAGCGCCTGCCGCATTCCATGCAGACCGGGAATGATGACGCCGCCGATAAATTGCCCGTCAGCGGTCAACGCGTCAATCGTCAGCGCCGTGCCTGCGGACACCACCAGGCAAGCGTCGCGCGTGCGTTGGCGTGCACCTATCAGCGCAGCCCAGCGATCCGCACCCAGACTCATGGGTGGTTGGTAGCGGTTTTCCACGCCGCACGCTGCGGCAGAAGCCAGATGCCAGTGCGGCACCAGCGCGATGGATGCGAGCCGTGTCTGCACCGCAGAATTTACGTCGTCGCCCGCAACGCTTACGCCGTGGCATGCCGAGAGTGCACCACATTGCTGCCAATGGGCAGGCAATTCTTCAAGTGCATCGTAGCGCGCAGCGCCTTGAGTCAGCCAGGCTGCGGTCGCCGGTGAGCTTGATTCCTCGCTCCATTCAAGCACCGCCCATTTCAGCCGCGTATTGCCTGCATCCAAAAGTAACACGCGCGTATTCATGTGCGGCTCCGCTGGGCGCGCAAGCGAATCTCGCCGCCGTTGTAAGCGACGCGATCACCGCTGCTGTTTTGCAAAAGAAATGCGCCGGTGTCATCTACCCCCAGCGCAATGCCGCTGACCGTTTGGGCATCGGGCAGGGTCAGGCTGACCAGTTGCCCGGCATGGGCGTGATAGCTTTCCCACTCGGTGCGCAAAGCCTTGAATCCCTTGCGCCGCATCACTTCCACCACGTCTTTGAGTTCAAGCAGACAGGCCGCCAGCAGCGCGTTTCTGCCTGTCTGCACCTGCATCTCTTCCAGATCGACGACAGCCTGATCGATCGAATCGCGTTGTTCACCCGGCAGCCGGACATTCAGCCCGACCCCTACCACGGCAAAAGACGGCCCCTGCAAATCGCCCTGAATTTCGACCAGAATGCCGGCCAGTTTGCGGTAATCCACCAGCACATCGTTCGGCCATTTGAGCTTGACCGCAAACGCGCTATGGCGGTTGATCGCCCGCGCCATCGCCACACCCACCGCCAGACTCAGCCCCACCAGCGTGGCAATGCCTTCGTCAAAACGCAACAGCACCGAAAACGTCAAACTGCCACCCAGCACTGAATGCCATTGCCGCCCACGTCGCCCGCGCCCCGCAAACTGAACCTCGGCGCACACCACGCTGCCGTCCGCCGCACCCGCTTCAGCTGCACGCATCAGCACGCTGTTGGTCGAGTCGGTTGAATCAAGCAGCTGCACATGAAATTGATCCGCGCGCGACCCCAGCGCGGCCTTGATCTGGCTGGCATCCAGCCATTCGGTCGGCGCAGCCAACTGATAACCACGCCCGCGCACCGCGCGTATCGATACGCCCAGCTCCCCGGCAAGCCGTACAAAATTGAACACGCTGGCGCGTGATACACCGTATTCCTGCGCAAGCGCCTGCCCCGAATGGAAATGCCCGTCCGACAAGCGACGCAACAATGGCAGCAAGGGTTCAGGCAGCGTTCTGGGCATCGGCGAATTGTACACAGGGCCAGCCTCGGCCTGCTTGAGTGCAGCGATGATCTGGCTGTCGGTAAAACGTGATTTCTTCAAGGGAACCTCCTCGGGGTAGATTACGAGAAAATTCCACTTCTGGCTGCTACTGATTTATGGGGGGATTACCGGGAGAGTCCATTCCATTGCCTTACGCGTGCTGACTTGCCAACGCAAAGGCTTCACCTGTATTTGAAAGCGATGCAGCAGGATTGCCACATTGCTGGTGTTGTGTTTTTAATT
>JBEBIZ010000044.1:0-6231 GCA_040080135.1 Thiobacillaceae bacterium
AATTATCTGTGCCCGCACCTTGCATAAGCTGCGGTCCGGTGAGTTTTGCCCAGTTCACGCCCGACTGAAAACCGTCATTCAGCTGCACTTCCAGAATTTTGGCTTCGAGCATGACCTGGCGGTTGGTGACCAGCTCCGACGCACGCAGGTATTTTTCCACCATCGCCAAATTGGCCGACGCGGCTTTCACGATGATGATGCCGGACTGCGGACTCACCACCACGTTGCTGCCTTCGCCTGCCAATGCCTTCAGCGACGCGCTGACTTCTTCCCAGTATTTGGAATCGGTCGAGGTTTGTACGCTGCTGGTTTCCAGCGATTTGGAAGCGCTGGCAGGCCCCGTTCCGGTTCCTCCTCCACTGCCGTTGCTCAAGCTGACCGAACCGGACACCACGCGCATATCCGACGCGCCTTTACGCTGCATCGCCAGGGCATTCAAGGTGTACATGCGGGTTTGCATCGTGGGCGACGGCACGATGATGCGGCGGCCCTGCACCTCGTATTCGTAGCCATACAGCGCGCGCACCGCTTCCATCGCTTCGGGCACCGTCACATCTTTAAGATTGAGCGTCAGCGTACCCGCAACATCCGGGTGTACCAGCATGCTGTAGGGCGTGCCGGTCACCATACCCATGAACACCTCGGCGGCTTTGGCGTTGTTCACGGTCAGATTAAAACGCGGCTCGATATTGGCTGGCCTGGCAGGCGGTGCGGTTTCGCGTGCCGATTCCAGCACCGCATCCTGCACCGCCTGGGGCGGCAGAGACAATGGCACAGGCGGCGCGGGCGGAGTCTGCATCGCCGCATCCACCGCCTCCTTGCCACTCATGCCAAACGGGGTAGTACACCCGGACAGCGCCAATAGAACAAATATCCAGTATCTAGTCATGTTCAATCCCTGTGAGCTGATGTCTTGCGTTGCGGCGAGTGATGTTTGGACGGGCGTACATGCGCCACCGCCCGATGCTGAACCTGCGGATCAAGCAGCGGGACGATACGGCGGCCGTTGCTGCCTGCGATAACAATATGATCTTCGTGGATGGCCGCAATCCGCCCGCCTTCCACCCGGTCACCGAGTTTGACGGTCATGCCGCCATACCAGGCGACGGAATTTTTTCCGTCCACCCGCACCCAGGACAAAGCCGATACGGCAGGCGCATCCGCAGTCGCCGCAAGCTTGGGCGGCGCGGTCGGATCGAAGTCCGCCCACACCGGGTTCATCGCAAGACCGGCTAACAGCAAACCAACATATTTCAAGGTGCTTCTATGTATCGTCGTCGCGAGCACCCTAAAGGGCATAAAGTGCAAAGCGACGTGGCGATCCAGAAATGCCTGCTTGATCGATGCACTGGATTGCCGCGCTTCGCTCGCAATGACAGTGATGAAAATTGCCTTCAGAACTTGGCCCATGTCGTCTCCCGGCTCAGGGTATAGAGCTTCAAGGTCATTTCAATTTGTGGAGAATGGCTTGCATCCAGACTCAAACTCTCCCACTGCATCGCCCAGGGCAGGCCTTCCAGATGCCGCACGTAATCGGTCAGGCGGGCGTAATTTCCCTGCACATGCAGCTCCACCCCATGCCGATACAGTTGCTCGTCAGGCGGCACGGCGACGGCGGGAACGGGCGTATTCGCCGCCGCCTCCACAATTGCGGGTTCTTTGAATACCGGTTGCGGCGCTTCAGTTTGCAGCGAAAGCAGCGTCAACCCCGGCTGCGCTGTCAGCAGCGACTTCAGCGCAACAATCATTTTGTCCGGTGGAATCAGGCCGTTCTCACGGTCTTTAAGCGATTGACCCAGCGTCGCTATTTCTTGCCGTAGCGCGCTCGCCTCGCTTTTTTTCCCGCCCTGACTTTGCTGCTCGCTGCTAGCCAGTTGCGTACTCAGCGTCGTCACCTCGTTCTGCAAGGCATTGACGCTTAAAACCATCTGCTCCTGTTTCTTCAACGCCGGTTCAATCAGACCGACAAAAATCAGCATCATGGTCACCACAACCGCCGCCAAAAAAACCAGCAGGCGCTCGCGAAAGCTCATCGCGTTCAGCCGTATCGACCACACCTGTATTTGCTGTTTTAGCGCGCCCATTATTTGGCTTCCGAAACCGGGTTGATCGCAAACGCCACGCCGGGCGCTTTGGCTTTGCTTTCGCCTTCATCCTCAGGCGGCACAATACTGAAACCACTCAGCGGCAAATCTCGCAGCGCGGGCTGACGCGCCAGCACGGCCAGATAATCGGGAATGCTCGCCGTCTGCAACGCGCGGCCCTGCAGATGAAAGCCCTGCTCTCCCAGCTCAAAACCCGTCAGCCAGATACCCGACACTCCCTCATGCGCAAACGCCTGCAAGCGCGACGAAAATGCAGTCTTGCCCGGCGCGCCCGCCAGCGTCTGCTGCAAGGCCTTGAGCCGGGCGAGGTGCTTTTTTTGTTCGGCGATTTCCTGCGCCTGCTTGTCTTCACTTGCCTGGGTCTGCTCGGGTGCCTGAGCCAGCGTATCCAGTCTGGACTGAAGATGGTCGTGTATAGCCTGCGCCTGCTCCAGTTGGTGCGTGATTCCGGCAGCGGTACTTTCGACCACCACATCCAGCACCACGCCCACGGCCACGACGGCAAGCAGCGTGAGTGCAATCGTCCGCGCAGAAAAAGCCACGCGCGGTGTGAGCAACTGCGGATTCAGCAGGTTGATCTGTTGCAGGCTCACAGGCTGGTCTCCTCGCGCCGCAGCGCGCCGCCCAAGGCAAACCAGCACGCGGACAGGGTGTCCGGTTCCGGCAAGGGGCTGGCAAACAGGGCAGACAAATCTGCGTGCTCCAGCGGCAAATAAATCTGCTGCTGTAAATGTTCGGCCAGTCCGGATATCACCGGCGGCGGCGCGAGCACGATCTTGTCGAGATGCCAGTCGCCGTACTGGCGTTCGATATGGTCGAGGCTGCGCTGCAACTCCAGCGCAACCCGGTCAAACACGATTGCTTTGCGCAGATCATCCAGCCCGGCCACCTCGCTGGGCAGACAGTCCAGCCGCCGGTAGAAACACAACTCGCCGTTGCGGGTCACGGTCAACAATCCGCCCTGCGGCGTGAACGACAACAAGGCCAATGCCTGACCCGGCGTTTCCAGCAGCGCTGAAATATTGCGCTGTGCCAGCTCAGGAATGTCAATCGCGGCCAGACCAAGCTTGGCGCGTTCGGCCAGGCCGATGTACTTCTTCAACACTTTATTGTTGGCCACCACGGCCAGCAATCTGGCGGCGGCATCCGTGCCGCCCTGCTCCAGGCGAACCACGTCAACCGTCGCATCGTCGATGGGGAAATCGATCTGATCCTTGATGCGCCAGCGCACCGCCATTTTCAGTTCTTCCGGCGGCACCGGCGGCGCGTCGAGCTGCAACAACTGATACTCGCCCGCCGACAGCACCACCCCCACCGGCACCGGCGCATTGGCATAAGCCGACCAGATTTTGGCCGCCTCGCCGTCATCCGCACGCGTCACGCAGGACGCGATCCCGGGGCGGCCATTCTGCCAATTGAGTTCAACATGGGAAACGAACCCGGCTCCGGCATGAACCGCCAGATAACCTTTTTGCTGCTTGCGCTTGAGCCAAGTAAACAAACGAGAGTTCTATAGGAATGTAAATTGCTAGGGAGTATAACAAGCCCGAAGCGAATTGCATTAGCGGGATTAGCGGCTGAAAACGGCTGCTTTTGTGCGTTCTACATAGTCGGGGCTGGCGATTGCCCCATAGGTGGCGGTGGAGGTGATCTGGTAAACCACCACCGTTCCAACCGCCGGAGCGGGACGGGGCTCGGTAGTAGGTGTTGCAGCACAGGTAACATTGACCGTGAACGGCGCCAGTGTGCCGGGCAATGTGCCGGGCGGCAAGGTGACAAGCGCACAAATGGGAACACGCATCACCTGATACGCTCCCCATTCCAGCCCCGCCTGCGCCGCCAAATCCGCCACCCGCGTCATGCGTTCCAGTTGCTGATTGGCACTCTGCCCGCTCACCATCGACGCGACAAACGCCGACAGTCCGGCCAGCACCACTACCAGAACAATGGCGGCGATCAGGGCAAATCCGTGCTGCTGTCGTTTCATGGCAAAGGCTCGATACGAATGGTGTGATAAAGACTCAGCATATCGCCTGCGCTGTTGAAAGTCAGCGACAGTGCAACCACGCCCGCATGACGCAGATTCCCTGGGGAAAACGTAGCGCTACAGGCGGAGATGCGTGCTGCCAGCGTAACCGGCACTCCCGCCGGAGGTTGCGGCTGCACCGGCGAAATAGCGTAGCCATTGTAGCGCGTCAGCGTGCCTGCAACGGGGTTACAAAAATAAGTCACCGGGCCGCTCGCCACCTGGAAACGATGTTCCGGCGCGTCGGGCAAAACCGGTAGCGGTAGCGGCTCGGGTGGAAAAAGATGAGGAACAAGAAAGCCGATATTGGTCACGCTTCCATTCACGCCAAAATAAACAGCACGCGTATTGCCTGCCCACACATCGGTATCCGGCCCCGGATTCAGATAAGTATTCGCACGATAATTATTGACCACGATGAAATCGCCCGCCTGAACCTGCACCGGCGTCAGCGCGTCGAACCCCGCATCGGGCACGCCAAAACTCAACACATTGCCCGGACCGGCGATGCGATAACGCCCTTCACTGTGAAGGCCATTTGTACTGCGCACGGGCAAAAACTCCAGATAAAACCCGCCACCCGCAATAGGAGCTATGCGCACACTATTGGGCACCGCTCCGGAAATTTCCTGCGATAGCTTCGCCATCGCCAGCTCTCCCGAGTCGGCCATATCCGCACGCCGTTCAGTATCAAAATAACTAGCGATGGGGCCGCGCAAAAACACGGCGGTGGAGGCGCTGAGTATCCCCAGCACGGTGATCGCGATAATCATCTCGATCAGCGAGAAACCCCGGCAGGAAGTGAAATGCTTAATGGGTGTCATGTGTTAGGTGCGTAGCGGAATCGCACGCCGTCGAGTTTCACCTGGGCACCGGTCGGCGGGGTGACGGTTACAGTCACCCGCAAGGTTTCTGCAGCGGGTACGCCAGCGATCATGCCCGCGCTCGCCACCGTAATCTGATAGGTGTACGCCGGAAGGCTCGCCACAGCCGTCACTCCTGTGACCGGAAATTGATTCGGACTTGAAACCGGTATCGGTAAGAGACTGTTGTAATCATTGACGTTATCGAAAGACGACGCGCCATTCCGCGTTTCGCCCACTTCCGGCACAAAATTGTTCTCACGTAAAAGCGGATTAGCACAACCTGCCACATTCACCGCAGTTGCCGCATTGACATCGGTCGGGTCACAAAACGTAAACGGTTGCGCCATCACCTCGTTCATCATGGCGGCAGCAATCGCCTGCGCCTGCTTGTCCGGCAGCAGGCCAGCCGAGCTGCGCGTGAGGCTGGCAAACACCGCCAGCATGGCGTTGGCCGCGATGCCGATGATGACAATGAACACCAGCAGTTCGACCAGGGTGAGCCCGCGCTGGCGCTTATTGCACATAGCCGGTCTCGCGCGCCACATTAATCAGGATGATTCCGCCTACCGTCATGTTTACCGGAATATTCGGAGACGGCCGACCTTGTGTATCAAAGCGAAAAGGCGCAACTGGCGTGAGTGTAATCCCTGCGGCCAAGGCTGCAATGTAAGTAGGGCTGCTGCCGTCCGGGCGAATCACCGCCTGGCTGCACGCAGCCCCTGCCACTGCAGAAGGATTAAACGTGAGCGTCAAATTGCTCGCCGTTGTGGTTACACAGACCTCACGGTTCTTCGCCATCGCCAGCCGCTGCGCATAACGCAAGGCAGTCCGCACCTCAGCCGCACCGCCCCGTGTTTGAAACGCGCTGCGATCCACCATGCGCGGCACCGCTACTGCCGCGAGTACACCGCCGATGAGAATCACCAGCACCAATTCCACCAAGGTAAAACCGCCGCAAGTGCGGCGGTTAGATAGGTTCATGACGATCTATCAATTCCGGCTTAACATCCCGCCGTGGCTACAGGGCCGATAGTAGGCGCGGCATTGGCAGCAGCAGCGGTATACGTAAATGAACAGGTGGCCGGGACGGCACCACCCGTCACCTGGATGGCACCTGCTGCGAACGCATAACCTTCGGTAGCAAGTTGGGCAGCGGCTGCCGGGAACACCGAGGTCAAACCTGCTGCACTGACGATACCTGGGAGGGTTGCTGCCGGATAGCCATTAACTATAG
>JBEBIZ010000045.1:0-6151 GCA_040080135.1 Thiobacillaceae bacterium
CGCCCCCGCCACCCGCTCAGTAAACCGACCATCTACGGCTTACCGACCGCTCGACGCGTGTCCGGCTTCGCCCGCAGCATGCCCCGCTTCCAGCGGCCACAATTGGTGTGAATCAAGCAACAGACGATAGTGTGTTTCCTGTGCATCGGCCTGTGCCTGACGCGCAGCCAGACGCGCCTCTTGCGCCAAACGACGGGCGGCAAGCACCTCGGACAAACTTCCTTCGCCCAACTGATATGCGCGTGCAATCAACTCGGCACTACGGATAAGATTGTCTTCAGCCGCGTGATTCGCTTGCCATGACGCGAATGCACCTGCTGCTGCCTCATAGGTGTTGGCAGCCTCGGCCTGCAAACGGGCTTGCGTCGTAGCGACCTGCGCTTGCATCGCCTCAGCCTGTAACAATGCGCCACGCGCCGCCGCGCTGCGTGCTGCACCCGGCAACGGCAGCGCAATACCCACGCCAAACACCTTTTCTTCGCCGCCGCGTTCATTTGCAAAGCGCAAACGCAACTCCGGGTCGGGGGTTCGACCTGCTTCACTGCGCCGCGCCTCGGCGCGCCAACGATCAGCCTCGGCCCTCAACGCAAACAACTCATGGTTGTGTTCCATAATTTCATCACGCCAGTAAGCCGCGTCATGCGGAATAACTTCAGGTTCGCCAAGTTGAGGGATAACGGGCATGAGCACTTGGGGGAAACGCGCGGCGAGATCATTGGCTGCACTGCGCATACGCTGAGTCGTTTGCGCGCGTTGCGCTTCTGCTTGCGCCAGCGCGGCCTCTGCCGCCAGCCTTTCCACCCGCGCGGCATCCCCCCCTTTTATGCGCTTGGTAACAGCATCAACTTGCGCTTGCAACAAATTTGTTTGTTTATCCCATTCAGCCACCTGTGCAAACTCACGTTCCCACACAAACCATGTCCGCAGCAGGTCACGTCCCGCCTCATGCATGGCCTCGCCTTGGGCGGACTCGGCCGACTTCACGCGCGCATCGCCCAGCGCACTGTCGCTTCGGACTTTTCCCGGTAACCGGAACGTGCGACTGACGCCCACCTCCCACTCTGAAAAACGACTGTCCGGGCTGCTGTTAATATTGCGTTGCGCCAGACCCGCGTTGAAATTGAATTCATGCGCACCCGCCTGCAATTGCGTACGCTGGGTTTTCTCGATGTCGATGGTGGCGCGTGCGGCTTGCACCATGGGGTGCTGCTCCAGCGCCAAAACGGCTTGTGCTTCCGGCGGCAAATCCGCGCCCGGTAACGCTGCCCAAGCCGGAGAGACCAAACCTGCGGCTAGTAAAAATACAAAAATGGGTTTCATTCAAGTCTCCCAAAATCATTAACAGGCGACATCCACCAGGCCAAGCCCGGGGTGCGCGACTGGGTTTGCAGTGCTGTGATCAGCGCGCGTGCGCCGTCTTCGTCGGTGACAATCTGAAACTGCGTTTGCACGATGCGCCCGCTGACTTCTTCAGCGGTGCTGCGGCTGTGCTTGCTTGCGCCGTGACCGTGTGCCGCCAGCGTGGTAAAGCCGCTCGCCCACTCTGGATGCTCAAGCAGAAAGTCAGCGGTGTCTTCTTCCAGCACGCAGGGCACTACCAGGGTCAAAAGTGTTTTCATGCGATCTCTCCATTCACGGCTGGTTTACCGAATCCCAAAGCGGGTTTACCAAATCCATAGCGGCGATACAAAATGGGCAGCAGCACCAGCGTCAGCAGCGTGGACGTAACCAGTCCGCCAATGACGACGATAGCGAGCGGCTTCTGGATTTCCGAGCCGGGGCCGCTGGCAAACAGTAGCGGCACGAGGCCAAACGCAGCGATGCTGGCAGTCATCAGCACCGGTCGCAGCCGCCGTTTCGCGCCTTCGACCACCACCTCGTCCAGCGCCATGCCTTGCGCATGCAGCTGGTTAAAGTAGGACACCAGCACCACGCCGTTCAACACGGCAATGCCGAGCAGCGCAATAAAGCCGACCGAGGCAGGCACCGACAAATATTGCCCCGACACCCACAAAGCGAGTACGCCGCCGACCATCGCAAACGGGATATTGGCCAGCACCAGCACAGCCTGACGCACGTTCTTGAAAGTCGCGAACAACAGCGCAAACACCAGCAGCAAGGCCACCGGCACGACCACCGCGAGACGTGCGGCGGCGCGTTGCTGGTTCTCAAACTGACCGCCCCAGCTCATGCGGTAGCCTTCTGGCAGCTTGATCTGCGCGGCGACGGCGCGTTTGGACTCGTCGACAAATCCCACCAGATCGCGACCATTGACGTTGGCGCGGATGACGACAAAACGGGCTGCGTTTTCACGTCCGACCGACACCGGCCCTTCAACTTTGGCGAGATGCGCGATGTTGCTCATCGGCACGTTGCTGCCATTGGGCAGGGTCACGCGCAGGCTCTCGAACAGCGCGGGCGAATTGCGCAGGTTCTCGCCGCCGCGCAGCACCAGCGGCGTGCGGCGCACGCCTTCCTGCACCACGCCGACCTTGATTCCTTCTAGCTGCGCCTTCAGCAGATTCGACAGCGTATCGGTATCCAGCCCCAGACGACCCGCCGCGAGGCGGTCGATTTCGATCTTGAGATATTGCACGCCGTCGTTCTTTTGCGTGAATACGTCGGCTGCGCCCTTCACCTGGTTCAGCGTGGTTTCGACCTCGCCCGCCAGATGGTTGAGCGTGGCCAGATCACTGCCGTAAATCTTGACCGCGAGGTCGCCGCGCGTACCGGTGAGCATTTCCGAAACGCGCATTTCAATCGGCTGCGTAAAACCGAAGCTGAGGCCGGGGAAATCCGCAAGCACGGCGCGGATCTGTTCGGTGAGCCAGTCTTTATCTGGCTTGCGCCATTCCTTGATCGGCTTCAACACCATAAAGGTATCGGTCTCGTTCAGCCCCATCGGATCGAGGCCCAGCTCGTCCGAGCCCGAGCGCGCGACGATGCGTTCAATTTCCGGCACGCGCTGCATCAAGGCCTGCTGCACGCGGGTATCGGTCGCGACCGTCGCATCGAGGCTGATCGACGGCAACTTTTCGAGTTGCACGATCATGTCGCCTTCGTCCATCGTCGGCATGAAAGCCTTGCCGATGAAGGGATACGCCGCAGCCGCCATCAGCAGCAATGCGCCCGCTGCCACATATACGTAGCGCGGCCGCGCCAGCGCAGCGTTCAACAGCGGCAGATACAAAGCCTCGGCTTTACGCGGCAACCAGGGATTGCCGTGCGCGCCCTGCTTCAACAGCATCGACGCCGCCGCCGGAATGAAGGTCAACGCCAGCACCAGCGAGCCGATCAGCGCATAGACGATGGTCAACGCGACCGGCGCGAACAGCTTGCCCTCCAGGCCTTCGAGCGTGAGCAACGGGACGAACACGATGGCGATAATCAGCACGCCCGAAAACACCGGCTGCGTGACTTCGCGCACCGCGCGGTAAATCTGGTGCAGGCGCGAATAGCGCTGCGCGCCAGGCTCGTGCGCCAGATGTTCGACGATATTCTCGACCACGACCACCGCCGCATCGACCAGCATGCCGATCGCGATCGCGAGGCCGCCAAGACTCATCAGATTGGCCGACAAGCCGGTCTGCCGCATCAGGATGAAGGTGAACAATGCCGACAGCGGCAGGATCAGCGCAACCACCAGTGCCGCGCGCAGATTGCCCAGAAATGCCAGCAGCAGAATCACCACCAGCACGGTCGCTTCGATCAGCGCGTGGCTGACCGTACTGACCGCGCGTTCGACCAGATGACTGCGGTCGTAGAAAGGCTTGATGCTCACGCCTTTGGGCAGGGTCGGCGCCATTTCGGCGAGCCGGTTTTTGACTGCGGCGATGAGCTGCTGCGCATTCGCGCCGCGCAGCCCCAGCACCAGGCCTTCGACCGCTTCGCCCTGGCCGCTTTGCGTGACCGCACCGTAGCGCGTGAGGCTGGCGTTGCTGACCTGTGCGACATCGGCGACGCGCACCGGCGTGCCGCCGATGTCCTTGACCACGATGGCGCGCACGTCGTCCAGCGTTTTTGCCGCGCCCTCGACGCGCACCAGCCACACTTCTTCGCCCTGCGTCAGCCGCCCTGCGCCGTCGTTGCGATTGTTCACCATCAGGGCGTTCTGCAGATCGGCCAATGTCACGCCGCGTGCGGCGAGCGCGGCCATGTCGGGCGAGACCTCGAAGGTGCGCACAAACCCGCCCAGGGTGTTCACGTCGGCCACACCCGGCAACGTGCGCAGTTGCGGACGGATTACCCAGTCGAGCAGGCTGCGTTTTTCGGCCAGCGAGAGCGGGCCTTCGACGGTGAACATGAACATCTCGGACAGCGGTGTGGTAATCGGCGCGAGACCGCCGGACGTACCCGCAGGCAAGTCGGCCAGCGCGGTATTCAGGCGCTCGGCGACCTGGCTGCGCGCCCAGTAAATATCGATGCCGTCTTCGAAGTCGATGGTGATGTCGGTTAGCGCGTACTTCGACACCGAACGCAGGATGCGCTGTTTGGGAATGCCGAGCATTTCGGTTTCGACCGGCGCGGTGATGCGCGCCTCGACCTCTTCCGGCGTCATGCCCGGCGCCTTCATGATGATCTTGACCTGCGTGGTCGAGACGTCGGGGAAGGCGTCGATCGGCAAATCGAGAAACGCGCGTGCGCCGACGATGGCCAATAAGGCAGTCAGTGCAAGAATCAGGAAACGCTGGGCGAGCGCGAACGCTACAAGTTTGTTCAACATGGCGCGCTCCTTATTCGGCGGACAACAAAGACTTCAGTGCAGCAACGCCACTGGTCGCTACGCGGTCGCCGTCTTTCAGTGCGCCGGGCGGAGATGCGCTAACAGACGCGCTCTCTGCGGATTGCGCATGCACCTGTACCGGCACCAGACGATAACCACCAGGCATCTCCACAAAAAGATGCGGGGCACGCGCTTGCCACAACAGCGCCGAGCTGGGCACCCGGTATTGCCCCGCAACGGCAGTGGTACTTATGCGCACTTCTACCATCTGGCCGGGGCGCAATTGCTGTTGTGGGTCACCGACTTCGGCGCGCACGCTCAGCGTCTGCGCATTCGACACCGCCGGTGCTACGCGCAAAATTTTGCCGCTGGCAGCCGTGCCTGTCACTGTCACCATTTGCCCAGCACGCAGAGTCGCTGCCTGCGTCGGGGTGACCTGAATATCGAGCGCAAGACGCGTGAGATTACCAAGCTTGAACAATGGCATACCCGCCTCGACCCGGCTGCCTGCGGCGGCCGTTGCTTCCAGTAATACGCCGCCGATGGGTGCCGCCAATGCAATCTGATCCAGCATCGCGCCACCATTCGCCATACGCGTCGCGGCTGCACCAGATACGCCATACAGCTTCAAACTTGCCCGCGCCGCCCGGTCTTCAGCGCTGGCAATCGTGGCTTCTGCCTGCGTCATGCGCAGGCGCGACTCGCTGATCACGCCTTCGTCGAACAGACGTTGGTCACGTGCTGCGTTTTCACGCGCCAGCCGTGTGCGTGTTGCAGCCATCATCAACTGGCGTTGCGCGTCGACCAAGCCCGTGCTGGATAAAGTCGCCAGCGTTTCACCCGCCCGCACCGGGTCGCCAACGGCCTTGTTCACCGTCAGAATCAGGCCGGACAAGGGCGCTGCCACCATACGCTGCGCCTTGGCTGGCAGATCAACCCGTGCGGGCAGGCCGACGCTGGCGACGGACTGGCTATCCTGCAATGTCTGGGCGCGAACACCCAAAGCCTGAATCTGTTTTGGGCTCACGTTTATATGCGCAAGCTCCGCCGCATGGAGGGCAAAGCCCGAAAAAAATAAAATGAATAGTGTGATGAATCGCATGACGAACTCCTGTACTGCAAATACGGAAAACCCGGCCTGAACAGACCGCATCAAACGATGACGGTCTCATCTGGCAGGTGAGCGGATTACAGGATAACGAGCGGAGGTGCCTGAGACGGCGGAGAGGAAAACTCAAATAATGAATAAAGGACCGTTGGTGGCGCCAACATCCAGCGGTCACCTACCACCAGCAACAACACGCGGCCGAATTGCGTAACGGGTGACAATGCAAGCGGCTGCGGCTCGGCGACCCATCGATGGGGCTGCTGTGGCGCGCCTTGAGCGACGCCCACAGCCATGCCGTCATCCTGGTCAAGATGCGTATG
>JBEBIZ010000008.1:0-97931 GCA_040080135.1 Thiobacillaceae bacterium
ACCGGTGCACTACTTTGATCTGTGCCGCTTAAGATATCGCCTACGCTCAATCGCTAATTGAGCAAGTTGCCGTTCTAGAGATTGAACGTCTGGATGCGCGCGCGTGTATCGCAATAATAATTCCGTCTTGCGCACTTCAAGTTCAATTTTCTTTGTATCTAAACCCTTTAAGTAGGCATCGTGAGGAAGTTTGATGCTGCCTGACGCTAGTTTTGCAGCTTGCGCCATTTGTTTGGGGGTGTCGGGAGTGGCGTTAGTGAGCGTGACTGATTTAGATGGGGTAGCAAGGATCCGTGTCAAGTTGGACGGTAAACCGCTATTTTTAGGTACCGTGGATAAGAAGTGTCCGATCAGAATAATTCCAATGCCTATGATGAAAAAAGTTAGAAAAGGAGTGAGGAAAGCAATAACGGGTAAAGACCGGTGAACGTGGTTTTCAACTTCGGTGCTGACTGGGGTAGAGGGGGGTTGTGTCGCACGGTGTAATTCTTGTACTAAGGTACGTGATTCGTATCGCTCAGCCGTTTGTTTGTCGAGCATACGCATGATAATGCGAGCGAATGCCGGATTAATCTCGGGGCGTAATGTAGTGGCTGATGCAGGTGGCTCGTTGATGACCTGATATAAAATACTGGGTAGGCTTTCGCCCTTAAATGCGTACTCCCCTGTGACCATTTCAAACAGGACCGCACCCAAAGAAAAAATATCAGAGCGGCCATCGATCTCGCGGCCCATGGCTTGTTCTGGTGACATATAGCGCGGTGACCCCAGCATAAGTCCGGCATGGGTTCGTTCGCTATTGGTCAGGTGGGCAATACCGAAATCAGTCAGTTTAACTTGGCCGTGTTGTCGGGTAATCACAACATTTGAAGGTTTGATATCGCGGTGTATTACGCCGTGTTCGTGAGCGTAGGCCAAGGCCTCAGCGATTTGAAACGCGGTATTCGCAACAAGATCAAGGGGCATTGGCCCATGATCCATGATGTCACGCAAGGTTTTGCCCGACAGAAACTCCATCGCGATGTAAGCGACTTTGTCTGTTTCACCTACATCGTAAATGGTAACGATGTTGGGATGAGACAATCGCCCCGCACTTTGCGCTTCACGTAAAAAGCGCGATTCGAACTCAGCGCCTTCTTCTTTCAGGCGTGTAATTGGTACAGTCTTAATGGCAACAGTGCGCTCAATAAGCGGATCACGTGCTTTGTAGACGGTACCCATCGCGCCCTGGCCGATTACCTCAAGAATCTGGTAACGACCGATTTTCATGAATGGCAATGTATTCACGTTTGGCATTCGATAATTTGGCTGCGAATAGCCCGGCTGTCTGCACCCATCATGTATAAATACTGCGGCATCAATGATATGGCTTGCGGCAATAAATCCGCGAGCTGTCCTGGGTGTGTGCGGGCGCGGAATGCTGTAGCGACTGGACCCGGAATCAATGTATTGAAACGAATCAGTAGATTTTTTTCAAACTCGTCGGACCAGATTTTTGTCAGCGCCTCCAGCCCTGATTTTGCGATGGCATAACCGCCCCAGTACGCGGCGGGTTGATGGCCGTGTGTTTCGCCAGTAAAAATCACTGAAGCATCGGGTGACATTTGTAGTAGCGGCAGACAGGCGCGCGTTAAGGCAAACGGTGCGATTAGATTGACTCTGAAGAGCGTTAGCCATTGATCCAGCGTTTGCAGGTGAAGTGGGCTTAAGTTTGTGAAAGCATGAGCGCTATGCAAAATGCCGTCTAATCGTTTGAGGTGATGGCCTATTGTGCCGGTCAGTGTTTCAAAACCTAGATCGTCAGCCACAGCGAGATCGAAAGGAAATATCGCGGGTTCATGCCCTCCCGCTTCGAGGATTTCATCATAGACGGCCTCTAGTTTTGCTTCATTGCGGGCAAGCAGGACTACCGTCGCACCATGACGGGCATACGCCAGGCTGGCTGCACGCCCCAATCCTGAGCTGGCACCGGTTACAAGGATGACGCGATCTTTAAGAAGGTCGGAGGGTGGTATATAGTTTTTCATAAAATATTAAGTAAGGCGTGCGCGGATTTTACTCCGCTCATGGTGGCACTTTCGAGCGTTGCAGGATAGAAGCCTGTCGTGTAGTCACCCGCAATAAAAAGGCGGGGATGCGGCGTGCCATTGTCGGGACGGTACATATTGGGTCGGCAAGTATAGGTGGCTTGTTTTTCAACGATGGTTTTACGCCAGAGCGGGGGGGGCAATGCAGCGATTCGGGTTAGCTGCTGCTCCGCTTGTAACAACCAGCTGGATTGTGTTTTTCCTAGCAAACGGGACGCAGCGCTCACGACGATAGCAATGAGCCCCGCCTGGCCATGTGTTTGTCCACGATCGAATGCGAATTGCGCAGGTTCGCCGTTAAGCGCTAACATCGGTCGTGGTAGATTGATATTCTCTGGATATTGTAAATAGCCCGTTGCGATAGCTTCGTAATCATAGGTCTTGATGTGTTCGACGATGCCGCTGAGCTCGGGAATGGTCGTGCATAGTTGGCCGAGATGGGATGGTGCCACAGCAAAGATCAAGCTGTCATATCGCGACGAATCATGTTGCGTGTCTACGGTCACGCTATCGGCATAGCACCGAACCTCCCGCACGCGAGTACGTAAACGTACATTGCCACCTTGTTCAATCATCCGCCGCGTAGCAGGTTGTGGAAATAGTGAGCTTAGGTCGATTCGCGGGAACAACAAGTCACTATGGCATCGTGATTTTCCAAAGGCTGTTTTCAACACATATTTGAATGTCTCAGCGCTGGCTTGTTCCGGGCGTGTATTGAGTGCGGAGATGCATAGTGGTTGCCACAATGCCTTGCGAACACGCTCAGGTTGATCCGCGATTAAGTTGGCTACGCTTGTGTCAGTCTGTTCGCCGTTGCGAATGGTCTGATTCGCCCAGCGTATAGCGGCGAGTTTGTCCATCCAGCCAAGACCGTGAGCATTGAGCAAGCCTGCCAGTAAATGAAAAGGAGCGGGTAAATTCGGACATTCGAGTTTAAAGGCCGGTGGCTGGTCAAGCACGAGCCGGGATCGCAATAGTGAGGCCATCTCGGGGTGCGTGTGGGATGTTTGTGGCGTGACTGAGGCGATCAGTTCTAAAGTCTGGGTGTATGCGCCCAATAGAATATGTTGCCCGTTGTCCAGTACCAGCCCATTCATTTCTACGGCGCGAGCGCGTCCACCGAGTGTATTGCCAGCTTCGTATAACGTAACTTGAATCCCTTCCCTGGCGAGACTCAACGCAGCTGCACAGCCAGCCCATCCGCCGCCAATTACGGCAACACGCTTCATGCTGTGAGCCAGGTTTTGCTGGCGAGCCAGAGCTTTCGAACCGGGGTTAGAGATACGCGCCCTTGCAGCACTGGGAACGCATCGCGATGAATTTCATTGAGTAAAGCATGATAGATGGCAGCCATAACTAATCCGGGGCGTTGCGCTTTGCGATCAACTGTGGGGAGTTCTGCCAGTGCCTTTGTGTAGAAACCGTGCGCCCGCTCGTACTGGAACTGCATCATCAATTTAAAATCTGGAGTTGGCCGTGATTGCAAAATGTCTGCTTCGCTTACGTTAAATTGATCGAGCTCGGCTTGAGGTAAATAAATCCGGCCACGACGCGCGTCCTCGCCCACATCGCGAATGATGTTGGTGAGTTGGAATGCCAAGCCAAGATCATGAGCGTATTGACAGGTGCCCATGTCTTTGTAACCAAAAATGCGGGCAGCAAGTTCTCCGACGACACCCGCAACACGGTAGCAATACAGTTGTAATGTTTTGAAATCCGGATAGCGCTTGTGGTCCAAATCCATCGCCATTCCATCAACGATTTCCAATAGCAATTCCTGTGGCAATGTGCGGCCTTGGAGTGTGCCAATCAAGGCGCGGGTGACGGGGTGTTCAGGTGTGCCGCGCGCCATGCGCTCCAGTTCACTACGCCACCAATCCAGTTTGTTTGCGGCCACATTTTGGTCATGACATTCATCCACCACGTCATCCAGTTCACGGCACAATGCATAGAAAGCAGTGATAGCACGCCGGGTTTCTTGAGGCAGAAAAAGAAAGCTGTAATAAAAACTGGAACCGCTCGCCGCAGCTTTGGCTTGGCAATATTGATGGGGATCCATTATCTGAAAAGCGCACGGCTCAGCATGAAAATCCAGTCTCGGCGGGAGAGCACCGTGCGGTGGTGAAAAACACAAGCAGGATCAGCATGTAACTTGCGCAATATTACATCGCCTCCCAAAATGGTCACACGCAATTCCAATCCAATTCTGCCGTGCAATTTCCCCCCCAAGGGGGTGCCTGATTGGAGTAGCTTTCGGGCACGCTCGATTTGTTTTTGCATGAAGGGGTGCCACAAGCCGCCACCGTCTCCGCGTGCGATTTGTGATTCAGAAATATGATAAGCAAGCATTTCATCCTGCGGCAGATAAATCCGGCCATGACTGAAATCAATCGCGATATCCTGTAAAAAATTGATCAGTTGTAAGCTGGTGCAAATTGCATCTGAGTAGGCTAAATGTCGAGTGTCATGATCGCCGTATAGATGCATCATCAAGCGCCCGACAGGATTAGCAGAGCGCCGACAATAATCGATAAGTTCGCCCAGGTTCGCATAGCGTTTCTTTTCTACGTCCTGGGAAAAGGCCGAGAGCAGATCGCGGAATGGCTGGATAGGTAGGCAGTGGTTATGAATGACATGAGCCAGTGGAGAAAAAATAGGGTGATCGGGCGTTTCTCCATTCTCGATCTTGTTCAGGAGTGCCGAGTAGCGATTCAGTTCGATCTGCCGTTCCTGTGTGGTGGCATCGCCTTCGTCGGCAATATCATCCGCAGACCGCGCAAACCCGTAAATGGTTTCAACCGCATATCGCAAGCGTTTTGGCAGCAGGATCGATGCGACAGGGAAGTTTTCGTAGTGGTTGACGGACACTGGCAATAAAAAAACAGAGTGGGAATAATGACTTAGCAGGGATAGCCAACCTGCTTGGTGACAGCATCATATTGATTATATTACACTTATTGACCGGATAATTTGTCGTTGCACATCGGAAGTGACGGAGTTGGGCGAAAGTGGCGGAATTGGTAGACGCACTGGATTTAGGTTCCAGCGCCGTAAGGTGTGGGGGTTCGAGTCCCCCCTTTCGCACCACCATGGTTTTTTATCGTAGCATTTTCATATTTCAGCCAGGACGTGTTTTATGCAAGTAAATCTTGAAATTCTTGAGGGCTTGGCCCGCCGTTTGGATATTGGTGTGCCGATGTCGCAGGTTGAGGCCGAGGTTCAGAGTCGCCTGAAAAGAATGTCACACAATGTGAAAATGGACGGGTTTCGCCCAGGCAAGGCGCCTATGGCTGCGATCGCCCGCCAATATGCACCGGGCATACGCCAGGAAATACTTGGCGAATCTCTGCAAAATCAATTCGGGCAGGCGGTGCAGAGCCAACAACTCAGAATTGCGGGCTATCCCCGGTTTGAGCCTAAAGCGGGCACAGATGGGGCGAGTGAGTTAGTGTTTAGTGCGCTGTTTGAGGTTTATCCGGATGTTTCCGTGGGTGCGTTAAATAACGAGAAAATCAGTAAGCCTGTTGTGACGATTGGGGAAGCCGAGATCGATAAAACCCTTGAAGTGTTGCAAAAACAGAGGCGCAGCTTTGATGTGGTCGGACGTGCCGCAACGGAAGGCGATCTGATCAAGTTTGATTATCAGGGCACGATTGCTGGTGAAGCGTTCACAGGCGGTAATGGACAGGATCTTAACGCGGTGATTGGCGAAGGTCGTCTGCTTAAAGAATTTGAACAAAATCTGACAGGACTGAAAGCGGGGGATAACAAGGGCTTTGATCTGACGTTCCCTGACAATTACTCCGCTCAGGAGTTGGCAGGTAAGCTGGCACATTTCGAAATCCAGGTAAAAGAAATCCAGGCGCCCAGCTTCCCTGCAGTAGATGCTGAGTTTGCGCGTGCGCTAGGCGTGGATGATGGCGATGTTTCAAAGTTGAAGGCCGAAGTTAAATCCAATCTCGAACGCGAAGTGAAACGGCGTACTCAGGCTCGCATGCGCGAGCAGGTGATGGAGCTTCTGCTCCAGAAATCGGTGCTGGATTTGCCGCAAAGCTTGATTGGCATGGAGATTGAGCGTTTGCAGAAAATGACCGAAGCAGATATGCAGTCGAAAGGGGTTCAGACAATGAAGCTTTCTGCCGATATGTTCAAGGAACAGGCAGAACGGCGTGTCAAGGTCGGGCTGATTCTGGCTGAGGTGGTGCAAAAGCAGAAGCTAGTTGCCACGCCGGATCAAATTCGTGCGTTGATTGAAGATCAGGCACAGAGTTACGAAGCGCCTGAAGAGGTACTACAGTGGTACTACCAGAGTCCAGAGCGGATGCAGGAGATCGAGTCGCTGGCCCTGGAAGAGAACGTGGTAGCATGGGCTGCAGGGCAGGCTCAGGTTGAGGATGTACCAACTTCCTTTGAAGAATTGATGGGACGCGCTTGATGCAAGCAGACATGATGAGACAGGATTATATCGAACCCCATGGCTTGGGATTGGTGCCGATGGTGGTTGAGCAGAGTGGTCGTGGTGAACGCGCCTACGATATTTACTCTCGGCTGCTTAAAGAGCGGGTGATCTTTCTGGTAGGCGAAGTGAATGACGCAACAGCCAATCTGGTTGTTGCGCAAATGCTGTTTCTTGAGTCTGAGAATCCGGATAAGGATATTTATTTCTATATCAATTCCCCTGGGGGGTCAGTTTCTGCAGGCATGGCGATTTACGACACCATGCAGTTTATCAAGCCGGATGTTTCTACGCTGTGTATTGGTCAGGCTGCCAGCATGGGGGCATTCTTGTTGACAGCAGGAGCGAAGGGTAAACGCTTCTGTTTGCCGAATTCGCGTGTGATGATTCATCAGCCGTTGGGCGGATTCCGTGGTCAGGCTTCGGATATCGAGATACACGCGAAAGAGATTCTGTATTTGAAAGCGCGACTGAATGAGATGCTGGCGATGCACTCAGGTAAATCGCTGGAAGAAATTGAGCGTGATACCGACCGGGATAATTTCAAGAGTGCGGATGAGGCGGTGACCTATGGCTTGGTCGATAAAGTATTAACCAGTCGCGGCGAGGCAGTAAGCGCGTAACCAATATGTAATTAGCTGGTAGTAAGCCAGTGTGATTTAAGGAAGATGGCATGGCGGACAAAGGCTCGGGCGAAAAACTTTTATATTGCTCATTTTGTGGCAAGAGTCAGCATGAAGTACGCAAGCTGATTGCGGGACCGTCGGTTTTTATTTGCGATGAATGTGTCGAATTATGCAATGACATCATTCGCGAAGAAATTCAGCAGGCGCAAGGGCAGAAAACGGCGGGTGGTACTGATTTGCCAACGCCGCATGAGATCAGCGAGATTCTTGACCAGTATGTGATTGGCCAGACTCAGGCCAAAAAATCGCTGGCGGTTGCTGTTTATAACCACTACAAACGTTTGCGCAGCAACGATGCAAAGGGCGAGGTTGAATTATCCAAAAGTAATATTCTGCTGATCGGCCCGACTGGAACGGGTAAGACGCTACTGGCACAAACGCTGGCGCGTCTGCTGAATGTGCCTTTTGTGATGGCCGATGCCACTACGCTGACGGAAGCGGGTTATGTCGGCGAAGATGTCGAAAACATCATCCAGAAACTGCTGCAAAAGTGCGACTACGATGTTGAAAAAGCCAAGCAGGGGATTGTCTACATCGATGAGATCGACAAGATTTCGCGCAAGTCAGACAATCCGTCGATCACGCGCGATGTGTCGGGCGAGGGCGTACAACAGGCTTTGCTTAAGCTGATTGAGGGCACGACTGCTTCTATTCCCCCGCAGGGTGGACGCAAGCACCCGAATCAGGAATTTGTGCAAGTCGATACAACGAATATTCTGTTCATCTGTGGCGGTGCATTCAGCGGCCTGGAAAAAGTGATTCGTCGCCGTACAGAAAAAGGCGGGATTGGCTTCGGCGCGCAGGTCAAGAATGTTGATGAAACCAAACGTGATGTAGAGTTGTTGCATCAGGTTGAGCCAGAGGATTTGATCAAATATGGATTGATTCCCGAGTTTGTCGGGCGCGTGCCAGTCGTCACCACGCTGGACGAACTGGATGAAGGCGCGCTCATGCAGATTTTGACCGAACCCAAGAATGCGCTGACCAAACAATTTGCCAAATTGTTCAAGATGGAAGGTGTGGAACTCGAGTTCCGCGATACTGCGCTTAAAGCGATTGCCAAGCGTGCGCTGGATCGGCGCACGGGCGCACGCGGGCTGCGCTCCATTATTGAGCATGCACTGCTCGACACCATGTATGACCTGCCTTCGCTCAAGGGCGTCAGTAAAGTGGTAGTGGACGAAGGCCTGATCAAGGGGGAGTCACAACCTTTGTTGATCTACTCGGATCAGACCGAGCAGTCGCGTGCCGCAGGCGCGTAACCAAGCACCGGTTGGAATTTACCACTTGAACTATTAATAACAAGCCCCACCTAAACCTTGGGGCTTGTTTACGTTTAAGCTCCTAAAACCATAACCCAAGATAGGATAAGCCATGAGTGCCAATCAAACCCCAGAACAGGTCAGCTTGCCTTTATTGCCCTTGCGCGATGTCGTGGTTTTCCCCCACATGGTGATTCCGCTGTTTGTCGGGCGTCCAAAGTCGATCAAGGCTTTGGAAACTTCTATGGAGTCAGGCAAAAGCATTTTACTAGTCGCGCAAAAGACTGCGGCGCAAGATGATCCTACACCGCAAGATTTATATGACACCGGGAGTGTCGCAACCGTATTGCAAATGCTCAAGCTGCCTGACGGCACTGTCAAAGTGCTGGTAGAGGGCAACCAGCGCGCACGCGTTCTGAAGGTCACGGATGTGGGCACACATCTCGCTGCCGAGGCGGAAATTGTGCCAGCAGAGGGTGAAGAGCGCGTAGAAATAGAGGCCATGCGCCGCGCTTTGCTTGCGCAGTTTGATCAGTACGTCAAACTCAACAAGAAAATTCCGCCGGAGATACTAACTTCATTATCCGGCATTGATGAGGGTGGTCGCCTGGCGGACACCATCGTTGCCCATCTGCCTTTGAAGCTTGAGCAAAAACAGGAAGTGCTGGAGATGATCGAGGTCAATAAACGCCTTGAACATTTGTTGGGTCTGCTGGAAGGTGAGCTTGATATTTTGCAGGTGGAAAAACGCATCCGTGGCCGTGTCAAACGCCAGATGGAAAAGAGCCAGCGCGAGTATTACCTTAACGAGCAGGTCAAAGCGATCCAGAAGGAACTGGGTGATATTGAGGAAGGCGTTGAGCTTGAAGACCTTGAGAAGCGGATCAAGGATGCCAAGATGTCGAAGGAGGCTGAAACCAAGGCTTTAGCCGAATTCAAAAAGCTGCGCATGATGTCGCCGATGTCCGCTGAGGCCACGGTGGTTCGTAGTTATATCGAAGCGATGGTCGGACTACCCTGGAAGAAAAAAACAAAAATCAGCAAGGATCTGGCTAAGGCCGAGAAAGTGCTGGATGAGGATCATTACGGCCTGGATAAAGTCAAAGAACGTATCCTGGAATATCTGGCTGTTCAACAGCGTGTCGACAAGGTTAAAGCGCCAATTCTGTGCCTGGTCGGACCTCCGGGCGTGGGTAAGACATCATTGGGGCAATCAATTGCCCGCGCGACCAATCGCAAGTTTGTGCGTATGGCTCTGGGTGGTGTGCGTGACGAAGCGGAAATTCGTGGTCATCGCCGCACTTATATTGGGTCGATGCCGGGCAAAATTTTGCAGAGCCTGACCAAGGTTGGAGTACGCAATCCACTTTTTCTGCTGGATGAAGTCGACAAAATGGGCATGGATTCACGCGGTGATCCTTCATCCGCGCTTCTTGAAGTGCTGGATCCTGAGCAGAACCACACTTTTCAGGACCACTACATCGAAGTCGAGTATGACCTGTCGGACATCATGTTTGTCGCGACGGCCAACACGCTTAATCTGCCTGCACCACTACTGGATCGTATGGAAGTGATTCGTCTGTCGGGATATACCGAAGATGAAAAAATCAATATTGCTGAGCGTTATCTGGTTGCAAAACAGATGAAGGTCAACGGTATTCTGGACAGTGAGCTGAGCATCGCTGAATCGGCACTGCGAGACATCGTACGGTATTACACACGTGAGGCCGGTGTGCGTAGCCTGGAACGTGATATTTCAAAGCTGTGCCGCAAAGCGGTCAAGATGTTGTTGCTGAAAAAACAGAAAGGCAAGCTCGCGATCACTTCACGCAATCTGGAAAAGTTTTTGGGTGTTCGCCGGTTCAGTTTTGGTGTGGCCGAGAAAAATAATCAGGTCGGTCAGGTTACCGGTCTGGCGTGGACCGAAGTCGGCGGCGAGCTCTTAACGATCGAAGCTGTTTCCTTGCCAGGTAGAGGCAAGATGACCACGACAGGCAAACTGGGTGAAGTTATGCAGGAGTCGATCCAGGCTGCACTTTCTGTGGTGCGTTCGCGCGCGCGTAAGCTCGGCATTAAAGAAGACTTTTATCAGAAGCGTGACATCCATGTACATCTGCCGGAAGGCGCAACGCCAAAAGACGGACCGTCTGCTGGCATTGCGCTGAGCACTGCGATTGTGTCGATTTTAACGGACATCCCGGTGCGCGCGGATGTTGCAATGACCGGTGAAATCACCTTGCGTGGCGAAGTTTTACCGATCGGTGGGCTGAAAGAAAAATTGCTGGCGGCGCATCGTGGTGGCATCAAAACGGTCTTGATTCCTGAAGAGAACGTCAAGGACTTGACGGAGATTCCGGACAACATCAAGAATAAGCTTGATATTCATCCCGTTAAGTGGATTGATCAAGTCCTTGAGTTAGCCTTGGAACGTTTGCCAGAGTCCTTGCCTGATGAGCCGCTGCTGGAAACGGAGGCGATAGCAGTGCCTGAAGGAAAACCGGCAGAGGTGGTTGCGATTAAGCATTAACATGCAATTTCTGGTCTTTAAAATCCCGCGCTTGACGCGGGATTTTTTCGTTCAATGTGCGGGGAACGGCTTGACATAAGGGTTTGCCGATTGTTATAAAAGCAGCCACAGGGGCTTTCCTGTGCCACTTTAATGAAGGGGAGGACACGTGAATAAATCTGAACTGATCGAATCCATCGCTGAGTCTGCTGATATTTCCAAAGCTGCGGCTGGTCGTGCACTGGATGCAACCGTCGAAGCGGTGAAGAAAGCAATGAAAAAAGGTGACATGGTTACGCTGGTGGGTTTTGGCACCTTTTATGTGGGTAAGCGCGCTGCACGTACCGGTCGTAATCCGCGTACCGGTGCCGCAATTAAAATCAAGGCGGCCAAGGTTCCAAAATTCCGTGCAGGAAAAGGTTTGAAAGACGCTATTAACTAATAAATACGGTGTTATAGGCTTGGCATTAGGCGAGAAAAGATTGTATAATCTCGGTCTTTGTAGGGTGCTTAGCTCAGCTGGTAGAGCGTCGCCTTTACACGGCGAATGTCGGGGGTTCGAGCCCCTCAGCACCCACCAGTCGGGTCAGGCATAGCAGGTTTAAAAAGTAGTTGGAGTGGTAGTTCAGTTGGTTAGAATACCGGCCTGTCACGCCGGGGGTCGCGGGTTCGAGTCCCGTCCACTCCGCCAATACCAAAAAGGCGAACGCGAGTTCGCCTTTTTTCATTTCTGTTCTGAACATTTTTCAGGGCAACATTATCCCCATGCGACGATACAAATGACTCGTTTTGGGCGAAAATTCAGACTTCTGATTTAGAGAATTGAGGGAAACATGCTCGAAGCAATCCGCAAACATGCCAAGGGCTGGGTGGCCAAAATCATTCTGGCGCTAATCGCCTTTACGTTTGCACTTTTTGGCGTGGATTCGTATATGAAAGGTGGCGGTGGTGCAGATGCAGTTGCTGTCGTTGGTGACACGAAAATATCGGGTCAGGAATATAGTCGTGAACTTCAGCAACAAGCAGATCGCATGCGCGAAGCGCTGGGTCAAAATTTTGATCGCGCGGTGACTGAAACGCCTGAGTTCCGTAAAAATGTGCTGGACAGCATGATCGAACGCAAGGCGCTTTTGATCGATGCACAGCAGCAGGGATTTCGTGCGCCAGATAGCTACATTGATGGCGTGTTATTGCAAATTCCAGCGTTTCAGGAGAACGGCGTATTTTCTTCGCAGCGTTTCGAAGCCCTTCTGCGGCAGCGAAACATGACTCCCGCAGGTTTTGCCAATGATATTCGCCAGGGTTATATGCTTGAAGCGCAGACCACACCGGTTTCATTGGGCGCATTCATTGCTAAAACCCCCTTGACGCATGTCGCCCATTTACTTACGCAACAGCGCGAAGTGTCGGTGATCGATCTGCCGATAAAAGATGTGAGTTCGCAGGTGAGCGTGTCGGATAGTGATGTGCAAAATTACTATGCAAGTCATAAGGCTGAATTTACTGAACCAGAAAAAATTCGAGCCGAGTATCTCGCGCTTACGCTGGCTGCGGCCATGCCGGGTGTGGTTGTGAATGAGCAGGAAATCAGCGCGTTTTACCAGGCAAATTCTGCGCGTCTAGGTCAGCCCGAGCAGCGTACGGCTAGCCATATTTTGATCGCCGTGCCCAAGGGTGCTAGTGCCACTATCAAAGGGCAGGCACGTGCGAAGGCGGAGCAATTGACCGATACGGTGCGTAAAGCGCCCGCAAGTTTTGGAGACCTTGCGCGAAAGGAATCGCAAGATCCTGGTTCGGCGGCACAGAATGGCAGTCTGGGCAGTTTTGCGCGTGGGGCGATGGTCAAACCTTTTGACGATGCTGTGTTCAGCATGAAACCGGGCGAAGTGCGCGGGCCAGTCGAAAGTGAGTTCGGATTTCATATCATTCGCCTGGACAGTATTCAGGCGGCTGCGACCGTGCCGCTCGATAAGGTGCGGTCTGAAATTGAAACTGAGCTACGTAAACAGAAAGCACAGAAAAAGTTTTCTGAGCTTGCAGAAAACTTTAGCAATCTGGTTTATGAAAAAGCGGGCAGCTTGAAGCCCGCAGCGGATTCAATGAGGCTGGCTGTACAGACGACCGACTGGATGTCGCCCAAAAGTGCGCCTGCACCTTTTTCAAATCCAAAATTAAGTGCGGCTTTGTTCAGCGCTGATTCGATTAAAAATAAACAGAATACCGAGGCGATCGAAATTTCACCGGGTGTGCTGGTCGCGGCGCGCGTGATTGAATACCGTCCCGCTGCTGTTCATGCCTTGGCCGAGGTCAGTGCCGCCATTCAACAAAAATTAGGCAGTGAACGTGCAGCCAAATTGTTAAGGGAGAAAGGTGAGGCGCTCATCAGTGCGCTTAAAGGCGGGAAAGAAACGGGACTGAACTGGTCGGATTTCAAGATGCTGAGCCGACAACAGAATGCCGGTTTTGATCCTAAATCGCTAGCGCTGGTGTTTCGTGCAGACACGGGTAAGTTGCCTACTTACACGGGCATGATGAATCCTGATGACAGTTACCGCATTGTTCGCGTGAGCCGGGTGCTGGAAGGGGCGCAGATTGATCCGCAGCTGCTGGCATCGGTGGAGTCGCGCGTCCAGCAAGCCTTGCAGGGCGCGGATCTCAAGGCGATGGTGACGCTGGCAAAGACGGGGTACAAAGTCGAAATTCGTCCTGGAGCTCTGGATTTGAAATGACTGGTTTTTAGATGGCTGGTTTAGATGATGCAGCGGGCGGTGCTTACATGCCGCCCGTTGTCGTGTTAAAGCCTGCATCAACATAGGTGACTTCCCCGGTAATGCCCGAGGCGAGATCGCTCACTAAAAACGCCGCAGCATTGCCGACTTCGTCGATCGTCACGTTGCGACGCAACGGTGCATTGCGCGCCACCATGTCGAGCTTCTCACCAAAATTGGCGATGCCACTGGCGGCCAGGGTCTTGATCGGACCCGCCGAAACTGCGTTGACGCGGATGCCTTTGGGCCCCAGGCTTTGCGCCATGTAATAGACGCTGGATTCCAGGCTGGCTTTGGCCAGTCCCATCACGTTGTAGTTAGGGGCGGAACGCAGGGCACCAAGATAAGACAGCGTGATCAGTGCAGCGTTGCGGCCCAGCATCATCGGTAGTGCCGCTTTGGCCAGTGCGGCGAAGCTGTAGGAGCTGATGTCGTGCGCGATGCGGAAGTTTTCGCGCGTGACCGATTCCAGGTAATCCCCAGACAGCGCTTCTTTAGGCGCAAACGCAATGGAGTGAACCAAGCCGTCGAGGCCATCCCAGTGTTTGCCAAGTTCGGCGAATGCCGCAGCGATTTCATCATCGCTACTCACATCGCAGGGGAACACCAGATCGGAACCAAACTCCTTGGCAAATCCGCTGACGCGATCCTTGATCCGTTCGCCCTGATAAGTGAACGCGAGCTCTGCGCCTTCGCGCTTGCAGGCAGCAGCGATGCCATAAGCAATCGAGCGGTTGGAAATTACGCCAGTGATGAGTAGACGTTTGCCTGCAAGAAATCCCATGATGTGTCCAGATTAAAATAACAATGACGCGCATTATAACGGCTGACGGAAGGCGCGGGCTTGGGTACACTTGCCGCATGTTGCGTGCCTGTACGATTTTGTTGCTTAGCTGTTCCAGTTTGCTGACCGCCTGTTCAGATAACGGGAACAAGCACTGGAATAACCCGTACCCAGAATCCGAGCGCAACGCGGATATTCTCTATTCCTCATTCGAGGAACGTCCCAAGCACCTCGATCCAGCGCGTTCGTACAGTGCGAACGAAGCCGAATTCACCGCGCAAATTTATGAGCCGCCACTGCAATACCATTTTCTGAAACGTCCCTACACCCTGATTCCACTGACCGCTGAGGCCGTTCCCAAGCCGCGCTATTTTGATGCGCAGGGGCGAGCGCTGTCGGGCGACGCGCCTGCCGAACACATCGCGCGCAGCGTGTACGAATTGAAAATCAGGCCCGGCATCCAGTATCAGCCGCATCCGGCGTTTGCACGGGACGCCGCCGGGCGCTACCGCTACCACAACATGCAAGCGTCGGAGGTGGGCGCCCGCCAGCAGATCAGCGAGTTTCAGTACAGCGGCACGCGCGAACTGGTCGCGGCGGATTATGTTTATCAGATCAAGCGTCTGGCCAATCCTAAAATCAGCTCACCGATATTTGGCCTGATGAGTGAGTACATCATCGGATTGAAAGAGCTGGGCGAATCCCTGCAAAAAGCGGTCAAAGCCCAACCCGGACAGGCGCTTGATCTTGATGCCTTTCCGCTGGCGGGTGCCGAGGTGGTGGATCGCTACACCTACCGCATTAGTGTCAAAGGCAAATACCCGCAATTCATCTACTGGCTGGCGATGCCTTTTTTTGCACCGATTCCATGGGAGGCTGAAGTGTTTTACGCCCAGCCCGGCATGGATGAAAAGAACTTCAATTTCGACTGGCAACCGGTTGGCACCGGGGCGTACCGGCTGACGGTGAACGACCCGAATCGTCAGATGGTGCTGGAAAAAAATCCCAACTATCACGGCGAGATTTATCCAACCAAGGGCGACGCAGACGATGTGGCCGCAGGCTTGTTGAAAGACAGTGGGAAAGCCTTGCCGATGGTGAACAAGGTCGTGTTCAGTCTGGAAAAGGAAACCATTCCCTACTGGAACAAGTTTCTGCAGGGCTATTACGACAATTCGGGCATCAGCTCGGACAGTTTCGATCAGGCGGTGCAGTTCTCCGCTGGCGGCCATCCGCAGTTGACCGACAGCATGCGCGACAAGGATATTCGGCTGGTCACTGCGGTCGCGACCAGTTTGAACTACATCGGCTTTAACATGCTCGACCCGGTGGTCGGCGGCCAGAGCGAAAATGCGCGCCTGCTGCGGCGGGCGATTTCAATCGCCTTTGACCACGAGGAATTTATTTCGATTTTTCTCAATGGCCGCGGCATTCCGGGTCAGGGGCCGATCCCGCCGGGGATTTTTGGCTACCAGGCGGGCGCGGCTGGCATCAACCCGTATGTGTTCGAAAACCGTCGAGGCGAGGCTGTGCGTCGCAGCATCGCTGAGGCGCGCAGCCTGTTGTCCAAAGCGGGTTATCCGCAAGGGCGCGATGCCAAAACAGGCGCGCCGCTGGTGCTGTATTTCGATACTGCCGATTCGGGACCCGATGCGAAATCCCGTCTCGACTGGATGAAAAAGCAGCTCGCCAAACTTGACGTGCAACTGGTCGTGCGCGCCACCGACTACAACCGGTTCCAGGACAAAATGCTGAAAGGCAATGCCCAACTTTTCGGTTGGGGCTGGAACGCCGATTATCCCGACCCGGAAAACTTTTTGTTTCTGCTCTACGGCCCGAATAAAAAAGTCGGCAAGGGCGGTGAGAACGCAGCCAATTATGAGAACCCGGAATTTGACCGCCTGTTCAAACAGATGAAGGACATGGACAACGGCGCTGCGCGCCAGCAGGTCATCAACCAGATGGTCGAAATCGTGCGCCGCGACGCGCCCTGGATTTTTGCTTTTCATCCCAAGTCATTCGGCTTGCGCCATGCCTGGGTTTTCAACGTCAAGCCGAATCAGATGGCGAACAACACCCTGAAATATCGGCGCATTGATCCGGTGTTGCGCGCAGCCAAACGCGAAGCCTGGAACCAGCCCGTGTTATGGCCGATAGGTTTGGGGGCGGTCGTGCTGGCGGCTGCGGTAGCACCTGCCTGGATGGGCTGGCGGCGGCGCGAAAGGCGTTCGGCGCGATGATTGCCTACCTCCTGCGCCGCCTGCTGTACGCCATTCCGATTTTGATCGGCGTGAACCTGCTGACGTTCACCCTGTTCTTTGTCGTCAACACACCAGACGACATGGCGCGTTTGCATTTGGGGGTGAAGCGCGTCACGCCGGAGGCAGTCGCGCGCTGGAAAACCGAGCACGGTTACGACAAGCCTCTGCTCGTGAACGCCCGCGCGGTCGGCACGGCGCAGCTTACCGACACGATTTTTTTCCAGCATTCTGCCGCGATGTTCGCGTTCAAGTTTGGCAAGTCGGATGACGGGCGCGACATCGGCCATGAAATCAGAAACCGCATGGGGCCGAGCCTGGCGATTGCGCTGCCGGTGTTTGTGATCGGCCTTGCGGTCAACATCACGTTTGCCTTGCTGATGGTGTTTTTCCGTTCGAGTTATCTTGATCTGGGCGGCGTGGTGTTGTGCGTGGTGCTGATGTCTATTTCCGGATTGTTCTACATCATCGCCGGTCAGTTCTTCATCGCCAAGCTGTGGAACCTGTTGCCGATTTCGGGTTTTGCGGGCGGCATCGACGGCCTGAAATTTATCCTGCTGCCGGTGCTGGTCAGCGTCGTCTCCGGCATCGGCAGCGGCGCGCGCTGGTATCGCACCATTTTCCTTGAAGAAATCGGCAAGGATTATGTGCGCACTGCGCGTGCCAAGGGTCTGGCCGAGACGCGCGTGCTGTTCCACCATGTTTTGAAAAACGGCCTGATTCCGATTCTGACCGGTGCGGTAGTGGTGCTGCCGCTGTTGTTCATGGGCAGCCTGATTACCGAATCTTTCTTCGGCATTCCGGGGCTGGGCAGTTATACGATAGATGCCATCCAGGCGCAGGATTTTGCGATTGTGCGTGCGATGGTGTTTCTGGGATCTTTCCTTTATATCGTGGGACTGATTCTCACCGACCTGTCTTATTCCTGGGCAGATCCACGGGTGCATCTGCAATGAGCGCAGGCTTCATCAACATCCAGCCGGTCATCCTGTGGACCGACGGCCTGATTTTTTTGCTGACAGCAGCGGTGCTGGGATTCGTCTGGTTTATCCGCCGCCGCGAACATTTACTTGCGCCCTGGCGGCGCGTGGCGAAAAGTCCGATGGCAATGGGTTCGGCCATCGTGTTGCTAGTGTTTGTCGTCATTGGCCTGCTCGATTCGCTGCATTATCGGCCGCGACTGGAAGGCGGTGCAGCGGACAAGCCACAGTATGCGGTCGAGGTGCTGAGCGCGTTCGATGCGCTGCTGTCCAATCTGCGCACGCAACAGGAAAAAACCTATTCTGCACCGCTGGCGATGCAGCTGTACGCCAAAGAATTCATCGACCGCAGCGGCATCCAGGTGCGCGCTTACCCGCGCTTGAAATTTGGCGGCGCGCACCTGACCGATGACAGTGAGCGTCAGTCGGATATTTTGCAGCGCAGCCTGATCGGCGGTGTGCAGGGCGTGCTGCTGGCTATCGTCGCAGCGGGCGTGCTCGGACTGTGGCACGCACGCTGCCAGAGCATGCATCCAAGAAACTGGCTCGCCGCCGCCTGGCGCGGCCAACTGGAGAGTCCGATCCGAACCGTGCTGGGCGTGCTGTCTGCCCTGCTGATTCTGGCCTGCATTGGCGCGCAACTCGCGGCGGCCTATCACGTTTTCGGCACCGACAAAGTCGGGCAGGACGTGCTCTACATCAGCCTTAAAAGTATTCGCACCGGACTGGTGATCGGCACGCTGACGACACTGGTCACGCTGCCGCTGGCGATCGGCTTGGGGATTGCTGCCGGGTATTTTCGCGGCTGGGTGGATGACGTAATCCAGTACGTTTACACCGTGCTCAACTCCATTCCCGGCGTGTTGCTGATTGCGGCATCGGTGCTGATCGTGCAGGTTACTATCGAGTCCAATCCCGAGTTATTCGACACCGCCGCTGCGCGCGCTGACATTCGCCTGCTCGCGCTGTGTCTGATTATGGGGGTGACGAACTGGACCGGCCTGGCCCGACTGCTGCGTGGCGAAGCGCTGAAACTGCGCACATTGGACTATGTCGAAGCGGCGCGCGCCTTCGGGGTCCCGCATGGCCGCATCATCACCCGGCATATTCTGCCCAATCTTTTCCACCTGGTGCTGATTTCCATCGTGCTCGATTTTTCCGGTCTGGTGCTGGCTGAGGCGGTGCTGTCCTACGTCGGCGTTGGCGTTGATTCCACCACGCTGAGCTGGGGCAACATGATTAACGGCGCTCGCCTGGAACTGGCGCGCGAGCCTACGGTGTGGTGGCAGTTGGGCGCGGCCTTCGTCTTTATGTTTACCCTGGTGCTGGCGGCCAATCTGTTTGCCGATGGCGTGCGCGAGGCGTTCGACCCGCGTACCGGAGGACGCCGATGAAAGCCTTGCTCGAAGTGCGCAGTCTGGTCACCGAACTGGGAACCGGTGCCGGAAAAATCCGTGCAGTAGATGGTGTTTCGTTTGACGTGGCAGCAGGCCAAACCTATGCACTGCTGGGCGAATCTGGTTGCGGCAAATCGATGACGGCTTTGTCCCTGATGCGCTTGCTGCCGGATGGCGGGCGCATCGTGTCGGGCAGCGTGCGGCTGGGGGATGCGGACGTGCTCGCCCAGGCCGAGCGTGATATGCGCCGGATACGCGGCGGGCGCATGGCGATGATTTTTCAGGAGCCGATGCTGGCGTTAAATCCGGTGCTGAAAGTGGGGTCGCAGATTGCTGAAGTGCTGGCGCTGCACCAGAACCTGAGCGGTCAAACGGCGCTTGATGCGGCGCGCGCATTGCTCGATGCCGTTGGCGTACCGGATGCGGCGCGCCGTCTCGATACCTATTCGTTTGAATTGTCCGGCGGCTTGCGCCAACGCGTGATGATCGCGATGGCGCTGGCGGGCAAGCCCGAATTACTCATCGCCGATGAGCCGACTACCGCGCTCGATGTGACCATCCAGGCGCAGGTGCTAGAGGTGTTACGCGGGCTACGTGCGCAGCAACAGATGGGCATGTTGCTGATTACGCACGACCTCGGCGTAGTGGCGGAAAATGCCGATCAGGTCGGCGTGATGTACGCAGGTGAGCTGGTTGAAGAGGGCGCGCGCGATGATTTTTTTTACACGCCCCAGCATCCCTACAGCCGCATGCTGTTTGCGAGTTTGCCGCGCCATCCTGGAGAAAGTGGCGGTGACAGTTTGCGCCTGGCGACCATTCTCGGGCAGGTTCCGCGCCTGGACGGTTCGCTCGCGGGTTGCCGCTTTGCGCCGCGCTGTCCCCATGCTTATGCGCGCTGCCGTGATGAATCACCCGGCTGGACGGAACTGAACGGGCAGCGCGTGCGCTGTCACCTGGCAGGTCAACTTCCGGCACAGCTCGCCCGCGAAACCACGCCCCCAAAAACACATATTTTGCCCGCCGAAGCCTTGCTCCAGGTACAAAATCTCAAAGTGTATTTTCCGATTCGGCGCGGATTGCTTCAGCGCACCGTCGGCCATGTGCGCGCGGTGGACGATATCGCGCTTGAGGTGCGCTTCGGTCGTACGTTAGCGCTGGTGGGCGAGTCGGGATGTGGCAAGACCACGGTGGGCAAGGCGATCCTGCGTTTGATCGAGCCTACGGCAGGCGAGGTGCGTCTTGGCGGCGCAGCGTTGGCAAGCGGCAATCGGCAAGCGCTACGTAGTTTGCGCACACAGGCGCAGATGATTTTTCAGGATCCGTTCAGCTCGCTCAACCCGCGTATGCGGGTGGCGGATATTCTGCTCGAAGGCATGGACGCGCTGGCGGTCGGCGCAGCCAAAGACCGGTGCAACGCCGTGATGGCTTTACTGCGCCAGGTGGGTTTGCCGGACGATGCGGGCGAGCGTTATCCGCACGAGTTTTCTGGCGGGCAGCGCCAGCGCGTGGCAATTGCGCGTGCGCTTGCGGTCTCGCCCCGGCTGGTCATTTGCGACGAACCGACCAGCGCGCTGGATGTATCGGTGCAGGCGCAGATACTGAACCTGCTGCGTGATCTGCAGGACACGCTCGGCCTGGCCTATCTTTTCATCACGCACAATCTCGCAGTGGTGGATTATCTTGCGCACGACGTGGCCGTCATGTATCTCGGCCGCATCGTCGAGCAGGGACCGACCGCCAGCGTGCTGCGCACCCCGCGTCACCCCTACACCCAGGCGCTGATTAGCGCTGTACCCAGTATCGACCTGGCATCCGGAAAAACCGTCATTCGTTTGGCGGGCGATCAACCCTCGCCACTCGACCCGCCGTCAGGCTGCCATTTTCATCCGCGTTGCCCGCACGCGAGTGCGGTGTGCCGCAGCACCTATCCTGAAAAAACGTCTACCGGCAACGGGCACTGGGTGCGCTGTCACTGGGTAGCAGGGCAAATCTGAAATAAAAAAGCAGCCTCAGCTGCTTTTTCGTTTAGACAATTCAGGGCTTCAGGTAAACAAAACCTTCCCGGGCTTGCAGCCGCCCGATTTCGGCAACCCCTGATGGCACGATACTGGCTTCGGGGATGACGGCATCGGCACCGAGCTTGCGGCTTTTGAGTGTGTTATTGCAGACGCGGAAATCGACACCCATGTTTTTGAGATTCTCGATCGGAATTTCGTAGGGATTGCCGTTTTTGTCCCTGCATCTTTCAATAGAAAATCGATGCCCTTGCCATGGGTGACGACGATAATTTTGACACCAGGTTCAACATCCAGATGATTCTGGATGTTGCGTAAAGCGCCGAAGGCATTGTCGCTATCGTTAATGTGATAAACCACTTTTACCTGCCCCGGCGCAGCCTCGGCGGCGGCAACGGTGCCGTTATTGCCGGGTATTGCAAGTGGGGTAAGGCCGACCAGAATGGCCAGTAGGGCACTCATGACTTTGGCTTGTCCCGTCTTTTTTTGCATGGTTTTTTCCATTAGTTTTCACTGTCCGGCGTGGCCGGGGATTGAGCCGGACGCCGCCCGACTTTTATCTGCAATTCCAGCGACTGATTCTTGCGTGCGACAGTGAGATGCGTGTTGTCTGCCGGTTTCAAAGCCGCAATCAGATTGAGCAATGAAGAGGAGTCCTTGACCGGACTGCCGTTGACGGCCAGCAGCACGTCGCCCGGCTGCACCCCGCCCAGATCAGCCGGACCGCCTTTTAACACGCCGGCGATCAGCGCGCCTTCTTTGACATCTTTCAAATTGAAGGACTCGGCGAGTTCGGGTGATAGATCCTGTACTTCGACCCCGACCCAGCCACGCGTCACGCCGCCATCTTTGACGATTTGCTCCATGATCTGGCGCGCGATGCTGACCGGGATCGCAAAGCCGATCCCTTGTGATCCGCCGGTGCGTGAATAGATCGCGCTGTTGATGCCGACCAGGTTGCCAGCCGCGTCGACCAATGCGCCGCCGGAGTTGCCCGGGTTGATGGCGGCGTCAGTCTGGATGAAGTTCTCGAAGGTGTTGATTCCGAGATGGGTTCGCCCAAGCGCGCTGACAATTCCGGCGGTGACGGTTTGGCCTACGCCAAACGGATTGCCCACAGCCAGAACCCAGTCGCCGACATGCAAGGTATCGGGTTGCGCAAAATTGATGGCGGGCAGGCGGGTTGCATCGATTTTGAGTACGGCCAGATCGGTTTCCGGGTCGGCACCGATGACATGTGCGGGCAGGGTTCTGCCGTCCGACAAGGCCACCTGGATTTTGTCGGCGGCTTCGACGACATGGTGGTTGGTGAGGATGTAGCCATTTGCGCTGATGATGACGCCTGAGCCGAGATTGGATGCCTGACGCGGCTTGGCATCAAAGCGGTCGCCAAAAAAATAGCGAAATACCGGATCGTTGCTGGAAGGATGGCTGGGGCTGCGAACCTGTTGCTGGGTAAACACATTGACCACGGCAGGGATGACGCGCTGTGCGGCCGGCGCAAACGAGTCCCCAGCGCGAGCAGATGTGCCAGATGTGGCAGGGGCTTGCTGGATTGTCAGACCTTGCTGGGGTTGCCAGCGCAGAAAGTCGGGCTTGAATAGCGCGACGACAAATAATACGCCCAGTGCAACGGTCGTGGCCTGGGCGAAGAGCAGCCAGTATTTACGCATATTCGTCTATGAATCAGTGTGTTGAGTGAGCTTCAAGCTGGGATTGATTATAACAGTGCCGGGTATCACTAAAGTTTTGCTGTGGGTGGGCTTCCGGTCAGGGGGGTAAATTAGTTACAATCGGGGTTTGTTCAAATACGTTCAGGTCAAGCATAAGATGAGCCAAGGGGTGGATAGGAGCAAACGGACGTTCCTGATTGCGGCCAGTACCGCAATGGGTGGGGTTGCAGCAGCAGGTGTTGCAGTACCGCTGGTGTTTAGCATGATGCCGAGCGCACGTGCCAAAGCCGCAGGCGCGCCAGTCGAAGTAGACATCAGCAAGGTAGAGCCGGGCATGATGCTGACGGTGGAATGGCGCGGCAAACCGGTGTGGGTGGTTAACCGCACCAAGGAAATGCTGGCGCTGCTGGGCAATCACGATGCCGCTTTGAGCGATCCGAAGAGCGAAGTGCCGCAGCAACCCACGTATTGCCAAAATGCCAACCGCTCGATCAAGCCCGAGTATCTGGTGGCGGTGGGGATTTGTACCCACCTGGGGTGTTCGCCGTCGGAAAAACTTCAGGCAGGTGCGGGCGGCGGTATGGCGGCGGACTGGCCAGGCGGTTTTTTCTGCCCCTGTCACGGTTCGCGCTTTGACTTGTCGGCGCGTGTTTACGCTGGTTCGCCCGCACCGATCAATCTGCAAATTCCCCCTCACCAATACCTCAGCGAAGGCCGTTTGCTGATTGGTGTTGATGCAAAAGGAGCATAACGAATGTCTGCCCTGCAAAAACTGATGACCTGGGTTGACGACCGCTTCCCGTTAACGGCGACGTACAAAGCCCACCTGGCTGAATACTATGCACCAAAAAATTTCAATTTCTGGTATTTTTTCGGCTCGCTGGCCTTGCTGGTGCTGGTGCTGCAAATTGTCACCGGCATTTTCCTCACGATGAACTACAAGCCCGACGCAAGCCTCGCCTTCGCGTCGGTCGAGTACATCATGCGCGACGTCGACTGGGGCTGGCTGATTCGCTACATGCATTCCACCGGCGCGTCGATGTTCTTCGTCGTGGTGTATCTGCACATGTTCCGCGGCCTGATGTACGGCTCGTACCGCAAGCCGCGTGAACTGATCTGGATATTTGGCGTGCTGATCTATCTGGCGCTGATGGCAGAAGCCTTCATGGGTTATCTGTTGCCCTGGGGACAGATGTCGTTCTGGGGCGCGCAGGTGATTATCAACCTGTTCGCTGCCGTGCCGTTTATTGGCGATGACCTGTCCTTGTGGATACGCGGCGATTACGTGATTGGCGATGCCACGCTCAACCGCTTCTTCGCGTTTCACGTGATCGCAGTGCCACTGGTGCTGCTGATGCTGGTGGTGGTGCATCTGGTCGCGCTGCACGAAGTGGGTTCCAATAACCCGGATGGTGTCGAGATCAAAAAATACAAAGACCCGGTCACACACATTCCGCTCGACGGCATTCCTTTCCACCCGTATTACACGGTGAAAGATATTGTCGGCGTGGTCGTGTTCCTGATGATCTTTACCGCGATCCTGTTCTTTACGCCGGAGATGGGCGGCTGGTTCCTGGAAAAAGACAATTTTGTTCCGGCTGATCCGTTCAAGACGCCTGAGCATATTGCGCCGCTGTGGTATTTCACCCCGTTCTACGCCATTTTGCGCGCAGTGCCGCCTTTGTTCGGTTCGCAGTTCCCCGGTGTGGTGGCGATGGGCGCGGCGATTGTGGTGATGTTCTTCCTGCCCTGGCTGGATCGCAGCCCGGTCAAGTCGATCCGTTATCGCGGCCCGATTTATAAAGCGATGCTGACGATATTTATCGTGGCTTTCATCGGCCTGGGCTATCTGGGAACGCAGCCGTCAACGCCAATCGCAACCTGGTTCGCGCGCGGCTTTTCGGTGCTGTATTTCATGTTCTTCGTGCTGATGCCTTGGTATACCGCAATTGATAAAACCAAACCGGAACCGGAAAGGGTGACTGGCTAATGAAACGCTTTAAAACAATTCTTTTCATGTTGGCCGCCGCGCCGATCCTGGCATTGGCTTCGGGGCATGATGTGCATCTGGACCGCGCACCGATCGATCTCGCCGATCACGAGTCGCTGCAACGCGGCGCGCGGGTCTTTATCAATCAGTGTCTCAATTGCCATAGCGCCGGGTATATGCGCTATTCGCGCTTGCAAGACTTGGGGCTGACCGAAGACCAGATCAAGGAAAACCTGCTGTTTGCAGCCGAGAAGCCGGGCGAAACCATGGCGGTGGCCATGTCCAAAGCGGATGCCAAATCCTGGTTCGGTGCAACGCCGCCGGATCTGACGGTGATCTCCCGCTCACGCGGTGCAGACTGGCTGTATACCTACCTGCGCAGTTTCTACCGTGACGATTCGCGTCCGACCGGCTGGAACAATCTGGTCTTCGACAAGGTCGGCATGCCGCATGTGCTGTGGCACCTGCAAGGCGAAATGGTACCGGTGCATAAGAAAGTCGGTGAGCACGAGGTGATCGATCATCTTGAGCTTGCCAAGCCGGGCAGCGTTACTTTGGCACAGTACGACGGCATGGTCGCCGACCTGGTCAATTATCTGGTGTGGATGGGCGAGCCAGCCAAAATGCAGCGTCAGCAGCTAGGCTTGCTGGTGCTGGGATTTCTGGCAGTGTTCTTTGTCGTGGCCTATTACCTGAAGAAAGAATTCTGGAAAGATATTCACTAATCTTTCGCCGCTTTTGTTTTGCAACAGCCGGGCCGAGTCCGGCTGTTGCCGTTTTGAAGTATCCAAGGAGTAGTCACCATGATGACCCTGTATTCCGGCAGCACCGATCCTTATAGTCACCGATGCCGCATCGTCCTGTATGAAAAAGACATGGACTTTGAAGTCATCGACATGGACTTGCACAACAAGCCGGAAGAAATCGCCAGCATCAGCCCCACCGGCAAAACCCCGGTGCTGATCGAGCGCGATCTGATTTTGACCGAGTCCAACATCATCAACGAATACATCGACGAGCGCTTCCCGCATCCGCAGTTGATGCCGCCCGATCCGGTGATGCGCGCGCGCGCCCGGCTGGTACTGTTCAACTTTGAGCATGACCTGTTTACCCACGTTAATACGCTGGAGCACGGCAGCGGCAAACTGGCGGATAAAGCGCGCCAGGAAATTCGCGATAGCCTGTCGCAGCTTTCGCCGATTCTGACCAAGCAGAAGTATTTGATGAACGACGAATTCTCCATGCTGGATGTTGCGATTGCGCCGCTATTGTGGCGTCTTGAGCACTACGGCATCGAGTTGCCGAAGGTGGCAGTGCCGGTGCTCAAATACCGCGAGCGTCTGTTCAGCCGTCCTGCTTTTATCAGCGCGTTGACGCCGACCGAGAAAGCCCTGCGCAAGTAAGAGACCGTTGTGGCTGACGTTTCGACCAAACCTTATTTGATTCGCGCCCTGTACGAATGGTGCGCGGACTCGGGTCTAACGCCGCAATTGCTGGTCGCGGTCGATGACAAAACTCGTGTACCGCCAGGGTTTGTCAAGGATGGAAAAATTGTCCTGAACATCAGCGCGGGCGCAACACGCAACCTGACACTGGATAACGACTGGATACAGTTTTCCGCGCGCTTTGGCGGTGTATCGCATGATATTTCGGTACCGGTTGAGCGCGTTGCCGCAATCTTCGCTCGTGAAAACGGCCAGGGCTTGCATTTTGAACCTGTCGAAACCGGCAGCCTGGCTGTTGCTGCGCCATCCGGCGATGAGCCCACGCCGCCGCCTAAAGGCAGACCCTCGCTTAAAGTAGTGAAGTAATTCTGTTTATTGCCCCGGCGTTGAATCGCGCAGATTTCATTTGGTCGGCGCGTCCGTATCGCGCATGAAATCGTTATAATGTCGCCCGTTGCCGGCATAGCTCAGTTGGTAGAGCAACCGCCTTGTAAGCGGTAGGTCCCCAGTTCGAGTCCGGGTGCCGGCACCACGCTTCACCGCATTCGCTGTGAGTTCTACGTCTGATTGGCAGCAGGCATCCAAAATCTAACCCCAATGAATATCGCAAAGCATGTTGTCGTGATCGGCGCTGGCCCGGCTGGACTGATGGCGGCAGAAACGCTCGCTCAGAGCGGCATGCAGGTTGATCTGTATGACGCGATGCCGTCGGTCGGCCGCAAGTTTTTGCTGGCGGGCAAGGGCGGGATGAATATCACGCATTCTGAGCCTGTTGATGTTTTTCTGTCGCGCTACGGCGCGCGCCGCGACGTTTTCGAGCCGCTGCTGAACGCGTTCGGGCCGGATCAACTGCGTGACTGGATTCGGCAACTGGGATTCAATACTTTCATTGGTTCGTCGGGACGCGTCTTTCCGACCGACATGAAAGCTGCGCCGCTACTGCGCGCCTGGCTGCGCCGCTTGCGCGAGTCCGGCGTGCGGATTCATGTGCGCCATCGCTGGTGCGGCTGGGATGAGCGCGTCGCATCGCGCAGCAAAAAATCTGCGCACGCAGCGCTCTGTTTTGAAACGCCACAAGGTAGATCAAGCGTGAAGGCTGACGCCGTGATTCTGGCACTGGGCGGCGGCAGTTGGACGCGCCTGGGATCGGATGGAGCATGGGTTGCACCGCTTGAGCAATGCGGCGTGCAGATTGCGCCGCTGCAAGCGTCCAACTGCGGTTTTGATGTGGGCGGGATTGATAAAGGCTGGAGCGAGTTTTTCCGCAACCGCTTTGCCGGGCAGCCATTGAAATCGGTAGCGCTTTCGTTCACAGATGCCAGTGGAAAAAACCTGCATCGCAAAGGCGAACTGATGTTGTCCGACACGGGTGTGGAAGGCAGTCTGATTTACGCCGTGTCCGCTGCCTTGCGCGACGAAATTTCCGCCCAGGGCGCGGTGACGATTCACCTCGATCTCGCGCCGGATAAAAGCCTGCAACGTTTGACCGATGAGATTGCCCATCCGCGCGGGTCGCGCTCGCTCGCCAGTCATCTACAGAGTCGTGCCGGAATTAGAGGTGCGAAGATGGGCTTGTTGCGCGAAATCGTGCCTGCGCCCGATTTTGCCGATCCGCTGCGGCTGGCGAACGCGATAAAATCGCTGCCTGTAAAATTGATTGCATCGCGCCCTATCGACGAAGCCATCAGCAGTGCAGGCGGTGTCGTGTTTGAAGAACTGGATCCCCATCTCATGTTGCGTAATGTGCCCGGCGTGTTTTGCGCGGGGGAAATGCTGGATTGGGAAGCGCCCACCGGCGGCTATTTGCTCACTGGCTGTTTCGCTAGTGGACGTGCGGCTGGCCTGGGCGCACTGCATTGGTTGAATACCGAACATGCTACGACTGACTGAACTCAAGCTCTCGCTCGACCACCCGCCCGAAGCCTTGCCTGCGGCGATATTGCAGCGCCTGAAGATTGCGGCGGATGAACTGATCGAGTTCAGCATTTTCAAGCGCAGCCACGACGCGCGTAAAGCGCAGGCGCTGTTGCTGATTTACAGCGTGGATGTCAGCGTAAAAGATGAAGCCCGCGTTCTGAAGAAACTGGGCAGCGACCGTACGGTTACGACCAGCCCGGATCTGCGCTATCAATTCGTTGCCCGTGCACCAGACAAGCTGCTGCTGCGCCCGGTCATTATCGGCTTTGGTCCGTGCGGCATTTTTGCTGCGCTGGTGCTGGCGCAAATGGGTTTCCGCCCCATCGTGCTTGAGCGCGGGCGCGCGGTGCGCGAGCGCACGCAAGACACCTGGGCTCTGTGGCGCAAAAATATTCTGAATCCGGAATCGAACGTGCAGTTTGGCGAAGGCGGTGCCGGGACATTTTCCGACGGCAAGTTGTATAGCCAGATCAAGGATCCCAAACATTACGGGCGTAAAGTGCTGACCGAGTTTGTCAAAGCGGGCGCGCCGCCAGAAATCCTGTACGTGGCCAAGCCGCATATCGGCACGTTTCGTCTGGTCGGCGTGGTGGAAACCATGCGCCGCGAAATCGAGGCCCTCGGCGGCGAGGTTCGTTTCGAGCAACGCGTGACCGACTTCCAGATTGAAAACGGCCACCTGCGCGGCGTGACGCTGGCGAGTGGCGAAGTCGTCCGCTGCGATCAAGCCATCCTGGCGCTGGGTCACAGCGCGCGCGACACTTTTCAGCAATTGCATGATCGCGGTGTGTTCATGGAAGCCAAACCGTTTTCCATCGGCTTTCGCATCGAGCATCCGCAATCGCTGATCGACCGCGCGCGCTGGGGTAAACACGCCGGTAATCCGCTATTGGGCGCGGCGGATTACAAGCTGGTGCATCACGCCAAAAATGGCCGCTCGGTCTACAGCTTCTGTATGTGTCCCGGCGGAACAGTGGTCGCTGCGACCTCGGAGCCCAACCGCGTGGTGACCAACGGCATGAGCCAGTATTCGCGCAACGAGCGCAACGCCAATGCCGGCATCGTGGTCGGCATTACGCCCGCCGACTACCCCGGCGACGCGCTAGCAGGCGTGGCGTTTCAGCGCCAATGGGAGTCGCGCGCGTTCGAACTCGGTGGCGGCACTTACGAAGCGCCTGGGCAGTTGGTGGGCGACTTTCTACAGGGGCAGACATCCACTCGGCCCGGCAGCGTCGAGCCGTCGTACAAGCCCGGCGTGCAGCTGTGCGACCTGGCGACCAGCTTGCCGGACTATGCGATTGCCGCCATCCGCGAAGCCTTGCCTGCCTTTGACCAGCAGATCAAAGGCTTTGCAATGAAGGATGCCGTGCTGACTGGCGTGGAAACCCGTACCTCGTCGCCCCTGCGCATCACGCGCGGCGAAGATTGCCAGAGCCTCAATGTCAAAGGCCTGTATCCGGCAGGCGAGGGCGCGGGTTACGCAGGCGGTATTTTATCGGCGGGCGTGGACGGTATTAAAGTAGCCGAAGCTGTCGCGCTTCAGACGGAATGAAACGACGATAGTTTCCCTAAGGTTTATGCGGGATAATGCCGTAATGCCTGTAGTCCAATCGTACTTGCCTGCAATGTCAGCTGACTCAAAAACCCCGCATTCGATGAGATGTGGCATGGAATAAATGACAAACCATAACCAGTGGCTGTTCCGGCAGCAGCTTTCCGTTGTATCGCTCACTAAAATTCTGCTCGACCCCTTTGTGGCCGTGCTGGTTCTGATCGGCTGCGCGCTGTATTTCGACGAGCCATTTAATGGTCCGTACCCCATCCTGGCGCTCATCGTTTTTACCCTGACCTTTCCCGGAAAATGGCCCGAAGTCACCCTGCGCGCCTTCTGGAACGAAGTGGTCATGCCCTGGTTTTTCCTTTCTGGTCTGATCCTGCTGTTTGGTTATTCCACTGCCTATCTCGGCATGTTCCCACCCGATCTGGTGATGGCGTGGATGCTCATTACTCCGGTTGCTATGTGGATAGCGCACCGCGTGGTTCGCCGGAACCTGCCGCGACTGCTGCTGCTAGAAGGCGGTCGCCGCCGCGCCATCATCGTGGGGGCGGGGAACCTGGGCACTGAACTGCGCGGGCGCTTAGCCAACGACAAGGCGCTCGGAGTCGATGTGGCCGGCTTTTTCGATGACCGCGCCATTCAGCGTACCGGCTTGTCCGACCCGAAAAAACTGCTTGGGCGGCTGAACGCCGTGCCCGAATACGTCAACCGCAACGGCATCGACCTCGTCTACATTACCCTGCCCATGGCCTCGCAGCCGCGCACGCTGAACCTGCTCGATGCCCTGCGCGACACCACCGCCTCGGTGTATTTTGTGCCGGATATTTTTGTCTCCGACCTGATCCAGGCGCGGATCGACCATATCCACGGCATGCCCATCGTCGCGCTTACCGAATCGCCCACCCTGGGGGTCAGCGGCATCGGCAAGCGCATCAGCGATCTCATCATCGCCAGCCTCATCTTGCTTATGATCTGGCCGCTGTTGCTGATTATTGCGGCGGGGGTCAAACTCTCCTCGCCCGGCCCCGTCATCTTCAAACAGCGTCGCTACGGCCTCGACGGCCATGAAATCCTTATTTACAAATTCCGCTCCATGAGCGTGACCGAAGACGGCGGCACCATCAACCAGGCCAGCCGCGCCGATCCGCGCATCACCCGCCTGGGCGCTTTCATCCGAAAAACCTCGCTAGACGAACTGCCGCAGTTCATCAACGTGTTGCAAGGCCGCATGAGCGTCGTCGGCCCGCGCCCGCATGCAGTCGCCCACAACGAGCAATACCGCAAGCTCATCAAAGGCTACATGCTGCGCCACAAGGTCAAGCCGGGCATTACCGGCTGGGCGCAAGTCAACGGCCTGCGAGGCGAAACTGACACCCTCGACAAAATGCGCGCCCGCATCCAGTACGACATCGATTACATCCGCAACTGGTCGCCCATGTTCGACCTGATGATTATCGGCAAAACCCTGATCGTCGTCTGGCGCGACCAGAACGCGTACTAAACCGCAAGCTCAAGACGCGCACCACCCATACGGCAAGCTTGCTCGTATAGACTTTATCCCCCGCCCCTGTTACCGCACATCACCACAGCATTTGTTTTTTTGCCTGTTGTCTTAATGGACTCCTGGTGCCCAAAGACATGCTCGACCCGAGCGCGTACCTGTGACTTTTTCCGTATTGCCCCGTTCCTGTACTTCGGTCAATGGCTTGTTGCAATAAGCCCGCTCATGAATCTGGCTTTCGTGCTGGCTAGCTTTGAGACTTTGCTCTTGCTCGTCTGAGCGGTAGACGCTGTCCGCCCAAACCTCTTTGCCGCCTGTCATCTCGTCGAGTAGCAAGTCCAATATGACGTGCCCATAAGTTAATTGATCGTGCGACGCGAGCCTAAAGTTTTCTGCGTTGCAGTCGTCAATAACAATGTTAAGCAAATGTTGTGCGTTTGAAAAAGCCTTTATTACGGAGCGAAACCATGCAGTTGAGAACAATCTGTTTACTAGGATGTTTGTTAGCAAATGCGAGCTGGGCGAACGAGCAGGACGCGCCCCCGGTAAAACCTGCTGCCAAGGCTGCGGCTGATGCCGTCGTCAAAGTGGATGCGAAGCATGCCCCCGCATCCGCCAACAAAAAGAATAAAGACGAAGAAGACCCCGGTTGCGACTAAACCTGCGCCGATCTAACCCACCATCAACATAAAGGATGATACGGAAATGAAATATCCCACACGCTTTGCAATGCTGTTACTGACCGCAGCGCTTGCCCAGCCGCTGATGGCACATGCGCTTGACGTCAACATCACGGCTGATTTGCCTTCCGTCGACGTGCTGCATGACGGCAAGAAGGTGACGATTGAACGCAATCAGAATGCCGAGAATGTGATTAACCCGGCATTCGCCAAAACTTCGCGCAACTGTCCGCCATTTTGCATTCAGCCAGGCATGATGCCGGACGGTGTAAAAACCATCGGCGAACTTGAACTGATTGATTTCTTGAAAAAAATGAGCGCAGGCGACAAGTCGATTCTGGTGATTGACTCACGTACCCCCGACTGGCTCGCAAAGGGCACTATCCCTGGCGCGATCAATATCCCTTGGGATCGGCTCAATATCGGCAAGTCTGACCCGATCACGGTGCAGGATATTCTCGAAAAGCAGTTGGACGTGATCAGTCAGGATGGCTTTCTCAATTTTGAAAATGCTAAAACCCTGGTCATGTTTTGCAATGGGCCCTGGTGCGGCCAGTCGCCGACCAATATTAGAGGTTTGCTGAAAATCGGTTATCCCCCGCACAAACTTTACTGGTATCGCGGTGGTATGCAGGACTGGGAAGTGTTGGGCATGACAACTGTTAAGCCTTGATTAGAATACTGAGGAAAATATCCATGAAATCTTATCGATTGAATTCGCTGGCGTTCGCCCTGTGTTTGACCGTTGGGCTGGGCGCTTGCGCCAGCCAGCCCAAACCGGGTGCCGCAGCCAAACCCGTGGCGACCGTCGTGCCAGCGGCCAACTCAACCGTACCTGTTGCAGCGGCAGCCAAACTGGACGTAGGGATTATGGCTGATATGCAGTCAGCCGAGATCATGGTCGGTGGCAAGCCTGTTACGATCATGCGTAATCAGAATGCTGAGAACACGGTTAATCCGGCGTTTGCTAAAACTTCACGCAAGTGCCCGCCGTTTTGTATCCAGCCGTTTGAGCTTGCGCCCGGCGTGAAAACCATCGGCGAACTGGAAATGATCGATTTCCTGAAGCGCTTGCCGAACGATCCGAATCTGCTGGTGATTGACTCGCGCACGCCAGATTGGCTTGAGCGCGGCAGCATTCCTGGCGCAGTAAACATCCCGTGGGATCGCCTGAATATCGGAAAATCCGATCCGATCACAGTGCAGGAAATTCTCACCAAACAGTTGGGCGTGGTTGAACGCGATGGCTTCTGGGACTTCAGTAATGCGAAAACCCTGGTGCTGTTTTGCAATGGTCAGTGGTGCGGCCAGTCGCCGACCAATATCAAGGGTCTGCTGAAAATCGGCTACCCGCCCGGAAAATTGTTCTGGTATCGCGGCGGGATGCAGGAATGGGAAATTCTGGGTCTCAGCACGGTAAAACCGTCCAAGTAGAAACAGGAAAGCCGCCCAGATAGAAAAAGAGGCAAAAAATGCTACGTCGTGATTTTATTGCTGTTATTGGCTGCTTGCTGGTGTGTTTTGCGCTGCCTGCACAGGCCGCGCAACGGCTGGTTCTTGGCATCAACACCGGAATGTCCACCCAGGACAATCAGGGTGATCTGCGTGATAAATACCGCCCGCTTGCCAATTACATTGGCGAAGTTACAGGCCGCCCGGTGCGGCTGGAAATCAGCCAGAACCTCGAGTCAAGCGCGCGGCGGTTGACGCGCGATGCCTATGACCTTTTTCTGGGGCCGCCGCAGACTATCGCGCAAGCGATGAAGGATGCGGATTACGTGCCCATCGTGCGTTACCAGGGCAAGATACGGTCGGCGTTCGTGGTCATGCAGTCGAGCGGGATCAATCGCTTGGCCGATGCTCGTGGCAAGAAACTTGGGCTGCCGGACGAAGGGAGTTTGCCGACGTATCTTGCACTCGCAAAATTACGTTTCTCAAGGATCAAACCGGCCGAGTTTTTTGCCGAAATTTATAACCAGAAGTTTCAGGATGCCGTGATGAACGCGCTTCTGGTGGGGCGGGTTGATGTCGCGGTCGCTACCTCTGGGTATGCCAAGCGGTGGGTCGCAGATAACCCTGGTGCCAAGGTCATCGAGGAGACTTATGAAGTTCCGCACTTTGCCCTGGCTGCAAGCCCGGATATGAGTGAAGAAGAGCAACAGAAAATCCGCCGGGCATTGATTGAAGCGTCGGATACTGAAAAAGGCCAGGCGATGCTGGAAACGCTGGAACACAAAACCGGCTTTATCGGCACAAGCAAAGATGAATTTTCTCCGCTTATCCGGCTGTTTGGCCTGTAGTCACTGGCTTTGCCGGGGGGACACCCATTCCAAATGCCCCAAAATTTCCTATGCTTCGATCATCGGAGTGAACTAGGAGGGTGTCATGGATGCCTTGCATCGTAATCCGGCTGGTGGGGTCATTGTGGCGTGTGATATTGATGACGGCTGCAGCAAACTCAGTTGTGCCGTATGCTTGAAGGAAGTCCCGGCGGACGCGGTCAAAAGTGCGGATGCGCAGGATTATGTTTACCACTTTTGCGGTCTGGACTGTTTTGATGTCTGGCAAAAGCTGGGGCGAGTGCCACATTGACGGTAAATGCTCGCGCACAATCAGATAAAATAACGTCTTTGTCGGTCTGCAAAGACGTTTATGTCCTCTATTTCCAAGCTTCCAGGCAGCATTGCGCTGTCATCGTTCCGCATTGAAAAAATTCGCGCCGAGGCGGCTCGTGCGGGGCTCGATCTTGGCGAAATCACGGCGCGCTACTGGCATTTTCTGGAACTCGATGCCGAGCTGGATGCGGGTGAGTTAAAACAAGTTCAGCAGATTCTCGATGAGGGTGCAGCCAGCGAGGATGCTTGCGATGAAGCAGGCATCCTCCTCGTCACACCGCGCCCCGGCACCATTTCACCCTGGTCATCCAAAGCCGGCGACATTCTCCGGCATTGCGGCGTAGCCAAACTCAAACGGATTGAACGCGGTGTGGCGTATCGCTTGCGAGACCAGAATGGCGCCGGGTTTTCTGGCGCATCGCTTGCACTATTGCTACCGCTGATTCACGACCGCATGACCGAAGCGGTTCTGCCGTCAATCGATGCGGCAGATGGCCTGTTTCAGCATGTTCCGCCGCGCGAACTGGCTACGGTCGATGTGCTTGGCGGCGGTCGCGCTGCGCTGGCAGATGCCAATGCGGCATTGGGTTTGGCCTTGTCTGACGACGAGCTGGATTATCTGGTCGAACACTTCACCCGCATGGATCGCAATCCGACCGATGTCGAGTTGATGATGTTTGCGCAGGCCAATTCCGAGCATTGCCGTCACAAGATATTCAACGCGTCCTGGGTGATTGACGGAAAAACACGCGATAAGACCCTGTTCGGCATGATCCGCGATACCCATGCAGCTCACCCTGACGGGACGCTGGTCGCCTATTCGGATAATTCTTCCGTCATCGAGGGCGCGACGATCGAACGTTTTTACCCGCGTGCCGACGGCAGCTACGCGTACAGCCTAGAGCCGACGCATATTTTGATGAAGGTGGAAACGCATAACCACCCGACCGCGATTTCGCCTTTTGCGGGGGCGGCGACGGGTTCGGGCGGCGAGATCCGCGATGAAGGCGCAACCGGTACCGGCTCCAAACCGAAGGCGGGGCTGGCCGGATTTTCGGTGTCCAACCTGGCGATTCCCGGGTTTACCCAAGCATGGGAAACTGAGGTCTACGGCAAGTCGGAGCGCATCGTTTCACCGCTCGCCATCATGCTTGAAGGCCCGATTGGCGCCGCTGCGTTTAATAACGAATTTGGCCGTCCCAATCTGGCCGGGTATTTCCGCAGCTTTGAAGAGACGGTCGCCGAACAGCGCCGTGGCTACCATAAGCCCATCATGCTGGCGGGCGGCGTGGGCAGCATCCGCGAAGATCACGTCCACAAGAAAACCTTGCCTACCGGCAGCCTGCTGATTCAGTTGGGTGGCCCCGGCATGTTGATCGGGCTGGGCGGGGGCGCGGCGTCTTCCATGACGACGGGTTCCAACGCCGCCGACCTGGATTTTGATTCGGTGCAGCGCGGCAACCCGGAAATGGAACGCCGCGCGCAGGAGGTGATCGACCGCTGCTGGCAGATGGGCGAAGCCAATCCTATTTTGTCGATCCATGATGTCGGCGCAGGCGGCTTGTCCAATGCGCTGCCGGAACTGGTGCATGGCGGCGGGCGCGGCGGGCGCTTCGAGTTGCGTGCTGCGCCGTCGGAAGAATCCGGCATGTCGCCGCGCGAAATCTGGTGCAACGAAGCGCAGGAGCGTTATGTGCTGGCGATTCCGCCTGCGCGCATTGGTGAATTCCGGGCGCTGTGCGAGCGCGAGCGTTGCCCGTTTGCGGTATTGGGCGAAGCCACCGAGTCCGGGCATTTGCAGGTCAGCGACGGCCATTTTCAAAACTACCCGGTGGATGTGGATCTCGAAGTTATTTTGGGCAAGCCGCCGCGCATGACGCGCGATGTGGCGCATCAGTCGGCAGCACTCACGCCGCTGAATATCGACGGAATCGAACTGCGCGACGCGGCTTATCGCGTGCTTTCCCTGCCGGGCGTTGCATCCAAAATGTTCCTGATTTCGATTGGCGACCGCAGTGTCGGCGGCATGACGGCGCGCGATCAGTGCGTGGGGCCGTGGCAGGTTCCGGTGGCCGACTGCGCTGTGACCTTGATGGGATACCAAACACTGCAAGGCGAAGTTTTTTCGATTGGCGAGAAAGCCCCACTGGCCTTGATTGATGCACCTGCGTCCGGGCGCATGGCGATTGTTGAAGCGATCACCAATATGGCAGCTGCACGCGTCGACGATCTGGCGCAGATCAAGCTTTCCGCAAACTGGATGGCGCCTGCTGGCCACCCCGGCGAGGATGCGGCGCTATTCGATACCGTGGCGGCGGTGTCGCAATATTGCCAGGCGCTGGACATCAGCATCCCGGTCGGCAAGGATTCGATGAGCATGAAAACCGTGTGGACTGAGGGTGCGACGCAGAAATCCGTTACCTCGCCGATTTCACTGGTGGTTTCGGCGTTTGCGGCTACACCGGATGCCAGCGCGCACCTCACGCCACAATTACGTACCGATGTTGGCGACACCGATCTCATCCTGATCGATCTGGGCTTGGGTAAAAATCGCCTCGGCGCGTCCAGTTTTGCGCAGGTATACAAGCAGATTGGAGATCGTTGTCCAGATGCGCCGACGGCGACATCCCTGGCCGGGTTTTTCAATACCGTGCAGGCGCTGAATGTGGCGGGCAAGCTTTTGGCTTATCACGACCGCTCCGACGGCGGCCTGTTTGCGACGCTGTGCGAAATGAGCTTTGCCGGACATTGCGGCGTGGATATCGAGGTCGATGAATTGTGCCTCGACCAGATCCGGCACGAGGTGGAGGATGAGCATTTGCCCGAACCTGAACTGCTGGCCGAAGGCGATGCTACGCACCGCATCTTCAACGTGCTGTTCAACGAAGAAGCGGGTGCGGTGCTGCAAGTCCGGCGCACCGACACGCAGTCTGTCATGCAGGCATTTATCGATGCCGGTCTGCGGGGTGAATTCCATGTCATCGGGCATACCACTACGCTGGACCGGATGCGCGTGCTGCGCACGGGGAGTCCGATATTTGACGAAGCGCGTACCGACCTGCAAAGCGCCTGGGCGCGCACCAGTTTTGAGATCGCCCGGCTACGCGACAATCCTGCATGTGCCGAAGAAGAGTTTGCAGCCCATGCCAACGCAGGCGATCCGGGCTTGAGCTATGCATTGAGCTTTGATGCGGCGGACGATATTGCCGCGCCTTATATTGCCAGCGGCGCACGACCGCGTGTGGCTGTGTTGCGCGAACAGGGCGTGAACGGCCAGGTCGAAATGGCCGCCGCGTTTGACGCTGCCGGTTTTGCGCCAGTGGATGTCCACATGAGCGACATCCTCACGGGCCGCGTCGATCTGGCCGAGTTCAAAGGTCTGGCAGCGTGCGGCGGCTTCAGCTATGGCGACGTGCTCGGTGCAGGTGGCGGCTGGGCAAAATCCATCTTGTTCAACCCGCGCGCGCGCAATCAGTTCGCCGCGTTTTTTCAGCGCAGCGATTCTTTTGCCTTGGGCGTGTGCAACGGTTGCCAGATGATGAGCCAGTTGCACGAACTCATTCCGGGTGCGGCGGCCTGGCCGCGCTTCGAACGAAATTTATCCGAGCAATTTGAAGCGCGCTTCGTCATGGCCGAAGTGCTCGCCTCGCCTTCGCTATTCTTTGACGGCATGGCCGGATCGACGCTGCCGATTGTGGTGTCGCACGGTGAAGGCCGGGTGCAGTTTCGTGACCCGGCGCACGCCAGGCTGGCGCAACTCGCCGTGCGCTATGTGGACAATCGCGGCCAGCCGACCGAAACCTACCCGGCCAATCCTAATGGCTCGCCCGGCGGCTCGACCGGCTATACCACGGCAGATGGCCGCTTCACCATCCTGATGCCGCACCCGGAGCGCGTCTATCGCACAGCGCAGTTGTCCTGGCATCCGCAGGATGCGGGTGCGGCGTCGCCCTGGCTGCGGATGTTCCGTAATGCCCGTAAGTGGGTGGGATAAACCGTTTCTGGCCGGGTTCAGCCAGAAGTCGCCTCGACTGTGAGAAAATGCCCAGCTTTGTTTTGTGAACCGTGTGACTGCCATGAATGCCCCTCTCGATCTGTTGACTGATGACCATTTACGCGCCCAGGTGCGGCTGTTCGGCACGCTTTTGGGCGATGTGCTGAAACAGCAGGCGGGAGAGAACGTGTTCAATGCGGTGGAGACACTGCGTCGGGGATTTGCCGATCTGCATCAAAGTGAAAATGCGGCACAGCGTAGCGGCTTGATCGAATTGATCGAGACCATGCCACAGGAAGAGCTGGAGCAGGTGATTCGCGCGTTTGCCGCTTATTTCAGCCTGGTCAACGTGGCCGAAGAAACCTTTGCGCACCGCAATCGCCGCCGCACGATGGCGCAGGGCGGTTCGCTCTGGCTGGGCTCGTTCGAACGCACGGTGGGCGATTTGCGTGGACAGGGTGTGACACCCGAGGTGCTGCAAAACCTGCTGAAAAACATGCATTTTTCGCCCGTGTTTACTGCCCATCCGACCGAGGCGCGGCGGCGTGCAGTGATGGAAGGTCTACGTCATTTGTTTGTACTGTCGGAGCGCTTGTACGACCCGTTTCTGGGCGACGCGGAGCGCGGCGAAATCATTCACGACTTGTCGGCTCAGATCAAAGTGCTGTGGCGCACCGACGAGTTGCGCACGCACAAGCTGGAGGTGGAAGACGAGGTCCGCAACGGCCTGTATTACGTCAAAGAGAGCCTGTTTGTAGCGGTGCCGCGCGCGTACCGGTATTTTGAAAAAGCTATTCGCAAACACTATGGCGTAAGCGCCGAGGGTTTGCCGCTGGTTGAAGTGCCCAGCTTTATCCGTTTTGGATCGTGGATCGGCGGTGACCGTGACGGTAACCCGTTTGTGACGGCTGAAGTCACCGAATGGGCGGTGTATACGCAAATGGCGACGGCACTGACGGAATATGTGCAACAGGTCGAAATGCTGAAGCAGACGCTTACCCATTCGCTGCGCTGGTGTCAGCCCTCACAGGCGTTCATGGACAGCCTGGCCGAAGACGAAGTGCGTTTTGGCGAGCAGGTGTTTCGCGGTACAGCGGTGCAGATGTACACGCGCGAACCGTATCGCCGCCGCATGGCGCTGATCAAGGCGCGGCTGCAAGCCAATCTGGCGTATGTGAATCAGGCGCTGAAAGGTGTGCCGGCGGTGGCCACGCATCTGGTGTATGCCGATATTCACGAACTGCTAGGCGATCTGAATCTGACGGCGGACTCACTCATCAGCCACGGCGACCGAGAAGTAGCCGACGGATTATTGCGCGACTTTATCCGCATGGTGGAAAGCTTCGGCTTTCATTTGCTGCAACTCGATGTGCGCCAGGAGTCCACTGTCCACACGCGCACCACGACGGAAATCCTGGCGCAGCTGGATCCCGATTTTGATTACAGCGCAGCCGACGAAGCGGCGCGGATGCAGCGCCTGTCCGGCTGGATATCGCGTATGGATGCGCTGGAATTTGATGCTGCGAGTCTGACGGATGAAGCGCGCGAAACACTGGCAGTGTTTCACCGCATGGCGCGCTTGCAGGCCGAGGTTGGCAAGGAAACTTTTGGTGCGTATGTCATTTCGATGACGCACGCTGCGTCGCATGTGATGGAAGTGCATTTTCTGGCGAAGCTGGCGGGACTGTGCGGCTACACCGGCAACGACTGGTTTTGCGATATTCAGGTTGCGCCGCTGTTTGAGACGATTGAAGATTTGCGCCACGCGGAAGCGGTGCTGGAGTCGTTATTTGCCAACCAGGTTTATCGTGCCTTGCTGACGAGTTCGGGCAATCTGCAGGAAGTGATGCTGGGGTATTCCGATTCGTGCAAGGACGGCGGCATTCTGGCTTCAAACTGGAATCTGTATCAGGCGCAACTCAATATCATCGGCATCACCGCACGGCATGGTATTGAATGCCGCTTGTTTCATGGCCGCGGCGGTACAGTAGGTCGTGGCGGCGGCCCGACTTACGAAGCGATCCTGTCGCAGCCGCCGGGCACTGTTAATGGCCAGATCAAGTTTACCGAGCAGGGCGAAATGCTGTATTACAAATACAGCAATCCAGAAACTGCCACCTACGAAATCAGCATGGGCGCAACCGGGCTGATTAAAGCTAGTTGCGGCTTGATCGGCGGGATGCGTGCGGTTAACGCCGAGTACCCGGCGATGATGGCGCAACTGGCTGCCGACGGCGAAGCGATGTATCGCACGCTGACCGAATCCACGCCCGGCTTTATGGATTATTTTTATGAATCCACCCCGGTGACTGAACTGGGTCTGCTCAACATCGGCTCGCGCCCATCGCACCGTAAAAAAGCCGACCGTTCGATGAGCTCGATCCGGGCGATTCCGTGGGTCTTTGGCTGGGCGCAATCACGCCACACCTTGCCCGCCTGGTACGGCATCGGCACTGCGCTTGAAACCGAGTGTGCGGACGAAAACCGACTGGCGCTGTTGCGCGAAATGTATCGCGAATGGCCATTTTTCAGAGCGCTGATGTCCAACGTGCAAATGGCCTTGTCCAAAGCCGATATGGAAATCGCCCGCGAATACGCCGAACTCACCGGACAGGAGAGCGCGCGCCAGATTTACGCCACCATCGCCGCAGAATATGCGCGCACCCTCAAAGGCGTGTTGGCGCTGGCAGACCTCAAGGTCGCGCTGGAAGGAAACGAGTCGCTGAGCCTGTCGCTGTCGCGGCGCAAACCCTATCTCGATCCGCTCTCCCACATTCAGGTGCGCTTGCTCAAACGCTACCGCAACGAATCCTTGTGGGAAGAAGACCGCACCCGCTGGCTGACGGCGTTGATGCGCTCGATCAATGCGATTGCAGCGGGGATGCGGAATACCGGCTAGATGGACACCCAGACTGTCGCCCCGCCAAAACCGGCTGCGCGCATGTCGCGCGGGTTAAAGATTTCTGTCGGGATCAATATCGCCTTGGGGTTTTTGCTGTGCGGTCTGGGTTTATACGCTTTCATCCTCAACGTTGATTTGGGCGATGCCAAACGCCGCCTGTCGAAAGAAGTCGAAACCCGGCAGCAGACCGAGGCTTATCTGGTAGAAACGCGCAACCGGCTGAATCAAAGCCTGCTGGAAATCGAACAACTCAAGGCGCAACTGCAATACAAGGAAACCGACTTTCAGGCGACCGCAGGCATCAAGCCCGCGATGCCAGTGGTGATCAGTTTTCGGGCATCATTTTTAGGCAAGGGCCTGGTTGCGATGCTGGAAAACAGTAGCGAACGCTACCTGACGGTGGTGCTTACGGTGCGCAACCCAACCCTGGCAAGCGCGCGCCGCTTCACCTTGAAGCTGGATCCGAAATCCAGTGAGAGTTTCGGCCATCTCGAAGGCTGGCAATTTGCTTCGGGCGATGAGTTGGCGCTGTATCACGACGATTTCAATCCGCTCAAACTGGTTGTACCGTAAGTTTTTTCTTGCGGCCATCTTTCATCAGCAATAAAGCAGGCAGCAGCAATAATTCAAACAGTTGACCGGAGAACAGGCCGACCGCTGTCATCAGTCCAAAATTGGCGGTCGGAATAAAGCCGGAAAAGCTAAGCAAACCAAATTGCGTGATGAGCAGCAGCGAAACGGCCAGCACCGCACGGCCCGACGATTCAAAGCTGCGTGCAATCGCAAATACCGGCGACACGCCGCTGCGCAAACGGTGCTGGTAGCCGTGGTAGAGGTGGATCGTGTCATCGACTGTAATGCCTAGTACCACGCTGGCAATCATGACGGTGGCCAGGTCGAGATAAATGCCTGCCGCGCCCATTAGCACAAAGATAAAGTACAAGGGTGCCAGATTCGGCAACATGCAAATGCCCGATGCGCTGAACGAGCGCCAGAGGATCGCCATGAACAGAAAGATTTGCAGGAAGGCACCGGCAAAACTGTGGATTTGCCCGCTCATCAGCAAATCCACCTGGTCGGCAAACAGTCTGCCGTAGCCGCCAATGTCAATTTGCAGGCCGGGGATGGGATGGGTCAACAGTCTTTGGCGAATTTTGGTAATGGATTTCCTGATCTCCTGTGTGCCGTGCACGTTCATATTGAGCACGATGCGGGTGTGCTGAAACTCTCGGTTGACCAGTTCGTACAGATCTTTGCCGTCGTACACCAGCAGGTATTGCTGGAGCAGCCGGTCGTTGTCCGGGAGCGTTCGATAGGCGGGATTTTCGCCGTTCATTGCCCAATTCATTTCTTCGATCAGATCAGCAATCGAGATGCTGCGATCCACTTCGGGTAACTGTTCCAGCCATTGCTGGAATTCGCGGATGGCATGCAGGGTGGCGACGTTTTTGAGGCTGTCCCGGCCTTGGCCTTTGATCGATATTTCGAGCGTGGTTACGCCAGACAGCTCGGATTCGATCAGTTTGGTATCCCGGCTAACCGGATGCCCGGGTTTGAAAAAAGTCAGCAAATCCGATTCGATCGTGACGTGCTGCGTAAACGGGAAGGCGGCAATGACCAGGGCGAGGGCGGCAGCCAGGACGAACTTGGGATGGCGCAGGCTGAAGAAGGTCAGTTTGGTTGCGAGCCAGCCAATCTTGCCTAAGCCTGAACTCCGGCGCGGCCAGCGATAGATGTCCCAATGCAGCAGAAACGGCGGGGCAAGATAGAACACCGTCAGAAAAACCAGCAGCGTGCCCCATGCGCCCGCCATGCCAAAGACCTGAACCGGCGGAATGGGCACCCATATCAGGCTCAGCAAACCAGCGGCGGTGGTCAGCACATTAAACAATCCCGGCTTCAATGATTCTGACAGCGCCCTGTCAACTCGCTGGGCACGCGGCAGCAGCGCAACCCGTGCGCGTTGTATGCCCGCGTACAAATGCAGGAGCGTGGCCAGCGTGTAGGCGGCCAGCAGGCTTGGCAGGATGGCCGTAGCCATAGTGTAGGGCTGGTCGAATACCGCGACTGCCGCGATGGTTGGCATGACCACAGTCGAAATGGCAACCGCGCCGATGATGACAGGACGCAATCTGCCGATTACCCACCCCAGCAGCAGCAAGCCGATGCTCACGGTCAGCGGAATGAACAGCACGCTGTCTTGCAGGATCGATTCAAGCTGGGCCACATCCATGGTGACCGGCCCGGCTTGACCGGCGTAGTGCGGGCGCAATCCTGTTTCTTCGATGGCGGCATCGACGGCTTGTTTGAGTTCAAGGCGCTGCGAGCTTTCGCTCAAAGGATGGGGTCGAACGGACACTGCAAGATATTGCCCGTCTTTGGATGCGAGTGTGCCCGGCGCAAAGCGGTCACCCAGCACACGCTGGCGCAATTCGTCAGGTGTGGTTTTCTGTAAGCGATTCGGATCAACGAGCAAGCCGACTGAAAAACCGTCTTCAGTCCCCGCTATTTTTTCCACCGAGCTTACCGTCAGCACCCGGTCAACCAGCGGGTGTTTTTCGAGTGTCCGTGTCAGCGTGTCGAGGCGCTTCAGGAAATTTTGGGCGTACAGATCATTGCCGCGAAACAGGATCGTCAGGGCTTCGTCGCTGGGGAAGTCGTGGCGAAGCGCGTTGCGCAAAATGACGGCAGGCGAGTCATCCGCGTAATAGACTTCGGGGGAGTTATTGAAGTGAAGTTTGAGGAGGAAGAATCCTGAAACAAGGTGGATGCCAACCACAATGGCCAATGCCAGCGGCCATGCCAGTGTTTTGTGTTGCATAGCGGAAGTACGCCCAAACAAACGGGCAAACACGCTTTTGATCACGGGTTCAGAAACGCGTTCTCAACCCAAGTGTAAACAGGCTGTGGTCTTGATGAAATCCGCCCAGTGTGCGCGCTTCACCGTCAAAATAATGGACGGCCAGATACAGCTCGTGCGGTTCCCAACCCAGATAGCTCAGCTTGGGGCTGATATACACATCATGCACATTCAGGCCCGTGAAGAAGCGGGTGCCCGCTTTCCATCGGCCTTGGGCAAAGGTGGTTTCGATCTCGCCGTTCGCACCGTAGTACTCGCTCAATTCGAGCGTGTTTTGATGGGTGTTGAGCGTATGCGTCGCCAGTTGCAGATTGACCCGGGTGTCTTTGCCGCCGGGGAAAAACTCGACTGCGCCCACCCAGTCGAGTGCGCTGGTTTTGCCAATCGCCGTGGTCGGAAGCGTAAAGGGAACATCGTCGGTGTAACCCAGTTCCATGCGCCATGTGTAGTCGCCGGTGACGAACTCGACATCTGCGCCAGCAAAGTTGTTGAACGGATGGATGGCCGTGAGCGAGGGCGCGACAGGGTTGACGCGGTAGTACGGCAAAGATTGCCGGGTACGCGCCAGCGTGACGCCGTAATCGATCAGACCGCCGGTTTTGCTCAGGCGCACAGCGCCGCCACCGCTGCCGTGTTCGTCTTCGTCCACGCGCGCCGCACCCACCAAGGCTGCGAGCGCAGGATCCGGCGCCACACCAATGATCTGCCCGGTGGTGCGGTTGATCGGACTCCAGATGCTGGCGATATCGGGCAACTGTGCTGCGCGAAATACCGGCAGCCACACGGCATCCAGTTTGTAGTCGTTAAAGGTTTGTTCCCAGCGTGCGGCAAGCTGGGCGCGGCGGCGTTCGGGCAAATCGTCCAGCACGAAACGGGTCAGGTCGGCGCGGCTTACGCGATCTGCCAGCGGGATGCCGTCTACACGCCCCCAGATGATCGTTTGTGCGCCGAGCGTCAAACGGGTGTCGCCGCTGCGATAACGCACGTAGGTGTCGCCATAATCGGCCAGTAATTCCTGGTGATCGCGGGCATCGCCGTCCTGCAGCATGCCGTCCAGACGTGCGCCGATGCGGAACTCCCACTCGCGGCTGGGCTGCCACAAGGCATACGCACTGGCGCGCAAGGTGGAATAGCGGTCGGCCTCGGGTGCGTCAGGCAGCACGCCGGCTTCCAGTACCACATCGCCAAGGCCGTATTTGAGTGTGGGCTTGAAAAATTTTGCGGCGGACTTTTTGGCCGGGGGCGGCGGCAAGTCGTCGTCAGCGGCAAACAGCGGCTGCGTGGCAAAACTGAGTGCAGCAAGACTCAGGCACAGGGGGAGCAATAATGGTTTCATGGGCGGTATTCGGATTCCAGACTTTCGTCGGCAAGGGTTTGTGAGTTAAACAAAGTAGCAGGCAGTTTACGGTCATACAGCGCAGTATCCACCACCAGGCGCGTTTCGTGGCTGCTGGTGAGGTCAATCACGCGGCTATCGGTGACGGTCCAATAGCCCTGGTTTTTCTTTTTGGCGATCAGCAACCAGCGTTTGCTGGGTGTGGTGTCGTCTTTTTCAAACGAGTCCACCCGCAATGCCAGCAGCGTTTTCGGGTCGATCCAGCTCACGCGTTTGCGATAGACCGAGCTATCCGGATCGAGCGGAATGCTTTCCAACATGGTGCACGCAACGCCGTTGATCGTTTCGATGCCGAGAATGCGGTGGCGGTCTTCAGCGGGTTTGCGCTCCTGCAAATCCTCGTAGTATAAATCCGAGCCGACGAAGCGTCCGCCTTTGCGGTCGCCCGAGATGCGCCGTACCCGGTCAAGCGCTGGCAAATACAACCACTGCTCGGATTTTCCGGCGGCTTTATCCAGGCTCAAGAGCCCCGTGCCTGCGATGTCTTCGGGTTCGGTAAAGCGGATCAGGTTGGCTGTTTCACCTTTGGTTTTTTCCAGACGATAGGTGATTAATTCACGGATGCGTGGTGCGTGTCCTTTTTCGGTCAGAACCATGCGCCCAACTGTCGTCAGGTCGCGGCCATTGGGGCGTTCATACACCTTCTGCGCCAACTCGGTCGCGTCGTCCGCATAGGCGGACAAACCTGAAAGCAGGCCGCAAGTCGTCAGGCAACACATGATTAAGGCTTTGATTCGCAACATCCTGTTGATCTAATCCAGAATAACAGCGAAACTTTACTCCAATTATGCGAACAAACCTCTGAATCTGTCGTGATGAGATGACTGCCTTGCGCCGCTTTGTTGTGATTTTGCTGTTGTTGTGGTTCCCCGTGCAGAGCTGGGCGGCTATGGCCATGCCGCTGTGTCGGCACGCCCATATCCAGACGCAGACTATGAACCAGGTTCAGCCGACAGCCTGTCACGAGTCCGGTTCACCGGCGCATCATCCGGTGTCGGGACATCCCGTGTTTAACTGTGACGATTGCGGCTTGTGCCATTTAACCCAGACCTCATCGGTTACCACTGTTCTTACGGGCCAGGCGATTCCGCCGCTACGCGAGGTGCCGCATTACCTGGCTTCCGCGCACCGTATTGTTTCCCCCGAGCTGCCGTTCCGTCCCCCCAGAGCATGATCGATATTTGATCGGCTGGATGCTTTGCATCCGGCATGATTTTTTGCGCCTGCCTGTGACGCAATTTACCGGGATTCATCATTTGGGGAAGCGTATGACACGCACAATTATTTCATTCTGCTGGGGGTTGGGTCTGGCTATGCTCACGGGTTGTGCGAGCCTTGATCCGAAACCGGATATCGAGAAAGCCGGGCAGGACATTTCAAGCCGCATCGGGCTGCCGGTTCACTGGCAAGCAGATGTGGCGGACACAACGCAAAACAACATCCTTACCCGTGCGTTATTGGTGCAGCCGTTAAGCGCCGAAGCTGCGGTTCAGGTTGCGTTGCTGAATAGCCCGCGTGTGGCCGAATTGCTGGAGGAAATCGGCATTGCGCGCGCCGATGTTGTGCAGGCCAGTTTGCTGCGTAATCCGGTGCTGGATGCGGCGCGTCTGGTGCCGCGACACGAAGGCAGTGCTGAATTGACGGGCGGAATCGGTTTCGATCTGTTGAGCTTGTTAAGTTTGCCCGCGCGGCGGCAGATGGCGGATCGTGATTTTGAAGTCACGCGCCTTCGCATCACCGGGGATCTGCTGGCATTTGCGGGTGAGGTGCGCGTGAGTTACATCGAGGCGGTGGCCGCCCGGCAAATTGCACGTGCATGGGACGAGGCGGTGGCGGCTGCCGATGCTTCGGCTGAGTTGGCGTATCGGCTGAATCAGGCCGGTAATCTGAATGCCGCGCGACGCGATCGCGAGCTGCTGGCCTGGCAGGAGGCGCGCCGGATGCAAGCTGTGGCGGCGTTGCGCGTGCGCGCCTTAAGCGATGCCGTGCAAGTGCAGCTAGGCGTGCCTGATAGTCCGGTGGACGGCTTGTTGCCGCCCAGCTTGCCGCCGCTGCCGCAGGAAGAAGTTGCGCTCGCCGATCTGGAAAAGCGCGTCGCCGAGTCCAGCCTGGGTCTGCAAACGTTGCGTGCCCAGCTTGAGTCACAGGCCAAACGTATGGGCTATGATCAGGCTACCGCGCTGGTTCCTGAACTGCACGCCGGGTTTGACTGGGATCGCGAAGCGGGCAGCGGCGAGTGGCGGCAGGGATCAAGCCTGGGCGTGCAGTTGCCGCTGTTTGATCTGGGCAGTGCGCACAAAGCCAAAGGTGCAGCCGAGTTCAGGAAAACCGGGCAACAGCTGTTGAATCAGCAACGCAGCCTGGGTGCGCAAGCCCGCAATGCGGCCGCGCGGCTGACGCAGGCGCGCGCAACGGTACAGCAGTTTGACAGGGTGATTCTGCCGTTGGCGGCGCGTGTGGTCGAGGCCAACCAGTTGCAATATAACGCCATGCAAATCAGCGCGTTTGAGTTGCTGGCCAACCGTCGCCGCGAGCTGGATTTGACCCAGGCACATATCGAATCCCTGCGTGATTACTGGCTGGCGCGCGCAGCAATCGACGCGTTGCTGGCGGGTGCGGCTCCCGCGTCGTTTATCCCATCTTTATCTTCGTCAGCCCGCGTGTCGGCTGCGAATTCAGGAGCACATTGACATGATTATTTCTCGACGCGACATCCTTAAAGGTAGCGTACTGGCTGCCGCTGCTACGGCTTTGCCGACAGCGCAAGCGCAAGGGATGCAGGCGCAAGCGCAAGGCACATCGGCGCCTGCCCGCGACATCAGTTACAGCGGTGGCAATCCCAACATCAAACCGCTGCCGCCCGGTCTGCCGGGGCGCGATTATCAGCCGGTCATCATCCCCAATGGTGTTGCGCTGCCGTTCAAAATCGTGGGCAGTGTCAAGGTATTTCATCTGATTGCGGAAGAAGTCGAGCATGAATTCATGCCGGGTCTCAAGGCCAGTTGCTGGGGCTATAACGGGCGTGTCAACAGCACGTGCATTGAAGCGGTGGAAGGCGAGTGTATCCGCATTTACCTGACCAACAAACTCTCCGAGCCTACCGCTGGCCATTGGCATGGTTTGTTTTTACCAAACGGCATGGATGGCGTGGGCGGGCTGACGCAGCGTGCGATTCAGCCCGGCGAAACCTTCAAATACGAGTTCACGCTACGCCAGCACGGTACTTATATGTTCCACGCGCATCACGACGAAATGACGCAGCAGGCGATGGGCTTGATCGGGCTGTTTATCATCCATCCACGCACACCCGTCAAACGCGTCAACCGCGACTTCGCACTACTTTTATCGGAATGGAAAATTGAAGCTGGTGCCACCCGCCCCGACCCAATGGCGATGAACGATTTCAATATCCTCACGATCAATGGCCGCTGCTATCCCGGTACCGATCCGCTGGTGTGCCAGCGCGGCGACAAAGTGCGTATCCGCATCGGCAATCTGTCGGCGATGGATCACCATCCCATTCACATGCATGGACATTACTTCAAGGTAACGGCGACCGATGGCGGGCCGATACCCGAATCCGCGCAATGGCCCGAGGCGAGCGTGCTGGTCGCTGCGGGGCAGACCCGAAATATCGAATTTGTGGCCGAAGCGCCGGGCGACTGGGCCATGCATTGCCACATGAGCCATCACGTCATGAACCAGATGGGGCATGGACTGCCCAATATGATCGGCGTGAATACGGTCGGGCTGGATGCCCAAATTCAGAAACTCTTGCCCAGCTATATGTCGATGGGGCAGGCGGGTATGGCGGACATGGGTGACATGGCCATGCCCGCGCCGGACAACAGTGTGGCGATGATCGTGCCGCAGGGGCCGTTCGATCCGATCACGATGGGGGGCATGTTCACCATCGTCAAGGTGCGCGACAAGCTTGATAGTTATGCTGATCCGGGCTGGTATCAGCAGCCGAAAGGGACGGGCGCAGACGTGGCGAGCGCGGCAGAGATGGCGCGCGATGGTGTCATTGTGGGGTAGAAAACAGCGGCTGCATTCGTGCTTGAATGCAGCCGTGCTTGAATACAACAAGTGCCCCCGACGAATGCCGGGGGCGCGACAATCAAGTTTTGGTTTTGCAGCTTTTGATACCGAACGGGATATAAGCCGGGCACCAGCTAAATACAGCGGTGAGAATCATAACGAAGCCGACCATGCCAGCTGGAACCATCCAGTCATCCGCACCTGGCAAATTCGACATCGCATACCCAATCAGTGCAGCGCCTGCCACAAAACGGATCACACGATCCAGTCCACCGACGTTTTTTTGCATGGTTCTCTCCTGTAGTTGATAAGGTCATCCTGGATGCAACACGTTGCCGCGTCGCCAGGTGCTGGCAAGCTTAGCGCAAATTGCCGTGAAATTGTTGTAATCGGGAATCGACAGGCCGCGAAAACTCAAGGCTGAGAGGGAATTACTAGCCCATGGTGAGCCAATAAGGCTTCGAGCTCATGGCTTTCCATTGCAGGGCAGCAGAAAAATCCCTGAAACTCATCACAGCCTTCATCACGCAGCGAGTCAAACTGGTGTTTTTCTTCCACCCCCTCGGCCACGACTGTCATTGACAGACCGTGTGCCATGGCAATGACGGCGCGGGTGATGGCGAGGTCGTCGCGGTTATGCGGCAGATCTTTGACGAAAGCCCGGTCGACTTTGAGAATGTCTACTGGCAACAATTTCAAATAGGCGAGCGAAGAATAGCCGGTGCCAAAATCGTCAATGGCCAGGCGCACACCGAGCGCGCGCAGGGATTCGAGCATAACGATGGCCTCGTCCAGATTGCTCATCACCGCAGTTTCGGTAATCTCGAACTCGATCATGGCAGGGTCCGCACCGCTGACCCGCAGCGCTTCGGAAACGTGCTGCACCAGTGACTTGTCGGCAAGCTGGTTGGCGGAGAGATTGACTGCGATCGGGAAGCGCGGCAGCTTGGCGTCCTGCCAGGCTTTTGACTGTCGGCACGCCTGCTCGATGACCCACTTACCCAGCGGAATGATGAAATTGGTCGATTCGGCGACGGGGATGAAGCGGTCGGGACCCACTACCCCCAGGCTTGGGTGGTGCCAGCGGATCAGCGCCTCGACGCCCAGCATCTTACCCGAACTGAATTCAATTTTTGGTTGATAGTAAAGGTGGAACTCGTTGTTCTGAAACCCGAGCCGCATGCCTTTTTCGATTTCGAAACGCTCAACGGTGCGTTCACCCAGATCGGCGGAGTATTCGCTGATCCGATTGCGGCCCAGCGCCTTGGCGCGATACATCGCCATATCGGCATTCGCAAGCAGCGTCAGGACATCACTGCCATCGTCGGGGAAAACCGAGATGCCTATACTGGCCGTCACCTTGACTTCGTGACCCTGCAACTGCATCGATTCGCCGACTGCGGCCAGAATTTTTGCCGCCAGCAGTTGCAGACTGGGGCGGTCGGTGACGGCTTCAACCATCACCACAAATTCATCGCCACCGAGCCGTGCCACCAAGTCGCTGTCGCGCGTGCTGGCGCGCACACGGCGGGCGATTTCGCGCAGCAATTGATCGCCTGCCGGATGGCCAAGCGTGTCGTTGATGGACTTGAAATTATCAAGGTCGATAAAGAAAATCGCCAGCCCATCTTTGCGGCGCTGCGCCCGGGTAACGGCATGTTGCAAGGTGTCGCTAAGCGATGCGCGGTTGGGCAAGCCAGTGAGCGAGTCGTGCGTCGCCATGTCCTGGATCGTGGTCAGGGCGCGTGTCAATTCCTCGTTGGCGAGTAGAACGCGCGCGCGCATTGCGCTGATGCGCGCACCGATCCATGCAAACGAAGGCAGCAGCAGCGCCAGCCATGCCCACTGATACCATTCGATGAGAACGTCGATCCGCTCAGCTTTAAAGCTCATCAGCAGATTGATAACCAGCGCGTAACCCGCCAGCATGAATAGCGTAGCCATCCCGAATTCACGCGGCTTGAAACGAAACACGCCGAACAACATCACGACCAGGCACCAGGCCAGCACCAGACTGCGATCGTGTTCAAAGTGAAACGCGACAAACATGATGACGGTAATCGCCGCCAGCGTCTGCGCGAGCGTGAGGCCGGGATCGGCGAAGCGCTCGTTTAATTTCCATTTGAATGCGGTATAGAAGCCCAGATTCGCCACGCCGATCATCGCAACGCTGGCGAGCAGGCCGGGCAGGCCGATCAGCTTGACGGCATAAGCAAGAAACAGCAGCAACAGCGCAACCCCATAAGCAGCGGCTGCCAGCAGAAAGCTGCGCATGCGCATGTTATGGCGTGAATGTCCTGGCGTTTTCGTCAAGATATTGATGGGCTGCCTCTCTATGTATGTGCGCGTGCATTGGGCGCGAATGTTATTGATACGGCATATTCCATTCCAAACTGTAGGCCGGGCTAAAGCCCGACCTGCATTCATGGTCATTTGTGCGGGGATGACTGACCCGGCCATCAAACCATTTTCAAATTGAACGGTGGTTGATTCTCTACGGCAGTTCCGCCAGATTCCCGGGTGCCCGTCTCGATATTAAGCGCGCGAGCCCGTGTGCGGGAAAAGGATGGCGGGGGTTACTACATCGAATTGACCCAACAGTTTGTTGGTATCCGAGAGGTTGAGGCGGTTTATTTCAATGCGCAGCGTGTATCTGGCGTGAGTTTCATCCAGCGTATCAACCAGTCTTTGGCGCGCTGGCGGGCATGGCGCGTAGCGATTTTTTCTTCTGGTGTCTGGTCGGGGCGGAAGTCGAACGCGCGTCGCGCCATGGGGTATTCCTGCCATTCCACCGGAACGCCGCGTTCCCATAGCGCGTAAAACGCGCGGCCACCGTTCATGCGGCGCAATTCGTAATCAGCATCGCCAATCAGATACAGCACAGGTGTGGTGATCTGCATGATTTCAGGCGCGAAACGAAAAAGTTGATCTGGCTCAGGGGCGTTGGGGTTCTGCATGTGGCCGTAGTAGCTGACGATGGCGGCAATATCCGGGCCGCGCTTGGCGGCCAGCCGGATGGCGTAATACGGGCCGCGCGACAGGCCGACGATGCCAGCCGGTTGCTTGCACGCATCTGGCCGCGACTTCAGATAATCCAGCCCGGCTTCCACATCCATTTCGGTATCCGGATTATGTGCCGACGGCCAGCGTTCGATGAAGCGGCCGCTTTGCCAGTCGGGGGCGACGACGAGAAAACCTTGTTCAGCGAGCTCGCGCACATGCGCGCGTTCGTCGCCTTCGTAGCCGCGTTTGGCGTGGATAAACAGCACTGGCGGGAACGGGCCTTTGCCTGCGGGCGTGGCGATTTCTACCGGGACTTCGGTGCCGTCAGCCGCTTTAACGGTGGTTTTGGTGAGTTGAACGTCATCGGCCCACGCTGCCACCGATGCTAAGATGCTTCCCATAATGACGAGTCTTTTCATGGTCTTCTCCGGTTGTTTCCTGCCCAGGCTTTTCAAGCCAGCCACTGCATTGTAATTGTCGGTTGCGCCACTTGTGAACACGCATCCGGAAGAACCGGCGATCCCCGAAAAACTGAAATGGCCGCTTGCCGCCTTATGGATTTCGCTAGGTTTGCACGGCGCGCTGATTGCGCTGGTACAGGTCGCACCGCAGCCTGCGGCGCGTGAAAGCGTGATCGAAGCACGTTTGGAGTCCAGCCCGAAGGCGGTCGTGGTGCCCGCGCTTGTGCCCAGTATTGAAACTGACGACGCGCTTGCGATAGCGGTTCCCAAACTGACAACGCAGGTGGCTGCCGAGGTCTTGCCCGCCCCGGTTTCCGAGCCTGTGCATGAAGCCGCGACTGCACCGGAGCCTGTAGACACACCGCATCCGCGTGCGGAATCGCCGCACCTGGAAATCCCTGTCGCGGTCGATCTTAACTATTACACCGCGCGTGAGGTGGATGAGCACCCCAAATCGCTGATGCAGATTGTGCCTGGCTACCCCGAAGAAGCAGACCGCCAGCGTGTGTCAGGCATCGTTCATTTGAAATTGAAGATCGAGGAATCCGGAATGGTCAGCGACATCGAGATCATGGATGCACGTCCGCCCGGTATGTTTGATCGATCCGCGCTGGAGGCATTTCGCGATGCCCGTTTCTCGCCGGCCAAAAAAGCGGGGCGGCCAGTGCGCTCGCTGATTGTGATCGAAGTGCAGTTTGACTATGAAGGACGGCTAGTTCCGGGCGGAAACCAGCGGAAAATCCTTGGGCAGTAAGACCCACATTTTCCCTTTTTGCTTCATCTTGCCGGCCATCTCCCCTGCGTCATTGCCGAAGCCCCAGAAGAAATCGGCACGCACGCCGCCGCGAATTGCGCCGCCGGAATCCTGCGCCAGCATCAGGCGGTTGAGCAGGACGGGGCTATTCGGCAACGTGGTTGCGAGAAAAACCGGTGCGCCCAGCGGAATAAATTTCGGGTCAATCGCAATCGAGCGCCCCGCTGTAACCGGCACGCCCAGCGCGCCCAGCGGCCCCGTCAGCCCGTCCGGCAATTCGCGAAAAAACACGAAGCTCGGGTTGGATGCCAGCAAGTCTGGAAGCTTGTCGGGGTGCTTGATGCCCCATTCCTTGATGCTTTGCATCGAGGCCTGATCCAGGGTGAGTTCGCCGCGCTCGACCAATAATTTACCGATGGATTTGTAGGGATGGCCATTCTGGTCGGCGTAGCCCAGACGCAAATGCGAGCCATCGGGTAGCTCGATGCGGCCTGAACCCTGAATCTGCATGAAAAACAATTCGACCGCATCTTCTGCCCACGCCAGCGGTTTGATTCTGAAATTACTCTCTTCAATCTCGCGCCGGGTGGCGTATGGCACAATTTTATTGCCCACCAGCTTGCCGCGCAGGCGCAAGTTTTTCAGCTCGGGATACGCGCTTGCCAGATCGACCGTAATCAGATCGTCGGGCGCGGCCAAAACCGGAAAGCGCGCACGTGCGGTGCGTGTGCGGCTGCCTTTGATCAGCGGCTCGTAGTAGCCAGTGACCAGACCTTCGGTCGTGCCGTCTTCATTACTGCTTTCATAAGCTTGAAAATTGCGCTGAAAAAAAGCGCGCACAGACTCGTCATTTGGGCTGTTCATACGGCGCGCATCTTCGCAGACGCCGCGCCAGGCTGATTGTTTTTGCAGCACCGTGCAGCCCTGCAAAAACGTGCTCCACGAATCCGCCAGTGTTGTAGTTTGCCAGTTAGGAACGGCAGTCCAGAGCACAGGCTTCAATCCCGGCAAAACGGCCTGAGGCGTGGGGATGAGCGGAGGCACCGTGGATGGGCCTGGCGGTATGGGCGGGAGCGGTGCAGGGACGGGCAGCGGCGGCCTGACCGCGCAGGCGGACAGCAGCAGAGCAAAAAACAGCAGGCTTGCGCGCAGGCACATCACAGGTGAAGATGGCTCAAATCAACAGTCATGAGTGAAGCATGGATTCTGCATTGAAGTGGGTATTGCTGGAGGCGGGTGTGGCGCTGGGTTTGTTTCTGTTCATCATCTGGTGGACGATGAAAAAATAGGCTCAATGCAGCACCCGTGGCATCGACAAGGTAAATGCTGGAATCTCCGCTTCAAATTTGTTGCCGTCTTCCGCCACCATCTGGTAGCTGCCGCGCATGGTGCCAACGGGCGTGCCCATCGCCGTGCCGCTGGTGTATTCGAAGCTCTCGCCCGGGCGCAGCAAGGGCTGCTCGCCGACCACGCCGAGACCCTTTACTTCCTGCGTCACATTTTCTGCATCGGTAATCACCCAATGGCGCGAAATAAGCTGCGCCGCTTCCGTGCCGGTATTGGCGATGGTGATGGTGTAGGCGAATATGTAGCGGTCAGCCGCAGGGTCGCTCTGCTCCGCGATATACGCAGTATTGACGCTAACATTAATATTGTATTTTTTGCTTTCGGCCACGGTTGATCGTCTCGCGGGGTGGGAATGCGCCGATTTTAACTCAAGCGAGTGTTAACCCAATGGCAGCTGGAACTTAACTGGTAAAATGCCGCATCCTTTAAAAACTGTCTGGAGCTTGTTATGACTTTTCGTATCGCGCCGTCTATTCTTTCTGCCAACTTTGCCCGCCTCGGCGAAGAAGTTGATAACGTGCTGGCCTCGGGTGCCGATATTGTTCACTTCGACGTGATGGACAATCACTATGTGCCCAATCTGACCATCGGCCCGCTGGTGTGTGAGGCGCTGCGCAAGCATGGCGTGACTGCGCCAATCGACGTGCATCTGATGGTGAAACCGGTTGATCGCATCATTCCCGATTTTGCCAAGGCCGGTGCAACGTACATTACTTTTCACCCCGAAGCGTCTGAGCACATTGACCGCACCATCGCGATGATTCGCGAGCACGGCTGCAAACCCGGTCTGGTGTTCAATCCCGCTACGCCGCTGGACGTGCTGGAATACACGCTGGACAAGATCGACATGGTGTTGCTGATGTCGGTCAACCCCGGTTTCGGCGGGCAAAAATTCATCCCTTATGTGCTGGATAAAGCACGCGCTGTGCGCAAGATGATCGATGAGCGCGGCCTGAAAGTGAACATCGAAATCGACGGCGGCGTCGGCCCGGCCAATATCGCCGAAGTGGCTAAAGCCGGGGTCGATACTTTCGTCGCGGGTTCTGCCGTGTTCGGCGCGGCCAAAGACAGCGACCCGCAGCGTTACAACTCCATCATCAGCACCCTGCGCGCTGAATTGGCCAAAGCCTAACAACAGATACAAGATGCAGGAGACAGTGTTCTCTTGCATCTTGAGTCTTGCAACTTGCAGCGCATAAAAAATGAACTTCCCACTCTCGATCAAAGCCGTCGTCATCGATCTCGACGGCACGCTTCTTAATACTGCGCCCGATCTCGCGCACGCCGCTGAGCTGATGATGGCCGATCTCGGCTTGCCTTGCCCCAGCCTCGAAACCATTCAGACTTACATCGGTAATGGCGTGTCGCGGCTGGTCAAGCGCGTGCTCACTGGCGAAATGGAAACGGAACCCGATGCTGTTTTGTTTGAGCGTGCGATTGCCGCTTACCAGCAACATTACGGCGAACACGTTTCGCTGTATTCGCGGCCTTACGAGGGCGTGGTTGCCGGGCTGGACGCCTTCAAGGCGATGGGAGTGCACGTGGCCTGCATCACCAACAAGGCCGCGCAGTTTACCCATCCGCTGTTGAAAGACACCGGCCTGTTCGATTATTTCGAGCTGATTCTGTCAGGCGATTCATTGCCCACACGCAAGCCCGACCCGCTGCCTTTGCGCCATGCCTGCGAGCAGTTTGGCGTGGCGCCGTCCGAGTTGTTGCTGATCGGCGACTCGCTCAACGATACGCAGGCTGCGCGTGCTGCGGGTTGCCCGGTGTTCTGCGTGCCTTACGGTTACAACCGTGGGCGTTCGGTCGCCGAGTTGGATCTGGATGCTGTGGTGCCGACCTTGCTGGACGCGAGCCGACTCGTGAGCAAAGCTGCATAAGGTGATGGAAAGCGCCGTGAATAACAAACGATGGTGGAAGTGAAACGCATCTCAGGTTTCATTTTTACTACTCACTTCACGGAGCCATCATGACTGAACAAGACTTCTTTGACCTCGCCCGCCAGGGCTACAACCGCATCCCGTTGGTGGCAGAGCTGCCCGGCGATCTGGAGACGCCACTTTCCGTTTATCTCAAGCTTGCCAACGCACCGTTTTCCTATCTGCTTGAATCGGTGGTCGGCGGTGAACGTTTTGGCCGTTATTCTTTTATCGGCCTGCCTGCGCGAACCGTATTAAGAGTGCGCGGCCACCTGCTGCTGGTCGAGATCGACGGCAAGGTAGCTGAAGAGCACAGCTTGCCCGACCCGCTCGCTTTCATTGCCGAATTTCAGGCGCGTTACCGGGCGGCACCTGTTGCCGGTTTGCCGCGTTTCACGGGCGGCCTGGCGGGTTACTTTGGTTACGACACGATTCGCTATATCGAAAAGCGACTGTCGCCCGATGCGCATCCACAGCTTTTGGTCAAAGACGACGCGCTGCACACGCCGGATATTTTGTTGATGCTGACCGAAGAGTTGGCCGTGTTCGACAACCTCGCGGGCAAGCTCTATCTGATCACGCACGCCGATCCGATGCAGGCCAATGCCTACAGCGACGGCCATCTGCGGCTGGCGGCGCTGACCGGGCAACTAGGGGTTCCGGTAGCGTTGCCGGTCGAGACGGTCGCGGTGGCGGCGGAACCGGTTTCCGAATTTGGCGAAATCGCGTTCAAGGCGGCAGTGATTCGCGCCAAGGAATACATCGCTGCGGGTGATGTGATGCAGGTCGTATTGAGCCAGCGTATGGCTCGCCCGTTTGCCGCGTCGCCGCTGTCCCTGTACCGCGCGCTCCGTAGCCTCAATCCGTCGCCGTATATGTTTTATTACGACCTGGGCGGCTTCCATGTAGTCGGTTCATCACCCGAGATTCTGGTGCGGCTGGAAGGCGACGATGTCACGCTGCGCCCCATCGCCGGTACGCGTCCGCGCGGGCTGACGCGCGAAGACGATCAACGTCTCGCCGCCGAATTGCTGGCTGACCCGAAAGAATGTGCTGAGCACTTGCAACTGCTCGACCTTGGCCGTAACGACACGGGCCGCGTCGCGGTGACCGGCAGCGTCCGCGTGACCGAAAACATGCAGATCGAGCGCTACTCACACGTCATGCACATCGTCTCCAATGTCGAAGGCAAGCTCCGCCCCGGCTTGAGTGCGCTCGACGTGTTGCGCGCCAGCTTTCCGGCAGGCACCGTGTCTGGCGCGCCCAAAGTGCGGGCGATGGAAATCATCGACGAACTGGAGCCGTCAAAACGCGGCATCTATGCCGGTGCGGTGGGGTATCTGGGGTTTAATGGCGACATGGATCTGGCCATTGCGATTCGCACAGCCGTCATCAAGGACGGCATGCTGTATGCACAGGCTGGTGCCGGCATCGTCGCAGACTCAGTGCCGGACAACGAGTGGATGGAAACGCTGAACAAGGCGCGTGCGGTGATCCGCGCGGCAGAACTGGCGCAGGCACGCTCTGGCAGAGAGGTGGTGTAATCATGCTGCTAATGATCGATAACTACGACAGCTTCACCTACAACCTGGTGCAGTATTTTGGCGAGCTTGGCGCGGACGTGCGCGTGGTGCGTAACGACGAGATTGATCTGGCCGGGATTGCGGCCATGAAACCCGATCATATCGTTGTCTCGCCCGGCCCTTGCACGCCGAACGAGGCGGGCGTGTCGGTGCCGCTGATCCGGGAATTTGCTGGCAAGATTCCCATTCTCGGTGTTTGCCTTGGGCACCAGAGTATCGGCCAGGCGTTTGGCGGCAAGATCATTCGCGCCCGTGAATTGATGCACGGTAAAACCTCGATGATTCACCATCTGGATGGCGGCGTATTCAAGGGCTTGCCCAATCCCTTCCGTGCGACGCGTTACCACTCGCTGGTGATCGAGCGTGCGACGCTGCCGGATTGTCTGGAAATCACGGCGTGGACCGACGATGGTGAGATCATGGGGGTACGGCATAAAACCCTGAACGTCGAAGGCGTGCAGTTTCATCCCGAGTCAATTCTGACCGAGCACGGTCACGATATGTTGGCGAACTTTCTCGGTAAATAAGGCCGCAAGCCTAGCTGTTTCTGGCATCCAGATGCACCATCCTGCCCAAATTGATTTGCCGGTGACAGCAGAGGATCGCCGCATTGCGATGCTGGCGGCGGTTGCCATCGGCATCGGCCTGGCCGAGGCGGTGATTCCCAGCCCGCTGCCTGGGGTCAAGCCTGGGCTGGCTAACATCGTCGTGCTGCTGGTGTTGCTGCAACACGGCTTGCGCACCGCAATCTGGGTTTCGGCGCTACGCGTGCTGGCCGGGAGTCTATTGCTGGGCAGTTTTCTTACCCCGGGATTCTGGTTGTCGGTCGCGGGCGCGAGCGTGAGTCTCATGGTGCTGTCCATCGCCCGCTGTTTACCTTTGCGCCTGTTTGGCCCGGTCAGCCTGTCGGTGCTGGCGGCGTTCGGGCATATCGGCGGGCAACTTGCGCTGGCGTGGCTGTGGTTGCTGCCGTCTTCGAGTATCGGCTATCTGTTGCCGGTGTTTGCTGCTGCAGCATTGGTTTTCGGCGCGGTTAATGGCCTGATTGTTTCCCGGCTGCTCCTTGCTTCACCCCTTGCCGCAGAGGGCGAGGACAAGCGACAATCTCCCCCATGCACATCCCACACTCCCCACTAAAAACCGTCACGCTGGCCTTGACTGGTGCGTCCGGCATGGCCTATGGCCTGCGCTTGCTGGAATGCCTGCTGCACGCCGATTTACGCGTGAATTTGCTGGTCTCACAAGCCGCCCATATCGTAGCCAAACAGGAGCTCGGCGTGAGTTTGCCTGCGCGCGCAAGCGATCTTGAAAAACAGCTCAACAACAGCATGGGAACGCGTGAGGGTCAGCTGCGCGTGTATGGCCGCGACGACTGGAATGCGCCGGTTGCATCCGGCTCCAACGCGGCGGATGCGATGGTGGTGTGTCCGTGTTCGATGGGCACGCTGGCGGCGATCACGCACGGCATGTCGGACAATTTGATCGAGCGCGCCGCCGACGTGATGCTGAAAGAAAATCGCCGCCTGATTCTGGTACCGCGCGAAACGCCGTTTTCGATTCTGCATCTGGAAAACATGCTGGCACTCGCACGCATGGGCGCGGTGATTCTGCCTGCCAATCCCGGCTTTTATCATCTGCCGCAGTCGATTGAGGCCGTGATCGATTTCATCGTCGCGCGCATTCTCGATCAGTTGGGCGTACAACACGAATTGATGGCGCGCTGGGGTGATTGATCTTGAGCTACCGCATGCCGCTGTTTCCCTTGCAGACTGTGGTATTTCCGGGAGGCTTGCTACCGCTGCGCGTGTTCGTGCCGCGCTATATGGAGATGGTGACGCAGGCCATTGCTGAGCAGATTCCGTTTGGAATTTGCGCGATCCGCGAGGGACGCGAGGTGGATCGGGGCGTGGCTCCCTATGCGGTAGGGACGCGCGTTCAGGTCATTGATTGGGAAATGCCGCAGACGGGCATTCTGCATATTCAAACCCGGGCGCTGGAACGGTTTGTGATCCGCAAGACGACGAGTGAAAGCAACGGCTTGCTGGTGGGAGAAGTGGATGACGTGAACGCGGAGCCTGTGCTGGCGGTTCCGGACGAACTGGTTTTATGCGCAGAAATTCTGCAACAGATTGTCGAAGATATGGGCGCTGAAAAATTTGCGCAGCCGCATGATTTTCATAATGCAGTGTGGGTAGGTTATCGTCTGTCCGAGGTTTTACCACTCAAGCTCAGCGTGCGGCAAAACCTGCTGGAGATGAACGACAGCCGGGCACGGCTGGAAATTTTGGTTGAGTTCCTGAAAAAGCAGATCAACTGATGGCGCGATTTTACCCGGCACTCGAAGCAAAACACCGCGACTTTATCGCCGCGCAGAGGCTGTTTTTTACCGCCACTGCGCCTGCTGACAGCCGCATCAATCTATCGCCCAAAGGCATGGACAGCCTGCGCGTGCTGGATGACAAGACCGTTGCGTATCTCGACCTGACCGGCAGCGGCAACGAGACTGCCGCGCACCTGAAACACGATGGGCGCATGACGCTGATGTTTTGCAGCTTCGATGCCGATCCCCTGATTTTGCGTTTGTACGGGCGCGGCCGCGTGGTGCGGCGACAGGACGGCGAATGGGCGCGTGTGCGCGGACATTTTCCGGGCTTGCCGGGCGAGCGCCAGATTATTGTGCTGGAGATCGCCTCGGTACAAACGTCCTGCGGCTACGCCGTGCCGCTGTACGATTATCGCGGCGAGCGCGAGACGCTCGCGCGTTGGGCAGAGAAAAAAGGACCGCTTGGTTTGCTGGAATACTGGCGCGAAAAAAATCGGGTCAGCATCGACGGACTTTCCACTGGGCTTTTAGAGGACACGCCATGAAACAATTATTGATTCCGATCGTGCTACTGCTCGGTGCCTGCGATAACCCTACGCCGCCCCCCAAAACCGATACCACGGAACGTGTGCCTAATCCGGTATTTGAAACGCAGATTCAGGCGCTACAAAAAGCCCGTGCGGTGGAAGGCCAGGTGAATGACGCCGCCGAAGCGCAGAAGAAGCAAATCGAGCAGGCTGCGCAGCAGTAGTGGTCACTTTACGGCGGTTTAGTTTTCCGCGATGAGTTGTTGCACCACCGCGCCTGCGAGCATCAGCCCGAATAGCGGCGGCATATAGCTGATCGTCCCGTTGACGGCGCGCGCTCGACCGTGTCCCTCCACGGGCTGTGGCGCTAACGGTGCGCGTCCCGGTTCGTTGGTAAATACCGTTAACACGCCACTGGCAATGCCGCGTTTTCTCAAGCGTTTGCGCATGATGGATGCCAGCGGGCAGAGGCAGGTCAGCGAAATATCGGCCAGACGGATACGTGACGGGTCGAGCTTGTTGCCCGCGCCCATGCTCGATGCCACCCTCAACCCGCGCTCAAAGCTGGTTGCCACCAGCGCAACTTTGCAATTCAGCGAGTCGATACAGTCGATCACGTAATCCACATCAGCCGGCACCAGATCAATCACATTTTCAGGAGTGATGAATTCGCGGATAACAATCAGTTCGCATGCAGGATTGATGTCCTGGATACGCGCGGCCATCAGTTCGGCTTTCGATTGGCCGATGGTGGAAAAGAGCGCAGGCAATTGTCGGTTAATGTTGGATGCAGCGACGACGTCATGGTCGATGATGGTCAGTTTCCCCACGCCAGCACGTGCCAATGCCTCGGCGCAGTATGAGCCGACACCGCCGAGGCCGGCTATCAGCACATGTGCGCTGGCAAGGCGCGCTAGTTCTATGTCGTTCAGCAGAATGCGCGTGCGCTCAAATTGCGGCAATACTTGTGATGGCATCAGCTAGAATCCTCCCATGATCAAATGCATTCTTACATTGATATCTGCACGTTTTGCGCCAAGTTTGGCTGCGCCCAAGTGTGCCTGCGCCGTATTCTACTTCCGCTTGGCCGGGGCAATCCTGCCGACCTTGATATTCACGCCAATTTTGTCAGGGTTTGGGCGATGAGCAAGGCCTTTACCCGCGAAACGGATCCGCCTGATGACCGCGACGAAGAGGAGATGGCTGCCCCGAACTTGCCGGTGGGAAGTAAAAACTACATGACGCCTCAAGGTTACGCGTGTCTCGCCGCCGAGCTTGACGAATTATGGAAAGTCGAGCGCCCCAAACTGGTTGAAACCATCTTTTGGGCGGCCAGCAACGGTGATCGTTCTGAAAACGGTGATTACATCTACGGCAAAAAACGCTTGCGCGAAATTGACCGGCGCATTCGCTTTTTGACCAAGCGCCTGGAAAACGCTGAGGTAGTTGATCCTGCTATACGCGAAGATACCGACCAGATTTTTTTTGGTGCGACCGTGACCGTGGCCGATCAAGCGGGCGATGAGGCAACCTATGCCATTGTCGGCATCGACGAAGCCGATGCCGGGCGTGGCCATCTCGCCTGGACCTCGCCGATGGCGCATGCGCTACTCAAGGCGCGTATCGGGGATACCGTGACCGTGCAAACGCCGGGCGGACGGCGTGAGGTGGATATTGTCGATGTGCGTTATCAGAAAATCGACCAGGACAACGCGCAACACTAAATGCCCAGCCCAGCCGTATTGTTTGCTTCAATTCTGTTTGGCGTGATCGGCCTGGCTGCTTTCCGCTATGGCAAGCAGCATGCCTTGTGGCAACCGCTGGTCATAGGCATTGTGCTGATGGTGTACCCGTATTTTGTGTCTCAAACCGGGCTGCTGTATGGGATCGGCGCAGCACTTTGTGTTGGGCTCTACGCGGTGCGCGAGTCGTAGCGAGTTAATATGCGACCGAGTCATGCGCGCGGACAGCGCCCTGGATTTCAACGCTGACCTGGTTTGGCAAGCACAGCGCGGCTTCGCCTGCATGGCTTAACCAGCCTTGTTTAACGCAGAGTTGGCGCGGTGAAGGGTCGCGTGCAATGCGTGCCCGGCCTGGCTGAATTTCGATGAGTGTGACACCGAGCGGCCCCTGCACGCTGAAGGTCTGGGTGCGGCGCAGGCTGGCCTGGTCGTGGATTTTCCCACCGGCGCGAATGATGAGTGTGTCGCCCGCTGTGCCGCTCCAGAATATTGTGGCAAGACTTGCAACTGTCGCACAGCCCAGCAACAGGATTAGCCAATCGCCCGGTCGAAGCAGGGTATGCATTAGCTGAGCTCGCGATGCCGTACTAAAACCTGCTCGTGTTCGCGGAATGCGGTAGCGAGCGTTTCGGCAAAATACACGCTGCGATGTTGTCCACCGGTGCAGCCGATGGCGACGGTGAGATAGGCGCGATGGTCGCGGATAAAGCAGGGCAGCCAGCTTGCAACAAAGCCGCGAATGTTGGCCAGCAGCGCCATCGCCTCCATGCTGGCTTCGAGGTAGTCGCAGACCGGCTGGTCGCGCCCGGTGAGCGGACGCAGCTCGGCGACATAGTGCGGGTTGGGCAGGCAACGCACGTCGAACACCAGATCGGCATCGAGCGGGATGCCGTGCTTGAAACCGAACGACTCGAACAGCAAAGTGATGCGCGAACGGTCTTGCAGAATCAGATCCTTGATCCATAAGCGCAGTGCGGCGGGGGACAAATCACTGGTATCGATGCGATGCCCCAGTTCGGGGACTTCGGACAGCAGATCGCGTTCCAGCTGGATGGCTTCAGCCAGCGAGACCCTGTCGCTGGAGAGCGGATGTCGGCGACGCGTCTCGGAAAAGCGTTTGACCAGAGACAGCGTTTTGGCCTCGAGAAAAATAATCCGCAAGTCGCAACTGCGGGCGCGCAGCGCCTCCACCACGGCGGGTAGTTGTGCAATGCTCTCGCCGCCGCGCGCGTCGACTGCGATGGCAATTTGCATGTGACCTTCACGGCTCAGGTAATCAACCAAGCCTTCCAGCATCGGAAGCGGTAGATTGTCCACGCAGTAGTAGCCTGCATCTTCCAGCACAGCGATAGCAATACTTTTGCCTGAGCCAGACAGGCCGGAGACCAGTACGATCTGCATTTATTCGCCCCGGTTGATCGCGGCCTGCTGGCGGATCATGAACTGTTCGACTGGATTGATGCCGCGACTTTTCAGGATGTGGTTGCGTACTGCGACTTCGACCAGCACGGCGAGGTTGCGGCCAGCGGCGACTGGAATACGCACTTTGGGAATGGCTACACCGAGGATGGTTTCGGTGGAGGCAATCATGTCCAGCCGGTTCAAGCCCACCTCGCCGATTTCATTCGGATGAACCAGTTCGACGATGAGTTTGAGGTTTTTTTTCAGCTTGACTGCGGTCTCGCCAAACAGATAACGAATGTTCAGAATGCCCAGTCCGCGCACTTCCAGAAAGTCCCGGATCAGCGCAGGGCAAGTGCCTTCCAGTGTTTCCGGGGCGACGTGGCGAAGTTCCACAGCATCATCGGCGACCAGGCGGTGGTCTCGCGTGATGAGTTCAAGCGCTAGCTCGCTTTTACCCACGCCGGCATCGCCTTTGAGTAAAACACCCATACTCAGCACCTCCAGAAACACACCATGCAGCGTGACCACTTCGGCCAGACGCTGCGTCAGGTAGTGTCCTAAATGCGTCATTAGGATGGGGCTGGATTGAGGCGATGAAAATAACGGTGTTTCGGTGCGATTCGCCGCGTCGATCAGCAAAGGTGGTACGGCTTCGCCGTTGGATACGATGATGGCAGCGAGCTCGGTAGAAAAGAGGTGGTTGAGTGCTTCCGTCAGGCCGTTTTCAGAAAGACCTCGCAGATAGTCCATTTCAGCACAGCCCAAAACCTGGACGCGGTTGGGGTGAACGAAGTTTAAATGGCCGATCAAGGCCAGTGCAGGTTTCTGGACGGTTTCCGATGACAGCCGACGCTTGCCGCCGCCCAGCCCGGCCAGCCATTGCAGTTCGAACTGTTCCGCAATGTCACGGAACAAGGTTTCAATCGTAACGCTCGTCAGGCTACCCATGAGTCGATGAGCGCATGCAATTCGGTGGCACTGTCGGCATTTTTCATCCGTGCGCGCATGGTTTCGTCGCCAAACAAGTGTGCGAGTTCGCCTAGAATCTGAAGGTGTTCATCATTGGCTTCCTTGGGAACCAGCAAAACACAACAGAGCGTGACGGGTTGCGCGTCGGGTGCGTCAAATTCCAGCGGCGTTTTCAGGCGGTAGAACGCGCCCGTGGCTTTGGCCAAGCCTTTGATGCGTCCATGCGGAATGGCGATGCCATATCCAAGTGCGGTGGAACCTAGTCGTTCTCGCTCGAACAGGCTATTGAATACATCGGAGGACTTGAGTCCGAGCTGTCTGGAAAAAAGATCGCCTGTGTGTTCAAACAATTTCTTCTTGCTGGAAAAATCCAGATCCAGAAGAACGGTGTCGAGGCTAAGAAGTGGAGAGATATGGTTCATCGGTGTGCGTTTATTTTTGGACAATTCGCACGCTAATTATACGCCCGGAGGTTGTTTAGGCCTCCGGGGCGGTTTGACAGTCTGTCAGGCCTCAACCTCGTTTTCGAGTGGCTGGCGTTTCACCCCACCGTGCTCTTGATGGACATTGGAAATTTTTTCTTTGTGCTTAACAATCTGGCGATCCAGCTTGTCTGCCAGAAGGTCGATTGCAGCGTACATATTGCCGTCTTCACAGTGCGCATGAAAATCATGGCCTTTGACATGCAGGCTGGCTTCTACTTTGTGAACCAGTTTTTCGACGCGCATGATGGTCGAGATGGTGATGACGTGGTCGAAATGGCGTTTGACGCGTTCGAGCTTGGTGGCGACGTAGTCGCGAATGGCGGGGGTTACTTCTAGGTGATGGCCGGAAATCGTCAAATTCATAAAGCCTCCTGGGTAAGGGTGAATAATCGGGAGTCCGTCTGGAATCCCTGAACGTACCGTTTTAAATGTGCGTCCGATTTCATTGTGGGACGAAACGCATGCACATTCAAGCGGACTTTTTACCGGCTAGTCTGGTTGGCACTTGTCTTAGAGTGCGCGACGAAGACTGGCTGTTGGAATTTGTAGGGATTCACGGTATTTGGCAATTGTGCGCCGGGCGACAACGATGCCCTGCTGTCCCAGCACACTGGCAAGCTGACCATCGGACAGCGGTCTTTTTGTGCCTTCAGCGGCAACCAGCTGCTTGATGAGTGCGCGAATGGCGGTGGATGAGCAGGCGCCGCCCGCTTCGGTCGCGACGTGGCTGCCAAAAAAGTATTTGAGCTCGTACAGCCCGCGCGGCGTCATGATGAACTTCTGGGTGGTGACGCGTGAAATCGTCGATTCATGCAGCTCGACAGCTTCAGCAATTTCGCGCAGCACGAGCGGGCGCATGGCCACTTCGCCGTGCTCAAAAAAATGTTTTTGCCGGTCTACGATGGCTTGTGAGACCCGCAGGATGGTGTCGAAGCGCTGCTGGATGTTTTTGATCAGCCAGCGCGCTTCTTGCAATTGGCCGGAAAGCTGATTTCCGCCAGCTTCGCGGTGACGAGACAGGATGTCAGCATAAACGCGATTGATCCGCAGTTTGGGCATGGCCTCTGCGTTAAGCGTGGCCAGCCACATGCCTTTGACTTTTTTGATGAAGACGTCAGGCACCACATAATGCGTTTCGTCCCGGCCAAAGCTTGCTCCTGGTCGCGGATTCAACTCCAGAATAAGCGCGCGTGCGGTACGCAACGCTAGGTCGTCGATGCCCAGTAATTTTTTGATTTTGCCAAGATCGCGTGCGGCTAACAGGCCGAGGTGGCTCTGTGTTATTTGTATAGCGTGTTCGCGCCCTGCAATCCCATCGGGCATCGCGCGTAATTGGAGTGCCAGACATTCGCCCAAATCGCGCGCGCCAATGCCGACAGGATCCATTTCCTGAAGGTGCGCCAAGGCCGTTTGCATTTCAGCGGGATCAATATCGCCAAGTTCGTCGTGCAAGCTCTCGGCAATCTCTTCCAGACTTTGGGTCAGGAAGCCGTCTTCATTCACGTCTTCGATCAATGCGCTGGTCAGAATCTTGATTCGATCTGGTAAAGGCGTCAGCAATAATTGATTGAGTAAATGTTCGCGCAAGGTTGAGTTTGCGCCCGGTGCCTGATGAAAATCGCTGTCTTCGTCGTCCGCAGTACTGCCGCTGTAATCAGTCCAGTCAGTATCGTCGAGCGACACAGCAGGCTCATCGGCATCCGCCTGGCTCTCAGTTGTGGACGTTTCACCTGGACTCGACTCGACGGGCGGCGCGTCGCCAGACCCATTCAGCGCTGTTTCGGCAGGGATGAATTCCGGATTCTCGTTTTCGAGCTCAAGCATAGGATTGTCCTGGAGCATTTGTTCCAGTTCCTGATTGAGCTCTAGTGTGGACAACTGCAGCAGTCGAATCGACTGCTGTAACTGTGGTGTCAGCGTTAAATGCTGACCAATTTTGAGTTGTAGGCTGTGTTTCATATACTTCATTTGCGGCAATAAACGAGCCGACTTAAGCCAAGTTTAGCAGCCTGTTGGTCAATCGCTATACGTGCTGAGTTCCGCTTGGTGCAGGCTGCGGATTTACAAGGATTTTTTAATGACGGGATGCGCCGGTTTGGGTGGCGATGATGTGATCAGGATGCAGTAGAGGTCATTTTTTAAATGGTTGAGAATGGCGAGGTATAAATGAATCGACCCGCCTCAGCGGGTCGATTCATGTGTGACTTGGACGGTTTAAATTCCTAGGCACACCGTGTAAGACGCAGCATCATCGACCGATGCTGTCGCAGTGGCGGTCGCACCGATAGCGTAGCTTGTTGTCGGTGTGACGAACATTGAGCCTGTGGCGGTGTTGCCATCGTCCATTTGAGTATCAAGCTGCTTGGCAAATTTTCCGAGGATGCCTTCAGAACAAATGACATAAGCACCGCGAATGGCGACCCCGGCAGCATCTTTGATGGGGGCCGATGCCGCAGTGGTCGTGCCGCTTTGGATGCCGATATGACCGCCAGCTGCGTTGGTGGGTTGGTAGTCTGGTGCTACGGCACTGGTGCTACCGGGTGCCAGTCCCGCCAGCCGCACGTGCTGCCAGAACAGGAATGTCTCGTCAGTTGCGGTCGTGCTGTTCCAGTTGCCATCAATGACACCATTCCCCGTTGCGCCAGGCGTGGTCGCTAACGTGCCAGTAACATGGCTGGCGACTGCAGGGTCATCGCCCGGCAAAGCCTTGAATTTATCCTGATAGCCGTAGATGAAGAGCGGGATATTACGGAAATCAGTCGCCAGATTCTTCACGCGCGCGCTGTTGATGAGCTCTTGCCCCTTCAAAATACCGCCCAAAAGCAGGCCGATAATTACCAATACGATGGCGATTTCGATCAAGGTAAAGCCGGATTGGTGACGACGCATAGGGTTTGCTCCGTAGATTTTAAAAGTATGCGAAATAATTTCTGCAAAACCCATGCCACCAGATTTGTGATGCCTTTGTAAATGCAGTGCATTGATTTTTATTGACATTTACCGCATCCATCGTCTGCTGCCGGATTAAAAAATGATGAAAACACAACACCCCTGCCAGAATTACAGCAAATGGTCGGCGGCAAGCGGCTGAAATAGACGGCTCACGCCCTCCATTTTCGGCTGGCGTGACCGCTAGCACTACACTGTGAACCCTCGTCGATGTCATTTCTAATCTAGCCATTCATGTCTGAATCTATTTTCCCTTCAACCGCAGGCCAAAACTGGCTTGGCGGGTTTAATGCCGCCATGTTGCGTGTCTCGCCCAGTCGCTGGCTGGCGCTGATGTTGCTGGCTTTGCATGTGGCAGTGGTGTTTGGTGTTGATGCCATGGTCACGCGCGCGTTTTTGCTGGCGCATTACGGCCTGTTTCTGCTGTGGCAACCGCTGGTAAGAAGCGAAGCACGCATCGAGCCGCGTCTTGCGCTGCCGGTGTTTGCGATGGCAGCGCTGCTAGTGCTGGTGGACAGCCCCTGGGTGATGGCCTTGTGGCTGGCCATTCTGACCGGGCTGGTCGGCGCGGTGGCGGCGTCACAATCCGAGCGCGGCCAGCGCTTGCCGTACCTGCTGGCACTCACCTATTTGCTGAGTCTGTTGCTGGCCTGGGTGCTGCCGCAGAGCTTGGCGACAGCCAGCTTGGCCGACGAAGGATTGTTGGCCGTGCGTTACGGCTTGGCCGTGTTGCCGCTGGCGATTTTATTTCTGCCTTCGATGCGCAAACGCGGCGATGCATCCGCGCTCGATTTCATCTACGGCGTAATGTTGTCGCTGTTGATTATCGTCGTGGCGCTGGGCGCATTTGCGGTGATGGCGATTGGCAAAACCGGCTATGCCTGGGCCTTGGTGCAAACTTTGTTGGGCATGGCCATGTTGCTGCTGGCGCTGTCCTGGCTGTGGAACCCGCGCGCCGGGTTTTCCGGTTTGGGGCAAATGACGTCGCGTTACCTGCTCTCGGTTGGCCTGCCGTTTGAAGGCTGGGCGCGCCAACTCGCCACCCTGGCTGAACGCGAGCGCGACCCCGAATCGTTTGTGCGGGATGCGCTGTCCAACCTGCAAGAACTGACCTGGATCAGCGGCGTCTCCTGGCAAGCTGCGCGCGGCGACGGGCAGTCCGGTCAGCGCGGCGCGAACAGTCTGGATTATGCGTTCCACGGTCTCACACTGACCTGGTATTCCCCACGTCCGCTGACCCCCGCGCTGGCCTTGCATGTGCGTTTGCTGTCGCAGTTGCTGGGCTATTTTTATGCCGCCAAAGTCCGTGAACAAACCCTGCGCGAACACGCTTATAGCCAGGCCATCCACGACACCGGCGCGCGCCTCACACACGACGTCAAAAACATCCTGCAAGCGATGAAATCTTTGCTCGCCGCCGCCGAAGTTTCCACCCCGGAAGACGGTGAACGGCTGCTGGAACTGATGAAACGCCAGTTGCCGCAACTGGCCGCGCGACTGTCGCAGACCGTGGATAAATTAAAGCAACCGAGCGAGCAGGACGAAGGCCGCGTCAATGCCAACGACTGGTGGCAAGGCCTGCGACAACGCTACGCGCACGACGGCGTTTATTTTGTCCCCGATAGGGTGGACAGCACGACGACCTTGCCGCAAGACCTGTTCGATAGTGTCGCCGACAATCTGCTGACCAATGCCCTGAGAAAACGCCAGAACGAGCCCTGGATCAGGGTAGAAGCGCGACTGGACGTGCAGCCGGTGCTCGCCCTGAACGTCACCGATAATGGCGCGGTTGCGCCCGAGCACGTGGCGCGGAATCTGTTTCAAAGTCCGGTCAGTTCGGACTCGGGTTTGGGCGTGGGTTTGTATCAGGCAGCGCGGCAGGCAACGCGCCTGGGTTTTAGTCTGAGTTTGAGCGAGAACATGCCCGGCAAGGTAAGAATGAGCTTGGCGGCTACGGACAGCCGCCTCCAGGGCACACGCGGCTGATTAAAAGCGAACTCGATATCCAGCTAACCAGATCATCGAATTCTCCAGCAGCGGAACCGGGTTTGCTAGGTACGCGGTTGACGTAACTATTATTCGCATCGGTATTTTCAAGTTCATCGGCGCTGGTTGGTGCAGCCATGTCTGTGTTGTTGACCGTGCGCGCACCCCAACCATTTGAGCCGTAGGAAGTCAGTACCACCGGGACATCGCGTGCCACTGTGCCGACGGCACATCCCCCTGTGCTGGTGTTGCAAACCTGCTTGTCGCCTGGATCCGCATTGGAAAAGCCGGTTATTGAATGTCCGTATGGGAGTGTCAGGCCGTAATGCAAACGGTTGCCCCAGGCATCTTGTGCGGCTGTCGCCAAAGTGACCCAAGGCAAGTTACCGGAAGCGGCGGCACAGGTGCCGGGAGTTCCGTTGAGTCGGTCTTCCACGCCATTGTTGATATCCGTTAACCCGTCAACGCCATCATTATCCAGGTTGGGTTCCGGGTCTGTTCCACTCAAGTCAGGGCAGGGTAAAAAATGACGCGGCTTCAGAGTAAGTATTGCTGTGTCATGGGTGGTAAGTGTGGCAGAGCATAATGAAGCTGAGCAGGTTGTGGTGGGTGAACCATCCAGTGTTCCGGACGTATAGGCACATGCGCACGAACCGGTAGTGTGGCTCATCGCATAACCCATAATCGCCTCTCGTGCCTCTTCCATGGTTTTCCGGGTTTCGGCAATGCGTCGCGCTTCAATCTGCGCTGACAGCGGCATCGCTAACCCGCCTATCAGGATGGTGATGATGACCAGCACGATGGCCATCTCGATCAGGGTGAAGCCGCTGTGAAATTTCTCTCTATTCGATTTCATGGCGCGGCCTCCTTATGTTCTGTCGTGTTCGGAGTCTTGAGCGATTCGCTTTGGCGCAGCACCTGATACGGTTCGTAGATTTTTTTATCCGCCCGGATTTGCCCGGGCTTGAGATTGCGGATACCGACTGAAGACTGGCCGACGTGTGCGCGGCCATTCACCCAGTGCGTACCGACGCCATCGGAACGGGTGAGAACGCCGTCAAAACGCACTGGCCCGGAATCGGGTAGGGCAGATGATTTTTGCAGTTCGGTGACCTTGTGCGTGCGGGCATTCACGAGCATGGCGCGCTCTTCTGGGGTGTAGAACAATCTTCCAGGCAAGTCGGGCGCGGGTTGAGCGGCAAACCCTGAACCACAGAGACACAGAGACACAGAGAAAATCAATGCGGAACAGAGATGCATCATCCCGCGCCGGATAGGTTTGTTTTTCTCCGCGCCTTTGTGTCTCTGTGGTGAACAGGTTTTCATTGCACCGTCCTTGTCGCTGTCGCCAGGGTAAACCACAACAGTTCGCATTCGGTTTCCAGCTCCGGTCGGTTGAGCGCTTCGGGCGCAGCCTCGCTGGTGCGCGTGATCTGGCAAGCGCGTACCCGGAACACGCTGCGGGTACGCTGTTGCAGGGCTTCCAGGAAACGCGGCAAATCCGTTTCCACCAGCATCGGCATGCGCAAGGTCATTACGGTTTGCCCCAGTGGTAAACCTTTGGCCAGCGTGGCGGCTGCGGCGGTGCGTGGCGCCAGGGTGTAATTGAGCCCGTATAAAGCGGCATCGCGATTGGCTTGCTGCACCGCCTCAAGCCAGGCCAGACGGTTTTCTTCGCCGATAAATCCGCGCGCGACCAGGTTTTGATATCCCCCAAGATTTTGCTGGATCAGCGCTTTCTCCACGTTGGAGCGTTGCAGTTTCTGCTGTGCAGCCTGGCGTGTCCGGGTTTGTTGTTGCAGGTTTTTGTTCGCTTCAAGTTGCGTGTTTGAACTCCACAGGATGCCCGCGCCAGCCAATAACAGTGCGGCCAGCAACAGCAGGAGCGGGATTTTAATCGCGTGCCAGGGCGGGTGCAGCATCATGGCGTCTCCCGATAACGCAGCTCAAGGCTGAAGCGCGCGTGCGCAGAATCGGTGCCGTTGAGCGTGTTGCCCGAGAGTGCGGCGCTTGACTGGGTATTGACCGGGCTGCTGCTGAGCGTGACTAACATCACGCCGGGTTCTGCACGAAGCTGAGCCATGAAGTTTTCGATGTCTTGCATCGCTGCGCGATAGTTGCCGTCGAACGGGCTGAGTTCGGCTTCCAGACTGACTTGCCGTTCATCGGCCATGCTGGGTGTTGCAAACAGACGATCTTGCCAGCTTATTTTTTTCAGTATGACGGCAGGCTGGGATTCCAGCACGCGGCTGACCAGGGTCAGTGCGTGGTGCGGATTCTGGCGCGGGTTTTCCAGATGGGCGGCGAGCTGGATGGTTTCGCCCAGTTGTTCGGCACCCACAGGTGAGGGCGGAAAGCTGTGAGTGATGTCGCGGTAACGGGCTTCGAGCTGTTGCTGCTCGCTCTGGATTTGCTGTGTCTGATCGCGCAGATCAAGCGTGTGCAGCCACCGAACCCCGGTGAATAGAATGCCCGCAACGCCGATTGCCAGTGCCGCCAGATGAATGCCGCGCCGCCAGCGGAATTCGGTATAACGCTGGGTCAGCGTGGGCGGTGCCAGATCGAGCAGCAGCGTTTCTCCAGCGAGCGCAGCCAGCGGTGCGATTTCCGGCGTGCTGCTTAAAAACTCGTCGGGCATTCGCAGGGCGCGCGCCAGCGTCGGGAGGTCAAGCATGCGTGCGTTGAATGCGGGGTCGGCATTCAGGGGCGCTTGCGCGCTGGCAAGGCGGCCGCTGGGGTCGAGCAATAAAACCTGCAAACGCGCCTCGCGCGGCAGCATGCGCTGCCCCATCAAATACAACTGGGTTTTGGAGATTTCATCGGCTGCCCAGCCAGGCGATTGGGTTTGCGTCTCGCCTGCCAGGAGTCGCGAAAATCGCAGCAGGCCGTCTTGGTAGTACGACAGGCGCAGGCCGCTCGCCATTTGATAGGCCAGCAGGGTATGCGGTTCGCGAATGCGCAGTTGCTTTAAAAGGCTCTGGCAAGCCAGCGACAGAAGCGTGATGCCTTCGAGCGGCGCATGGGCATTTTCGATTGCGCCGAGCCAGGGTTTAAGCCACTCGTAATCAGTTAATGCCGCGAGCAGATAACGATCATCGCGTCGCCCTTCATTTTCGCGACTTTGCCGCCAGGCACCAGTGAACGCGGCATTGCGGAACACTTGGCGCAGTTTGCGCGCGAGCATTTCGGTGCGTGCCGCGCCGGTAACATGCGGCAACACTTCCAGCCGGTAATCTTCGTCCACCGAGTCGAGCACCAGGCGCACAGGCCGGCCCGAATGCTGCATCAGTAGCCGTTGAAACGCAGTCAGTCCAGCTTCGGTGGTCGCAAAATCACCGAGCCAGTGCATGTTGCCCGGTCGCCCGTCGAGTACGCTGGCCTGGCGCGCGTTGAGCAGAATAATCAGGCGGCGGATCATAGCGGCAGATTCCCGATCAGGTCATAAATCGGCAACAGTACCGACACGAGTATGCCGCCGAGCAAAATGCCGAGGAAGGCGGTCAGCACGGGCTCGAGAACTTTCAGCCCATTTTCGATCGATTCCAGTACGTCGCGGTTGTAGAAATACGTGACGTTATCGAGTGCTTCGTCGAGTGCGCCGGTGGTTTCTCCTACACGCAACATGCGGATCACCAGTGGCGGAAACAGCCCCAGTGAATTGAAGCTTTCGGACAGGCCGCGACCCTCAGCGATTTGTTGACCTGCGCGCCGGATGCCGCCAGCAATGACGCGATTGCCCGCGACCATTTCGCCCGACCGCAGCGCATCCAGCACCGTAACGCCGGAGCGATACATCATCGCCAGCGTATTGGTAAAACGCGACAGCACGATTTTTTGCAGAATCGGGCCAATGATTGGCAGGCGCAACTGGGTACGATCCCACCACCATTGTCCGGCCTCGGTGCGGCGTATCCAGTATGGCAATCCAATCGCTACGCCTAGCGTGAGCACTAATAGAGGTAGCCAATAACTGCGTAAAGCCTGTGATAGCGCAAGCAAAATCAACGTGGGTAGCGGTAGCGTCACGCCCATGGTTTTGACCAGGCTTAGCACCTGCGGCACCAGATACAACAGCAGAAACAATATCGCGGCACCGACGACGGCCAGCACCAATGCCGGATAAATCATCAGGCGGCGGGCTTTGCTTGCGACTTCTTCCTGCCATTTCAGGGATTCGGAGAGACGCTCGAACACTTCGTCCAGCAAGCCGGTTTGCTCGCCGGCTTTGATGCTGTGAACAAATACCGTACCAAAGACCGCAGGGTGTGCGGCCAGCGCCAGCGACAAGACTTTACCGCCCTCCAGGTCTTCCAGCAGCGCGGTGAGTACATCGCGAAAACCGCGCTTTTCCATGCTGTCGCGCAGATCGCGCAAGCCTTCCAGCAGCGGAATACTCGCACGGGTGATGTAGCGCATGTGAATGCAAAAGGTAATGAGATCGCGCCGGGTGATGCGTTCGCGCCCGGCAGGGGCGTACTGGCGCGAGAGTTCGTCCAGTGTGACCAAATCCAGCCCCATGCGTTTCAGGCGTAGCTCGAGGTCGATGTCGTTGACAGCCGAGAGCACGCCTTTAACAGCGCGTCCGGTTTGGTCTACGGCTCGGTAGTCGAAGAAGGGCATGATTAGTCAGCCTTCGTCGTGATTGTGCATATCAGCGTTGGCTGAAAATACAGCAAATCATTGATCAGAACTTTGGGCTGACGTGACATAAATTTCACACCCGCCCCGTCAAATCCACCACCCGCGCCACTTCCGCCAGTGATGTCACCCCCATCAACACCCGCGCAATGCCATCTTCTGCCAAGGGGTGATAACCCTGCGCCAGTGCCGCCCGCCGAATTTCGTGCAAGGGCGCATGGTTTGCGACCAGCTCATCCAGGGTCGGATCCATCCGCAGTAATTCGATCAGTGCCATGCGGCCTTTGTAGCCTTTGTTGTCGCACGCGGGGCAGCCCACTGGGCGGTACACCATGGGCTGGCCAGCGGCTTCCCAGCCGAGGATGCGGGCTTCGTGTTCTTCAGGCGTGTAGGCTTCCTTGCAGTGTGGGCAGAGTTTTCTGATCAGGCGCTGGGCGACGACGCCGATGATGTTGCCGGACAGGATACCGGGCTGGATGCCGATATCCATCAGACGCGGGAATACGCCGAGCGCGGAATTGGTGTGCAGGGTGGTGAACACCTGATGGCCGGTCATGGCGGCGCGGAAGGCCATTTCGGCGGTGTCTTTGTCACGGATTTCGCCGACCAGAATGATGTCGGGGTCTTGCCGCATGATGGAGCGGATGCCGTTGGCGAAATCGAGTTTGAGTGTTTCGTTGACCGAACTCTGCCGCATCAGCGTGACCGGGTATTCGACCGGATCTTCGAGCGTCATGATGTTGACGGTTTCGTTGTTCAGATGCGAGAGCATCGAATACAGCGTGGTGGTTTTACCGGAACCGGTCGGGCCGGTGACAACCAGAATGCCCTCCGGGCGCGCCATCATCAGTTGCAGTTCGCGCAGCGCGTCGGGTGTAAAGCTCATCTGCTCCAGGGGCATGATGGATTTTTCACGGTCGAGAATCCGCAGCACCAGGTTTTCACCGTGGATGCCGGGCTGCGATGACACCCGGAAATCAATCGGACGACCATTCAATGTGAGCGACATGCGACCATCCTGCGGCGCGCGCGTCTCGGCAATGTTCATCCCGGACAGCACTTTCAGCCGCACCAGAATGCCGGGCCAGTAGGTTTTATGCAGACTGCGGATTTGTTCCAGCACGCCGTCGATGCGGTAGCGGATACGTAGAAAGGCGTGTTCTGGTTCGAAGTGAATATCCGACGAGCGGCGTTTCACTGCGTCAGTCAACAGTGCGCCGACCAGTCGTACCACTGGCTGCGTGTATTCCTCGGTCTCGGGGTTGAGGCTGGCGTAATCGACTTCGCCAGTTTCGATCTCGCGCAGAATGCCGTCGAGCGACAGGTCGAAACCGTAGAAGTTGTCGATGCATTCCAGCAACTGTGCGTCGCCCGCCAGCAGCGTGTCGATTTCGACGTGGCCGCCGAGTCCGGCTTTCAACTGGTCGAGTGCGACAACATTGAACATGTCGGTGGTGGCCAGCGTCAGCACGTCACGCTCGTTGTCGTAGGCAATCGGCAACAGATGGTGACGGCGCGCAAACTCTTCGGGGACGAGTTGCAGCGCTTCGGGATCGGCCACAACCTGGGTCAGATCGATGCCCTGGCTGCCCAGCGCATTGGCGAGTTGGTCGCGCAGCACGGCTTCAGTCATGAAGCCCAGCGCGACCAGCTGGCGACCGATCGGCAGGCCGGTGCTGGTTTGTTCTTTTAGCCCGATGCGTAACTGGTCAGTGGTGATGAGACCCTGAGCAATCAGGCTTTCGCCCATACGGAGTTTTTTGCGCCGCTCCATAATTCAGTGGCTCACTGCCGCGATTTGATTTGCCGGATACGTGACTCGGCCTGTGCGCGGTCAAAGCGGGATGAACCGCCCAGGCTCAGCGCTTTTTCGTAATAGGGCAGTGCCGCGCTGCCCTGATGCAAGCGATCCAGGCTGACGGCAAGATTGAATGCGTAATCCGCATTGGCAGGCGTGGAGCGATAGGCTTCGTAATAGGCGGTTTGCGCTTCACTCCAGCGATTCTGGTCAGCGTACAGATTGCCGAGAGTTTGGTAGAGGTTGGCGCTGGGCTCGCGCTCGATCAGGGTTTTAAGGCGGCTTTCGGTTGCCTGTTTGTCGGTATTGCCCAAAATATCCAGCAGGGCTGCCTGTGCGGCCGCGTTGCGCGGATCGTGATCCAGTACTTCGCGGTACAGGCGCGCGGCGGCTTCGTCGCGGTTTTGCGCGGCGGCAATGGCGGCCAGACCCAACACGGCATCCACGCTACGTTCGCCAGCGGCTGCCTGCGTGTAGAGCCGTTGCGCTTCGCCCAGCTCACCGTTTTGATACGCGGCATAGGCGCTAGTCAAAGTAGACGAATTGGCATCCGCCTGGAAGGACAGCCCGGTAGTATCACGCGGCGTAGCTGACCGGGACGGCGATTTTGCTTCGGTGCGCGGCGATGCGGCGCGGGCTTCGGTGGGTGTGCCAGATGCCGTGTTGGCCTGTGTTGCTGAATGCGGGTTAGCGGGCGGCATCGCGGCAACATCAGTAAGCAATCGCGTTGTGGGTGCCGGAGCAGGCGTAATGGTGACAGGTGCTGCTGTGATGACGGCGGCTGGCGTAGTAGGGGCGGGTACAGTCAGTGGCACCGACGGCTGCAATGCAAAATACAGATAAACCCCGTAACCAACGGCGACGATGGCTGCCAGTAGCGCGGTGAGCGGCACCAGCGAAAGATGCGGCATCCGCAAGCGACGCGGCGCGGCGACCGGAGCGGGCGACAAACCGCTACTGCCGAACAGTAGCGCTGGCGGCTCGACCCATTCACGCGCATTGGCACCCGTAGGCGGGGCGATGGACTCGAGTTCCAGAGCATCACCTGCCGCAGTGGATTTCTCCGCATGGACGGTTTCAGCCTGTTTTAGTGCTTTGAGCAGCAGGCTCACTGTGTACCCCGAACGATGTGCTTAATCATGGCGCGCTCCGCGCGCCTGGCAACAAGCGTTGAAACTGGCGCAGCTCGGCACTTTCCAGCGAGGGGTCGGTGACGACGATGGGACGCAGAAATATGACCAGTTCGGTCTGGCTGTTGATGCGTTCGTGCTGGCCGAAGATTGCGCCGATGCCTTCCGGACGCGACAGACCCGGCAGGCCGTCGCGCGCGTTGTTGGTGTCATCCTGAATCAGCCCGCCCAGAACAACTGTTTGTCCGCTGCGCACCTGCAACAACGATTCCATTTCGCGCACCTGAATGATCGGGACTTTGTTGCTGATGTTTAGCCCACCTTGCTTCAACAGCGGGCTGGGATCCTCTACGTCGCCGACTTTGCGGGTGATGGTGGGGCGTACCGTCAAGGAGACGAGGCCATTGTCGCCAACTTGGGGGGTGACGCTCATGACCACACCCACGGGAACCGTGTGCGCCTCGGTTTTGACGCTTGAGGGCAAAACAAGCCCGGAGGCTGTGACGGTACCTTGTGCCACATCAATGGAAAAATAAACCAGATTGTTGACCACTTTGAGTAGTGCGGTCTGGTTGTTCAATGCCATTAATTTTGGACTCGACAACACCTTGGTGTTGCCATAAGACTCCAATAGATCAATGGTTGCCTTGAAATCCCATTTGTCGTTATTGTTGTAGGCAATGTTGAAGAAGGGAGACAGGGCATTGGCCAGGTTAGTGCCGCCGGTTCCTGCCCCTACCGTATTCACGGTCCAGCCGGTGACCCCTGATGCCAGACTTTGCCAGTTGATCCCGGCCCGATATTGATCCTTGAGTGTAACTTCGACTATGGTTGCTTCGATCAAGACTTGTCGTTGCGCGGACTGCATGACACGGTCGATGTACTGTTGCACCAGTTCCTGTTGTTTGGACGTGCCCAAAACGGTAACGGTGCCAGCGACCGGATTGGCAGCCACGTCGTTTTTACCATCACCCAAAGCCTGATTGGAAAATGCTGCTGTGAAGAGGTTGGCTGCGCCCGCGCCCGCCTTGCTCACGGCCTCAGCTTGCGATACGCGTTCTGCACGCGCAGTTTTCTCCGCATCCAGTCTGGCTGCACGCTCTTCGTTGCTTTGCGTAACCGCGCGCGTACCGGCGAGTATGGTGCGAATATTCTCGGTTAATGTGACCCACAGGTCGTTGTTGGACTGGCTGGTAACGGTGGTGGCAGAGGAGTTTCCCCTCTCGCTAGAACCGCTTCCACTCGCCCCAACGCCGCCGCCGGTGCTGGCGATTTGCGCAGATACACCGACACTCGACGAAGTGTTGCGGGCGACGTTGACATAGTTGACCGTGTAGGTCTTGACGTAGGGCGTGTCCGGCATGATCGACACGGTTTTGCCGTTTAGCTCGTAGCGCAGATTGGCCTGGCGGGCGACACGGTCGAGTATCGAAGGCAGCGGCTCGTTCACCGCATTCAGCGACACCCGCCCGGTGATGCCGGGGTGCAGGTCGATGTTGTACTTGGTGTCGCGTGCGATGGAAAACAGCAGGTCTTTTACCGGTACGTCGTTGACGACTACGGTATAGGTTGGAACGGGCGCAGCGAGATGGGGTGGCGGCAAGGTGGGCGCGGCTTTGACCGGTGTCGGCAGCGTAGCGTCGGGCGTGGTTGCCACCTGCTGAATATGGCCGGGTGAGGTATCAAAGCTTTTGGGCGGCACGCAGCCGCCCAAAAGCATGAGCCCAGTCAGGGGTGCCGCAAGCAGCAGTCTGGATTTCAGCCTGAATATCATATTGATCCTGATGGTAAAACGACCATTCGCATTTTTCCGACCGTCCGCAAAAACGGTGAGGGTGGAGCCTGGTTGGGCAGCTTTTGCAAGGCGACCGTGGCAAGTTTTCTGTCGGGAAACTCGCCCACCAAGATCATCCAGGCGGCTTCGCCACGGCTCAATCCATGTAACACCCGTACCGGTTGAGGCATGGGGCGCGCGTTTACTTCACCCAATAATACGGCTGTTGAGGCTGCATCTTTAGCCAAGGCCAACTGAATGACATAAGTATTGGGTGCCGCCGTCGCCAGCCAGCGGCTGGTTTGACGGGCCAGCGCCTTGACATCAGGCGATGTGACAACAGGCATGACGCGTTTGTTTGCTGAAGGGGGTTCCAGAGGGGCGACCGTGTGCGCAGGTTCGGTTTTCGAGGTCAGCCCCATGGCTTGCCAGGAAACAAACGCGAGCAGTCCTAGCCCGGCGGCTAATCCTGCCACGAGCCAGATCCAGGTGCGCGCGTTACGTGCGGCTGATGCGTGTGGCGCGTTTGTTTCGGCATCGTGCGCGGCAGCGTCCAGATGCCGGGCTTCGACGTTGTGGGTCTGGTCGGCATAAGCGGCCAGCAGGGTTTTGTCTGCCAACACGTTGATGCGCCGCGACAGGCCAAGCGAGAGCTGCGTCAACCGGGTGACGAGCGGGGCGGGGAACAAGTCCGGCCCGCGATAGCCCGCGACCGCCAGCCGTGCGCGCAGATAATCGGCCACTTCTTTTTCATTGAGCGGGGACAGATTGAGGTTCAGCGTGATGCGGTCTTTTAGTTGGCGAATCCGTGGATCAGCCAGCATGACATCCAGTTCGGGCTGGCCAAACAAGACGATTTGCAGCAGCTTGTCGGTTGCGGTTTCGAGATTGGTCAGGAGCCGCAGAAACTCCAGGTTATCCAGCGCGATGCCCTGCGCTTCTTCGACAAATACGACTACCCGGCGACCCCATTCGTGGTGGTCGAGCAGCGCCTGGTTGAGCTGGGCCAGCCGCGCCTGGCGGCCTTCAGCGGGGCTCGCTGCGCCCAGATCGGCAAGTATGGCGGCCAGCATGTCGTCCGGTGCCAGCGTCGGATTGCCGAGATATACGCAATCGACTGTGTCGGGCAGTTTGGCGGCCAGCATCCGGCACAGCATGGTTTTGCCGCTACCGACTTCGCCAACAACCTTGATGATGCCTTCGCCCTGACTGATGGCGTAACTCAAGGCGGCCAGAATTTCACCGCGTTGACCGCCCGCATACCAGTATTCGGTATTGGGTGTGATGCGGAAGGGCGCTTCCTTCAGGCCAAAATGTTCAAGATACACGAGGGGGTTATTCGGTTCCGTAGGTTTGCATACGGCTGTAAAGGGTGGTGCGATTGATGCCCAGCAATTTTGCCGCTTGCGACAAGTTGCCGTGGGTCATGTTGAGCGCGGCTTCAACATAGGCTTTTTCCCACTCGCGCATACTCGCGTCGAGATTGAAATTGGCCAGGGTTTGCAGTTGCTTGCGCGCCATTTCAATCAGCATTTTTGAATCGTTGGCGAGCAGGATTTCCTGTGGATAGGCCTGGTCGGTGTCGAGTTCGGATTCCAGTTGCTCGACATTGACGATGCCGCCGGGATATTTGGTGGTCAGGCGGATGGCAATATTACGCAACTCGCGCACGTTGCCGGGAAAGTGGTAGTCCTCCCACATTTGCTTGGCGCGCAAATCGAGCTGGAACGGCGGGGTGCGGGCTTCGCGCGCATAAAAATCGCGGAAGTGCTCGAGCAGGTTGAGTTTATCCTGTCCCATTTCGCGCAGCGACGGTACGGCGATCGAAAATACCGAGAGCCGGTGGTAGAGGTCGGAGCGGAAGCGTCCGGCCTTGATTTCGGCGCGCAGATCACGGTTGGTTGCCGTGACCACGCGCGCATTGGAGAAGCGGGGCTGGGTTTCACCTACGCGCTGATATTCGCCATTTTCCAGTACCCGTAAAAGCTTCGCTTGCAGCTCCAGCGGGAGTTCGCCAATTTCGTCCAGAAACAGCGTGCCGTTTTCAGCTTCTTCAAAATAGCCCGCACGCGCCGTAGTCGCGCCAGTAAACGCGCCCTTGGCATAGCCGAACAGGGTAGGTTCGACCAGGGTGGGGGAAATGGCCGCACAGTTAAGGGCGAGATAGGCTTTGCTGGCGCGCGGCGAGAGTTGATGCAGGCTGGACGCGACCCGCTCTTTGCCGCTGCCGGATTCGCCTTCGATCAGCACCGGAAACGGAGCCGAAGCATATTGTTTGATTTGCTGCCTGAGTTTGTCGATGGCTGGACTCGTGCCGACGATGCCGGAGTCTTTGGCCGGGGCGGGCGCTTTTTCCGCGCTATGCTCGGCATCCTGCACCATCAGCGCGCTGAACAGCATGGATTTCAGCCGTTCCGGCTCGCACGGTTTGGCGACAAAATCAATGGCGCCGAGTGCGCGCGCATGGCGTGCATTGGCTTCATCGCTCTGCCCCGAGAGCACCAGAATTTTGATATTGGGCGAGGCGCTTAACAGATCGGTAATGAGCGCGAAGCCCTCGTCAGGCTTGTGGGGGTGCGGCGGCAAGCCCAGATCGACCAGCGCCAGTTTGGGCGGCTCATCCAGTTGCATCAACAGGCTTTTGACTTGCGAGCGGGACTCGGCGGCAGAGATGTCGAAGTCTTTTCCCAGGACGTAACTCAGCGTGTCCGAAATAAGCGGATCATCATCGACGATCAACAGCGTAGGTTTTTTAGCTTCAGCCACACATCCTCCATCGTTAAGTCTTCCGCAACGGCACCGGTGCGTTGTTTCTTTAGGCCAACGTCTATATAAGTCTTAAATACAGGCGCGAAACCGTTGAATTATCGGCAATTGTGCCAGAGGCGTGCTGAAAAATAAAACTGCGAGGACATCCTGTTTTGTGGCGGCAGGCCTACAGCTTGAAGTTTTCGCCCAGATAAACCTTGCGAGCGTTTTCATCCTGAATGATCGTGGTGGGCGCGCCTGCCGTCAGCACCCGGCCATCATTGATGATGTAGGCGCGGTCACAGATGCCCAGCGTTTCGCGCACATTGTGATCAGTGATCAATACGCCGATATCGCGTTCGACCAGAAAATGGATCAGTTTCTGGATGTCGAGCACAGCGATTGGGTCGACACCCGCGAACGGTTCGTCCAGCAAGATAAAGCGCGGGTTAATGGCGAGGGAGCGGGCGATTTCGACTCGTCGCCGCTCGCCGCCGGACAGGCTGGTAGCCGGTGCATCACGTAACTGGCTGATATGCAGGTCGTTCAGCAGGTTGTTCAGATGCTCTTCCAGCTCGTCTGCCTTGTAGTTTTTGAGTTCGAGAATGGCGCGTATGTTTTCCTCGACCGTCAGTTTGCGGAAAATCGACGGCTCCTGCGGCAGATAGGACAATCCCAGCCGCGCGCGCTGATGGATCGCCATATGGGTAAGGTCGTGCGACTCCATCCGGATGCTGCCGCCTTCCGTCGCGACCAGTCCGACAATCATGTAGAAGCAGGTGGTTTTACCCGCGCCATTAGGCCCGAGTAATCCGACGACTTCACCGCTGTTGACTTCAAGCGATACGTCGTGAACCACGGTGCGCAGACCGTAGGTTTTTTTCAGCGACAGGGCGGCAAGACGGCTCATTTCTTCCCCGATGCCGGTTGGCTTGCGGGTACCGGTTTTATGTCCGGTGCGTTGGCGCTGTCATTCGAGGTTTTGGGGCGGATCACTGCGCGCACGCGCCCCGCTGGCGACTGCGCATTGGCTTGTCCGATGACGCGATAGAAGCCGGTGTTGGCGTTATACGAAATCTGCGCGCCGCGTAGTTCATCCTGGCCGCGGCGCAGCTTGGCGTTGCCGATGAGTTCGAGCTGGCTTTTGACATTGTCGAATTCGACCCGGTCGGCAAAGCCTTCGATGTACTCCTCTCGCCCGTCCAGCTTTTGGCGAAAGGCGACCGGGTGGCCGACCGCGCTGACCTGGTGCAGGCCCTGGTCGTTTTGCGTTGCCTGAACCTGATCCGCGTGCATCATGAGCGTGCCCTGGCTCAGAACCACATTGCCCAGATACAGGCTGGTTTTTTTAATGTCGTCCAGCGTGACCGAGTCGGCTTCCAGATTGACTGGCCTGCCCTTGTCGGCTTTCTCGGCGTGCGCCAGGTTTGATGCCACCAAGCTTGATACCACCAGGCTCGATGCCGCCAGCAGGACGAGCATGGCCGGAATGCGCTGCCTGGATTGATATGAATGATCGCTGTTCATTATTGATAACGGGCTTTAACCCGCCCCGTGAGTTTGATAATGCGGCGTTTTGAATCAACGTCCATGCCTGCTGCGTAGAGCTCCAGTCCGACGCCTTTGACTGTGACCGCCCCGGGTGCGCGCAATACATCCCGCTCCGGATAAGCCAGCAGCCGTGCGGTGGTCAACACCAATGCCGCCCCGCCCGCGCTACTGGCTCGCGTCATGACGACGTTTTGTTCCAGCGCCACTTCCCGGCTGTCGTGGGAGATGACGGCGTGGTCGGCAGTGATCGTCATATTCGTTGCCCCTGGAACGATCTGCACCAAGCGCGGTGCCTCGATTTCACTGAGTTTACTGCCGGAAAAATGGGAAAGCTTCCGGGCAAATAAATGCTCCTTGATTCGCCCCTGCGGATCGGTGCGGATGGCTTCAAAATTCTCGACAATACTTTCGGGATCGCTGTCATTGAGTTTGTTGACGCTGCCTGATCCTTGTACCGTGTAATTAAGCCAGAAGCTGATGCCAGCGAGAAACAACAGCAAAACAAGCGGCAGCCACAGGGAATTGCGCCCGATCATTTTAAGTAAGGGGCGAGTGCAGCATCCAGCGTTCCTTGCGCGCGCATCAGAAACTCACTGGCTTCGCGCACCGCGCCATGCCCGGCGGCACGGGTGGTGGTGTACTGGCTGTGGGCTTTGACAATCTCCGGCGCGGCGGGCACGGTGATGGCCAGACCCGCGCGCCGCATCACGGGTAGATCGACTACATCGTCCCCCATAAAAGCAGTTTCTTCACAACGCAGATTTAATTCGCGGCACAGGCCTTCATATACCGCCAGTTTGTCGTGCGCACCTTGATGGATGATGGTGATGCCCAGATTTTTGGCGCGATTCTCGACCACACGCGAATTGCGACCGGTAATGATGGCAAGTTCTACGCCCGTGCCTTTGAGCATCTTCAGGCCATGCCCGTCGAGCGAATTAAAGCCCTTGTACTCCTGCCCGTCATCGGCCAGATACAGCGTGCCATCGGTCATCACACCATCGACATCAAAAATGACGAGTTTGATTTTTTGGGCGCGCAATTCAGCGTCACGGGTCATCACACCACTCCCGCTTGCAGCAGATCGTGCATATTGAGTGCGCCGATCAAAAGGTCGTTGTCGTCCACGACCAGCAGGCCGTTTATTTTGAGTGTTTCCATTTTTTCGACGGCGGAGACCGCCAGTTCATCCTGGTGAATGGTTTTAGGATTTTGAGTCATCAGATCGCGTACTTGGGATTGATGCAGATCAAGCGCGTGCTCCAGTGCGCGGCGCAAGTCACCGTCGGTAAACACGCCTGCCACTTTTCCCCTGGCATCAACCACAGCCGTCATACCCAGGCCCTTGGTGGTCATCTCCAGCAGCGCGGTTTTCAGCGGCACATCAATCGCGATCACCGGCAGGGCGTTGCCGCTGTGCATGATGTCGCGCACATGGATCAACAGCCTGCGCCCCAGGCTGCCACCGGGATGGGTACGGGCAAAATCGTCGGCGGAAAACCCGCGCGCATCCAGCAGGGCAACCGCGAGCGCATCACCCAGTGCCAGCGCCGCCGTGGTGCTGGCGGTGGGTGCGAGATTGAGCGGACAGGCTTCCTTGTCGACTGAGGCATCCAGGTGCGCGTCGGCTTCGCGTGCCAGCGTCGAGCTGGTATTGCCGGTCATCGCAACCAGTTTTGCGCCGCGCCGTTTAATCAGCGGCACGATGCTGAGAATCTCGCTGCTCTCGCCCGAATTGGACAGAGCCAGTACCACGTCGTCGTGCGCAATCATGCCGAGGTCGCCGTGGCTGGCTTCACCCGGGTGCACAAAAAATGCGGGGGTGCCGGTGGACGCGAGGGTGGCGGCGATTTTGCCGCCGATATGGCCGGACTTACCCATGCCGGTGACGACCACCCGACCGCGACATTCGAGCATCAGTTGTACAGCGCGAATAAAATTGTCGTCAAGGCGCGCAGACAGATTGCGTACGGCATCGGCTTCGATGTCGAATACCTGGCGCGCGAGGCTGAGTAAATGTTCGGCTTGGAGTGGGGTTGCGGTCATAAGCAGCAAGTATACTAAAGCCGTACCGTTCACGCGCCCGCCGCTTAAGGATTTATGCACAGCAGCCTGCAACTTGTTCTGATTTTATTAGCCGTTGCGGTGCTGGTGGCGGCGATTGCGCGTGCCTTCCGCTTGCCCACTTTGCTGGGCTATCTGGTAACAGGCATCGCGATTGGTCCGTATGCGCTGGGCTGGATTCCGGACAGCCAGGAGGCGCGCTATCTGGCCGAATTCGGCGTGGTCTTTCTGATGTTCTCAATCGGGCTGGAGTTCAGTCTGCCGCGACTCAAAACCATGCGCGTGATCGTGTTTGGATTCGGCGGTGCGCAGGTTGCGGCGACGCTGCTGGCAACTTTTCTGCTGGCGCGGCTGCTCGGCTTGTCGTCGCTTGCAGGCATTGTCCTGGGCGGGATGCTGGCGATGTCATCCACAGCCATTGTGTCGAAGCTATTGGCGGAACGTCTGGAATTGCAGTCCGCGCATGGACGGTATATTTTTGGCGCTTTGCTGTTTCAGGATATTGCGGTGGTGCCGCTTTTGATCCTGATTCCCGCCATCGCCAAGTCATCCGACCTGATGGCCGTGGAGCTGGGTGTTGCGCTGCTCAAGGCGGCGGCGGTTCTGGTGTTTTTGCTGTTTATCGGACAGCGCGTCATGCGCCCGTGGTTTCAATGGGTGGCGGGGCATAAGTCCCCCGAATTATTTACCCTCAATCTCCTGCTGTTCACCCTCGGGCTGGCGTATCTCACAGAAAGCGCGGGCTTGTCGTTGGCCTTGGGAGCGTTTCTGGCGGGCATGCTGATTTCGGAAACCGAATATCGCTACCAGGTGGAAGACGACATCAAACCTTTCCGCGACGTATTACTGGGGCTGTTTTTTGTCACCATCGGCATGCGCCTGGATTTGATGCAAGTGGTGCTGAACTGGCATCTGGTGCTGATTGTGCTGCTTGCCATCGTGGTCGGCAAAGCACTGGTGGTAGCGGGGCTGGCGATGGCGTTTGGCAATACGCGATCAACCGCCACCCGCACCGCGCTCGGTCTGGCGCAAGCGGGCGAGTTTGGCTTTGTGCTGCTGGCGCAGGCGGCGGATTTGCAGGTTTTGTCTGCTGGCGTGATGCAGCCGGTTCTGGCGGCGATGGTGTTATCGATGCTGATCGCGCCGGTTCTGATTTACCGCATGGATCCTTTGAGCCGACTGCTGGGCGGCAACGAATGGTCCGGGCGCGCCAAAGAAGTTCACGACATCGCGGTCAAAACATTTGGCAAGCACCATCACGTTGTCGTCTGCGGCTATGGCCGCAGCGGGCAAAATCTTGCGCGCCTGCTGGACACCGAAAGCATCAGCTTCATCGCGCTGGACATGGACCCGGAGCGGGTGCGTGCCGCCATCGCCGCAGGCGAGAGCGTGGTGTACGGTGATGCCAGCCGGCGCGAAGTGCTGGTCGCCGCCGGGCTGGCGCGGGCGCAGGCGGTCGTCGTGACCTATGCCGATCTGGCTTCGAGCATGGCCGTGCTGCGCCACGTGCGCGAGCTGCGGCCCGAGTTGCCAGTGGTGGTGCGCACCATCGACGACGCGCACATTGACAAGCTCAAGGAAGCCGGTGCCTCTGAGGTCGTATCCGAAGTGATGGAAGGCTCGCTGATGCTCGCTTCACACGCGATGATGTTGCTGGGCGTGCCCCTGCCGCAGGTATTAAAACGCATCCGCGAAGTGCGTGAAACCCGCTATGCCATGATGCGCGGATTTTTTCGCGGAGCCACCGATGCGGACGACGAACTCGATCAGGAGTCCCAGCCGCGCCTGCAAACGATCCTGATTCCGCAGGGTGCGGTCACCGTGGAGCGCAGTCTGGACGAGCTGGAACTGGAGGATATGCTGGTCGAAGTCGTGGCCATTCGCCGCAAAGGCATCAAGGATCTTAATCCCCAGCCTGAGACCCGGATTCAATCTGGCGATGTGCTGATTCTGCGTGGCGCCGCCGACGGCCTGGCGGCGGCGGAGATCAGATTGTTGCAGGGTTAGTAGCCTGCTGGGCATCATCCACAAATTCGATGGTAGACCCCTTTAGTTTATGAATCCTGTGGTGTGCCTTGGTGTGTACTACGACTGGAAGTCGAATAGTTAGGGGGAAACGCTGTGGCTATTGAGCCACGCTCAATGGGATGAGTTCGAACTAGAAGACGTAAGGGCTACGATTGAGTTCACTCGTTGATCGTCTCCAAACTTGATTCTTGATCCGATCCAAAAAACAGAAAGCGAAGAACACGGAATTACAACTAGTGTTGTGATGTAGTGGACTGCCGGAACTCACTTGCACATCAGGCTTCTACCACCGGAACCCGCGCTGCCAGCGCGCACAGCAATTCATAACTGATCGTTCCGGCGGTGTGCGCGACTTCTTCCACGGGCAGGCTCTCGCCCCACAGCACGACCGGGCTGCCGATCTGTGCTTCCGGGATGCCGCCCAGATCAACGCAGAGCATGTCCATCGACACGCGTCCCAGGGTGCGCGTGCGTTTGCCGTTGACCAGGATGGGCGTGCCGGTTGGGGCGTGGCGCGGGTAGCCGTCGGCATAGCCGCAGGCGACGATGCCGATGCGCATGGCGCGCTCGGCGCGGTATAGATTGCCATAGCCCACACCTTCGCCTGCACGCAGGGTTTGCACGGCAATGATTTCAGATTGCAGGCTCATCGCGGGTTTTAGTCCCAGCGATTGTGCACTGACATCGGCAAAAGGCGATGCGCCGTAGAGCATGATGCCGGGGCGCGCCCAGGTGCCGAGCGCCTCGGGGTAACGCAGCAGTGTCGCTGAATTGGCGGTGGTCCATGGGAGTTGAGTGGGCGCGGCGTGTGAGAGGAATGCGTGCAGGGGCTGGGCTATGCCCGCCGCTTCGTCAGCCTGGGCGAAATGCGTCATCAAAGTGATGTCGGCGACAGCGGGCAAATTTTTGGCGCGCTGTAGCACTGCGTCAAACTCGGTCAGCGCAAACCCCAGGCGGTGCATGCCGCTGTCAAATTTCAGGAATATCCGCAAGGCGCGGGCGGGCGGCTGGTGTTCCAGCCAATCGAGTTGCTGCGCATGGTGGATCACCGGGCATAAATCGAGTTCAGCACAGGCGGCCAGTTCGCTCGCATCAAACACGCCTTCTAATAAGAGAATGGGCTTGCTGACACCCATCGAACGCAAGTTGGCGGCTTCTTCCAGGGTCAAAACTGCAAGGCCATCGGTGGCCGACAAGGCGCGCACTGCACGCGACAGGCCATGACCGTAGGCATTGGCTTTGACCACCGATAGCAGCTTCGCCGCGCCTGCGTGCTGCCGCGCCACGCGCAGATTGTGCGCGATGGCATCGATCGAAATAATCGCCTTGATCGGGCGCACGGGGCTAAATATAAAAGGGCTGGCTTAGTAAGCGCCGGGCTTTGCCAGTGACTCGAACCGCGTGTATTCACCCAGCCATGCCAGGCGCACCGTTCCGATCGGGCCATTACGCTGTTTGCTGATGATGATTTCGGCGGTGCCCTTGTCCTGCGTGTCCGGGTTGTAAACTTCGTCGCGGTAGATAAACAGGATCACGTCGGCGTCCTGTTCGATTGCGCCCGATTCGCGCAGGTCGGACATCACCGGGCGTTTGTTGGGGCGTTGTTCCAGACCGCGGTTCAACTGCGACAGCGCAACCACCGGAACTTGTAGTTCTTTAGCCAGGCCTTTGAGTGCGCGCGAAATTTCGGAAATTTCAGTGGCACGGTTTTCGCCGCTACTGGCTGATGACATCAACTGGATGTAGTCGATCACAATCATGCCGAGCTTGCCGCACTGGCGTTGCAGGCGGCGCGCACGGGCACGTAGTTCAAGCACATTGAGTCCGGGCGTTTCGTCGATGAAGACCGGCGCATCGTTCAGCTTGCCCAGCGCGTAGGTCAGGCGCTGCCAGTCGTCTTCGCCCAGTTTTCCGGTGCGCAGTCGATGCTGATCGAGCTTGCCGACCGAGCCGATCATCCGCATCACCAGTTGCTGACCGCCCATTTCCATCGAAAACACCGCTACCGGCAAGCCGGTTTCGAGCGCGACGTTTTCGCCGATGTTGAGCGAGAAGGCGGTTTTACCCATCGATGGACGGCCCGCGACGATAATCAGATCGCCCGGCTGGAAGCCCGAGGTTTTTTGATCCAGGTCGTGGAAGCCGGTGGGCACGCCGGTTACGCCAGAGTCATTGTCGCTGTGATAAAGCTCGTCGATGCGTTCGACGACCTGCTTTAACAGCGGCTTGATCTCGGAGAATCCGGCTTGCCCGCGACTGCCGGATTCGGCAATTTCAAACACTTTTGCTTCGGCTTCATCCAGCAATTGCGAGGCACTGCGACCTGCTGGTGCGTAAGCCGTATCGGCGATACCGGTGGCGACTTCAGCCAGGCGGCGCATCACCGAGCGCTCGCGCACAATCTCAGCGTAGCGCCGGATATTCGCAGCCGACGGCGTATTGCTGGCGAGCGCGACGATATACGACAGGCCGCCGACGGCTTCGAGTTCACCCAGCGATTGCAGGAATTCGGATACCGTCACAGCATCGGCGGGACGGTTATCGCTGATTTGTTTGACGATGGCGCGCAGAATCTGGCGGTGATCCTGACGGTAGAAATCTTTTTCTGAGACCACATCGCCGATCCGGTCCCACGCGCTGTTTTCCAGCAGCAAGCCGCCCAGCACCGATTGCTCGGCCTCAAGCGAGTGGGGCGGCAGGCGCATGTGCGCCAGTTGCGGATCGGTGTTTGCAGGTGCGAACGGATGAACAGTAGCCATGGCAGGATTCTAGTCCGCACGTGCGCGCAGGCAAAGGGATAAACCTGTGCATAAAGCCATGCACAACACGGGATAACGTGGGATAACAAAAAAGGAGCCAAAGGCTCCTTTTTCATTTGACTTAGCGGAGCCTACGGCTCCGCCAAAATCAAAACCCAATCAATGCTCGCCCAGCACCGACACGGTAATACTTGCCGTGACATCGTGGTACAAGCCGATCACCACCGCGTAATCACCGATAGCCTTGAACGGGCCATCGGGCAGGCGTACTTCGGCTTTGGCAACGGCAAAGCCGGATGTCGTGAGCGCATCAGCAATATCCGCATTGGTCACCGAGCCGAACAAGCGGCCATCGACTCCAGCCGATTGCGTGACCTGCACCATGAAGCCTTCGAGTTTGGCGGCGCGCGCCTGCGCTTCGGCCAACTTCTCGGCGGCAACGCGTTCCAGCTCGATTTTTTGCACCGCAAACGCATCGATATTAGCTTGCGTAGCGCGCCGTGCACGTCCGGTCGGAATCAAAAAGTTGCGGGCGTAGCCGTCTTTCACTTTAACCACATCGCCCAGGTTGCCCAGGTTGACGACTTTGTCTATCAGTATGATTTGCATGGTCGTCTCCTTATTGGTGCAAGTCGGTGTAAGGCATCAGCGCCAGGAAGCGCGCGCGCTTGATGGCGGTGGTGAGCTGGCGCTGGTAACGCGCCTTGGTGCCGGTGATGCGCGCGGGAATGATGCGTGCATTTTCAGCGATGAATTCCTTCAGGACTTCGATGTCCTTGTAGTCGACTTCTACGACTTTGTCGACGGTGAAGCGGCAAAACTTGCGGCGTTTGAACAGCCCGCGATTTGCGCCTTCACGTTTTTTATTTCCAAATTTGCCACCGGCTTTGCCGCCAGCTTTTCCACCCATGGGACGTGCCATGATTTATTCCTTTTCCAATTCGCTCAATATCAACATCAGTTGCCGACTATTTACACTGCGGCGGTTCAATACGCCTTGTAACTTCACACGCGCCCCCACACTTTGCCTGCCCAACAGTCCGGCCAGTTCAGCACTGGCCTGCACCGTCAATTCGCATTCCACCAGCCGTTCAGTTTTTCCTATTACCTGCTTGGAGCGATGCAACAGCACCGCTTCAACAATGGGAATTCCTGCCGGGGTAGTGCGCTGGGGCTCGATGTGAGTGATTTCTCCGCTTATGTTTAGCCAGTTACTGCCCGGCATTCAAATTTAAGCTGCGGGTTGCTCTACTGCAACGGGTGCAGCAGGGGCAATCGGTGCAACGGATTCTGCTGCTTTAGGCGCAGCCCCTTCCATCATGTCGCGCGACTTGTCTTCCTTCATCATTGGTGAAGGCGTAACGACAGCCGCATCGCATTTCATGGTCAGGTGGCGCAACACGGCATCGTTAAACTTGAAGCCATGTTCGAGTTCGTTCAGCGTTTCCAGATCGCACTCGATGTTCATCAGCACGTAATGCGCCTTGTGGATTTTCTGGATCGGGTATGCCATCTGACGACGGCCCCAGTCTTCCAGACGATGGATGTTGCCGCCGCGCGCAGCAATGTTGGCGCGGTAGCGTTCGATCATCGCGGGCACCTGCTCGCTTTGATCGGGATGGACGATAAATACCATTTCGTAATGCCGCATAGTGTCTCCTTACGGTTAAGCCCCCCGCAGCGGCGCGGTGGAGCAAGGTCAAAAAGCATCCCCGGCAAAAACCGGGGAGTGCGAATCATACGCTTTTTTGCTGATAAATCAATGTGTAACGTGGGCTCAGAATAGCTTCTGGTTGCGGTGCGTAATGCAGAGTTTTTCGTTGACGCTGGGTTTGCCGGTAAAATGGGCGGTGCAATTGCGTTTAGGGCATGGCTCGTTTAAGGTAGAAATATGAATCAAGATGAATTCAAGGACATGATCCAGGACTCCCCGTTTTCGGGCAGTCCGGTCGAACCGACGATGCTGGCGGACAATGCGACGCTCCAGTTTCGTTGCCATCGCGACGTGAAATGCTGGAACGCCTGTTGCAGCAATATCGATATACCGCTCACGCCTTATGACATTCTGCGATTGAAGAAACGTCTGGAGATGTCGTCGGGCGAGTTTTTACAGAAATATTCCGTACCGTTCGATATGGACAAGGACGGGATGCCCGGCGTGAATTTGAAACCGGTAGAAGGCGGCACGGCTTGCCAGTTCATGAAGCCGGAAGGCTGCGGCGTGTACGAAGATCGCCCTACCGCGTGCCGCTACTATCCGGTCGCGCTGATGACCATGCGCCGTTCGGATGAGTATGTGGATCGCACTGCGTATGCCTTGGTTAAAGAGAAACATTGCCTGGGACATTTCGAGCCGCGCACGCAGACGATTGAGGAGTATCGCGCCGAGCAGGGCGTCGCTGAATACGACGAGAAAGCCCGCGCGTGGCGTCAGCTGGTGGTCAAACGCAAATCAGCGGGGCCCACCATCGGCCAGCCTTCGCCGATTTCAAACCAGCTGTTTTTCATGGCGAGCTATGATGTGGATCGTTTCCGCGCGTTTGTCATGAGTCCTAACTTTAATGAAACCTACGTCATCGCGCCGGAAGTGATGGCGCTATTGGTGGCTGACGACGAAGCGCTGCTCGATTTTGGCCTGAATTTTCTTAAACACGTATTGTTTGCCGAGAAGTTTGTCGAGGAGTATCCCGACGCGCTGGACAAGCGTCTGGCGCGCAAGGCCGAGCGAACCGAACAAGCACAACAAGCTGTATTTGATGCCAAGATGGCGCTGGAAGATGACAAATACTCAGGCGATCATTAACGCGCTGTGGCGGATGATTGTGAGCCCGGTTATTTTGGGTTTGGCGACCGGCACGCTTCACGCCGCCAGCCTGAACAAATGCACCGACATCTACGGCAAGGTGACGTACTCGAATCTGGCGTGTGCGGGTGCTGCGAAGGCGCGCACGGTAGAAATCGATCCCGCGCCGCCTGTGCCCAAAGCGGCAGCGCCAAAGCTGAAGCCCGAGAAATCCCCGGTTGAAAATGACGGCGTGGTAAAGCTTGAAACTTTCACTTCATCACACAAAAATTCAGCAACCAAAAAGAATGCCAGCAATAACTGCGACACGCTCACCGATAAACTCGGACTCGTGCTGGACAAGATGGATGCAGCAAGACGAAGCGGCTATACCCAGAAGCAGATGGACGGCTGGAATCTTGAGATCAAAGAACTCGAACGCAAAAAGCAGCAAGCAGGCTGTTTTTAAAACAGGCAGACCATGAACGCCCGTACCCTTGATCCCTCGCACCATTTAATCGAAGCCGAACCCTACTACGAGCCGGTGGGCGACGAAATCAAGCTGTTCGAAGCAGCGTATCGCCAGCAAATCCCCGTGCTGCTCAAAGGCCCGACCGGTTGCGGCAAGACGCGTTTTATGGAGCACATGGCCTGGCGGCTCAAACGGCCTTTGATTACCGTGTCGTGCCATGACGATCTCACCGCATCGGATCTGGTTGGCCGCTATCTGGTCAAGGGCGGCGAAACCGTCTGGGTTGACGGGCCGCTGACGCGCGCGGTGCGCTGCGGCGGGATTTGTTATCTGGATGAGGTGGTCGAGGCGCGCAAGGACACGATGGTGGTGATCCATCCGCTCGCCGATGACCGACGTACTTTGCCGATGGAAAAGCTCGGGCAGATTGTCGAAGCCCCGGCGGAGTTCTGCCTGGCGATTTCCTACAATCCCGGTTATCAAAGTGTGCTGAAAGACCTGAAGCAATCGACCCGGCAACGCTTTGTCGCGCTCGAGTTTGATTACCCTTCAGCCGAACTTGAGCGGCGCATTGTTGCCAGCGAATCGGGCGTCAGTGAGGCGCTCGCCGAAAGCCTCGTCAAGTTTGCGCAGATGACGCGCAACCTCAAAGGCACCGGGCTGGACGAAGGCGCATCGACCCGTCTGCTCGTTCATGCGGGCAAGCTGATGGCGGACGGCGTCAGCCCGGTTGCCGCCTGCAAAGCCGCTGTCGCGCAGGCGCTCACCGACGATGCGGACATGCTGAAAGCGATCCAGGAACTCTCCTCCTCGATTTTCTGATGGTGCTGGTTTTTTAATGGCGCTTGTCCCGCTTTCTGCTGCCGAGATGGAGCACAGCCTCCACCTCTGGCTGGATACCGAATTCACGTATTTCAAGGTCGAAATTCTGGCCGTCGAACTTGCGGCTTTAGCGCGCGAAGAGCAGGACTTTATTCTCGGCTGGACGCGCCGTATCGCCTCTACTCACATCACATTGGCGTGGCAGTTTGGTCGTCGCGCCCCTGCATTATTGCCGCGCATGGAACGGCGTCTGCTTGAAGCCTGGGCGATCCATACCTGCGATATTTTCGACCGCACCGGGCTGCAAACTGCGCTGCGCGTGATGGAGCAGGTGGATACGTTCGATGCCAGTGCGCACCCGCACGACAGCGCCGGGGTGTTGTTTGATGACATCGCGCCAGTTTTGGGAAACTTCCTGTGCGGCCTCTCCGGGCGGCGGCTGAAGCTGGAAGAGGGCGATGCCACGTTTACCGATGGCGAGCGTGTGGTCTTACCCAATCTGATTGCCCGTTTCGATTCTTTGCCCGATAACTTCCAGCTCGCCAAGGCGATGATTGCGATGCTGTGGGCGCACACCCGCTTTGGCACGCTGCGTGTCGATTGGCATCGCCTGCTCAATCCGCATGACGACCACGAGCACGTGCTGGCGCAGTTTCACGGGCTTGAAACTTTGCGTCTCGATGCTTGCATCGGGCGCGACCTACCTGGCCTGCACCGCGAAATGCAGCGCCTGAATCACGCATTGGGCATCCAGTTGCCGGAAGCCTGGCGGGAATTTGCGGCGCAGTTGGCAACACGCGATGCCACGGTCGAAACCAGTTTGGCGCTGCTCGATGCCGCCCGTGCGCTGCCAGCTTTTACGCCCTATTGTTATCAGGGCAGTTTGCGCCCGGATGCGATTGCTGCGGCGCGTGCGGAGCGGATTGAAAAAGAGAAGGCGCGACTACGCGTCAAGCTTGCGGAGTTGCTGGAAGACCTGCCTAAGAAAGCTGCGCCGCTTGAATCGGCGCCCGAGATCCCTCCCCGCATCGAAGCTGAGGTGCGCGACGAAAACGGCGTGCTGGATTTCGACATTACGCTGGATGACGCGCCGCTTGCGCCGCCTGAAGGCATCAAGCAATTGCTGACCTCGATCTATCTCGATTTTGGTGAAATTCCGCCCGACTATCTCACCCCTGCAGGGGAAGGCGAATACGATCCGAGCCTGGTTCAGGATCAGCCCGAAGACCCTGATGCGGTGTGGCAGGGCGTGTACCACGAACGCGGTGCCACGCTGTTCCACGAATGGGATCATGGCCGCCAGCACTACCGCAAAAACTGGTGCGTGATGCGCGAAAAGCCGGTACAGCCCGTCTACGATAATTTTTACCGCGAAACGCTCGACAAGCATGCGCCCATCGTCAAACATTTGCGCAAGCGCTTCGAGGCCATGCGCGATGAAAACCGTCTGGAGAAACGCCAGTCAGACGGTGACGAAATCGATATCGATGCGCTGATCGAAGCCTTGGCCGATGCCCGCGATGGCCGAGAAATGAGTGATCGCCTGTTTGTGCGTCAGCACCGCGCTGAGCGCAACATTGCAGTCGTATTTCTGGTTGACATGAGTGGCTCGACCAAAGGATGGATCAACGAAGCCGAACGCGAAGCGCTTATTTTGTTGTGTGAAGCGCTGGAGTTGCTGGGCGACCGCTACGCAATTTATGGGTTTTCCGGCACCACGCGCAAACGCTGCGAGCTGTTTCGCATCAAGACTTTTGACGAAGCCTACAGCCCGGAAGTCAAAGCGCGTATTGCCGGTATCCGTCCGCAGGAGTACACCCGCATGGGCTTTGCCATCCGCCACATGACCACGCTCTTGAACCAGATCGCGGCACGTACCAAAGTCATGGTTACTTTATCGGATGGCCGCCCCGATGATTACTTCGACGTTTATCGTGGTGTGTACGGCGTGGAAGATACCCGCATGGCCTTGCTCGAAGCCGGGCGCACCGGCATCCACCCGTTTTGCATTACGCTGGATCACGACGCGCGCGACTACCTGCCGCATATGTACGGTGCAGCGCGTTATATTATTCTGGACGACGTGCGCCAGTTGCCCGTCAAAGTGACCGACATTTACCGAAAAATAACGACCTA
>JBEBIZ010000030.1:0-25783 GCA_040080135.1 Thiobacillaceae bacterium
CGTTTCCGGAAACGAGAAGAAGTTACCGCGCTGGAGACGCTGCGTAATATGGCTTGGGGATGGGGAATATGAGGGGAAGGGTCAGGTAGCGTCCCCTTTTCCTCTTTTAGGGTAGCGTCCCCTTTTCCTCTTTTCCTTTTTAAGGCATAACCCACCCGCCTTACGGCGGGTAGCTGCTAAAGAGAAGAGCCGCGTTCGCGGCTCTTCTTCATTCCTGCTACCGCGCCATCTCGATCAGCTCGATATCCTTCCTGAATAGATCATTGACCAGAGCCGACAGCTCGACCCCCTTGGCGCTGGCCAGCGCCGTGAGGCGGGTTTGTATTTGATCGTCGAGATATACCGGCAGATTGAATTTCGCGCCGGGGTGGTAAAACTTCCCGCGCATCCCCTTTGAGCAAAACCTCAGGGTCAGACACGATTACTTTTCGTTTTTGACAAAGTGCGCAGCACAGAAGGTTGGGCAATCTGGTCGATGATGAGTGGTTGACGGTTGGGGAAACGCGCTACCAGTTGCAGTTCGCCACCCATTGCCTCGATATAACGGCGCAAAGTTGAGAGCAGCATATCGCTGCGCCGTTCAATCCGGGATACGGTGTCCTGACCCACGCCTAGACTTGCTGCCATATCCATTTGTGTGCGTTCCACCGCCTGACGCAAATCCTTGAGCGTTGCCAGTTCATCGCTACGCGTCTTGATTTTTGCCTGCCGTTTGACAGGCAGGGCAGCCAATACCTGCTCCAGACTTCTTGCCATGATTGATCTCCTTTAATCTTAAGTACGCGTGAGCTTGAGTTTCGTAAGGTGTTCGTCTAGGCGAGCATCAGCAGTCGCGATTAACTTTCGGTAAAAGCGCCGCTGATCTGCGCCACCCTTGTCGCCAGCCACCAGCAGGATGGCGTTACGGCTTGGATCAAAAGCGAAGGCGACCCGCCACACCCCGCCCATGCATGAAAAACGAAGCTCCTTCATGTTCGTGTGCTTCGATCCCTTCATCGTATCGACTGTTGGCCGTCCGAGATTCGGGCCAAACGCCTGCAACAAGCGCGCGTGTGCGAGTAGTTCATCCTGAATGGCTTCAGCCAGAACTTGGAACTCAAGATCGAAGTCGGAATGAAAGAGGATGCGCCAAGACATGGGACGAATTATGGATCATAATCCATATGGTTGCAATGCCATGGATGGTCACCACGCAAAGCACCGGCTCCGCCGCTACCACCACGTACTTCGACAAACTCAAGCGCCCCGTGCGCGCAGCCTCGCTGAGCTTTACCGGCACCCAGCAGATTTATACCGACACCGAATACGACAACCAGGGCCGCACCAAACGCAGCACGCGTCCCTACTTTGCAGGTGCTGCAATCTACTGGACCATCCCCACCTACGACGACCTCGGCCGCACTGTGCGCGTGGACAGTCCCGACGGCAGCTTTAGCACCATGGCCTACAACGGCCTGACCACCGTCGCCACCAACCCCAAAGGCCAGACCCGTACTGAAGTTAAAAACAGCCAGGGGCAGACCATCAGCGTCACCGACTCAGGCGGCGGCGTGCTTAGACATGCCTATGATCCTTTCGGCAATCACTTCTTCAGTACCAACCCCCTGAACCAGATATTTGCGCCGCTCACCACCTACGACATTCGCGGTCGCAAGGTGGGCAGCAGCGATCCCGACATGGGCACCTGGAGCACATAAGGGCTGGGCGTTGGGGAGTGACCGGTTCAAGGCGCAGATCGAAGCGCTGAGTCAACGCCGGGCGGCATCGAAGGGGGTGGGCAGGCCACGGAAGGAGGCGGGGTGATGGCCCCGCATTTGCCGACGTTAAGCGGCTTCAAGTCCAATGACGATACGCTTGCCGAGTAAGGCGACCGCTTGCGCGATGCGGGGCAGCTTGGATCCATAGTGGGGATCGAGCAATCGGCGCACTTCTTTTTCATCGACGCCCAGCCGTTTGGCTAACTGGGTCTTGCTGACCCCCGCTTCCTGCATGGCGGTGTACAACGCCGCCTTGGCTTGCGATTCTGCGGGAGGAGCCACTATCCGTTCTTTGCGTTTGGCTTTGCTCGGAGCCGGAAAATCCAATCCCGCGATCATATAAGCCGCAAATACTTCATCCATTGCGTCGGCAGCTTCTGACAAGGCATGGGCAACATCATCGCCCTGCGTAATGAGTTGCGGCAGATCGCGGCAGGTGACCATAAACCCGCCTTCGTCTGCAGGTTTGAGTAAAACAGCGTATTCAAATCGCTCCATTTTTGACCTCGTAGTACGTATGAATTCGTTACCCGTCATGGCCGCATGATCGGACTAAAACGTCCGGCGGACAAGAGTCGTTTGATTGACGAGCAAGATATTAAACGCGCGTCCACGACACGCTGGGCTGCCCGGCACCACTACCGCCGTTGGCAGCCCAAGCCTGGTGCAGACCGTCACTTCGCAGCAACAGCCTGGCTCGATACTCGACAAAACCACTGGCGCACATTGAGACGCGGGGTGGGATAGAGTAAAATCCGTCATCAACCCGCCCCCGATACCCAATAATGACGAAGTTTGTGTTTGTCACTGGCGGAGTGGTTTCTTCCCTCGGGAAAGGAATCGCCTCCGCTTCTCTCGCTGCGCTGCTCGAATCGCGCGGACTCCGCGTCACTCTGTTAAAGCTCGATCCCTACATCAACGTCGACCCCGGCACCATGAGTCCGTTTCAGCACGGCGAGGTGTTTGTGACCGATGACGGCGCGGAAACTGATCTCGATCTGGGGCATTACGAGCGTTTTTCCAGCGCAAAGATGGGCAAGCGCAACAACTTCACCACCGGGCAAATCTACAAGTCGGTGATCGACAAAGAACGGCGCGGCGATTACCTGGGCGGTACAGTTCAGGTCATTCCGCATATCACGGACGAAATCAAGCGGCATATCCGCGATGGCGCGGGCGATGCCGACGTGGCGATGGTGGAAATCGGCGGTACGGTGGGCGACATCGAGTCGCTGCCTTTTCTGGAAGCGATCCGCCAGATGGGCTTTGAAGACGGCTCGGAAAACACCTGCTTTATCCACCTGACACTCTTGCCTTACATCCCCACTGCGGGGGAGCTGAAAACCAAGCCCACGCAGCACAGTGTGAAAGAGCTGCGCGAGATCGGCATCCAGCCCGACATCCTGCTGTGCCGCGCCGACCGTGACATTCCGGTCGAAGAGCGGCGCAAGATTGCCTTATTCACCAATGTGCGCCACGAAGCGGTGATCCAGATGCTGGATTCTGATTCGATCTACAAGATTCCGGCGATGCTGCACGATCAGATGCTGGATGAGATCGTCTGCCACAAGCTGAACATTCTGGCGCGCGCGGCTGATCTGAGCATATGGAAAAAGCTGGTTGACGCGCTGGAGCATCCGGAACACACGGTCAATATCGCCTTTGTCGGCAAATATGTTGACCTCACTGAATCCTACAAATCCTTGTCGGAGTCGATGATCCACGCCGGGATGCACACACGGAGCACTATCAAGATTCACTATATCGATTCGGAGCAGATCGAACAGTCCGGCACTGATGGTCTGCGAGCCATGGATGCGATTCTGGTGCCTGGCGGTTTTGGCAAGCGCGGCGTAGAAGGCAAAATTGCAGCGATTCGCTATGCACGCGAAAACAAAGTGCCGTATCTGGGAATCTGCCTGGGAATGCAGCTCGCCGTGGTTGAATTCGCGCGTGATGTGGCGGGCATGGCGGATGCGCATTCCACCGAATTCGAGCCAGCTACCACGCATCCGGTGATTGGCCTGATTACCGAATGGCTGGATCGTGGCGGTCAGGTCGAAACGCGCAGCGCGCAGTCGGATCTGGGCGGCACCATGCGTCTCGGTGGCCAGCCCTGCAATCTGAAGGACGGCACGCTGGCACGCGAAATGTATGGCGCGGCCAGCATTACCGAACGCCACCGCCATCGCTATGAAGTCAACAACCGTTTGCTGACCGGGCTCGAAGCGCAGGGTCTGGTGGTGGCCGGGCGCGCGCCGGGCACAGATCTGTGCGAAATGATCGAGCTGCCACGCGCGGTGCATCCGTGGTTTGTCGGCTGTCAGTTTCACCCCGAGTTCACCAGCAATCCGCGCAACGGCCATCCGCTGTTCATCGCTTTCGTCAAAGCGGCGCTGGCGCAGCAGGCCACGGTTAAAGCTGCGCCCGCGCAGCAAAAGGAACACGCATGAAACTTTGCCACTTTGAAGCCGGAATCGATCAGCCGCTGTTCCTGATTGCGGGCCCCTGCGTCATCGAGTCCGAGCAACTGGCGATGGATACCGCAGGCGCGTTGAAAGAAATGTGCGCGGCGCTGGCCATACCCTTTATCTATAAATCGTCGTTCGACAAGGCCAACCGTTCGTCAACCCAATCTTTCAGAGGGCTTGGGCTGGAAGAAGGTTTACGCATCCTGTCGGAAGTCAAGAAACAAATCGGCGTGCCAGTGCTGACCGACGTGCATGAAGATACCCCGCTGAACGAAGTGGCGGCGGTGGTCGATGTGTTGCAGACCCCCGCGTTTTTGTGTCGCCAGACCAACTTCATTCAGAACGTGGCGCGTACCGGCCTCCCGGTGAATATCAAGAAGGGTCAGTTTCTGGCACCCGGCGATATGCAGAACGTAGTGGACAAGGCGCGTGCCACCGGCAACGAGCAGATTATGGTGTGCGAGCGCGGCGTGAGCTTTGGCTACAACACGCTGGTGTCGGATATGCGTGGTCTGGCGATCATGCGCGGCACGGGCTGTCCTGTGGTGTTTGACGCAACGCATTCGGTACAACAACCGGGGGGACAGGGCACTACCAGCGGCGGTCAGCGCGAATTTGTACCCGTGCTGGCACGTGCGGCGGTGGCCGTTGGCGTCGCGGGCGTGTTTGCCGAAACGCATCCCAACCCTGCAGCTGCCTTGTCGGATGGCCCTAACGCCTGGCCATTGGCGATGATGCGCGAATTGCTGGAGACGCTGAAAGAAATCGACGTGCTGGTCAAACAGCGCGGCTTTATTGAAAACAAATTGATGAAAACCTGATTCGCAAAGTGTGCGGACAAAACTGAATAAGGAAATAAACAGTGAGTGCAATTATTGATGTCATCGCCCGCGAAATTCTGGACTCCCGTGGTAACCCCACGGTTGAGGCGGATGTGCTGCTGGAGTCGGGTGTGCTGGGTCGTGCTGCGGTGCCGAGCGGCGCATCGACCGGCAGCCGCGAGGCGATGGAGCTGCGCGACGGCGACAAGTCGCGCTATCGCGGTCTGGGTGTGTTGAACGCAGTCGAACACGTCAATACCGAAATCTGCGAAGCGATTATTGGTCTGGATGTCGAAGACCAGGCGTTCATCGACAAGACGATGTGCGAACTGGACGGCACCGAGAACAAATCCCGGCTGGGTGCAAATGCCTTGCTGGCCGTGTCGATGGCGTGCGCACGTGCAGCAGCCGAGCAGGCCGGACTCCCGCTGTATCGTTATCTGGGCGGTGCTGCGCCGATGCAGTTGCCGGTGCCAATGATGAACATCATCAACGGCGGCGCACATGCAAACAACAATATCGACATGCAGGAATTCATGATTATTCCGGTTGGCGCGCCGAGTTTCCGTGAGGCGCTGCGCTACGGCGCAGAAGTCTTTCATGCGCTGAAAAAACTGCTGGATGGCTTGGGTATGGCGACCACGGTGGGAGACGAAGGCGGTTTTGCGCCGAATCTGGAATCGCACGAAGCTGCATTAAAGCTGATCGTGCAGGCGATTGAAAAGGCCGGTTTTGTGCCGGGCGTGGATGTCGCTATTGGCGTGGACTGTGCCAGTTCCGAGTTTTACAAAGACGGTCACTATCATCTCGAGTCGGAAAAGCTCAAGCTGACGTCGGCGCAACTGACCGATTATCTGGCAGCCTGGTGCGATAAGTATCCGATTATCAGCATTGAAGATGGCATGGCGGAAAACGATTGGGAAGGCTGGAAAGTGCTCACGGACAAACTCGGTGCACGGATACAGATTGTGGGCGACGACTTGTTTGTGACCAATGCCAAAATTCTGAACGAGGGGATTGCCAAAGGCATCGCCAATTCGATCCTGATCAAGGTGAACCAGATTGGCACCTTGTCTGAAACTTTCCAGGCGATCGAGGCGGCAAAACGCGCAGGGTATACCTCGGTGATTTCGCACCGCTCGGGTGAAACAGAAGACGCTTTTATTGCGGATCTGTCGGTGGCAAGTAACGCTCTCCAGATCAAGACCGGCTCACTGTCGCGATCCGACCGCATGGCAAAATATAATCAGTTGTTGCGCATAGAAGAAGAGCTCGGTGATTCGGCAAATTACCCCGGACGTGATGCTTTCCGCCAACGTAGCTAAAGGTGCGGCGTGGATCAAGCGGCAAGGATTCACCGGAATCCTTGCCGCTTTGATCGTGCTGATGCAATATCCACTCTGGCTGGGCGAGGGAGGCTGGCTGGCGGTCCACCTGGGGGCGAACAAGCTCGAAGCGCAGGAAGTGTTGAACCAGAGTTTGCGTGAGCGCAATGAGATATTGCTGGCCGAGGTGGGTGATCTCAAACAGGGGCGTGAGGCGATTGAAGAACGTGCGCGTAGTGAGCTTGGTATGATTGCCCCGGACGAAATCTTTATTCGTGTGCTGGCGACTCCCGCCGTTAGTGAAAAAACAGCGACCCCGGTCGCAGGAAAACACAATGAGTGATTTGCAAATCGCCCTGTTACTGATTGGTGCAGTCATCGTGGCGGCCGTGCTGATCTTCAACTGGAATCAGGAACGGCGCTTTAAAAAGCAGGCTGCTGCTGCGTTCCAGTCGCCCACCCGTGACGCCCTGCTGGAGCGGCCAGTTGTTACACGCGAGGCGGCAGAGCGGATTGAGCCCGGCTTACGCGAGCCGCTGATAGGCGCTGCTGATTTGGCCGATAACGATGACGATGCGCACGAACCCAGCATGGGGAACAATCCAGCGCCGTTTGCCAGCGCTGTTCATGCTCATACGCCAAGCGTGTCAACCATCGCATCCATGACCCCGTCGCGTTCTGCGTCTGCACCTGCGCCCTTGATTCCGGCGGCACTGTACGACGAGCTGATCGAGTATCGGGTGCGCATTGTGGGTGACGGTATTCTGGCGGCGGCATTTGCTGACGACATCAATCGTACGCGCGGTGCAGGCAAACCTGTACGCTGGCTGGGCTTGCCGGTAGATGGAAATGCGTGGGAAGAAGTCCAGCCCTGGCGTGAAGTGCATTACCAGGAAGTCCAGGCGGCAATGCAGCTTGCAGACCGCAATGGTGCAGTACAGGAAGACGATCTCAATACCTTATGTGCTGCTTTGCAAGACACAGCGCAGAAGCTGGGTTTGAAAGCGATGTGTGACGATGTGGCCGACGCGTTGCAGCGCGCGCAATCAATCGATCATTTTTGCGTCGATGTGGATGTTCTGATCGGGCTCAATGTTGTGGCGCGCGGCGAAGGCACCGTTCAGTTGGCCAAGGTGCTGAAAGAGGCCGAAGGCTCGGGCATGGTGCTGGGTGTGGATGGGGTTTATCAACTGATCGACAGCCGGGGCGAATCGCTCTACTCCTTGTGCAACCACGATGCGGAGCCGTTCTCACACGAGAACGGGCAGCACGATTCGCAGGGCGTGACCCTGCAATTTGACGTGCCCCGTGTGCCGGACGGCTTGAAAGTATTCGATGGCATGGTGGGCTTTGGCCGCAAACTGGCGAATGAAGTGGGCGGCTTGCTGGTGGACGATAATATGCGACCGCTGACGGACAGCGGCATCGATAAAATTCGCCAGCAGCTCGCCGGTATTTACCAGCGCATGGATGCGCGCGGCATTCCTTCTGGATCGAGACGGGCGCTGCGACTGTTTTCTTGATGGCATTCCCCGAAGTTCAGGCGCGAATCGCCGCGCTGCGTAGTGAACTTGATCGCCACAATCACGCTTACTACGTCCTCGATGCGCCGTCGGTTCCCGATGCGGAATACGACCGGCTGTTCCGCGAACTGCAAGCGCTCGAAGCCGAACACCCCGCTCTCGTCGCGCCCGACTCGCCTACCCAGCGCGTCGGCGGCAAGCCGCTCGACGGCTTTGCGCCAGTACGCCATGCCGTACCGATGTTGTCGATCCGCACCGAGACCGATACCGAGGCCAGCGGCGCGCGCGCGTTTGATATGCGCGTGCGCAAAGAATTGGGGCTGGCAGAGACCGACCCGCTAGTTGAATACCACGCCGAATTGAAGTTCGATGGCCTTGCCATCAATCTGCGTTACGAGCACGGCGTGTTGATGCAAGCGGCCACACGCGGCGACGGTGAAACCGGCGAGGATGTGACGCAGAACATCCGCACCATTCGCGCGATTCCACTGCGCCTCAAAACCGCATCGCCACCCGCAGTGCTGGAAGTGCGCGGCGAGGCGTACATGCGGCGCGATGACTTCGATCGCTACAACGCGAAACAGCGTGCGGCAGGCAAGCCCGCGCTGGTCAATCCGCGCAACGGCGCGGCGGGCAGCATTCGCCAGCTCGACCCCCGGCTCGCCGCGCTGCGTCCGCTGTCGTTTTTTGCCTATGGTCTGGGCGAAGTGCGCGGGTGGCTGGATGCGCCAGCCACCCACAGCGCAACGCTTGCTGCATTGGCTGAATTAGACATGCCAGTGTGCGATGAACGCCGGGTGTGCCAGGGTGCAGATGCACTTATTACATTTCATGACGACATCGCTGCGCGCCGCGACCAGCTCGGTTTCGATATCGATGGCGTGGTCTACAAACTCAATCGCATCGACCAGCAGCGCGAACTCGGTTTTGTTACGCGCGAACCGCGCTGGGCGGTGGCGCACAAATATCCGGCGCAGGAAGCGCTCACTACGGTGCTGGGCATTGAGGTGCAGGTGGGTCGAACGGGTGCGCTGACACCCGTCGCGCGCTTGGCTCCTGTGTTTGTCGGCGGTGTTACGGTGACCAATGCGACCCTGCACAACCAGGGCGAAATCGAGCGTAAGGATGTGCGTATCGGAGACACCGTATTCGTGCGTCGTGCTGGCGATGTCATACCTGAAGTGGTCGCGGTCGTGCTGGATCGGCGCCCGGTACCCGAGCCGCCACGCTTCGATTTGCTGGCGCAATATCCGGTGTGTCCGGTGTGCGGCTCACATGTGGTGCGCTTGCCGGATGAAGCGGTTGCGCGCTGCACGGGGGGCCTGTTTTGCCCCGCTCAGCGTCGCGAAGCGCTGCTGCATTTTGCCGCGCGGCGTGCGCTCGACATTGAGGGGCTCGGCGACAAACTGGTCGATCAATTGGTGAGCAGTGGTCTGGTGCATACGCCTGCCGATCTGTATGGCTTGCGTTTTGCCAATGTGGCCGGGCTGGAACGCATGGGCGATAAGTCAGCTGCCAATCTGCTGGATGCCATCGAAAAAAGCAAAAGCACCACCCTGGCGCGCTTTATTTTTGCTTTGGGCATCCGTAATGTCGGAGAGACCACGGCCAAGGATCTGGCGCGTCACTTTGGCGCGCTCGACGGCGTAGTGACGGCGGATGAATCCAGTCTGCTGCTGGTGCGGGATGTGGGGCCGATTGTGGCGCAATCGGTCAGGCAGTTTTTTGCCGAGTCGCATAATCTTGACGTGATTGGGAGTTTGCGGGCGGCGGGCGTGCACTGGCCCGAAGCCGAACGTGCCCAGTCGGATATGGGCAGGCTTGGCGGCAAAACTTTCGTGCTGACCGGTGCGCTGCCGAATTTGAGCCGGGATCAAGCCAAGGATAAAATCGAAGCTGCGGGCGGTAAGGTGGCGGGCAGCGTGTCGAAGAAAACCGATTTCGTTGTCGCCGGTTTAGAGGCGGGCAGCAAGCTCGCCAAAGCGGAAGAACTGGGATTGTTGATTCTGGATGAAGCGGGTTTGCTGGCCTTGCTTGACGGACATCCGCCCGGACAGAATACATGTGATTTTTAGCAGGCAAGTTTGGCGGGCGCTGACCAGACAGGGCAGTGTCGTGTGATGAATTTTCAGGAAAGACGAATCGATGCAAAAAGTTAGAAAAGCCGTATTCCCCGTCGCAGGCATGGGCACGCGTTTTTTGCCCGCGACCAAGGCCAGTCCCAAAGAAATGCTGCCAATCGTGGACAAGCCCTTGATCCAGTATGCGGTGGAAGAAGCGGTGGCAGCCGGGATCACGGATCTTATTTTCATTATTGGCCGCACCAAACGCGCGATTGCCGATCACTTCGACAAAGCCTACGAGCTGGAAACTGAACTGGAGCAGCGCGGCAAAAAAGAGACGCTCGACGAGCTGCGCAATATGCTGCCGTCCAATGTGAATTGCATCTACATCCGCCAGGCTGAGGCGCTGGGCCTGGGGCACGCTGTGCAGTGCGCCTACCCGGCGATTGGCGATGAGCCGTTTGCGGTGATTTTGGCTGACGATCTGATCGACGGCACACCGCCGGTGATGAAGCAGATGGTCGATTTATACGACTATTACCATTCGTCCATTATCGGTGTGCAGAATGTTGCGCCGGAGGATACGGCGTCGTATGGCATCGTCGCTGCCAAGCCGATGGCTGATCAGCTCAGCCGCATCGATCTCATTGTTGAAAAACCCAAGCCGGCAGACGCGCCATCAACGCTGGGCGTGGTGGGGCGCTACATTCTCACGCCGCGTATTTTTCATTATCTGGGGCAAATTCAACGTGGCTCCGGCGGCGAGTTGCAACTCACCGATGCCATCGCCGCGCTGCTCAAAGAGCAGCAGGTTCTGGCCTACGAGTTCAGCGGTATCCGCTACGATTGCGGCTCGAAGATTGGCTACCTGGAAGCGACGGTGGAGTTTGCCCTGAAGCATCCGCAAGTGCGCGAAGAGTTTGCGGCGTATCTGCAGAAACGCTTCAGCAAGTCGTCGACTTGACGCGTAGAGTTTGCCGCTTTTTTTACGACGCAACAGCAGGAGCAGCCCATGGCCAACATCGAATCCGTATTGACTGAAACCCGCGTCTTTCCCCCCGCTGCGGATTTTGTGGCGCAGGCCAATGTGCGCGGGATGGAGGGCTACCGGGCGCTGTGCGCGAAAGTCGAGGCCGATTACGAAGGCTTCTGGGCGGATCTCGCGCGGCAGACAGTCGCCTGGCACAAGCCGTTCACGCGCACGCTGGATGAGTCGAACGCGCCGTTCTACAAATGGTTTGACGACGGTGAGCTGAATATTTCCTATAACTGCCTCGACCGCCATCTGGCGGCGCGCGGCGACAAAGTCGCGCTGATTTTCGAGGCCGATGATGGCACGGTGACGAAGGTCACCTACAAGCAATTACATGCCCGCGTCTGCAAATTCGCCAACGGCTTGAAATCGCTGGGCGTGACCCAGGGCGACCGCGTGATTGTGTATATGCCGATGAGCATCGAAGCGGTGGTCGCGATGCAGGCGTGTGCGCGCATTGGAGCGATTCATTCGGTGGTGTTTGGCGGCTTCTCGGCCAAGAGCCTGTTCGAGCGCATCGAGGATGCAAAAGCTAAACTCATCATCACGGCAGATGAGTCCATGCGCGGCGGTCGTGCGATTCCGCTCAAGCACGCGGTGGATGAAGCGCTGACAATGGGCGACACCTCCTGCGTGAAAAATGTCGTGGTGTATCGCCGCTCTGGCGGTGCAGTGGCATGGAACAAACGCGATGTGTGGTGGCACGAACTGACCTTGACCCAGGCAGACACCTGCGCGCCTGTGTGGGTCGGTGCTGAGCATCCCTTGTTTATTCTGTATACCTCCGGCTCCACCGGCAAGCCCAAGGGCGTACAGCATTCCACCGGCGGCTATCTGCTCGGTGCAATGTTGTCGATGCAATGGGTGTTCGACGCCAAACCGGACAGCGATGTGTTCTGGTGTACTGCGGATGTGGGCTGGATCACCGGCCATACCTATGTCGCTTACGGCCCTCTGGCGCTGGGCATGACCGAGGTGATCTTTGAAGGCATCCCGACCTATCCGCACGCCGGGCGTTTCTGGGAGACGATCCAGAAGCACAAAGTCACGACCTTTTACACCGCGCCGACCGCGATCCGCTCGCTCATCAAACTCGGCTCGGATTTGCCGGCGAAATTTGATCTGACTTCATTGCGCTTGTTGGGAACCGTGGGTGAGCCGATCAATCCCGAAGCATGGATGTGGTATCACCAGGTCATCGGCGGCGCACGCTGCCCGATTGTGGATACCTGGTGGCAGACCGAAACCGGTGCCAACATGATTTCGCCCTTGCCCGGCGCTGTGCCGACCAAACCCGGTTCCTGCACCCTGCCGCTGCCCGGCATCATGGCGGCGATTACCGATGAACACGGTGGTGCAGTGGAAAAAGGCCAGGGCGGGTATCTGGTTATCCAGCGGCCTTTCCCTTCACAGCTGCGCACCTTATGGGGCGACCCGGAGCGTTTCAAAAAAACCTATTTCCCGGAAGAACTGGGCGGCAAAACCTATCTCGCGGGCGACTCGTCGCACCGCGATGCCGATGGTTATTTCTGGATCATGGGGCGGATCGACGACGTGCTGAACGTGTCCGGCCATCGCCTGGGCACGATGGAAATCGAATCGGCGCTGGTTTCCAACCCCCAAGTCGCCGAAGCGGCGGTGGTCGGCAAACCGCACGAGATCAAGGGCGAAGTCGTGGTCGCGTTTGTGGTGCTAAAAGGCGCGCGTCCGACCGGGGATACCGCGCGCAAAATTGTGGCCGAATTGCGCGAGTGGGTCGCCAAAGAAATCGGCCCGATTGCCAAGCCGGATGAAATTCGCTTCGGCGATAACCTGCCCAAAACCCGCTCCGGGAAAATCATGCGCCGCTTGTTGCGTGCGATTGCGAAGGGCGAGGAAATCACCCAGGATATTTCCACCCTGGAGAACCCGGCGATCCTGGAGCAGATGAAAGAAGCAGTGAAATAGGCCGAGGACTGCCATGTCCTGACCCTTGAATCCAGTCAGGATTGCCCCATGTAAGTGGTGCTGAATTATTCACCACCCACGAAAGGGAAGTCATGTCTCACTACCATGCTACTGTCTGGCTCGATCATAACGAGGCTCGTGTCATGCACATCAGCCCGGATGACGTTGAAAAATCTGTGGTTCATCCGGCTAACCCGTCCCGGCATTTGCAGCGCAAGCGCGGTTCTGTTAGCGGCAGTCGCCAGCCTGAAGATCAGCACTATTACCATGAAGTCGTCGAAGCCTTGAGTGGTGCTGCGGAAATCCTGATTGTCGGCCCCGGCCAAGCCAAACTCGAACTGATCAAGCATATCCACGCGCATGATCACGAGACCGCAAAGCGGGTGGTCGGCATCGAAACCGTGGATCATCCCGGCGATGCCCAACTCGTTGCCTATGCCCGCAAGTATTTCGTGGCCAAGGACAGGATGCAGTCGCAGTAACGACTATTGAGTTGGCTATCAAATAGTTTTTGCCTGGGGCGTTTGGTTGGGGTTATCGCTTGTTTTCCCCCGCGCCATAGCCGCCTCAATAACATGCTGTTTAAATTGTTTATTGCTTCGGCTCTGTGGGTGCGAGTGGGGTTCGTTGTGTTGTCTAAGGCCGGGCTTGTTCAAACTTTTGAGTGGCCGAATTAATAAAAGCTGGGACTTTGGGATCAGTGACGGTTGGTGCGGGCAAGCCAAGGCAGCATGCGGGCGAGGGTTGGGTCGCGGTCGAACCAGTGGTGCTTTAGCGCAGCCGCACTATGCACAATGACTAGCGCGAGCATGGCGTAATTCAGCGTCTCGTGGATTTCTTTCAGCGACTCGAACAGCGCCTTGTTTTTGCCGATCAGGTCGGGCAGCGGCAGAACACCTAAATAGACCACCTGGAAGCCCCCTGCCGAACTCATCAGCCAGCCGGAAAGCGGAATGGCAAACATCAGCAGATACAAGCCGAAATGCGACAAGTTTGCGGCACGGGCTTGCCATGCGGGTGTATTGGGCAAAGCTTGCGGCACAGGGTGCGTTACGCGCCATAGCAGGCGCAGCGTGACCAGTGCCAGCAGCGTCATCCCGGCCCATTTGTGCCAGGAAAACAATTGCAGTTTTTGCGGCGACAGCGGCAAGTCCGCCATCGACAGGCCGAGCACCAGGTTGGAAGCCAGCGCCAGCGCCATGAGCCAGTGCAACCCGATTGCGCTGCGGGTGTAGGTATTGGTAGGGGGCGTTTTTATCATCATTCAGAATTCAGAAAATTCCATAAAAATATTCAGCATTGAGGCTAAAGTCAGCGGGAATGGTGTCGTTAACAGGGTTACCCTGAAAAACGCAAACCCGTCGTGAGGCGGGGACGCAAAGCTTCCGGTCTGATTAACAGATAGCGGGGCCGCCAGTCTGCATCCGCAACCGTGGCTGCACTCCTTGCATTTTCAGAACAAATGTATTTAAGGAGTTCACCATGTCACGCCAATGCCCATTTCCCGTTCAGTCTACCGATAGCCGCCACAGTTATCACACTGGTAGTTTACCCGGCTTCACCCTGGGGTTGACCTTGATTGCCATACTCGCAGGTTATGCGGGCATGTCGCATGCTGCGCCTATGGCGGCGGATCAGCCGATGTGTTTGCCGGTTACGCTGACCAGCGCTGATACCAGTTCATAAAGCCGCTGTGATTCCTTCAGCGCGCCCTCGGCATCGAACGCCAGGTGGGCGTGTGGCAGGCTGAATTGTCCCGGCAGTACCAGCACACCCAATGTGTTCAGAATTTGCCGTACATGCGGCAACATGCGCATGCCGCCGAATTGCCCAGGCGACGCGGCGATGAGGGCTGCAATCTTGTTTTGATACGGTACCAGCCCGCTTTCGCCCTGCCACTCGCGCGACACCCAGTCGAGCGTGTTTTTCAACAGCGGCGTGATCGAACTGTTGTATTCCGGACAGGCAATCAACAAGGCGTCGTGCGTCTTGAACAGGGCTTTCAGTTTCAGCGCGTTTTCCGGCAACCCTTCGGCTTCTTCCATGTCTTCGTCGTATACAGGCAAACGATAATCCGCCAAGTCGATCAGCGTGACTTCGGCACCTGCCGTGCGTGCCGCTTCTGCGGCAACGCGGATGAGTTTTTTGTTCCAGGAGTCGCGCCGGGCGCTACCGGCGAAAGCGAGAATTTTTGGCATGATGGCTTTCCATAATCAAATTAAACGGAGCAGAATGCGTTCGATGCGTTCTTCATATTCAAACATGACGGCAAGCTTTGACAGGTTGGAAAAACTTGATGCCGCCTGAAAAAATGCGCCTCGATAAATGGTTGTGGTGCGCGCGTTTCTACAAAACACGCAGCCTCGCCACACAAGCGGTCGATATGGGCAAGGTCAAGCTCAATGATGAGCGCGTCAAACCGGCGAAAGAGATTCAGAAAAACGACCGGCTCCTGATCCAAAACGGGGAATATGTTTGGGACATCACCGTGAGCGCGCTATCGATGCTGCGCGGCTCGGCGGAAGTGGCCCGTACCTTGTACGAAGAAAGCCAGGATAGCCAGGCGCAGCGCGAACAACAGCGAGCGGAGCGCCGGAGCGATCCCGCTGCCCATTCTGGCAGACCAACGAAAAAAGACCGGCGCATGATACGGCGATTTATTTCGGCTTGATGTAGCCTTCTCAGGGCAAGCAGGTTTTCAACGCCTTCAGGCAGTAATCCACATTGGCCTGCTTGGCCGAATAGCCCATCAAACCGATGCGCCATATTTTTCCTGCCATGTCGCCCAGACCCGCGCCGATTTCGAGGTTGAATTCGGCGAGCAATTGGGCGCGCACAGCGGCCTCGTCGATGCCTTCCGGCACGTAGATCGAATTGAGTTGCGGCAGGCGGGCGGATGCCTCGACTACGTATTTCAAGCCCATGCCTTCAAGTCCCGCCTTGAGCTTTTCGTGCATTGCACGGTGGCGCGCCCAGGCGTTTTCCAGGCCTTCTTCTTCCAGGATGACCAGCGCTTCGTGCAGGCCGTACATGGGGTTGATCGGCGCGGTGTGGTGATAGGTACGCTTGCCGGCGGACTGCCAGTAGCCGAGCACCAGATTCAAATCAAGAAACCAGCTTTGCACGATGGTCGTGCGCGCTTTGATGCGGGCGATGGCGCGTTCGGAGAATGAAACGGGCGACAGTCCCGGTGTGCACGACAGGCATTTCTGGCTGCCAGAATACACTGCGTCGATGCCCCATTTGTCCATGTAAATCGGCGTGCCGCCGAGACTGGTCACACAGTCCATAATGGTGAGCGCGCCAAATTCCTGTGCGATCTTGCCGAGCGTTTCCGCATCCGACTGCGCGCCGGTTGAAGTTTCGGCGTGAACGAACGCGAGGATTTTGGCATCGGGATTGGCCTTGAAGGCATCGCGCACTTTGTTGGGTGACACCGCCGCACCCCAGGCATCGTCCACCACCACCGGCACGCCGCCGGTGCGTTTGACGTTTTCCAGCATGCGCCCGCCGAATACACCATTCTTGCAGACGATGACCTTGTCGCCCGGCTCCACCAGGTTCACAAAACACATTTCCATCCCCGCCGAACCTGGTGCGGAGACCGGGAAAGTCAGCGCATTTTCAGTCTGGAACGCCATCCGCAGCATGGATTTGATCTGCTCCATCAAATCGACGAAAGCGGGATCGAGATGACCAATAGTCGGGCGCGCCATCGCGTCGAGAATGCGCTGCGGCACGTCGGACGGGCCAGGCCCCATGAGGATGCGTTTGGGGGCAATAAAAGAAGCGGTCATAACCTTGCTCTCCGTGTGGAAAATATCAATTAAAACAAAGGTTTGATTCTACGGGCAAATGGCTGATCGGGAAATGTCTGGTCGCGCGATGTTGGTTCCGGTAACGATCGGCTTGCAACGGATGCGCCTGCGTCTATGGTTGGATTTTAGTGAAGAGCGGGGTGACGTATGAAGACGTATGGTGAGGTTTCACTTTTGGCGCGCGGATGGTTCTGCATATTGGTCATCGCGATGGGTAGCTGGACTCAGGTGCGGGCGGAGTCTTCGGCAAGCGTGAATTTGTCTGCGGAAGAACAGGCGGCGGTATTCAAGGCGGCGGGCTATAAGCTCAAAGGCAAGGAGTGGCGCGCCTGCGACACGGATGATTCCGGCGCTTCCTATTCCCCCGGCGTCATAGAACAAGTGCGCGATATCAACGGCGATGGCCGCCCCGACGCCGTCGTGACAGAAGGTGGAACCTATTGTTATGGCAATACAGGAACGGGATTTACCCTGCTGAGCAAGCAGGCCGACGGTCGTTGGCGTGTGATCACAGGCAATACAGGGATACCCGAATTTCTGACAACTCGAGGCAAGGAGGGCTGGCCGGATATCTCGGTGGGCGGTCCGGGATTTTGTTTTCCGGTGGAGCGCTGGGATGGCAAGACCTACAAGCTGAACCGTTTCGAATATGAGGGAAAACGCTGCAAACCGCAGCGTTGAGCTTCGGATTCAGGCCGGTGGTCCACCCATCAATGGCCGCATCGCTGTCAGCAGGCTATTGAAAATGCGCGGGTGTACTTTTTCCTGTTCGGCCAGCATTTGCTTCATCGCGTAGCGTTGCTGGGGTTTGGCGAAACAGCAGGGACAGTTATCGGAAATGACCGGTAGCGCAGCGTCGGTGGCAAATGCGCGGGTTTGGCGTTCGCGGGCGTAGACAAACGGACGGATGATGCGCAGATCGGCTGCATCGTTTAGATAATGCGGCGACATGGTTCTGAGTTTGCCGCCGAACAACATCGACATCATCAGGGTTTCGGCCAGGTCGTCGAGATGGTGCGCCATCGCGACGACGTTGCAATTCTGCTCGCGGGCGATGCGATACAAAATGCCGCGACGCATTCGTGCGCCATACGCACAGTAGGAATCCGAATCTTTGGTCAGCGTTCTGAGCGCGTCGCGCATGATCGGCTGCGATTCCAGAAAATACGGCACGCCGAGCGCAGCCAGGTAGTGCACCATCGACTTGGGGTTGTAATCGTCAGTTTGCGGATCGACGGTACAGGCCAGCAACTCGAATTTCACCGGCGCCTTTTGTTGCAGGTGATGCAAGGTGTGTAACAGCGCGAGTGAATCTTTGCCGCCGGATAAACCTAGCAAAATCCGGTCGCCGTTGCGGATCATCTGATAGTCGCCGATGGCGCGCCCGGCCTCTGTGAGGAGCGAGCGGGAGGGTTTGATCCAGGCGGGTGTCGTCGTGTTCATGTGGAAAATTGCAGGGCGTGGAGCTGCGCGTAGCGGCCATTTTTGGCGATGAGTTCGGCGTGCGGGCCGATCTCGATGATGCGCCCGGCTTCGAGCACGACGATACGGTCGGCGCGTTCGATGGTGGATAAGCGGTGCGCGATGACCAGTGTGGTGCGGTTCGCCATCAGCGTGTCGAGCGCGGCCTGGACGTGGCGCTCGGATTCGGTATCGAGCGCGGAGGTCGCTTCGTCGAGGATCAGGATCGGTGCATTTTTGAGTAGGGCGCGGGCAATGGCGATGCGCTGGCGCTGGCCGCCAGAGAGTCTCATGCCGTTCTCCCCGACCTGGGTGTTGAGCCCGTCGGGCAGCTTGTCGATGAACTCCCAAGCGTGGGCGGCAACGCAGGCTTCGCGAATGCTGGCCGGATTTGCGTCGCGTTGCGCGCCGTACGCGATGTTTTTGGCCAGCGTGTCGTTGAATAGCACGATGTCTTGCGACACCAGTGCAAGATTGGCGCGCAGGCTGGCGAGCGTGAGCTGGGTCGTATCAATGCCGTCGAGCAGTAGCGTGCCGCCATCCGGGTCGTAGAAACGTGGCACCAGATTCGCGAGCGTTGTTTTGCCCGCACCGGAGGCCCCCACGAGTGCGACCGTTTCGCCGGGTGCAATCGTCAGCGTGACGGCATCCAGTGCGGCTTGTGGTTTGCCAGGATAGTGGACGGTCACGTCGCGGAATTCCAGTTTCCCCTGTGCGTGTTCAAGTGCCTGTGTTCCGCTGTCGCGTTCGGCGTCTTCATCCAGCAGGCCGAAAATATTTTCGGCGGCGGCGAGTCCACGCTGGAACTGTTCGTTGACGCCTGTCAGCCGTTTGACCGGCGCAAACAGCAGCAGCATGGCCATGAAAAACGCGACGAAACCGCCGACGGTATTGTGGTCGCTGGTGGCCTGGCCGGTGGCAATGTAAACAATCAGCGCCAGGGCAATGGCACCCAAAAACTGGATGATCGGATCGTAGGCGGCGGCGGCGGCGATGCGTTTCATCTCGAAGCGGCGAGCATCGTTGATGGCCTGGCCAAAGCGCTGCCGTTCGTAGTCTTCGCCGCCAAAAAGTTTGACCACGCGATGGCCGGATACCGCTTCATCGACCACCTGGGTGATGTCGCCCAGATTTTGCTGGGCGCGGCGGGCGAGGCCGCGCAGGCGGCGGCTTGCGATCTTGACGATGAAGGCGGCGAGCGGGGCGATGCCAAACACAATCAGGGTGAGTGACCAGTTAAGCCATAGCAGATAACCAAGCAGGCCCAGTATGGTGAGGCTGTCGCGTACCAGGGTAGTGAGGGAGTTGGTTGCAGACTGCGTAACCTGAGTGACGTTGAATGCAAGGTGCGCGATGAGCTGGCCGCTGGCGGTCTGGTCAAAAAAACGCGTGGGTAGAACCATCAGTTTGTCGAACATCGCTGCGCGTAAATCCATCACCAGACGTGTGCCAACCCAGGCCATGCAATATGTGCTGATAAATGTGGCGAGTCCGCGAATCAGAAATAGTGCCAAGATCAAAAGCGGAATCAGATGCAGGTAATGCACATCTTTTTCGACAAAGCCCTGATCCAGTAGTGGCTTGAACAGTGCGGGCAACGCGGGCTCGGTGGCGGCAGTCGCAATCAGGCCAACCAGAGACAGCGCGAACATGCGCCAGTAAGGCCGCACAAACGACAATAATCGCCAGTACAGCGCGCGGCTGTCGGGAGGGTGGGCGGAGGACTTCATCTCAAAGCAGAATCACGGTGGCCAAGCCGAGAAAGATGAAAAATCCCATGCTGTCGGTGGTGGCGGTGAGGAGTACGGATGAACCGATGGCGGGGTCGCGCTTCATGCGGTTCATCATCAGTGGAATGAAAATACCGGCGAGCGCGGCGACCAGCAGATTCAACATCATCGCTAGCGCCATGACACCGCCCAGCGCGATGCTGTGATACAGCAGCCAGGCGAACAGGCCAACGGCGGCACCCCAGACGATACCGTTCAGCACCGCCACGCCCAACTCTTTGATAATCAGGCGACGGGCGTTGGCCTGGGTGATCTGGCCGAGCGCCAGGCCGCGAATAATCAGGGTGGTGGTCTGGTTGCCGGAGTTACCGCCGATACCGGCGATGATGGGCATGAGCGCCGCCAGTGCGGCGAGTTTTTCGATGCTGCCTTCAAAAATACCGATCACGCGCGAGGCGATAAACGCGGTACACAGATTGATTGCCAGCCACATCCAGCGGTTGCGCGCGGCGCGCCAAACCGATGAAAACAGGTCTTCCTCTTCTTTCAAACCCGCCATCGACAACATGTCCGAATCGGCCGATTCACGGATGTAGTCCACCACCGCGTCAATGCTGAGACGGCCAATCAGCCGCCCTTGACTGTCCACCACTGGTGCCATCACCAGGTCGTAGCGCTCGAATGCCTGCGCGGCATCGGTTGCTTCGTCCTCAGGGCGGAAAATCACCATGTCTTCAACCATCACGGCGGCCACGGACGCTTCCGGATCGGCGGTCAACAGGCGTTTCAGCGGCAACACGCCGATCAGCGCTTCATTGCGATCGACCACGAACAGTTTGTCGAGTTGATCCGGCAAATCACCCAGCCGCCGCAGATAGCGCAAGGTCACTTCCAGCGTGACATCTTCGCGGATGGTGACCATGTCGTAATCCATCAGCGCGCCGACCGTGTCTTCGGGGAAAGCCAATGCAGATTGCAAGCGTGCGCGTTTTTGCGCATCGAGCGAGGTCAGCAGTTCGGCGATCACGTCGTGCGGCAGATCGGACGCGATGTCGGCGATTTCGTCGGTATCGAGCGACTCGGCAGCGGCGAGCAGCTCGGCATTGTCCATGCTGGCGATGAGCGACTCGCGCACGGCATCCGACACTTCAAGCAGGATTTCGCCGTCGCGGTCAGCCCGCACCTGCTCCCATACCAGCAGCCGGTCAGCTAGCGGCAGCGACTCCAGAATATAGGCGACGTCGGCTGGGTGCAGTTCATCCAGCCGCTTCTTGAGCTCGGCCAGGTTCTGTTTGTGTACCAGATTTTCGACCAACTCGTGCCGCGCCCCGCCCTGCTTATGGACGAGCTCTTCCACCAGCCGCATTTTTGCGAGCAGGGTTTGCACCTGCTTCAGGCTGGCTTCAAGCGTTTCTTGCGATTGGTTTTCGAGCGAGTCGGTCATGGGCGGGCCGGGTTACGAGTGCCAAGTTGCGAGCGCAAGATTGTAGCGCGTTACCGCCCATTCACGGGCTACTCCATCACAGCCTGGTGCGGCAGCCACAGGGCGCGCCAGGTTTGTGACAGGCTCGCGGATGCCGCAGCATGGCACGGCCAAAAAATAAGCGAACGTAAATCTTTGCTTAAAGCATCACATCTATCACTTGTACCGTATTGACACGCGGGGGGGGGGGGCAGTATATAGTCCTGAAAGTTCCTGCGCGCACCAAGAACAAAACAATAATCAGAAGTGGAGAAAACATGCCTGACGATCTTGTCGGCTGCGAGGGATGCCTTGTTACGGGTCAGTCCAAACGCCCATGTCAACAGTGATCAACGCAACACGTGGATTGCTCGAGCACGAACATGCGGCCTTTATTACCACCATCGAGTCTGCACTTAAAATTGATACCACCGAGCAATACCTGCAATGGACGCAGAAAGAATTGCAGGTATTGTTTCCTCATGAAAGCCTCATCTGTGGCGTGGGGGAAATCGATAAAAACGGCATGCACATCCGTCATATGCTGAGCAGCGGTTTTCCGGTTGACTATGTTCGTGGTCTCGCCCGACCTGATGGCGGCGTGACCAGCCCGGTCATGGCTAAATGGTGCAGAGAACATAAACCGCAACTATTCGAGCCGGAAGATACAAAGTTAGAAACCACCCCGGCCTGGCTCGCCCAGTTTTACCGATTCCGCCTGCACAACATCGCAGCGCATGGTCTGCGCGACCAGCACGGCAATGCCGCCAGCTATTTCAGTTTCTCCCGCATCCCGGGCACATTGACTCCCCATCATGCCCATCTGCTTGAGTTGCTTGTGCCGCCCATGCATGGCGCACTCATCCGGGTATTGGCAAATAAGCAAGCTGTCCAGCCAAAAGCTGCGACCGTCCGCCCGGTTATCTCAGTGCGCGAACAAGAAGTGCTGCACTGGTTGCGCGAAGGCAAAACCAACTGGGAAATTGCGCAAATTCTCGGTCTCAGCGAAAAGACCGTAAAAAATCACGTGCAGCACATCATGGTAAAACTGCGCGTCAACAACCGCACCCAGGCAGTTGCCAAAGCGATCAGCATAAAACTGATCCGCGCCAGAATGAACCCGGCATAAGCACGCCGCACGAGCTGCTTGACCCGATACAGAGACTGACCGATGCGGACGCGTAATCAATATTGGCCGGGCGTGCAATTGGTATCGCACGATCCGCGCCTGCAAAATCGACCGTATCCATAAAGCGACCGTATATTGTTGATTGCAATAAAAGAAACAAAATAACCATATGAACCGAACGGTTCATATACAGGGGGTGCTGGGTTGTCTAGCATGGCTGCGATGAATGGAAGCAGATTTTATGGAACTCCGTTCTCTGTTTTGGTATTGGCCAACCCGACCTGCGTATCACCCCGTACCTGATCGGTCTTGCGATAGTGCGGAATGATGCCGACAGACAGGTCGCGTGTCGGGTCTTATTTCGCAGTGAGTTGGATGAAACCGCTTTGAGCGATATTCGACTTGCCTTATCGCAAAGGCCGCCGCCGGGTAATGACCGCTTCGGCGACAAGATATGTGCAGCGGCAGGCGTCCGGCGCACCCAGAAGCGACCGGGACGACCCGTCGGCAAGTCGGATCAGCCTGTCGATACCGATACGCAAACTGGTTTTGGATTTTGAACAGCAGAGGACGAGATAAATGATGGCGAGAAAAAACAATGCGATGCTGACCCCTTTGGGTTCGATATACAGAACCATGCGGAAATTATCGCTCTTGGTGGCCGGTCTGCTTGTGGCAAGCGCAACGGCACACGCTGCATGTGAAGACATCCAAGCGGCTAAAACAAAACCAGAGTGCAGCATCAACCTGCCGTACCAACTGAAGCAAGCCGAAAAAGGCGATGCCAAAGCGCAGTTCCAGTTGGGGCTGGCTTATGAGAAAGGGCGCGGCATCGCCAAAGACGAAGCCGTGGCGGCAAAGTGGTACAAAAAATCTGCGGATCAGGGAAACCTGGACGCCATGCACAACTTGGCGAAACTCTATTCGGCAGGGCGCGGCGTAATTAAGAACGAGGCCGAAGCCTTTCGACTGGAAAAACACGCAGCTGAGCGCGGGCACGCTTACGCCCAAAATGGACTTGGCCTGCATTACCTGCAAGGTCGTGGCGTACCGAAAAATAGCAAAGCGGCGATTGACTGGCTGAAAAAATCTGCTGAACAAGGGATGCCGAATGCCTCTGGGAATTTAGGAAAACTGTACTCGCGTGGCGATGGCGTCCCGGCCGATCATGCGGAGGCATTCAAGTGGTATCAGAAAGCGGCTATCGCGGGTGACGCGGATGCTCAGTTTCAATTGAGCCGTATGTTCAAACTTGGGCGGGGTGTGCCGCAAGACTATTCAAAATCAATCCTGTGGTGTGAGAAATCTGCAAATCAAGGATACGCAATGGCACAAACAGCAATGGGTATTCGCTACATGAGTGGACGGGGCGTGCCACAGAGCCTTATAGAAGCAGCGAAATGGTTTTCCAAATCGGCAGCCCAAGGGGAAGAGGAAGCTCAATATGCTTTAGGTTTATTTTACGAGAAGGGATACGGTGTCGTTAAAAACATTGATCAGGCAAGAAAATTGTATGAAGCATCGGCAAAACAAGGAAATAAATTAGCAAAGTCACATCTGGACAAACTACTGCGCCAGGCAGAGCAAAAACAGCCTCAAGGGAATTGAGTGTTTTTTTGGGTAGAAATTTTCTGACTGAATAGAGGAGATTGAAATGGGACTGAACGAATTTGTAAGCACGGTATGGGACTGGCTAAGCGTTGCGAAAAAAGCCGATTCGGCTGTGAGTAAAAGTGAAGATTCGATTGATGTCTACAGCAAAAAAAGCGCTTTCGATGCCGCTTGTGACACCTATAAAAACAACCCAAATGTGGACACCGCGCATGCAGTTAATACTGCTGGTGCAGACCTCGCGCGTGCCGGTGTGAAAGCTGTTAGCGGACTATCTACTTTCCCGGGCGGATCGGATGTACTGAAAGGGGTTTCCGACGCGGTCATTAACCGCTCGAATGACTCGGAGCTTCAACAACTCGACGACTATGACAACCTGAAGAATGCGATGGACAGAGGTGAGCCTTTTACCGATCCTGCAATCAACATGATGTGCGGTTCAAATTTCACCGGCGCCAGCAACTTCATCGAACGCCGCGACCCCCTCACCCTCGACCTCGACGGCGACGGTCTCGAAACCCTCGGCCTCAGCACCACCGCCCCCATCCTCTTCGACCACGACGGCGACGGCGTCAAGACCGCCACCGGCTGGGTGTCTCCCGACGACGGCTTTCTCGTCCTCGACCGCAACGGCAATGGCACCATCGACAGCGGGCGCGAACTCTTCGGCGACTCGACGCCGCTGGCTGCGGGCGGCACTGCCGCCGACGGCTTTGCCGCGCTGGCTCAAGAAGACACCAACCTCGACGGCAAAGTCGATGCGCTGGACACCCGCTTTGCCAGCCTGCGCATCTGGCGCGACCTCAACAGCGACGGCATCAGCCAGGCCGGCGAACTGACCACCCTGGCCGCCAGCAACATCGCCGCCATCCACGTCGCCAAAACCGAGCACAGCACCCTGCTCGCCAACGGCAACGTCATCGCCGACCTCGGCACCTATGTCAAAACCGACGGCAGCCTGGGCACTCTCGGCGACACCGCCCAGCTGGGCGACATCGACCTCGCCGAGAACACCTTCATCAGCCACTTCACCGACAGCGTGCCCATCACCGCCGAAGCCGCAGCATTGCCCGACACCTCGAAGAGGTTCTTGTCCTCTGCGAGCGTTGGCGAGAGGGGGGTGTGCTGCAGCGGATTCCTGCTGGATTTGAGAAAGGCGGCCTAAAACCATGCGAGGAATTATTGGTGAAGTTAGTGTTTTTCTCAGCCACCTGTCTTTCTGGTGGCTGGTAATTGGCTTGTTCCTTATCTTGGCCAGAATGCCTACGCCCGGAATGAGGATGGTCGACAAAAAGGAATTTTTCGAGAGAAAGCAGGAGCTAGATAACAAATTGGTTTCGCCTCAGAACCTGAAATTTATCGATCAAATCCTGACTTATTCCGGGCGATATTTTTTTATTTACCACTACTACAGAAATGATCTTGTTTTTCTATGGGCCGTTGGCGGCGCAGTGTTCCTGAAACTCACTTCCCTATTAATGGAGAATATAAATGGCTGACACATTGACTGTAATTGGTGGGGCTGCTGGTGGCGTCGACTTACTTCTTGGGCACATCCCAATGGTCAGTCTTTATGCGAACACTGTAGCAACCCCTGCTTCAATAGCACAACTTGCAAAAGCGATTGACCAA
>JBEBIZ010000009.1:0-94321 GCA_040080135.1 Thiobacillaceae bacterium
ATTGCAGAATCAACCCCTCGGCATTAAGGGGTTGAAGGTGCAGAATAATTCGTGGCGCAGAAGTAGGCGAATCCTCCGCGTAGCGGCTTCGTCCAACAATCGGTTCAAGCGGAGCGCGCGAAATGCCGGCTCACTTCGTAGTTGCCGCCTCGCGCGCGCCCGCTTAACCTAAACGTTGAACGTCCGCTTTTCATAATGCTGACCGCCTCCTACGGGTCGCAAGCACGCATTTGTATATCCAATTAGCAGACGTTCGCCATACTGGTTCTAGCGTTCAGCGAATCTGATCGTAATGGACGACCATGAACCCACACCGGAATTTCGCTGTTGGCAGCAATCCGACTATTGATAAAGAATGGTGGGTTTTATGTAAGCTTCGCGCTGCAAACCTGGCCGCTTAGTTCAGCGAAATCCCGTGCGCGATCAGCCAGTCGGCGTCCAGTTCCCATTTCACTTCGGTGATGCCGGGTTGTTCGGCCACGATGCCTCTCGCCTCGGACTGCACGCTGGCCAGGTCCTTCTGAGCTGCAGTAAAATCCGGATCGTCGGGCGACTTTCCCGCGAGCGCGGGGTCGAGTGCGCCGATCATGGTGTAGACCGGCACGGCTGGGGAACGCGGTGTTGCCATCACGGCAGTCGTGCCTTCGAGCCGCAGCACGCGAAAGGGATAAGGGTAATGACGTAGGGCCGAGCTGCCCTTTTCTGCGATGGTCTGGTTGAGCGCCGCCACTTTGGGATCGGTGCGCAGCCCGAACCAGTAGATTGCGGCGAGCACGCATATAACAGCCAAAGCCACCGCCATCTTTTTCAGATGGCGGGATTCTGGTTTCAACATCGCCCCGCCTTCAGGGCGCGACTCGCGTCAGCAACAGCCGCTGCCGTCGTCGCGCTTGGGGCAGCCTTCGGGCCGGTTGCGCGGCGGCAACGGGCAACGGTTGATTTCATTGGCACTGCGCTGAAAATAGCACGTCATGGCACTGGAACCGATACAGATCAACCAGAAAAAGAAAAAGCCGATGGTGTAGGCGGCAATCCGGTGTTCGATCAGCGGCTCTCCGCGATACAAAATCTCCAGCGGATCAAACAGGCTGGTGAAGATAATGTCCGCCGCTCCGGCCACAAGAAAGGATGGCCACAGTATGTGAATCAGGCGCTGCATCATGGCGTATTCCTCTTCGTGATGGCGGTTATTCTTCAGGATCGTTCATTTTTCGCTTGACCCAGCCCGACATGAAAAACCCCATGCCGATAATAAATAGAATGGTGAAGAGGCTCAACAAGCCAATACCGCTGGTAAATAACAGATTAAGCACGACGTCCATTTCATTCTCCCTGTGGTTGATGAACGATAGTTCCAGATGCTGACAGCATGATGGGCTGTACAAACGGCGTGTGCAACACACCGGCCAGACGCCAGGTGGATTGGGTATCGACCAGTTGTGCGTGCCATTTACCATCACGCATTGCGGGCAGTGTTGCGCGATATTGCCCGCCGCCCGCATGATACAGATCGATGATGTGATCCATTCCCTGATGCGTGGGATGCGCCAGAGTCAGCGTCAGTTTTTCAGGATACGAATGCATCTGCCCGGCCAGGGTAATCGACAGCGCCCCGTCTTCAACTTTCAACGTAGCATTGATCCCTTCTGCGCGCGCCGCATCATCGCGTGCCAGCGTCTGATTGATGACGAGTCCAGCCTTGTAATAATCCCCTACCACCAAACCATCCGCAGTACTGAACGCAAGCCACGCGGTAATCAGTCCAGCAATCACTGCGGTAGCGGGCAAGCTCATGAGAAACCATGGCCAGAATTCGCGATACCAGGGTTTGCTTAGTTGAACGTTGAGCGTATTCATGGCGATATTCCTTTGGTGCTGTTTTTTGTAAAAACTACCGGTTAAAGAATTTGGTATCGACCACGTTCCGGATACGTGGGTTGTCTGTAGATTGAATGGTAAAGCTCACTTTGATCGAGCGGCCTTTCAGCTCTACCGGATCGGCTACCAGGCTCACGGGAACATCAATGGTCTGCAAAGGCTCTGCCGACACTTCGCGCGTTGCCATCACCACCTGAAGGCCGCTAATGCCTTGCGCCTGGACGGTGTAATGATGTGGCTGACCATCCTTGTTGATGAGCTGCAAACGGTAGACATTTTCGATCATGCCCTCATCGGTTTCCTTGGACAGCGCGGCGCGGTCGCGCACCACGTCCACGCGCAGCGGTACCCGGGTCGCAAGGCTGTAGAGAAAGACACTCGCAATCACTGCCAAAAGTACGGTGTAAATTATGGTGCGGGGACGCAGAACATGTTTGAGGATTCCGCTGTCCGGGTATTTACCCTTCACCACGTTTTCGGTGGTGTAGCGAATCAGGCCGCGCGGATAACCCATCTTGTCCATGATCTGGTCGCAGCCGTCGATGCAGGCGGCGCAACCGATGCACTCATATTGCATGCCGTTGCGGATATCGATGCCGGTGGGGCAGACCTGCACGCAGACGTTGCAGTCCACGCAGACACCCAAACCTGCCGCCTTGTAATCCGTCTTCTTGCTGCGGGGCCCGCGCGGTTCGCCCAGCGAATTATCGTAGGTCACCGTCAGGGTATCGGAGTCGAACATCACGCTCTGAAAACGTGCGTACGGGCACATGTATTTGCACACCTGCTCGCGCATGAAGCCGGCGTTGCCCCAGGTTGCGAATGCGTAGAACAGAACCCAGAAGCCTTCCCACGGGCCGAGGCTGGCGCTTAATACTTCGCTGCCCAGCAGGTGAATCGGCGTGAAATAACCGACGAAGGTGAAGCCGGTCCACAGCGCGATGGCAAACCACACGGCATGCTTCAGCCCGCGCTTTTTCAGCTTGTTCGCATTCCAGGATGACTTGTCGAGTTTTTTGCGCGCGACGTGATCACCTTCGATCCAGTCTTCCACCCACATGAATATTTCGGTGTACACCGTTTGCGGACAGGCGTAGCCGCACCACAGGCGCCCCGCCACTGCTGTGAACAGAAACAGCGACAACGCCGACAGAATCAGCAGGCCAGTCAGATAGACAAAATCCTGCGGCCAGAACACCAAACCAAAGATATAGAATTTTCGCGCTGCCAGATCAAACAATATGGCCTGACGATTATCCCACTGCAACCAGGGCAGTCCGTAGTAAACCGTTTGCGTAATCAGAACGAGCGCGATGCGCCAGTTGGCGAAAATGCCATGCACTGCACGCGGCTGGATTTTCTGCTGGATCGCGTAGAGCTGCTGCTCGATCGGTGCTTCGGTAGAAGGCTTGTTATCTGTCACTACATGTATCCGCGTAAAGATGAGCCGCTTGAACACACTGTCAAATAATCGAGACAGGCAATGCGCTCAAGGAGCTCGCCGGGAATCCCCGGCGAGTGCATTCATTTCTAAAGCCTTACTGTTTCTGCGACAGGCCGTACACGTAGGCCGCCAGCAGATGTAACTTGGCTTCCTTGTTGGATGTCGTGCCCAGCGACTGGTCCATGGCGGGCATATGCCCATTGCGACCCTTGGTTATGGTTTCGATAATCGTGGCTTCGGAACCACCGTATAACCATACCTTGTCGGTCAGGTTGGGCGCACCCATTGCCTGCATACCCGTTCCTGTCGGCATATGGCAAGCCGCGCAATTCTCGGCGAATATCGTTTTGCCGGAAGCCGCCATTGCTGCATCGTGATTGCGTCCCGACAGCGACAACACATAGTTCGCCACTTCTTTTGTTTTTTGCGGGCCGAGTCCCACACCCAGCGGAGGCATCACGCCACCGCGCCCCCCGGTAATCGTGGTCTTGATGGTGTCGGGATCACCGCCATAGAGCCAATCGTTATCGGTCAAATTAGGGAAGCCTTTGGCACCCGCAGCATTTGAGCCGTGGCACTGAGAACAGTAGGTCAGGAACAGATTCTTGCCGATGGCGCGTGCTTTCGGGTCGGCAGCAACGGTGGCGATACTCTGTTTCATGAACCCGGCATACACGGGCTGGAATTGAGCCTCGGCGGCTTTCACTTCAGCCTCGTATTCGCCCTTTGATGTCCAGCCCAGCACCCCGGCATAGTTACCCATTCCCGGCCACAACACCAGATAAACCAGCGCAAACACCATCGTGCCGTAGAACAAACCCAGCCACCAGCGCGGCAACGGGTTATTGAAATCCTGCAAGTCGCCATCCCAGGTGTGCTCCATCAACTCAGCTTTTTCGCCGGGCGCGAGTTTGCGCGTGGTTTGCATCTTGAGAAAAATCCAGGTGCCAATGATGCTCACCAAGGTGATGACGCTGATGTAAATGGGCCAGAAGCCGCTTGTGAAGTCACTCATTATCTTTCTCCCTGTCCGCTGTTTCCTGTCGAGACACCATGTACCCCGTTGTCTTCTTCGAATGGCAAACGACCGGCATCCTCAAAACTCTGCTTGTTGCCACGACTGTAGGCCCACCACACGATGCCTGTGAACACCACGATAAAAACCACGGTGACGATGCCACTGATCATGCCGCTAATGCTTACGCTATTCATCTCACCCTCCTCAGTTCTTTGGCGCGTGAATACCTAGCACCTGCAGGTAGGCGATCAGCGCCTCAAGCTCAGTCTTGCCTTCGAGCGCCGCAGGTGCTTCGTCGATTTCCTGCTGGGTATAACCATGGCCGACGATATTCAACGTACGCATTTTGGCCTGGATAGACGTGCCGACAAGCGGGCGGTCCAGCCATGGATAGGCAGGCATATTGGATTCAGGCACAACATCGCGCGGATTGCTCAGGTGCGCCACATGCCAGGCATCAGAATAACGCCCACCGACACGCGCAAGATCAGGACCTGTACGCTTGGAACCCCAGAGGAAAGGCCGGTCGTAAACATATTCGCCTGCCACGGAATAGTGACCATAACGCTCGGTCTCGGCACGGAACGGACGAATCATCTGCGAATGGCAACCGACACAGCCCTCGCGGATATAGATGTCGCGACCCGACAGTTGCAGCGCCGTATAAGGCTTCAAACCGGCCACCGGGGTGGTGGTGGACGTCTGATAAAACAGCGGCACGATTTGCACCAGACCGCCAATGCTGACGATGAAGATGGTGAGGACAATCAGCAGGCCGATGTTTTTTTCGATGGTTTCGTGGTTGATCATGGTGGGTTCCTCCGTGGCTTAAGCGAGTACGGCTTGTGGAATGGGCGCGTCGTTGACGACCCGGCCTATCCTTACCGTTCTCCAAACATTGAAAGCCATCAGCAACATGCCACTGAAGAACAGCGCACCGCCCATGAGCCTGATGCCGTAGAACGGGTACATGGTGTTGAGCACCTGGGCAAAGCTGTAGGTCAGCGTGCCATCAGCATTCGCTGCGCGCCACATCAAACCCTGCGCCACACCCGCAATCCACATCGAAGCGATATAGAGAACGACGCCAACGGTCGACATCCAGAAATGCCATTCGATCATCTTGGTGCTGTACATCGACTCACGTCCGAACAAGCGGGGAATCAGGTAATACATCGAACCGATCGTAATCATTGCCACCCAGCCCAGCGCACCGGAATGCACATGGCCGATGGTCCATTCGGTGTAATGCGATAGCGCGTTGACGGTCTTGATCGCCATCATCGGGCCCTCGAAAGTGGACATGCCGTAGAACGACAGCGCCGTCACCATGAACTTGAGAATCGGGTCGGTACGCAGTTTGTGCCACGCGCCCGACATCGTCATGATGCCGTTCATCATGCCGCCCCAGCTCGGTGCCAGCAGCATCAGGGAAAACACCATGCCCAGTGATTGTGCCCAGTCCGGCAGTGCGGTGTATTGCAGGTGGTGTGGGCCGGCCCACATGTAGATGAAGTTGAGCGACCAGAAGTGAACAACCGACAGGCGATAAGAATAGATCGGACGACCGGCCTGCTTGGGAATGAAGTAATACATCATGCCGAGGAAGGCCGTGGTGAGAAAGAATCCCACTGCGTTATGGCCGTACCACCACTGCACCATCGCATCCTGCACCCCTGCATAAGCAGAGTAAGACTTGAACCAGGAACCGCCGTACAAGGCGATGGGCAACTCCGCGCTATTAACCAGATGCAACATCGCGATCACCAGGATATAGGCACCGAAGAACCAGTTGGAGACGTAAATATGTTTGGTCTTGCGCTTCATGATGGTGCCGAAAAACACCAGTGCGTAGGACACCCACACCACCGTAATCAGCAAATCAATCGGCCATTCCAGCTCGGCGTATTCCTTGCTGCTGGTGTAGCCCATCGGCAGCGTGACGGCCGCCAGCACAATCACCGCCATCCAGCCCCAGAAAGTGAACGCAGCCAGACCGCCTGCCCACAAGCGCACCTGACAGGTGCGCTGTACGATGTAGTACGACACCGCAAACATCGCCGAACCACCAAATGCAAAAATCACCGCATTAGTATGCAGCGGGCGCAGGCGGCCATACGACAGCCATTCGATGCCAAAAGTCAGTTCCGGCCAGATCAGCTGCGAGGCCAGGATGACCCCGACCAGCATCCCGACTATCCCCCACACCACCGTCATGATGGCGAACTGGCGGACGACCTTGTAGTTATATGTTGTCGCTTCCATACACGTCTCCCGTGATTGATAACTAGAGTCAATGATATATAGAGGATTTGTCGAAATCTTCAATATGAAGATAAATATATCCTAATATATTCCTGCGTGTCAAGTTGTCGCAGCGTTTTTGATTCAACCTGAGATTGTTTGACGTAAAGTGCGTTTTAAACTGGCACGTGGTGCGCTTGGCCAAGGTGATTGGCGAGGCGCTAGCACCAGATATTCAGCATCTTCCGAAGATTGGGTGCGGAGTTGAAAGATTACAAAAGTGAGCGATGCGGCTCTGAATCCTGCGCTGTCGCTTCTACTTGAACCGGGGTATCGTCATCCATGATGATGCTGTGCGCCGGACCTTCGAGGTCGTCGAACTGGCCGCTCTTACCCGCCCACAACAGCATCCATGCAATCAGGCCGACCAGAAGCAGACTCACCGGGATCAGCATCAACAAAATATTCATAGTTTGGTTTCCGGAGAAGGGAGCCGCAGGGCAGGTTTGACATCTGCCAGCCGCAAGGCATTCAGCACAACAAAGAGCGAGCTGGCCGACATGCCGATACCAGCCATCCACGGCGTGACATAACCCAATGCAGCTGCAGGAATAGCGATGAGATTGTAACCGAGCGCCCAGGCGAGATTCTGGCGAATGATGTGCTGGGTCTTGCGGGCAAGCGCGATGCCGTCGGCCAGGGTGGCAAGACGACCGCCGAGCATCACCATGTCGGCCGCAGCTTGCGCCACATCGGTGCCCTCCCCCATTGCAATCGACACCTGTGCACCAGCCAGAACCGGGGCATCGTTGATTCCGTCACCCACCATGGCAACGATGCGGCCTTGCTGTTGCAGCGCACGGACGTAAGCGAGTTTGTCTTGGGGCAGCGCACTTGCCCGCCAGTCGGCAATGCCCATTTGTTGTGCAATGGTTTTCACTGCGCCCTCGGCATCGCCCGACAGCAGATGCAGACGCAGGCCCTGCTTACGCAGCACAGCGAGGGCGGTCGCAGCGTCCGCGCGCGGCGTATCGGCCAGTGCAAACCAGGCGATCAACCCGGATTCATCGGCGAGCGCCACCCAGCTCGTATACCCGCTTTCTGGGTACTCACCATTATCGGATTCGGGTGGGACTGGCGGCGTCTCGCTGGCAGCGGCAAAACGCGGTGAACCCAGCCGATAGGGTTGGCCGTTAATCGTGCCTTCGACGCCACCGCCCGGTACATTGTGAATCTGGCTGGCGGTGATGGTTGAGCTTGCCGCTTCGCGCAGCACCTGCGCAATAGGATGTTCAGAGCCCGCTTCAAGCGCGGCAGCAAGTGCGCTCACTTCATCCGGACTGCGCCCGCCCAGCGGTACCACGCGGCGCACGCTCAAGCGCCCGTAGGTAAGCGTGCCTGTCTTGTCGAATACCAGATCGGTGGCGCGCGCCAATGTTTCCAGCGCGTGGCCGCGCGTGGTCAACAAACCAAAACGCGTGAGCCGCCCGGTGGCAGTGGTGAGCGCAGCGGGTGTCGCCAGTCCAAGCGCGCAGGGACAAGTCACAACCAGAACCGACACCACGATCCACAGCGCTTTCGACGAATCAATGATGAGCCATGCCAGCCCCACCAAAACGGTAATCAGCAGCAATAGACCAACAAACCAGGCAGCGGCACGATCCGCCAGCTGACCGATGCGAGGCTTTTCGCTCTGCGCGCGGTCGAGCAGACGCACGATGGCCGCAAGCTGTGTATCCGCGCCGATCTTGTCCACCCGCACCACCAATGGGCTGGTCTGATTGATACTGCCCCCGACCACTTTTGACTGCGCGCTTTTTGACACCGGCAGCGATTCGCCAGTCAACATGGCCTCGTCCACCGCACCGACACCCTCAACCACTACACCATCGGCAGGCAGGGTTTCTCCGGGGCGCACCAGCACATGGTCACCCACCGCCAATCGCGCCACGGGCACTTGCTCCTCGTCGCGCGCGGGCCACTGCGGCAACCGCGTAGTCGCGGCGGGAATCAGCTTGACCAGTTCTTCCACCGCAGCACCAGCACGACGACGCGCATTCATTTCGAGGAAGCGCCCGGTCAACAACAAGAATACGAACATGGTAACCGAGTCGTAATACACCTCGCCATGCCCGGAAAATGTAGCGTAAATGCTGGCGGTAAACGCAACACCCACACCCAGCGCTACCGGCACATCCATTCCCAGAGTTCGGCGTTTCAGGTCACGCCAGGCACCAATAAAAAACGGCCACGCCGAATACAGCACCACTGGTATGGTAAGAATCAAGCTCGCCCAGCGCATCAACATGCGTATCTCGGCAGTCATGTCGGTGGCCGTGTAGCTCGGCAACGCATACATCATGACCTGCATCATGCCGAGTCCGGCGATGGCCAACCGTTTGATCGCGGTGTTGCGCTCGCGTTTGTAAATATCGTCGGAGCGACCGGGGTCAAAAGGGTGCGCTATATAGCCGATGTCGGACACGGCCTTCAGGATGGACGACAACTGAATGCGGCTATTGTCCCAGCGCACGCGCGCACGGCGAGTGGCATAGTTGATTTCCACCGACAATACACCGGGCTGCTGCGCGATGTGACGCTCGTTCAGCCAGATGCAGGCAGCGCAGACGATGTTTTCCAGAATCAGTGCGGCCTCACGGATATGTTCCGCCTCAACCCGGACAAAACTTTCCTGAATCTCCGGTAGATCGTACAAGCCCAGTTGCGCGAGTTCAGCCTCGGTCTCGCGCGGTGTCGCAGGCATCACGGTACGGTGGGTGTAATACGCGCCCTGCCCGCTGTCGATAATGGTCTGCGCCACCGCCTGGCAGCCGTGGCAGCAAGTCTGCCGGGGCTCGCTATCGAAATTGACGGGATAACAGGCACCGTCTGGCAACGGCAAGCCGCAGTGAAAACAGCTCGAAAAAAAAGGAGCGACCATGAGCGGTGGAGCCTTGCTCATGAATCGCTCCGCAAAAAAACGCTGTTGCATGGCAAGCCCGGGAGAGAGTTCGAACCGGCCACCAGCGTCAGGAGGGGAAGGTTTTGATCAGAAGCGGAACCCGTAACCAATACCCCAGACGATCGGATTAATGCCCAGATCGGTGAGCTTGACGCCACCATTCCTGACCTCAGTCTCGATCCAGATTTTTTTAACGTCCAGGTTGATATAGCCATTTTGGGTTACTGCGATATCGACGCCTGCTTGTAATGCGCCGCCGAAACTGTGTTTGTCCACGGTCAGACCGGGTGCGAGATCGACATTATAGAAGGTGGTGTAGTTCAGACCTGCACCAATATAGGGTTTGATTGTTGGCGTAGGATTAAAGTGATACTGCACCGTCAGCGTCGGCGGCAAATGATTAAGCTTGCCCAGACTCGCGCCACCCAGCGTCACTTCATGGCGCTGGGTGGCGAGGATCAATTCCATCCCGATATTGGGCGTGATGAAATAAGTAAAATCCACTTCTGGCGTCCATTCATCCGACACGTCCAGCCCCGCCACGGTTGGCGAAGTTTTAACGTCAGGAACAATATCCAGCGCGCGTACGCGCATCATCCAGTTTTCAGCCTGGACAGCCGTGGGGATAGCTGCAATCAGTGCTACGGCCAAGAGGGTTTTCTTCATGATTCACGCCTAGTTTATAAAAAGGTAAACATATCTTAATATATTTAGATTAAGATATGCAAGGCCTAAAATGCTTCCATATGGAAATTAATCTGCTGTGTAGTTGAATAACCACAGTGCGGCCAGTCTGGCCGCACTAACCCTTCAGGTGATCGAGATCGTCCACGTTAATCGTGCGCAAATTACGGAACAGCACGACCAGTATCGCCAGGCCAATCGCAGATTCGGCAGCGGCGACGGTGAGAATAAAGAAAACAAATACCTGACCGTGGATGTCACCGAGGTAATGCGAAAACGCAATGAAGTTCATGTTCACCGCCAGCAGCATCAGTTCGATTGCCATCAGCAGGATGATGACGTTTTTACGGTTGAGGAAAATACCCAGCACGCTGATGGAAAAAAGTACCCCTCCCAGCACCAGGTAATGCGACAAGGAAATCATGCGCCCTCCCCTGTATTGTCTGTGGTTGCCTGCTTCACTGCATCCATTTTAATAATGCGCAGGCGGTCGCCACGTTTAACCTTCACCTGCTCCGCAGGGTCGATATATTTACTGTCTTTGCGGCGGCGCAGTGTGAGCGCGATGGCGGCGACGATAGCGACCAGCAGGATGACGGCGGCCAGCTCGAACGCATAAACGTAATCGGTATAGAGCAGACGACCGAGCTCTTTGGTATTGCTGTAGTCAGCGGCGTGCGGCACCGGGTTGTCGATCACGCCCAGACCAAAGTGACGGCCACCCAGAATCAGCGCCATTTCGATCATCAGCAATACCGCGACAAAGCCGGCCATCGGCAAATAATCCCAAAAGCCTTCGCGCAACTTGTCGAGGTTGATGTCAAGCATCATCACCACGAACAAAAACAAGACCATCACCGCGCCGACATACACTAACACCAGCGTGATCGCGAGGAATTCGGCCTCGAGCGTCATCCAAAGACCTGCGGCAGTAAAAAAAGCCAGCACCAGATTAAGCGCTGCATGTACTGGATTACGCGAAGTAATGACGCGCAGGGCTGCGAACACCAGGATGGCAGAGAAGAAATAGAAAATTGCAGTGGTGTAGGTCATTTTATTTAGCGGTACTTCGCATTGTTTTCATCTAACGATACTGCGCACTGTTTTCATTAGCGATACTTCGCATCTTGCGCGCGGTCTTTCGCAATCTGCGCTTCGTGCTGGTCGCCAACCGCCAGCAGCATGGGCTTGGTGTAATACAGGTCGCCGCGCTTTTCGCCGTGATATTCGAGGATGCGGGTTTCGACAATGGAATCGACCGGGCAGGATTCTTCGCAAAAGCCGCAGAAAATGCACTTGGTGAGGTCGATGTCGTAGCGCGTAGTGCGGCGGGTGCCGTCTTCGCGTTGCTCGGATTCGATGGTGATGGCGAGCGCAGGGCAGACGGCTTCGCACAGTTTGCAGGCGATGCAGCGCTCTTCGCCATTGGGATAGCGGCGCAGCGCGTGCAGCCCCCGGAAGCGACCACTTTGCGGGGTTTTTTCTTCCGGGAACAGAACGGTGATCTTGCGCGCGAACAGATGCCGCCCGGTGAGCATCATGCCCCTGAGCAATTCAATCAGGAGAAAGCTGCCAAAAAAGTGGGCTAGTCGTTTCATCGCGCGCTCAATGGAAAAGATAGCCATACGGTGTCTGCATCATGCCGCCGACGACGACAATCCAGACGATGGTGATCGGGATAAATACTTTCCAGCCCAGACGCATGATCTGGTCGTAGCGATAGCGCGGGAAGGTGGCGCGAAACCACAGAAACAGGAACAGCACGAAACAGACTTTGAGCACCCACCAGAAGAAGCCGTCGGGCAGGAACGTCACCGGCGACAGCCAGCCGCCAAGGAACATCAGCGTGGTGAGCGCAGCGATCAAAATCATGTTGGCGTATTCCGCCAGAAAGAACACGGCAAAGGCCATGCCGGAATATTCGACATGGAAACCGGCGACGATTTCGGATTCGCCTTCGGACACGTCGAACGGCGCACGATTGGTTTCGGCCACGCCAGAAATCAGATACACCACAAACAGCGGGAACAACGGCCAGATATACCAGTGATGCAGGCCGCCGCTCTGGTGCTGCACGATGTCCACCAGATTCAGGCTTTGCGCCGCCATCAGCACGCCGACCAGGGCAAAGCCCATGGCAATTTCGTAAGACACAATCTGCGCCGCCGAGCGCAGCGCACCGAGAAACGCGTATTTTGAATTGGACGCCCAGCCCGCAATAATCACGCCGTACACGCCCATCGAGGTAATCGCCATCACGTACAGCAATCCGGCGTTGACGTTGGCGAGCACCAGGCTGTCGGCAAACGGAATCACCGCCCATGCCGCCAGCGCTGGCGCAATCGCCAGAATCGGCCCCAGGATGAACAGACCTTTGTTCGCGCCGGAAGGAATAATGATTTCCTTCATCAACAGCTTCACCGCATCGGCAATCGGTTGCAGCAGGCCGTAATAGCCGACGCGATTGGGGCCGATGCGCACCTGCATCCAGCCGATGACTTTGCGCTCGGCGTAGGTCAGATAGGCCACACCCAGCATCAGAGGAATAACCAGCGCCATGATCTTGATCAGCGTCCAGACCACGGTCTGGATAGCTTGCCAGTCGATGTTCATCAGACCCAGTTCCATCAGGCACGCTCCGCAGTAATAGCGCCGAACATCGGGCCGAGCGTGGCGGTCAGCGGATGACCAGACGGCACACGCACGCAGTTGTCGGGCAGCAAATCATCGCGCTCGACTTTAAGCGTGAGCGCGCTGCCAGTTTGGCGCACGGATACGCGACCATTTTCTTCCAGACCCAGCTGGGCAATCAGCCGGCTGTGCATACGCGCGACCGGCAGCGCCGCGTCAGCCGTCATCTGCAAGGAAGGCGAGCGGCGCACCACAGCATCGGTCTGGTAAATCGGCACTTCTGCCACACGTTCAAGGCCTGCAATGGGTGCTGGCGACTCAAACTCAATGTCGTCCACCTCGTTGTTGACGAACGCCTGAATCGTGCCGACTGGCGTGTCGCCCAGCGCTTCTTTCAGCACATCGGCTGAGCTGTTCTGGTCGAAGCCCGCCAAGCCCAGTAGATTTCCGAGCACGCGCAACACCTTCCACGCCGGACGCGTTTCGCCCAGCGGCTTGACCACAGCCTGAAAACTTTGCACCCGGCCTTCGGTGTTGACGAACGTGCCGGAGGTTTCGGTCCACGGCGCAATCGGCAGCAACACGTCGGCGTAATCGAGTGAGCGGCCTTTGTACGGCGACATCACCACCACAAAATCAGCGCCTTCGATGCTGGAAATCGCGCTCACCGGGTCGTGCGTATCGAGTTCGACTTCCATCCCTAGCAACAGATAAGCCGAGAGCGGTTTGGCCAGCATCTGCTGCGCATTCAAGCCGGCAATTGCGGGAGCCCCGAGTGCGCCGCGATGGGGAACCGCACCGACCGCGACTGCACCAACACTATTGGCGGCTTCACCCAGCACGCCAAAACTTGCGCCTGCGAGGCTCGCCAGCGCTTGCGCCATCCCATGAATTTGCGCGTAGCCCGGATGGTGCTGTGCCATATTGCCAAGGAACACCGCACGGCGCTCGCCGCTCGCCAGGCTTTGCGCCATCGCGCGTGCGGAATCGTCAACCACGCCCTGCGCGGCAATCGCGGGCACGGCTGCATTTTTAAACTCAGCCAGCGCACGGCATACGCCCGCCAGCGAAGCGGCCAATTGCGACGGCGCGACGATACGCTTGTTTTGTACCTTACCTAAAAACTCGTCTTCTGCGGCATTGATCAGGTTCAACTGCCCGCCCCAGCGCACCGATTCGCGAATGCGATGCGCCATCAACGGATGATCTTTGCGCAGGTTGGATCCAACCACCAGCATGCTGTTCATGCGCGACATGTCGGTCACGGGCATACCCAGCCAGAAACCGCCACGGGCTTTTCCATCGAGCGAAAAATCAGACTGGCGCAAACGGTGATCAACGTTGCCGCACCCAATTCCACGCATGAGTTTTTGCAGCAGATAGAGTTCTTCTGCCGGGCGGTACGGCGTGGACAGCGCGCCGATTTTTTCCGCAGGAATGGTTTTGAGTTTTTGCGCAACAAACTCCAGCGCTACCTGCCAGTCGGTTTCAATCCACTGGCCGTTTTCTTTAATCATCGGCAGCGTCAGACGCTCTGCCGTGTTCAGCCCTTCATAGGAGAAGCGGTCGCGGTCGGCCAGCCAGCATTCATTCACGTCTTCATTGTCCGCAGGCAACACGCGCATGACCTTGTTGTCCTTGACGTGAACTTCCAGATTCGAACCCAGACTGTCGTGCGGGCTGATCGAGGCGCGACGCGACAACTCCCAGGTGCGTGCCTTGAAACGGAACGGCTTGCTGGTCAAGGCGCCGACCGGACACAAATCGATCACGTTGCCGGACAACTCAGACGCAACCTGGGTTTGCAGAAACGGCATCACCTCGGTATGTTCGCCGCGCCCCGGCATACCAAGTTCCATGATGCCCGCAATTTCCTGGCCGAAACGCACGCAGCGGCTGCAATGAATGCAGCGCGTCATATCAGTGGCAATCAGGGGGCCGAGATTTTTTTCGACCACAACGCGTTTGACTTCCTGATAGCGCGACGACGATCCACCGTAACCCACGGCCATATCCTGCAAGGTGCATTCGCCGCCCTGATCGCAAATCGGGCAATCAAGCGGATGGTTAATCAGCAAGAATTCCATCACGCTTTTTTGCGCCTTGATGGCGTATTCGGATCGCGTTTGCACTTTCATCCCGTCGGTAACGGGTGTCGCGCAGGCGGGCAGCGGCTTGGGCGCTTTTTCGACCTGCACCAGACACATACGGCAGTTCGCCGCAATGGATAATTTCTTGTGATAACAGAAATGCGGGATCACGATGCCGACCGCGTTGGCCGCATCCATGATGGTCTTGCCGCTCTCAACCTCGAGCGCACATCCGTCGATTTCTATATTTACTGTCGCCATATCGTGTTCAAACCATGCAGCGTTTATGTTCGATGTGATACTCGAACTCGCTGCCAAAATGCTTGAGGAAGCTTTGCACCGGCATCGCTGCCGCGTCGCCCAGCGCACAGATCGTATGCCCGCCAATGCGCCCTGCTACGCTGTTCAATAATTCCAGGTCTTCGGGTCGCCCCAGGCCGTGCTCAATGCGGTGAATCACGCGATACATCCAGCCGGTACCTTCGCGGCAGGGCGTGCACTGGCCACAGGATTCTTCAAAGTAAAAATACGACAGCCGCTCAAGCGCACGCACCATACAGGTCGTCTCGTCCATCACGATCACCGCACCCGAACCCAGCATGGAACCCGCTTTGGCGATGGAATCAAAGTCCATGGTGCAGTCCATCATGATCTCGGCAGGCAGAACCGGTGCGCTCGAACCGCCGGGGATGACTGCCTTCAATTGATGCCCGTGACGCACGCCGCCCGCCATCGCCAGCAGTTCGGAAAAAGGCATCCCCAGCGACACTTCGAAATTGCCCGGATTGTTGACGTGGCCAGAGACCGAAAACAGTTTTGGACCGCCGTTGTTGGGCTTGCCCAGCTCCAGAAAAGCCTGTCCGCCATTCAGAATGATCCACGGCACGCTCGCCAGCGTTTCAGTATTGTTGATCGTAGTGGGTTTGCCGTACAAACCAAAGCTGGCCGGGAACGGCGGCTTGAATCGCGGCTGGCCTTTTTTGCCTTCGAGCGATTCGAGCAGCGCAGTTTCTTCGCCGCAGATATACGCGCCGTAACCGTGATGCGCGTGAAGCTGGAATGATGTGTCGGTGCCAAACAGTTTGTCGCCGAGATAGCCCGCGTCGCGTGCCTCTTGCAGCGCGCGCTCGAAAATATCGTAGGCTTCGTATATCTCGCCGTGGATGTAGTTGTAGCCGACTTTCGCGCCGAGCACATAGCCCGCAATCGCCATACCTTCGATCAATTGGTGCGGGTTGTAGCGCAGGATGTCGCGATCCTTGAACGTGCCCGGCTCGCCTTCGTCGCTGTTGCAGACAATGTATTTATCGCCGGGAAACGCGCGCGGCATGAAGCTCCACTTCAGCCCGGTCGGAAAACCCGCACCGCCGCGCCCGCGCAAGGCGGAGAGCTTGAGCTGGGCAATGATGTCGTCGCCGGAAATATTTTCCGTCAGTACCCGGCGCAGGGCCTGGTAACCGCCATTTGCAACGTAGGTCGCCAGCGATGCAGGGTCATCATGATCCTGCGTCCAGCTGCATACTTTTGGGGTGGCGGCGAGCAGGCTCATTTCATCTCGTCCAGTAACTCGTCAATTTTTTCCTTCGTGAGATGGGTATGCATCACGTGGTTATTGTGCAGGCACATCGGCGCATCACCGCACGCCCCCATGCACTCGCCTTCTTTCAAGGTGAACCGTCCGTCCTCGGTCGTCTCATTAAAACCAATACCGAGTTTTTGCTTGAGATGCGCGGCAACGTCGTTTGCCCCCATCAGCACGCAGGGCAGATTGGTACAAATCGCAATCTTGTGCCGCCCCACTGGCTTGGTGTCGTACATGTTGTAAAACGTCGCCACCTCAAACGCAGCAATCGGCGGCATGCCCAGATAGCCCGCTACAAACTCGATCATTGCGGGCTTGAGCCAGCCGGTTTCCGCTTGCGCAATGCGCAGCGCGGCCATCACCGCCGAGCTTTTTTTGTCGGACGGATATTTGGCAACGTCGACATCGATCAGGGCGAGCGCTTCGGCACTCAGCATCGGATTGGCATTCATTAACGGTCAATCTCCCCGAACACAATATCCTGCGTACCGATAATCGCAACCACGTCGGCAATCATGTGTCCGCGCGTCATTTCATCAAGCGCCGCCAGGTGCGCATAACCGGGCGCGCGGATTTTCAGGCGGTACGGCTTGTTTGCGCCATCGGATACCAGATAGATACCGAACTCACCTTTGGGGTGCTCGACTGCGGCGTAAGCCTCGCCCGCCGGGACATGCATGCCCTCGGTAAAAAGCTTGAAGTGATGTATCAACTCTTCCATGTTCTGCTTCATGTCGAGCCGTGACGGCGGCGCGACTTTATGATTTTCGACAATCACCGGACCAGGATTTTTACGCAGCCAGTCGACACATTGACGGATGATGCGGTTCGACTGACGAAACTCTTCCATGCGCACCAGATAACGGTCGTAGCAATCGCCATTGGTGCCAACCGGAATATCGAAATCCATGCGGTCGTAAACTTCGTAGGGCTGCTTCTTGCGCACGTCCCACGCAATGCCCGAGCCGCGCAACATCGGCCCGGTAAAGCCCAGTGCCAAGGCACGTTCGGGTGACACCACACCGATACCAACGGTACGCTGCTTCCAGATACGGTTATCGGTCAGCAGGGTTTCGTATTCATCGACATAGGTCGGGAAACGATTCGTGAAATCCTCGATGAAGTCAAGCAAAGACCCCTGGCGGTTCTCATTCATGCTCTTGATCGTGGCGGCGTTCTTGAACTTCGACGCTTCGTACTGCGGCATCGTGTCGGGCAGGTCGCGATACACGCCACCGGGACGATAGTACGCGGCGTGCAGACGTGCGCCGGACACTGCTTCATAACAGTCCATCAGGTCTTCGCGCTCGCGGAAGGCGTACAGAAACACCGTCATCGCGCCCACGTCCAGGGCGTGTGCACCGAGCCACAGCAGATGATTCAGCACGCGCGTGATTTCATCGAACATCACGCGAATGTATTGCGCACGCTCCGGCACCTGAATTTGCAGCAGTTTTTCGATGGACATGACATAAGCATGTTCGTTGACCATCATCGAGACATAATCCAGCCGGTCCATATACGGTACCGACTGCAGGAAAGTTTTATGCTCGGCCAGCTTTTCGGTCGCACGATGCAGCAGGCCGATATGCGGATCAGCGCGCTGGATGACTTCACCGTCCAGCTCCAGCACCAGGCGCAACACGCCGTGCGCGGCCGGATGCTGCGGCCCGAAGTTCATCGTGTAGTTGCGAATTTCTGCGGCATTGCGAATGTCGCTCATGTCAGCGCCCTTCCCCGTAGCTCTCATCGCGCACGATACGCGGCACAATCTCGCGTGGCTCGATCGATACCGGCTGGTAAATCACGCGTTGCTGGGTCGGGTCGTAACGCATTTCGACGTTGCCGGACAAAGGGAAATCCTTGCGGAACGGATGGCCGATAAAGCCGTAATCCGTGAGGATACGGCGCAAGTCGGGATGGCCTTCAAACACGATGCCGTACAGGTCAAACGCTTCGCGCTCGAACCAGTTGGCCGACGGCCAGATGTCCACCATCGAGGCGGCCAGCGGCAGATCGTCGTCCGCGCAAAATACGCGAACGCGAACGCGCTGATTGAGCGAAACCGATAACAGATGATAGACGACAGCGAAACGCGCGCCTTGCCATGTCACGTCATCGCCACTTCCAGTTCCGTAGCCGGAATAATCCAGTCCGCACAGGTCAATCAGCTGTTCAAAGCGACAGTCGGGATGGTCGCGCAGGGTTTGCATGGCGTGCGTCAGGTGCGCTGCGTGAACGATCACGGTCAACTCGCCAAGGCGGCTGAAGGTTTCTACGCGCGCATCGCCTAAAACATTTTCCAGACACAATGAGAGTGATGCCAAAGACTGGGACATGATCGATTAACGGGCGATGGTATTAGTGCGGCGAATCTTGTTCTGCAACTGAATGATGCCGAACAACAAGGCTTCTGCCGTGGGCGGGCAGCCTGGGACGTAAATATCAACCGGCACGATGCGGTCGCAGCCACGCACGACCGAGTAGGAATAATGATAATAGCCACCGCCGTTAGCGCACGAGCCCATGGAAATCACCCAGCGTGGTTCAGCCATCTGGTCGTAGACCTTGCGCAGGGCGGGTGCCATTTTATTGCACAGCGTGCCAGCCACAATCATGACATCCGACTGACGCGGACTGGGACGAAACACGATGCCAAAACGGTCGAGGTCATAACGCGAAGCGCCCGCCTGCATCATTTCGACCGCGCAGCAGGCCAAACCAAAGGTCATCGGCCACATCGAGCCGGTACGCATGTAATTGATGAGCTGGTCGGCCTTGGTGGTGACAAAACCCTGCTCAAGTACGCCTTCTATTCCCATTCCAGAGCCCCTTTCATCCATTCATAGATGAAGCCAACCACCAGAATACCGAGGAACACCATCATCGCCAGAAACCCAAACAGGCCGATTTCTTCCAGTACGATGGCCCACGGAAACAGAAAAGCAATTTCCAGATCGAACAGAATAAACAGGATTGCAACCAGGTAGTAGCGCACATCAAACTTCATCCGCGCGTCTTCAAACGCCTCGAAGCCGCATTCGTAGGGAGAGAGCTTTTCGCTGTCCGGGCGATTCGGCGCAAGCAGCCACCCCGCCACAATCGGACCCACGCCAAAGGCAAGCCCCACCATGATGAACAGCAAAATTGGGAGATAGTTCTCCAGCACCCGGCACCCTCCGCTAAATCCTGCGCGCGCAGCCCACAATGAACTTTTACGCTATAGGATTATTGAATAATTATGACCGAAGTGTAGTGTTGTGCGGCGGTGGCTGTCAAGCCGAAAAATCGCCACATTTATTAGAATAATCAATACCTTATTCGATAGTCGTGACTAATGCGACAATCAGGAAATTTGATGGTGCCGACGGCGAGACTCGAACTCGCACGACCTAGGGTCACTACCCCCTCAAGATAGCGTGTCTACCAATTCCACCACGTCGGCATTACAGGTTGCGCGGCCTCACTTCTCCGGGGTAATCCAAAAAACCGAGAGCCAACCAGGATTTAAAATCCTGATATTTACTTCGGGATTTCTCCTGCTTTTGAGTCGGCATTCTGACCTGGCGCAGGCAAATTCGCCGGTTGAGAACCAACAGATGTATTAGGCACGCCAAGTACTTTATGCGACTTGTTATGCTGCAATGAAAAATACCCGAGTCCCATGCTAGTCAAAAAAAACAGCGTTGCCAGAATGGCTGTAGTGCGGCTGAGGAAATTTGCCGAACCGCTCGAACCAAACAAGCTTCCCGAGGAGCCGCCGCCAAATGCCGCGCCCATATCCGCGCCCTTGCCGTGTTGCATCAGCACCAGGCCGATCAACCCTGCGGTTACGATAATGTGGATAATCCAGACCAGTGTTTCCATGCGCTTTTAAGTTTAAGTGTGGCTTGAGTAAGATTTTTTACTTGGCTGCGGCTTTGCAGATGGCAACAAACTCTTCCACAACCAATGAAGCGCCGCCAATCAAACCGCCGTCAATATCAGGCTGAGCCATCAATTCTGCCGCATTTGAGCCTTTAACGCTACCCCCATATTGAATCACCAGCCCGGCAGCCACACCAGAGTCCAGCGCTGCAATCTTGTTGCGGATAAAAGCATGAACAGCCTGCGCCTGCTCCGGTGATGCAGTCTTGCCGGTACCAATCGCCCACACCGGCTCATATGCCACCACAGCTTTCGCCAGCGAAGCCACACCCGCAACCTGAATCACGGCATCGAGTTGCCGGGCGACCACTTGCTCGGTAATCCCGGCTTCACGCTCGTCCAGCAATTCGCCCACGCACAAAATCGGGGTTAAACCTGCGGCCTGCGCAGCCATATATTTTTTTGCCACCAACTCATCGGATTCGCCATACAAACTGCGGCGCTCAGAATGGCCAACGATGACATAGGTGCATCCAAAATCCAGCAACATCGCTGCCGACACCTCGCCGGTGTAAGCGCCCTTGCCCTGTTCGGAAAGATTTTGCGCCCCCCAGGCGATGGACGAACCGGACAACATGGCCTGTGCCTGCGCCAGATAGGGGAACGGCACGCACACCACCGCATCGATTCCGCTCAAAGCCGACTTCACGCCAGCCAGCAAAGCCGCGTTCTCGGCCAAACTGCCGTTCATCTTCCAGTTTCCAGCAACCAGATTCTTGCGCATGGGATGCCTCTCACAAAAGTGCGCGATGGTAATGGCAGGCGCGTATCCGGTCAACCTGAGCCTTTATCGTAGACCCTGCTCTAGCCACGGGATTTCAAACTCAGGGCAGCATTCCGATATCCGCAAGGGCGGTATCCTCTGACAAATCAAACAATATGTTCATGTTCTGCACCGCTTGGCCAGCTGCACCTTTAACCAGGTTATCGATCACCGACAGCACAACTACCGTATCACTCCCCTGCGGACGGTGGACGGCAATACGGCAGGTATTGGCACCGCGTACAGAGCGGGTTTCCGGATGCGCGCCTGGGGGTAGCACATCAACGAAAGGTTCACCGCTATAACGCTTCTCAAACAAGCTCTGGAGATCGATATCGGCACCCACTCTCGCGTACAGTGTCGCGTGAATACCGCGTATCAGCGGCAGCAGGTGCGGAACAAAAGTGAAGCCGACCGGCTTGCCAGCAAAGCTTTCCAGCCCCTGCTTGATCTCTGGCCAGTGACGATGGCCACTGACGGCATAGGCCTTGAAATTATCGCTGGCTTCCGCAAAAAGGGTGGCGACTTCAGCCTTGCGCCCGGCACCTGACACACCAGATTTGGCATCCGCGACCAGAAAGGCTGTATCCACTACGCCGGCTTCAAGCAGCGGCAGAAAACCAAGCTGAACCGCTGTGGGGTAACAGCCCGGATTCGCAATCAGGCGCGCGCCCTTAATCGCCGACCGGTTGATCTCAGGCAGACCATAGACCGCTTCCGCCACCAAATCCGGGCAGGCATGTTCCATCTTGTACCAGTGCTCCCACACCGCCACGTCTTTGATGCGGAAGTCGGCGGCCAGATCAATCACTTTAACGCCAGCATCGAGCAGCGCGCGCGTCTGCTGCATGGCAATACCGTTTGGCGTGGCGAAGAACACAACATCGCATTGCTCTAGCCCAGCAACTTCAGGCTCGACGAATTTGAGTCCAACCCGTCCGCGCAGATTGGGAAACATGTCGGCCACCGGCATTCCAGCTTCCTTGCGCGAGGTGATCGCGCGCAACTCGACTTCTGGATGGCGCGCCAACAGGCGCAGCAGCTCGACTCCCGTATAACCCGTTCCCCCAACAATACCGACTTTGATCATGATTTGTCCTTGATTGCGAAATAGAAGTTTACGACAGGATCAGTCACAAAAAAGCCGCCTTGCGGCGGCTTTTTCCATCCAGCGACTGTTCCAAATACGATCAGCGCTTGGAGAATTGCTTGCGACGACGCGCCTTGTGGAAGCCAACCTTCTTACGCTCAACTTCGCGCGCATCCCGTGTAACCAGACCCGCTTGCTTGAGTACCGGTTTCATTTCTACATCCAGATCGATCAGCGCACGCGTGATACCGTGACGCACGGCACCCGCCTGACCGGACTCACCACCGCCAGCGACGTTGACCATGATGTCAAACTTTCCGATATTGTCTGTCAGAACCAATGGCTGGCGAACGATCATGCGACCGGTTTCGCGAGAAAAATACTCGTCCACCGGCTTATCGTTAACAACGATTTTACCGCTGCCTGCTTTGAGAAACACACGGGCAACCGATGATTTGCGACGCCCCGTACCGTAGTTGTAATTACCGATCATGATGTGACCTTATCCGTTGATAACAAGAGGCTGCGGCTGCTGCGCCTCGTGCGGATGGTCTGCACCCGCATAAATTTTCATTTTCTTGATCATGGCATAACCCAGAGGACCCTTGGGCAACATGCCTTTGACCGCTTTTTCAAGCGCACGACCGGGGAAACGCTCCTGCATCTTGCCAAAGCTGGTTTCGTTAATGCCGCCGGGGTAGCCGGTATGGGTGTAATACGTTTTGTCCAGCGACTTATTGCCGGTCACGCGGATTTTGCCTGCGTTGACGACAACAATGTAGTCACCGGTATCAACGTGAGGCGTATAAATAGGCTTATGCTTGCCGCGCAGGCGACGCGCAATCTCGGACGCCAAGCGTCCCAGCACTTTATTGTCAGCGTCAACCACGAACCAGTCGTGTGTGACTTCATGCGATTTAGCGGAAAAGGTTTTCATTATCCAGCCTCGGTACAGAGGGAGTGTCTCGGAAAGCCGGGCATTCTACCCGCCCACCTCAAATAAAGTCAAACAGGACGGTGAAACCATACTTGCTTTGAATGCAGCCTCGTCGAATACAATAGCCGTCATGCTCGGTGCGCCCCTCTCTGTCCTTGTCGCAAACGCCGCATTGCCGCCGTTTTCCCTCGTACTGATGCTTACGGCAGGCTTACTCATTCGCTCGCACGCGCCGCGCCTTGCCCTGACATTAATCGCAATAGCGACAGCCGCCCTCTATATACTTTCCACACCGTGGTTCAGCAGCGCATTGCTTAACAGTCTAACGGTCGCCGATGTTGTTGATCTGGCCGCGCCGCCACAAGCGGACGCCATCGTCGTGCTCGGCGGCGGGGAACGCATCGACGCACCTGAATACGGCGGCGACACGCAAAACGCTTTATCACTCGAAAGGCTGCGCTACACCGCGCGCTTATATCAGGCCACACACCTTCCCATTCTTGTCACTGGCGGCAAAGTAAATTCAGCAACACAAGCCGAGGGCACGCTCATGCGCGCGATTTTGATCAATGAATTTCGCACGCCAGTGCACTGGGTAGAAGATGCCTCACGCACCACCTGGGACAACGCGCACCTGTCTGCGCCAATATTGAAACACGCCGGGGTCAAACGAATTTTTCTGGTCAGTCACGCCTGGCATTTACGCCGCGCCGTGCCGCTGTTTGAGCAACAGGGTTTGCAAGTCATCCCTGCCGGCATAAACTTCCCCCGCCCGAATTTTGAAACAGTGCTAGACATTTTGCCCAGCATGACTGGCCTACGCGACAGCACCTACGCCCTGCATGAATGGCTGGGCATATTCTGGTATCACCTCCGACAGCAACAGGACACAACATTATGAAAGCTCGCGTCAAACTCATCGAAGGGGTCAGCTTTGTCGGGCAAACCGAAAGCGGCCATGCGCTCGTCATGGACGGCGCACCCGATGCCGGCGGCAAAAACCTCGGCCCGCGCCCGATGGAGATGCTGCTATTAGGTTTGGGCGGCTGCTCGGCATTTGATGTCGTGCACATCCTGCGCAAAGCCCGGCTCGATGTGCGGGACTGCGTTGCCGAAATCGATGCCACCCGCGCCGACACCGACCCCAAAGTCTTCACAAAAATTCACGTCCACTTCATCGTCACCGGCAAAGCGCTCGACCCCAAACGGGTAGAACAGGCCGTCCATTTATCGGCTGAAAAATACTGCTCGGCATCAATCATGCTCGGCAAAGTAGCCGACATGACGCATGACTTCGAAGTGATCGAAATCTGAACTACCCAAAGCTTTACTTCACGTAATAATTGAAATTTGAATACGCCGCTTCAGCCACTTTGAACCACTGAAACTCAGTATCACGGAAAGCTTTCCACGGACGGTAAATCTCGTTGAATAACGGATTCGCCCGAGCTTCTTCTTCATACAGCTCAAATGCAGCACGACGGGCGGCAAGCATCACATCTTTCGGGAAAGGATGTAGCTTGACCCCCTGCCCCACCAGCCGCAGCAGCGCAGGCGAATTTTTCGCATCGTATTGCGCCAGCATCAACTGGTTGGCTTCGGCGGTGGCCACCTCAAACGCCTGACGGAACACTTCCGGCAAGGCCTGCCACTGTTTCAGGTTCACATAAAACGACAACTGCGGCCCGCCCTCCCACCAACCGGGATAATAGTAATGCGCTGCGATTTTGTAGAAGCCGAGCTTCTCATCGTCATATGGCCCGACCCACTCCGCCGCATCGATGGCACCGCGTTCCAGCGCGGGGTAAATCTCCCCGCCGGGCAAGGTCTGTGGCACCGCGCCCAGGCGCGCCATGATCTTGCCACCGATGCCCGGAATGCGGATTTTCAAGCCTTTCAGATCAGCCAGTGACTTGATTTCGCGACGATACCAACCCCCCATTTGCGTGCCGGTATTGCCGCCCGGGAATTGCATCACGCCGTATTGCGCATAGACACGGCGCATCGCCGCCAACCCGCCGCCCGCCAGCATCCAGGCATTCTGCTGGCGTGCAGTCAGACCAAACGGCAACGCGGTATCAAACGCCAGCGCCATGTTTTTTCCGACGTAATAATAGCCAGCCGAATGTCCGCATTCCGCCGTGCCGTTGCCAACCGCATCCAGCACCTGCAAACCCGGCACCAGTTCGCCGCCAGCGAAAACTCGAATCTGGAATTTCCCGCAGGTCAGCGCCGCCACGCGTTTGGATAAGGTTTCCGCCGCACCGTAAATCGTGTCCAGACTCTTGGGGAAACTCGACGCCAAGCGCCAGCGTATCGTCGGCAGCTGGCTCAACTCATTCGGTGCTGCAAGTGCGGGGGCAATGGGCAGCATGGCGGCCAGCCCTGCTCCCGTCAAAAATTTACGGCGCTGCATATCAGCCTCTCCTTGTGGTTATCAAACGGATTATATAAGTCTGCTCAACCAGTCTGGCGAATCAGCCTTGATGCGGGTAGGCTAAGCATTTGCTCTCTTGCTACCCCACATGACGCATCTCCCTCCCCTCTTCGGCATGAACGGCTTGAGTCACCATGACAACGAGCGAGCTCTGGTCTGGGAACGCAGGCTACGCTGGCTCCTCATTCCCGCGTTACTGCTGACCATCCCTGCGTTTTACATCGAACTGGGCGGCGGCGTTGCCAATTCCGGAGTGGTACACATCGGGCACTGGATGTATTTGCCCGCCTTGCTGGTCATGGGGGCGCAAGTCGGCATACTCCTGAAACGGGTTAGAAGCCGGGCTGAATACCTTCGCCACAATTGGATGGATCTCGTGATTGCCTTATGCACACTGGCCAATCTGCTGTTTATGGCATCACCCTGGACCCCCTTGGAATGGACGTTGCGCATCAGCTTGGAGATCGCGGTATTTCTGCGCCTGCTTGGTTATCTGCACGGCTTGCTTACCCCCGGCGGCCTGATACATATCCTACTGATCGCCGCCGCCGTGCTGGCTGCCGCAGGCGCGGGCTTCTACTGGCTGGAGCCCAGCGTAAGCTCCTATGGTGAAGGACTATGGCTCGCCTTTTCATCCGCCGCTACCGTCGGCTACGGCGACTATTACCCGACCACGCCCGCATCGCGCATTTTTTCGGTGTTTATCGTTCTGCTTGGCTACGCAGTGCTCTCATTGGTAACGGCAACCATCGCAGCCCTCTTCATTGGCGAAGAAGAAAAAGAACTGCGCCGGGAACTGCACCACGACATGCGCGCGTTGCGCAATGAAATTACTGAACTGCAATCGGATCTGCGCGCACTACGCTCAGAAAAGACAGCGCCAGACTGACGCTGCGCGCATGGTAAAATCGGCTTTTAATCCAACCTGACCCAGCGCCATGTTCGACCGCAAACAGAACCTCGCCCACACCGACCCCGAACTGTGGGCGGCCATGCAACAAGAAGTACGCCGTCAGGAAGATCACATCGAACTGATCGCGTCGGAAAACTACACCAGCCCGGCAGTGATGGAAGCGCAAGGCTCGCAGCTCACCAACAAATACGCCGAAGGCTACCCCGGCAAGCGCTATTACGGCGGCTGCGAGTATGTCGATATCGCCGAACAGTTAGCGATTGATCGCGTAAAAGCGCTGTTCGGCGCAGAGGCTGCCAACGTCCAGCCCAACTCCGGTTCTCAGGCTAACCAGGCGGTGTTCATGGCCTTCCTCAAACCCGGCGACACCATCATGGGCATGAGCCTGGCCGAAGGCGGCCACCTCACCCACGGCATGGCGCTCAACATGAGCGGCAAGTGGTTCAACGTCGTGGCCTACGGCCTCAACGAAAAAGAAGAAATCGACTACGACAAAATGGAAGCGATGGCGCACGAGCACAAACCCAAACTCATCATCGCGGGTGCCTCCGCCTACGCCTTGCGCATCGATTTTGAGCGTTTTGCCAAAGTCGCCAAAGCCGTCGGCGCGATTTTCATGGTTGACATGGCGCACTACGCGGGCTTGATTGCCGCAGGCGTCTACCCCAACCCAGTGCCGCACGCCGACGTCGTCACCTCGACCACCCACAAGACCCTGCGCGGCCCACGCGGCGGCATCATTCTGATGAAAGCCGAACACGAAAAAGCGATCAACAGCGCCATTTTCCCCGGCCTGCAAGGCGGCCCTTTGATGCATGTCATCGCGGGCAAAGCCGTGACCTTCAAGGAGGCCGCAAGCAAGGAATTCAAACACTATCAGGAACAGGTCATCGACAACGCACTGGTGATGTGCAAAGTGCTGGTTGAGCGCGGCCTGCGCATTATTTCTGGCCGCACCGAATCGCACGTCTTCCTGGTCGATCTGCGCGCCAAAAACCTCACCGGCAAAGAAGCCGAAGCCCTGCTCGGTCGCGCCCATATCACCGTCAACAAAAACGCCATCCCCAACGACCCGCAAAAACCCTTCGTCACCAGCGGCATCCGCATTGGTACGCCGGCGATGACCACACGCGGCTTCAAGGAACTCGAAGCCGAACAGCTCGCTCACCTGATTGCCGACGTGCTCGATGCGCCGACCGACGAGATCGTGATCTCACGGGTCAAGGCTGAAGTGACCAAGCTGACGGCAAAATTTCCGGTGTATGGCTAGGCCCTGGTTCTAAAAAATGAAATGTCCTTTCTGCGGTTCTCTCGACACCCAAGTCATTGACTCCCGCGTCAATGAACCCGGCAATGCCATCCGTCGCCGCCGCCGCTGTGCGTCGTGCGACAAACGCTTCACCACCTGGGAAACCGCCGAGTTACGCCCGCCGCAGATCGTCAAAACCAACGGCACGCGTCAGGATTTTTCAGAAGACAAATTGCGCGAAGGGTTTCGCCGCGCACTGCATAAACGCCCGGTACCGACCGAGCTGGTCGATGCTGCCGTCGCCCGCATCACGCAGCGCCTGTTAACGCTGGGCGAGCGCGAAGTGACCGCGCGCGAAATCGGCGAGCAAGTCATCACCGAACTGAAAAAACTCGACAAAATCGCCTACATCCGCTTCGCCTCGGTCTACCGCAGCTTTCAGGACGTGGACGATTTCCGCGATGTGATTCGGGACATCGACCAGCCCTAAAACCGGATGTTTTCCGCAGACGACCACCGCTATATGGCGCACGCTCTGCAACTGACGGCGCGCGGGCTCTACACCACCACACCGAATCCGCGCGTCGGCTGCGTCATCGTCAAGCACAACCAGATTGTTGGCGAAGGCTGGCACCAGCGCGCTGGTGCCCCGCACGCCGAAATCCACGCCTTGGCCATGGCCGCCGATGCCGCACGCGGCGCCACCGCGTATGTCACGCTCGAACCCTGCTCGCATCACGGGCGCACCCCGCCCTGTGCCGAGGCGCTCATCAACGCAGGCGTGGCACGCGTAGTTGCCGCCATGGCCGACCCCAACCCGCTGGTCGCCGGGCAAGGCATCCAGATGCTGACGCTGGCCGGCATTCAAGCTGAAGTGGGCTTGATGGAAAATGAATCGCGTGCGCTCAACCCCGGATTCATTTCCCGCATGACGCGTCACCGTCCCTGGGTTCGGCTTAAAACCGCATCGACGCTTGATGGTAAAACCGCCCTCGCCAATGGACAGTCGCAATGGATTACCGGCGAAGCCGCCCGCGCTGATGTGCAAAGGCTGCGCGCCCGCGCCTGCGCCATACTCACCGGCAGCGGCACCGTACTGGCCGATAACCCGCGCATGAACGTGCGCGACATCGATACAGGACGGCAGCCGTTGCGCGTCATCGTCGATTCCACACTCCGCACACCGCCCGAGGCCGCCATCCTGCCCGCGCTGATCGCGTGTCACTCGCCGCATCCAGAACGCCGGGCTGCGTTGACAGCCGGCGGCGCAGACATACTCGAAATGCCTGGCACACAAGGTCGTGTTGACCTCGCCGTCCTGTTGCGCGAACTTGCGCTACGCGGGATCAATGAAGTCCATGTCGAAGCCGGTGCCGCACTCAATGGCTCATTGCTTGAAGCGGGTCTGGTGGATGAATGGATTGCCTATATCGCGCCGATGGCGGTAGGGAATGATGCGCGGGGTTTGTTTAATCACACGCCGCTGGAATCGTTGGGGCAGGCTGCGCGGTTTCGGTTGGCTGATGTGCGGCAGGTTGGGGGGGATTTGCGGTTGACGTTGCTGCCCATAACTTAATAACCATATTGCTTTTGCCAACGATGCCGTGATACGGCTGTTCGTTGGCCGGGGGTTGCCCGGCCAGCTGACAACGGCTCTGAGAAGGTTTAAACATTCACACACAATATGCCGTGCTCGGAAAAAATCAGGCTTTCCCCAGCAACTTCAAAGCCTGCCGAATCGCATCCGATACCGGCAAATCCGCTGGCAATTTACGCATGGTTTCTGTGGCTTCGCGCTCGTTATACCCCAACGCCAGCAGCGCCTGCCGCACGTCATTCGACACACTCGCCACGCCGCCTGCGCTGGCAATCGCACCCGCAAACACCGGACGGCCTTTGAGCTCCAGCAGCAAGCGCTCGGCGGTTTTTTTGCCGATGCCGGGGACTTTAATGATGCGGCCAATTTCCTGCTCGGCAATCGCAACCGACAGATCATTGACCGACATCCCGGACAACACCGACAGGGCGGTTTTGGCGCCGATGCCGGAGACTTTGAGCAACTCGCGAAACGCTGTGCGTTCGATGTCCGACCCAAATCCATAGAGCAGGTGCGCGTCTTCACGAATCGCCAGATGGGTCAGCAGACTGACTTTTTCGCCAATGCCGGGCAGGTTGTAAAACGTGCTCATCGGCACATCGATTTCGTAGCCGATGCCGTTCACATCCACCAGCACTTGCGGCGGTTGTTTGGCGGCGAGGATGCCCGAGATGCGCCCAATCACTGGGCGCATCCAATCAAAACAGCGCGCCCGATCATTGGACACTTCTCATCAATCAAAAGAGTGCGTTCGATCATCACGAATTTCCGGTTAACAGCAGGATAGTTGCAAGCAACAAAGGGAGGGCATGTGCGGCAATCAAGGTGAGTTTGATGGCGGGCGCGAGTTGTTCCGGCATCGCGGCAAAGCGCCTTAGCTGCCGCCATGCCTGCACAGCAGGAATCCAGGCGACAAACGCGGCAACTGCCACATGCGGTAGTGCGCCAAGCAGGATGCCGCTCGCCAGTGCGAACGCCGCCAGCAGCAGAATCAGGCCATAGCCCCAGGCGGCGGTGCCGGGTTCCAGCCGCGCCACCCAGTGCAGCTTGCCACTGGCGCGATCTGCGGCGCGATCGGGAAATTGATTGATGTAGAGAATATTGGTGACCAGCAGCGCATAAGGTGCGCCGACTATCCAGGGCAGTGACACCAGCATGCCGCGCTGTACCGTGTCCGCGCCGACGACGACGAGCAAAAACCCAGCCGCCACGCATAGCTCGCCCATGCCCCGGCTGTTCAATCGCAATGGCGGCGCCGAATACGCCCAGCCAATGACGAGACCCACCAGCCCGATCCAGAACAAACCCACCCCGGTCACACTGATCAACCACAGTCCACCAACGATGGTGGCAGCGAACAGGGCAACAGCAAAACCCAGCACCTGACGCGGAGTCAGCACACCGTTCTGGATAAATCGGCTGCCGCCAGTGTATGGGTAGATGCGTTGCATGTTGCGCGCATCAGTTCCGTTCAGGTGATCGCAATAATCGTTGAGCACATTGGTGCCCGCATGCGCCAGCAGTGCCAGTAGCAGCGTGATGATCGCGCGTCCCCAGCCAAACACCGCCCCGCTTGCAACTGCCGTGGCAAAACCCAGCAGGCAACCTGCCAGCGTAACAGTCAGAAAAGCCGGACGCGTCGCCAGCAAGTAACGGGCAAGAGGATTTGCCAGCCGCTCGCGCGAAGGTTCAAGCGGCGACAGTGCGATGCTCATACCAACCGCCCGCCTTTGACGCGGTAGCCTGCGGTGGCCAGCGCGCCCAGCCCCATGCCGCCGTGCGCGTGGGCAATTGCGCAGGCCAGCGCGTCGGCGGCATCGGCGGTCGGTGCGGCGGGAAGACTCAATAAACGTTTGACCATTTCCTGCACCTGCTCTTTGGCGGCTTTACCGTGACCGACGACCGCCTGTTTGATTTGCAACGCGGTATATTCCGCAACCGGAAGTTGGTTCGACACCGCCGCGCAGATCACTGCGCCGCGCGCCTGTCCGAGCAACAGCGTGGACTGCGGATTGACGTTGACGAAGACAATTTCGACTGCGCAGGTATCAGGCTGCCAGGTGGCAATCACTTCGCTCAATCCCGCGAACAGCACGCCCAGCCGCTGCGGCAATTCGCCTTCACCGCTCTTGATCACCCCGCTCGCCAGATAACTCAGCTTCTGGCCCGACTTTTCAATCAGGCCGAAGCCGGTAATGCGCAAGCCAGGATCGATGCCGAGAATGCGCAAATGTTTTTACTCCGGCAAAACCGCGTTGGTGTAAACCTCTTGCACGTCGTCCAAAGCTTCGAGCGCGTCCAGAATTTTCTGCATTTTTACCGCATCGTCGCCTGCAAGTTCAGTCTCGCCTTCGGCGCGCATGGTGATTTCGGCGACCGCCGGTTTGAACCCGGCCTTTTTCAGCGCCTCTTTCACCATCTCGAAAGCTTTGGGATCGGGTGGGGTCAACACTTCGATCGAACCGTCGTCGTTGGAAATCACGTCGTCTGCGCCTGCCTCCAACGCAACGTCCATCACCGCATCCTCACTCGCGCCCGGTTCCAGAATGATCTGGCCGCAGTGTTTGAACTGAAACGCCACGCAGCCGTCTGTGCCCATGTTGCCGCCGTGTTTGACGAAGGCATGACGCACGTCGGCGACGGTGCGCACCTTGTTGTCGGTGAGGCAATCGACGATCACCGCGACGCCGCCGATGCCGTAGCCTTCGTAGCGCGCTTCTTCGTAATTCACCCCTTCGAGCTGGCCGCTGCCGCGCTTGACCGCGTTTTCAATATTGTCCTTCGGCATCGACTCGGCCTTGGCTTTGTCGATTGCCAGCCGCAGGCGCGGGTTCATCGCCGGATCGCCGCCGCCCATTTTTGCGGCCACGGTGATTTCCTTGATAAGCTTGGTAAATGATTTGCCGCGCTTGGCATCCTGCCGTCCCTTGCGGTGCTGGATGTTGGCCCATTTTGAATGTCCTGCCATGACTGTTTCCAACTCAAAAATAATCCGGGGATTTTAGCACTGTGGACAAGACGCTTCTCCAAGACCTGAACCAGACACCCCGCCATGAGTAGCGCCCTGTGCTGCGGCATCGACCTCGGCGGCACAAAAATTGAGTTAATTGTGCTCGACCCGAACGGGCAGGAATTGCTGCGCCGTCGCATCCCCACGCCGCAACATGATTACACGGCCACCCTTGCCGCTGTCGCCGCGCTGGTACAGGATGCCGAAACCACGCTTCGTCAGACATTCACTGTCGGCATCGGCACGCCAGGCGCGATTTCACCCGCCACGGGACGGATGAAAAACTGCAACTCTACTTGTTTGAATGGTCAGGCTTTACAACAGGATCTGGCGCACAGCCTGAAGCGCGAAATACGCCTGACCAATGACGCCAACTGCTTTGCGCTATCCGAGGCCACCGACGGTGCAGCCGCAGGTGCTGATGTTGTATTTGGCGTGATTCTGGGGACGGGCGTAGGCGGCGGCATCGTCGTTCGCGGCCAGGTGCTGACCGGTGCCAATGCTATCGCGGGCGAATGGGGGCACGCACCTTTACCCTACTTTCAGTTTGCCCACACACAGGCTGACCGCGGCTCGACAGGCAACCACCCGGCCACGGGCGAGGCACTGCTTCACCCATGGCCAAGCCCACGCGAACTCGATGCGGCACCAGCCTGCTACTGTGGGAAAAAAGGCTGTATCGAAACCTGGCTTTCCGGCGGGGCGCTGGTCGCCGATCACATCCGCTACGGCGGCGAAGATTTGCCCGCGCCCGAAATTGCCCAGCTTGCCACCGCCGGATATGGCCCGTGCAGCACCAGTCTGGCGCGTTATGAAGAACGTCTGGCTCGCGCGCTGTCTGGCGTCATTAACCTGCTTGACCCGGATGTGATCGTGCTGGGCGGCGGCCTATCCAACATCAAACGCCTGTACGATACGGTTCCACGTTTGTGGTCGCGCTATGTATTTTCCGACCGCATTGACACCCGACTCGTCGCGCCAAAATTTGGCGATTCGAGCGGTGTACGTGGCGCGGCCCGGCTATGGAATATGGCTCCGAAAAATTAAACACGACAGAATGCAAGACTCGACAATGCTTAAGTCGCATGTCGAATAAAGGCTCAAGGAGATTAAATGACCGCCCCGCAACTGATTGCCAAAAACGACAAGACCGAAGTTTTTTTGCTGCCGCAAATGGCTAACCGCCACGGCCTGATAACCGGTGCGACCGGCACAGGGAAAACCGTCACGCTGCAAGTGCTCGCCGAGCACTTTTCGAGTATCGGCGTGCCGTGCTTCATGTCGGATGTAAAAGGCGATCTGACCGGTATTTCACAAATGGGCGGCGGCAACGCCAAGGTCGATGCGCGTGTTGCACAGCTTGGCCTGACGGATTTTGAACCGGTCGCATTCCCGGTGACGTGCTGGGATGTATGGGGCGAACAAGGGCATCCGGTACGCGCAACGGTTTCGGATATGGGTCCGCTGTTACTGTCGCGGATGCTGAATCTGAATGACACGCAAGGCGGGGTGCTTAATCTGGTGTTCAAAGTGGCGGATGACAACGGTCTGTTGCTGCTCGACTTGAAAGACCTGCGCGCCATGTTGCAATTTGTCGGCGACAACGCAGGCGACTTCACCACGGAATACGGCAATATTTCTGCGGCCTCGGTCGGCGCCATTCAGCGCGGATTGCTGACACTGGAATCACAGGGCGGTGAAAAGCTGTTTGGCGAACCCATGCTCAATATCGAAGATCTGATGCAGACCGATAACGGACGCGGCATGATCAATATTCTGGCTGCGGACAAACTGATGACGGCACCCAAGGTCTATGCCAGTTTACTGCTGTGGCTATTGTCCGAACTCTTCGAAAAGCTGCCGGAAGCGGGCGACCTGGATAAACCCAAGCTGGTGTTTTTCTTCGACGAGGCTCACCTGCTGTTCGACGACGCACCACCCTCGCTGTTGGAAAAAATCGAACAAGTCGTCCGCCTGATCCGATCAAAAGGCGTGGGCGTGTTTTTTGTCACGCAGAATCCGGCGGACGTGCCCGATAAAGTTGCCGCTCAATTGGGCAATCGCGTGCAGCACGCGCTGCGTGCGTTTACGCCGAAGGATCAAAAAGCGGTGCGCGCATCGGCCGAAACCATGCGCGACAACGAGCACCTTGACGAAGTCGCTGCCATCATGGACATGGGGGTGGGCGAGGCACTGGTGTCGATGCTGGATGTAAAAGGAACGCCCGGCATCACCGAGCGTGCTTTCATTCTGCCGCCGCAGGGACGAATCGGGCCGATTACGTCGACGGAGCGCGCCACGATCATCCAGCATTCGCTTATCGCCGGGCACTATGAAAAGGAAGTGGATCGTGAATCAGCATATGAGGTTCTTAAGGGTCGGGCAGCACAATCAGCCGCTTCTGAACCTGCAACTCAAACCGCTCCGCAAGCACCCGCTCAGCCCGCTCAGGCAAATAGCGGCGGTGTATTCGGCGGCCTGGGTGGCGTGCTCGGCGACATGATAGGCGGGCGAGGTGGACGGCGCGAGGGGGTCGCCGAAGCCCTCGCCAAATCTGCCGCCCGCGCAGTCGGAAGCTCGGTGGGTCGCTCGATCATTCGCGGCGTACTGGGTAGCCTGTTTGGAGGCAAGCGTTAATTCAGGAGAGTAATCATGCGTATAGATGACGAACGCGAAAGCGACAATATTGAAGACCGCCGTGGCATGAGTACCGGCGGCAAGGGGCTGGTCGGCGGTGGTATCGGTACCCTGGTCATCGCGCTTGTCGCGATGTATTTTGGGGTCGATCCCTCGGTCGTTCTGAATCAGGTCGGCAATTTGCAACCCGCACAACAACAATCTGCGCCCGCCTCCTCCAGCCCGGAAGACGAGCGTGAAAAGAAAATGATGGCCAAAGTGCTGGGCAGCACCGAAGACACCTGGGGCGCCATGTTCCAGGCCTCCAACAGTCAATACGAACGACCCAAACTGGTGCTTTTCAGTGGGCAGGTTCAATCGGCGTGCGGTGCTGCGCAGGCCGCCATGGGCCCGTTTTATTGCCCCGGTGATCGCAAGCTGTATCTCGACATGAGTTTCTTCAACGACCTCGCCACGAGATACGGCGCACCTGGTGATTTTGCACAAGCGTATGTCGTCGCTCACGAGGTCGGCCACCATGTACAAAATCTGCTCGGCATCGCCGACCAGGTTCACAACGCCCAACACCGTGCGAGTGAAACACAAGGTAATGCGCTACAGGTGCGCATGGAATTGCAGGCCGATTGTTTTGCCGGCATATGGGCTTATCACGCCGACCAGGCGCACCATATTCTTGAGTCTGGCGATGTTGAAGAAGCGCTCGCCGCCGCTAGTGGTGTAGGCGATGACCGACTGCAACAACAAGCGCGTGGCGTGGTCGTGCCCGAATCCTTCACCCACGGCTCTTCAGCGCAGCGCATGCGCTGGTTCAGCGCGGGTGCAAAAACCGGCGATATAAATCAGTGCGACACGTTCAAGGCCGCTCGGCTATAAGCAACATCACGCACCCAATTGCACCAGGCATTCGCGGCGCTGCGCGACATTTTCGAGGACTGCCTGTTGACACTAAAAGCCGAATTCACCATAATGCGCAGCCTTCAACGCGGGAATAGCTCAGCTGGTAGAGCGCAACCTTGCCAAGGTTGAGGTCGGGAGTTCGAATCTCCTTTCCCGCTCCAGAATTTCGGGGGAAAACCGAACGGTTTATCGTTAGGTTTTCCCCTTTTGGTTTCATGTTGCATGCCGTTTACGGCGGGGTAGCAAAGTGGTTATGCAGCGGCCTGCAAAGCCGTCCACGCCGGTTCGATTCCGGCCCCCGCCTCCAGTTTAAAGGCCGGTGACAGCAGACTGGGGACAGATTTCTGTCACCGGCTTTGCTCACCAGTCATCCGGAAGCCCGGATGGTGAAATTGGTAGACACAAGGGACTTAAAATCCCTCGCCAGCGATGGCGTACCGGTTCGATTCCGGTTCCGGGCACCATCCTTGGTATCGAGCCAGCCGCCGCAAATGGTATAATTTTGCGGCTTTAATATATTAAAAATGGGCGGTTCGCCCATTTTTTATTTGTACCGCGCGTTTTGCGGGGCATCCACCCCGGCAACAAGCGCGGCGTCTTGCGATTATCGAAAACATGATTGAACTGCCTGCCCTGCTGGAAAAGACATTGTCCGGTCTCGGTTACGAGCTGGTCATGCTGGAACGTGCCGGGCGCGGGTTGATGCGAATTTACATCGACAAGCCGGGCGGCATCATGATTGAAGACTGTGTCAACGTGAGCAATCACCTGTCCCAGTTGTTTACGGTCGAGAACATCGATTACGACCGGCTGGAAGTGTCGTCGCCCGGCTTGGATCGTCCGTTGACCCGCGCTCAGGATTACGTACGGTTTGCCGGTGAAGTGGTGGCTCTGAAGTTGCGCGTACCAATGGAAAAGCGCAAACGCATGACTGGTCGGCTGATCGGCCTGGAGGCCGAAACGATCAAACTGGATGTGGATGGCGTTGAAATCAACGTAGATTTGAGAAATGTGGAATCGGCACGTTTGAAACCCGAAATTTGAAACGAACCGAACAGGAATAGCAGGAGGTAAAAGATGAGCCGGGAAATGTTGATGCTGGTGGATGCATTGGCGCGCGAGAAAAGCGTAGCACGTGACGTGGTATTTGATGCGCTGGAGCAGGCACTCGCCTCCGCCACCAAAAAACGCTTCAAGGAAGAAACCGATGTGCGCGTATCAATCGACCGTGAAACGGGAGACTACGAGTCTTTTCGCCGCTGGCTGGTCGTTACCGAAACCGAACTCGAATCAGAAGACTTCCAGATTCTGCTGATCGATGCCCAGGACACGCATGCCGACATCGAACTCGGGGACTATATCGAACAGCCGCTCGAGAACATCGAGTTTGGCCGGATTGGCGCACAAGCCGCCAAGCAGGTCATTCTGCAAAAAATCCGCGATGCCGAACGCGAACAGATCATCAGCGATTTTCTGGAACGTAAAGATCATCTCGTCACCGGTGTAGTCAAACGGGTTGATCGCGGCAATGCGGTCATTGAGTCCGGACGGGTTGAAGGTTTCCTGCACCGCGACCAGATGATTCCGCGCGAGAACCTGCGCGTAGGAGACCGGGTGCGTGCCTACCTGTTACGCATCGAGCGTGGCACGCGCGGCCCGCAGGTGATGCTGTCGCGCACTGCGCCCGAGTTCATCATGAAACTATTTGAGCTCGAAGTACCGGAGATCGAAGAAGGCCTGCTGGAAATCAAAGCCGCCGCTCGCGACCCCGGACTGCGCGCAAAAATTGCGGTGGTGTCACATGATCCGCGCATCGATCCGATCGGCACCTGTATCGGCTTGCGCGGTTCACGCGTCACTTCGGTTACCAATGAGCTGGCAGGCGAGCGTGTTGACATCATTCACTGGTCGGCAGACCCGGCACAGTACGTAATCAATGCATTGGCACCAGCCGAAGTCAGCTCGATCATGGTGGACGAAGACCGCCACAGCATGGACGTGGCGGTGGACGAAGAACAACTCGCCATGGCCATCGGTCGCGGTGGCCAGAACGTGCGTCTCGCGTCGGAATTGACCGGTTGGGAACTGAATATCCTGTCCAAAGAAGCCGCCGAAGAAAAACAATCTTCGGAAGGCGAAAACATTCGCGCACTATTCATCGAGAAGCTCGATGTAGACGAAGAAATCGCCCAGACGCTGGCGGACGAAGGCTTCTCGACGCTGGAAGAAGTTGCCTATGTGCCGCTCGCCGAGATGCTGGAGATCGAGTCTTTCGACGAGACACTGGTGAATGAATTACGCACCCGCGCCCGTAACGCACTGCTAACCGCAGCGATCGTTGGTGAGGAAGAGGTTGAGGCATCTGCTGGCGATCTTTTATCGCTTGAAGGCATGGACACTGAAACCGCCCGGTTGCTCGCCACCAAAGGCATCCATACCACTGAAGATCTGGCCGAACTGGCAGTAGACGAACTGGTTGAGATGGCCGTGATGGATGAAACACGCGCCAAACAATTAATTATGGACGCACGCGCGCCCTGGTTTGCCCAAGGCTGATACGCCGCGAGGATTGTATGAACGTAGAACAATTTGCTCAGGAACTGAAACTTCCGCCCCAACTGTTACTGGAACAGTTGCAGGCGGCAGGCGTCAGCAAATCAGAAGTGGCCGATACCGTCACCGAAGCGGATAAAGCCCATCTGCTCGACTATCTTCGCAAGATGCATGGCGGCGGCGCGGAGGATGGCAAGACCAAAATCACCATCACACGCAAGCAGACCGGCGAGATTCGCAAGACGGACATGACCGGTAAGTCGCGCACCATTCAGGTGGAAACGCGGAAAAAACGTACCTATGTGAAACGTGATGTCCCGACCGCAACAGCAGAAGCGCCTTTGGCTCAGGATGCCCCGGTAGCGGCGGCGACCGAAGACATCCCGGCATTGCTGACGCCAGACGTTCCAGCGCAGCCCATTGCCGAACCTGTAATCGAAGTGGTGCCGGAGCCGGTAGTCGAGGTTGTGCCCGAGCCCGTTAAAGCTGCAATCGAAGTGGTGCCCGCACCCGAGGCGGCGGTGGAAGCCGCGCCGGTTGACCCCGCCGCACCGAAAAAATCCACACGTGTAAAAAAAGCGTCGATTCTGAACGAAGCCGAGGTCAAATCGCGCGAAGACGAAGCGCGCCGTCACACTGCGCTGCAAGAACGTCAGGCACTGGACGCAAAAACCCGCACCGAACGTGAGGCATTACGCAAACAGGCCGAAGCCGCACGCGAAGCTGCCAAACTCGCCGAAGCACTTAAAGCAGCCGCACCACCCGCTGCTGCGGCACCCACTGCCAACACACTGCATAAACCGGCCAAACCTGCTGGTGCCAAGACTGACAAAAAACCAGCCAAAAAAGCCGGTAGCAGCACTGCCACACCATGGAATGACGGCACCAACCGCAAAAAAGGCGCGCTAAAAACGCGCGGCGGCGCGGCACCCGATACGGGCTGGCGTGGGCGCAAGGGCAAACATAAATCCGGTGATGCAGAAACCACCTTTAACGAGCCGACCGAACCGGTCGTGCGCGAAGTGCTGGTTCCCGAAACCATCACCGTGGCTGAACTGGCACACAAGATGTCGGTGAAGGCATCTGAAGTCATCAAGACGCTAATGCTCATGGGCAGCATGGTGACCATCAACCAGGTACTCGATCAGGATACCGCGCTGATTATCGTTGGGGAGATGGGGCACATCGGCAAGCCTGCGGCACTCGATACGCCGGAAGCTTTCCTCATGGATTCAGGCGAGGCCGTCGAATTGACGCTCGTGCCACGCCCCCCCGTAGTCACCGTGATGGGGCACGTTGACCACGGTAAAACTTCGCTGCTCGACTTCATTCGCCGTTCCCGCGTCGCCAGTGGCGAAGCAGGCGGAATCACTCAGCATATCGGCGCGTACCACGTCGAAACCGAGAAAGGCGTCATCACCTTCCTCGATACGCCGGGTCATGAAGCGTTTACCGCGATGCGCGCACGCGGTGCGAAAGCCACTGACATCGTGGTGCTGGTCGTTGCTGCCGACGATGGCGTAATGCCGCAAACCATCGAAGCAATCCACCACGCCAAAGCCGCCAATGTGCCGCTTGTGGTGGCCGTCAATAAAATGGACAAACCAGAGGCTAACTCTGAGCGCATTCGCCAGGAACTGGTCGCGCAAGGCGTGACCCCGGAAGAATGGGGCGGCGACACCATGTTCGTCGAAGTATCCGCCAAAGCCGGTAGCGGCATCGATAAACTGCTCGACGCCATCTTGTTGCAAGCCGAAGTACTGGAACTCCAGGCCTCCGTCGATTCACCTGCCCGCGGCCTGGTGATTGAAGCGCGTCTGGACAAGGGTAAAGGCCCGGTTGCAACGTTGCTGGTACAGTCCGGCACGCTCCGGCGTGGCGACATGGTTCTGGCGGGTCAGGTGTTTGGTCGCGTACGCGCCATGCTGGACGAATCGGGTAAGCCGGTGCTGGAAGCTGGCCCGTCGATTCCAGTCGAAATTCAGGGTTTGTCCGATGTACCGCAAGCTGGCGAAGACATGATGGTGCCGCCCGACGAACGCAAAGCGCGCGAGATCGCGCTGTTCCGTCAAGGCAAATTCCGTGATGTCGCGCTGGCAAGGAAACAGGCGCTCAAGCTCGAATCGATGTTCGAGAATATGGGCCAGGACGAAGTACAACAACTGCCGGTCATTCTGAAATCCGACATGCAGGGTTCTTACGAAGGTCTGGCACACGCCCTGGGCAAACTCTCGACTTCCGAAGTCAAAGTCAACATCATCCATAGCGGCGTTGGCGCGATTACCGAGTCCGATGTCAACTTGGCGCTTGCGTCCAAAGCGGTGCTGATCGGATTCAACGTGCGCGCCGATGCGCTGGCGCGCAAGCTGGCCGAATCATCGGGCGTCGATCTGCGTTACTACAACATCATTTACGAAGCCGTTGATGAAATAAAAGCAGCACTATCCGGCATGCTGGTTCCGGAAAAACGTGAAAGCGTGATCGGTATGGTCGAAGTACGCCAGGTGTTCCATATTTCCAAGATCGGCACGATTGCAGGCTGTTATGTGCAGGACGGTGTGATCAAACGCAACGCGGGTGTGCGTGTGCTGCGCAACAACGTGGTCATCCACCAGGGCGAGCTCGATTCGCTCAAGCGCTTCAAGGACGACGTAAAAGAGGTGAAATCGAACTTCGAATGTGGCCTCAGCATCAGGAATTTCAACGATCTGCTCGAAGGCGATCATCTCGAAGTATTCGAGGTGGTAGAAATCGCACGTTCGCTTTGATGATGATTGCTCTCAAGAATCGTAGCGAGCAGGCGTCAGCCAAACGCGCCCGGAGCGCAGGAACCGGAATGTACATGCGAGTACATGAGGATTCCGAGCACCGGACGCGTTTGGATCACGCCTGCGCAGTAGATTATTGAGGGCGATCCATGCCGAAGGATTTTCCCCGCGCTCGCCGCGTAGCCGATCAGATGCAACGCGAGTTGTCCGAGCTGATCCGGCTGGAAGTGAAAGACCCGCGGGTCGGCATGTTGACCATCACTGAGGTGGAAGTCACGCGCGACATGGATCACGCCAAGGTCTTCTTCACCACGCTCGGCGGCAAAACCGAACACGAGCTGTGTCTGCTGGGCTTGCAACGCGCCAGCGGCTTTTTGCGCACGCAGCTTTCGCACCGCATGCAGTTGCGCCAGGTTCCCAAAATCAGTTTTGTCTACGACCACTCGGTCGAACGAGGCATGCAGCTCTCGCAGTTGATCGAATCCGCAGTGGCCGAGGATCGCTCGCGTCATCCTGAAGCCTCCAACACCGAATCCAGCGACGCTGAAGTTATTGACCCCGACAAACAATAATCCCCCGGTAAGGCCGCCACGCCAGTTGGTTGACGGCGTACTGCTACTGAACAAGCCTGTCGGCCTGACATCCAATACCGCACTCCAAAAAGCCAAACGCCTGCTCAATGCCCTGAAGGCCGGCCACACCGGCACGCTTGACCCGTTTGCCGATGGCCTGCTGCCGCTGTGTTATGGCGAAGCCACCAAGTTTTCGCATTACCTGCTGGACGCCGACAAAACCTATCACGCCGTCATGCAGCTCGGCGTGACCACCACCACCGGCGACCCTGAAGGCGACGTGATGCAAACCCGCCCGGTGACGGCCAGCGCCAAAGACGTGCGCGACGTGCTGCCGCGTTTTATGGGTGAAATCGAACAAATCCCGCCAATGCATTCCGCCCTCAAACATCAAGGCCGACCACTCTACGAATACGCCCGTGCCGGCATAGAAATCGACCGGCCGCCCCGCCGCATCACCATTCACGCGCTGGACCTGGTTGATTGCGCGATGCCCCAGGTGAGTTTCACCGTGAAATGCAGCTCAGGAACGTATATCCGCACTTTGGCACAAGACATCGGCGCGGCGCTGGGATGTGGCGCCTACCTGACCGCACTCACTCGCACTGCCTCGGGTGGATTCAATCTGGCGAATGCCCATACGCTTGAAAGGCTGGAAGCGCTGACACTGGGCGCGCGCAAGTCTACATTGTTGCCGAGTGATTGCCTGGTCCAACACTTGCCCGCTGTCCAGCTTGACGATACAGACCGTCTGGCGCTCTGTCAGGGACGCAGCTTTGCGACCCGGTTCCCGCCGGCAGAACTGGCCCGGGTCTACGACCAAAAACAGTTATTTTTAGGCTTGGTCCATATCGCCCCTGATGGAGCCCTCACCGCACATCGGCTGATCAACACGGCCAGCCAAACCTGAACGCAGATGGGTAAAGAACTTGATTTGGCAGGTGTTTTTCAAGTAAAATTGCGTCCTTTCCCAGAACGTGTCCCGCACAGCCGCAGGCCACGCGATTCATAAGGAGTACATCATGGCTGTTACCGTTACCCAAAAAGCACAAATTGTTCAAGATTATCAGCGTGCCGCTGCCGACACGGGTTCGCCCGAAGTGCAAGTTGCACTGTTGACCGCACGCATCAACGACCTGACCGGCCATTTCAAGACCAACATGAAAGACCACCATTCACGTCGTGGTCTGCTGAAAATGGTCAGCCGTCGTCGCAAGCTGCTGGATTATCTGAAGCGCACCCATCTTGAAAGTTACAAGACTTTGATCGAACGTCTGAGCCTGCGTAAATAAAATCGGCGTCTGCCTAGAAGCCGGCTCGCATCAAAATGACTCAATCGTAGGAAACCGACGCCCCGCTTCATGCGGGGCATTTGCATTTGTGCCGTATCCGTATGGCGCATATTGAATATGAGGAACTCCAAGTGAAGACGACAAAAACTTTTCAGTACGGCCAACATACCGTCACGCTGGAAACCGGCGAAATCGCCCGCCAGGCGGGTGGTGCGGTCATGGTTAATGTGGATGACACCGTGGTGCTGGTCACGGTAGTTGCCAAGAACGAGGTCAAACCGGGTCAGGATTTTTTCCCGCTGACCGTCGACTATCAGGAAAAAACCTATGCAGCGGGTCGTATTCCCGGTGGATTCCTCAAGCGCGAAAGCCGGCCGTCCGAGAACGAGACCCTGATCTCGCGTTTGATCGATCGCCCGATTCGTCCGCTGTTCCCGGAAGGCTTCTTCAACGAAGTCCAAATCATTGCCACGGTGATTTCCTCAAACCCGGAAGTCAATCCCGACATCCCCGCACTGATCGGTGCTTCGGCCGCGCTGTCGTTGTCCGGCCTGCCGTTTGACGGCCCGGTCGGCGCGGCACGCGTTGGTTTCATCAACGGCGAATATGTATTGAATCCGACCATTTCGGAACTGAAAAACTCGGCAATGGATTTGATCGTGGCCGGTACAGACACCGCAGTGCTGATGGTTGAATCCGAAGCGATGGAACTGCCGGAAGACATCATGCTGGGTGCCGTCGTATTCGGCCATACGCAAATGCAAACTGCGATCAATGCGATCAACGAGCTGGCTGACGATGCCGCCGCCGACGCCTGGGACTGGCAGCCCGTCCCTGAAGATACGGTCATGGTTACGCGCCTGAAAACGCTGGCAGAAGACGGCCTGCAGCAAGCCTACAACATCAAGCAGAAACAGGCTCGCATGACGGCGGTTGACGAAATCCGTGCCAAAGCCTTTGCAGAACTGCTGAACGACAGCATGGATACCATTGCAGCCAACCACGTAAAAGATGCTTTTCATCAACTCGAAGCTAGCGTGGTGCGTAATCGCATTCTGTCCGGCCAGCCGCGTATTGATGGTCGCGACACGCGCACCGTGCGCCCCATCACCATCCGCACCGGCGTATTGCCGCGCACCCATGGTTCGGCACTGTTTACCCGTGGCGAAACCCAGGCATTGGTCGTGACCACGCTCGGCACCGGCCGCGACGAACAGAAGATCGACGCGCTTGAAGGTTCGTACTCCGATCACTTCATGCTGCACTACAACATGCCTCCCTACGCCACCGGCGAAACCGGCCGCGTCGGCACGCCGAAGCGCCGCGAAATCGGCCATGGTCGCTTGGCCAAACGGGCTTTGCTGGCTGTGTTGCCAACCAAGGAAGAGTTCGGCTACACCATGCGTGTCGTGTCTGAAATCACCGAGTCCAATGGCTCTTCCTCCATGGCGTCAGTATGCGGTGGTTGCTTGTCGTTACTCGATGCAGGCGCACCCTTGAAAGCACACGTTGCCGGCATCGCGATGGGGCTGATTAAAGAAGGCGGTCGCTTCGCGGTACTGACCGACATTCTCGGCGACGAAGATCACTTGGGCGATATGGACTTTAAGGTCGCAGGTACCGAAAAAGGCGTGACTGCGCTGCAGATGGACATCAAGATCAAGGGCATCACCAAGGAGATCATGGATGCCGCGCTGACTCAGGCGAAAGAAGGCCGCCTGCATATTCTCGGCATCATGAAAGCATCGGTCGGCGGCGCCAATCAGGAAATGTCGGCTTACGCTCCCCGCATCATCGCGATGAAAATCAACCCGGAAAAAATCCGTGACGTGATCGGCAAGGGCGGCGCAGTGATTCGCGCGCTGACAGAAGAAACCGGCACCCAGATCGACATCCAGGAAGACGGTAACGTGAAGATCGCTTGCACCAGCATGGAAGCGGGCGAGCTCGCCAAGAAGCGCATCGAGGAAATCACGGCCGAAGTTGAAGTGGGCAAGGTTTACGAAGGCACCGTCATCAAGCTGCTCGACTTTGGCGCGATTGTAAACGTGTTGCCGGGACGCGATGGCCTGCTGCATATTTCGCAGATTGCACATGAGCGCGTCAACACTATTGGCGAACACCTTAAGGAAGGCCAGACCGTCAAAGTGAAGATTCTGGAAGCGGATGAAAAAGGCCGTCTGCGCCTGTCGATGAAAGCTTTGCTGGATCCGCCTGCACCGGCTGCTGCCACCAGCGAAACCACTGAAACCGAACATTGATCAGCGTTCACGATTGATTTCGGCTTCTGAAAAAACCGCGCACATAGGCGCGGTTTTTTTATCTTGGGCTTACACCGGAACAAGGGGAAACGCTATACGCACCAACAACCCTGTTCCACTTAAATTGGATTCGAGACTCAATCTGGCGCGATGCAAATGCACAATACGCGCAACGATCGCCAAACCAATGCCCGCGCCTTCGATACTGCTCGATAAACGATGGAATGGCGCCAATACTGCTTCGCGTTGATGCACAGGTATGCCCGAGCCATTATCGGAGATTAACCACGTCACTCCCTGCGCTGTACCCTGCACAATCAAGGTAAGACGGGTTCCACCATAGCGCCGGGCGTTATCAATCAGATTTGCCAGCATCTCACGCAATAACTGCGCATCACCCATCAGCCATGTCTCATCCCCTTCAGCAACAAAACCGATTTCGACACCAGTTGCCAACAGCTGGGGAACCCATTCGCGCGCGACCTCTCGCACCAGTTCAACACTCTCCAGACGACTCAATTCCAGCGTGTTTTCTGCTGCATCCACGCGCGCCAGCAACAGGAGTTTTCGCACCAGATTACCCATCCCTAACGCTGCCTGCTCAATGCGCTGCAAGGCGTGTTGCCCTTCCTGCTGCTGGCCAGTAGCGAGTGCCGCTTCAGCCTGCGCACGAATGCCTGCAATGGGCGTACGCAGTTGATGCGCTGCATCGGCAACAAAACGCGATTGTCCTTCGACCGCTTCTGATAACCGGTGCAACAGCGAGTTGATTTCGTCCAGAAATGGCCGCAACTCCGCAGGCGTGCCGGCTAATGGAACCGGACTCAAATCCAGCGCCTGGCGCTCCAGCAGACGATCACGAAGACGGCGCACCGGCTCAAGGCCCCGCCCAACGCCGTACGCAATCGCAGCCGCCGCAGTCAACGTCATCAGCAGCATCGGGATAACGATGGCAAGTGTCGCGCGCTCAGTCAAGGCACTGCGACGGGTCAAAGTTTCACTCACCTTAATCAAGGCAACCCCCTTTGCGCTGGTGCCCGTGAGCGACAGGGCAAAAGCGGCTACACGCACTTTTTCGCCATCTTTTATGCCGTCATAAACAATCAACTGACCTGGAGTGAGCCGTTTATTTTCTGGCAATGGCGGCATATCGGCCCCACCTTCAATTATTTTCCCCTGCTGATCCGTAATGCTGTGGGATAACAAATCCTCCTGATCAAACACCAGCAACTCCCGCGCGGCTACTGGCAAGTCAACTTGCACCTGGCCTTTTAGAACCTCCACCCGATCCGCCAGTGCATAGGTTCGGCGCACCAGCGAGCGGTCAAATGCAGCATTGATGAAATACGAACCGGAGAAATAAGCGACAGCCCATAACAACAAAAAAAGCGGCAGCATCATTGATGCCATACGCATGATCAATTGCCATCTCAGACTTGGCGGGCTTTCACTCACAGTTTGGCTTCCAGCAGATAACCCAAGCCACGCAGGGTACGGATCGACACGCCCGAGTCATGCAACTTGCGGCGCAAGCGATGGATATAGACTTCAACAGCATTCTCGCCCACACCTTCGTCCCACCCAGTCAAGCGATCCGCTATCGTTTCTTTGGCAATCACATTCCCGGCGTGGCTAATCAGAATTTCCAGCACACTCACTTCACGCGCAGAGAGCGTCAGCGGTTTTTCATCCGTCCATGCCTGGCGTTTAGCGCTATCAAAAATCAATTTACCCAGACGAGTCTCGGTATCAGCCTTGCCGTATGCACGGCGCAACAAGGCACGCAACCGCGCCAGCAGCTCATCTAGCGAAAATGGTTTCAATAAATAATCATCTGCACCTGCATCCAGCCCTCGCACCCGATCTTCGACTGTATCGCGCGCTGTCAGTACCATCACGGGCAGACTGGCTCCGCCTTTGCGCAAACCACGCAGCACGTCCAGCCCTTCGCGCCGTGGCAACCCCAGATCCAGCAATACCGCATCATAAGAGAAACCCGCCAACGCGCTATCGGCCTGCACGCCGTCACGCGCCCAATCAACCGTAAACCCTGCCTGACGCACGGCCAGCATGACGGCTTCGCCTAATATCGGGTCATCCTCAACCAGTAGAATTTTCATAACATGGAGTATGCAATACCCATCAAACACCGGTCGGAGCGGATGAGCATAAAAATATACGGATCATGCCGTGAATGTAAGGTTCATGTAAGTTATTGGCCGCATAGTGCGTTCCATGTTGGGCACATAGCACAGCATATTTAACCCTAACCGTATGGAGATTGACATGAACAAACTGATTATCGCTCTGATGGCAACTGCGTTTGCTGGTTCCGTAATGGCTGCTGATGCCGCTAAAATGGCGGCACCTGCTGCAGCGCCCGCTGCTGCCGCTGCACCTGCTGCTGCCGCTGAAAAGCCCGCTGCCGCACCGAAAAAAGCGCATAAAAAGCATGCTAAAAAAGCTGCTGCTAAAGCTGAAATGGCTGCACCTGCTGCTGCCGATGCCGCCAAGAAGTAATTCTTACGGCGTATAAAAAAACCGCGCTCTCGAGCGCGGTTTTTTTATACCTTCATTCCCAGAAACGCCTGCCACCAACGCTGACGCTGGCCAGTTACTACCCCGCTTATTTTCAATTCATGCGGCGCAACCTGGCTCATAATCCAGCCTGGCAAAATCGAGGATTTTGTCGCGCTTGAACCGCATGAACTGCCAAGATGATTCGGGTCGTAAATTTTAATGAAATTGGGGTGGTCAAAGTTGTCGGCATACACGATCGCGCAATACTCTTCCTGATGTTCGCGACGTAACAGCACATCGATTTCGCTCGTGAATTGGCGCACCTTATCAGACGGCGACGGTGCCTCAGGGACCCCCTGCCCTACCGCATACAAATACCAGCCTTCATCCGCCTTGATGTTGTCCCAGAACACGCTTAATTGATCCCAGCGCATCACGCTGTAGAGCAAGCCGTTGTACTGTCGGTCAAATTCGCTGGATTCAGTCATGGGAAGACGAAACTCAAATAATTGTACATGTCGGCCTAACCGGCAACTTGTTACGCTGATCGGGTTATTTCGCGACCTGACGTTCGCGGCTAGCCTTATTTCGCGACCTGACGTTCGCGGCTAGCCTTATTTCGCGACCTGACGTTCGCGTATCTCTTCCAGTGTTTTGCAGTCGATGCACAAACTCGCTGTCGGGCGCGCCTGCAAACGATCCAGGCCGATTTCCACACCGCAGGCATCACAATAGCCGTAATCACCGGACTCAATTTTGGCGATAGTTTCGTTGATTTTCTTGATCAGCTTACGCTCGCGATCACGGTTGCGCAGTTCCAGCGCCATGTCAGATTCCTGCGTTGCCCGATCATTGGGATCGGCAAACACGGTTTGCTCGTCTTGCATTGAATGCAATGTGGAATCGATGTCATGCGACAATTCGGATTTCCACGCATCCAGCATTTTGCGAAAATGCGCAAGCTGATTCTTGTTCATGTATTCTTCGCCTTTTTTTGCCTTATAGGGCTCAAAGCGCTTTAAAGTTTCAGCCATCTCGTGTCTCTTTTGTAAAAAGTAAATCTCTTCAGAAAATGCATTGCCCGGGCAAAAGCCCAACCCGGATAAATAACAGAATCCACCCATAACCGCAACCAAAATGACACTACAAGCCCTGATATTCGACGTTGACGGCACCCTTGCCGATACCGAGCGCGACGGCCACCGCCCCGCTTTTAACCAAGCCTTTGCCGATGCCGGCCTCGACTGGCACTGGGATGCAGCACTGTACGGCAAACTCCTCGCCGTTACCGGCGGCAAAGAACGGATGAAACACTATATCGACCACTATCGCCCGGACTATAACAAGCCCGCCGACTTCGACGACATGGTGGCGAAACTGCATCAAAACAAGACCCTTCACTACACCAATCTGGCGGCACTGGGCGGCATCCCGATGCGTCCCGGCGTCAAACGGCTGTTACTTGAAGCACGCGCCGCCGGTCTGCGTCTCGCCATCGCCACCACCACCACACCAGAAAATGTGACTGTACTGCTTGAACACAGCCTTGGCGCAGGATCGCAAGACTGGTTCGAAGTCATTGCCGCAGGCGACATCGTCCCCGCAAAAAAGCCCGCACCGGATATCTATCTGTACGCGCTCCAGAAAATGGGGCTTCGTGCTGCCGATTGTCTGGCATTTGAAGACTCCGAAAACGGTCTGCGATCCAGTCTGGGTGCCGGCCTTAAAACGCTGGTCACAGTAAATGACTACACTCTTGACCATGATTTCACGGGTGCCGCCGCCGTATTGTCCGATCTTGGCGAACCCGGCGTACCGTACAAACAGCTTGCAGGCCGCGCCATTGATCAACCCTGTGTCGATGTTGCCTATTTAAAAGCGCTATATCAACATCAGCCTTAAGCGTTATGCATCAACGCTGCTTCCAGCGTATTTTCCAGTAGCGTTGCCACCGTCATCGGTCCCACACCGCCGGGCACCGGCGTAATCCAGCCCGCGCGTTCGACGGCGGTTTCAAACTCGACATCGCCGACCAGCTTGCCGTCCGGCAGACGGTTGATGCCGACATCAATCACCATCGCGCCTTCGCGTATCCAGTCGCCGGGGATCATGCGCGGGCGGCCCACGCCCACCACCAGCACTTCCGCGCTGCGCACAAAGCTTTCCAGATCGCGTGTCGCACTATGGCAAATCGTGACCGTGCAACCCGCCAGCAGCAGTTCCAGACTCATCGGACGGCCAACAATATTGGATGCGCCAACCATCACCGCATTTTTGCCGCGCAACTCCTCACCTGTAGCGCGCAACAGTGTCATGATCCCGCGCGGCGTGGACGGTCGCAGTGTCGGCATTTTTACCGCGAGTCGACCAATGTTGTATGGATGGAATCCATCCACATCCTTGTCCGGACGAATGCGCTCGATCACCGTCTCGGTATCGATATGCGGCGGCAGCGGCAACTGCACCAGAATGCCGTCGATACCCGTATCCGCGTTCAGCGTATCGATCAGCGCCAGCACCTCGGCCTGCGTTGTCGCCGTGGGCAGATCATGCGACACGCTCGTTACCCCAGCGCGTTCACAGGCCCGCTTCTTGTTGCGCACATACACCGCAGATGCCGCGTCTTCACCCACCAGAATCACCGCCAGACCCGGGCGACGTTTGCCCTGCACTTCGCGTTCCGCAACCTTGTCGTGAATCGCTGCCAGGATGGTATTGGCCATGGTCTTGCCGTCGAGAATGTGTGCGTGCATGGGTGCGACCAAAATGACAAAACAGGATTTTCCCGGAAAGTACCCCCCACACTCAAGTTAAATTACGCTCAAGCTAAAATTGACCTGCCCTTTCGGTCAAGGTATAGTTCGGCCTCTTCGAAACGCGCCCCAGGGTCGTTAGAGGTTTATAGGGCGGGGTGTAGCGCAGCCCGGTAGCGCGCCTGCTTTGGGAGCAGGATGTCAGGAGTTCGAATCCCCTCACCCCGACCAACCAATCGATTTTCAAGAAAATGGCGCCCGAAAGATTGAATCTCTGCCCGTAGCTCAACCGGATAGAGCACCAGCCTTCTAAGCTGGGGGTTACAGGTTCGATTCCTGTCGGGCAGGCCAAAGTTTTAACGCATCCGATTTCCGGGTGCAGCAGTGGTGGACGTAGCTCAGTTGGTAGAGTCCAGGATTGTGATTCCTGTTGTCGTGGGTTCGAGCCCCATCGTCCACCCCAATAAATTCAAAGCACCCAGCGCTTTACGGCCTGGGTGCTTTTTCTTTCGTGGGATACGGGCGGGAAACCTCCCGATTCAAGCTGAAGCTAATCATTCCACCAAGCCGACACCAGCGCGAGTGGCGGCGGACATCAACGCGCCGTCTTTTGCAGCCACGGGAAGACGCAGACGGATCGCAAGTTCAAGATAGGCCGCATCGTAGCTGCTCAAGCCGTACTTGGTGGCAAGTTTGAGGTTGTCGGCAATGCTCACTGACGTGTAGTCCACCGTAATGGGCAAACCGCTGACCAATTCGATAATCTCTCCTGCCCGCTCAGAATCAACTTTATTCGCTAGCCGGGCCTTACGCAAAACGTTGGAAAACGCCAGCACCCACAGACCTGGCACATGAGCGATTTCACCGGAAAGACGATCCAGCACATGATCGGTGTATCCGGTGGCCTAGCTTTCGAAATACCAGCCCACGACCACTGAATTGTCCACCACAAAGGCCACCAATCGCGACCTTCTTCGATCAGGTCGTTCAGACTCAAGCCCTCAAGGGTTGACTTGTGACGGGTGAACTTAGTGCGCTCGATCAGCGCGGCAATGTCAGCCTTGACCGGTGGATGGTCAGGAACGAGGCGGGCAATAGGCACGCCACGCCGGGTGACAGTGATTTCCTCCCCTGCTTCCACTTGGTCAAGCAGATGCGAAAGATTGGCTTTCATTTCGTAAATTGCGACAGTTTTCATGGTGCCCCCAATGGGTTAACCCACTTAAATTTGGATGGCACACCAGGGCATGAAAGCTGTCTAAATCGCAAAACGCCCCAGCATTGGCTGGCATCCTTAGCGATACCCTTTAGCACGTACTCAACCTGCGCTCACAACCTTTGTAATTGATGCCCCAACCCGGTTGGCCGTCCCGGTTTCGACCCGGTTGCTTACCCCGGCCTCACCCAATGCCTACTCTGGCTGCATGTTCCGGCGCGCGGTGTGCTGGACTCAACGACCAGGGAGCAAATGATGAAATCGAAACAATGGATGATGGCGGCAATGAGTGTAGCAATGCTGGGCGCCGGGTTTGCGCAAGCCGAATCCACCAAACCCGGCCCGGGCTTTGACCGGGTGGGTTTGGTATCGAGCGACATGAAACAAACGCTGCACGCGCAGTCTTACGGCCCGGGCGAAGGCCATTCCGCCGCAGACAATGCGTTGTCGGCGCGCAAAACCGAGCTGGCGCGCCGTCTGGTGTGGTTGATGCTGAGCGCCCGCTGATCCCGCATTCATGCCTTGATCTCGCCATTGACATACAGCCACTGCCCATCAATTCGTTCGAAGCGACTGACCTCGTGCAGGCGATGCGCCCGGCCATTGAGTTTGTAGCGCGCGACAAACTCGACCGTGGCGTGGTTGTCGTCAATCGGGCAATGCGATTTGAGTTCCAGACCGATCCATTGTGGGCGTGGCACGTCGTCCAGCCCCAGCGCATCCGGGCAAGTATCAGGATGCCAGCTTGTCCGCAAATACGTTTCCAGGCGCTTCACATACGCGCTATAACGCGAGCGCATCAGCGCCGCAGCATCAGGTGCCATGCTGGAGCCGTCATGAAATCGTCCGCAACACTGCGCGTAATCCAGGTTTGATCCACAGGGGCAACGTGCTGTGGCCTTCATGATCGCTTGCTGTTCATGCAGTGCAGTTTGGGCTGAATTGATGGCCACACCGCTTCCATCATTTTCGTCTGCGCGCGCGCATTAGGATGAATACCGTCTTTCTGCATCAGCGCCGGATCGGTTGCCACGCCGCAAATGAAGCACGGCACACGTGTGACTTTCTGCTCGCGTGCGACATCGACATAAACTTGCTTGATTGCTGTGCCGTAAGCCTTGCCGTAATTCGGCAGGATCGGCGGTTCCAGCAGCGCAACCCATGCGCCGCTCGCACGCGCCTGCTTCACCAGATTTCCAAGATTCAGGCGGATGGTGGCCGGAGGTGTGCCGCGAAGCGCGTCATTTCCGCCCAGTTCGATCAGCACGCCCGATGGCTTGTGTCGCCACAAGGCCGGGGACAGACGCTGCAAACCATTTTGCAGCGTATCGCCACTGACACTGGCATTCACTACACGCCAGTCCGGAGCGGATTTTTCCAGTCGCGCGGCCAATTTATTCACCCAGCTTTCGCCTGCAGCCAGACCGTAGCCTGAACTTAAGCTGTCGCCAACAATCAACAACGAACACTGCGCGGCGACGGCCCATGTCGGCAAGCACAACACCAAACCCAACAACACGCGATAATTCATCTATGCCCTTTCAACCTGTACTCCACCCATGACCCCGCCCGACAGCCTTGCGTTCCCGGATACCATCGTCGCCGCTCACGGCTTGTCGCAGCACGTCGCCACGGGAAATGGCATGCTCGATATCCTCACCGATGTCAGCCTTGCGGTCAAAGCGGGTGAAACACTCGCCATTCTCGGCGCGTCCGGTTCGGGCAAGTCCACCCTGCTGGGTCTGCTCGCCGGACTTGATCGCGCCAGCAGCGGCGAGGTCTGGCTGCTGGGAAAACGACTCAACGATCTGGACGAAGATGCGCGCGCCCGACTGCGCGCCAGCCGCGTGGGCTTTGTGTTTCAGTCGTTTCAATTGCTCCCTGCACTCACCGCACTGGAAAATATTCTGCTGCCGCTGGAATTGGCAGGCGCCAACAATGCGCGCGAACGCGGTCTCCATTGGCTTGATCGGGTTGGGCTCGCCGCTCGCGCCCATCACACCCCGCGCCAGCTATCCGGCGGCGAGCAGCAGCGCATCGCCATCGCCCGCGCCTTTGCCACCGACCCGCAGCTTCTGTTCGCTGATGAACCCACAGGCAATCTCGATGCCGACACCGGCGCACGCATTATCGACCTGCTGTTTGAACTCAACGCCTCGGCGCATACCACACTGGTGCTTGTCACCCACGACACCGCGTTGGCTGCCCGCTGCAAACGCAGCCTGCAATTGCTGGCCGGGCGCGTGCAAGTCACTTCACCCACATGAAATTTATCCGCCTCGGACTCTGGCTATTGCGACGCGAGCGCAGTCACGGCGAATGGCGAGTGCTGCTGCTGGCGCTGGTGATTGGTGTAGGCAGTGTGGCCACCACCGGCTTTCTCGGCGACCGCCTCACCCGCGCGATGAACGACCAGGGTGCGGCTTTTCTCGGCGCTGATTTACTGCTGACCAGCCCGCGACCGCTTGCTTCATTTCCCAGGTCTCAACTGCGCACCAGCCGGGCACTTGAATTCACCAGCATGGTTTCCAAAGACAATGCTTTCCAGCTCGCCACAATTCGCGCGGTAGACGCCGCCTACCCGTTAAAAAGCGAAGTACGCATCGCCGACCGCCCCTTCACCGCCGGGCTGCCGCGCCGCGCACAGCCGCCGCACGGCACAGTCTACGTTGAACAATCCTTGCTGCCGCTGCTGAATGCTCAAGTCGGCAGCGCAGTACAGATTGGCGAAACCGCTTTTCGCATCGCCGGAGTTGTGGTCGAAGAGCCGGGCCAGATTGGCGGCGTGTTCGGCTTGGCACCACGCATCTTCATGCATGCAGACGATGTCGCCGCCACCCGCATCATCCAGCCCGGTAGCCGTCTTAGCTACTTGTATCAATTTGCCGGAGACGCTCCGGAAATCGCTGTATTCAGCACCGCCCTCAAACCGCAGCTCGACAGCACCCAGCGCCTCGTCGGTTCGCGCGAAGGCGTTGAAACCCTACGCGGCGCATTCGCCAACGCCGACCATTACATTCAGCTCACGGCACTGATCAGCCTGTTGTTATCCGTGGCGGCCATCGCCATCGCCGCGCACCGTCACGCGCTGCGCCACTACGATCAGGCTGCGCTGATGCGTTGCATGGGCGCCACCACTGCACAGCTGCGTGTGCTGTACGGCGTACAACTCGCGGTGCTGGGTCTGATTGGCAGTGCCATCGGCGTCGCACTCGGCGCACTCATGCAACACGGACTCGCCATACTAATCCTGCCCGACAGTGCAACCCGCCTGCCCGCACTCGGCATCGCACCGGTGATCGCTGCTGTTGCCAGCGGCCTGCTCGCACTCGCTGCTGCCAGCCTGCCGACCTTGTTACGGCTGATCCGCGTGTCGCCGCTACGCGTACTCCGTCGCGATTTGCCACCCCTACCACTTACCGCCTGGATCAGCGTGCTTGCGAGCGGATCAATCTTGCTCGCGCTCACCGCCTGGTACGCACACGACGCCAAGCTGGTTGCGCTATTTGTCGGCGCACTCAGCGCGCTGGCTCTGGTGCTGGCGCTACTGGCGCAACTCGCTTTACTGCTGGGGAGCAGCGTACAAAAAATGGCGCATGGCCCCTTGCGTTTCGGACTCGCTCAGCTGTTGCGTCACCGCTTCGACAGCACTCTGCAACTCGGTGCATTTACGCTTGCGCTGTTTCTGGTCGCGCTGCTTGCGCTGATTCGCAGCGATCTCGTCAACAACTGGCGACAACAACTGCCGCCCGATGCGCCCAATCATTTTCTGATCAACATCGCGCCCGATCAAACCGACGCGATCAAGCATGACCTCGCCCAGCATCAATTCAAACCCTCAGAGCTGTACCCGATGGTGCGTGGTCGCATTACCACCAAAAACGGCGTGCCAATCGAGTCGGCCTTGCCGCCCGACATGCGCGACACCAGCAGCCTGCGCCGCGAACTCAACCTGACCTGGACTTCCACACTCGCCGCCAACAACCATATCCTTTCGGGACGCTGGCATGGCGCACGCCGCATCAATGAAATCTCGGTCGAATCCGGCATGGCCGAAAAACTCCAGCTTGCGCTCGGCGACACGCTCGGCTTCAACGTGGGTGACCAAACCTTGAGCGCCCGCATCAGCAGCATCCGCAGCGTGAAATGGGATTCGATGCAGCCCAATTTTTTCGTGATTTTTACCCCCGGCACACTCGACGCTTTGCCCGCAAATTACATCGCCAGCGTCTTTGTTCCGGCTGACAAAACCGACTTCCTGCCCGGCTTTGTCAAACGCTTCCCCACCGTCACCGTTATCGCCCTGGATAAACTCATCGCCAACATTGCAGCCGCGTTCACCCAGGTCATCAGCGCGATTCAACTGCTGCTAGGATTTTTACTCGCCGCCGGTATTGCCGTCGTGTTCGCCACCCTGCTCGCCAGTCTCGACGCACGCCAGCAAGAGGCCGTGCTGCTGCGCACCCTCGGTGCCGAGCGCGCCTGGCTGGCTAGAAGCTTATGGAGCGAGTTCATCGCACTGGGGCTATTGGCTGGCCTCCTCGCCTGCGCCTGTGCCGAGGCCGCCATGGCCGCCATCGCCCAGCGCCTGTTTGAGTTGCCCCTGCAATTCCACCCCTGGCTGTGGCTGGTGTTGCCGCTTGGTGGCGCGCTGATCGTCGGCACCAGCGGCTGGCTCACCACCCGCCACATCACCCGCGTACCACCGATGCAATCGATCCGGGCGCTGGGTTAATAATCGGGGTGAACCCCGGAGAAACCAGCCCCATAAAAATCCAGCATAAAAAAGCCGAACTTTAGAGTGCGGCTTTTTTATGCCGGGTTGAACAATTCTGTCTAGGCTCGGGGGATGGATATTGAAGCATCATCGAACTGCGCGGGCGACTGCGTGCCAGCAGGGCAAACAACAGGTCGCGCCATGCGCAGGAAACTTGCCAATTCCTCAACCCAGCGCAGTTTCTCATCCGTCGCCAAGGCGCGAAAAGCGCGCAGGCGTTCGTCGCTGACATAGTAGGTACGGTTAGCGCGATCAAAGGGCATGGTCAGATTTGTCCCAAGCGTTTCAGGTGCTCGATGTCGGCTAGATCAATGGGGCGACCCACTGCTTGTTTAAGCGCAATCAAGTCATCAACGCTGACAACCACGATGGATACCTCGCCCGCCTTGAAAGTCACAGCACGCTCACGCATCCCGGTAAAATTAACCGGCGGATACAACAGCACATCCAGCGTAACGCCCGCCAGTCCGGGTGCGTGCAGGGCAAAAGCTTCCAGATTGCGTTCACGATGCCACACTGCAAGTTGCTCAAGATCGGTCAATGTATCCAGATCAACCGGCAACACGGGCATCATCTCAAGCTCGCGCGCCATCGCCACCAACGCGGACAGATTGTCCGGCGTCATCGCGACGGTCACGTCGATGTCCATCGTCGCCCGCTCGATGCCGTGCAGCGAAACCGCCAAGCCTCCGATCAGCACATAATCGACTTGGTGGCGTGAGAGCGCAGAGAAAAGGTCTAGATAAAACATAAGCAGTGATATTCTACTTGGCTAACGGGAATATCCTTGCGGAATTCATGCACCCGCCAGCGCCATGCACTTATGTACCACCCCGGTACCAGCACGGAGTTTTAGCACAGCTTGCAATCGGATTACGACATGAAGATCGCGCTCTTCATGGATAGCGCACGGATCAATCAGGATACTGCGCCGACAGGGAAGCGGCGTGACGGGAATCCAAGGTGTTAATACCAGACTCGATCCAGCAACACATACCATACAACCTCAGTAGGCTCGCGATGGAATTTCAACCGGTAGCAATCCCACAGTCCGAATCTGAACTTGCTGTAATGCTTAGCCTCTTGGATGCCCATGAAATCCCCTATTTTGTTCAAAACCGTGGCTTCGGTGGCTTATATCCCGGGATGCAGCTGCATATCTATAACGTCCAGAGAGTCATGGTTCCTATCAACCGGGTGTCAGAAGCGACTGACTTGCTATCGGTATTCACTCAGCCGACAACTGAACCAGGAAAGAGACTTGGCCTCGGCGACAAATTACGTGTAGTCGCCGAATTATTGCTTGGTGGATGGGCAGTTCCATCCAGGCGCGAATATACACAAAAGAAAGACAATGAAAACGCTTAGCCGCCGTACAACTGCACGGCAAAGCCGTCGTGTTCCCACTCATGCGTCAGCCGCCAACCGGCCTTTGCCGCAACGGCGCTGAATTCATCGCGCCGGTATTTGTAGGAGTTTTCGGTGTGCAGGGTTTCGCCGAGGGTAAACCGAAAAGCCTGCCCTGCTACGCGAACACGCTGTTCGATCAAGCTCTCCAAGTGCATTTCGATACGACCCACAGCCGGATTGTAAAAAGCATAGTGGCGGAACTGGCTGAGATCGAAGTCAGCATCCAGTTCGCGATTGAGGCGGGCGAGCAGGTTGAGATTGAACGCTGCGGTGATGCCCGCGTTGTCGTTGTAGGCACGATGCAGTAATACGGGGTCTTTCTTCAGGTCAAATCCGACAAGCAGCTGGCCTGTCGATCCGGCCATCAGACGAAAGCGCGCGAGCAGGTCGGCGGCCTCGGCGGGCGAGAAATTGCCGATGCTGGAGCCGGGGTAATACACCAGCCGGCGCGCCGACCCTAGATAGGGTGCGGCAGCTTCCAGATTGTGGATGAAATCCATGCCGAGCGCGGTGACGGCAAGCGCAGGATAGTCGCTGGCGAGTGGTTCGGCGGCGGCGGCGAGCGGCTCGCCTGCAATATCCAGCACCAGCAGTTCATCGGGATGCAGGGCATCAATCAAAAAACGTACTTTTTTGCAATCGCCCGCGCCCGGCTCAATAACGCAATCGACCGCACCGATAGCCGCCGCAATCTCGGGCAAGTGCTGCGCCATCAGCGCGTGCTCGGTGCGGCACAACACGTATTCGGGTTGCGCACAGATCGCTTCAAACAAATGGCAACCTGCTTCATCGTAAAAATATTTTGGCGGAATGGATTTCGGACTGGCAGCCAAACCGGTCAGCACATCGGCACGCAAGTCATCACACGCCGAGGGGTAATCGATGAAGCGGAACGACACTTAAAGCACGACCGAAACGTTGCTGCCTGCTTCCAGTCGTCCAATCTCGGTCGCACCGGCAAAGCCGTGCTGGCGGAATAGGTCCAGAACCGCGTCGCGCGAGTCGGCCGCGCAGCTGACCAGCAGGCCGCCGCTGGTTTGCGGGTCGCTCAGCACCGCTTGCTGCCAGGCGCTGATGCCGTCGGTCAGCTGCACTTCGCTGCCGTAACTCTCCCAGTTACGCAGGCTGGCGCCAGTGGTGTGCCCGCTCTGCGCCAGTTCGGCCACGCCTGGATGCAGCGGCACGCGCGCCCATTCGACGCGTGCAGCAAGCCCGGATGCGCGGGTGATTTCGAGCAGATGCCCGGCCAGGCCGAAGCCGGTGACGTCAGTCAGCGCATGCACGTCGTCAAGCGCCGACAGCGCGCTTCCGGCGGTGTTGAGCTGGGTGGTGCTGGCGATCATCACCGCATACTGCGCGTCGGAGAGCGCGCCTTTTTTCAGCGCGGCGCTGTAGATACCCACGCCCAGTGGCTTGCCCAAAATCAGCACGTCGCCCGCCTGGCCACCGCCGTTTTTTTTCAGTTTTTTGGGGTTGACCACGCCGATGCCGACCAGGCCATAGATTGGTTCAGGCGCGTCGATAGAATGCCCGCCCGCAATCGGAATACCGGCCTGTTTGCACACCGCCTCGCCGCCCGCCAGTATCTGCCGGATCACGCTATTCGGCAGCTTGCCGATGGGCATGCCGACGATGGCCAGCGCAAACAACGGCGTGCCGCCCATGGCATACACATCGGACAGCGCATTGGTGGCGGCGATGCGGCCAAACTCGAACGGGTCGTCCACAATCGGCATGAAAAAATCAGTGGTGGCGACGATGGCCTGATCGTCGTTGAGCCGATACACCGCCGCATCGTCGCTGTGTTCGATGCCGACTAACAGATCGGGAAACGCCGCCGAGATATGCGAGGTGAACGGCGTGTCGGCCAGAATCTCGCGCAACACGGCGGGCGCGATTTTGCAGCCGCAGCCGCCGCCGTGAGAAAACTGGGTAAGACGGATGGGGTCGGGAGCGTTCATGTGTCGAATTCCTTGATCAGGTTTTGTACGGCCGCGCATTCACAGCCAGGTTCAAATAAAGGCGCACGCAGGGCGCATTGCGCGGCCATCTGGGCATAAAAATCGGGGTCGGTTTCAGCGCGGTGCATCCGTTCGGCCAGCGCGCGGCTGTCGGCCAGCGGATAGTAACCCGAATAATCCGCGCCCAACATGCCGATATTGCCAGCGATATCGGAGGCTAGAACCGGCACCCCCGCACTGATTGCTTCCACGATCGTATTGGCACCGCCTTCCATGCGCGAACTTTGTACCAGCAAGCGACAGCCCGCAATCAGACGACGCGTGTCAGCGTGCGGACGCATGCCCAGCCATTTCCAGCGCGGGTTGCTGCGACATTGCTCAGCTTGCTGTTGCATCTCTGGCGTAAGTGCTGCGCCCACATGCAGCACGCGAATGCGCGATGCTGGCGGCAATAATTCTGCTGCATACGCCGCACGCAGCGGGTCTTTTTCGTCGCGCATATGCGCCACTACGCAGATGTCGAATGTGCGCGTGCGGTAGGGGCGAGGCGCGAGCGTGGGTGCCGACTGAAAGAGCACGCGCGTCTTTGTTCGCAGGGATACGGGCAACTCGTCCAGCCCGCGCGTCTGCAACACCACCAGCCGCGTCGACAGTTGCAGCGACAGTTGCGCGGCGGGGTCGCTATGAATATCGCGGTACAAATCGGTTCCGGTCAGCACCACGATCAGGGGACACTGCGGGTACGCCCGCGCGAATTCAGCGATGGCCGCTGCGCTGCGCCGCGCGTGCAAGGCGATCATCACGTCGGCTGGCTGGCCGTCCCACTCCACCATCACTTCAACCCCGTGCCCAGCGGCGCGCAGAAAATGCGCCCAGCGCTGCGCCGTGTGAGTGTTGCCGTTACGCGCTGCGGGCGGGTAAGGCGTAATCAGAACGATGTGCATAGCGTTGGTGTGGCGGGCGCTTAGAATACCTATGAACCAGTTGTCTTTATAACATGATGCCACCCAGCAACAGGCCCACCAGCGGCTACACCGCAGACCAGTTGATCACCCGGCTTGCGCACGCGCGCAGCCAGTTGCGCGCACTGATCGACTGCCTGCCCGCACGCGCCTGGCTCGGCCCACAAGCCGAACATTTGAATCCGCCGCTGTGGGAGTTTGGGCATATCGTCTGGTTTGCCGAACGCTGGTGTCTGCGCGCGCGCCCCGATGGCAGCTACGCGCCCAGCCTGTTGCGCAATACCGACGCGCTCTACGATTCGTCCGCCGTGCCGCACGACTCGCGCTGGACGCTACCGCTGCTGCAACTGGCAGCGATTGACGACTACGCCCGCCAGGTCGCCGATGCCATCAACGCCCGCCTGCACGGCAGCCCGGATAATGAACTGGCCTACTACGCCGAACTGTGCCTGTATCACGAGCTGATGCACATCGAAGCCTGGTGGATGGCATTTCAGAATCTGGGTTACGCGCCGCCAATTCCGCTGGTGGCAGTCACACTTCCGCCCGCGCAGCAGCTGGCTTTTGCCGCCAGCGACGTGGCACTCGGCAGCACGCCCGATGCCGGATTCATTTTCGATAACGAAAAATGGCAGCACACGGTGCATGTGCCGGGCTTCGACATCGACAGCACGCCGGTGAGCCAAAGCCGCTTTCTGCAATTTGTAGAATCAGGCGGATACCAGCGCCGCGCGGACTGGTCGGAAGCCGGGTGGGCGTGGCGAATGGCGAACGATGCACAGCATCCCGTGTACTGGCGCAAAGCAGATTCCGGGTGGCAAGTGCGTTGCTTCGATCAGTGGCTGCCGCTCATGCCCGACGCGCCGATGCTGCATCTAAACCACTTTGAAGCCGAAGCCTGCGCCGCCTGGCTGGGGCGGCAACTGCCCAGCGCCGCGCAGTGGCTGCGCGCGACGCAAGCGCCGGATTTTCAATGGGGCTGCGTGTGGGAATGGCTGCGCGATCCCTTCGCACCCTACCCCGGTTTCTCGCCCGACCCATATCAGGACTACGCGCAACCCTGGTTTCATACGCATAGTGAATTGCGCGGCGGCGGCCCGGTCACCGATGCGCAGTTGAAGCGCCCCGGCTTTCGCAATTTCTATTTACCGCATCGGCGTGATGTTTTTTCCGGATTCAGAACCGCGAGCCGGGATGATTGATTAGAGCGAAGGCAGTGTCAGCCTGGCACAAAAACGCAGATTCAACGATGAATGCGCCCCGCCGCTGGCTGTAAATCTGCACCGAGCGCCGCGCGGCCATCGAACACAAAACAATCGCCCTGATAATGCGCGCCGCCGACTTCTTCGAAGTATTTGAGGATGCCGCCCTCAAGCTGGTACACGCGACCAACACCGACCTCCTGCATGTGGATTGCCGCTTTTTCGCAGCGGATGCCGCCGGTGCAAAACGACACGACCGTTTTGCCGTGCAATTCGGCGTGATGCGCTGCCAGCCGCGCGGGAAACTCGGTAAAGCTGGCAATGTTGTAATCCACTGCGCCAGCGAAAGTGCCCGCTGCCACTTCGTAATCGTTTCGCGTATCCAGCATGACAACAGGGCGCCCCTCGTCGTCGTGGCCGCGATCCAGCCAGGCTTTGAGCGTAGTCGCAGCAACCGAAGGCGCACGTCCCGCTTCTGGCCGCACCAGCGGCAGCTTCATGGTGATGATTTCTTTCTTCAACCGCACCCGCAGTCGCCTGAATGGTGACTCGACAGACAGACTTTCCTTGGGTGCCAGATCGGCAAAGCGCGGATCAGTGCGCAGCCAGGCGACGATAGCGTCAATCGCTTCGCGCGTGCCCGCCAGAAAGACATTGATGCCTTCGGGTGCAAGCAGGATTGTGCCCTGGAGCTGCAGCGCGAGACAGCGTGCAGTCAGATCGGCCTTGAGTGTCTCGCGGTCATTCAGCGTGATGAATTTGTAGCAGGAAATATTGACGATGCTCACAGCAATGCCATCAAGCTACGGGTTGATTCAGGCAGCGTCAGCGTCTGGCGCAGGCGCATCGCTCGCCGGGGCTTCGCCCTCTGCGGATTCGGCATCAATCTCCTGCCCCTCTTCTGCCGCGCCATCTTTTCCTTCGGCTTTTTGTTTGCGCTTTTCTTCTTTCTTGTTTTTCTTTTCGAGTTCGCGTTGACGTTTTGCAAACGAATAATTGGGTTTGGCCATGATGTAAATTCCAGAATGAAGTCGCTATTCTAATCGACACGGCTCTAATCGACCCGCTCAGGCGCCGCATCTGTAAAATAGGCTCGATCGAATCCATGGCAGTATTCCAGTGACGCTCATCCCCGAAATCAAGCCCGAACAGTCGCTGGAACTGCTGAAGGAGCTGCACATCCTGACGCGCGACGGCAAGCTCAATCAGGACAGCCGCCGCAAGCTCAAGCAGGTCTATCACCTGTTTCATTTCATCGAGCCGCTGCTGCAAGACGTGCTGGCGCAACACGCCGACCTGAGCCTGGCCGACCATGGCGCAGGCAAATCGTATCTGGGCTTTATCCTGTATGACCTGTTTCTGAAATCGAAATCAGCCGGGCACGTCTACGGCATCGAAACGCGCGAAGAACTGGTGGAAAAATCACGCGAACTGGCCGGGCGATTAAGTTTTGCGCGCATGTCGTTTCTGAATCTGACGGTGGAAGAATCCATCCACTCAGCCGATCTACCAGAACACATCGACATCGTAACCGCGCTCCATGCCTGCAATACCGCAACAGACGACGCAATCAAATTTGCGCTCGCGAAACAGGCAAAACACATCGTGCTGGTGCCGTGCTGCCAGGCCGAGGTCGCCAGCATGCTGCGCAAACACAAGAACGAATCCTTCGGCAAAACGCCACTCTCCGAAATCTGGCGTCATCCGATCCACACCCGCGAATTCGGCAGCCAGATCACCAATGTATTGCGCTGTCTGCTGCTGGAATCGCATGGTTATCAGGTCACGGTCACCGAACTGGTTGGCTGGGAACATTCAATGAAGAACGAACTGATTATTGCCAGTCACACCGGCGCGCCGCGCAAAAATGCGCAGACGCGGCTGGAGGCGATTTTGCGCGAGCTTAATCTGGATGAGTTGCGTGCACGTTTTGTGTATTGATGCGAAAATGTAGGCGACTTTCATTGTGTGCTCCGCTTTTGCCGTTGGTTTATTGATGGGCTGCCATGAGTGTTTTCAGTACTACCGGCACGCTGGCGGTGCTGGTGTTGATCGTGATTTCGCCGTCCTGCACCATGCACTGTATCTGCATGGTGCGCTCTGCCATTGCGGCGAGTGCTTCGCTGGTATCGGCGGGCAGTTGCAATACGGTGAGGTTTTTGAGGCGGGTGAGTTTGGTTTCGATGCCTTTCCACCAGACATCAGCGCTGCTGGCAAAGCAGGCGACGATGACCTGATCGGCGCGACCGCAGGCTTTGCGCAGGCGCGTTTCGTCGGGCTGGCCGATGTCGATCCAGAGTTTGATTTCGCCAGTGAGGTCGCGCACCCACACTTCGGGTTCGTCCACATCAAACAGGCCTTTGGTAAACGCGATGCCCTCCGTCGCGTGCAGGGCGTACATCAGCACTTTCACCATCATCCGCTCGTCTGTTTCGGACGGATGGCGGGCGATCGTCAGGGCGTGGTCGGCATAGTAATGCCGGTCCATGTCGGCCACTTGCAGGTCGGCTTTGTAGATGGTTGCTTTGAGCGCCATGGCGGATACGGTTGTTTGATTAGCGACGAATTGTACGCTGCACAAAAAGACGCAGGTGCGGGTGGAAGCGATTTCCCACGAACTCAATATGGATGCGTTGAGTGTGTGTTTTGAGTATCGGATCGGAAATCCCCCTAAGCTTTGCATCGCCCAGAAAGGTATTGCTTGACGATACTATTTCGTAGCGTTAGCTTCAAGCCATGATTCAGACTTTCGCTGACAAGCATACCGCCGCAATCTTTGGTAGCTCGGAAGTTCGCAAGCTACCGAAGGCCATTCAGGCCACAGCCCGACGAAAGCTGAAACTGATTGATGCCGCCGCCACACTGGACAGCCTGCGTGTACCGCCAGGCTACCGGCTGGAAGCCCTGAAGGGCGACCGGGCAGGACAGTGGAGCATCCGCATCAATGACCAGTGGCGTATTTGCTTTGTCTGGCAAGACGGCCATGCATTTGATGTCGGAATTGTGGATGACCACTAAGGAGCTTGAAACATGACAATCACACGCGATCAACTACGCAGCATGAATATGGACGATGTGGCGACAGGCAAACGGTTGGCCCCCGTCCATCCCGGCGATGTGTTGTTGCATGATTTTATCGAACCGATGGGACTGACCCGCTACAAAATCGCCAAGCTCGCCAACGTTCAACAGCGCCGCATCGACGAAATCTGCATGGGCAAGCGTGCGATCACGGCAGACACCGCGCTGCGGCTGGCGAAACTGTTTGGCATGGATGCGCAGACCTGGATGAACTTGCAAGCACAATATGATCTGGAAACAACCGAACTGGCGCTTGGTAAACAGATCGAGCAGGAAGTATCGACACTGCAAGCAGCGGCCTGAGATATCACGATAAGCTTGCGCTGACGCGAGAGGCGCTGGCCGAGAGTCTGGCTGTAATTCACCCGCTGGCGAAAGCCGCGTATGCAAGCGAAGCACGATTTTTCGGCGCTAGCTTCGACGCTTATGTTGTTCCCAACCTGAAAATGAGTCTTTCTATGTCCTCTTCCGAACACCATATCCCCGGCAAAGACGCTTCGCTCGAATCGTCCATCCGCACTTTGCAAGACAAGCTCGATGCGCTGGGCTTTCACATCGAGGAGCGCTCCTGGCTGAACCCGATCGAGAACGTGTGGTCGGTGCATATCCGCGACCGCGACTGCCCGCTGCTGTTTACCAACGGCAAGGGTGCGTCGGAGCTGGCCGCGCGCGCGAGTGCGCTGGGCGAATATTTTGAGCGTCTGTCGTGCAATTATTTCTGGACGCACTTCTATCTCGGTGCCGATATTGCATCTGAAAAACACGCGCACTACCCGCAGGAAAAATGGTTTCCCGTTGACGGCGATGCGTGGCCTGCGGGCCTGCTGACGCCAGAATTGCATGCGTTTTACAACCCCGACCAGAATGTGCGGGCGGATCAGTTGATCGACCTGAATTCGGGTAATGCCGAACGCGGCATTTGCGCGATTCCGTATCAGCGTTTGCGCGATGGGGCGACGGTATATTTTCCGGTCAACCTGATTGGCAATCTGTATGTGAGCAACGGCATGTCGGCGGGCAATACGCTGATGGAAGCGCGCACGCAGGCGCTGGCCGAAATCTTCGAGCGCAATATCAAGTTCCGCATCATCGCCGAGGGCCTGTGCCTGCCGGATGTGCCCGAGGCGGTCATCAACCGTTACCCGCACATTGCGGCGGGCATAAGCGGGCTGCGCGAGGCGGGGTTTGGCATTCTGATCAAGGACGCTTCGCTCGGCGGCCAGTACCCGGTGATGAACGTGACCTTGCTGCACCCGGACGATCAGGGCTGCTTTGCGAGTTTTGGCGCGCATCCCCGATTTGAGGTGGCGCTGGAACGCGCACTCACCGAGCTGCTGCAGGGCCGCGCGCTGGATGCGCTGGCGGGCTTTCCGGCACCCGGGTTTGATGTGGCCGAGATTGCCGATCCGCAGAATCTGGAAATCCACTTTGTCGATTCCAGCGGTGTGCTGAACTGGAATTTTTTATCGGATACGCCCGATTATGAATTTGCGGACTGGAATTTTGGCACCACCACCGAAGAAGACTACGCCTGGTCGTGCCAGCGTCTGCACGGCGACGGCCACGATCTCTATATCGCCGACTTCACCCATCTTGGCGTGTACGCCTGCCGGATTTTTGTGCCGGGCGTGTCCGAGATTTATCCGGTGGACGACCTCGAACACGAGAACAACAGCATCGGCAACCTGATTCGCCCCGCTCTGCTGCGCCTGCCCGAGTTGAGCGACGACGAATGCGACGACCTGCTCGACCTGATCGACGCGTTGGGCATCGCCGACGACCGGTCGATTTTCACGCTGATCGGGCTGGCCGCCGATGCCGACACGGCCTGGCCGGATCTGCGCATTGGCGAACTCAAAACCCTGCTTGCACTGGCGCTGGGCGACGATGAACGCATTCTGGAAGGCTGCGCCTGGATCGCGCAGTACGGCCAGCTCAAGCCCGAGCGGCTGCGTGTGTATCGCTGCATCGCCGACATCATCCAGTTGCAGGATCCCGCACATCACGAAACCAATCTGGCCTTACTTTACGGCGCAGACACGCTGCGTCAGGCGCTGGCGCTCATCAATCAGGACGAGCGTTTTTTTGGCCTCAACACCCTGGGAAACAATATGGAAGGCAGCACCATGCACCGGCAACTACTCGCCGCATACCGCAAGGTCTGGGCGTAATTCCGTTTCAATCCACTTAACTCACGCAGCACCACACCATGAAAAGAACCGATTTAGCAAAAAATGCAGGCCAGAAAATTGTCGGCCAGATGAAGCAGGCGGGCAGCCCCGGCCGCTTTGGCACTGAAGCTAGCGCGGTGCCTGATCGGCGCGAACAGCGCAAACTCGATCAGGCGCAGGGGCTGGTTTCGTTTGCAGTCAAACTCGATGGCGAGCTGATCAAGCAGATTCACGCTGCCGCACAAGCGAACCAGACGGGGCTCAATGAAACCGTTGCTGCTTTGCTGGCGAAGGGTTTGACTGTCTATTGATCCGGCCAGCAAATAGTATCAAGTCGTAGGGTGCGCATGGCGCACCCTACGGTTTCATAAATAAATCGTGCCGGATCAATAATTCAGTTTCTCGTTAGAAAGTGAGATTTTGGGCGGGTGAGCACCCTGAAGGGCATAAACTTCGCGTTATCCGCCGTATGGAGTATGAACATTACGGCGGATAGCGCTGCGCTCATCCGCCCTACGCTATGCGTCAAATAATTAGCGTTATTTCTATCGGAAACTGAAATGGCAATCCGCCTTCAGGCCTTCCACCATGAGCAGGCCGCCCCACGGTAAGGTGTCGGGCAGGCGCTTCTCCAACAACCTGGCCCAGGGTGTTCCACCAGGCAGAAAAATGGCGGAGTGAACGCTCAGGTCGCGCACAGCAAGACCGCTGAACAGGGCGCGTACTTCGCCCGCGCTATGCCAGCGTGCGCCGCGATAAGCGCCGCTGGCACCATGCTTTCCTTTCTGCAGATACAACAGGCTGCCCCGGTTCAACCAGCCGATGGCAAAGCGGCGACGCGCCACGCGCACGATTTCCGCCACGGCCTTTTGCTCATCCGCAACAAAACACAAAGCGGCGATGGACAGCACATGGTCGAAACTGGCATCGGGAAAAGGGAGCGCGTGTGCATCGCCTTCAACCCAGCGAATAGCGGGGGCGCTGTGGGATCGGGCATAGGCCAGACAGTCGGAGTTGGCATCCAGCCCGGATGTTGTCAGACCCGTCGCCGCGAAACGGCGCGTGAACCAGCCGGTGCCGCAGCCTACGTCGAGCAGACTATCGCCTGGCTGCGGCGCAAGCATGCGCGCAGCCATCGCGTATTCGGTGTCGCCGATCCAGCGCCCGCGCGGGGTGTCGTACCAGGCGTCGTAGTCGGCGGGGTTCATGTCAGAGGATTAGTGCCCGGCAGGCTTGCTGGCGCGCGCGTGAGACTCGAAACCGCCCTTGGCCTTCCAAGCTTCGATGCCGTCCTGCAACACCTTGACATTGTCGTAGCCGAGCAGGCGCAGGGCGAACACTGCCTGCGCGGACAGCGAACCGGAGTTGCAATACATCACCACCATGCGGTCTTTCGGCAGCTCGGCGCGACGCGCCACCGCCTGTCGCCAGTCGATGTTGATCGCGCCGGGAATATGTTCCTTGGCAAACTGCGCAGCGTCGCGCGCATCGACGATGAAAACTTTTTTCCAGTCGTCGGCAGGAATCTGCTCCGGCCAGATCAGGCTGCTGCCGTATTCGGCGAAGTCCATGTAGCCAGACAGCGCATCGATTACGACAGCGTTCTCGTCGGCATGAACAGGCGCGGCCAGCAGGGCGAGACTGACACAGAGGGCGATCAGTATTTTGTTCATGCGTGTTCTTGTGCAGGATTGAGATGCGGATGCGTTTCCTCGCACGCCATCAGGACGATAGCGCCCGAGGCGAACATGGCAGCAGCGGTAAACCAGAAGCCCGCCTCGATGCCGCCGAACAGCGCCGCTACCGCACCCAGAAGCAGTGCGCCAATGCCGTAGCCGAGGTCGCGCCAGAAGCGATAAATACCTATCGCCGAACCACGCCAGTTGGGGTGCGCGATGTCGGAGACGGCGGCGGATAGCGTCGGATACAGCAACGCCATGCCGAAGCCCATCACCGCCGCAGCAAACGACCACCACAACTCACCCTCGCCCAGCAGCACCAGCGCAACCCCCGCGCCGCACAACCACATGCCTGCGACGATAGGTTTTTTGCGGCCAATGCGGTCGGACAGATGGCCGGTGAAAAACTGCGACATGCCCCAGACGAAGCCGTACACGCCGACTACCCAGCCGATCCCGGCAAGGCTCAAGCCGTGTTGATAAAGATAAACCGGGAAGAACACCCACACCAGCGCATCGACGAATTTCTCGACCAGCCCGGCCTGGCTGATCGACGCCATGCGCGCATCGCGCCAGGACATCAACGTGAATACTTCCCAGGTGCTGGGCGTGGTGGAAATATTGCCGGGGTAACGCGGCGTCGCATCGGTCATCAGACCTGCAGCATGCTTTTTACCTTCGGCATGCGCCCAAGGCAGCGTGTCTTTCACCCACAGCAGCGTCAGCAAACCCGCCAGGCCAATCACCACCAGACCGAATAGCATCAAGCCTTCGCGCGGCCCGTAAGCAGTAGCGAGATAGCCAGTGATAATGCCCGCCACCGCCACGCCGAAGTATCCGGCGAACTCATTCAGTCCGATGGTCAGCCCGCGCTGTTCGGCGGTGGTGAGATCAAGCTTGGACGTTTGCGTCATCGACCAGGTGAGTCCCTGGTTCACGCCCAGCAGCACCGTCGCCGCCACGATCCAGCTCCAACTCGGCGCGTACAGGATCATGAAGGGAATCGGCACCGCAGCCAGCCAGCCAATGAACAGCACCTTCTTGCGGCCCATGCGCTCGGACAAGCGTCCGGCGACAAAATTAAGCGTGCCCTTGACGAAGCCGAAAGCGGTGACGAAAGCCATCAGCATCATGAACGAGCCCTTGGCTACGCCGAACTCGGATTCTGCGAGCGCGGGCACCACGGTGCGGAACATGCCGATGGTGAGGCCGACGAAAAACACCTGCACCACCAGATGCGCGAACTGCGCGAGGTTGACGCGGATGCCAAACTGGAAATCCGGCAAGCCGGTGCGGGTTGAGGTCATTACAGTTGCACGCCAAATTTACGCAGCACGGGCAACAGTGCCAGATACGCCGCCACCGTCAGCCCTGCCGAAATGGTCAGCCCCAGCCAGAAATCCACGCCATGTCGCAGCAGAAACGCGAGCGCAACAAACAGCAGCAGCGAGGGAATCACCAGCCAGAAAATCTGCCCGGACAAGTCGGCGATGGCAGCGTTGCTCGACCCGTCCACCCGCATCCAGACAAAGGCCAGCAAGGACGTCAGAGGCAACGACGCCACCAGCGCGGCAAAGCCGGGCAAGCGCTTGGCAAGTTCGGATACGGCCAGAATAATCAGCGCCGAGACAACTAATTTGATGACGTAATACAGCATGTTCAGCCCGCCCCGAGATTAGCCTGAACCATGCGATCCATCTCGGCCGGGCGCGGCGGAATCGTCTCGGTCAACGCGGCGACAAAGCCCGCGCGATCCAGCGCCAGCATGGGGTTCCAGCGTTTCTCATAACCGATGGTCGAGGTCGGCTTGCCCGACATACCCGCGCCGCACACGCTGCCGGAGGTGTGGCCGGGATACAGCTCGACCTCGGCGGGCAGCGTCAGCAATTTCCGGTGCACGCTGTCGTAAATTTGCCCCGCCATTTCGGTCTCCGCGCCCGCCAGATCAGGGCGCCCGGCACTACCGACAAACAGCGTGTCGCCGGTAAGCACGAACCATGGGGTTTCGGTGCGGCGCTTGTCGGTCACCAGCAGGCAGATCGAGTCGGGCGTATGACCGGGGGTGTGAAGTACGTCAATGTAGACATTGCCGACTTCGATGCGCTGGCCATCCTGCAGTGACTCGAACGGATATTTCACGCGGTTGCTGTTGGATTCGTGCAGGCAGTATTTCGCGCCGGTCTTTTCCGCCAGCGTACGACCACCGGAGAAATGATCGGCGTGAACGTGAGTGTCGATGACGTGGGTGATCTTCACGTCCTGTTTGGCGGCTTCGTTGATGAACCAGTCCTCATCGCCGAGCACGGGATCGACAGCGATGCCGACATGGCAGGAGCCGCAACCGAAGAGGTAAGACAGAGTGGCGTCTTGCGCCAGCAATTGACGGAAAAACATGACGATCTCCTTACGTTGTTATTCGGACTCAGCCAGCGGCAAGCCCGCCGCCAGCCATTCCGGCGTACCGTCGGCGATTTTCTGCGCTCGGAAACCGTGTTTTTTCAGCAGCGCCACCGCCTCGGCGGACATCATGCAAAACGGCCCCCGGCAGTAAGCGACGATGTCCTTATCGGCGGGCAGCTCCTTGATGCGCTGACGGATTTCATCGAGCGGCATCGAGCGTGCAAATGGCAGATGGCCGCTGGCGTATTCGGCGGACGGACGCACGTCGATCACCACCACCTCGCCGCGTCGCGCCTTGTCCATCAGCGAGCGGCGCGTCTCAGTGTCGAGCTTTTCCGGCGCGGCAAAAATTCCATCCATCGCCACCTTGAGCTCCACCAGATGCTCTTCTGCCACCGTGCGCAGATTCACCCACAGCGCACTCACATCCTCGCCCGACAGGCAATAAGCGATAAAGCGCCCGTCGCGCTGCGCCTCCACCAGCCGCGCCGCCTTCAGCACCTTGAGATGCGCGCTCGCCAGCTTGATGTCGATACCCGCTTCGGCGGCCAGGGTTTCAACCGTCTTCTCACCCTGCGCCAGAATCTCCAGCAGCTCCAGCCGTTTGGGGCTGGACACCGCTTTGCCAATGCGCGCGACTTCTTCGTAGAGCAGGTTTTTGAGTTTTCGTTTATCCATCTTGCGAATAATCTAACGATTATTTGAATATGTCAACAAACAAACACAAATACACAATTCGTTAGCGGCACATCAGTGCTTGGCGCCGTCCAGCGGACGCAACACCAGCGTGTCGCCGCGCTGGGTGAACTCAAGCTGCTTTAGCACGTTCATGCCGAGCAAAATAAAGTTGTCGTGCATGCCGGGGTTCAGGCTCGCGGGTAAATCACGCAGGCTGAATGGCCCGAACGCGAGTTCGCTCACGCGTGTAGCGTAGGTCGTCGCGATGCCATTGGCGGTGGTCGCCTGTTCCTGCGCGCCTTCAGCCAGCCCCAATTGCCGACCGAGATGCGCGGGAATCGCTACAAAGGTCGCGCCGGTATCGAGCAAAAAAGTGACTGGCTTGCCGTTGATCGTGCCGGGAAAAATATAGTGGCCGTTGTTGCTGCGCTTTAACACCAGCTCGGCACCGGGCGCGACCTGAAGCTGGCGGTTGGGATTGTTGCGCTGATCGAGGCTGCCATTGAAATAAACCGTCAGCAGCCCCAGCACTAATACGCTCGCGACCAGCGCCATGCCACGGCCTAATTGCCGGTGTGGATTCGTGGACGCTTCGCCTGGGTGCGACATGCGTATCGGCTTAACCGCCCCCGCCGCCACTGCCCAAACCATGCGCCGCCTGTAACACCAGCGCATCAAATTCCGCCGCATCCATCAGCCCGCGTTCCGCCACAATGTCGCGCACCGGGCGGCCTGATTGCTCCGACGCTTTGGCGACTTCGGCGGCTTGCATGTAGCCGATTTGTGTATTCAGCAAGGTGGCGAGCGCTACGCTTTGGTGGATGAAATATGCGCAACGTTCACGGTTGACGGTGATGCCTTTGAGGTTTTTTTCAGTCGCGGCATGCATCGCGTTGGTCAACCAGTCCATCGCGTCGAACAGCGCCGACCCCAGCGCGGGCATCATCACATTCAGCTCCATCTGCCCGGCTTGCACCATGTAGGCCACCGCTGCGTCTTGCCCCAGCGCCTGGAAGCAGACCTGGTTCAGCATTTCAAACATCACCGGGTTGACCTTGCCGGGCATGATGCTGGAGCCCGGCTGCACTGGCGGCAACTGGATTTCGCCGAGGCCGGTGCGCGGGCCGGAAGCCAGCAGGCGCAGGTCGTTGGAGATGCGCGTGAGTTCCAGTGCAAGGTTGCGGATTTCGCCGGACAGGCGCGCCAGATCGTTCATCGATTGCATCTGCGCCACCAGTTGCCCGACGCGGATCGGTTCACCCGTCAGCGTGGCAAGTTCGGCGGCGACGCGCGCGGGATAGTCGGGCGAGGTGTTCAAGCCCGTGCCTGCGGCGGAGCCACCCAGACCCGTTTCGCACAGCGCGGGGCGCACAGCATCGAGGCTGTTTGCGCAGCGCTTGAGCGTCCACGCATAGCCTGCAAACTCCTGCCCCAGGGTAGTGGGAACGGCGTCCTGCAAATGCGTGCGACCACTTTTGACGGTGTCTTTTTCGCGTTCGGCCAGACGGCTGAATTCGTTCGCCATCGCCTGCACTGCGTGCGTGAGACGCGGCAGTTTGGCGAGCACGGCCAGGCGAATCGCGGTGGGGATGGTGTCGTTGGTGGACTGCCCCATATTGACGTCGTCATTCGGGTTGACAGGCTGATACGCGCCTTTTTCGAAGCCCAGCGCAACGTTGGCGAGATTGGCGATCACTTCGTTGCTGTTCATGTTGTGGCTGGTACCCGCACCGGCCTGAAAGCGATCGACGACGAATTGGTCGATATACTTGCCCGACAGGATGGCTTCGCAGGCAGCGACGATGGCATCACGCTTGTCTGCGCCCAGCCAGCCGGGCAGACAGTTGGCGCGCGCGGCGGCCAGCTTGATGCGCACGTGCGCTAGTACGAAATCCCTATCCGGAGCACGCCCGGAAATGGGAAAATTAGCGACCGCGCGAACTGTTTGTGCGCCATACCAGGCAAGTGCGGGAACCTGGACCTCGCCTAGCGAGTCTTTTTCAGTACGAAATTCATTCATAGTGGAGTTGTTATGCGTAAGTCGTCCGTAGTGCAGGGGATTTTAATCAAGCCTGGTCAATTTTATCCGATGTGGCTATCAGGCCTGTTTCTGGCTCTCTTACTCATACTGTTCGCACCGTTTACGCAGGCGGCAGGATTCAGCGTCACCGACACCAGCGGCAAGACGCACACGCTGGCAGGCTACAAAGGCAAGTGGGTACTGGTTAATTTTTGGGCAACCTGGTGCCCGCCGTGTCTGGAAGAAATTCCCGATCTTATTGCCCTGCACGACAGCAAACAAAACAACCTGGTTGTGCTTGGCATCGCCGTGGATTACAGCAATGCCAAGCAAGTGACGGATTTTGCCGACAGCATGATGATGTCGTATCCGATCATCCTGGGCACATCCAAGGTTACCAACCAGATTGGTCCGATTCAGGGTCTGCCTACAACCTATCTCTACAATCCGGAGGGGAAAATGGTTGCGCAGCAATCGGGCGCGATTACGCGCGAATCAGTCGAAACCTATATCGCCAGCAAATCGACGCGCGCCGACAATAGCCAGACCGGCAGTGCCAAAAAAACTAAAACATGCGCCAAGTGCTAAAGCTGCTGCTGGCATTGAGCCTGCTGTTTACAACGCCTGCCTGGGCGGAAGTACGCGGCGTGGAAACGCATTTTTTCCAGAACAAAGTCGGTGACTTTCAGGCTGAACTGAACACGGTCAAGAAGGAAGGTAAAAAAGGCGTCTTCCTGTTTTTTGAAATGGAAGACTGCCCGTGGTGTGCGCGCATGAAAGCCACGATTCTGAACCAGTCCGAGGTTCAGGATTTCTTTCATCAGCACTTTCTCGTGTACGCCATGGACGTAAAGGGCGACGTGCCGATGATCGACTTTGCGGGCAAAGCCACGACCGAAAAAGCCTTCGCGCTGGAGAACCGCGTGCGCGCGACACCGACGATGCTGTTCATCGATGGCGAGGGCAAAATCCTGACGCGATTCACCGGTCCGACACGGGACGTAGCTGAAATGATGTTGCTGGGTCATTACGTTATTGATGGCACATACCAGCAGATGCCATTTACAAAATTCAAGCAGCTCAAACAAACCCCACCGGCAGCACCACCACCCCGCGCAGAATGAGGGGCATATATTTTCTGCCGCTGCTGTTGCTGAGCCTGGCGCAAACTGCACAGGCTGCGGACAAGCCGCTGACTTTAAGCGAAGCACTTGCCGCCGCCGACACCGACCATCCTGACCTCGCCCTGGCAGAAAGCGATCTGGCCGCAAGTCTGGCAGATCGCAACCTGGCAAACAGCCGCCAGGATTTCAATCTTTTTCTGGATGGCAGCCTGAGAGCCGGAAAACAACCCGGCGCAGATTGGGAGCCGGACAATATTGGGCGGGTCGTTGCGCGCAAAACCCTGCTTGATTTCGGTCGTAGCGAGCAAACTCTCGCGGCTGCCGATCAGGAGGTGGTAGCGCGGCGCGCGGCGCTATTCGATACGCGTGCTGCGCGCCGGATCGATTTAATGGCGCGTTTTTTTGACGTGCTGCTGGCTGACCAGCAATACGCCGCCGACAATGAGTTCATGACTGTGGCGTATCTGATGTGGGATAACGCGCGCGACCGCTTTGCGCTGGGTCAGCTCACGCGGCCACAATTGCTGGAACTGGAAGCGCGCTTTCAGGATCTGCGCGAGCAGCGCAACGCCAGCCTGCAACGGTTGCGCAGCACGCGGCAGAAGCTCGCCAATGCGATGAGCCGTCCGGGAAATTTGCCGGTCGAATTAGCCCAGCCGACACTGCCCGGCAACGAACAACCCCTACCCGAATATGAAGCGCTGCTGCCCGGAATCATCGAACATAATCCGGCGCTGCGCGGACTCGATGCACAAATTAACGCGAGCGATGCGCGTATCGGAGCAATCCGGGCCGAGCGCCGTCCCACCCTGGATGCCGAAGTGCTGGGTGCAGGTTATAGCCGGGCCTCGTCCACGCGCGATCAAGTCAGTGCGGGTCTGCTGTTCAATGTGCCGCTGTATCAGGGCGGTCGCATCGATGCCCGCGCCGCCCGCGAGCAGGAACTCAAGTCGCGCTTGCTGGCACAGCGTGAAAAACTCAAACTGGGTCTGAACGAAACCGTGCTCGACACCCTGCACGAAATCGAATGGTTGCGCAGTAGTGGCCGTCCCGCAGCCGACAAGCAAATTGAATATCGCGACTGGGCGCTGGAGCGGTCACGCGCAGAATACGAACTTGAAATGAAAACCAATCTGGGCACCAGCCTGGCCGAAACGCAAACCGCGCTGCTGCGCCAAAAGCGCATCGAATACCGACTGGCGTTGGCGCTGGCCCGACTGGCAGCCTTGTCGGGCGAGCTGCCCGGCAGCAGTGAAATCAAATAGCAAAAACAAACGAGGTTACCGAATATGCGCACACACTGGATGATGGTTCTGGGCTTTTTGGGCTCAACTGGCTTGGGGGGAGCCGTGCAGGCTGCGGATCGGGTGGAACTCAGCACCCGCGTCTCCGGTGTCGTGGAGGAGGTACTGGTTAATAATGGTCAGAACGTTAAAAAAGGCACCGTACTCTTACGCCTGAACAAAGTGATCTATCAGGCGCAGCTCGATGAAGCCCATGCCGATACCGAGCGTTTGGGTGCGGAAGAAGCTGAAGCCCGGCGTGATCTGGATCGGGCACAAGAACTCTATAGCCGCACCGTATCATCGACTACCGAACTGGATGCCACCAAACTGCGCTACACCCGTGCAAAATCCGCCCTGAGCGTTGCAAATGCGCGTTTGATAATCGCAAAAAAAAATCTGCTGGATACCGAGTTGAAAGCGCCGTTTAACGGCGTTGTAGCCATCCTGCCCGCAGCGCCGGGTGTGGTTGTGGCAGCTGACTGCCAGCCTAAAGTGTTGGTGGTGATGCAGCGCTAATAAAAACCCGGCCATTGCAGCCGAAACGCTTAACGCAGCGTATTTTCTGCCGTCTTGGTATTCGGTGTGTAATCCCAATTCCGCTTCCACGCTCCCACAACCAGGTTGGGATATTCGGGACGACCCAAACTGCCGTTGTAACGACCCAGCGCGCGAAAGAGATCGCCACGCTCGATGTCAATGTAATGCCGCAGAATGAGCGCGCCATACCTTAAATTGGTGCGCAACTGAAACAGGTTATGGTCTGCCGTGCCAATGCTCTTGGCCCAGAACGGCATGACCTGCGTAAAGCCGCGCGCACCGACCGGCGAGACGGCATATTTGCGAAATCCGCTTTCGACCTGTATCAGACCCAGCAGCATTTGCGGATCGATGCCGGCACGCGATGCCTCCCAATGCAGGGTAGTGAGAAACTCCATACGCTCGGACTGATCGGGCATACGCCGCTCCAGTCGTCTGGACATGTCGTTCAGCCAGGCCTGCTCATCAGCCGGATTGCTGAACGCAGTGCGGCTGACAGCGGTGTCGGCCAGCGATTTTTGCAGGGATGCGCGCGCGCTTGCCGACAGGGCTTCTTCTTTTTGCCCACCTGCCAGCGTGGCGCAACTGACGCTGACCAGCGCCACCGCGAGCATCCACCTGGAAAATCGTTCAATATTCATCATTGTTGGCATCTCAATCGTTCGGCCAGAAATTCTGGCGCATCTTTTAACGTCACTTTTTGCGCCTCGCCACCGCGTCGCGGCTGATATTCAATAATCCCGTCTTTCAAACCCCGGTCACCCACCGTGACGCGATGCGGAATGCCGATCAACTCGGCATCGGCAAACATCACGCCAGGGCGCTCATCACGGTCATCCAGCAGCACCTCAAACCCGGCGGCAATCAACTCACTATACAACTTATCCGCAGCTTGTTTGACCTGTTCGCTTTTGCTATAGCCAATCGCCACAATACCGAGCAAGAACGGTGCCAGCGCGGGCGGCCAGATAATGCCTTTGTCATCATGATTCTGCTCAATCGCAGCGGCGACAATGCGCGAAACGCCAATTCCGTAGCAGCCCATCTCCATCGGCTGCGCCCTGCCCTGTTCGTCCAGATAGGTTGCGCTCATGGCCTCCGAATACTTGGTACCGAGCTGGAATACATGCCCCACTTCGATCCCGCGACACAGCGCCAATACGCCTTTGCCATCCGGGCTTGCGTCACCCGGTTCGACATTGCGCAAATCGGCGACCTGCGGCTCAGGCACATCCCGCCCAAAATTCACGCCGGTCAGATGAAAACCGTCTTCGTTTGCGCCGCACACAAAATCGCTCATGGCTGCCACCGCACGATCGGCAATAACCGGAATGCTCAAACCAACCGGGCCGACCGAACCGGGAGCCGCACGTGTAGCCGCCAGCACAGCGGCTTCTGATGCAAACGTCAGCGGCGATTTCACACCGGCAATTTTCTCGGCCTTGAGCTCGTTCAACACCTGGTCTCCGCGCAACAGCAACGCAACCACGCCCGTTTCGCCTTCAACAATGAGTGTTTTTACGGTGCATTTGGCATCGACCTTGAGGAAGGCCGCGAGTTCTTCAATGCTTTTGGCGCCAGGCGTGGCGACTTTTTGCATTGCAGCCCCCGCCGCCGCACGCGAGCCAGCGGACGCCACTGCCTCTGCCAGCTCGATATTGGCCGCGTAATCCGAATCCGGACAGTAGGCGATCAGGTCTTCACCGGAATCAGCCAGCACATGAAACTCATGTGAGCCCGAACCGCCAATCGCGCCCGTGTCGGCCGCGACGGCGCGGAACTTAAGACCCAGACGGGTAAAGATACGCGTGTAAGCCTCGTACATGACCTGATAATTCTCCACCAGACTGTCGCGGCTGGCGTGGAAGGAATACGCATCCTTCATCAAAAACTCGCGTGCGCGCATTACGCCAAAACGCGGACGAATTTCATCGCGGAACTTCATCTGTATCTGATAAAAATTCAGCGGCAACTGACGGTAGCTCTTGATTTCGCGCCGCGCGAGATCAGTGATGACTTCTTCGTGGGTCGGGCCAAAGCAAAAGTCGCGCTGATGGCGATCACGGATTTTCAGCATCTGCGGACCAAACTGCGCCCAGCGTCCGGTTTCCTGCCACAGTTCGGCGGGCTGCACTGCGGGCATCAGTAGTTCGATGGCACCCGCGCGGTTCATTTCTTCGCGCACCACGGCTTCCACCCGGCGCAGCACTTTGAGCCCGAGCGGCATCCAGGTATAGAGCCCTGACCCCAGGCGTTTGATGAGACCCGCGCGCAGCATGAGTTTGTGACTGATGAGCTCCGCTTCGGACGGGGCTTCTTTGGTGGTGGAGAGAAAAAACTGGGAAACACGCATGATCGATGGAATTTTGCTTGCTGATAACAGGTAGCCTGCCATTTTACCGTGCGGACGTGTAATCTTTACGCCTAAATTCAGGATCACCGTTATGCGTATCAAACCGGGAAAGCGCCTGTGGCGCGAAGCTACAGACAAGCACCAAATTGAAGTTACCGAAGAGCGCGGCACCCGCTCGCTGCATTTAGGCACCTGCGCGATTCAGAGCGCGATGCGCATTTCACGCCCGTGGGATCTGGAGCTGGCCTACACGCGCGCGATGATGGCGTATTTGATGTTCACGCCATGCCCGGAAGCGGTGTTGATGGTTGGGCTGGGCGGCGGCTCGCTGGCCAAATTCATCCGCAAGCACCGCCCAGAAACGCGGATTACTGCTGTGGAAATCAACGATCAGGTGATTGCAGCAGCGCGTGCGCATTTTGAAGTGCCGCCTGACGACGACACGCTCCAGGTAATCGAAGCCGACGGCGCGATCTATGTGCGGCAACATCCGGCGAGCGCGGATGTGATCCTGCTCGATGGCTTTGATGCGGGCAACCAGGTCGAAGCGCTGGCGACCGAGACGTTTTACGCGGCGTGCCGACGCGCACTCAAACCGCACGGCGTGCTGGTGGTCAACCTGTGGGGGCGCGACGCGGATTTCAGCGACTATTTCTCACGGCTGCTGCACGCGTTTGACGGCGAGCTGGGCTGGCTCTCGATCATGGGCAAAACCAATGTCATCGTGTTTGCCTTCGCCGATCCAGGGGCGCGCGATGATCTGGAAGCCGTCCGCCCCCATCTGGCGCAACTGGGGAAACGCTACGGCCTCGATTTTTCGGGCTTTGCGCGGGATTTTCAGTGGGCAAGCGAAATCGCGCCGCTGTTTGCCTGAGATTAATCGACACATCATTTGCAATTTTGGTGTGGTGTGAAAGAATGCAGGTAATGAAATTTTAATGTGGTGGCGGCCATGATCGACCGAGAAGGTTACCGCCCGAACGTAGGCATTATTTTGTGCAATGCGGACAACCAGGTTTTCTGGGGAAAACGCATTAAACAGCACGCCTGGCAATTCCCCCAGGGCGGCATGAACGCTGGGGAAACGCCGGAACAAGCCATGTTCCGGGAATTGGAAGAAGAAGTGGGCTTATTGCCCGAGCATGTCCGGATTTTGGGGCGCACGCGCGACTGGCTGCGTTACGACGTGCCCAGCAGCTGGATGCGCCGGGACAGTCGCGGCATTTATCGCGGGCAAAAACAGATCTGGTTTTTGTTGCGCCTGACCGGGCGCGATTGTGACGTATGTTTGCGCGCGTCCACGCATCCTGAATTTGACGCGTGGCGCTGGAACGATTACTGGGTCGCCAAAGATGCCGTGGTCGAATTCAAGCGCGAAGTGTATGCACTGGCATTAAACGAGCTGGAGCATTTTCTGCATAAAGACGTACGCCATCTTCGGCAGCGCCCGTCCAGGAATCTGGCGACGCGGTCACCGTACGGAACCGAGCATAAGCGCTAATTTTGTCCTGGCAGGTGCGCAATGAAAATCTGTGTACGACCCGCTACCGGCCTGAATCCATCGCTTACCCTCCAACAGGGTGAGCCGTTGTGGCGCGTTGTCCCAACGCATGATCAGGACGGATCCCGCCTGACCGACTTCATGATGCTGATCCCGAAGCTTAAAGAAAAAACAGCACACGATGTCGAGCGCACCGCAGGCCTGATCCGCAGCGTCTTGAACCTGCATCAAGAGGTTGTGTTTGCTGACCTTAATCTGGCACTGAATCTGTTATGGGTATCATTGCGCCCCAAGCGCGGTGCCATGTCTGAAATCGTCGCCGCCATTCGGGTTCTCGTTCCAGAAGCCGTCCTGATCGGACATCAAGTACAAGCCCATTATTGAGACTTCACATGAAAAACATAAACGCGCGCTCCGCACCAATCCTGACCCTGGCGGCTTTAAGCCTCGCATTCGCGCTACTCGTTCCGGCTCAAGCCAACGGGACTGAACCGGGTGCGCCTTCTCCAGTAACCGCAGCGCCGGTCATGATGCGTTTCATCCCGAATGGATGGGCGATGAACCCGTTGGACGGTTACGCCATGCCCAGAATGATGATGCCGATGCCCCAGCCAAGCGTTATCTGGGTGCCATTCATGCTGCTACCGGTTGCAGCGCCATTACCCGTTGCGCCCGTGGCGGAGACACTACCAACGCAAGCGCCTGCCCCTATTACAGCAGCGCCTGCACTTCCGCCCATCACAGCGGCAGAAATGGCAACCACACTTGCATCACCCCTCGCATCCAAACCTGAAACACCACCCACACCACCTGCCGATGCCGCGACTGAAGCGATGCCAGCATCGCCTGGAGCTATTTCAGAAAACGCCCCAGCCGCCCCTGTCCCTAACATCAAACTCGGCCCGGTCGCAGCCACACCTATCGTGTTTTTGCCTTCACCCGACGCGCAACCGGTCGGCGCAACACATGTAGCAAAAACGCCACCTAAAAAAATCGCAGCGGCAAAACCCAAAGCACCGCATTTGACCAAAGCCAGCTTACCCAAAGCCAGCTTAAAAAAATCCAAAATGTGCTGGGACAAGGGGGTGGTCAAGCCCTGCTGAATGCGTCATCACCCTGCCCCAATTGTGGTAACCGTCAGGGTTTCTGCATATTAGCCGTCCCTAAGTCAGCATAATTCGTTAAAATCACGTTCTTCTAATATTTGAATGGCTGGAATAAGCATGTCTGTGTCTGAGCTACAAGTACAAACCGCGCTGAAAGAACTGGTCGATCCCAATACACACAAGGATTACGTCACCACCAAATCCGCGCGCAATATCAAAATTGATGGCGGTGCCGTTTCGCTGGACGTGATATTGGCTTACCCGGCGAAAAGCCAGATCGCGGTTTTGAAACAACAGATTGAAGACAAGCTGAAAACCATTCCGGGCGTGACCGCTGTCAATGCAAACGTCACGTTCAAGATCGTGTCGCACAGCGTGCAGCGCGGCGTGAAACTCATCCCCGGCGTGAAAAACATCATCGCGGTTGCCTCGGGCAAAGGCGGCGTTGGCAAATCGACCACTGCCGTGAACCTGGCGCTGGCGTTGTCTGCGGAAGGCGCGAATGTCGGCATGCTGGACGCGGACATCTACGGCCCATCGCAGCCCACCATGCTGGGCATTACCGACCGCCCTGAATCGGAAGACGGAAAAAATCTTGACCCGCTGATCGGGCACGGGATTCAGGCGATGTCGATCGGATTCCTGATCGACGTTGAAACGCCGATGGTCTGGCGCGGTCCGATGGTGACGCAGGCGCTGGAGCAGCTGCTAAATAACACCAACTGGAAAGACCTCGATTATCTGGTCGTAGACTTGCCGCCCGGTACCGGCGACATTCAGTTGACGCTGGCGCAGCGCGTACCGGTGACGGGCGCAGTCATCGTCACCACACCGCAGGACATCGCGCTGATTGACGCGCGCAAAGGCCTGAAGATGTTCGAAAAAGTCGGCATCCCGATTCTGGGCGTGGTCGAAAACATGAGCCTGCACATCTGCACCCACTGCGGCCACGAAGAGCGCATCTTCGGTGAAGGCGGCGGCGAGCGCATGTGCAAAGACTACAGCGTGGAATTCCTCGGTTCCCTGCCGCTGGACGGCAGCATCCGTTCCGATACCGACTCCGGCAAGCCCTCTGTCGTGTCGGCACCCGACAGCCGCGTCACCGAAATCTACAAGGAAATCGCACGCCGCGTCGCCGTCAAGGTCGGCGAAACAGCGGAAGACCATACCGCCAAGTTCCCGAGCATTGTGATTTCGAATACCTGATTGTGAGTCAGGAGCAAAGAGTAAGGAGTGAAGAATCTGCGCGTGCTGACATCACTTCTAACTCCTGACTCCTCGCTCCTCACTTAACCTATGTCTATCAAATCTGATAAATGGATACGCCGCATGGCTGCCAGCCACGGCATGATCGAGCCTTTTGAAGCGGGCCAGGTCAAAAATATCAATGGCCATTCCATCGTCTCGTACGGCACGTCCAGCTACGGCTACGATGTGCGCTGCGCTGCCGAATTCAAGCTGTTTACCAATATCAACAGCACGATTGTTGATCCCAAAAACTTCGATCCGAATTCCTTCGTCGAAGTCCAGGGCGATTCCTGCATCATCCCGCCCAATTCGTTTGCCCTGGCGCGCACAGTCGAGTATTTCCGTATCCCGCGTAATGTGCTGACCATTTGCCTCGGCAAAAGCACGTATGCGCGTTGCGGCATTATCGTCAACGTCACCCCGCTCGAACCGGAGTGGGAGGGGCATGTCACGCTGGAGTTCTCCAACACCACGCCCTTACCTGCGCGCATTTATGCCAATGAAGGCGTGGCGCAAATGCTGTTTCTGGAATCCGACGAAGTCTGCGAAACCTCGTACCGGGATCGTGGCGGCAAATATCAGGGCCAGGTCGGCGTGACCTTGCCCAAGATTTAAGCCCGCGATTTAACACCCCCGCCACCCAGGCAACGTACAATCCCCGTTTTTCAACGTCCAACTTCAGGAGCCTCCATGCGCTTCCGCTTTCCCGTTGTCATTATTGACGAAGACTTCCGCTCCGAGAATGCATCGGGACTGGGTATCCGCGCATTGGCTGATGCCATCGAAAAAGAAGGCATCGAAGTACTGGGCGTGACCAACTACGGCGACCTGACTTCGTTTGCGCAGCAGCAGGCACGCGCATCCGCCTTTGTGTTGTCCATCGACGACGAAGAACTCGCAGGCACCGCCGAGGATGCCCAGGCTGCCTTACAAAAGTTGCGTGGCTTCGTTGAGGAAGTCCGTTTTCGCAATGCCGAAATCCCGATTTTTCTGCACGGCGAAACACGTACTGCACGTCATATTCCCAACGACATTCTGCGCGAACTCAATGGCTTCATTCACATGCTGGAAGACACGCCGGAGTTTCTCGCGCGCTACATCCTGCGCGAAGCCCGCACTTATCTCGACTCGCTGGTGCCGCCATTTTTCCGGGCGCTCACCCATTACGCAGCGGACGGCTCCTACTCCTGGCATTGCCCTGGCCACTCCGGCGGCGTCGCGTTCTTGAAGTCACCGATCGGTCAGATGTTCCACCAGTTCTTTGGTGAAAATCTGCTACGTGCCGACGTCTGCAATGCCGTGGATGAACTTGGACAACTGCTCGACCACACGGGCCCGGTCGCCGCTTCCGAGCGCAATGCCGCACGCATTTTCAATTGTGACCACTTGTTCTTTGTCACCAACGGCACCTCATCATCGAACAAGATGGTGTGGCATGCCAACGTTGCGCCGGGCGACATCGTGGTGGTGGATCGAAACTGCCACAAATCCATCCTGCACGCGATCATGATGTGCGGCGCGATTCCGATTTTCCTCACGCCGACGCGCAATCATTACGGCATCATCGGGCCGATTCCGATGGATGAATTCCGCCCGGAAAACATCGAAAAGAAAATTGCCGCGCACCCATTCGCCAAACACGTCAAAAGCCGTCCGCGCATCCTGACCATCACCCAGTCCACCTACGACGGCATTTTGTATAACGTGGACATGATCAAGGAGCTGCTCGGCGACTACATCGACACATTGCATTTTGACGAAGCCTGGCTGCCGCACGCCACCTTCCACGACTTTTATCGCGGCATGCATGCGATCGGCAAGAACCGCCCGCGCGCCAAGGATGCGCTTGTGTTCGCCACCCAATCCACGCACAAACTGCTGGCTGGGTTAAGTCAGGCATCCCAGATTCTGGTGCAGGATTCCGAAACCCGAAAACTCGATTTCCATCGCTTCAATGAAGCCTATCTGATGCACATGTCCACCAGCCCGCAATACGCCATCATCGCGTCATGCGACGTGGCGGCGGCAATGATGGAATCACCCGGTGGTCCGGCGCTGGTCGAAGAGTCGATCAAGGAAGCGCTGGATTTTCGCCGCGCCATGCGCAAGGTCGATGCCGAGTTTGGCGACGACTCATGGTGGTTCACCGTATGGGGTCCGGAGCACTTTGCCGAAGAGGGCGTCGGTGATCGCGAAGACTGGGTGCTGACGGCAGAAAACCGCTGGCATGAGTTTGGCAATGTCGCGCCCGGCTTTAACATGCTCGACCCGATCAAGGCCACGCTGATTACACCCGGGCTGGACGTGAATGGCGCCTTTGCCGACTGGGGTATCCCGGCCGCAATCGTGACCAAATACCTGGCCGAACACGGCGTGATCGTGGAAAAAACCGGGCTGTATTCCTTCTTCATCATGTTCACCATCGGCATCACCAAAGGCCGCTGGAATACGCTGGTGACCGCGCTGCAACAGTTCAAGGCCGACTATGACCATAACCAGCCGCTGTGGCGTGTGCTGCCAGAATTTGTCGTCAAGCATCCGCGTTATGATCGTATCGGACTGAAGGATCTATGCGACCAGATTCACACCATCTACAAAGCCAACGATGTCGCGCGTCTGACAACCGAAATGTATCTGTCCGAAATGGCACCGGCCATGAAACCCGCCGACGCCTTTGCCAAAATGGCGCATCGCGAAATCGAACGGGTCGAAATCGACCAGCTCGAAGGCCGCATTACCGCCATGCTGGTGACGCCCTACCCGCCCGGCATTCCGCTGCTGATTCCAGGCGAGCGCTTCAATGCCACCATCGTGCGGTATTTGCAGTTCACCCGCCAGTTCAACGAAAAATTCCCGGGCTTCGAAACCGACGTGCATGGGCTGGTTGATGAAGTAGTCGATGGCAAGCCGCGTTATTACGTTGATTGCGTGATCTGAGCTGATCCTGGTTACCGGAGACGCGTAGAACTCAGCTCACAGCAAATGTACACTCACCTGCGCCCAATCAAAACGCGTCGGCATCGATCATAGACAATGCCACCGCAATCAATAAATCAGCCAGTCCAAGACAGGATCGAGTAGGAGGCGGGGTCACCCCCGCCGTCCTCTCACACCACCGTACGTGCGGTTCCGCATACGGCGGTTCCTGACTACTGGGCAGACCGCCCCAGCGAGCTTCGTTTCGTGCATCGTGTCGCCTGTCGTCCAATAGGCGCCTACGGCCACCTTCCGGGCTTCCGGCCCTTCCAGTCTAACCTCAGGCCCTCCGTTGCCAGAGGCTTCTGCCCTGTCCGCGCAGAGAGCACGCGTGACTATCCACTCCTGTCAGGTTCAGCCCTTCGCCACTCCGGTTTCAGTCGCTACTATGGCCTCTGCTGACTTCTGCCAACCCATCCCGGCACCTCGCGATGCCAGTAGCACAAGGCAGGTTGGCAGACCTCCCAGGGTAATTCGCGCGACCTTCATGCTTATGCCCGTCGGATCTACGTCACCGCGTTCTGTGCAAGTATTGGGCTTTGACGATATTGGCCGCCTCACCCCGCTGCACCGCCTAATCCGCTTCCTGTTCGTCAGGCCAGCACTTTGCTTCCAGCTTCCTTCAGATTCCACCTCGCGATGGACACCCTTGCCGTTCGGCTAACTCTTCCCCTTGCCGGGTGTGTAGAGGACTTACACCTCCAAGTCACTCAGTTGGCCACCACGACCAACCAAGTCGCGCTTGCGCGCAACGCGCCATGCCTGGCGCACCAATAAAAAAGGCCGCCCTAAGGCGGCCTTAATCAACTTACCTGACCCGGGTTACCATTTTCCTTTGTAGTGATCCAGATCGTGCAGTTTCATTTCACGCATTTTGTCTGTGATAGTGACATTATCGTGGGCACTGCACATTGCCGTCCCAAACTCACCCATCACCGTTACCGTATCGTTAAGTTCATCGCGCAAACCTACGGTACGGGTCAAGGTCACTGACTGTCCTGGAGCCAGCGTTGCTGGTACACCCACTACCGCAGTATCGAACGAATCATCAACAGCCAGATTACTGATTGGTGTGGTTCCCGTATTCGTCACGACATAGGTAAACAGAACATTGGTCGCAGGGTATTTCTTAACCCAAGTCGGCTCGGGATCACCGTGCATACCGTATTTGGAGCGGTGGCAGGCGTTGCCGTGATATGACTTGGTCTCGTGCTCCCAATGGCATGATGACTTGGTTACTTTAATACGACACTTGGCCATCTTGGGACCGCCATTCACCGAGCAGAAGGCATCCACATCCAGATCGCAATCGCCCGCCACAATGACTGGATCCAATGCACCTATCACGCCCTTGGCCTGGCCAACAAAATCAGCCACAAAGTCGCCGTTAAAGGGGTTCGGAAATTCAGTGCTGACCTCACTACGCACCAATATCGCTAAATTCTTGCCTGCATACAGGGGTGCCAGCACGCCTGCCACATTGGTCATGCGCAGATCAAAAACATCGTCCAATACCCCGCCATCAAGGAAACCAAATGCAGCCACATCAGCCGTCAGCAATGTGCCATCGTAATCAGGCAATCCGTCGAAATCGACATCAATGGATCCTTTTACAGTCAACGCAGCTGTACCCGTTACCAAGTGACCTGCACTATCAACCTTGAATTGGATTGTGATAAACCGCTCATCATCCGCGCCGGTACCCAGTACTTCACCTAGAATGAAGGGGTCATCCTGCTGAAGGATAGCGGGAGTACCGGAAATCGTTACCGTACCGGTCCCTGCATCATAAGCAACCATACCTGAGCCGCCGAAATCGAGCGTGGGCTGAGTGGGCGCCACACCCAGAAGCGCCGCCAGCGCCATCACTGGTGACAGGCATGCGGACAGCAAAAATGTAGTGGTCAACTTGCGAATTTTCATGATTTTTCTCCCAAAATGAGGAACCGAATTGACACCGGACTAACGACTTAGCCCTGTTTTTCCCGGCGTATTAACATTAATGGAGCAAGTAAGGCCAAGCCGGACAACATCATCCCGTAGGCGGCAGGCTCTGGCACAGGTGTAGCAAAAACGTCCGATGTGATGCTCGCAATATTGATTTTCAGCGGGCTTGTCAAGTAAGGTAAGCCGGTACCGCCATAATAAGAATTGAGTGCGGTCGTCGTCTGTGCCGCTGGTCCCAATATCCAGTCATTGCCGAAACCAAGCGTGCCCGGCACACAACCCGTACCAGAACAAGTAGCGGCATTACCAATATTAAGGCCAGTACTGATAGTCAGGCCGCCCGATGCACCGGTTAGATAGCCATTTACAAATTGACTAAGACCCAGTGGCATATTGGAATAGGTGTCACTGGTGACGATCCAGGTGGCATCAAATGACCGAGTATCCGTACCAGTTCCAAAACCAAAGTTAGTTATGGTGCCAGTCCAAGACCATTGAGGCTCGGCAGCGGCAGCACCTACACCGATAGAAACGGTACCGCTGACAAATGCACCTGTAATGTTATTGACATTAATGGTCAAATCCACTTTCTGACCCGCATAAAGCTGAGTGTCAATGGAGCCCCCTGCTGCTGCGCCTTCACCCAGTTGAGTTCCGGTGCTAAAAACCCTAAGCTGACCTGTGGTGGCGCTAAAGCCGTTGTGGTCATATACCACGTATGGAGTAGATATAGCAACGTCCGGGTAGGTCTGAGTCACGCCAAGCAGAGCCGCCTGAGCGCTATGAACCGGAACAATCCCTGCAACACCGAGCAGCAGGGCAATACGGGATAACTTGATAGCACGTGTATTCATACAATCTCCTCACAACCCATAAATATTATTAGTTTTATGCTTGTTTTAGATGGCTGACCTGATCAGGCAGGCAGTCCGTTTCTTATTTACGACACACAACGCCGAAGATAAAAGCAAGTCCCATGCCAAAAATGAAAAACAATGTGTTCTCAAAACATTCAAGAGCTTACCTCCATCCCTGAATTCATCGGAACGTCAAAAGCGTAAAGTTTACCGACAGCGCGTAAAGTTTACCGACTGTTTTAGCCGGTATCGCCTTGAATACCCACACATTCATACAGGGATTACGTCTCGCTATCATGCCGTTATTGCACTGACAAAATTATTGATACGTTTGACCCTTGTGTTTTATCCAGCCTGCGGGGTGATGGCCTTGCGGATCGCGGTGCGTCCAGTGAACAACGCCCCCTTTCGGGTTCCATTCATACTCGCCATAAAAATCGACCGCATCCCCCGCGCGCAGCGTATCGATGCGCCCCGCCAGATCGATGTTGTGCGCCACGAGTATCGTCCGCCCTGAACCGAGCCGGACGATAAAGCGCTGATGCTGACTGCCGTTCGTGTCGTCCGGTAAAAACTTTGTCACCGTTCCCTGCCCCGCGAGCTGCTGGCCGCTGAGATGGTTTGCAATTGCGTTTTCCAGTGTGGTGTTATCACTGCCGCGAAGGCCAGATGACATGTCGGCGGGCGCTACAGCCACCGCCCGATCCGGCGTGCCGGAGCGCGGGGTGATTGCAAAATAGGCGGCAACGGCGAGTACAACGATCAACAAGTATTTATTCATTCCTGCCCCGGTCTCAAAAATTGAGGGAACCCGTATTGCAAGCCCACGCTCGAAGGGCAGAACATACCTTGAAACCGGATGAATGAACGAACGTATGTGTTCGACGGCTGGTGCCGGGTACACTACCCGGCGGCACATGCCGATGTTTTTACCCATTCGCCAACCCACCCCCGAGGCACAATCATGCGTAACCAGCCACTCGCTTTCTTCTTTTCCATTTGTATTGCAACCACGCTTGCCAGCGTCGCCCATGCCGGGGTGGCGGGCATCAAGGATGGCACCCAGATGACGCGCGCAATCGCCGCCAAGGTTCGCACCATTTCCACCCAGGACTTGCAGCGCGAGATCGGGCGTGATCCTGAACTGGTGCTGGTTGACATCCGCACGCCAACCGAAATCCAGGACATGGGCGGCACGATCAAAGCCACGCAAAACGTCAACATTCCGCGCGGCTGGCTGGAGTTCCGCATCACAGGGCATGCCCTGAGCAAAGACACGCCTATCGTTGTGTACTGCGGCGGCGGCATCCGCAGCCCGCTGGCCGTCTACACGCTGCAACAAATGGGGTATACCCACGTCAAAAACTATGCGGACGGATTCATCGGCTGGAAAAAGCAGGGACTGCCGGTTGAATAGTCTGGATAGATCCGGGCTCGGTTGAAAATAATGCGAGTCCGGCCCACGTGGATCAATTCAGTATTTCAAGTTCTGGAAGCGGGCAGGCTGACAATCACCGCGCCGCCTTCTTTTCTCTCCACCATCAGCACACCTCTCTTCTGTGCATCATCCAGCACCTTGCCAAACGCGCTGTAGCCATATTCCGATTCGCTAAATCCTGGACGGATGCGCTTGATGGTGTTCTTGATCAGCGACGCCGAAATGTAGCCTTCGCCGCCGCGCTCGGCCACCAGTTGTTCCACTGTGTCTACCACGATTGCAATGGCCTGGGTTTTCTTGTCATCCGCGCTGGGTTCGGCCTTGACTGCGCCCCGGCCTTCGTCGCCCGTGGCAGATTTTTCAATCACTGGTCGGGCTCTGCGCCGTGACGACTTTGCGGGTGTTGCAGCCTCTTTTGCCGGCTCCATCGCGGGCTTGGCAGTCGGTGGCTTCTTGGCAGGTGCCTGTTGCGGCGACTTGATCTGCGCTGCCTTGATCTGCGTTGCCTTTATTTGCACGATGTCTTCGTAAAAAATGAATTCATCGCAGTTGCTGATCAGCAGCGACGACGACGAGCCGCGCACCCCGATGCCGATCACGCTCTTGCCGTTTTCCTTAAGCTTGGAAATCAGCGGCGAAAAATCCGAATCGCCGCTGATGATGACAAAAGCGTCAATGTGCGATTTGGTATAACAAAGATCCAGTGCATCCACCACCATGCGGATATCCGCCGAATTCTTGCCCGACTGCCGCACATGCGGAATCTCGATCAGCTCGAACGCCGCCTCATGCATATCGCGCTTGAATTCCTTGTAGCGATCCCAGTCGCAATACGCCTTCTTCACCACGATGCTGCCCTTGAGCAGCAGCCGTTCAATAATCGGGCGAATCTTGAAATCCGGGTAATTGGCTTCCTTGATGCCAATCGCCACGTTCTCGAAATCACAAAACACGGCAATGTTGCGGGTGTCGGGTGTCGCCATCATGTCTCCTTGTGGGTGATTATTTAGTCGGGCGGCCCTAGTCGCTCGCGCAGCTTGTTCAAAGTTTCCCCTTCGCCCCGCACGCGGAGGAGCGCACCCTCATCATCGGCGCGTTCCTCCAGCACTTCGCAACGCGCGAAGACTTCCCCACGCAGATGCTGTGCCGACCAGGGAAGAAAAAGCTCGGCCTCAACCAGATCGTGCTGAAAAAACGCAACAATCTCATGGCGCAACTTCGCAACGTCGTCGGCACGCCGCGCACTCATCACAAGGCAATCGGGGTATTCAGCACGCAGCGCGGCTTCGCGTTCAGCCTGCGCCTCGGCATCGCCGACATGATCGATCTTGTTAAAAATCCGGATACGCGGCACATCCTGCGCACCGATCTCGTTCAGCACGGCATTAGTGGTTTCGAGCTGGCGTTCAAAGCCAGCGTCGCTCGCATCAATCACATGGAGCAGCAGCGACGCATCCAGCGCCTCGTCGAGCGTGGACTTGAACGACGCAACCAGACCGTGCGGCAGATTCTTGATAAAGCCGACCGTATCGCTGACCAGTACGCGCGGAATGCTCTCGGGGTGAAGGCTGCGCACGGTGGTGTCGAGCGTCGCGAAGAGCTTGTTGGCGACCAGCACCTCGCTACCCGTCAGCGCGCGCATCAGGGTCGATTTGCCCGCGTTGGTATAGCCGACCAGCGCCACGCTGGCCAACCCCTGGTGCACTTGCCGCCGTGCGCGCTGCGTCTTGCGCTCGACCTCCATCGCCGTGATTTCCTTTTGCAGATCGGCGATGCGGTCGCGGATTTTGCGTTTATCCAATTCGGTATGCGATTCACCGGCACCGCGCCCGCCCATGCCGCTGCGTTGCCGCCCCTGCGGTCCAGCGAGCTTGGCCGCCTCGCGCAAGCGCGGTGCCATGTAGCCCAGACGCGCAATCTCCACCTGCGCGCGCGCGGCGGGAGAACGGGCATTGCGGTGGAAAATTTCGAGGATGACCATAGTGCGATCCATCACCTGGCAGCCCACCTCGTTTTCGAGATTGCGCGCCTGCGATGGCGAGATTTCATGGTCAACAAAAAGGGCGTCAATCGGCTCGGTCGAAACTGCATCATCGTCGCTCAGCATCTCGTAGCCAGATTCGGCTTCGTTGCCAGGTTCGGCATTCACAAAGCGGCGTATCTCTTGCCGCTTTCCCCCACCCAGATACGCCGTCGAATCAAACCCGGACCGTTTCTGGATGAATGTGCGCGTGACCGTAAACCCCAGCGTTTTTGCCAGCTCGCGCAGCTCGGTCAGCGATGCCTCAAACTCAACATCGTCCACCCCCGGCAATTGCACGGATGCCACGATAGCGTACTGGATTTTTTCTTGGTCTTCGCTTTGCATTCGGCGTTTTCTACTGTTGAGTGGGCGAGGTCAGAGTGTACCCGCCTATGTCACTAGGTGGCATTGAACAAACGCAAGTCATCAACACCAAGCCGGCACACACCCTGACGTCGCTTTGATGTCCAGGGAGACGCTGATTTATTCATGCTCAGTCTTTGCGAGTACTTATCAGGGTTTTACCCCGATAAGCATAAATGCAGCGAGCAATCCAGAATGTACGCAGAATCAAGCCTCGCTGGATTGCCGCGTCGCGGCGCTTCGCAATGACGAATCAATCAGCGTTCTCCTAGGTGTGGAAAATACTCTGGTACACCTGCGCCACCGCGTGCACATCCCCTTTTGGGTTGGTGAAGCGGACTTCGACCACCACGTTGATATCCTGCTGCGAGAGGATACTGGCCTGGATCAGAATCGCGCCCTGGCGAATCGGTCGCTTGTACTCGATATCGAGCCGCTTGGTAAAAAACAGATCGCGCGCTTCGAGTATCGTGAGCATGACCGACCCCGCAGCATAATCGGCGAGCGCCGAGATATAACCGCCAAACACCATGCCGCTGTCCTGATGGACATCCGCACTCGCCTGCCACTCGATATCAACCGTTTTATCCTCCCACCGGCTAATCATCGGCAGCTTGAGAAAGCGCATGTAAGGCGAAAGCTGATCATCGCGCACCGTACCCGATGTGGCGACATCCAGCATGTGTTTCCAGTTTGGCATAGCAGCAGACGCGTGTTCAGTAAAAAATAAAAGGCGGGGTTGATGGAGCGTATTGCTGGACGCGCAAGCGGAGCCATGCTGTCATTGCGCCACCATCAAATGCCCGGTCTTGACGTAAATCGTGCAACCCGACCGACTAAACGGCTGATGGCGGCTCAAATGCGGACTGCGCAGCCAGGTGCCCGCCGGGTAGCTGCCATATTCATCTTCGAACACGCCGGACAGCACCAGGATCTCCTTCATCCGCATCGAGCAGCTTGCAAGCCATACCCGATCCATCCGCGACCTGCCACGCCATCGATCCCGTATCCAGCGCCACCCGCACACTCACATCCGCATTGATCGCCACGCATCCTCCACCCAGACACTTCGCCAGCACGCCAACAATTTAGCGTATCGCGGATGAGCCGAAGGCGTTATCCGCCCACAACAATTCACGTTCTAACGAGAAATAAAATCACGACCAGTACTTCGCCTTGTCCGGCAATATCCAGCGTACCCCGCCGCGCGGGTCTTCCTTGTCGCCCTGATAGCGTGGAATCAGATGAATGTGCAGATGCGGCACAGACTGCCCGCCCGCCGCGCCATGATTGATG
>JBEBIZ010000046.1:0-5748 GCA_040080135.1 Thiobacillaceae bacterium
CATTAGCGGGATTAGCGGCTGAAAACGGCTGCTTTTGTGCGTTCTACATAGTCGGGGCTGGCGATTGCCCCATAGGTGGCGGTGGAGGTGATCTGGTAATTCGTCACCATTCCTATATCCGGAAGGAGACGGGGCACAAGAGTGGGCGACGGGGTACAGGTCACATTGACGGTCATAGCGCTCAAGCTCCCCGGCAAAGGTATCAACACAACCGGTGCCACCGTTGGACATGGGAGTACTGCTGTTGGCGGCGGCGGTGACACCTTCTTCACTTGATACGCACCCCACTCCAGTCCGGCTTGCGCAGCCAAATCCGCCACTCGCGTCATACGTTCCAATTGTTGATTGGCACTCTGCCCGCTCACCATCGACGCAACAAACGCCGATAGCCCAGCCAGAATGACCACCAGAATGATGGCAGCAATCAGCGCGAATCCTTGTTGGGTATGCTTCATGGCAGATCCACGCGTATGGCGTGATAGAGGGTCAGGCGATCACCCGCATTATCGAAACCAAGCACCAGCGTGACCAGATTTTGAGGTGGCCCACTTACAAATGGCGGCGGACAAAGAATAAGGTTGGTCGCAAGCAAATCAGTGCCGCGTTTCAAAGTACCCAGAGCCGGATTGACCGAATTAGGTGAACAGACATAAGTAATCGACTGGGTCGGCAATGAACCAGTAGCTGGGCGCCTGACGAGGTTGAGAGAAAAACCCGCCCCCAAGGGGGTGGACGTGATGCTACCTGGATTGGCGCGAGAAACATCCTGCGTCAGTTTTGCCAGCGCCAGCTCGCCTGCATCGGACAAACTAGCGCGCCGCTCGGTATCAAAATAACTGGCGATAGGTCCGCGCAAAAACACAGCAGTGGAAGCGCTCAAAATCCCCAGCACGGTAATCGCGATAATCATTTCGATCAGCGTAAATCCACGACAGAAGAAGGGGTGTTTGGATGACATCATGCAACCGGCTAGTAGTCGAATCTGATGCCATCGAACCGGGCGTTCACCCCATTGGGTGCGTTGACCGTTACGGTCACCTGCCGAATCTTATTAGCCGGTATGCCTGGGATCACTGGGGGGGGCGGATACGTGATATTTACGGGAAGATAAGCTGCCAATGCGGGGTTGCCACTGAGCATGATATTGGGTGTATAGGGGGAGCCGATACTGGCAAATGGCTGCGCCAGAATTTCCTGCATCACGCCGTTGGCAATCGCCTGCGCCTGTTTGTCCGGCAACAAACCCGCCGATGTGCGCGTGAGGTTGGCGAACACGGCCAGCATGGCGTTGGCCGCGATGCCGATGATGACGATGAACACCAGCAGCTCGATCAGGGTCAGGCCGCGTTGTCGTTTATTGTACATAACCGGTTTCAGGCTGAACGGTAATGTTCACGCTACCCCCAACGATCAGCGTTACCGCAGCATTTGATGGCAGCACCCCTGGCAACGGCACCGCAGCATTGGATGTGGGACGGCCTTGGCCATTAAAGCGGAAAACAGTGATAGGTGTAGTCGCCAGGCCAACAGGTATTGTCACAGTGTAAGGCTTGAGCACATCGCCATCTGGGCCTACTACGTTCTGACCACAGACGTTTGGCGGGACACCAGGAGTTGGGCTGGCATCGAATGTAAGCTTCAAATCATTCAATGAAGTCGCCACACACACCTCACGGTTCTTCGCCATCGCCAGTCGCTGCGCATAACGCAAGGCAGTCCGCACCTCAGCCGCACCGCCGTGTGTTTGAAACGCGCTGCGATCCACCATGCGCGGCACGGCTACTGCCGCGAGCACCCCGCCGATGAGAATCACCAGCACCAGTTCCACCATGGTAAAACCGCCGCAAGTGCGGCGGTTAATTGCATACATGACCAATCTATTCCTGCTTAACAACCTAAGTGATTAATCGGAGTAATAATGGCAGCTGAGCCAGCAACACCATTGGAAGGCTGGTAGGTAAACGAGCAGGTAGCTGCGTTGACACCACCCTGAACTTGCACGACAAGATTACTGCCAACTGCGCCACCGCCACCAGTCGTGTTGTATTGCTCGACGTTCAATGCTGCGTTGTTCGCAGGAAAGGCGGACACCAACCCAGCCGCGCTGATAATACTGGCGGCGGTAGCCTGGGGATACCAGTTGACCACGGGAATAACACCCGCTTCAGTACAGATCGTACCGCCGCCTACAGCAGTCGCGTTGGTGATGGCGCACGCGCCAACAGCGGGAATATTTCCCTGACCAGCGCGCGCCAGCGCAGTGCCATGCACCATGGCCGCTGCCGCCTGAACTGCACCGCGTGCCGCATTCAGCTTGGCAATCCGCGCATCGCGCTGAATACCGGTAAATCGCGGCAGCGCTACCGCCGACAAAATCCCCAGAATAACGATCACCACAATCAGCTCGATCATGGTGAAGCCGGTCATGCGTTGGCGCGTGGCCAGGTTACGAGTGTTCATGCGGTATTCCCCTAAAAATAAAATGGTACGCAATGACTGCGCTTGGGGAAGTTATCGGCGCAAAAATCCAAGGCTTAAGGGAAATTGTAAATTGGGCATGAAAAATGCCTCTATTCTTCGATTTGGCAAATTCAGCAAGCTTGCTGTTCTTGTTCGGCGGATAACGCTGCGTTTATATCTTCCTTATCCGGCGCATCCTCCGAAGGGCATAAAGGGCAGGCCGTGGGCGCCCCTCTGCCGGGATAAGATCAAGCCGACAAGTCGGCAACCACCACGCACCGCCAAATGTGAAGGCTCCGGTATTTATACCCGCGACACGCGTGGTGGATGAGGCGAACGTTCACTTCGCCTCATCCACCATTCTCATGGTTGCGTCCTCGACCACTTTGGCGACTTGAACCAAGGCTGCATCCTGCGACAGCGCCGACAGCATTTGCACCGGTTTAATCAGGCCAATCCGCGTTTTGCCGTTTTCGGTAAACACGGAAATACGGCACGGCAGTGCCATGTTTAAACGCATGTCGGTGGACAATACTTTTGCAGCCTGCACTGGATTGCATACCTCGAACACTTTGCACTGGTTATCGAATGGAATGCCTTTGCTCCGCAGTGTGGCACCCAGGTCGTGGACATGCAGTACGCCGAAGCTGTGCCGCTTGACCGCCGACTCTAGATCGGCTGACGCTTGGTCAAATGATTTTCCGGTTTCAACGATGTAATACATGGCGCACCTCCCGGGCTAAACCTTCTGTGACTTCACTACACTCATCGCGCCCGCAATCAGCGAGCTGATATCTGCCATATTCGATGGAACGATCAGCGTATTGCCGGTCTTGGCGATGCCGGCAAAGGCATCGACACTGGTGGGCGCAGTTCAACACGCCGTGGGATTACGCCCTCGGTGCGTTGATCATATCCATGCTGATCGGGCTGGCTGCGGGGGTCGTGCCTGCAATGCGCGCGGCGCGGTTGAACCCGGTGGAGGCGTTGCGGGATGAGTGATTTGTGGGCAGCGGGTAGATTGGGCTGAATGAAATAAATCCCAACGCGACTACTGACCGCGACCAGCCGGGCAACACAGCATCGCCGGGCCAGTAATAATAATGCGCACCAGTTCAGCCTGCCGCCGTACGCCAGTCTTGGCGAGCACATGTTTCATATGCGTGCGTACAGTCGCCTCCCCAATCTGCGCCCGCTCGGCAAACTCCTTGAGCGAGTCGCCCGCCACCAGCGCGGCAGCCAGTTTGGCTTCCATCGGCGTCAGCGCATAAAAGCGTCGCAGGTTGGGTTCCAGATCGGGCGGCAGACTGTTGAGACACGTGGCGAACACCGCCACCATGTCGCCCGCGCCAGTCTGCCCGCCCGCTAACGGCGCGGCCATTACATGCAATACGCCGTTGCCGTTGTTACCCAGCATCATGAAGGCGATACCTGCATCCGCAGCGGGCCGCGATCCCGCGTGCAGCGCCCCGGCGATCATTCTGCTGCAAGCGCCGGTCGTCCAGCGCGGCACAGGCATGGAGCTGGCCATGCACGTCTAGCGCAATCACCGTGCCGCATTGCGTCAGCCGTTGCGCGGCCAGGTTGGCATGATGCAGCGCGCCGTTCGCATCCAGCAGCCACACCGCCGTCGGCAATACATCAAGCGATGCCCGCGCCGCCAACCCCGGCGCCCGGTTGGCCGAATGACGGCGATGCAAGTCAACCGCGCGTTGCACGTGCGGCATCAGCCGCACGTGCAACAGTGCCGCCTTGCTGCCTGCCTCACAGGGAGCGAGTAGCGACAATAGCTCAATCCATCCGCCGTCAGTGCCCCCCCCCCCCCCGCAGCATGGGCCTCCGCCGCGCGGCAGCACGCCTCCATCACGCCCGGCCAGCGTTCCGGCTCGGCGGCGGCCTCGTACATGCGCGCGGCCAGGTCCAGCAAGGCCGCTTCATCCAGCTTGCCCATCCCTGTCTCCCTGATTTTTCTTGCTTTCGTTGCGGTAACTATAGGCGAAACAGCCAGCGGCGGGAACCGGTCGGAAGGCCCCCTGTAAAGAAATCCGACTCACCCGTTTGGGGGGCGCGGATTTGTTTGAGGCGGCCTATCGTGATTAAACGCGTGATAGGCTGGTAGCGCCTAATTTCGCGTAAATCAATCGAGACAAACTTATAGAGGAGAGAAAAAATGCGAGCGACCCGTAGCGTTATTTACGCAGTTGTCATTATGGGTTTAGCCTCGGCGTCACATGCCAACACTATTTACAACATAAATATTGCTGACGGAGGCAACTCGTTGACAGGAACGATTACCACGGATGGCATGTTGGGTGAGATAAATAACTACAATATCGTCGACTGGAGCATCACTGTGGCGGGCCCATACAACTTTACCCTGGATAGTGCTACTTCAGTGTTTGGCTGTAACTCTGTGTGCGGGCTCGAAGCAACGGCAGACGTGCTTATACTATTTCCGTCAACCGGACCCGGCGACATCGGGTTTCACGTGTACGGGATTAACAATGCTTACATAGCCATTAGCCCCAGATTTGGCAACGCCTATCAGGTTCTATTCACTCCGAACAATGCGCCCGGGGGCCCACAAGCGGCGTCAATCAACGGAGTTATCGCTTCGGGTGGTAATAGCTTCGGTGTGGCAGCCGCCGTCCCTGAGCCCGAGGCATGGGGGCTGATGATGTCCGGGCTGGTGCTGGTTGGGGCGGCGGCGAGACGGCGGCGCGTCTAATCAACGCGCGTAAGGCGTACCCCCGGTAGGGCGTCAATAAGCGAAGCGCATTGCGCCGTATGTTTTCTCCCACGATACCCCCGGTGCAATGCGCTGCGCTTATTGCACCCTACCCATATCGTTCCCGAACACGTCCATTACCCGGTAGGGCGCAATCATTATTGCGCCGACTGAAAGCAGACCACAGAGACCTGACGTCGTGCAGTAACACGCTCAACGCGCTTCACCCCGCCCAATCCTCCAGCCGCAATCCTTTTACCCGCTTAAACTCGCGGGTGTTATGGGTCACCAGGGTGGCTCCCAGCGAAAGTGCGTGGGCGGCGACCATCATGTCCATGGAGCCGATAGGTTGGCCGCGTTTTTCCAGATCGGTGCGCAGCTCGCAGTAAAAAACAGCCGTACTTGCACCATAGTCGTTCACGTCAAAATCCAGTAGAAACTCATCCAGCAACGCCTGATTCGCCTTGCGCCAGCGACTTTTCCGCACGCCGTATTGCAGTTCTGACAAGACTACGGTGGAAATCACAGGGCGCTCGTTGCGCGGCAGCGCCTCCAGCCTG
>JBEBIZ010000010.1:0-93026 GCA_040080135.1 Thiobacillaceae bacterium
AAACTCAACATCGCCAAAAACTCGTTTGCCTGCGCGGTCATCCTCGCATTCAGTACAAATGTCCGGTAGCTAGGCAAAGCGATAGCGGACACGATGCCTATGATGGCAACCGTTACCATTAACTCTATCAACGTGAATCCGCGTGACTTCATTTTCATTTTTACCTGTCTAGCCTGCACCCTAATCTCCACCAATCATTCATACAAGCCTCTACGGACTAATGGCCCGTTTGCTAGAATGAACGGCTTTCAAACCCGGATATTTCATAAATTGGCGCACGTTCTCACTGGTCTTTTGCCCGATATGAAAGATTTTGTTCGGTCGGTTGTATGAATAACTACAACACTCCCTCTCAAAACTTCCCTATCAGCCAAAATCCTGCGCGATCATCGCGCGAATTTATAAAACATCCGGGTCAGGGCTTTTTCATTGACTCATAACGTTCTTATTATCGGCGCTGGCGTGTCGGGCTTGAGTGTTGCGCTGACTTTATTGCAGCGCGGCGATCAGGTGACGCTGCTGGAACGCGGGCAGGTCGGCGCTGAATCGTCGTGGGCAGGCGGCGGGATTTTGTCGCCTTTGTTACCCTGGGACTATTCATCAGCGGTGTCTGCACTTGCCTTGCGCTCAATGGTGGCCTACCCGGCCTGGATCAAACATATCGAGGCCTTATCTGGTCTGGAGACGGAATACTGGCGTTGCGGCATGCTGGCACAGGACTGTGCGGCAACCGAGGCGACGCTAGCATGGTGCGCGGAGCATGATCTGGCTTGCGAGTTGATTGCGGCGGCGACACCTGCGTCAAAACCTGCTCTCCGTTTGCCTGGCATTGCGCAGGTACGCAACCCGCGTCTGGTAGCGGCACTACTGAAGGCCGTCAAGACGCTGGGCGGGCGCGTGATCGAACATGCGCAGGTAACCGCCTTGACGACGCAATCCAGCCGGGCCACGGGTGCTGTCACTGCGGGTGCCACTTATACCGCTGACCGCATCATTCTTGCCAGCGGCGCGTGGGCTGGAACAGGGCTGGAAAATCTGCCTGCGGTGCCGAATATCCGCCCTGTTCGCGGACAGATGCTGTTATACAAACTGGAACCGGGGACGCTCGATACGATTTTGTATCGCAATGGAACTTACCTGATCCCGCGTCGGGACGGCCATGTGCTGGCGGGCAGCACGCTGGAAGATGCGGGGTTTGATAAATCGACGACAGCCGAAGCGCATGACTATCTGCATGGCGAAGCGTCTTCGATGTTGCCTGTGCTATCTGACATGAAACCGGTGCAGCAATGGTCCGGGCTGCGTCCGGGTTCGCCCGACAATATTCCGGTGATTGACCGTCATCCGGATTTTGACAACGTGTTTGTCAACACCGGGCATTTTCGTTACGGGGTCACGATGGCACCGGCATCGGCTGAGCTGCTGCTTGATTTGATGGAAGGGAATATGCCATCCATCGACCCTGCGCCGTATTGCTGGCAGGCTGCGCTGGCGCGGCGCTGGTGATGTGCTTGCGTGCCTGGCTGTATGGCGCGCAGGTCAAAAACGAGGTAGGATTTAATCCTATCCGCTTCCGCAGAGGTCAATCATGCGCACAACCCAGCAATTCAGTATCACCTTGCCCAATGAGATGGCCGATGTTGTGAAATCCAAGGTTGCGGCTGGCGAGTACGCAAGCGAAAGCGAAGTCATTCGGGATGGGCTACGCGCCCTGATCGCTCGCGACGATGCCGTAGAAAACTGGCTGCATGAACAAGTAGGGGCAGCCTATGATGCGTTGAAAACCGACCCGATGCGGGTCGTCACCGTTGACCAGGTGCGTGGCAGGCTCGCGACTGAACACAAAATCGCCACCGCCAAGGCGTGATGCCATACACCGTTGTACTTACGCCAGAGGCCGAGGAACAGCTTGCGGCAATCTATCGCTACATAGCAGCCCAAGCATCCCCGCGATTGCGAAGCGATATACCGGCGCCATCATTTCATGTTGCGAGGCGATGCAGTCCTTTCCGCATCGAGACACTCGCCGGGATGACATTCGCCCAGGACTGCGCATCACAAACTACAAAAAGCGAGCCGTGATCGCCTTCACTGTAGATGCGGAGCGTGTATTTATCATTGGCATATTTTATGGCGGGCAGGATTACGAAACGGATCAGCTGTCTGACCCTGACATGTAGACAAGCGCCCGTTCATTCAAACCTTCAAGAATTTTGGATAGGACACAAGCATGAAACACGCAGCAATGACCCAACTCAGCGAAGCCGACTATCTTGACGGCGAAGGTGCCAGCCCGATCCGCCACGAGTATGTGGCAGGCGAAGTGTTCGCCATGGCGGGCGGGAGCAAGGCGCACAACATCATCTCGCTCAACGTAGCCGTATTACTCCGCGCAGCGCTGCACGGCAGCGGCTGTCAGACGTTTATCGCTGACATGCACGTGCGCATCGCTGTGCAATCGAGCTACTACTATCCCGATGTGGTGGTCACCTGCGCACCCGATGATCTGAAAAGCGACGCGTCGAAAACGCATATCGAATTCCCAAGTTTGATCGTGGAAGTATTATCACCCGCCACGGAAGCCATCGACCGGCGCGAAAAAATGCTCGCCTACCGCCATATCGCAAGTCTCTCCGAATACGTACTCATCGACCAGGAACGACGCTGGGTCGAGGTGTATCGGCGTGCGGAATCGGGCTGGGTCGCCGACCTGTATTCGCCGGGAGATACGATCACATTGAACCCAGGCACATTAAATCCAGCGCTGGACACGGGCAAACTGGCATTCAGCATGGACGACGTATACGAAGGCAGCGGGGTTGTCTGAATCTGTAGCAAAATTCTGCCAGATCACACACGCAGCGTACCGACCCGAGGTTGGGAAAAGCAAACTTCATGGCTACAATTTGGCAGCACCTACAGGAGTACATTTTATGAACCTGACCGTTGAACAGATTGCCGAGGGAGCGCTTTCGCTGCCCAGCGATGCGCGTGCGCTGCTTGCTGACCGCCTGGCCGAGAGTCTTGATCCGCTGGAAGACAACCACATCCGCACACTTTGGGCAGACGAAGCATTGTGCCGACGCGACGATGTTCGCAGCGGACGTGTCGAGACCATCCCGGGAGAAGAAGCGCTGTCACACATTCAACAGATGTTCAAGCGGTGAGATTTGATTTTCATCCGGATGCCCTGGTCGAATACGAGGCAGCCGCGCGTCATTACACAGCGTGCCAGGATGGGCTGGAGATCCGGTTTATTGCTGCGGTCGAACACGCGATTCAACTCATACTCGCTTCGCCGAACAGATGGGCAGTGCTTGAAGAAGATGTCCGGCGCTGTTTAATCCGTATTTTCCCCTATGCCATTCTTTACACCGTCGAACCTGACTATGTGCTGGTGATCGCAGTCATGCATAGCCATCGTGAACCTGCTTATTGGCAAAATCGCCTTGACTGAAATATCGATACCCGCAAGCCACCAACATGAGCGTAAAAACCTGCTGGGTCATCACCCTGGGCATTCCCGGCATGGACAACCAGTCGCTGGGACTGGCCGAGGCGCTGGGGTTCGACATCATGCAGAAGTTTGTCGAACCCGTTGCGCCCTGGAAATTCATTCCACCACCACTATGGGTGCCGCCGCTCTCGTTTTATGGTCCGCGCACGGATCGTTTCGATCCGCCCTGGCCTGATGTGCTGATTGGTACAGGTCGCCAGACCATTGCGGCATCCTTGTCGGTCAGCCGGGCCAGCGAGGGACGGACGTTCACAGTGCGTATTCAGGATCCGCACATCGACCCGAAAAAATTCGACCTGGTTGTAACGCCTGAACACGACCAGTGCCGGGGCGACAATGTTTTTGCAACGCGCGGCGCGCTGCATTTTGTGACGCCTCAGCGGCTGGTTGAGGCAGCGCAACGCGACGAGATGAAAGTCAACGCGCCGCGCCTGGCCGATCTCCCTACACCGCGTATTGCCGTGCTGGTCGGCGGTAACAACAAATATTTCCAGTTAACGCCTGCCGTCGCCCGTGATCTGGCCGGGCGTTTACGGCGCATGGTGCTGGATTCGGGCGGCAGCCTGATGCTCACGACGTCGCGTCGCACCGGCAAAGAGGCCGAAGCGATTCTGCGCGAGCTATTATCTGATTTACCCGGCGTGATCTGGACAGGCGATGGCGACAATCCCTACCTCGCGTTTTTAGCGCTCGCTGATGCCATTGTCGCCACTTGCGATTCGGTTTCGATGGCGTCCGAAGCCTGCGTCACCGGGAAACCGGTTTACGTGTTCGATCTGCCTGGCGGATCAGCCAAATTCGAACGTTTTCATCGCATAATGCGCGACGCAGGCTACACGCGCCCGTTCACGGGCGCGCTGCAAAACGGGTGGGGCAAACGCCTGGATGACATGAGCACGACCGCTCACGAAGTATTAACCCGCATGGACGCAAAATTACAAGGCACATCCGCACAATGAAACTGCGCATCGAAACCTTCAGCAATGTCAAAGGCGGCAGCGCCTTCTTCAAGGCCATCGGTCATCCGCTTGCCGCCGTCAAGGCGCACGCCCTGTTCGCTGAACTCTCAGCCGCAGGCCCGATGGCGCTATACGATCCGCTGGGACTGGCGCCTGAACTGCTGTCCTTGTACGATCTGTCAAAAGCCGATGTGCGGGCTGCCTACGTGCAAAAAATCGAGGTGCTGGGGGATTCGATACTCGGGCTTCCGGTACAGCCGATCACGCAGCTGCCCGAGGCCCATGTCTCGACGCTGCTGGTGATCGCGTTTGATGCCGGGCGACTGATCGACTCGATTCGCGCGCTTGTTCCCGAGGCTTGCCAGATCGTCAGCCTCGATGCCATCCGCCTGCCGGATGCGATGCTGACCAACCCGCGACGCTATCTCGACCCACTCAATTTCGCCACTAACTTTGCCTTCCTGCGTGATGCGGGCGGCCACCATACCCGCCTGGTAACGAGCGATTACTGGTCGGGTTGGGGCGCATCCAAACCCCCGAGTGTGTGGTTCATGCTGCTCGACGAAAACGGCTGCGAGCTTGCGCAGTGGCAGACGACGATTCCCGCGCGTGGAGCCAGCCTCGTTATTGATAGCCGCGAAGTGCGCGCGCAATTTGGCCTGGGCGAATTCACCGGCACGCTGTTTGTGCATGTGCTCGGTGCGGCCGGGCACGAAGTCGTCAAATACGCGCTGGATACCTATGGTGATGACGATTCAGTGCTTTCGTGCACGCACGATGCCAATGCATGGCCATCCGAGCTGTATGCCGGGCTGCCTGCGCCGGACGAGGGTGAGCGCGTGGTGCTGTGGATACAGAACAGCCATCCCATTCAGATTCCGCCGCACGAAATCGGCCTGAATTTGATGGGGCAAGATGAGATTCGCTGGCTCGACGACGCCATCCCGCCGTTCGGAACCGTTGCGCTTGATGTCGCAACACTATTCCCGGAAGTACGCTGGCCACAGCAACTGGAAATTCAGGCGGGAAAATATTTTGTGCGCCCGCGTTATGAAATTTTCCAGCGCAACGGTCGCAGCCGCATTGCCCATGCCAACGTCGAGCGTAGCGACTTACAGCCCGACCCCGCCATTCCCTCGCTAACCGCACTGATGGGTAAGGGCTTTATCCTCCCCGCACCGATATTCCCGACGCGTCGCTGGCGCAATCTGGTATTGCCGACTCCTATGGCAACCTCTCAGCAGAATTTGCCACTCGCCGCAAAAATCTATAACGCTGAGGGCACGCTCATCGCCGAGCAGTTTCTCGGAAACATGCCGCGCAACAACTGTACCTTGCTCGACGTCAACGCGCTCCTGAGTCAGAAGGGTATCGAACTGGATTACGGTCACGTCGAACTGACTTACGACTTTCGTGATGGCGGTCACGCTGATGGCTGGTTGCATGCCCTCTTCCGCTACGTCGATGGTGACTGTGGTCACATCGCAGAAACAAGCTTTGGCGCCCACGTATACAACACGCCGCTCACCTACAAGAACGAGCCGCAGTCCTACGCCGGCACGCCGCCCGGTCTGAGCACCCGACTATTTTTGCGTCTGGGCGATAGCAGCATGGATAGTCTGTGTCATCTGATCTATCCCGCTTCGACGCCGTGGCATTCCCAATCCACCACCCGTCTGGAACTCTACGATGGCATGGGGCAACCCATCGCAAACCGTACAGTCAATATTCCCTGTAGCGGTTCACTGCATTGGCGTTATAACGAAACATTCGATGCGAATGAACGCCTGGCAGCGGGCGACAATGCCTACGTCCTGATCCGCGATACCACCTGCCGCCTGTTTGGTTACCACGGACTCATCCGCGATGGCATCGCTGTAGCGATGGATCACATGTTCGGGTTCTGAGGCTTGGAAAACCGCTCACTCACCGTTCTTCAAATGTTGCCCGCGCTCGAATCAGGTGGAGTCGAACGCGGCACGCTTGAAGTCGCAAATCATCTGGTCCGGCATGGACACCGCTCGCTCGTGATGTCCGCTGGCGGCCGCATGGTCGTACAACTAACCCGCGAAGGCTCTGAACACTTTGCCTGGCCAATTGAGAAGAAATCGCTCTGGACCTTGCGTTTGGTGCCGCGGCTACGACGCTTCCTGATCGAACAAAAAATCGACATCGTGCATGTGCGCTCGCGCATGCCCGCCTGGGTTGCGTATCTGGCATGGCGCGGAATGGATCCTGCTACGCGACCGCGTTTTGTCACTACGGTGCATGGTCCCTATTCAGTCAGCGCTTACAGCGCGGTCATGTCACGTGGCGAACGTGTCATTGCCATTTCAAAAATGATTGTTGACTACATCGCCAGGAATTACCCGAAGGTGGCGCAGGAAAATGTGCACCTGATTTATCGCGGTGTCGATGCTGCTCAATTTCCATCAGGCTATACCCCCCACCCTGACTGGATACACCAGTGGCAAAAAGAACACACGGGGTTAACAGGCAAGAAAGTTTTGCTGTTGCCTGCGCGCTTAACACGCTGGAAAGGACAAATCGACTTTATCGACATGCTGGCGAAAATCGTCAAGATACGACCCGATGTCCATGGCTTGATCGTGGGCGAAACGCATCCAAGAAAACGGGCATTCATGGCTGAACTGGAGGCCCGTAGCAAACGCTATGGCGTGAACCAGCATCTCAGTTTCATCAGCCACCGTTCCGACCTCAGGGAAATCATGGCCGTCAGCGACATTGTGTATTCGCTTTCGCTCGAACCCGAAGCCTTCGGCAGAGTCAGTCTGGAAGCGCTAAGTTTGGGAAAGCCGCTGATTGCTTATGCGCACGGCGGTGTGGGGGAACAACTGGCAGCCATTCTGCCCGAAGGCGCCGTACCCGTTGGCAACGTTAATCTGGCGATCGAAAAAACACTACAGTGGCTGGATGCTCCGCCGTGCGTACCCGAACATAACCCCTTTACGCTGGATCGCATGCTGACATCTACACTGGCTGTTTATACCGAGCTTGTTGGCGCGCCGCGCACCGAATAACTAAAAAACGGCGCAATGTGCCTTGCGGCTGCCCATGCGTCAAACAACGTGATCATTTCCGGCTTCGCCTGCCCCAATAAAATAGACGCCGCTTGTGATGCGCGACTGCAGTAATGACAATCTCATCGCCCTCAACGGCATAGATCACGTTGTACGGAAAACGGCGGAGGACAAATTTTCGGAGTTCATCATCCACAGGGCTACCAATGCTCGGCTGCGATAAAGGTAATGCCAAGACCCTGTGCCTTGTCTTCGTAATAACGAGCCGATTCGCGAAACTCGCCATCCGCTTCAAATAGAAACCGAACTTTCATTCGAGATCAGCTAATGCACGGCGAAAGACCTCCTCCGCTGGAATGGCCTCGGCCTGGCCCGCACGAAAAGCCGCCAAGCGGCGCCTGGCCTCCTCGATCCAGAGTTTCTCCACTTCAACCTCGCTCGGCTCATCCAGGCTAGTCAATCACTGCTCGGCCAGTTTCGCCCGGTCTACCAGATCGAGTTCTCGAGTGAGGGGCAAAACTTCATTCAAAGTTGCGGACATGATTAATCCTTTTAGATTGGCGGTTTCGATGCGGCATTGATTACCGCGAACCTGACCCGTTTGATTGTATACCGAGCTTTCCTGTGCGCTTCGAATCAAACCAGAAGGGCAACGCTACATCTGGCGTAACACGTCTTGCGTACAATCCAAGTATTAAATTAGGGCAGGAATAAATAATCTTCCACTTCATCCGTATAACTTTCAACCCTGTGCGCTACCCCCTGAGTGTCAAGCGTGTGAGCGCGGTAGCCTTTGTCGATCAGGAAAGAGAAAAACTCCTGCGCCCTGTACCCTAGCCGCTGGGTAGCAGCGTCTTTCAGTTCGGTATAGATAACGGGTCGAAATTTATCCAGCGATTGTGAACCGCCCTTGAAAACAAGCCATTCCGCACCCTCCACATCACACTTGATAAAATCCAGGCGCTCAATGTTGTGACGCTTCACATAGTCATCCAGCGGCACCGTATTGATCGGTTCTATGATGTAATCACGAAGCGTTTCCGCGCCAAAATGGGATAAGCCAATCCCAAGATTTCCAGATTCTTTTACCGGGATTGAAATTCTTTCCGTTCCGGCCTTATCAGAAAGGGCGATGTTCTCGATGACGGCATTAGGGTATGCCGCCATGATCCGGGAAAGAATCGAGTAGGTGTACTCAACAGGCTCGAAGCAGTAAACCTTACAACTGCCATTATGGATGCGGCAGAACTCCTTGGATAAATAACCAAAATGCGCCCCGACATCAACCACTACCCCGCCAGCAGGAATGAACTTGGATAGGCGCAATACAGTCGGCCTTTCTTTGTGTTTGAACCGAACCTTCAGGTAATGTTGAAGCCATGCAAGGCGTTGTCTCCAATGACGATAATAGTGTTCACGTGATAGTTCCATCAGGTCGTGGGTTCAAATTTTGACGGTTTGAAGAATACCACTTGATTGAGTGTTACGAGACCTCGGAGCTGGAACCGGTTTTACTTTTCCAGCCCTCACCAAAGCCAGCAACTGTCATGATTTACCACTAATCGCGCTAGGCAAATGTAGTACCCTACCCCTCAATTTTCCATACATATCCCGTAGCATTGTGGCCGGGCTAGACATTCGCATGGCACGTCGAGACAGGATAACTGAACCCGGCACGCGCTTCGCGTCAACACGATGCAGACGCGAAATTTCTCGGGCCGCCACTGCAAACAGGTTGTACTCAAACATCACGCGCCGCCGTGCTTCAAAAATGGCCGGCAGGCGCTTCTCGAATTCACGGTTTGTAATCGCCGATCGAATTATCTCAACGGCCCCAGCTACATCTTGAATATCAATTCGGATAAAACTCTCTTCCGGGAAATACTCTGCAAGATTGGCGCAACCGCAGTAAAAAGGCAGAGTCAGTCCCAGAAACGAGTCGGCAATTTTTTCCGTCCAGTGATGATCGCCGATATAGTTCTCGATCGCGACGTGGTAGCGATAAGAACGCAGGCAATCCGCCTTGTCGTCGAGTGGTCGCATGCTGTGGCGGCCATAGGTTTCAAGTTCCGGCATCAGTTCCACCAGCTCACGCATGAAGCGCGCGCGGTGATAGTGCAAGGTATGACGCATCGCTTTAGGCGAGTACACCATCGATACATCCCGGGATTTGTTATCCAGTGACTCAGCCAGGATGGCATCAAACGGCACGATTTGATGCTGCCCTATTCCATAGAACCAGCGCAACGCAGGCTGCGAATAAATCCGGTGTGCATGTGGCAACGCCCACGCTGGCTGACTCGTCAACACTGCGCCAAACTGGCGCGTGTAATCATTACCGTAAATCTTGACCGAAGAAGGCTCGGATGTCACAAGCAAAGTATGTTCAGGCGCGCAGGCCAGCGGCTCGCTTCTGACGCCTGATCTCGCAGGCAAATCATCGTAGACCAACAACCAGTCGTAACGCTGGTCGTCGCGGGAAAAAACAAACTCACAATCCCCCCATACGGGCTCATTGTGAGGAAATTGATGGAGCCACATCGAGGCTGGCGTATAGCTAAGAACCTTAACGCGTAGCCGGGCATGCCTCATGGGGTACTCACATCACAAAGGTGATACTGATGCGCCCACTGCCCGTGAAAAAGCTTCGATCACCGGCTGAATCAATTCGCGCTTGAGTTTCAACGCAGCCTGATTAACAACCAGACGCGAGCTGATTTCGGATATGGCTTCGACCGCAACCAGCCCATTGGCTTTGAGCGTGCCGCCGGTCGAAACCAGATCGACGATGACATCGGACAATCCAACCAGCGGTGCCAGCTCCATCGAGCCGTACAGTTTGATGAGGTCAATATGCACGCCTTTGCTGGCGAAGTGGTCGCGTGCCGCATTGACGTATTTGGTCGCGACGCGGATGCGCGCACCGGGCTGCACGTGGCTCGCGTAGTCATAGCCTTCGCGCACGGCAACCATCATGCGGCAGCGCGCAATCTGCAAATCCAGCGGCTGATACAAGCCCTTCCCACCGTGCTCGTTCAACACATCCTTGCCGGCAATGCCCATGTCTGCTGCGCCATATTGCACATAGGTCGGCACGTCACTGGCGCGCACGATAATCAGGCGCACATCGGCACGATTGGTTTCGATAATGAGTTTTCGCGAGGACTCCGGATTTTCCAGCGGCGTAATTCCGGCGGCAGCCAGCAGCGGCAGTGTTTCTTCAAAAATGCGTCCTTTGGACAGCGCCAAGGTGATACCCATATCAATGAACCCGCTTGATGCGCGCACCCAACTGGGTGAGCTTTTCTTCGATGCGTTCGTAACCACGGTCGAGGTGGTAAATGCGCTCGATAATCGTCTCGCCTGCCGCCACCAACCCGGCCAGAACCAGGCAGGCTGAGGCGCGCAGGTCGGTGGCCATCACAATCGCGCCGTCCAGTCTCGCAACGCCGCGCACCAGCGCAGTATGACCCGATACTTCGATATTGGCGCCGAGCCGCCGCAGTTCCTGCACGTGCATGAAGCGGTTTTCGAAAATGGTTTCAGTGACACTGGCCGCGCCCGCCGCGATGGTGTTCATCGCCATGAACTGCGCTTGCATGTCGGTCGGAAAGGCGGGATGTGGCGCAGTACGCACATCGACCGCATTCAGCTTTCCGTCCGACTCGACTTCGATCCAGTCTGCACCCGTGTCCACACGGGTGCCCGCTTCGCGCAATTTTCCAATGACCGCATCCAGCGTATGGGGCTGAGTATGCGTCGCGCGTACGCGACCGCCCGCCATCGCAGCAGCCACCAGAAATGTCCCGGTCTCGATACGGTCAGCCATGACCGTGTAATCCGCGCCATGCAGGCGGTCAACGCCTTGTATGGTGATGGTATCGGTGCCCGCACCTTCGATCAGGGCGCCCATTGCGATCAGGCAATTCGCCAGATCAACGACTTCGGGCTCACGTGCGGCATTTTCCAGTACGGTCGTACCTTCCGCCAGTGATGCCGCCATCATCAGATTTTCAGTTCCGGTTACAGTGACCACATCCATGACGATACGCGCGCCCTGCAGACGGCGCACTTTGGCGTGGATATAACCATGCTCGATACGTATATCGGCGCCCATCGCCTGCAAGCCCTTGATATGCAAATCGACCGGACGCGAACCAATCGCACAGCCGCCCGGCAGACTGACCCTGGCTTCGCCAAAACGGGCCAGGGTAGGGCCCAGCACCAGAATGGCGGCACGCATGGTTTTCACCATGTCATAGGGCGCTTCTTTATTGGGGATCTGCTCACCATTCAAGGTGACATGATTCTTGTCGTCAAGCGTAATGGTGACGCCCATATGCCCCAGCAAGGCCAGCATGGTGCTGATGTCTTTGAGGTGCGGGACATTGCCAAGCCGCAATGGCTCGGCGCTCAAAAGGCTGGCAGTCAGAATCGGCAGCGCGGCATTTTTAGCGCCAGAAATACGCACTTCGCCGCTGAGCGGATTACCGCCATGAATCGATAGCGCGTCCACTTAACGTGCAGCCCATTCTTCCGGAGTATAGGTCTTCATCGACAGGGCATGAATTTGCGCGTGCATTCGATCACCCAGGGTTTGATACACCATTTGATGCTGCTGAAGCGTGCGCTTGCCGCGAAACTCCGGACTCACAATCACCGCTTCAAAATGCTGGCCGTCGCCATCGAGTTCGATGAAGTCGCACGGCAGCTTTTCGCTGATCCAGCCTTTGATGTCTTCGGGGTTAACCATAGTTTTAATCCTGTTTAATGTCTTAACTTGTAGCCGCTCTTGAGCATGACCAGCGTGAGGGCGGATAGTGCCATAAAGCACAGCATCACGACCAGCAGACCCAGACCGGGATCGGCATCGGAATAACCGATGAACGCGTAGCGAAAGCCGTCAATCATGTAGAACACCGGATTCCACGCAGATACCGTCTGCCAGAACGATGGCAGCGAATGCAGGGAATAAAACACGCCTGAGAGGAAGGTCAACGGCAGGATAATGAAGTTCTGGAAAGCGGCGAGCTGGTCAAATTTCTCGGCCCATATCCCGGCAACGATGCCGAGCGCGCCCATCAGGCCGCACGACAAAACCGAAAACAGCAGCAGCCACAGCGGATGCGCGATAGCTGCGGATACAAACCACAGCGTCACCACCCACACGCCCAGGCCTACCACCAGACCGCGCAAAATCGACGCGCACAGGTAAGCCAGAAAGAACTCCAGATACGATAGCGGTGGCAGCAGCACGAACACGATGCTGCCCATCATCTTGGACTGGATCAGGCTCGATGAACTGTTGGAAAACGCGTTTTGCAGCATCGACATCATGACCAGGCCCGGTACCAGAAACGCGGTGTACGACACGCCCGGATACACCAGAACATGGTCTTCGAGCACGTGCGAAAAGATCAGCAGGTACAGCAACGCCGTCACGACTGGCGCAACGACGGTTTGCACCACGACCTTCCAGAATCGCAGCATCTCCTTTTTGAACAGCGCAAGAAAACCATTCATGAGCGACGCATGATGTCGGTAAAGACATCTTCCAGATCCGGTTCCTGCATACGCATCTCGATCAGATGCACACCCGCCTCACGCAATGCAGCGAGCAAATTTTCGAGTTCACGATAGTCGCTGAAATTGACACGCCAGGCACCATCCGCCTCAGCAATCATTCGGGATTTCCAGGCTTCAGGCAAGTCTCCCGACCCAAGACGCAACAGCACGCAATGCTCGTTGGTATGTTGCATGAGCGTCTTGGTCGCATCCAGTGCAACCACCTGACCAGCCTTGAGCATGGCAATCCGGCCGCACAGGGCTTCGGCTTCTTCCAGATAATGCGTGGTGAGCAAAATAGTGTGGCCTTCGCGATTCAGGCGACTGATGAAATCCCACAATGAACGCCGCAAATCCACATCCACGCCGGCAGTCGGTTCGTCCAGCACAATCACGGCGGGCTTGTGAACCAGTGCCTGTGCCACTAGCAAACGGCGCTTCATCCCACCCGACAGGCTCTGGGTGTTTTTGTCTGCGTGCTGGGTCAGATCAAGGTGATGCATGACTTCGTCTATCCAGCCCTGATTGCGCTTGAGCCCAAAATAAGCCGATTGAATCCGCAAGGTTTCGATCACATTGAAAAACGGGTCATACACCAGTTCCTGCGGGACAACCCCGAGCGCGCGGCGTGCCTGACGATAATTGCGCACCACATCGTGGCCCATGACTTCAGCCGTGCCAGCGTCGGCGCGCGTCAGACCCGCAAGAATACTGATTAAAGTGGTTTTCCCGGCACCATTGGGGCCCAGCAAGCCAAAGAACTCGCCTTGCTGAATATCCAGCGACACGCCTTCCAGCGCGTGCGTAGCACCAAAGCGTTTATGCAATGACTGAACGCTGATGGCGAGCGTAGCGCCCGAAGCCCCGCTAGCGGGCGTCATACTTGAAGCAGGGAAGAGATGCCGTAGAGATCGGCCAGTGTGATCACACTGGCGGGGAGTCCGGACAGACGCAAAGTACGCTCACGCAACTGCGCTTCACGCTTGCAACTCAGTATCAGCGCCAACACCGTCGAATCCACATTGCTCACGCCGGATAAATCCAGTTCCGAGACGTTTTTGGCGATGTGCGGCTTCAGTTCATTCAGTAAGCTTGCCGCACATTCGACGGTAATATCACCCGAAACGTGGCACTGTTTGTCATCGCATTCAATCATGCCGAATCAGGTACCGGCCTTGGCGGACGGCTTGGCATTTGCCGCCTTTTTTTGCGACTGCGCGGACAGCAGCTTGATCAATCCGTCAATCCCGGATTGCCGGATGGTATTACCAAACGACGCGCGGTAATTAGTCACCAGACTGACGCCGTCAATGCTCACGTCATAGACCTTCCAGCCAAACGCAGTTTTGTACATGCCGTAATTGATCGTGATCGGCTGCCCGCCCGGCTGTTTTACTTCCGATTTGACTGTGACGTCATCGTCTCCAGGCTTCAGACTCAGCGGCTTGAAATCCACCGTCTGATTGCTGAACGCTGTCAGCGAGGTAGCATAGGTTCGAACCAGCAGATTGCGAAACTCGCCGACCAAAGCCTGCTTCTGGGGTGCCGTAGCACCCGGCCAATACTTGCCGACAGCCAGCTGCGTCATCCGGTTGAAATCAAAATTGGGCAGCACTTTTGCCTCAACCAGCTCATATACCTTCTTCAGATTACCGTTCTGAATGTCCTTATCTGCCTTCAGCAGCGTCAGTACTTCTTGCGTAGTGGTACGCGCCAGAACATCAGGCGCAATGTCAGCTGTCGCAGCCATCACCGGATGCGCGCTCAACAAAAGCGCATAAACGCCAAATAAGAATCTCAGCATGATTTGTATCTTTGAATTAAGTGGGAAATAGACGACGATAAGCGACTTGAGTTCAGCTTATTTGAATTCACCACTTAAGCGCGCCAGTTGAGCCACATTCATGTTGTAGTCGTTGATCGTGCGCAAATACTCGGTTTGCGCCAGCGTGTAATTCTTGACGGCTTCCGCCACCTTGTCGCCTTTCTCCAGTCCGGCAGAAAAATCGGCTAAGGATGCCACCATCCAGCGCCGCGCTGCGGCCGCGCCTTCGGCCAGCTCTTTTTGCGACTCAAAGTTGGCTTGTGCGTTGGCGTAAGCCTCGCTGACTTCGTACGGAATACCGGCCAGCGCAAAGGCTTTCTTGTGGTTCAGCGCTTCCAGCTCGGCCTGCGCCTGGTTAACTTTGGCATCGCCGGTGCCAAACACGGTCTCCCATTTCACGCCCACAACCGGCGTAATTCCGCTGCCGTTAAACGTATCCGTGATATGCGGATTGTCCAGACGGTCACGATTGGACGCGTAGTTCAAATTGCCGATAACACCTGCGTACACGTCAGGCATCCGATCCGCCCGCTTGGCCGCAACCAGCGCCCGGCGCGAACGCAACCCCGCTTCAAGCTGCTGCATCTCGGGACGATCCATCAGCGCACGCGCCTGAAACTCGGACAGATCAAGCTGAGGAAAAGGAACCGGCTCAATACGTTCGTCCGCTACAGCAAGATCGGATTTAAGCCCCGCGCCGGTCAACACCTTGAGTCCGTCGAGGCTGATTTTTTCGAGCGCACGCGCCTGATACACGTATTTCCCGATCAAACCTTTGGCCGTTTGCAGGGCATACAGATCAGACTGGCGCGCCGAGCCGCTCTCATCTTTGAGTTCGCGTTCGGTTGTAGAAATCGCCTGACCCAGGCGCGACCGCATGTCTTCCAGAAACACGCGCACATCCCGTGCGGTGAGATAACCGAAATAAGCGCGCTTGGTGTCGAATACCGTATCGGTGCGGGTTTGCTTGAGCTCGCCGCGCTTCAAGTCGATATTGCCTTGTGCGGCCTCGCCGTAGCGCTCGATCTTGCCGAAGGTATAGAGCGGTTTGATCAGCGCAAACTCGAGATGGCTCCAGTCTGAAATGCCGTCAAGTTTGGCGCTGTCGCTGCGCGGTGTCGTGCCGCTCTTTACGCCGTTCTGGTAGAACCCGCCTTTGACTTCAGGTGCCAGGCCGACAAAGGCGTTGGCACTCACGCGCCAGCCCTGGTTACCTTGCGCTTCCTGCAACAATGCGCGCGCAGACTCAACTAGTTGCTCGCGCTCCTTGATCCTCGGGTCGGCAGCCAGACTCATTTCAACCGCCTGCGACAGCGTGACTGTTTCCGCCTGAGCCTGGCTCGCGTTCAGCGCCAGCCCTGTTATGAGCAGTGCGCGTGTAAGTTTACTGGCCTTCATTTTGGTGCCCCTTCTTGTGCTTTTCCGTACAGAAACTGCCCGATCAAATTTTCCAGCACCACGGCTGACTGGGTGATGGTAATCCGATCCTTGTCCTTCAATTTTACGCTATCGCCCCCGGCTTCGATGCCTATGTATTGTTCGCCGAGCAGACCCGATGTCATGATCGCAGCCGATGTGTCTTTAGGAAAGGCGTAGCGCTTGTCGATTCTCAAAGTGACAATCGCTTCGTATGCTGCATTATCGAAGCTGATGTCGGCGACCCGCCCAACTACAACGCCCGCACTTTTGACCGGTGCGCGCGCTTTAAGCCCGCCAATGTTATTAAAGGCGGCCTGCACTTGATAGCTGTCAGTAGCATTGACGGCGCTCATGCTGCCCACCTTGAGCGCCAGAAAAAGCAGCGCGCCAATGCCCGCAATTACAAATAATCCCACCCACAGGTCGAGTATTGTCTTGTTCATTTAGTTATAAACCCCGAAACATAAATGCGGTCAGCACGAAGTCAAGCGCCAGCACCGCCAGACTTGAAGTGACCACCGTACGCGTAGTTGCTCCGGACACCCCTTCAGCGGTCGGCGGCGCATCATAGCCTTCAAACAAGGCAATCGCAGTAATCGCGATGCCAAACACCACACTCTTGATCACACCATTCATGATGTCATGATCAAAATCCACAGCGGCCTGCATCTGCGACCAGAATGAACCTTCGTCCACACCGATCAGCAGCACGCCCACAAGATAACCACCCAATATCCCCATCGCGGAAAACAGCGCGGCCAACAAGGGCATGGAGAATATCCCAGCCCAGAATCGCGGTGCAACTACGCGCGCAATTGGATCGACGGCCATCATCTCCATGGCAGAGAGCTGCTCGGTTGCCTTCATCAAGCCAATTTCAGCGGTAATAGCTGAGCCTGCGCGGCTGGCAAACAACAGCCCCGCCAGAACAGGCCCCAACTCACGCACCAGAGACAGCGCCACCAGCGAACCCAGCGCCGATTCAGAACCATAGCGCTGCAAGGTTTCGTAGCCTTGCAAGCCAAGCACCATGCCTACAAACAAGCCTGAAACCACAATAATAATGAGCGACAGCACGCCACTGAAATAAAGCTCGCGGATGGTCAGGCCAAAGCGGCTGAATGCCACGCCGGAGCGCAGCAATATCGTCAGAAAGAAACGGGTCGCAAAACCGACGCGCCACACGCCTTCCAACGTGCGATTGCCCAGAGTTTCAATCGTTGTTCTAAGCACGGGATGCCGCCAACTTCAAATCATTAGCATAGGCTGGTGCCGGATAATGGAATGGCACCGGACCATCGGGCTCTCCATGCACAAACTGGTGTACAAACGGCAGGCCAGAGGCGCGGATTTCATCCGGCGTCCCTTCAGCCTCGATCACCCCTTCTGAAATGAAATAAACATAGTCCACAATCTTCAGCGACTCTTGGATATCGTGTGTCACCACCAATGATGTCAGCCCCAAGGTATCGGCCAGCTTGCGGATAAGTTGCCCCGTCACGCCCAGTGAAATGGGATCCAGTCCGGCAAAAGGCTCGTCGTACATAATCAGCATCGGATCAAGCGCAATCGCGCGCGCCAGCGCCACACGGCGCGCCATTCCACCCGACAGTTCCGCCGGCATCAACCCTGCTGCTCCGCGCAGGCCGACTGCATGCAGCTTCATCAAGACCAGATCACGAATCATGTCTTCCGGCAGGTCGCTGTGCTCGCGCAACTGAAACGCCACGTTGTCAAACACCGTCATGTCGGTAAACAAAGCGCCAAACTGGAACAACATGCCCATTTTGCGGCGCAACGCGTATAGCCCGGCGCGATCCAGGTCGGCCACCGATTCGCCTGCCACCTTTACGGTTCCCTCGCTGGGCTTCAGTTGCCCGCCAATCAGGCGTAAAAGCGTTGTTTTACCGCAGCCGCTACTACCCATGATGGCAACCACCTGGCCACGTCGCGCCGTCAACTTGATGTTTTTAAGAATCGGGCGGGCACCATAGCCAAAGGCCAGGTTGTCAATTTCGACCAGATTTTCGTGTTTCAGGGCAGCAGACAAAGAATCAAACCTGTTTCATCAATGAGCGGGCATTTTACCTAGGCACGCTGCGTCCGCCTACTTTTTTGGTTACAGCCCCATCACCTGTAATAGCTCTGCGGTTTGTTCCAGCGACTCCAGGCAGCTTTCACGGCTGATGAGAAACAAGGGACTATCTCCTTTCAGCCGGGAAGTGATTTGCCCGGCCAGCGCCCGCATGTCGGGCTGATTGGGCAGCCATAACACGTGCTGGTCGATCCAGGTTTCAGTCAACAATAACGCCCGGCCTGAAAATTTGGCTGCACATTGCGCTGCTGCATGCGGATCAGCCCCCACCTCCAGCAAGAAACGAAAGCCATCCTGGGTATCGTCCGTCCATTGCCGGATATGCGCATCGGAGGCTTGAATCCATATTTGGCCAGGGAGCAATACGACCCTGAAACGGGTGTTGTAAAAAGCTAACAACCAGTCGGCGGGGAGATCGGCTGGGTAAAATTTTTCTGACCAGTCATCATGCGCCCAGCCCTGAGCGCCGAGGTAGGTCGCATACGTATCCGGCTCAGCGACCATATTCAGCGCCAATAAACTCAGACTCGGCGCCAGCTGGTGCTGCCCGCTGCGTCTTCCAGGATCACGCCCGCAGCCGTCAAAGCATCACGTATACGATCCGATTCAGCAAAGTCACGCGCCTTGCGTGCTGCCTGGCGCGCAGCTATCAATGCCTCAATGTCGCTTTCTGCCATGCCGCCAACCGATGCACCTGCCTTCAGAAAAGCCTCGGCATCGCGTTGCAACAAACCCAGGGTTGCGGCCAGTACGCGCAACAAATTTGCCGACTCAGTATTGCCCCGGTTGGCTTCGCCCGCCAGTTCAAACAGCACGGCAAGCGCAACCGGGGTATTGAAATCGTCATCCATCGCCGCCTTGAAGGATGCCGCTGGTGCCAGACTCCAGTCGATATCCGAAGTGAGTGCATCGCAGCCACGCAAGGCCGTGTACAGACGCGTCAAACTGGCACGCGCGTCGTCCAGATGGGCATCCGAATAATTTAACTGGCTACGATACTGGGCGCGCAGGATGAAAAAACGCACCACTTCCGGATCGTATTTCTCCAGCACTTCGCGGATAGTGAAAAAATTGCCCAGCGATTTGGACATTTTTTCGTTGTCCACCCGTACAAAGCCGTTATGCATCCAGTAATTGACGAACTTGCAGTCATGCGCGCCTTCGGACTGGGCAATTTCATTTTCATGATGCGGAAATTGCAAATCCTGTCCGCCGCCGTGAATATCAAAATGTTTGCCGAGCAACTCTTCACTCATTGCCGAACATTCAATATGCCAGCCCGGGCGCCCCAGCCCCCAAGGCGACTCCCAGGCGGGTTCGCCCGGTTTGGCCGCTTTCCACAATACGAAATCGAGCGGGTCATGTTTGAACTTGTCCACCTCGACCCGCTCGCCTGCGCGCAACTCGTCCAGACTTTTGCCCGAAAGCTGCCCGTATCCGGCAAACCCGCGCACCCGGTAATACACGTCGCCATTGGCCGCAGCGTAGGCCAGATCCTTAGCTTCCAGTTGCCCGATCATCGCCAGCATCTGCGCAACGTAGTGCGTCGCACGCGGTTCATGATTCGGCGGCAATACCCCTAGCGCGCGTTCATCTTCATGCATCGCGGCAATAAAACGCTCAGTCAGCGCTGTGGGCAACTCGCCATTTTCTTCCGCACGCCTAATGATTTTGTCGTCAATGTCCGTTATGTTGCGTATGTACTCAACGGCATAACCACTTGCACGCAGCCAGCGTGTCACCATGTCGAAGACGACAAAAACGCGGGCATGTCCCAGGTGACACAGGTCGTAAACCGTCATCCCGCAGACATACATGCGAACCCGCCCGGCTTCCAGCGGAATAAAGTCTTCTTTAATGCGTGTAAGAGAATTGTGAATTTGCAGCATGGCGTGGAAACTAGGCTATCGTTAACTGACAACGGTTTAGAAACTGTCTTAATGCGCTTGAAATTGCTAGAATCTGCGCTCTAGATATTATGAATTGAGTTTATCACATGACCCCATCACGCTTTTTAGCTGTCGTCTTGTCAAGTTTGATTCTGCTGACCGCCCCGGTGTCCGCCACAGAAGTTCAGGACATCAATCAGCAGTTCCGCAAGGGCGACTTAGCCGGTGCGCTTCAGCGTGCCAACGCTTATCTTTCCAAAAACCCCAAAGATGCCCAGGCGCGATTTCTTAAAGGTCTGATTCTTGCCGATCAGGGAAAAGCGAATGAGGCGATCCAGGTCTTTACTGCGCTGACTGAAGATTTCCCTGAATTACCCGAGCCCTACAATAATCTCGCCGTACTCTATGCTGCTCAGAATAAATACGACGCAGCCAAGAACGCCCTGGAAATGGCGATCCGCACGCACCCCAGCTACGCTACCGCCCACGAAAATCTCGGTGATATCTACGCCAAAATGGCCTCAATCGCTTATGACAAAGCGCTGCAACTGGACAACACCAATCCCTCAGCCCAAACCAAACTGGCGCTAATCAAGGACATTGTGGGCGGTCAGCCACACCGTACCGCGCCAACCAAACCTGCCGTGATCGCAACTGCACCGCCCAAGCCTTCCGTGACTGCGGTAGCACAAATTCCCTCTGCTGAAACAAAGCCCGCCAAAATTAACAAGCCTGCCGCTTCCGAAAAACCCGCCGCTGATCCCAGTAGTGCTGAAGGCAGCGTTGCTTCCTGGGCGCGCGCCTGGGCTAGCCGCGACGTTGATGCCTATCTGGCTTTCTACGCCAGCGACTTCAACACCCCTGACGGTATGGCTCGCGGTGACTGGGAAGCCCTGCGCCGCGAGCGCATCACCAAACCTACGCGGATCGCGGTGTCGATTTCAAATATAAAAACAGATCAGTCTGACCCAGACAAGGCCACGGTCAATTTCAAGCAGGTTTACCAGTCTGACCGCCTCAAATCCATCTCCAGCAAAACACTGGAACTCGCTCTGCATGATGGAAAATGGCAAATTGTGCGGGAGAGCACACGCTGATCCTCCATGCTGTCATACGCGTCCTTCATTCTCTGCCTGTTACTCGTCACGCCTGCCTCAATCGCAGGCATGGCGGATACAGATCAACTGCTGGCTAAAAGCCTGATCGACATCTCGCAGAGCCGGGTGGGAATGGCGCGCAGCGCAATCGACCAACTGACCGCAAATCACCCGAATTTCCGTCTGGCCCAGTTGATCAAGGGTGATCTGTTACTGGCGCGTGCGCATCCTCTAAGTACGCTGGGCAACACGCACGGCACCAAAGGCGAACTGGAGGATTTACGCCAGGAGGCTCGCCAGCGGGTACACGCCATGGCAAATCCCCTGCCAGAAAATCAGGTGCCCGCTTATTTACTTAATCTTGGCGACGATTATCTGTACGCAATGGTGGTCGATGCCAGTCGCTCCCGTCTCTATGTTTTTGCCAATCGTGGCGGCCTGCCTGTGCGTGTTGCAGATTATTACGTCACCATTGGAAAAGCTGGTGCCAGTAAACAAAAAGAGGGCGATAACCGCACGCCCGTCGGAATCTATCAAGTATCCGGATTCAAGGCCGGTAGCGAATTGGGGGATTTTTACGGCAATGGCGCGTTCACCCTGTCCTATCCCAACGAATGGGACGTGCGCCAGGGCCGCAGCGGCCACGGCATCTGGATACACGGCACCCCAAGCAACACCTATAGCCGCCCGCCCCGCGCCAGCGAAGGTTGCGTCGTGCTGTCCAACGAAGACCTGAAATCCTTGAGCGCCTATATCCAGAAGGGGAAAACGCCCGTCATCATCGCCGAAGAAATTGACTGGATCGATGCCGAAAAAATGGCCTCGTACCGTAATGAACTCGCCGCCGCACTGGACCTTTGGCGCACCGACTGGGAAAGCCTCAACACGCAAAAACTGCTGGAAAATTACAGCCCGCAGTATCGCAGCGAGTCACTGGATTATCGTCAGTTTGCTGACAACAAACAGCGCATCAATGCCAGCAAGGAATGGGTAAAAGTAGGCTTATCCAAAGTCAGCCTGTTACTGTACCCTGAGCGCCCCGGCCTCGCTGTCGTCAACTTCGTTCAAGATTACAAAAGCAATAACGTCAGCGACCGCAGCCAGAAAAAACAATTCTGGAGCCGTGAAAATGGCCGCTGGAAAATCATTAACGAAACCCAAATTGAATAAGGATTCCCATGGTCAAACTGCACACCTCACTCGGCGAAATCACGCTTGAACTCGATAACGAAAAAGCGCCAAAAACAGTTGAGAATTTTCTGCAATACGTCAAAGACGGGTTCTTTGACGGCACGATATTCCATCGCGTCATCGACGGCTTCATGATTCAGGGCGGCGGTTTTGAGCCTGGCATGACACAAAAACCCACCCGTGGAATGATCGAAAACGAAGCCGCTAACGGGCTGAAGAACGAAACCTACACCGTTGCCATGGCACGCACGCCCAACCCCAATTCTGCGACTGCGCAATTTTTTATTAACGTCGCAAACAACAGCTTCCTCAATTTCACCGCACCCACACCGCAAGGTTACGGTTATGCCGTGTTCGGAAAAGTGACCGGCGGCACCGATGTGATCGATAAAATGAAAAAAGTTCGCACCGGCAGCCGCGCCGGTCACCAGGACGTACCAGTAGACGACATCCTCATTATCAAAGCTGAAATCATCTGACTTACAACGTCGATGAACGCGCGCGCCCTGTTTGTGGCAGATGTGCATTTATGTGAATCACGTCCTGCCGCCACCGCGCGTTTTTTTTCGTTTCTGACCCAGGCGGCGCAACAGGCATCCGCGCTCTACATTCTGGGTGACTTGTTTGAAGCCTGGGTCGGCGACGATGATCTCGAATCGCCTCTGCACCAGGCTGTCGCCCAACACCTTTCCGAGTTGAATTCACATGGCGTGCAGGTATTTTTCATGCACGGCAATCGCGACTTCATGCTGGCACGTCACTATGCGGCACTATGCGGCATGCAGCTCTTGACCGACCCCGTGGTCATTGACGTTTTCGGCACCGCCACGCTGCTCACGCATGGCGATATGCTCTGCACTGACGACACGGACTATCAACGATTCCGGCGTGTGACACGCCACCCGCTAATGCTGAAAATACTTCGTGCATTACCGCTTTCGCTGCGTCACACGCTCGCTGGCCGGGCACGCACCGGCAGCGAACAAGCCAAAGCCCATAAGACGAATGCCATCATGGATGTCAATCAGCACGCCGTCGCTGAGATGTTCCGGCAATATGGCGTAAGCCGCATGATTCACGGGCACACCCACCGCCCGGCGCTGCACACCCATGAGCTGACCGGAAATGACAGGAATGAAAAAATATGTGAACGCTGGGTTCTGCCAGACTGGTATGGTGACGGAGGCGGTTATATTGCTTGCGACGCTGACGGCTGCCGTCCCGTTACCTGATTGACTCATCGAAAGCACCACATGACCCGAATCAAAAACTTAATCCGGTTGCAGCAAGTGCTTGCCGCAGTGTGCTGCACTATCGCCCTGGGCGGCTGCTCGATGAGTCAGCTGGTCGCCAGGTCTTCACTCGGCCTGATCGATGCGGGCGTGCGCAGCATGAACCAGGAAACTGACCTGGAGCTGGCGCGCGCCGCGATCCCGGCCAACCTCAAGCTGACCGAAAGTCTGATCACCGAGCTGCCGGGCGATCGCAGCTTGCGTATCGCCGCTGCGCAAGGTTTTTATGGCTATGCGTTTGGTTTTATCGAAGACGATGCACCTGAGCGCGCCTCTCTTTTATACAAACGCGGACTGGATCATGCCCTTGCCGGATTGGCCGCAGCGGGCGTGCAAATCAATCTGCTGGATGCTTCGGTGGAGGAAGTCTCGCGCAGTGTTGCGGCGCTGGACAAACAAACCGTGCCGGAACTGTTTTGGACTGCATCCAACTGGGCGAAATGGATCGATCTCAATCGCAACGATCCGGCGCGCATCGCCGACCTGGCTAAAACCGAACGCCTGATGCAACGCGTGCTGGAACTCGACCCCGATTATTATTTCGGTAGCCCGCATCTGTTTTTTGGCGTGTATTACGGCAGCCGCCCGCCGATGCTGGGTGGGGACTTTGCCAAGTCTGCGCTGCATTTTGACCAGGCTGCCGCGCGCAGCCACAAGCACTGGCTCATTGTCGAAGTTTTGCGCGCGCAGTTTCTGTTGCGCCAGATGGACGACCGTGCGGCCTTCCATGAACACTTGAGCCAAGTGCTCGCAACCGAAGACTCGCCCCCCGAGATGGCGCTGGTCAACGCTATCGCGCGTGCCAAAGCCCAACGGCTGTTATCGCAAGAAGAGGATTTATTTTGAAGAATTTTTTTGCGCTCACGCTGCGTAATTTTGCGCTCACGCTGTGCTGGCTGAGCTTGGCATTCAGCGCCCATTCCCAGGAAACCTACACCTTAAAATTCGCCACGCTCGCGCCGCAAGGCTCGACCTGGATGAACATCATCAGCGACTGGTCAAAGCAGGTCGAAAAAGAAAGCCAGGGCCGACTGCGCTTCAAGCTCTACCCCGGTGGCGTCTCCGGCGACGAACCCGACGTGTTGCGAAAAATACGCTTCGGCCAGTTACACGGCGCGGCGTTCACCGGGCACGGAATCGGCCATATTTATTCGCCTGCACGCATTTTTGAAATTCCGTATTTATTCCGCGACGTGCAGGAAATTGATACGGTGCGTGCGCAATTCATGCCCGAGATCGAGGCAGGGTTTCGCAAAAATGACTATGAATTGTTGGGCTGGATGGAAGTCGGATTCCTGCGCTTCTTCTCCAAAAACCCGATCCGCACCTTTGACGATCTGAAGAAAAGCCGCATTTGGTTATGGCAAGGCGACCCCGTCGGCATCGCACTGTTTAACGCCAGCGGCATCTCGCCGGTGCCCTTGCCGCTGGCCGATGTCTACACCAGCCTGTCAACCGGCCTGATCGACACCACCATCGCGCCGCCGCTCGGGGCGATTGCCTTCCAGTGGTTCACCAAAACGCCGTACATGTCCGACATCCAGCTATCCAACGGGATCGGCGGACTTCTCGTGTCGCGCAGTTTTTTCACAAAACTGCCCGACGATTTGCAGGCGCTCCTGCTCAAAACCGGCAAACAGACCAGCGCCCGGCTCATCACCGAAACCCGCCGTGACAACGAAAAAAGCCTGACAGTACTGCGCCAGAACGGGATCAAATCAACGCTTGCCTGGAAAGACGTGGACGAGAAAGAGTTGTACGCGCTGCGCGATCGTGCCGCAGCCGAACTCATCCAGTCCGGCTATCTGCCAGGTGAAATGGTCGAGCGCATCCGCCGCGCCATTATCGCCGCCCGCAGCAAAAAATAATGAACCGGCTGCGCACCGGTTGTCAGTTTCTGGAGCGCTGGCTGGTGCGCGGCTGGCTGATCGTTTCTGCACTGAGTCTGACCTTGATGCTGCTCCTGTCACTGGGGCAAATACTGGCACGTAACTTCATGCAGCTGGGCTTTCCAGAAGTCGATGCAATCATCCGGGGACTGGTGATGTGGGTGGTCTTTGCGGGTGCCGCCATCGCGGTGCATTCGCACCGGCACATCCGCATTGATGTGCTCAACCTGGTGCTGCCCGCATCGGTGCGGCACGCGCTGGCGATGCCGCTGCAACTGATTGCCAGCGCCATCTGCGCTGCGCTAGCCTGTCCAGCCGCACGCTTCTGGTGGGAGGAGTGGCAAGCCACCGCCCCGGCTGACCAGATTGCAACGGCGCTGCTGCTTATTTTCCCGCTGGGATTTGCCGCGTTGACGCTGCATTTTCTGATTAGCGCGGGTGCCGGAACCGAGCATCACGCACCATGACCAGCCTCGTTATTCTCGGCCTGTTCCTGCTGGCTTTTCTGGGCATCCCGCTGTTTGTCATCCTGGCCGCAGGCAGCCTGATACTGGCCGCCAGCAGCGATACCGATAGCGCCGTGCTGATTGTCGAGATGGTGCGTCTCGGCTCCTCCCCCACCTTGCTGGCAATTCCGCTTTTTACCTTCGCCGGCGTCGTACTCTCCCACGGCGGCGCGCCCCGTCGGCTGGTGCAAGTGTTTACCGCTCTGGTGGGGCGAATGCCGGGCGGCCTGGCGGTAGTCACGCTCACCTCATGTGCCTTCTTCACCGCCTTTTCAGGCGCGTCTGGCGTCACGATTCTCGCGCTTGGCGGATTGCTGCACGGCATGTTATTGCGCGAAGCCTATCCCGAAAAATTTTCGCTTGGGCTGGTGACCTCAGCAGGCTCGATCGGCCTGCTGCTGCCGCCCAGTCTGGTCATCTTGGTGTACGGCGTGATTGCGCAGGTCAGCATCGAAAAACTATTCCTGGCAGGACTCGTCCCTACCCTGCTGCTGCTGGTAATGCTGTCGCTGTACAGCATGCGCATTGGCCGTGCCACCCACGCCAGGCGCACCGTTTACGACAGCGATCAAATCAAACAGGCGCTGCGTGAAGGCATATGGGATGTGTTTTTGCCGGTGGGCATTATCAGCGGACTCCTGTCCGGCTGGCTCACCGTCGCCGAAGCCGCCACCGTCACCGCCACCTATGCCGTGGTGCTGGAGACGCTCATTCATCGCACGCTGCACACGCGTCGCCACTTGATCGAAGTGGTTCGGGAAACAGCAGTGCTGGTCGGCAGCATCCTCATCATCCTCTGTGCGGCGATGGGGCTGACCAACCTGTTGATCGACGCGCAAATCCCCATGCATTTGCTCGAAACACTGGAGCAGCATATCCACAGCCCGCTCCAGTTTTTGCTGTTGCTGAATGTTTTTCTACTGATGGTGGGCGCGATGATGGATATTTTTTCCGCCATCGTCGTGGTCGTGCCACTCTTGCTGCCGCTGGCGCAACGCTTCGGCGTGGATCCAATTCATCTCGGCATTCTGGTTCTGGCCAACCTCGAAATCGGCTATCTCACGCCCCCCGTGGGCATCAACCTGTTTTTATCCTGCCAGCGCTTCAAGGTGCCGATCCTCAAAGTGTTTCAATCGACACTGCCATTCCTGCTCGTGATGCTGTTGTGGCTGATGCTTGTCACCTATGTGCCGATGCTTTCACTTTGGTGGCAAAAATAAACCCTGAATGCAGGTCGGCATTCATGCCGACCTGCAAAGTTTTGCCAGGCCGGATCAAGTCACCGCAGGATAATCCCGCTTACCAAAAATGGCGGTACCAATCCGCACCAGCGTCGCACCCTCGGCGATAGCGGCTTCAAAGTCGCCCGACATGCCCATGGAAAGCGTGTCCAGATCAAGCCCGCGCTGCCGCAAGCCCTCAAACAATTCCCGCACTTTCTGGAAAGCAGCGCGCTGCTCGCCAACATCATGGGTTGGTGCAGGAATCGCCATCAGCCCACGCAATCGCAACTGCGGCAAGGCAACAATTGCCTGCGCCAGTGCAGGCAATTGTTGCGGCAGCACGCCGCCCTTGCTGGCCTCGCCGCTGATATTGACTTCAATGCAGACATTCAGCGGAACCGCAGTCAGCGGGCGTTGTGCCGACAGGCGCTCCGCAATTTTCAAACGATCCAAGCTATGTACCCAGGCAAAATTCTCCGCAATCCCGCGTGTTTTATTGCGCTGGATCGGCCCGATAAAATGCCAGATCAGACTTGAGTCAGAAATAGCCAGCTGCTTGTCCAGCGCTTCCTGCAAATAGTTTTCACCGAAATCACGCTGACCCGCCTGCGCGGCGGCACGCACCACTTCCGGACCAACCATCTTGCTCACCGCCAGCAGCGTAATATCACGTGGATCGCGTTGATATCGCAGCGCAGCTTGCGCCAGGCGCTCGCGCACCGTAACCAATCGGTCGGCGATGGCGAGATCGGGCGATGCGTTCACTTTGAACCTGAATTCAAACAGCCAGCCCGCGCACCAGGTCGGCCTGAATATCGGCAATCGATTCCAGCCCCACTGCGATCCGCACCAGCCCGTCGCTAATCCCGGCGGCGGCGCGCTGCTCGGGTGTCATTCGGCTATGCGTCGTCGTGGCGGGATGAGTAATGGTCGTTTTGGTATCGCCCAGATTGGCGGTGATCGATACCATGCGGGTCGCATCGATCAGCTTCCACGCTGCCGCCTGACCCCCCTTGAGTTCAAACGCCACAATGCCGCCCCCGGTTTTTTGTTGCGCCATCGCCAGCGCATGTTGCGGGTGCGACGGCAGCCCCGGATACAGCACGCGCGCAACCGCAGGCTGCGCCTCCAGCCACTGTGCCAGCGCCAGCGCATTGCGCGAATGCGCGTCCATCCGCAGGCTGAGCGTTTCCATTCCTTTCAAAATCACCCAGGCGTTAAATGCCGACAGCGTCGGCCCAGCGGTGCGCAAAAAGGTATATACGCCGTCCATCAGCGCCTGGCTGCCAAGTACCGCCCCGCCCAGCACCCTGCCCTGCCCGTCCAGATATTTGGTCGCAGAGTGGATGATGATGTCGGCACCGAGTTCGAGCGGTTTTTGCAGCGCGGGCGAGCAAAAGCAGTTGTCCACCGCCAGCCACGCACCGGACGCATGGGCGATATCGGCCAGCGCACGAATATCGCTCACTTCAGTCAGCGGATTGGAGGGCGACTCGACAAAAAACAGCTTCGTATTCGGCTTGATTGCCGCACGCCATTCTTCGGGATCGGTTGGCGACACATAGGTCGTCTCGATACCAAAACGTCCCAGAATATTGCTGAACAACTGCACCGTCGAGCCGAAAATCGAACGCGACGCGACCACATGCTCGCCCGCCTTCATCAACCCCATTACCGTTGCCAGAATTGCCGCCATGCCCGATGCAAACGCCACGCAGCGCTCCGCGCCTTCCAGCGCCGCCAGCCGCGTCTCCATCATGCTGACGGTAGGATTGGTGAAGCGCGCGTAGATCGGCCCCGGCTGCTCGCCCTTGAAGCGCGCCGCCGCTTCCGCCGCGCTGCCGAAGACGAAACTGGAGGTGAGAAACAGCGCCTCCGAGTGTTCATTGAACTGGCTGCGCACCGTGCCTGCACGCACGGCTAAAGTTTCTACGTCGTATTCGTTGTTCATGTTTGAGTCCAATTCCACATTTAACATTAATTGCCGGGACTCGCCGATTCCAGCGGAAGCATTTCAGCCAGCAGCGTCTCGGGGGCAATGTCCTGTTCGTGCGGCCAAGTCACCGCGCCAAACAGAATGCCCACCTGGTTGAAATAGTGCACGTCCTTTAGCTCGCGAAAAATGCCCCGATCCAGATAGGGCTTCATGTCGAAAACACCCTTGCGCCCGTCCCTCACCTCGACATAGATGCGGTAATCTGAAAGCGGCTTGACGATAGTGGCATCCCAGTACATGGCGGCCTCACAAAGGAGCAATTTTATAGGGACTGTCACCACTGACAGCCAGTTCCCAATCGGCCATCAGCTCATCCCGGTGTAATTCTATCCATGCCTGAACCAGCCGCAATTGTTTGCGCGGCAATTTCTCCATTCTTCATCCATTGGCGCTCCGAGGATGTCCAAATAAAGCTACGAGAGTGGAGGAGTCGGCCCCCAGGTCTTTCATCATCCCTTCACCACTCCAACCAAGCCCAGTTCAAGTATCGCCGCATCGCGCGTCAGCAGCGTTAGCCGCTCATCCTGCGCCTGTGCGATGAGCAGCCGATCAAACGGATCAGGATGCGCGCTAGTCATGCTGCGCACGGCGTCGAGGTGGCGCGGCAAAACGGGCAGCAGGACAAAGCCCTGTGCTGCGAGCTGTTCGGTGATGGCGCCTTGCGGCAAGGCAATTTGCCTTTGGCATTTTTCAGCATCATTTCCCACACACTGGCGGTGCTTACGACGATTTCGGATTTTTCGATGATGCGTTGCGTGGCTTTGCCCAAACGGGCATCCGCTGTCATCCACCAATAATTAAAGATTCCAGGCTCGAATCACGAAAATTCTGAGGAGCCCGGCTCGCAATAAAGATGATGGATCGGCTCAATGCGGCCTGATTTCGTTCAAAAGCTCGGGGTGTTTGTCCAGTAGCTTGAACAGGTTCACGACTGCGGCCAAGGGCCGAGCTTCACCGCGCTCGTAGCGCGAGAACGCGTTTTTTCCTCCGCCTGTCAGCATAGCCGCTTCCTGCTGGGTGAGTTTGAGCTTTTTGCGGATGTGCGCCAGGGCGGCGGCTTCTTCTGCATCCGCCTGGTCGCGGAAGGCCAGCCAGGCCCCCTCTTCCCGCGCGTTAGGCACGGCGAAACCATCCGCGCAGTGATCGCAGAATGCGCCCTGTTCTATGTATTTGTAGGGCTTGCCGCGATACTCGATCTGCTGTTTTCTGGTCTGGTCGTACAGTGTGCCTTGCCCGCAGATCGGGCAGGCTTGCTTGTGCCATTTGCTCGTCATGTTCATAGCTCCTTGAACGAAATCACAAAATACGCGCCTACGCGCTGAAACTTTATATACAGCGCCTTGCCGTTCCATGTGGCGTGATACACGTCCTGCCAAACGGCATGGTCGTGATTCGTAGTCATGCTCTTGTAGAAATTCGCTTGAGTCAGCCCGCACACCACGGCAAGCGCGTCCGCCGCTGCCATGCCTGCCTGACGTATCCCGACCTTGGCTGAAACGGTGAGATTCATTTCTTGAACCGTGGTCATCTGCGCTTTGACATCGGCGAGCGGGTAATGCGGCTTGCGCTTTTCCATCCAGTGATAATACCCTTTAAGGGTAATCAGTCAAGGCGTACTTTCAAAGACAGTCAGGCATTCGCCGCCAGATTCAAATCCAGTTGCTGTGTGGACAGCGCCGCTGGATTCGGGGTGTCGCCGTTGCGTAGCGCTTCCATGTAGTTGATATATTCAGGTGTCACATCACCGGTGATATAGCGGCCATCGAAGCAGGAGGTGTCGAAATCCTGGATCGCGGGATTGCCGAGTTTCACGGCGGCAATCATCGCGTCGAGGTCTTGATAGATGAGCGCGTCGCAGCCGATTTCGCGCGCGATGTCGGCATCGCTGCGGTCATTAGCGATGAGTTCGTTGCGCGTCGGCATGTCGATGCCATACACATTGGGGAAGCGCACCGGAGGCGAGGCGGAGGCGAAATACACTTGCGATGCACCGGCGTCGCGCGCCATCTGTACGATCTCGCGGCTGGTGGTACCGCGCACGATGGAATCATCGACCAGCAGCACATTCTGGCCTTTGAATTCTTCGGCGATGGCATTGAGTTTTTGCCGCACCGATTTTTTGCGCAGCGCCTGCCCCGGCATGATGAAGGTGCGGCCAATGTAGCGGTTCTTGATGAAGCCTTCGCGGTACGGCACGTTGAGCTGGTTGGCGAGTTGCAGCGCTGAGGGACGGCTGGTGTCGGGAATCGGAATCACGACGTCAATCTTGAGATGTGAGAAGTCGCGCTTGATCTTTTCTGCGAGCGCTACGCCCATGTGCAGGCGAGTGCTGTAAACCGATACGCCATCAATCACGGAATCGGGACGCGCCAGATAAACGTATTCAAAAATGCACGGGTTAAGCACGCTATGGTCACTGCATTGCCGACTGTGCAGCTTGCGGTCGTAATCAACAAACACCGCCTCACCCGGCGCCACATCGCGTAGCAGTTTGAAGCCCAACGTATCAACCGCAACGCTCTCGGAAGCAACGATATACTCCGGTGGGGTCGCATGTTCGTTTACGCCGATAACCAGTGGCCGAATCCCATGCGGATCGCGAAACGCCAGCAAGCCATACCCGGCGATAAAGGCAACGACCGCATACGCACCCCGGCAACGGCTATGGACGCCCGCCACAGCGGAAAAAATCATGTCCTTGCTCAGGACGCCGCCCGCAGCGCGCGATTGCAGTTCATGCGCCAGCACATTCAACAGCACTTCGGAATCGGAATTGGTATTGACGTGACGCAGGTCGGCACTAAAGACCGACTGCTTGAGCTCATCGGTATTGGTCAGGTTGCCGTTATGCGCCAGCACGATGCCATAAGGTGAGTTCACATAAAAAGGCTGCGATTCGGCGGAAGATGACGCACTGCCTGCGGTGGGGTAACGCACATGCGCCACGCCCATATCACCCAGCAAATGCCGCATGTCGCGGGTGCGAAACACGTCGCGCGCGAGTCCCTGGCCTTTATGCATGTGAAAGCGGCTACCCTCGGCAGTCACAATCCCCGCAGCATCCTGTCCGCGATGTTGCAACACCATCAGCCCGTCATACAGCAGCTGATTGACTGAGGAATTAGAAACAATACCAATCACACCACACATGTTTGCAGCCTAAGAAAATTTAACGTATTTCGCGACCTTCTCTGGCACCAGCGGCAAAATGAGTATGGCCACTGCTTCCAGCGAATTGGATAAGGCAGCCGACTGCCAGAACTCCGTGCGCGGCAACGAGGTCAAGCCTGCTGCCAGGGTAAAGCCGATCACGATCATCCCACCTTTAATCAAGCCCAGCAGGCCGCCCAGCATTTTGTCTGCTCCGCCCAGGCCGACCGCCTTGAGTGCCGACGCAATCAAATGTCCCACTAACGATACGCCGATCAGCACCACCAGAAATACGATCACGAAAGCTGCAAAATAACGGATATTCGGGCTATCCAATCCGGCAGGCAGCATCGGCGCAACGATCACCGCGCCCCACCTGCCCAACACAAACGCCAGAAACCAGGCCGCCAGCGAAAATACGGTGTCCACCATGCCGCGCATCAAACCGCGCACCGCCGTCAGGCCGATAATCAGCAACACGATGATGTCCAGCGCAGTCATTTCGGCATCACTTGTCCAGCCAAACCATTTTTAGCCAGCTTGGTGGCGGCATTGATCGCTGCCTCGTGCGTTGCAAACGGGCCGACGCGCAAACGGGTCAGCGCCCCCGGTTTATCGGTATAGCTCGGCAAACCCAGCTTGCTTGTTTGCGCCTTCAGCGCGGAGACTTTTTCTGTGTCGGAAAACGCGCCCAACTGCACCACAAATCCGGTCGCACTTGCCTCATGCCGGGGAGCAGGCTTGGTCACAGGTTTAGGGGAAACGACGGGCTTGGGGGTGGGCTTGGGCGGAGGTTCAGACTTTTCCGGCGCTGCGGGTTTGCTTTCCTGCGGAGCAGGTTTGGTTTCAGCAACGGCAGCCGGTTCTGGCGGGGGCGATGCTTCGAGTGGTGCGGGCTCTGGCTGTGCCGCGACCGGCGGCATGTTCACTTCCAGTCGCGTGGCGGGTGGCGGCTCGTCTTCCAGCAGCAGCGGCAGCGCTATCACTGCGATCAGCGTCAAGGCCACCGCGCCTATCAATCGGCGGCGAGCGCGGCGTTTCAGGTCATCTTCACTGGCGGGAGCGGGCATGGTTGAGGACGGCAGCGACCGTATAGAACGATCCGAAGGCGACGATTCTATCATCAACCGCCGCCTGTTTTAGCGCCATTTCCAGCGCCGCCACGGGATCATCGCACTGCGTGACATCCGCATCGCTTGCCTGCGTGCGTATGCAGTCCGCCAGAGCCGATGCTGACAAGGCGCGCGGCGTATCCGGGGCGCAAACAAACCAGCGATCGATTTGACTGGCCAGCGCTGAAATCACGCACGCGCAATCTTTATCTGCCCGCATCCCGATCACCGCAAAAGTGCGCCCGGCAACGGGATACTCAGCCAATGTCGCTGACAGCGCGCGCGCCGCCTCCGGGTTATGCGCGACATCGAGCACGAGCTCCGGACGCTGGCCAATACGCTGAAACCGCGCCTCCACGCAGGCTTGGCGCAGGCCCGTTGCGATGGCCTGCGCATCGACCGCCAAGCGATCATGCAGGGCTTCGAGCGCCGCAATCGCACCCGCCGCGTTGCGCACTTGATACGCACCCGCCATGGCAGGCAGCGGCAGATCGGGCAGCACCCACTCCCGGCCGCGATACGTCCAGTGGCTGTTTGTTATTTCCACCTGAAAATCTTTGCCTAACTGCCATCCATCCGCACCCAGCTTCGATACGTGTGCGCGCAAACTGGCGGGCGGCTCAGGATCGGCACACACCGCCGGATGCCCGGCGCGGTAAATTCCGGCCTTCTCAAATCCGATCTGCTCGCGCGTATCGCCCAGATATTCCTGATGATCGAGATCGACACTGGTCACGATCGCGGTATCGGCATCAAAAATATTCACCGCGTCCAGCCGCCCGCCCAGGCCGACTTCGAGAATCACCACATCAACTTCCGCGTCGATAAATTGCAGCATCGCGCCCAGCGTGCCGAATTCGTAATAGGTCAGTGAAGTCTCGCCGCGCGCAGTATCGATGCGCTCAAAGGCCGCGATCAGATCGGCATCATTTGACTCCTCGCCTGCAATCCGCACCCGCTCGTTATAGCGCAGCAGATGGGGCGACGTGTAGAGGCCGGTTTTATAACCCGCAGCAGCCAACATGGCTTCCAGATAGGCGCAAGTTGAGCCCTTGCCATTGGTGCCGCCGACGGTAATGACAGGGAAGCCGGGATGTAGACCCAATGCGACAGACACGCGTCGCACCCGATCCAGCCCCAGATCAATTGCACTGGGATGCAACTTCTCTAGCCTGGCAAGCCAGGCATCGAGCGATAACTTATGCGGCAAGCGCGGGCCGCCCCATCATCATTGCCAGCGTCGTTGCCAGCTCGTCGCGCATCTGGCGACGGTCGATGATGCGGTCGATGGCACCCTTCTCTTGTAGAAACTCGGAACGCTGAAAGCCTTCCGGCAGCGTCTCGCGTACCGTCTGCTCGATCACGCGCGGCCCGGCAAACCCGATCAGCGCATTCGGCTCGGCGACGATCAGATCGCCCAGCATCGCAAAACTCGCCGATACGCCGCCCATGGTCGGATCGGTCAGCACCGAAATGAACGGCAGGCGATGGCGCGCAAGCTGGGTCAGCGCAGCCGAGGTTTTCGCCATCTGCATCAAGGAAAACAAGCCTTCCTGCATCCGCGCACCGCCGCTTGCGGCAAAGCACACAAACGCCGATTTCGATTCGATCGCCGCTTCTACGCCCAGCACAAACCGTTCGCCCACCACCGAACCCATCGAGCCGCCCATGAATTTGAATTCGAACGCTGCGGCCACCACCGGGATGTTTTTTACGCTGCCGCCCACCACCACCAGCGCATCCGTCTCGCGAGTGTTGGCCTGTGCCTCTTTGAGGCGCTCGGGATACTTGCGGCTGTCCTTGAATTTCAACGGGTCGAGCGGCGTGATATGCGCGCCGATTTCGTGCTGCCCTTCCGCATCCAGCAGCATCTCCAGACGGTGCCGTGCCCCGATGCGATGGTGATGGTCGCACTTGGGACAGACTTCGAGATTGTTCTCCAGATCAGCCTTGTACAGCACCTCGCTGCACGCCGGGCACTTCGACCACAACCCCTCCGGCACCGATTTTTTGCTGTCGATGCGGCGCTTGATTTTGGGCGGTAATATTTTCTGAAACCAGCTCATGCTTTGTACTCCTTCGTTTATTTTGTGTCGTCCATCCCGGCGCGCAGACCCGCAACCAGCGTACCCACATTGCTCACCAGCGCTTCGCGCGGCGATGACTCGATCTCCTGCACAATCCGGCTGCCCACCACCACCGCGTCGGCAAAACCCGCAATCGCGCCCGCCGTGGCCGCATCGCGTATGCCAAACCCCACGCCGACCGGTACGCCGCAGCGACTGCGGATCACCTCGACGCGCGCCGCAACTTCGGCCAGATCGATATTGCCTGCGCCGGTTACGCCTTTGAGCGATACGTAATAAACAAAACCGCTCGCCTGCTGGGCAATGGTTGCGATGCGTGCATCCGGCGTAGTGGGCGATAGCAAAAACACCGGATCAATTCCGGCCGCCTTGAGCGCTGTGCTGAATGCGCCCGCTTCTTCCGGCGGATAGTCCACCGTCAGCACGCCGTCGACGCCAGCCTGCGTTGCAGCCTGGATAAATACTGCCTCGCCCATGCGGGCAATCGGATTCAAGTAACCCATCAGCACTACCGGTGTTGTCGTATTGGTCGTGCGAAACGCGGCCACAATTGCCAGCACATCATGCAACGATGTGCCTTTTGCCAATGCACGCTCGGACGCGCGCTGGATCACCGGCCCATCCGCCATCGGATCAGAAAACGGCACGCCCAGTTCGAGAATATTCGCACCCGCGTCCACCAGCGCATGCATCAGCGGCACCGTCGCATCGCGATCAGGATCACCCGCCGTAATGAAGGGAATCAGGGCTTGTCTGTTTTGCGCTTTCAGCGCGGTAAAGGTCTGGCCAATACGGCTCATGTGTAACCAATCAAAATGTACTTACTCAAAACTTCGGCCAACCCCAAGCTCACTTGAGATATCCGCCACCGCGTCTGCTTTAGACCGTCAACACGCCACTTATCGGACGTGTCATTCAGTCACAGCGTAATTCCGGACAATCTCGCCACGGTATTGATGTCCTTATCACCTCTCCCCGAGAGATTCACCAGCAGCACTTTGTCCTTGCCCATCGTCGGCGCAAGTTTGATCGCGTGCGCCAGGGCGTGGCTGGATTCGAGGGCCGGGATGATGCCTTCAAAACGGCACAGGTCATGAAAAGCGCGCATCGCCTCATCGTCGTTGATCGCCACATATTCGGCGCGGCCTGCGTCCTTGAGATAGCTGTGCTCGGGGCCGACGCCGGGGTAGTCGAGGCCCGCTGAAACCGAATGGGTTTCGATGATCTGTCCGTTTTCGTCCTGCATCAGGTAGCTTTTGAAACCGTGTAGCACACCTGGCGTCCCTGCTGACAGCGGCGCGGCGTGGCGACCTGTTGCAACGCCGTCGCCACCGGCCTCTACGCCAATCAGGCGTACGTCATCAAACGGAATATAGGGATGGAAAATTCCGATCGCATTCGATCCGCCACCGACGCAGGCAATGACCACATCAGGCTGGCGACCGATCATCTCGGGCATTTGCGTAATGCACTCGCGACCGATCACGCACTGGAAATCGCGCACCAGCATGGGATAAGGGTGCGGGCCTGCGGCAGTGCCCAGGATGTAAAAAGTAGATTCGACATTGGTCACCCAGTCGCGCATCGCTTCGTTCAGCGCGTCCTTGAGCGTTTTCGATCCGCTGGACACCGGCACAACGGTCGCGCCGAGCAGTTTCATGCGATACACATTGGGCGACTGGCGCTGTACATCTTCGCTGCCCATATACACCACGCATTCCATGCCGTAGCGGGCGGCAACCGTCGCACTGGCCACACCATGCTGGCCCGCGCCGGTCTCGGCAATGACGCGTTTTTTCCCCATGCGACGGGCCAGAAGCGCCTGACCGATGGTGTTGTTGATCTTGTGTGCGCCGGTGTGGTTGAGGTCTTCGCGCTTGAGGTAAATCTGCGCGCCGCCCAAACGTTCGGACAGCCGTCTGGCGTGATACACCGGACTCGGTCGGCCAACGTAGTGTTTGAGTTCGTAATCAAACTCCGCGATGAAGACAGGATCCTTGCGTGCCTTTTCGTACTCAATACGCAATTCATCCAGCGCGGCCATCAAGGTTTCGGCGACGAAAATACCGCCATAAGGACCAAAGTGGCCGGTTGCGTCGGGTAGATCAGTCAGTTTCATGAGGCTTTCGCATTCGCTATGAATTGGGCAACTTTGTCGGGGTCTTTAATACCTTTGCCAAGCTCGACCCCGCTCGACACATCCACTGCCCACGGGCGGGTTTGCTGCACGGCATTGGCCACATTGGCGGGCGTCAGCCCACCTGACAGCACAATGGGCTTGGGGAAGTTTGCCGGGATCAATGCCCAGTCAAACGATTCTCCCGTACCGCCGGGAATACCCGGGACATAAGCATCCAGCAACAAACCGCACGCGGCATCAAAGTCAGCCGCGCATTTTAGCAAATCCGTGGCGGCATGGACGCGCACGGCCTTGATGTAAGACTTGCCAAACTGGGCGCAGTAATCGGGCGTTTCATCGCCGTGGAATTGCAGCAAGTCGAGCGGAACGGTTTGCAGGACGCTGTTGACGAAGTCGGCAGGCGCATCCACAAACAGGCCGACACGGGTGACGAACGGCGGCAATGCCGCACTGATTGCGGCAGCATCTTGCGCGGATACATGGCGCGGGCTTTTATCGTAGAACACGAATCCCAGCGCATCTGCGCCTGCATTCACTGCCTGGCGTGCATCCTCCAGCCGAGTAATACCGCAAATTTTTACGCGTACAGCCATCGCTCAGACGATTCCGGTAAACCAAAAATGGAAGGATACCGGATGTAGGCGAGATAAAGCCCCGCCGCATCAAAAGTCGGAGCAGCGAGACTGCGGTCACGGCCTTCGAGAATCGTCTGCATCCATTCTGGCGGATGCTTGCCCATGCCGATTTGCACCAGACCACCCATGATGTTGCGAATCATGTGGTGCAAAAAAGCATTGGCGTGAAAATCGCACAGCAAAAAATCGCCACGACGTTCGATGTGGGCGCGATGCAGGGTTTTGACCGGTGACTTGGCCTGGCATTCCGCCGCACGAAATGCGCTGAAATCATGCTCGCCGAGGAGATGCGCGGCGGACTGGTTCATTGCGGCTTCATCCAGCGGCCGATAATGCCAGCCAACCAAACCGCTATTCAATCCCGGTCGCACCGGATGGTTGAGCAGCACATAGCGGTAGCCGCGTTCGATTGCAGCAAAACGGGCGTGAAAATCCTCGCTCACTTCGCGCGCCCACAACACCGCAACACCGTGCGGCAGATGGCTATTCACACCACGCACCCAGGCCGACAGCGGGCGATGTGTGTGCGTATCGAAATGCGCAACCTGGTACGCGGCATGGACGCCGGTATCGGTGCGGCCCGCTGCGGTCACACTGACTTTTTCGCCCGCGATCACCGAGAGCGCTGCCGCCAGGACATCCTGCACACCGCAACCCGAAGGCTGCGATTGCCAGCCGCAAAAGCCGATGCCGCAATATTCGAAACCGATGGCAATTCTCATATCAAACTCACCAGCATCACGCCTGAAATCACAAGCATGGCAAGGCTGTCGTGCCATTTCCAGCGCTCAGGTACAAGGCTGTATACGGTTGGGGTATCGGCTACGGGCAAAGGCTGCCACAATCGCTGTAGCCACTGGGTGGCACCGGGTTGAATCAATACGGATGCCTGCTCGACATACTCAAGCGTCAGTCCCAGACGCACGGCAAAAGCACGACGATCAAAACCCAGTGCAGTCAGCGGTCGCGCCAGAATATACAGGCCATAAATCAAACGCGGACGTTCGGTACTTGCGAGCAAAACAGCCAGCGCAACCAGCATCAGGGCCAAGCGCAGGATGCGCACTCCGCCCAACTTCGCGCCTTCAATCGTCGGGCTCGCCGCACCCAGTTCAGGCCATACAAGATGGCCGGGGAGGGAGTAAGCGTAAGTCAACAGCAGTACCAGCATGAGCCAGCGCGACCGGCGCAGCAAGCGCCATGCACCGTGACGCAGACGTACAAAAACAAAAGCCGTCGCGCAAACGACGGCCAGTCCCAAGAGCATGGGCAGCGGGGCAAGCTCAACCCCGACCGCCCACCCGCACCACAACAGGATGCGGGTAACTGGATGCAAAGACTCAGGCAAGCGAACCCAACATGCCTTTCGCATCCGCTTTCTGTTTGTCGTTGCCCTCGACGATCACTTCGTTCAGGATTTCGCGTGCACCTTCCTTGTCGCCCATTTCGACATAGGCGCGTGCCAGGTCGAGCTTGGTGCCGACTTCATCCAGTTCGGCATCGCCTGCACCGGCATCACCCAGATCCAGATCCAGACCACTGAAATCAAATTTGCTGTCCGGGCCATTGTCATCATCCAGACTCAAACCCAAGTCCAGATCATCGTGTGTCGCTTCAGGAATATCCAGACTCGATAAATCGAAATCCAGTTCATTCGTAGACGCTTCAACAGGTGCCGCCTGCACGGCGGGAGTGGCATCAAAATTCAGTACGTGGCCTGCGCTTTCAAACTCCAGCCCGGCACTTGCCGCTTCGGATGCAATAGCGCTGTCGCCTGCAAGCGTATCAAACGCCATGGCACCACCACCAATAGCGGCGGTCGCGGCAACCGTTTCAACGATCTGTTCCTGAACAGCCGGAACACTCGCCTGCACGCCACCATACAGCGGATTGGTCGGGTCAATGCTGCGCCCCATTTCTGCGGCTTTATCCCACAGACCGCCGGACTTGTTGCCCAACGCAGCAAACAGGTCGCTCGCCACCGCTTGATAAGCCTCAGGATTACGCCGTGCCGCATAAATTTCCAGCAGTTTCATGCGAACTTCGTGGCGATCCGGATTTTTGATGATCGCTTCTTTCAGAATTTCTTCTGCCTGCGCATCACGCCCGTAGGCCATATAAACTTCGGCTTCAGCGATCGGGTCCACATCATGCGTGTCGATGGTTCCCAGACCTGCCTGGCTAAAGTCGGTCAAAAACGAGGTGTCACCCGTATTAATACTGCCGCCCGAAGCCGCGCCGACCACAGTATTCGGCGAAATATCACCGCCACTCATGATGCTGTCTTCAAACAAGGGTGCCGATTTACGCCGACGACCGCCGCTCATCATCCACCACAGCAAGCCGCCCAAACCGACAGTCACTGCTCCCGCAGCCCAGTACAGCGGGTTATTCAACAACGGCGCATACCATGCCGCCGTCGGCTCAGGCTCGGCAACGGGGGCTGTCACCGGAGCAACCGGTGTTGGCACGGGTTTGGCTGCTTCTGCTTTTGCTGCTGCTTCTGCAGACGCCTTCGCTTGCTTGGCCGCCTCTTCCTTCATTTTTACCAATGCCTGCATATCCGTCACTTGTTTTTCAAGTGCGGATACACGGCTACTGGATTCGTTAAGTGCCTTCTCGCGCGCGGTCGCATCCTCTTCCTGCGCACGCAGCTTGTCCTTCATCGCCTGCGCTTCTGCTGCCTTGTTTGCGGTGCTTGCATTGGGTGCGGGCGGCGTGACTTTGGATAATTTCAAAACGTCCTTGGTCGCCTCAACAGCAGGCTTGGCCTTGTCTTCCACTTTGGAAGTGATTTTGCCGCTGGCCGACTGTCCTGGCTGCGCTTTTACTGTTAGTTCAGGTGCGCCACGAACTGCATCCGCCAGTTTTTGACGATAAGCTTGCCAGTCATCCGTCTGCAACTTGATTTCTCGCCGTGCTTCTTTGCTGTCAATCGCTGCCAGCGCTTCTGCGCTCGGCACTTTCAGCGTCTTGCCAGTTTTCAGGCGATTAATATTTTTGCCATCAAATGCATCGGCATTTTCACGGTACAAGCCGACCAGCGCTTGCTCGAGGCCAATTCCTTCGGGTCTAACCTGTCTTGCAATGCCGGCCAGCGTGTCGCCGTGTTTAACTCGTACCGTATCGGTTACTGAGGATGACGGCTGCGTTTTCTCTGGAGTTGGCTCCGCAGCAACGGTCTCTTTCGGTTCAGGCTTAGGCTCAGATTTGGGCTTTTTCGATTTGGTGACCGCAGGAGCTGCCGATTTGGCAACAGCAGGTGCAGGCTCCGGTGCGGCGCGGGGTTTGCCTGCGGATACTGCAGGCGCAGTTTGAGCGGGCGCGATCACCACTGGTGCAACGGTCTGTGGCGCAGCGGCTCCAGGTGGATCCAGCAACACTGTGTATTCGCGCACCATGCGACCGGATGCCCAGTTCAGTTCAACCAGCATATCAATGAATGGATCATTCACCGGACGGCTGGAAGTCACTTTCAACACGGCTTTGCCGTTGGCTCTTTTCTCCACCGCAAACTGAAGCATGGACAACACTGGCGAGTATTCAATCCGCGCATCACGAAACGCCTGATCGGAAGCAAGACTGGCTGCGAGGCTGTCGAGTTCGGCTTTATCCGCTGCCAACAGCTCGATTTCAGCTGCCAGGGGCTGGCCCAGAGCCGAAGTCACCGACAGCTTGCCAAGCCCCGCTGCATGCGTCATCAGTGGCAGTGCAATCAAACCAGCAGCCATTAGCTGGGTGGTAAAGCGCTTCAATTTCATCCCATTTCTCCCTATTTGCTTCCTGAACCCAGAAAACTGTTGAATACTCATCGACTGTATTGACGGCTTGGCACGCGTAATCTTTAGAGCATAAACCGAACCAGCTTGAATCGGGTGTTGTGAATTCGACTATTTCAGCCTTCCAGAACAATCCGCAGCATACGCCGCAAGGGTTCAGCTGCACCCCATAGCAACTGGTCGCCCACGGTAAAGGCCGTCAGATAGTCCGGCCCGAGCGTGAGTTTGCGCATGCGGCCAACGGGCACGGCCAGCGTCCCGGTGACCGCTGCCGGGGTCAACTCGCGCATGGTGATGTCCCGATCATTCGGCACCACTTTGACCCAATCGTTATGCGCCGCAATCAAGCCGTGAATGTCGTCCAGCGGCACGTCGCGGGTCAGCTTGATGGTAAGCGCCTGCGAATGGCAGCGCATCGCGCCAACGCGCACGCACAGGCCATCGATGGGAATTTGCCGGTCGCTGCGCCCCATGATTTTGTTCGCCTCGACCTGGGCTTTCCATTCTTCCTTGCTCTGGCCGGAAGCCAACGCAACATCAATCCACGGAATCAGATTGCCCGCCAGTGCCACCGGCCAGGCATCCAGCGGATACTGGTCGGAGCGGATGAAATCGGCCACTTTCTTGTCGATTTCAAGAATCGCCGAAGCGGGATCATCGAGCAGATGCTGCACTTCGGCATTGATCGCGCCCATCTGCTGAATCAGTTCGCGCATATTGCGCGCTCCCGCACCCGAGGCCGCCTGGTAAGTCATGGGAGAAATCCACTCGACCAGTCCCGCATCAAACAGGCCACCAATGGCCATCAACATCAGCGATACCGTACAGTTGCCGCCAACATAAGTTTTAACGCCGCTCGCGATGCCGTTTTTAATCACATCACGGTTAACCGGGTCGAGAATGATGATAGCCTCGTCCTTCATCCGCAGCGTGGATGCTGCGTCAATCCAGTAGCCCGTCCAGCCCGCTTCGCGCAGCTTCGGATAGACCGCGCTGGTGTAATCGCCGCCTTGCGCAGTAATGATGATATCCATCGCGCGCAACTCGTCGATCGCCATCGCGTCTTTCAAGGACGGCACGTCTTTGCCAATATCGGGACCTTTGCCGCCGACATTCGAAGTGGTAAAAAATACCGGCTCGATCAAATCAAAATCGCGCTCGTCCTTCATGCGCCCCATTAGTACCGAACCCACCATGCCGCGCCAGCCAACCAATCCTACTTTCATCATTTTCATTTCCTCACAAATTCTTGACGACGGCATCGCCCATCGCGGAACAATTCACGCGCGTCGTGCCTGCCGTCCAGATGTCCGCAGTGCGATAGCCCTGAGCAATCACTTTTTTCACCGCGTTTTCAATTCGATCTGACGTTGCCATGTCGGCAAAGGTATAGCGGTACATCATCGCCACCGACAAAATTGTCGCCAGCGGATTGGCGATATCCTTGCCTGCAATGTCGGGCGCCGAGCCATGAATCGGCTCATACATCCCCTTGTTGTTTTCATCCAGCGAAGCCGACGGCAACATGCCGATCGAGCCCGACAGCATCGAGGCGGCATCGGACAGAATGTCGCCAAAAATATTGCCGGTCACCACCGTGTCGAACTGCTTCGGTGCGCGTATCAGCTGCATCGCCGCGTTGTCCACATACATGTGCGAAAGCGCCACCTCGGGATAATCTTTGGACACCTCGATGATGACTTCTTTCCACAACTCCGAACATTCGAGCACGTTGGCTTTCTCAACAGAGCACAGCTTCTTGCCGCGTTTCATCGCAATACCAAACGCCACGTGCGCCACGCGCCGCACTTCGGATTCGGAGTACAGCATGGTATTGAAACCGACGCGTTCGCTCGCTCCATTCGGACCTGGCCTCAACTCGATCCCGCGCGGCTGGCCAAAATACACATCGCCCGTCAGCTCGCGCACGATCATGATGTCCAGCCCCGACACGACTTCAGGCTTCAGCGACGATGCTTCGGCCAGTTCCGGATAGAGCAGCGCCGGGCGCAGGTTTGCAAACAGATTGAGTTCCTTGCGAATGCGCAAGAGACCGCGCTCCGGGCGCAGCGGACGGTCGAGCGCATCATATTGCGGCCCGCCGACAGCGCCGAGCAGCACTGCATCGGCCGCGCGCGCAAGCTTGAGCGTCGCTTCGGGCAACGGGTCGCCTGCGGCATCGTATCCCGCGCCGCCGATAGGCGCGGTTTCCATTTCTATTTTTGCGCCGTCGGTTTTCAGCGCATTGAGCACCTTGACCGCTTGCGCGACGATTTCTGGACCGATGCCGTCACCAGGGAGAACTGCTAATTTCATAAACATTACATCTCTTGCTTAAGCGGATAAGCCGTTGCAACAAAGTGTTTCAGGCCATCCAGGGTTTGAATCAGGTAATCCGTGTTTTGGAGCAATCGATGGAAATGCTGTGCTTTCTCTGCCTCCGGGGCGGAATAGTCATGGGTTGCTGTATTACGCAAATCCCGTACCGCTTGCCATTGCTCCATCGAATCCAGAACGCCCAGCCTTGTCATGTAGTTGAGCACATAGGTAAAGCGATCAACATTTTCATTCTCGATTTTCGCAATCAGGCTCATCGCCGCGCCGAGGTGATCCTGCAACTCGGCAAAGCGAACCTTGAATGCCGCAAGCGACTCCAGGCGGTCAGCATCCCAAGCATCAAAGTCTTGATCGACGCGCCACCACGCGCTGACCTTGTCGTATGAGTACACCAAATGGCTGCGCATTTTATCAAGGTGTTGGGTTTTATCGCGCAGGACTTCGATCAACTCCAGGCTCACAATATCACCCCGTTTTTTAGTGCAACCCGATCAATGGGTCTGGGCGCATCCGGCTCGGCCACCACCAGATCCACCGGATACGGCAGTCCTTCCACAAGCTCACCCAGACAATGCACCCGGCGGTCAAACAGGTTTTTTCGATCCTCTGGCTCCACATACAAATCCACATCTCCACCGCGTTTGGCATTGTCCAATCTTGAACCAAACAGCCTTACTTGGGCACGCGCACCGAAATGCGCGGCGATGGTATGTTTAATGAAAGCCTGCTGCTGGGGATCAAGTCGCATCTGACACCCTCAAACAAACAACCATGGCGCTTCAATCCTGCGCCGTTCTTCATACATACGGATTTTGTCAGACTGCAACAGCGTCAATCCAATGTCATCCAGGCCATTGAACAGTCGGTGTTTGCGCCCCGCATCCACTGCAAAAGGAATAATCTCATCGGTGGGTGTTGTAACGGTCTGCTTACCCAGGTCAACCGACAGCACATAGCCTTCGTTCGATTCGCATTCCTTGAATAGGCGATCTACGATAGCCGCATCCAGCACGATAGGCAGAATGCCGTTTTTGAAGCAGTTATTAAAAAAAATATCAGCGAACGAGGGCGCGATGATGGCGCGAAAACCCGCATCTTCCAACGCCCAAGGTGCATGTTCACGACTCGATCCGCAGCCGAAGTTATCACGCGCCAGCAGCACTGATGCACTCTGGTAGCGCGGCTGATTCAGCACAAAATCCGGATTCAATGGCCGGTCATGATTCGACTTGCCCGGCTCGCCGTGGTCGAGATAACGCCATTCGTCAAACAGGTTGGGACCAAAACCCGAACGCCTGATCGACTTCAGAAACTGCTTGGGAATGATGGCATCGGTATCAACGTTGGCGCGATCCAGCGGCACCACCAAGCCGTCGAGCGTGGTAAAAGCCTGCATCGGATCAGCTGCCTGCTTTCTTCACCGCTTCACCGGCTTTTTCGATGTCCTGACCCACGCCGCGCACGGTATTGCAGCCTGCCAGAATGAATGCCGCCGCCATCAAAATCACAATTATGGGTTTCATGTTCTTGCTCCTAAAAATTACGTACATCAACAAAATGTCCTGCACACGCTGCCGCCGCCGCCATCGCCGGGCTGACTAAATGCGTGCGTCCGCCCTGTCCCTGCCGACCTTCAAAATTGCGGTTAGAGGTTGACGCGCAACGCTCGCCCGGTTCCAGGCGGTCGGCGTTCATCGCCAGACACATCGAGCACCCTGGCTCGCGCCACTCAAATCCTGCAGCGACGAAAATCTTGTCCAGACCTTCGCGTTCGGCCTGCTGTTTGACCAGACCCGAACCTGGCACCACCATCGCCAGCTTGACGTTGGCGGCCACACTGCGGCCCTTCGCCACCGCCGCCGCTTCGCGCAGATCTTCGATGCGCGAATTGGTGCAGGAACCAATAAAAACCTTATCAACGGCGATATCAGAAAGCAGCGTGCCTGCCTGCAAACCCATATATTGCAGCGCGCGCGTCCAGTCATGCTGCTTAACCATGTTCGGCGCGTCCAGAGGATTGGGCACACGTCCACCGACTGTCGTCACCATTTCCGGCGACGTACCCCAAGTGACTTGCGGCTCGATCTTCGCCGCATCCAGTTCAACAACTTGATCAAACTTGGCATCAACGTCACTTTGTAGCGTCTTCCACCAGGCAACGGCTTGATCCCACATCGCACCTTTGGGCGAATAGGGACGGCCTTTCACATAATCGATTGTCGTATCGTCTACCGCCACCATGCCCGCACGCGCACCGGCCTCGATCGCCATATTGCACAGCGTCATGCGGCCTTCCATGGTCAGGGCGCGAATAGCCAACCCGCCAAACTCCAGCGCATAACCATTGCCGCCTGCAGTGCCGATTTCACCAATGATGGCGAGCGCAATATCCTTCGCGGTCACGCCGCGTCCCAGTTCGCCTTCGACTTTAATCAGCATGGTTAGCGACGGCTTTTGCCACAAGCATTGCGTCGCAAGTACATGTTCGACTTCCGAGGTGCCGATGCCGAATGCCAGCGCACCAAATGCGCCGTGCGTCGAAGTATGCGAATCGCCGCACACCACGGTCATGCCGGGCAACGTCAGTCCTTCTTCCGGGCCAATGACGTGAACAATCCCCTGCCGGATGTCGTCCATCTTGAATTCGGTGATGCCGTATTCCGCACAATTCGCGTCCAGCGTCTCGACCTGCAGACGCGAAATCGGGTCGGCAATGCCGTGCGAACGGTCGGTGGTCGGCACATTGTGATCCGGCACCGCAATGGCTGCATCAGCACGGCGCGGCAGACGCCCTGCCAGTTTCAGGCCCTCAAACGCCTGCGGGCTGGTCACTTCATGCACCAGGTGGCGGTCGATATACAAGAGCGTCGTGCCGTCGGACTCGACGTGAACCACGTGCGTGTCCCACAGTTTCTGGAATAGGGTTTTGCCTGACATGCGAACCAACTTGTATCTAAAGCGTAATTATTTCATAGCTTGGGCATCACTGGCACGGATTTTGTGCCGCCCCAGATCGAATAGACCGCCCACGCCAAAGCCGCACTGAGCGCGGCAAGGGTGAAAGTCCACGCCGAACCCAGACTATCCCAACTCAAACCACTCACCAGGCCGCCCAATGCACCGCCCACGCCGTAGGAAATGCTGGTATACAGAGCCTGCCCGCGCGCCTGGTGACGACCTTGAAAATGCTGGTGAATCAAGCCAACAGCAGCAGCATGGTAAGTGCCGAAAGTGAAGGCATGCAAGGTCTGCGCGCCCCAGATCAGCCAGGCCGACTCCACACCCCAGGCGATAATCAAAAAACGCACGACAGCCATCGCAAAGCTGGTCAGAATCAGCTGGCGCGGTGTCACTCGCGCAAAAATACGCGGGATGATGAGAAAAACTCCAATCTCGCACAGCACGCCCAGCGCCCACAACCAGCCCACCGTGCTTTTGTCGTAGCCGTGATCGACCAGGTAAATCGAATAGAAGGTGTAATACGGGCCATGCGTCGCCGCCATCAGCAAACATGCAATCAACAGGGATGCAACTTCGGGGCGGCGCACGATCTGCCACACCGGAATATGGTCGGTGTGATACGGTAAAACGTCCGATTCAGGGATGACACGTGCAAAGGCAACAATCCCCAGCATCACCAGCAACACCGCCCATGGCAGCCAGGAAATCGGGATTGAATCAAAGGCATAACCCAGACCCACCACCATCAAAATAAAGCCGATCGACCCCCATAACCGGATGCGCCCATAACCGTCGATACTTTCACCCAGATGCGACAAGGTCATCGCCTCAACCAGAGGCAAGGACGCACTCCAGAAAAAACTCAGGCCCGCCATTACCGCAAACAGCCACCAGAAACTGTTGCCAAAAAACACGCCGACGAACACCAGTACGCTGCCCACCGCAGCAATCTGGACAATCGGCGTACGTTTGCCAGTGCGATCAGCGATATGCCCCCAGATATTCGGTGCAAAAATCCGCATCACCTGCAGCAGCGACATCAAGATGCCGATCTGCACTGCGTTAAACGCGAGCGATTTGAGGTACAGCCCCCAGAACGGCGACATCGCACCGACGAAAGCGAAATAGAAAAAATAGAAACCGGACAGACGCCAGTATGGCAGCGTCCGCATCAACAGGCTGTGGTGTCGGAATGCAAATCGGTCAGCACCTGCGCCGCCAGCGCAGAAAATCCTGCGGTCGAAACGTCGCTCAACGCATAGCTGCGATCCTGCTCGCTGGCCGCGTAGTTTTTATTTAGCGACTTGAAATACGCTGGATCGTAATGCGTCGCGAGCAAATCCCCGACCAGACCGCGCCAATCCTGTGCCTGGATCATCGCTTGCCACGCCTGAATGGTTTCGTGACCACGCAACTGCTTGAGGTGGCCAAGCTGGGTTTGCAGCGAAACCGGGTCGCCCAGGTAGTGTGTGTATTCCTCAATCAGCAGCGAAATACGCGCAGATTGCGGAACATCCAGCCGCAGGCAGACGCTCGCACGCATCCGGTCAATCAGCGCTTCGGGCACACGCAGTGCGCCAATTTTCTTGCTTTCGGACTCGACAAAGATCGGTTGCGATGAGTTGAAGCGCCTGAGATGTGCCCAAATCGCACTCTCAAAGCTTTTCTGATTCGGCTGAGCCTGATCCGGCAAAGCCCCAAGCAGCGAACCGCGATGCGCCGCCAGCGCTTCCAGGTCCAGCACCTGCCCGCCTTGCGCGGCCAGCGCCTGCAACAAACGGCTTTTGCCGCTGCCTGTCGGGCCGCACACCACGATAAAAAAATATTGGGCAGGCAGGGTATTCAGATCCGCTACCACGACGCGTCGATAAGCCTTGTAACCACCATCCAGCTGGTGCGCGTCGAAGCCGATTTTTTGCAGTATATGCGTGAGCGAACCACTACGACTACCGCCACGCCAGCAGTAAATCAAAGGGCGCCAGGATTTGGGTTTATCGGCGCAATACGTCTCCAAATGATGCGCGATATTGCGCGACACCCAAGCCGCACCGATTTTCTTGGCTTCAAAACTCGACACTTGCTTGTACACCGTTCCTACGTGCGCGCGCTCCGCATCATCCAGCACCGGCAAATTGATCGCGCCGGGCAGGTGATCCTCCAGGAATTCTCCCGGCGAGCGGGCATCGATCAACTCATCGAAAGAGTCAACATCTGTCACCGTGGCGACGTATGTATTAGCCAAGCGTTTAATCACCACACAATCAGCGCAATGCGTCCCTGACAATGCGCTGCTTTTCGCGTTGCCATTCACGCTCTTTGACCGTCGCGCGTTTATCGAATTCTTTTTTGCCCTTAGCCAGGCCAATCTGGAGCTTGATCCGGCCTTTTACAAAATGCATATCCAGCGGAACCAGGGTAAATCCTGCGCGTTCGGTTTTGCCAATGAGCTTGTTGATTTCCTCGGCATGCAGCAGCAGTTTGCGCGAGCGTGTGGGGTCGGGATAAATATGGGTAGACGCCGCCAGCAGCGGGCTGATATGACAGCCGATCAAAAACACCTCGGCGCTTTTCAACACCACATAGGCTTCCTTCAGCTGCACCCGCCCGGCGCGAATCGCTTTGACTTCCCAGCCCTCCAGCACCAAGCCCGCCTCGAATTTATCTTCGATGAAGTAGTCGTGAAAAGCTTTTTTGTTATCAGCGATGCTCATGGGACAGGTGCTTGCGTAGAATGTGCAATTTTACAGGGCTTTGTGCTTGATATGGCTCAGGTTAATAAAAGCGTTCTGGTGTCGCATACTCCCGAACGCATGTTCGAACTGGTGGATCGGGTTGAGGATTACCCGTTATTCCTGCCCTGGTGCGGCGGCACCACGCTGAAATTTCGTGATGCGCAGCGTACGGTAGCGACCATTCACATTGCGTATATGGGAATCCATCAGAGTTTTACCACTGAAAACACCAAAGTCTCGCCGCACTCGATGCAGATCAGCCTGCAAGATGGGCCGTTCAGCGAGATGGAAGGCGGATGGCATTTTATCCCCCTGGGCGCAGACGCCTGCAAGATCGAGTTCCGCCTGAATTACACTTTTTCAAGCCGCATACTGGAAACGGTATTGGCGCCGGTGTTCAGCCATATCACCAACACCTTTGTGGATGCGTTCGTGCGGCGCGCGGATGAGGTTTTCGCAGCATGACAAACAACGCAACTATCCAGATCGAAGTGGCCTACGCACTGCCGCAACAACAGATCCTTATGCCGTTATCCGTGGACGCGGGCACAACAGTGGAAGCCGCCATACGCCGTTCAGGCGTGCTGGAGCAATTCCCTGAAATCAATCTCGCCAGTAACAAGGTCGGCATCTTCAGCAAGCTTGTCAAACTGGATGAGGTGTTGCGCGATAAGGATCGCGTGGAAATTTACCGCTCACTGATTGCCGACCCGAAAGAAGTGCGACGCCAGCGCGCAGATGCAGGAAAGGTCACCAAAAAAGGAAGGGGTGAAACCGCACCCGCGAATGCAGGTGCTTAGGTATCCTGTCGCGGCTTCCACATGAGGCCGCGACAAGCAATAGGGTCAATCAGTCACCAATTTTGAGCATGGGGTAACCGGCCTGAGCCATTCCCAATTTCACGTGGTCACTGGTGATCTTGGCCTGCTTGATAACCGCTGCGCTATCACCCGCCTCAGCGGCTGTTTCCGCCGCTTTCAGCGCGGCCTCAGCGGTAGTCCACAAGTTATTTTTGGCTTTTGCTGCTTTAACGTCGGCCTGGGCAGATGCCAATGCAGCGGCGGCTTCTGCGCTGAGCGCCGGTTTCGCCGCCTCAGCCGCTTTGGCTGCGGCGGGGGGGGTTCCGCCCTGGTTATACAAGCCAGCGCAACCAGATAAACCCAGCAAAGCAACGGAAGTCAGGGCAAGCAACATTTTTTGCATCATTTATTACTCCTCACGGTGTGACGGTTCAAGTGCAGAGGCAATCGAATATTCGGCCTGTCCGAACACCCCCCATGCAGTAAAGCAAGTGCGAACTTAGCCTCTTGGGGCGATTGAGTCAACCCGCTTTATGTACTGCTTGTCCACCGCCCATACAGGGCAATTTACGGGCGAGGACGCTGGCGCGTATAATTCCGCTTTGCACATAAGGTAAGCCCATGCGTGTTATTCAAAAAGCGCTGACGTTTGACGATGTTCTGCTCGTCCCCGCGCATTCAGCCATTCTGCCCCGTGATGTCAGCCTCTCCACTCGCCTGACCCGCACCATTTCCCTGAACTTGCCCGTGTTGTCCGCCGCCATGGATACCGTGACCGAAGCTCGCCTCGCCATCGCGCTGGCGCAGGAAGGCGGACTCGGCATCATCCACAAAAACATGTCTACCGCGCTACAAGCGGCCCAGGTCGCCACGGTCAAACGCTTTGAATCCGGCGTGGTGAAAGATCCGATTACGGTTTCGCCGCAAATGACGGTGCGCCAGGTCATGGAAATCACCCGCAGCAAGCGTATTTCCGGCTTGCCGGTACTGGATGGCGGCAAGGTGGTCGGCATCGTCACCAATCGCGACCTGCGTTTTGAAACCAGCCTTGATCAACCCGTCGCCAATGTCATGACGCCGCAGGCGCGACTGGTCACGGTAAAGGAAGGCGCGTCGCTGGAAGAAGCGATGGGGCTGCTGCACAAACATCGGCTGGAGCGCGTGCTGGTCATCAACGATGCCTTCGAGTTGAAGGGTCTGATTACCGTCAAGGACATCCAGAAATCCAGCGAACACCCGCTGGCATGCAAAGACACCATGGGTCGCCTGCGTGTTGGCGCAGCCGTCGGCACCGGTGAAGGCACTGAAGAACGCGTCGCCGCCCTGGTTGCAGCCGGCGTAGATGTCATTACGGTTGACACCGCGCACGGCCACTCCAAAGGTGTGCTGGAACGCGTGCAATGGGTCAAGAAAAACTTCCCGGATGTTCAGGTCATCGGCGGCAATATCGCTACGGCATCTGCGGCCAAAGCACTGATCGATCACGGCGCGGACGCAGTCAAGGTCGGCATCGGCCCCGGTTCCATCTGCACCACGCGCATGGTTGCGGGCGTGGGCGTACCGCAGATTACAGCGGTGGCGAATGTGGCCGATGCCCTAGCAGGCAGCGGTGTCGGCGTGATTGCCGACGGCGGCATACGCTACTCGGGTGACATTTCCAAGGCACTGGCAGCGGGTGCCAATTGCGTCATGCTCGGCGGCCTGCTTGCGGGCACCGAAGAAGCACCGGGCGAGGTCGAGTTATTCCAGGGTCGCTCCTACAAATCGTATCGCGGCATGGGCTCGCTGGGTGCGATGCAGCAAGGCTCAAGCGACCGTTATTTTCAGGACAACGAAAAAAACAACGAGAAGCTGGTGCCCGAAGGCATCGAAGGCCGCGTGCCCTACAAAGGCAGCGTGCTCGGCGTGATTCACCAGCTGATGGGCGGTCTGCGCTCCAGCATGGGCTACCTGGGCGTGGCCACGCTCGAAGACATGCACGCCCGTGCCGAGTTTGTCGAAATCACCTCAGCGGGCGTCCGCGAATCGCACGTTCACGACGTACAGATCACCAAGGAAGCGCCGAATTACCGTGTTGAGTGAGGCGTGAGGAGTGAGGCGTATCGCGTTGACGCCCCACCCTCTCCTGTCTCCTCACTCCTGTCTCCTCACTCCTAACGCACTTCCACCCATGCACAGCAAAATCCTCATCCTCGACTTCGGTTCCCAATACACTCAACTCATCGCCCGCCGCGTACGCGAGGCCAGCGTGTATTGCGAACTCCATCCCAACGACGTAAGCGAGCAATTCATTCGCGACTTTGCGCCACAGGGCATCATCCTGTCCGGCGGGCCATCGTCGGTGTATGAGGACGAAACGCCGCGCGCGCCCGACATCGTGTTTCAACTCGGCGTGCCCGTGCTGGGCATTTGCTACGGCATGCAGACGATGGCAGCGCAACTCGGCGGAAAAGTTGAAAACGCCGCTAAGCGCGAATTCGGTTATGCGGAAATTCGCGCCCAGGGCCACTCGGCCTTGCTGCGCGACATTCAGGACCGGGTCAACGCCGAAAACCATGGACTGCTCGATGTGTGGATGAGTCACGGCGACAAGGTCACCGAACTGCCGCCCGGCTTCAAGATCATCGCATCCAACGCCGCCACCCCGATTGCCGGCATGGCTGACGTTGCGCGCAAATTCTACGGCGTGCAGTTCCATCCCGAAGTCACGCATACCCTGCAAGGCCGTGCCCTCATCGAGCGTTTCGTCCACGACATCTGCAGTTGCGGGCGCGACTGGAACATGCCCGACTATGTCGATGAAGCCATTGGCAAAGTACGCTCGGAAGTCGGCACCGACGAAGTCATTCTGGGGCTGTCCGGCGGCGTCGACTCATCGGTGGTCGCCGCGCTGTTGCACCGCGCTATCGGCACACAACTGACATGCGTGTTCGTCGATAACGGCCTGTTGCGCCTGAACGAAGCCGAACAGGTGATGCAGACCTTTGCCGACAACCTCGGCGTCAAAGTCATCCATGTCGACGCACGTACCCGCTTCATGGATGCGCTCGCTGGCGTATCCGACCCCGAACAAAAACGCAAAATCATTGGCCGCGAATTCGTTCACGTGTTCCAGGAAGAAGCCGAAAAACTGCCGCAGGCAAAATGGCTTGCGCAGGGCACCATCTATCCCGACGTGATCGAATCGGCCAACGCCAAAACCAAAAAAGCACACACCATCAAAAGCCATCACAACGTTGGCGGCCTGCCCGACACCCTGCATCTGAAACTGCTGGAACCGTTGCGCGAACTGTTCAAGGACGAAGTGCGCGAACTCGGCGTTGCGCTGGGTTTACCACACGACATGGTGTATCGCCATCCCTTCCCCGGCCCGGGCCTCGGTGTGCGCATTCTCGGTGAAGTCAAACACGAGTTCGCCGAACTGTTGCGCCGCGCCGATGCGATTTTCATCGAAGAACTGCGTGCCACGATTGATGGGGAAACATCCTGGTACGAAAAAACCTCCCAGGCCTTCGCCGTGTTTCTGCCGGTCAAGTCCGTCGGTGTGATGGGTGACGGTCGCACCTACGATTATGTCGTTGCGCTGCGCGCTGTCGTCACCAGCGACTTCATGACCGCACACTGGGCCGAGTTGCCGTATACATTGCTGGGCAAAGTCTCCAATCGCATCATTAACGAAGTACGCGGCATCAACCGTGTCGTCTATGACATCTGTGGCAAGCCGCCCGCAACCATTGAGTGGGAATGAGTCTGCGGGTAAAGCTGATGACATACTTTACATTTAACGCATGGCACGAGAATCACCCGCCTTTATAATCGAGGCTACTGATACAAAAGCAGGAAGTCCGTGCCTGGAGGCCTATTCCCGATTGCGGCGTATTTGACTGAGTGTTGTATTAAATCGGGGATGACCAGTTTGTCTATACCACAACATATCGCCATGATCATGGATGGCAATGGCCGCTGGGCAAAAATGCGGCATTTGCCACGCGTGGCGGGTCACGCACGCGGTGCCCAACGAGTACACGACATCGTCGAGCATTGCCTGGCGCGCAACATCCCCTATCTCACGCTATTCGCGTTCAGCACCGAAAACTGGAAGCGCCCGTTAAACGAAGTCAATTATCTGATGAATCTGTTCATCAGCATGCTGGAAGGCGAAGTCAACAAACTCAACAAGAACGGGGTTCGCCTGCGAATCATTGGCGACTCTTTGCCTTTCAGTGCTCGCTTGCAGTCATTAATTGCATCCACCGAAGCCAAAACAACGGGCAATGAGCGGCTGACCCTCACCATCGCCGCCAACTATGGCGGCAGATGGGACATTCAGCAGGCATTCAAAAACTGGTTGAAAGCCCGACAAGCCGAAGGAGATTCCATCGCAGAACAGGCTCACCCGGATGACATCGATCTCATGCCTCATCTATCGATGGCCTATGCGCCTGACCCAGATTTAATCATCCGCACCGGAGGGGAGCAGCGCATCAGCAATTTCCTGCTGTGGCAAAGCGCCTATACCGAGCTGTATTTCACCGACACACTCTGGCCAGCCTTTGGCATTCCAGAATTGAAACAGGCACTAGACTGGTATGCCCAGCGGGAACGACGGTTTGGCCAGACCAGCAAGCAGGTTCAAGCCGTCACGCGCTGATTTCGTATGGATCGAGCCTGGCATTTATCGCCGCTATTGCTGAGCATATGCATAGCGAACCCCGCAACCGCCGACTTGACCGAGACGGCCATCCTGCGTAACAAACCTGCCCTGCTGCGCATGACTTACGAGCTTCTGGATCTTGGCTCCAACGAAACAATGGGGCTGGCTGGCGTGCATTACCTCGTCAACATCCACCCGGACTGGTATGTGGGTGCTTCCGGTTTCGGCGCACTACAAGGCGAGCGTGGCGGATTTTTCACCGGCGGCTTTACCCTTGGAACGGGCCGACGATTTGCTTCGAAATGGTCGATGGATGCCGGATTATTCGTCGGCGGTGGCGGCGGTGGTGGTGCTCCGCAAGGCGGTGGCCTGATGCTCCGCCCGCATCTGCTCATCAGCCGCGATGTAGGTAACGTCATGCTGGGCATCGGCGTTTCAACCGTTAAATTTCCCAATGGTGGAATCAACAGCACCCAACTCAATCTCAACCTGGGTATTCCCTTCGATGTTTACTATGGCCGGGCGAGTGATGCGGGCAAAACGGTTGAGTCAGGCGACCTGTTTGGCCTGAAGCTACAGCAATCGGAATGGCTCGCCACGCTCGGCGAATACCGTCCCACCGGCAACGCAAAAACCACTGCGGGCACCGCGATGACAGCACCGCTCAAGCGGATCGGCTTTGAATACCGCCAGCATCTCGATGCCCACCGCTATTTTTTTGTTGAAACGGCAGGCGCAACCGGCGGCCAGTCCGACGGTTATGCGGAACTGCTTGCCGGGGCAGGCTATCGTGTGCCCCTGTTCAGCCCGCGCCTGCATCTGAGCGCCAGCCTCGCGGCGGGCGGCGCAGGCGGCGGACAGGTAGACACGGGCGGCGGTGCAGTTGCCAAGGCACGCGCAGGGCTGGACTACGATTTCACGCCCGCCCTGAAGCTGGGACTGGAAGCGGGACAGATCGAAAGCGGTGGCCGTTTCAGCGCCCGGTTTTACGGCGCGAGCCTGGGCTATCGCCTGGGTGAGCTGGGTGCAGGCGACCGCACGCAAGCCTGGCAAAGCGGCGCAGGAATGCGGCTGTCCAAATGGCGGCTCGGCGGGGTACAGAACACCAGCCTGAGTGCGGCGCGCAAAGACGGCAGCAACCGGGACGTGAGCCTGGTGGGTTTCAAAATCGAAAAGTTTTTAAGCGATGCCGTCTATCTCTCCGGCCAGGCCTACGGCGCTTACACTGGCGATGCAGGCGGCTATGCCGTCGGCTTGCTGGGTGTGGGTTGGGAAATTCCCTTGCGTGAAGACAAGCGCTTGAGTTTCAATGTCGAGTTGGCGGCCGGTGCGGCAGGCGGCGGCGGCGTGGATGTCGGCGGCGGTACCATTGTCCAGCCGAAACTGGGCTTGACCTGGCGACTCAACGAACAATTTGCTGCCCGTCTGGAAGCAGGCAAAGTAAAAGCCCTGAATGGAAACCTGGACAGCAGTGTGATAGGTGCAGGTTTGACGTATGAATTCAGCCGACCCGAATATCACATTGAGTAATGACTTTCCGATGTATCCGAATTAACGAAATGAAGTGACGTAGCAGGAACAACGATGAACAAACAATATCACTACGGCCTGTTGTTGGGCTCTGTCCTGTGGGCCATCAGCCTTGCGGCATCCGGACAAGTCGGCACGCCCATGCCCGCCGACCCGTCTATGGCGTCGCCCGCCTATCCCGCACCCTATGGACAAAACAGGAATCCATCGCTTGATGCCGGTCAGATGCCGCCTGGCCTGCCCGCACCCGATGCGCTTCGCCGCGACCCATCCAGGGATCAATCCGGTGCCTCGTCCAGAGACCCTTTCGACGCGCAGACCAGAAATCAATTCGACACGCCGCGCTTCACCCGCACCCCTGCCGAGGAACCGCCCGGCAATTTCCAGCGTTTTGTACAGCAGTCAACTGGCCGCTTGCTACCCGTTTACGGCCAGAAACTATTCAGCACACCCACAGGCTACGCGCCCATTTCCGAGGCGGTGGTTCCCAACGACTACATTCTCGGCCCCGGCGACGAAGTCCGCCTGCAGGTCTGGGGCAGCATCGACACTGAACTCAGCCTGACGCTCAACCGCCATGGCCAGATCAACCTGCCCAAAGTCGGCGTGGTCAACCTGGCGGGCGTGCGCGCAGGCGATCTGGAATCCGTACTGCGCAGCAAAATTGGCCGGATATTCACCAACTTCAGCCTCAACGCCACGCTCGGTCGTTTGCGCAGCATTCAGATTTACGTCGTCGGTCAGGCGCGCCAGCCGGGCACCTACACCGTCTCTAGCCTGTCCACGCTAATCAATGCCCTGTTTGAAGTGGGCGGCCCCGGCAACAATGGCTCGATGCGCAACGTCCAGTTAAAACGCAATGGCCGCACTGTCGGCACGATGGATCTCTATGATTTCATCGCACGCGGTGACCGCAGCGGCGACGTGCCGCTCCAGCCGGGCGATGTCATCGTCATTCCGCCTGTCGGCCCGCGCGTGGCCGTGCTGGGCGAGTTTGAGCAGCCTGCCATCTACGAATTAAAAGGCGCTGGCAAAATCGGCGATGTGCTCGCACTCGGCGGCGGACTGTCGGTACTGGCAAAACACGGCAAAGCAACACTCGAACGAATCAACCCGGCGGTAGACCAGGCGGCTCGCAATGTTGAGGCCTTTGCACTCGACGCGGCTGGCCAGCAACGTGCGCTGCGCGACGGCGATATCCTGACCCTGTTCGAGATCAGCCCGCAGTTCGCCAATGCCGTCACCCTGCGCGGCAATGTCGCCACCCCGCTGCGTTATCCCTTCAGCCCCGGCATGCGCCTGCGCGACCTGATCCCCGACCGCGACGCCCTGATTACGCCCGATTACTACAAGCGCAAAAATCTGCTGGTGATGTTTGATGAGGTTGATAAAAACAACAAGACCGACAAGGAAACCGGCAAGCCAGACGAAACCGTCGGCAAATCCGGCAAGCCCGATGCAGCCGACGTCGAACGCGGCGTGCGCAACCTGCTGGACGAGGTTAACTGGGACTACGCAGTCATCGAGCGGCTAGATCGCAATACGCTCACCACGCGATTGATCCCCTTTAATCTGGGGCGTGTCGTGCAGGACGGCGACGACCAGCAAAACCTGGCGCTGGAACCGGGAGACATTGTCACCATTCTGTCCAAGAAAGATTTGCGTGTACCGCAGGATCGCCAGACCCGCCTGGTTCGTGTCGAAGGCGAAGTGGCCGCTCCAGGCATTTATCAGATCGAAGCCGGAGAAACCCTGCCGCAACTACTAACCCGACTGGGCGGCATCACCCCCAATGCTTATCTTTATGGCGCCGAATTCACGCGCGAATCGGTGCGCGGCCAGCAACAAAAAAACCTCGATACCGTGACCCGCAAACTGGAAGCCCAATTGCAGGCCGAATCCGGCAAAAAATTAGCCAACATCAATCCCCAGACCGAAAGCAACGCGCAAAACCTGCTGCTCGCGCAACAGCAGTCGCAACAACAACAGCTTGAACGCATGAAAACCTTCAAGAGCAATGGCCGGATCAGCCTGGAACTGCCACCCACACAGACAAGCCTGGATGCCCTGCCATCGCTGCCGCTTGAAGACGGCGACACGATTCACGTTCCCGGCCGCCCAGGTTTTGTGACCGCTGTGGGCGAGGTCTACAACGAAAATGCCATCATCTACCGTCCAGGCAAAACCGTAGGCGATGTACTCAAAACGGCGGGAGCAAACGACAACGCCGAACCGGACAACGCCTTTGTCCTGCGCGCCGATGGCAGCGTCAAGGCCGCACGCGACAACAACAGCCTGTTTGGGCTGGGCGGCTTTGAGAGCATCGAATTGATGCCGGGCGATACCGTTGTGGTGCCCGCCAAACTGGATCGCGAAACTGGCTGGACAAAGTTTGTGATCGGGCTGAAAGACTGGACACAGATTCTTTACCAATTAGGCCTGGGCGCTGCCGCCTGGAAAACCCTGAAGTAAGGCACTTTGATTACAGTGGCGATTCAAATTATTCTAATAGTGTTTAAAACAACCCCTCGATTGCTGGCATTTCGCGATACCTTCCTACAGTACATGTTGCGGCTATCATGCGCAGATGGAGGATTGAAATTGCCTCTTCATACAGCCGTAGAACGCCACCATTTAACAGCCCAGGATCGATGATGAGACTCAGCCCGCACGAACTGGATGCAGTATGCCGAACGCTATATGGAGCAGACCCCAATGGCCGGGTTTGGCTGTTTGGCTCCCGTGCCGACGATTCCAGACGCGGCGGCGATATTGACGTCTATCTTGAAGCCAGCCAGCCGATCGACCTGAAGACCTCGCTGGCGCTCGAATATCAGCTAACGTCGCTTTGCGATGCAAAAGTCGACTTGCTGGTCAGACGCCCCGGAGAAGCCGAGAAAGCCATCCATGTCATTGCCAGGCAAGGAGAGCCGCTGTGAACAACGAACTCGATATTTTGCTCGCCAACACTACCGCCTGTGGGCAGCGCATTCAAAAGTTGTCTTACTCTCTTAACAAGAGCCGGACAATGTTTCCGCTCACCCCGGCGCGCGCCGAAGCACTCACCGACGACCAGGAAGAATCCATCGATGCTTTGATCCTGCGCTACTCGCAATGCGTTGCCATGATTCAGGACCAGATATTCAGGGGGATTGCCTACGTAGAACGGGAAGATCTGAACGATAAATCGAACCGCGACAAAACGCGTTTGATGGAGAAACTCGGTGCCATTCAATCGGCGGACGATTTTGGGACCGCAGCGATACTCCGTAACAAGTTTTCGCACCACTACCCCGAAGAGGCCAGCCTGCGAATCGAACGACTGAATCTTGTCGTGGCAGAAGCTGAGTACGTCATCACAACTTTTGGCGACATCATGGCTTTCCTTATCCGCAAGGGATTCGTGAATAGTGGGAACGGTCTTTGATTCATTTTTTTGCCGTGATGAACTCGAACGATAAAATCAAGGGGGTCAATCTAGCCGAGACCAGAAACGGTATCCGGCCCCGTTTTACTCTATCAGTTGAGCCCAGGCGCCACCGCCTGAAAAACCCTGAAGTAAGGCACGCCATAAACCTGAATCAGTTATCGCGTACCGCCGTAATAAGGTATTTGGCATGAACGAAAACCAGTCCCCAGCATTATCCGAAGCAGAAGCGGAAGACGACGGCATCAATCTGCTGGATATTTTGCAGACCTTAGCAGAAAACGCCCGGCTGCTGGCCTTTGGCCCGATCCTCGTCGGCTTGATTGCACTGGGCGTGAGCTTTACCTTCAAGCCCAGCTACGTTGCCGAAACCCACATCATGACGCCACAACAACAGGGCGGCGCTGCCGCCGCGCTGGCACAACTTGGCGCACTGGCCGGCGTTGCCAGCGCGGCCGCCGGCCTCAGAAGCCCGGCGGAGATGTATATCGGCCTGCTTCAGAGCAGAACGATTGCAGACAAAATGATTGAGCGATTTAACATGATGTCGATCCCTGACGTAAAAACTCACGAAGATGCGCGCAAGATTTTGGCGCGTATATCCGGAATGGGGGCTCGCAAAGACGGCCAGATTACGATCGGAGTCGTTTCCCGCATCCCGCAACTCTCCGCCGCAATGGCAAATGCCTATGTCGAAGAACTGTCTTTACTGACCAGCCGCCTGGCGGTAACTGCGGCACAACAGCGTCGGCTGTTTCTTGAAAAGGAATTGACCAAGGCCAAAGAGAATTTGGTGCGCGCCGAAACCGCTTTAGGCGGTGTTGGTGTCAGCGAAGCTGTGCTGAAATTCAACCCGGCGGCCATGGGTGAGGGTCTCACCAACATCAAAGCACAGGTCGCGGCCAAAGAAGTGCAGTTGTCCAGCATGCGCGGCTATCTCACCACCAACAGCCCCAACTACCGTCAGGCTCAGCAGGAACTGGCTGCGCTACGCGCACAACTGGGCAAGCTTGAACACCCCCACCCCACCAGCGGAAACGCCGAATACATCGCCCTCTTCCGCGACTTTAAATACAACGAAGCGATATTCGAGCAGCTTTCCAAGCAATATGAACTGGCCAAAATTGATGAATCCAGCGAGGGCGCGGTGATTCAGGTGGTGGACGTGGCCGTGCCACCAGAAAAGAATTCCAACATGCACAAAGCGCTGGTCGCCCTGCTGGCTTGGCTGGCAGCGGGCGTTGTGCTGATGCTGTTTGTGTTTATCCGCCGCGCCCTGAAAAACGCCAACCAGAATCCCGAATCGACCGCCAAGCTGGCAGCCGTCCGCGCGGGCTTTGGGCGCGTACTGAAGCCTTGGAGACGACCAGCAAGCGCAGTCCGGTATCCTGCCGATTAGCGCCCAATCCGCAAGCAACGGTCAGACACCAAGCCAAAAATTAGATGAAATCTCTCCACCGCTCTTTCCTCATCGGCATTGCCATGCTCGCCGCTGCTGGTTTGGCGCTGGTGCTGACACCCCGCCTGAAGGTGGCTGACCAAGGGCCGCAGATCAACCTGGAAACCATGATTCCCAAGCAGATCGGAGACTGGAAACTCGACGAAACCATCACGTCCATCTTTAGCCCGGACGTACAGGCCAATCTCGACAGAATATATACCCAGATGTTGAATCGTACCTACATCAACAGCAAGGGCGAACAGATGATGTTAACCATCGCCTACGGCGGCGATCAGAACGCCACGATGCAAGTCCATCGGCCTGAGGTGTGCTACCCCGCGCTAGGTTTTCAGGTCGGAAAAACATCCAAGGACTTTATCGATGCCAATGGAACACAATTGCCGGTGATGAAATTGGTGGCAACCCAAGGTTCGAGAATCGAACCAATTACCTACTGGGTCATGATTGGCGACTCTGCCGTACGGGGGCATATAGAGCAGTTTTTTGCGCGATTGAAATACGGTCTGACCGGACAAATTCCCTACGGAATATTGATCAGGGTTTCGACCATTTCAGCGAACACATCGCAATCTTATCGAACCGAAGAACAATTTGTGCGGGATATGCTGGATGCGGTGCCTGTACAGGATCGCAAGATTCTGACGGGGGCTGGTTAATGTCTCATCTGTTGAAGCAAACGGGGGTTAAGTTGCCTGTTTTGCGTGGGCAATATTGTGTCCCCATAGCCCCATGAGCATTCGTCGTAACACCGCTTATAACTTCCTCGGATTAGTTGTTCCGCTGGCGGTATCGCTCGTCACCATCCCGATTTATCTAAATCTGATCGGAGAAGCTCGCTATGGGGTGTTGGCCATTGCTTGGTTGTTACTGGGTTATTTTGGGCTGTTCGATCTCGGGCTGGGGCGGGCAACCGCACAACGTATCGCCGCCCTATGCGACAGCGCGGCGGATGAACGCGTGCAGATATTCTGGACCGCCTTCACCTTGAATGTCGGCATCGGTATTGTCGGTGGCATGCTGATCTGGCCAATCGCCACTTATTTTTTTGGAAATACTTTCAAAGTCGAAGACGCGCTGCGCCCCGAGGTTCAGGCTGCTGTTCCCTGGCTGATCCTTGCTGTGCCAATGGCGACCCTGTCTGGTGTCTTAAGCGGCGCGCTTCAAGGGCGAGAGCGATTTTTTGCGCTGAACGTCATTTCGGTATCCGGCACCCTATTGTTTCAACTGTTGCCACTTGTCGCTGCAATGTTTTGGGGTGCCAGTCTCGACGTGCTACTTCCATCTGCTTTGTTCGCCCGCCTGCTGACGCTTTTCTTGTTGTTGGAACGCTGCAGGCACCATGGTTTTTTGGGGCACACTCCCACCTTTTCGCGCGAGCAGGCCAGCCAACTGCTCCGTTTTGGCGGATGGGTTACCGTGACCTCATTCGTGGGACCCATGATGACCATGCTAGACCGCTTCATCATTGGTGCCATTGCTGGCGCAAGGGCGGTGACCTATTATTCGGTGCCTTTTCAATTGGCCGAGCGCAGCACAATCATTCCCAGCGCACTTACTTCCGCGCTGTTTCCGCGTTTTACTTCTGCTTCGCAACACGAAGAGCAGCGCCTGGCAAATGATGGACTGCGTGCGCTTGTGCTCGTCATGACTCCGCTGGTGGCGGTAGGTATCCTGTTCATGGAGCCTTTTTTGGCATGGTGGGTTTCGCCATATTTTTCCCAGCAATCCGCACGGCTCGGGCAGATTATTCTGTTGGGCTTCTGGGCAAACGGGCTGGCAACCATTCCATACGCACAGTTGCAAGCTCGCGGCCGCCCCGATCTGGTCGCCAAGTGTCATTTAGGCGAGACACTGCCGTATTTTGGCTTGCTGTACCTTGGCTTGAAAACCTTTGGCATGGCTGGTGCCGCAACGGCATTTTCCTTTCGCGTGTTTGTGGATTTCGCGCTGCTCGCAGGTCTCGTCGGCATATTGCGACCATCACTCCGCATGTTATTTACCCCCGCATTATTGCTGGCAGCAGCTTTTCTAATTGCAACGCAAAGCAATCCTGCCCGGCCTACGTGGATTGTGCTGATTGTCATCCACCTGTTGATTATGTTGATCTGGGCTTGGTGTAACACACCGGGATCACTCAAGGAAATTGCGTTTGCACGGCTAAAACCTTTTACCAACTTCCGGGAAAAACTTTAATAACCTATGAACAACCGCAACATCAAGGCAGCGCTGCCATGCAACTCGTAGAAGTTCCAAACTGCCCCGTCGATGGCGCTGCAGGTACTGTTCGTTATGCCGATGTCCAAGATGCTTACTTTGGCACCCAAGGTCATTGGCATTATCGGCAACATAAAAAAACGGGACACCTTTGGCTCGACCCACGTCCGGCGGATCCAACCATCGGTGATCTCTACACCAACTACTACACGCACGCTACCGAGTTGCCTGCTGCAACTACTGGCCTGTGGCGGCAGGCAATTGCCTTGGCACTTTCAATTAGGCTGGGTTACCCAGCACCGGAAAAGACAAGCATGCTGGCCAAACTGATCTCTCATTTCCCCTCCGTTGGAGATGCAGCCGAACTTGAGGTGATGCGTATACAAGCATCTGAATCAGGGCGCATGCTTGACGTTGGGTGCGGCGGTGGGGCATTTCTGTGCCGCATGCGCAAAGCTGGCTGGGTCGTTGCGGGCATCGAGCCAGATGTCAAGGCAGCGGCGCGCCTTGTCGCGCAAGAAGGTTTTCCGGTTTATCGTTCACTAGAGGAGCTAACTCAGAAAGAAGAACAGCCCTTTGACATAATCGTGCTTAGTCACGTCATAGAACACTTGCCCAACCCCATGCACACACTTACCTTGCTACGCAGCTTGCTTGCTGCGGGTGGTCGCCTGTTACTGACAACCCCCAATGCCCTAAGCCTGGGTTCTCGTATCTTTGGCGCATCCTGGCGCGGGCTCGAACCCCCACGGCATTTCAATGTATTCTCCCCGGACTCACTGTGCCAAGCACTGAGCCACGCCGACTTAAGTGTCGTGTGTGTGCGCACAGACGTGCGGCTCGCGCGCGGCATTTGGTTCCTGAGTTATTTGGCTCGTGCAGGTAAGCATGAAATAGAAATCACACAACCCGCTGCCCATCGCCTATTGAAACTGACTGGATATATATTCCAGCTTTTTGAAGCGGGTGCCGTGAAACTGCTGCCTAACTCTGGCGAGGAAATCTTTTGCGTCGCCAAGGCTAGATACCACACCGGAGCTGACAATAAATGACAGCACCCTTAACCGACACGTACACACGGAAATTAAACATCGTTAACGTCCATCTCCAGGCTGTTTCGGATTCTCGCGTCAGCCTGACATAAAAAAGCATGACCAAGAACGCCTTTAATGTGTCAAAACATCAACAAACTATCCGGGTCGGGATCATTGGTGCCTGTTATTACCATTCGCCAGCGCGTTTCTCACGATTTTCAGCTTCGTTCATACGCGGTCTTTTGCCGGATACCTCACCAACCTATAAACGATACGTGTCCATGCGGCCATCAATATTCGAGTCTAGTGATCACGCTCAGTGGATCGAATGTAGTAGTCAATATCTCGATATCTCGGCTTATGTTTGCGGTATGGCATCTGTAGAAGATGCGGATCTGCATCTTTTTTTTAACGACACCTTGTTTATTAAGCACCCATGGCGTTTGATCGCAAAACGTCTACGGGCTACGCTACAAAGCTTAGCTGCAGTTGTTGAACCAGCAGCCGCTGGTGAAATACACCCTTCGACGGATTTATTACTATTTGACCCACGTAACCCTACCCGGCGTCATATGTCGACATTTTGCTTTTTGCTTAACCGAGCAGGCTTTGCAGTCTTTAAGGAGGTCGCCGCCACATTACCAATAGAGGGGTCGAATGGGCAGATACGCGACTGGCTTGAAGAGCATGCGCGCAATAACGCGGCGTTGAAACATCTCCTTCATGTACACCTCACTGGCCCGGAAAGCCCTTGGTCATGGAAGAGTGTTTTCATTAACCGCATCCCAGAGGACCTTGTGCTACGTAAGGCGGTCACCGTAACTTTTGAGTATCTGCTTAGCGAACAATTGTTGCAACGCGGCGGGTTCATCATGCCGATTAATTTCAGATTGAGTTACCGTCTGCAGGCAAAGATCGCTGCATTTTTTGGGCGTTTCCGACACTCGTGATCAAATACAGAGTATTGGCACTAGGGCCGCAAGAGGTTTTTCCACCAACGGATGGAGGGAAGGAGAGCATATATGGTGCGCTTGCAACTCTGGCAAAACATATTGCAGTCACCTACGCTTATCCCGCCAACGAAAACAGCAGTGCGAATGAGGCCAACTACAGCGCCATAGGCGTTCGCCAAATCGCCGTTTCTTACTCGCCGCGAGAATCCATATGGGTTATTTTGAATGCCATATTACGAGGCAAGCCGTATAAGTTTGAAAAATACTCGACTAAACGGGCGGTGCAGTTATACCAAGATGCACTTGGCACAGCGAAATTTGATGTTGTGCTTTGCTTCCACCCCCATACAGTGGCCTTGGCAAAGAGGCTACAACAACACAATAGTTGGTGCCTACCCATTATTTTGCGTGAGCACAACATTGAGTATGAGTTGGTTCAAAGCTATCGGGACTCTCTGAGTGGCATCTGGAAATGGGCTGCTACCGTCTTCGCCGTCATCACTCGCGTCGAGGAACAACGGATATGGCGTTGCGTCGATGCCGTGGCCTTTATTACTGATCGCGACCTATTAACAGCACGCACCCAAGACCCACACAGTAATTTCTTGCTTGCACCAGAAGGAGTCCCTATACCACCCGAACGTGTTGCGCTAAAACCATCCTCAGACCGCCAGTTGCTCGTATTACTGAATCCGCGTGCGACACAAAGCGTTGCAAACTTGAAGCAATTTCTGCATTCTCACTGGCTGATGGCATCTGATGACCCCCGGTTGCAAGATGTGTCACTTGCGATTACAGGTGTCGGACTGGATCAGCTCGCTGAATTAGTCAATATGACACCAACGCAGTTAAGCAGCATGCGGGTGAGAGCATTGGGCTTCGTTCCGTTATTGCGCGACACCTTTGCAACCTCCCTTGCTCTCGTCTCGCCGACCTACGTTGGAGGAGGCATCCGAAAAAAAGTGTTGGAGGCAATGGCAAACCAACTGCCAGTAATCGCTACAGTAATGGATATAGCTACTTGCAGTTATTTCCATGAGGGGCAGAATATCCTTCGTCTAGGGACACCAGCCGAGTTTATAGAATGCGTCGAAGGACTGTTATTAGACGACGAACGGTGGCAGCAACTTTCAGATGCTGGACGGATCACGGTTGAACGCTTTGCAAGCTGGTCGCTGCTGGCGGATGTGATTATTTCTGAGATAGCGCGACTGACAGAGAAAGGCGCTGTGTGCCAGTGACTGCCTAAATGACTATCTCATGGCTAGTTTCGATTATCTTTTCCTGCGCTATCGCGCTGACAGCATTCGGCGCAGTTTACCGGCCAGAGGCACTCGGTTTTTTGGCTGCATCGCCAGGTGTGTTGCTAATTGCCTCCTGCTTGCCACTCGTAATACTAATGCGATTGATGGGAAGACGTACCCTATCTTCAGTGAGCGTGAACACATGGAGACTACTTGGGTACGGGATCATAACGTCGGCACTCTCGCTCTTCATATTCGGATGGTCTGAGAAATATTTCGCCAAATCAGGCGCACTGCTCGTCCTTACTGCTGTCTGGTTATCTCCTCTGCTGTACTTTGATTATCTGCGCGTTCGGCATCTACGTATCGGGCTGGTAGCAGCTCTCGTATTTTGCATCATTGGTTACTTAGTCGGCGACCTGTTGCCGGGAGGTATGCCTTTGGCATTACAGGAAATCGTCTTTGGCAGCACGTATCAAGAGTATTACTCTGATACGCGCGCACAAGGTTTTATGCAGGAAACCTCCCACTTCGCGTCACTCGTAGGGCGGTATACATTTTTAGTATATTTACTAAGGGAAACCTCACTCACATATTCGGCAAAGAGGCTAACCATATTTATGGTCGGCTTAATAGCTGTGATGGCTATCATCGGCTCCAAGGGGGCAGCAATCAGCGTAATAGTTGCGGTTTTATCCATCAGCATAACGAAACGTCAATTGCCGTATTTCATATTGTTTGCTCCAGTTCTCTGGTGGGTTGGCCTTTCAAACTTCCAAGCCACCATTTACGATATTGAAAACTTCACCTCAGGCTCCACACGAATCACATTGGCTCTTGCTAGCGTCTCAGGTCTGATTCACAATCCTTTAGGCTACGGGTATTACGGCTTCTACGGTGCCATACAGCAATTTGGTGGATGGTCGATAGCCTGGCTTGGAGACAGACTGCCACTCATATTTACGGAAGTTGCCACGATTGTTGATGAACTGCACAACGTATCAACAAAATCTACTTTGCTGGACTTTGTATTAGTCTACGGAATTTTTTTCGTGTGGATGATGCTCGCATTAATTCGGCGCATCGAGTTACGCGACCCACGGGCTCGTGCAGCATGCATATACTTACTATTTTCAGCACTAACGACTAGCGGTCACGAGTCGATTTCCTTCTTTCTCGGTTTCGCAGTTCTTATACATGCATTTCCTAAGAAAGCCACTAGTGCACGTTGAGGTTTGGCTGAAATGTACGAGATTAAGCATCATGAGTTCATTTAGAAACATCTCAAAGTACATAGCGATAAAGTCCGGGCTATTCAGTAAAGTACGCAGCCTAGAAATTTATTTAAATGCATTCACCCTCAAAGTTCACGACGATGATTATCGTAGTATCCCATCAAAAATTAATGGGGGAGCCATAGCAGATATTGGTGCAAACCTAGGCCAAAGCGTAATTTCATTTCGGAGGTTGTTCCCGGATAGCAAGATATATGCATTTGAGCCGAACCCAGCATGCATTAAAACGCTGCGCCGCGTGTCGTATGTTTTGAAAGGAAATGTAGAGGTAAAGAATTTCGGAATTGGAAATGTAAGTTCAACTCTGAAGTTTTATGTTCCCACATTGAACGGCGGCATTGAATTGCTTCAAGAAGGCTCTTTCGATAAATCTTCTTTTTCATCCTTGATTACCAAGCAGCGAATAAATCAACGTTTTGATTTAAAAGAATCGGACATCCAAGTAACGAAATTGGATAGCTTAAATCTAAGTTTGTCGTTATTAAAAATTGATGTTCAAGGATTGGAGAAACAGGTTCTTGAGGGGGCGCTGCAAACTATAACCCGTGATCGGCCATTAATATTTTTGGAGAGAGACCAGAAATATGAAGCCGAAATTGATAGGTTTTTAGCTGATCTAGGATATGTCGCTTTGAAACTTAAAACCAATAGTTTGTATGTTTATCAAGGAATAACTCCTGTCATTGAGTTATAAATCGTTAGCATTCGTGACACCGAGACCCCTTCTTTGAATTCACACAAATACCGCTGCCTAGCGCCAGTAGATAACCGTGCACGCACGCCGGGCGAGTTCAAAATGTGATTGCAAGCATTAGCTAGCGCCAAGGGATCAGAAACCGGAACGTTGATCCCGCTGAGACCATGTTGATTCACCCATGGAACACCAGAGCCTGGGATGTTCGTGGCGACGATGGGTAGACCATAGGCCATGGCTTCCAGCAGTACAACGCCAAAGGCTTCTGCTCGCGTAATTGATGGCAAGCAATACAAGGTGGAACAACTGAATAAGGCATGAAGCGCTTCATCACTCAAACGGCCTACAAGAAGAACCCGGTCAGAAACATCGGCTGCGCAAATTACACGCATCAAACTTTCACGCTGTGGCCCATCACCAACGATGACGATGACAGCACCATCATCGAGGTGCCGTGCAGCCTCAATCAAAACATTTAATCCTTTGTAGGAAACCAAGCGACCAACAGCCAGGATGATCTTTTTCCCGTTTATCGTGGATGCTAGATTTGTTAGAAAACTCTCCGTATTTAAGCCATTTTCAACAGTTTTATTTGGTTCTGGAACACCGATAGGTACGACGCTGATCTTTGATTGAAACGGTCGCAATGTGGCAGAAGCGTCAGCATAAATTTGAGAAGTCGCAACAATCCGATTGGCACGTTTCAATAGTGAAATTTCCAAAGGTTTTAAGATTCTGCTGAGAAAACCTTTACCTATGACATCGCTATGCCAATGAACCAGAAGCTGTTTTTTTCGCCCAATAAAAAGGCCGCACACAGCAGCTAACATGTTAGGGGCGTGCAGATGCACTACATCTGCATGGCGAGCCTCACGCAGACATAGCATCACATATTTCAAGCTGATGGGTTGAGACGAGATAAACCTTCTAATTGGGGCACGGAATACACGAACCCCATCAATCACATCTGCATTATTTGCCGGGTTTTTTTTAAAACAAACCACGGTAACCTTATGTCCTGCTTGAGCGGCACCCTTTGATAGACTCAAGGTGACACTCTCAATCCCCCCGGCATCTGGTAGGTAATATTTCCCTAAATGAACGATATTGAGCATGACGGATTTAAGTTTGAAATTACATCGAGTGGCAAGCCAGTATGCGAGGGTATCTTACTTCTAAAGCAGTTGATCGCATGCAAGTTGGGGGACAATAAGCCACACCGTGCGTTGATTCGTTTTGCCGCGCAATTTTCGCAAGCCGAGGCCGTGCAGATTGTCTATAACCTGCGGCAGGAAGAATTCAGAAACGGGATCGCGATTACAGATGCAGCAAATTGGCTTGCAAAATTGGCGGCATGATGAAGTACCATAAAATTGCCGTCAGCGGCACAATCGGTGTTTCTATAAATAACGCCATGCAGCGGCATTCAGCGTTTCCCAAAGTGATAACAAAACAATGCAACTCATTTCTGGATTAATCCTCACCCTGCTGGCCACGCCCGCCCTGATCTGGCTGGCTCATCACTACGGTTGGCTCGACCACCCCGATGAGCGCAAGCATCACGCGGGTGCAGTCCCGGTTGTGGGCGGCCTGGCGATGGCGTTTGCGATTGCGGTCACAGCCGCCTGGAGTTTTTTTGGTATCGACTATTTCTGGTGGCTGTTTGCTGCGGTGTCGATCATTGTGGCCGTGGGGTTTCTGGATGACCAGATGAGTCTGCCGGTGGGGGTGCGTTTTTTTGCACAAGGCATGGCGGCGCTGATGATGGCGCTGTTCGCCGACGCGCAATTTGCAACGCTGGGGAATTTGTTGGGTGATGAGACAGTGATTCTGGGCATGATGGCTGTGCCGTTCACGATTTTTTCGGTACTGGGCATCACCAACGCTCTGAATCTGTCTGACGGTATGGATGGACTGGCAGGCGGGCTCGCTCTGGTCACAACGGTGTTCCTTGCAGCGGCGGCCTATCTCTCGGGCAAGGTATTCGAGTTCGATGCCTTGCTTATTCTGGGCGGCGTGTTGATTGGATTTCTGTTTTTCAATATGCGCTTTCCCTGGCAGGGTCGTGCCAAAGTGTTCATGGGCGATTCCGGCAGTTTGATGCTGGGCTTTCTGATTGCCTGGGCGATCATCCGCGTCACGCAGGGCAGTGGCGATAACCTTCCGCCCGCTGCTTCACTGTGGCTTTACGCGATTCCGCTTTGGGATACGGTGAGCCTGATGCTGCGCCGGATGATCAAGGGAAAGAGCCCTTTTCATCCAGGCCGCGACCATCTCCATCACATTCTGCTGCGCGTGGGTTATAGCGATGCCCAGGTGGTGCGCTTTATCCTGCTGGTGGCGGCGGCGTGCGGCCTGGTTGGCTTGTGGGGCTGGCTCTGGAAAGTACCCGACGCGGTTTTGTTCTATGGCTTTCTTGCCATGTTCGCCCTGTATTTCGCCGGGGTGCGACATGCCTGGAAACTGATGCGGCTGATTATGCCCTTGCACCGTCATTAAAAATGTCTGTGATAATCGTCAGCTTGTCAATGCCATATTGTCAGTCTTACGCCATTTGGGCAGTCCGTTGTCGGGCTTCGGCTTGAATTTTGTCACATCGCCAGGCCGCGAATACGATGAGTTTTCTGGCACAGTCATTGCTTTATGATAAAGAGCTTGGGTGGACGGAATCATTTCCACCCCGCAGTGACAGCGAGGGTGTAAGCTTCTCCCGATAACGAAACAAGAAGCTCCGGCAACCAGCAAGGAGCCACACAATAAAGTTCTGCAGATGGTGCAAACCGTACTGCTGAACGCCAGCCACAACCGAGGATGCCCCTGAATAAAGGGGGTAACTCAAACCACAGGCATTGAGCTTCAAAATGGATAAAGCAATATCGAACCGGTTCAATAAAGCCGCGATTCCTGCGGCCTTGCTGATGTTGGGCATCGGCCTGACCAGCGGAGCAGCACAGGCATCGGCGTATGCGGTGTCTACCAACAGCATCAGCAATTTCAATCTGGGATTTGTCGGAACGACGGGCAGCCTTTTCGGATTCACTTCCTCGGCAGATACCGCTGTTCAAGGCACATCCAACTCCGGCTTCAGTGCCTTGGATGCACCTGCTGCCTGTGTGGGTCTCGCCTGCGCAGGTTGGAGCAATCAATTTTTTTCGCACGGCGCGTCGGGTAGTTATGCCTACGGAGATGCGCAAATCAGCAATGCAAACGTGCTGACTGGCATGGGTGCAGCTTCAAGCATCGGTGAAATATCTACAGGTGCGCCAGGCTTTGCTTTGGGAACCAACCAGCTGAACGGTTTTATTACCTTGAATAGCAGCGGCAATGTCAGTTTCAGCTTCGATGCCACGCCTTTCATGAGTGCAACGGCGACAGGTGGAGACTTTTCCAGCGCGCTGATGTCCATGTCGATCAGTCTTTACAACGGCTCTGGTGCGCAGGTATTTAACTGGACACCGAATGGTTCTCTGGCAAACGGCATTGTGGGGGGCGCCGAGACATTGGATGCGAGTAATCTCAATACCGGAATCACCTCAGTGAACACGTATAGCCCGGCGGCAGGTTCTTTTTCAGCACAGAGCTTTTCACTGGCCGCAGGAACCTACACCATCAGCATTGGCATGTCGAACCAGGTGACTGCGGTCCCCGAGGCTGATAGCTGGGCGATGTTGCTGGCGGGTTTAGGCTTGGTTGGTTTTGCTGCACGTCGCAAACTGTCCTGATAAGCTGTTCTCATAAAAAAGCGCCGCGTTGGTCGGCGCTTTTTTAATGGTGCATTACCAGGCAAACAAGATTGTTCTGCCCGTCCCTCGCCTGTTGGTGTAGGACGGGCTTTTTGTTTTCAGGTCTTTTCAATCATGCTCGCCAGCGATCAGCCGCCGCATTGTCGCTTTCACGCGCATCAACCCAGCGCTCACCTTCCGGGGTGCTTTCTTTTTTCCAGAACGGCGCTTGCGTCTTCAGGTAATCCATCAAAAATTCGCAGGCCGCAAAAGCCTCGGCGCGATGGCTTGCGGCAACGATGACGAGCACGATGGGATCGCCTGGTAGCAATCGTCCGACGCGATGAATCACGCTGACATCGAGCAGCGGCCAGCGTTGCATGGCCTGATCCACAATCGCTGCGAGCGCCTTGCTGGTCATCGCCGGGTAATGCTCCAGCGTCATCGCGCTCACTTCGCTGCCGCTGTTCATGTCGCGCGCCAGGCCAACAAAGCTGGCGATGGCGCCGATATCGGTGCGGCTCTGGCTGATGGCGGCGGTCTCGATGCCGACATCAAAGGGTTCGGTTTGGATGGCGATTTTCATCTGACCTACCCGCCCGTTACGGGAGGAAATACGGCAACTTCGGCACCGTCCGGGATGGGCGCATCGACTTGAACCAGTTCCTGATTCACCGCCACGCGGAAGCTTTTAGCCTGCGCCAATTCTTCCTGCCACACGCCGCCCCGCGCTTGCAGATGCGTAACCAGATCGGCCACGTTTGGCACGCCATCGAGCTCGAGCGCTTCTTCCGCCAGGCCGAAGCGTTCGCGCAGGCGAGCAAAGTACAAAACTCGACATCTCATCCAAGCAACTCCGAAAAGGGAATGAAGCGCACCCAATCTCCGGGCTGTACCGTCTGACCCATCTCGACATCGACCAGCCCGTCCGCCCAGGTGCAGGATGTCAGCACGCCTGAACTCTGGTTAGAAAATAGATGTGCAACTGCGCCGCCTGCATCCGGCTCCAAGCGCGCGCGCAAGAACTCCCGTCGCACGCCGGGGCGGGTCCAGGCAAATCCGGCCTTGACCGGGAAGGCCTTGTACAAGACCTTTGCCGCGCCCATGCGTTTGAGCAGAAAGGGGCGAACAAACAGGCAAAACGTGACGAAGGCCGAGACCGGATTGCCGGGCAGCCCGATGAAATCCGCATCTTTCACCCGGCCATACACAATCGGCTTGCCGGGTTTCATTGCCACTTTCCACATCTCGACCTGGCCTGTCGCTTCGACCGCCGCTTTCACATAATCCGCTTCGCCCACCGATACGCCGCCGCTGGTGATGACCACATCGGCCACACTCGCCGCGTGGCGCAGGGCATCGATCGTGGCCTCCAGCGTATCCGGCACGATGCCCAGATCAATCAGCTCGCAGCCCAGCCCGTTGATCAGGCCGGTCAAAAGATAGCGGTTGGAGTTGTAAATCTGGCCGGGCGCGAGCGGTTGGCCAGGTGTGGCCAGCTCGTCGCCGGTAAAAAAGCACGCAACTTTCAAACGCCGCAATACCGGCAAATTTGCCAGGCCAACCGATGCGGCCAGCCCCATTTCAGCCGCGCCGAGGCGCGTGCCCAGGGCTAAAATTTCTGCGCCGGGCTTGATGTCTTCACCCGCACGCCGGATATTTTCTCCCGCGTGTGGAAGCGTGTTGACGATGACCCTCTGCTCATCAACGGTGCAGTTTTCCTGCATCACCACCGCATCCGCGCCCGGCGGAATCGGCGCACCGGTAAAAATTCGCGCCGCCGTTGCGGGCTGCAAGGGTGACCCCACCTGCCCCGCCAGAATGCGTTGCGACACCGCAAGACGCGCGCCCGCCACCGCAAGATCCGCCACGCGCACCGCGTAGCCATCCATCGCGCTGTTATCCAGCGGCGGCACGGTTATCGCAGAAACTTGCGCTTGGGCTAACACGCGCCCCAGCGTTTCGGCAAGCGCGAGCGTAGTCGTTTCCGTCACCGGGCGCGCGCGCGCAAGCAATTCATCCAGCAGTTGGGCGGCAGTCAGCATAGTGTTTCTTTCATGATGAGTTCGGTGATGCGTTCGATGTCGTTGATGTCGATGCAAGGAATCGTTCCCGGCGGCGGCGTATCGCTTGCAACCGCAATGATGTGCGCATCATCCGGATAGAGCCAGGGCTTTCTGATTCCGGCGCGATGCACTTCAAGCTTGGGCATGGCACAGCGCTTGAAACCTTCGACCAGCACCAGATCGCAGGGCGCGAGTCGGCTCAGTAGCACCTCAAGTGTCGGCGGCGCCTCATCGCGCAATTCGTGCAACACCGCATAACGCTGGCCGGATGCCAGCAACACTTCGCCCGCCCCCGCCACGCGATGGCGATAACTGTCCTTGCCCGGTTGATCCAGATCAAAGTCATGATGCGTGTGTTTGATCACCGACACGCGCAGACCACGCGCAACCAATTGCGGCAACACGCGTTCGATCAGCGTCGTCTTGCCGCTGCCGCTATAACCCGCAAAGCCAAACACCCTCATTGCCAAACCCCTTCTGACAGGTTATATTTTTCCATATATAACCCGCTTTGCCTACTCGCTCTGGCCGCAAACTCTCATGAACCCCACCCTCACCGACAACTTTGGACGCAGCATCGACTACGTGCGCCTGTCGGTTACAGATCGCTGCGACCTGCGGTGCAGCTATTGCATGCCGGAAGGCTTCCAGGGGTTTGAAGAACCCGCACACTGGCTCAACTTCGACGAAATCGAACGCCTGGTTGGCGCGTTTTCCCGCCTCGGCGTCAAACGCATCCGGCTAACGGGCGGCGAGCCGCTGTTGCGGCGCGATATTTCGAAGCTGGCTGCGCGCATCGCCGCCCTGCCCGGCATCGAGGATTTATCGCTTTCCACCAACGCCACCCAACTCGACAAACATGCGCGAGCCTTGAAAGCTGCGGGCGTGACGCGCCTCAACATCAGCCTCGATTCACTACAGCAGGCGCGCGTCGAACAAATCAATGGCCGTGACGTGCTGGATCAAATCATGGCCGGATTGACAGCAGCGCAGGACGCGGGCTTCGCCCCGATCAAGCTCAACATGGTCGCGCTTGCCGGCACCAACGACGACGAAATCGACAGCATGGTGGCGTTCTGTATGGAACGTGGCTTTGTGCTGCGTTTGATCGAAGCCATGCCCATGGGTGACACGGGGCGCAATGCCGAATACCTCGATTTACAGCCGGTAAAAGAACGCCTGCGCACACGGTTCGGCCTGATCGAAACCGCCCTCCCCGGCGGCGGCCCGGCGCGTTATCTGGGCACGCCGGACGGACGCTTCAATGTCGGCTTCATCACCCCGATTTCGCAGCATTTTTGCGCCACCTGCAACCGTGTGCGCATCGCTGTCGACGGCACCGCTTACATGTGTCTGGGACAGGACGAAAAATTCGAATTCCGCCCGCTGCTGCGCGGGGGATGCAACGATGCCGAACTCGAAGCAGCCATACTCCACGCCATCAACCTCAAACCCGAACGCCATGAATTCCTCGAAGCGCCGCACAAAATCCTGCGCTTCATGTCGATGACCGGCGGCTGATTAGCATTCCATTTTCCCGACCCTGAAAATAAACATGATTCGCCAACACCTGACCGCGCTTGCACTGACCCTCGCCACCCTGTCCGCATCCGCCGCCGAAACGACGGTTGCAGTCGCTGCCAATTTTGCCGAACCGATGAAGCAGATCGCCGCCGATTTTGAGCGCGCAAGCGGCCATGTCGTCAAACTCAGTACAGGCGCGACCGGCAAGTTCTACGCGCAGATCGTCAACGGCGCGCCGTTCGACGTGTTGCTCGCCGCCGACGACGAAACGCCCGCCAAACTCATCGCCGAAAAACACGCCGTCGCGGGCAGTGCATTCACCTACGCCAGCGGCAAGCTGGTGCTGTGGTCGGCCAAACCCGGTTTCATCGACAACGACGCGAGCGCGCTGAAAACCGGCAACTTCACGCATCTATCCATCGCCAACGCCAGGCTCGCGCCGTATGGCCGCGCCGCGCTCGAAACGCTCGCTGCGCTGAAGCTTGATGTACCGCCCGCCAAAATTGTGACTGGCGAGAACATCGCCCAAACCTATCAGTTTGTCGCCAGTGGCAACGCCGAACTTGGTTTCGTTGCGCTGTCGCAAGTGTGGAAAGACGGCAAGCTCACGTCGGGATCGGGCTGGATCGTGCCGCCCGCATTACACGCACCGATCCAGCAGGATGCGGTGCTGCTCGAAAAAGGCCGCGACAATGCAGCGGCGGTCGCGCTGCTTGCGTATCTGAAGTCGCCCGCCGCACGCGCCGTAGTCGAGCGTTACGGCTATGGAAATTGAGGGCCGCGTGATTTGAGCCTGCTGTCGCCCGAGGACTGGCAAGCGATCACGCTCACACTACGGCTGGCCGGCGTCGTCACCGCAATCCTGCTCGTCGTCGGCACCCCGCTTGCGTGGTGGCTCGCACGCACGCGTAGCAGCCTGCGCGGCGTGATCGGCGCAGTCGTCGCACTGCCGCTGGTGTTGCCGCCGTCGGTGCTGGGGTTTTATCTGCTGGTCGGCATGGGTCCAAACGGCCCGCTGGGCGCGCTGACCCAGATGCTGGGAATCGGCATCTTGCCGTTTACCTTCGCCGGTCTGGTCGTCGCGTCGGTACTGTATTCGCTACCGTTCACCGTGCAGCCCTTGCAGACTGCATTTGAATCGGTCGGCGAGCGTCCGCTCGAAGTCGCCGCGACCTTGCGCGCGAGTCCGCTCACCGCCTTCCTCACCGTCGCACTGCCGCTATCGTGGCCGGGCTATCTCAGCGCCGCGATTCTCACCTTCGCCCACACCGTCGGCGAGTTTGGCGTAGTGCTGATGATGGGCGGCAACCTGCCCGGCATCACCCGCGTGGTCTCAGTGCAAATCTACGACCACGTCGAAGCACTCGACTACGCACAGGCGCACCGTCTGTCTGCCGTCATGCTCGGCTTTTCGTTTCTGGTTCTGCTGCTGTTGTACACGCGGCGCGGCGCACGGAAAAATCTGGCGTGAGCACACTTGCGATCCGATGCCGCCTGGATCGGGGCAGTTTTTGCCTCGACGTTGACCTTGCCCTCCCCGCGCACGGCGTCACCGTACTGTTCGGCCCGTCGGGTTCAGGCAAGACCACGCTGCTGCGGCTGATCGCCGGGCTCGAACGCGCGCCCGGTGCCCGGATCACCCTGAACAACGAAGTGTGGGACGACGGCCGCCACCTCACGCCAACGCACCGCCGCCCTATCGGCTATGTGTTTCAGGAAGCCAGTCTGTTTCCGCATCTGACTGCGCGCGCCAATATCGACTACGGGCGTCGCCGCAGCGCACAGCAACTTGGCGATACTGCGTTTACCGACCTGATCGCTCGGCTGGGAATTTCCTCGATGCTCGACCGCAAACCCGATCAACTTTCGGGCGGCGAACGCCAGCGGGTCGCTATCGCCCGCGCACTCGCCACCCGTCCAAAACTGCTGCTGATGGATGAGCCGCTCGCCGCGCTCGACCAGGCGCGAAAACAGGATTTCCTGCCGTATCTGGAACGTCTGCACGATGAACTCGACATCCCGATGCTTTACGTTACGCATTCACCAGATGAAGCCGCCCGCCTGGCCGATTACATGGTAGTTCTCGATGCCGGCAGCGTCCGCGCTGCGGGAAGCCTGAGCGAGGTCTTTGCACGCACCGACCTGCCGCTGGCGCAAGACGACGAGGCGGGTGTGGTGTGGGAAGGGCAAATCGAACAACACGATGCGGCCTATCACCTCAGCCGCCTGAATTGTGGGGGCGGTGCCTTGTGGGTACGCGCGACCGACAAGCCCCTCGGCACATCCCTGCGGGTGCGTATTCTGGCGCGCGACGTGAGCCTCACCCTCACACCGCAAACCGACACCAGCATCCTCAACATCCTGCCCGCCACTGTGCGCAGCATCAGCGCCGACGCGCAGTCAGCGCAAGCGCTGGTATGGCTGAATGCGGGCGGCCTGGATGCCGGGGTGGCACTGTGCGCGCGCATTACGCGCCGCTCGGTTGACCGTCTGGGCTTGCGGCCTGGCATGCCGGTATGGGCGCAGATCAAGTCAGTCGCTCTATTGCGCTAAACAGCCACACTCAATTTTTGCAGAACGTCGCGCGTATCCAGTAATCGATCGACAATTTGCCGGGCCCTTTCAACACCAGCGGAATCAACATCACCAGATACATCAGCGGCAATTTGTAGCCATTGTCGCAAACGTTAAAGCCATTGTCCGCATGCACTGCGTACCACGCGACCACATCCAGAATCAGCAGGGAAAACGCCCAGAAGCGCGTGCCCAGACCAATCACCAGCATGACCGCACCGATCAATTCAATCCAGGTCGACAGGAACCAGCTGATATCCACCGGCACGATGCTGAACGGAAACGGAAATTGACCTTGAATGTCAGAAAACCAGTTGCTGCCGTGAAATTTCTCCAGCCCGGATTCCCAGAACTCGTAGGCCAGCAACAAGCGCAAGGCCATCATGCCGATCCAACCGCCGATGCTGTCGATGAAATCCTGCCCGCGCGACAGGTAGTGTGTAATGGTGAACATGGGTGTCTCCGTGATTGATGTCAGTGTCCCTATAGTCGTCACGGTTGGCATGGCCTTACAAAACAGTAAACTCCCGGCATGAGTACACTTGAATCTCTTCACTTCGACAACGGATTTGCCGGTTTGCCGGAGACCTACTATTCGCGCGTCTGCCCCACACCCGTGCCCAGCCCTTATCTGGTGGCCTATAGCCCCGAGGCGCTCAAACTGCTGGAACTGAATGACAGCGAAGTGCTGCGACCCGAATTTATCAACACTTTTGCCGGCAATCATTTATTGCCGGGAATGGATGCACTGGCCGCGCTGTATGCGGGGCATCAGTTCGGACATTTTGTCCCGCAACTGGGCGACGGGCGGGCGATTCTACTGGGTGAAGTCAAAACTGAAAGTGGTGCGGGCTGGGAAGTCCAGATCAAGGGCGGGGGTCGTACGCCTTACTCACGAGGCGGCGACGGGCGGGCGGTGCTACGCTCCAGCATTCGCGAATATCTGTGTTCGGAAGCGATGCATGCGCTGGGCATTCCCACCACGCGTGCGCTTGCGATTATCGGCAGCGATAAACCGGTCTATCGCGAGGACGAAGAAACCGCTGCGATTGTGACCCGGCTTGCGCCAAGCTTTGTCCGCTTTGGCTCATTCGAGGTGTTTTATTACCGCAACCAGGTCGAGCCGATTCGCCAGCTTGCCGACTACGTCATCGCACGCTATTACCCTGATCTGACCGCACTCACCGATCCTTACCCCGAGTTTTTACGCCAGGTCACGCTACGCACGGCAGACCTGATGGCGCAATGGCAGGCTGTGGGGTTTTCGCATGGCGTGATGAATACGGACAACATGTCGATTCTCGGCCTCACGCTGGATTATGGCCCGTTCGGTTTCCTTGACACGTTTGATCCGGGCTATGTCTGCAACCATTCCGACACGTCGGGTCGCTATGCGTTTGACCAACAGCCCGATGTGGCGGCATGGAACATCACCAAGCTCGCGCAGGCGCTGGTGCCGCTAATGTCAGTCGAAGCTGCGTCTGCCGCTATCGCAGACTATCCGTCGGCATTCGGCAAGCAGTATCTCGAAAGCATGGCCGCAAAATTCGGGCTGCCGCCCAGTAGCGACACCGCGAATCTGGTGCTCAGCGCAATGCAATTACTGAGCAAAAACCAGATCGATTACACCCGCTTCATGCGTGGCCTGTGCGACTTCGACAGCAGGGTAGGCGCACATACGCCGCTACGCGATCTTTTCATCGACCGCGCGTCATTCGATGCATGGGCCACGCAATACGCTTCGGCCCTGCGCGCACAGGCGTTGCCGGATGCCGAACGCAGCCTCGTCATGCGCGGGCTTAATCCGAAATACATCCTGCGCAACCATCTGGCCGAGATTGCAATTCGCCGTGCAGCGGATGAACGTGATTACAGCGAAATTCAGCGCCTTCACACGCTGCTCTCGCGACCTTTTGACGAACAGCCTGAATTTGACGCTTACGCCGCCGCGCCACCTGACTGGGCGAGACAAATCGAGGTAAGCTGCTCGTCGTGAAACCCATACTTATTATTTCCAGCGTGTGCATGGCCACCCTGCTCTCGGCGTGCAGCGGTCAGGCCATTCAACGAAAAGACGGCACCAACAGCTCGCGCAGCTTCAGTCTCAAGGAACTGGCCAAAGGTGATATCGATAACGTCGCCGAAACGCACCAGCAGGAGGTCATCGCCTGCCTCAAAACCCTGACAATCAAACTCTACCGGCGCAATCCGCAGGAGTGGCGCAAGGGTGGATTCGCCACAGCGGAAAGTGCCGTCGATGCGGTGTATCAACCGCTCGCTCACTGGCAGCTCGCGCAAAAAATCGACTGGCAAACCAGCATTCTCAACGCCTGGCGCGAAGACTTTACCGGCGATCGGGTGCAAGCACTGATGAGCGGCCTGCTGGTGATGAATATGGCGGCTTATAACCATCAAACCGAGTTTTACCTGCTCTCCGAACTCGACGCACAGAAGCTCTATAACAGCGCGCGCAACCTGGAAGCCGTGGTGTGGAAGCTGTCCAATGCCAAAAATGCACACGGCGAATTTTTCCTGTTGTCCAATGGCGCAGATGCCAATGGCATCGCCAACCTGAGCTTTGAACGCGAATTCGGCAAGCTCATCGGCATTCAGGACACACTGGCTAAAATCATCGAAGACAAAAGCAATCGCGCGATCCGTTTTGGCCTGGTGAATGCAACGACCATGATCTTTCTGCCGATCTGAAATGGGCGCAGATCAAACCAAGCTCAGCCGCGACCAGTGGGCGTGGGAATTTCTGCGGCGCAATCCTCTGTACCAGACGGACTATCAGCAATTCATTGCCATCTGGCACGCGCTGGAAGCCAACTACGGCGCGCCGCCCAATCGTGATTTCCAGCGCTGGAAACGGGACGCGCGCGCCTATGGTCCGTTGCCTGGCTCAAGCGCAGGAGATCAGCCGGACACCGCTTCTGGCGATCGCTGTGTCGGCGAAGACGAGCGCATCTTTCTGGAATGCTGGATGGGTGCGAAATGGGGGTTCAATAAATTTCCGCTCGACCCCCATCGCTCGCTGCCGCCCCCGCCCGAAGAGTTGAGTTGGCGCACGCCGCCTGCCAGACATGCGCATGACATCGATGAAGCTTACCGTCTGGATATTGCGTTTGATCTATCGTTACCGCTGCTGCCGCAACTCGATGCGGCCAAATTCCGCCTGGCAAGCCGGGTTGCCGAATTGCGCCGAGCCGGGCACGCAGCACCACACAGCGTAACCCATCAGCGGGATTATTGGACTCAGCTCATCGGCGCACTGGATACACCCGCTTCAGCCCCGGAAACCTTGCTCGCCGCCGCACAAAAAATGGCTGAAAGCGGCTACCGTGAAATCTTGCGGCTGGCAGGATAACCGGCAAAACAATCAGCGCCCGGGATCCATCGCTTTCAACAAGTCGCGTTCAAGCGGTCTGGGTTCGTCGCACAGGATGCTCGCCAGCGTTTCCCCCAGCAAACCTGCCCACACTACGCCGCGCGACGCGTAGCCTACTGCGATAAACACATTGGGCAGTTCCAGAACCGGCCCCAGCAACGGGAAGCGATCCGGCATTACCGCGCGGATCGACACCCGTCCCGGCATGTCGCCTGCCACCACGCCCGGCAGAATCGCTTCCAGCCGTCTCAGGTTTTCAGCATCGCCCTGACTGCTGGCAAGCAGCGCCGACCTTGGATCGACATCGTATTCATAGGTCGCGCCAACCACAATCCGCCCATCGGGACTCGGGCTGATATAGCCTTCACGCGCAATCACCCGGTCAAGCTTAGGCAAGTGTCCACAAGGCACAATATTGATTTGCCCGCGTACGCCCTGGAGTTTTTCAAGCGGCAGCAAATCCGCCGCATCATAGGCATTCGCCACGACCACGGCATCGGCCTCGACCAGAGCCTTGCCGTCGGCACCGAGCAAGCGCCAGTCGTCTACATGTGCCTGCATCGCACTCACCCGGCAGTGGTATCGGGCGTTAATCGCAGGATGCGCGAGCCATGCGCGGCACAGGCTGTCGGGCACAATCCAGCCACCATCCGGATAAAACACCGCTGCTCCCGTCAAGGGCCAGTTGGCTAATTGCGAGGCTTCACCTGCATCGACCCAGCGTGCAAAACCGTCCGGCGCGGCGTTATCAGCCAGCGTCTGCACCAACTTCTGCGCATGTACTGCATCTTTTGCACACTGCACGACCCCGCAACGCGACCAGACAATCGAATCTCCAAGCGACTTCCACGCATGCAGACTGTATTGCCAGGCCGCACGTGTCAGTCGGCTTGCCTGGTTGTCGTCGCGCGATGGCAGTGGCCGAAACACCGCAACTGGATTGCCGGACGCGCCTTGTGCCGGTGCTACGGCCTGCTCCAGCACGCTGACTTGTATTCCACGCTGCGCCAGCGCGTGCGCCACTGCGCAGCCTGCAACACCGGCTCCGATGACGGCGACATGGCGGGGTCTGGCGCGGCGCGGCTTTGCGAAAGGCGCTGGCCGATCGTTGAACCGGGCAGACAAACAATCCCGCTTCTGCCCAAAGCCCTCGCGTTTTTCGCACGCAAATCCTGCCTCTGCCAGCCCCGCACGCACGCTTGCCGCAACGGTGTAGCTCGCCAGTCGCGTGCCGGGTTTCGCCACGCGCGCCAGTTGGCGAAACAGCGCGGGCCGCCACATATCGGGATTGCGATCAGGTGCAAACCCGTCCAGATAAATCGCATCGACGGTCGCGTCCAGTTGCGTCAGGCAGTCTGTGGCATCGCCCAGCATCAAGGTCAGGATGACCCGGCCATCGTCGAATGCAATGCGATGAAAGCCTGGCGTGAGCAGCGGCCAGTGCGCGATCAGTTCCTGCGACTGGGCGGAAAATTCGGGCCAGGCGGCGTGCAGGTCGGCCAGATCGTTCGCCGTAAAGGGATGTTTTTCGACCGACAGAAAATGCAGGCGATCCGAACGCGCCGGGTCGTCCCGCCAGGCAGCCCAAGTCGCAAGAAAACTCAGCCCCGCGCCAAAACCGGTTTCCAGAACGACAAAGTGCGTCTGCTCCGCCCACGCTTGCGGCAAGCCGCAGCCTTGAAGAAAAACATGGCGCGCCTGCCCGACTGCGCCATCGGCGGAATGATAAATATCGCCGTACAGCGACGAATAGGGAAGCCCGGCAAAATATTCCAGACGAGCAGGCGTAATGGATATTGCGCCCATTGGGTATGAGGGAAATCAGCGTTTCGCTGCGGGCGTTTCGTAGCCTTCGCGATGCGTGGCGTTGATGGCGCGCAGGATTTCGCGGAATGGAATATCACGTTCGTGGCGTTTGAACAGCGGCATAAAATCCAGGTCATTGCCTTGCCCGGCACCTTGATAGGTTCCATCCGTCATGGATGTGTACAGATCCCGCAAAATTTTGTCGAGCGAATCGAGAAAAGGTGCATAGGTCGCGGCCTCGTTATCGTCGTATTCCAGGCAGGCGCGAAGTTCGTCAACTTCGTAAACCGCCTGGTGGACAAGGTCGATAAATTCATTCAGGTCGTGGGCTTTTTTCATGCTGACATCCGGTATCAGGTAGTAAACAGCGTGCGATTGTATCAAGTGACAGACTTGCCCGTGATTTTGCACGCCGTTCTGATGCACATCGTTCAAGCCACCAGCGCTAATAACTTGTCGAACGCGGCCGCAAAAAGCTTCACGCCGTCGGCCTGCAAGCTTTCACCGACGCTATCCATGTCCATGCCCAACCCGGCTAGTTCGGCAAGCTGCGTATTGGCTTCGCCCAAACCCAGCCCCAAGTTTAATGCCGGATGGCCATGGTCACGAATTGCAGCTATGGTTTTATCCGGCAAGGTATTGATCGTCTCCGCGCCAATCAGGGGTTCAACATAGAGCAGGTCAGAGTAATCCGGATTTTTTGCGCCCGTGCTGGCCCATAACAAATATTGCGGACGTCCGCCGCCCTGCGCCAGGTGGCTAAACCCTGCGGACTTGAACATTTCCTCATAGCGCCGGTGGGCATTTTTAGCCATCGCCACCGCCGCTTTTCCGCGCAACGCGTGTGCCGCTGGCGTACCCATTTCGTTCAGTCTGGCATCAATCAACGTATCCACCCGAGACAAAAACAGACTCGCAACGGCCTTGCTGTGGCGAATATCGATTCCCGCCGCGACGCGTGCAGTCAGCCCGCGAATATAGGCTTCCCACACACGCTCGGTCTGGGCAACCGAAAACAGCAACGTGACATTCACGTTGATGCCAAGACGGGTCAGCGTCTCAAACGCAACCACGCCTTCGGGCGTGCCCGGTACCTTGATCAACAGATTCTTCCGGTCAACCCGCGCCGCCAGCCGCTGCCCTTCCGCCACGGTGCGCTCCGCGTCGTACGCCCAGCGCGGCGCCACTTCCAGACTGACATAACCGTCGTTACCCTGCGTACGTTCAAACACCGGGCGCAACAGATCGCATGCGGCCTGGACATCCGGAATCACCAAGGCTTCAACACGCCGTTCCATATCCGGCTCTGCTTCCCTCAAGCGCAACAGGTCATCCGCGTAATACGGACTGGTCGCGACCGCGTTGTGAAAAATGGAGGGGTTGGAGGTGACCCCCGATACGCCGTCATCGCGAATCAACCGCGCCAGCTCGCCATCATGAATCAGCGTGCGCGAAAGATTATCCAGCCAGACGCTTTGCCCCAGCTCGGTAATGTGTTTGACTGCATTCATATCCCTGCCCTCATCCCGTTTACCTGCGAAAATATCACCCGCAGCCATTGTCTTGCGAGCAATCGTCTGCATATACAGCGCACCCCTGAATCCAATGGTCTGCGCCCGTATAATAAAAACATGAACCCTCTCAATATTAGTTTGCTTATTGGCCTGGTGCTGATTTTGCTGGTGCTGCTGGCGGTTTTTTTGCGCTTGCTCGCTTTTCAAAAGGCGCAGGTTTCCTTGCCTGCCCAAATCATGCAAGACATGGAAACTCGGCATCGCGCGGTTCTGTCTGATCTGCACAATGGCTTATCCCAGCAGTCAGACCGCATGCAAACGCGCCTCACTGACTTGCAGCTCGCACAAACCGAACGTCTGGCCGAAACACGCGAGACTGTAACCGGACAACTCGGCCTGTTTCAAACCGCCATGCTGGAAAAACTGGCCGAGCAAAGCCGCGCCGAACAGACGATGCTGCAGGAAACACTCAAGGGCATGACCGCCCAGTTCAATGATCGCGTGCACCAGCTATCACAAACGGTGGATGGTCGGCTGAATGAAATTTCGGGCAAGGTGGCCGAGCGCCTGGATGAAGGCTTCAAGAAAACCAACGATACGTTCACCTCGGTCATGTCACGGCTCGCCGTGATTGACGAAGCGCAGAAGAAAATCGAAGGTCTTGCTTCCAACGTCGTCAGCCTGCAGGAAATCCTCGGCGACAAACGCTCACGCGGCGCGTTTGGCGAAGTCCAGCTCGAAGCCCTGGTGCGCAATATCCTGCCGCCGGATGCCTATACCTTCCAGTTCACGCTTAAAGGCGGGCAACGCGCCGACTGTGCGCTGGTGTTGCCGGAGCCGACCGGTACGGTGTGCGTGGATTCAAAATTCCCGCTGGAAAACTACAGCCGCATGTTTGACGACACGCTGGCAAAAACGGAGCAGGATGCTGCGCGCAAACAGTTCAAGCTCGATGTTAAAAAACATGTTGACGATATTGCGGCCAAATACATTGTTGCAGGCGAAACATCGGATGGCGCAGTGATGTTCCTGCCCGCTGAAGCCGTATTTGCCGAGATCCACGCTTACCATTCCGACCTGGTCGAGCACGCGCAGCGCAAGCATGTCTGGATTACATCGCCGACGACGCTGATGGCGGTGCTGAACACCGCGCGCGCGGTGATACGCGATTCGGAGACCCGCCGCATGGCGCATGTCATCAAAGACGAACTGGGCAAGCTGGCAAAAGATTTTTCGCGCTTCGACGACCGCATGAAAAAACTCGCCAGCCATATCCAGCAGGCCAATACCGACGTCAATGAAGTGCGCATCTCAAGCGACAAAATCAGCCGGCGTTTCGCCCAGATCGAACGCGTGGAACTGGACAATCCGGAACACGTCCAGCTCATCGAGATTGATCCGGAAGAATCCTGACCCGGATGCGCTGGCTATCCCGCTGGTTCCACCCGCGACCGCCGCTGATTCCTGTAACCGAGTTTGATGCGGCGGTGGCCGGGCTCCCTATCCTGGACAGGCTGAGCGCGAACGAGCTTGCGCGCCTGCGCACAATCGCCAGCCTGTTCCTGCACACCAAGCGCTTCACCCTTGCAGGCGGCGCGGAAGAGGATCGCGGGACACAACTCGCGATTGCCCTGCAAGCCAGTCTGTTAATTCTCAATCTGGATGAGCAGAGTTATCGCAGCTGGCGCGAAATTGTGCTCTACCCCAATGCGTTCTTGCGCCCACATACCGACACCGACGCCGCGGGCGTGGTGCACCACCGGCGCGACATCCTCTCCGGAGAATCCTGGCGGCATACCGGACCGCTGGTGCTGTCGATCGCCGACGTACTGACGAGTGGTCAAGGCAACGGCAACAACGTTGTGCTGCACGAGTTTGCACATAAACTCGACATGCTGAACGGCCATTCCGACGGTTTCCCGCCCCTGCACCGGGGCATGGACAGCAGCCTTTGGGCGCGCGACTTCAACGCAGCATATGCCGATTTTTGCGGGCGTGCGGCTTATGGACACAGCAGGATCAACCCCTATGCGGCGACCAGTCCCGCCGAGTTTTTTGCAGTGCTGACCGAAGTGTTTTTTGAAACGCCGCACGTGCTCGATGAGGAATACCACGCGATTTACCAACAGTTGCAGCAGTTTTATCGCCAGCATCCGCTGGCGCGATTGGAACCCCATGAGCGCGCCTAAGCTCCACACTGCTGCGCGCATGGACGACATCGCGCCCTTTCATGTCATGGCCATCCTGGCACGGGCGCAAGCACTCGAAGCCGCTGGGCGCGACATCGTTCATCTGGAAATCGGCGAGCCCGATTTCGCCACGCCCGCGCCCATTGTCGAAGCGGGCATCGCTGCGCTGCGCGCCGGTCACACGCATTACACGGGTGCGCTCGGTCTGCCCGCCCTGCGCTGTGCCATCGCCGGGTTTTATGACGCGCGCTGGCAAGCCACAGTCGAACCCTCGCGCATCGTCGTCACGCCCGGCGCATCCGGCGCGCTGCTGCTGGCGCTGGGTCTGCTGGTCGGTCCGGGCGACGAGGTGCTGATGGCCGACCCTGGCTACCCCTGCAACCGGCATTTCGCGCAGTTTTGCGATGCCCGCGCGATCACGGTTCCGGTTGATGCTGACAGCGGCTTCCAACTGACGCTGGAGCAGATCGAACGTCATGCCACCCCGGCCACGCGCGCCGTGCTGATCGCCAGCCCGTCTAACCCGACCGGAACCTGTATTGCGCCCGACGAGCTCGCGCGCATCCACGCATGGTGTGCAGCGCACGGCGTGGCGCTGATCGTCGATGAGATTTACCTGGCGCTGACCTACGACGGCGCCGAGCATAGCGCGGCACGCTGGGACGACGTCTTCGTCGTCAACAGTTTTTCCAAATATTTTTTGATGACAGGCTGGCGACTGGGCTGGCTCGTCGCCCCCGCCTGGGCGCTACCCGGATTGGAACGGCTGGCGCAAAACCTGTTTCTGGCTGCGTCCACCCCGGCACAATATGCCGCACTGGCCGCCTTCTCGCCCGCCACGCTGAACGAACTCGAAGCCTGCAAAGCCACGCTACGCGCCCGCCGCGATTTTCTGCTCCCCGCGCTGCGCGAGCGCGGATTCGCCATCCCCACGGTACCGCAGGGCGCGTTCTATCTGTATGCCGATTGCCGCGCCCACAGTCGCGACAGCTTCGAATTTGCCCATGCCCTGCTGGAACACGCTGGTGTGGCGGTAACGCCAGGGCTCGATTTCGGCACGCACCAGCCGCAACACTACCTGCGCATCGCCTACACCCAGCCGCTGCCACGTCTGGAAGAGGCTATTGCACGAATCGACGACTTTCTCACCCGATAATCCAACGCATATCCAGCGCAACCAACGGGTTCTGCGCTTGCGTGTGTTTTGCGCAACACATAGGCGAAAAAAAGCCGACCCAAAGGTCGGCTTTTTTTCCTGCAAGTAAAAATTACTTGGCAGGTTCTGCAGCCGGAGCAGCAGGAGCGGCAGCATCAGCAGCAGGCGCAGCAGCATCAGCAGCAGGCGCAGCAGCGTCAGCAGCCGGTGCGGCAGCTTCAGCAGGTGCTGCAGCTTCAGGAGCAGGCATTGCAGCCTCAGGAGCCGGAGCGGGAGCAGCGGCTTCGTCTTTTTTACCGCAAGCGGTCATGGAAACAGCCAGCAGAGCGGCCAGGAGAACGGAGTATTTCATTTAATCTTCCCTTTACAAACAATATAAAAACCCACACCAGAGATCGGTCAGGGACTTGTTAATCCAACCGACGCGCCGAATTCTAACAAAATGGCTACAGAAAACCAGTATCTGCTTATTTTCTATTACAAAGCGCCGTTAGTGTTGCGTGCTGACAACAATGTAAAAAGACCTTTCGATGCCGCTATCGCGGCAGCACCGCCGTTTTTATTTAACAAGGCGCTCGTTCAGAAACTTGACCACTTCGGGTTTGAACTCCCCCCAGGCCAAGGCTTGCTGATAGGCTGTTTGCGCCTCTTCGCGCCGCCCGGTCGCCTCCAGCGCCAGACCCAGCCCCAATAGCCAGCCGCCTTTATGCGGATCGGCTGACAACGCCGTCTGATAGGCGCGGATAGCTTCGTCGTAACGTTGATCCTGCGCCAGCAGCGCCGCCGACAACGCGTGATCAGCCGGGCGCAACACTGCGCCGCCGCGCGCAAACCAGATCAGCGCTTCGGCGCGCTGGCCGCGACTGGCCAGCATCCGGCCTGATGCCACCGCCAGATCGGGGTCGGGCTGCTGGTTATAAGCGGCTTTAAGCACGGCCAAGGCAGCCTCGGTTTCCCCCTGTTCGTTCATGGTTTCGGCGAGCTGGATGCGGGCGCTGCTCAAACCCGAATTACGTTCCAGTGCGTCGCGATATTTGCGCCGTGCCGCATCCGGTTTGCCTTCGCGGCGCAGCGCATTCGCTTCATCCAAAAGCTGTTGCGCCGCAGCGCTGGGCGACAATTCGACATTGTGCTTGATGACTTCGGAGGTGCTTGACGCAACTGTTTCAGACGCTTTAGGCAAGATCAACGCGGGCGGCTTCAAGGCGTTCGCAAGCTTTGGCATTACAGGCGGCGGGGCAAGATTGCTGGTAACAACTGCCGCAGACGGTGCTAGCACACTAGCTTCGACAGCGGGTGCGGGTGCAGCCAGCTTGATTGGCTGAACGGGCACGACAGCGACAGGAGCCTTAGGCGTGAGCGCGGCAACTGGCGCGGCGTGCGGTATAGAACCCACCACCTCGCGCTGCCCTGCACGGTCTCTCATCGCAAAGAATCCCCCAGCGATGACAATACCCAAGCCAAGCAAAACCAGGGGGATCGTTACCCATCCACGTTTACCCGAGTGACGGTCGCCTGCCGCTTCCAAAACTAGCGCGGGCGACGTTTGAGGCGCGTTGCGTGCGTCAAGGTCACGCAACATTTGATTGATAGCACTCATAACCAGCCCATGCCCGCCACTGCCGCCGCGGCAAGTCCCAGCATCGCCAACCCGCCAATCAACACACCTGGGCGAACCGGCTTGCGTGCGGCAAGCGTATCCCGTGCCGCAGCGATGACGTGTTGCCGTTTAACCCGGGATTCGCCGCGCCCGTAGGCCAGCATCATGGATTTTGCCGCGATGACATTTACCAAGCGTGGCAGGCCTCGAGCAGCGCGCCATAGCGCATAGCGCGCAAAACCGGTAAACAGCGCCGAGGCACGGACGCTGCCCGCCACCCCGAGCCGGTGTGCCAGATATGCGGTGAGTTCGCGGCGTGTGAGCGGGCGTAACAGCGCGTGGAAGCTGACGCGGGTCAGAATTTGCCGGGTGTTTTTTTCTGCCAGCCGTGTCATCAATTCAGGCTGACCAAACAACACGACTTGCAGCAATTTGCGTTTCTCTGTTTCCAGATTGGTGAGCAGGCGAACCGCTTCGAGCGTGGCCGCAGGCAAGGCTTGCGCTTCGTCGATCAACACTACGGGCTGCTTGTGCTGCTGCGCGAGTTCGATGAAATGCCGCTCCAGCCGGTGAATCAATGCATCGCGCGAACCCTCCGCCGACAGGCCAAATTCGGTCGCGATGGCCGCATACAGCCCGCGTGGGTCGAGTCCAGGATTTGGGACAAAAGCGGCTTGGCTCTGCACAGGCAGCGTATTGAGCAGACGACGCAACAGCAGGGTTTTACCGGTGCCGACTTCGCCGCTCACCACCAGAAATCCTTCGCCTGAACTTAGCGCATGGAGCAGGGTTTCATGCGCTTCCTGATGCGGCTGCGCAGGAAAAAAATAACCGGTATCCGGGGTCAGGCCAAAGGGCGGCTCGTGCAGGCCAAAATGACCCCACCAGGTATTCACGGCTGGATGTCGCCCGCGTTATACGTTTTGAAACGGCGCTGCACCTCGTCCATATCACGCCCCCAATCCTGGCTGTTACGGATCAGAGTGGTTTTGATCAGCACCACCAGTTCGCGCTTCTGGCTGGACTGGCTGGTATTGCCGAAAAGCTGCCCCAGTAAAGGAATGTCGCCCAACAGGGGAAGCCGGTTTTTTTTGTCATCAAACGTCTGGCTCATCAAGCCGCCGATAGCGACAATATGGCCGTCCTTCAGGCGAACCACGCTGTCTGTTTCGGAAATGCTGCTGGAGGCCAGCGGCAGTTTGAAGTTACCCAAACTGCCTAACTCAATGGTTTTATTGTTTTCCTTGACGGTACTGACCGAGGGCCTGACATGCAGGGTGATGTTGTCCTTGTCGTCGATCTGCGGGGTCACATCCAGTGCAATCCCGGAAAAGAAGGGTTCCACCGTCACTTCGGTCGGCGTGGCCGGTGTCGTAAGCGTGGCTGGCGTGCCCGCCTTGATTCCTGTCAGAAAGAAATCATCCGTGCCCACTTTAAGCACGGCTTTCTGGTTATTGATGGTGGCAATGCGCGGGCTGGACAAGACATGCACCGCTCCCTGGCTTTTGATCAAGTTAATGACCGCAGCAAAGTCGCCGTCGTTGAACGCCAGACTAAACAGCCCGTTGGCCGGCGTAAGCGCGGCTGGAATATTGCCGCCAAGCACGCTGCCCAGCGTGCCCGCCACGCTCTTGTTCAAGCCAAAATTATCTGTGCCCGCACCTTGCATAAGCTGCGGTCCGGTGAGTTTTGCCCAGTTCACGCCCGACTGAAAACCGTCATTCAGCTGCACTTCCAGAATTT
>JBEBIZ010000011.1:0-92638 GCA_040080135.1 Thiobacillaceae bacterium
ACCCCCGACCCCTCCCCCGGAGGGAGAGGGGGGGCGCGCGGCGTCAGGCCAGCGGGGAAGGGGAAGGTTTCGAAGCAGGATTTGGCGTTGTACGTGGGGTCATTGCCAACGCCGTGCATACTCGCCTGCGCCAGTGACCATACTTCGTGAATGCGGCTGGAGAGAATGCCGAAGGTGGTGTCGGAATCGGATGCGATGACGTTGAGCCGGGTGTCAGGTAGAACGGCTGCGGGTAGCCAAACGAAAAAGCGGTGTTTGGCGACGCGCGGGGTGGCGATGTATCGTTTGATGGCAAGAACCGCAGTACGTAAGTCTGAACCAGACCTGCCATGAAGCCACCATCTAGCTTTGCGCCCGGCATCGTTCTGCGCTTCGCGTTGTGGTTTAACTTCACGCAAAACGTGTGCGAATGGCTGTTCGTATAGCATCGACTCTTGTTCTATTCGACCTATACCAAAATCAATAATCCAAGTGTCGGATGGGCGATTAGTCAGGTCTTGTCCGTTAGCCCAAGGGCGCAAAACATCGCTGTTAGGTCGTCCATTTGGGTTGGGTAGCTTGAGCCATTGCCGTGCCAACTCACCTGGAATGTCGAATGAGCCGACTTTGACGGGGCCTTGAAAAACAATGCCTGAGTTTTCTGCTTGAGGTTGAGCCTGCGTCAAATCCAGTCCACCCCCTGCCGTCAGGTCAGCGTGAATTTCCGCAACCGGCTTCCCATCCAGCATGGCATCAAGCCCCTCTCCCTTTGGGGGAGGGGTTGGGGTGGGGGCACGTTGATCGCCCAATGCAGCCAGCCAGTCATAAATTGTTTGCAGCATGCCCTCGGTATTTTGCAGGACATCGTTATTCCAGAATCGCAGCACCGTTATGCCTTCTTTGGCAAGGTAAGCGCTTCGCTGCTCGTCATGGGCTTGCTGTCGTGGCTCGGCGTGCTGTCCGCCATCCAGTTCGATGGCCAGCTTTGCCTTGTGACAATAGAAATCGAGAAAGTACGCACCGAGCGGGTGTTGGCGGCGAAAGCCGAAGCCGAGCAACTGGTTTTTTCTCAGTAATTGCCACAACAGGTTTTCCGCGTCGGTCGCGGTTTTACGCAGCGTGCGCGCGAAGGTTTTGGTGTCGTCTGGAAGCGGGCGTTTGGTGGTGTGTGTTGTGGAATGCATCTCTGACACGGAGGCACGTTGTTCCCCCACCCCAACCCCTCCCCCGGTGGGAGAGGGGCTTGTATGGCCGAAGCACACCAACGACACCCGCACAGCCGCGCCGTTATTGATCCACTCTTCGTCGCTCCAAGCTTCGAAGATGGGCGCGGTGGTGACGATGCGCGCGAGTACCTTGCGGTTGCTGCCGTTACGGATCGCCTGTGTGGCAACCAGCCCGGCGCGCTGCGCTTTGCCTGTTTCAATTTGCTGGCGGGCTTTTTCGAACCAGTAGGTGACAAGGTCGGCGCCGCCGGGCACGCGATCTTTGTACACGCGGTTGAGTGCATTGAAGGTTTCATCGCCGAGTTCGCCGCGTTTCTTGCTGCCGCCGAGAAAGGGCGGGTTGCCGACGATGGCATCGGCATCGGGCCATTCGGATTCGTCGCCCTCGGGTGTCAGCACGGCATCGCGGCATTCGATGTGATCCAGCGGCTGCAGGATCGGGTCGCGCCGCAACGCATAGCCGTGCATGAGCATCCACTGGATTTCGCCGATCCACACAGTCACTCTTGCGAGTTCGGCGGCGTAGGGATTGAGTTCGATGCCGAGCACGTTGGCGGGGCTGGTTTCGATGACGAGTTCGCGGTGCAGGCCGAGGGCTTCGGCTTCGAGGTTGACGCGGTGCTCGATGTCCTTGAGGGCTTTGAGCGCAAGGTAGAGAAAGTTGCCGCTACCGCAGGCGGGGTCGAGTACGCGGTAGGCCTTGAGCCGTGCGATGAATCCGGTAAACGCCGCTTGTGCGTCCTTGAGCGCGGTTTGCGAGCCTTTGCCACCCTGAATGTAATTGGCCATCCGGTCGGCGATGCGATCTTTGACCGGCTGCCATTCGGCCAGCAGCGGTGCTTCGATGACGGGGCGGATGAGTTTGCCGATGGTGGCGGGGTCGGTGTAATGCGCGCCGAGCTGGCTGCGCATGTCGGGGTTGAGACCGCGCTCGAACAGGGTGCCCAGTATGGCCGGTTCGATTGCGCCCCAGTCCATGCGCGCGGCATCGAGCAGTTGCACCACGTCTTCGGTGGTGAGCGGGGGCACGTCGATGTGCTCGAACAGGCCACCGTTGAAATACGGGATGGTTTCCAGCGCAAAGTCGCCGCCTTTTTGCATGGCCGCGAACAGTTCGCTGAGCCGGGCTTGCGCTTTGCTGCCGTCCGGGTTGGATTTATCCAGTACGGTTTCGAACAGCTTTTCCGGCAGTAGCCGGGCGTCTTCGGCGAACATGCAGAACACGCACTGGATGAGGAAGTGCGCGGTTTGCAGCGGGTCATGGCCTTGCTCGGCAAAGCGTTTGGCGAGCGTACCCATGCGCGCGGCGGCATCGATGGTGACGTCGTATGTGGTGCGCTGCGGCTTGAAACGCTCGGGCGAGTCGAACAGCCAGCGCAGCTTTTGCAGCTTGAGCGGCTGGCCGATGTCTTCCAGCGCGATGGTGTGGACTTCGCTCGGTGTGCCGGTGAAGTGGGTGTGGATTTCGATTCGGTTGCGGTCGCTCACCACCAGCAGCGGCGGGTTGTCGAGCGCCAACGCGTACACCATCAACTGCTTGAGCGCGGCACCGAGGTCTTTGTCGGGCGCTTTGTATTCCCAGGCAAAGCAGCCGCGTTTCCACACGTCCGCCCAGCCCTGGCTGGCGCTGCTCTTTTTGATCAGGCCGCGTTCGTACTGGTATTCGCCTTCCTTGCGCGGAGGCTCCACTTCCAGCAGCGCGCACAGGTCTTCGAAATGCGCTTGCGCGCCCGCGCGTTCGGTCAGCGGGTTGGCGCGCCACTTGGCGATGAAGGCTTGCGGGGTCATGCGGCAGGGGCAGGGATCAGACCCTCGTCCGCCGCTGTTTTCAGGGCCTGCAGATTGTGCAGTAAAGCAGGAATGTCCGTCTGAATGATGCTCCAGAGAATGTCGTTATCAACACCAAGATAGCCGTGTATCAGCCGGTTGCGCGTGGCCACGATGCGGCGCCAGTCGATGTGGCTGGCAAATTGGCGAACATGCTCGGGAATGTGTGTTGCGGCTTCGCCAATCAGTTCGAGGTTGCGCAGGGTGGCATCGTAGTTCAAGCCACTCTGCTCGAACTGGCTTTGTTCCATGCCATGAGTGTAAGTCAGCACTTTTTCTGCAAAGTCGATCATATCGTCCAGATAAAAGCGCCATTCACGCAACACGGATGGCTTCCTTTTCAATATAGGGCCGTAACTCGGGGCGGAGGGCTTTTTCGGTCACGAGATCGACCGGGCAACCAAACAGGTCTTCCAGATAAAACTGCAAACCGAAGTAGCGGTCAGCGGTGGCCGGGCTGTCAAACTCAACCAGCATGTCGATGTCACTATTGTCGCGTGCTTCATCGCGCACAGTAGAACCGAACAGGGACAAATGCCGAACACTGAAGCGTTGGCAGATAACCTCCTTGTGTTCCTGTAACAGGTGAAGCGCGCGCTGCTTTTTCATTGCAACCTCGATATGGGCTCAAGACGGGTAATCATAATCGACGATCAGCGGTGCGTGATCGGAAAAACGCTGGTCTTTATATACGCTCACCGCGCGGGCGGTTTTCGCGATGCCGGGCGTGGCAATCTGGTAGTCGATGCGCCAGCCGACGTTGTTGGCGTAGGCCTGGCCGCGGTTGCTCCACCAGGTGTAGGCGTCGCCGGTGGCATCGGGGCACAGGCGACGATGGACATCGACCCAGCCGAGTTCGTCGAATACGTGGGTGAGCCAGGCGCGTTCTTCGGGCAGGAAGCCGGAATTTTTCTGGTTGGATTTCCAGTTTTTCAGGTCGATTTCTTTGTGTGCGATATTCCAGTCGCCGCACAGGATGACTTCGCGGCCTGATTTTGCCAGGCGTTCGAGCTGCGGCAGGAAGCGTTTGAGGAAGCTGAATTTGACCTGCTGGCGCTCGTCGGAGCTGGAGCCGGATGGCAGGTAGAGCGAGACGACGGACAGATTGCCGAAGCGCGCTTCGATATAACGTCCTTCGCTGTCGATGTCGGCAATGCCCAGGCCTTCGATAATTTCGTCCGGCTGCTTGCGCGTATACAGGCCGACGCCGCTATAACCTTTTTTTTCAGCGCAATGAAAGTAGCCGTAAAAGTTGTCGGGTTGCAGCATTTCGCGCGTCAGGTCGGTGATCTGCGCTTTGAGTTCCTGCAGGCACACCACGTCGGCATGTTGTGTGGCAAGCCAGGAAAAAACCCCTTTGGTGGCGGCGGAGCGGATGCCGTTTAGATTGGCCGATATAATTCGCATCAAGTGCAGCTCATTCTGTTTATTCAAGAAAAGTAAAATATGACCGATTACAAAACCGGGTTTCTAGCGTTCGCCATTGCTTCGAATGTGCTGTGTTTTGGCGAATACAAGACAAAAGCGGGACGCATGTCCCCGTATTTTTTTAATGCGGGCTTGTTTAACGACGGCGACAAGCTGCGTCGGCTGGGTGAATTTTACGCCAAAGCGATACTCGATTCGGGGATCGCGTTTGATGTGGTGTTTGGCCCGGCGTATAAAGGGATACCGCTGGCCGCGTCGATTGTGATTGCGCTGGCGGGGATGGGGCGGAACGTGCCGTTTGCGTTCAACCGCAAGGAAGCCAAGGATCACGGCGAGGGCGGCACGGTGGTGGGTGCGGCGCTGACGGGCCGGGTACTGATTGTGGATGATGTGATTTCGGCGGGGACCTCGGTGCGCGAATCAGTTGAACTGATCCGGGCGCATGGGGCAGAAGCGGCGGGCGTGGTGATTGCGCTGGACAGAATGGAGCGCGGCAGCGGGCAAAGCTCTGCGGTGCAGGAAGTCAGGGACAGTTACGGCATTCCCGTCGTAGCGGTGGCTACACTGGATAATTTACTGGAGCTTTTGAAGCGTGATTCGAGTCGGGTACAAGAATTGCAAAACGTGGCGCGCTACCGTGCGGACTACGGCGTATAGCCTGGCTTTGCTACTGCTGGGCGGCGTGTCTGCGCAAGCAGCGATGTATCGCTGGGTGGACGGTGCCGGGCGTGTGCATTATGGCGATACCTTGCCGCCGAGCTATCAGCAAAGCGGCGCGGCAGAACTGAACAAGCAAGGGCTGGTGGTCAAGCACACCGCCTCTGAATCGGAGCGCCGTGAAGCGGCCAGCAAAAAAGCGGAAGTAGACAAACGCCAACGCGCCGTTGACGAGCAGGCGCGGCTGGATCATGCGCTGACGGCGACATATACGACTGAAGCCGAAATCGATCTGGCGCGTGACCGTGCGCTGGAACACCACAAGCTGGCGATCAAGGGCGCAGACATTCGCGCCAAAGTGGTCGATGCGACCTTGAAGGATCTGTACGCGCGCGCCGACAAAATTGCCCGGGCAAAAAGGCCGCTGCCAGCCAATCTGAAACAGCAATTGGCGCAAAGCGAAAAAGAAAGCCTGGAACTGAAACACACCGTGTTGCAGAACCAGGAGGCGCTGGTCAGCGTGCGCGCAAAATACGATGCCGACAAACAGCGGTTCAAAGAACTGATTACAAAAACACCCTGATCGCTGCGTTTTCCTTTCGGGTAGGATGAGCGATCATTTTTTATCTGATCGCGCATGAAATCCCTCAAATCTGAATTCCCCATCGCCATCGCTCTGCTGGTTCTCGGCTTGGGCTTTGCGCTAGAACATAGTGCCATCGCGCATGGTGGATCGGCGCTATGGGGTTTGTTACTGGTCATTCTCGGCGCGATCATCGGCGTGGCGTTCCGCATCAGCCACCACGCCGAGGTGCTGGCGCTGCGCTGGGGCGAGCCTTACGGTACGCTGATTCTCACGCTGGCAGCGGTGTCGGTTGAAGTGGTGATTCTGGTGGTGCTGTTACAGGGCGCGCCGAATCCGACGCTCGCGCGCGATACGGTGTTCGCCGCCATCATGTTCGACATCAACGGCATTCTGGGCGCCGCTGCCATCCTCGGCGGGATCAGGCATGGTTCGCCCAAATACAATCTGTCGTCCGCCAATTCGTTTATTGCCATGCTGATTGTGGCGATTGGCATCGGCATGTTCATTCCTGACTTTGTGCCGGATGCGCAGTGGAAAATCTATTCCGTGTTTTCGGTTGGCGTCATGGCGATCATGTACCTGGCTTTTCTGCGGCTGCAGACGGTGGAGCACCGCGATTTTTTTGAGCATAACGCTGCACTTGATGAAGAAGCGCACGACGCAGCACGCGGCCCGGCGCTCAATGTCGGCGTCATGGTGGGCGCGATTGCGCTGGTGGGTTTGTTGTCCGAGGTGTTATCCGCGTTGCTGGATGCGGGACTGGTCGGCAGCGGCTTGCCCAAATCCATCCCCGCCGTGCTGGTGGCGCTGATTTCGGCCAGCCCGGAAATTCTGACTGCGCTGAGTGCGGCCAAAAAAGACCGTCTGCAGACGACGGTGAATATTGCCTTGGGCGCGTCACTGGCGACGGTGCTGCTGACGCTGCCGGTGATCGAGGGCATCGCGCTATTCTCCGGCGAACGGATCGTGATGGCGTTAACACCGGTTCAGGGCGGGATGTTGTTGCTGACTTTGCTGGCGGTGATGAACAACCTGCATGACGGTGAAACGAATGCGATTGAAGGGATGAGCCACTTTGCCCTGTTTGCGGCGTTTGTGGCGCTGGTGATGATGGGTCTGGTATAGGCGCTTAGCGCAAACGCCCGTTATCGTCGGTCTCACGCCGGAATTCGCCTTCCAGCACGTCGTCATTTGCGGCGCGTGGAATCGAACCCCGTTTCATCCAGGTTCCCGGCAACAGCAATAAAGCCAGTGCGATGATGTCGCTGATGAATCCGGGGAATATCAGCAGACCGCCCGCGAGCAGCACCCGCCCGCTGGTGAAGAGTGAGGCAATAGGGTGGGTGCCGGATTGCAGCGTGGACAGCATGCGCACACTCCAGGCAATGCGCTCGAAGCGGATCAGCGTGATGCCGCCGATGGCAGCACACGCCAGCCAGACGGCAGCCCACCAGCCGATTTTCTCGAAAACCCAGACAACGCCAGCGACTTCGAGAATCGGAAATGACAGGATAATAAGTAGCACAATCGGACCAATGCGCATGCGATGAAACCTCTGTTAGTCTTTACAAATGTACCGGATGTTGCCGCCGCCGAACGATTGGCTCATGTCTTGATCGAGGCGCGGGCGGCGGCGTGCGTGAACATTCTCGCAGCTTGCCAGTCTGTTTACCGATGGCAGGGTGCAGTGGATGTCGCCAACGAGACTCCGCTGCTGATTAAAACCACTGTCGGGGCGTATCCGCGCGTGGAGCAGATCCTGCGAGAATGTCATCCTTACGACCTGCCTGAAATCATTGCTGTGCCCATCGAACATGGCCTGCCCGGGTATCTTGCCTGGGTGGCTGCGGAGACTGAAATATGAACTATGTTACTCATCTGTTGGTTGCGTTATCGCTATCTTGGGGCGCAGTTGCGCATTCGCAAGACTTTCTGGAGCCGGAAGTTGCGTTCAAGTTTTCGGCTGGCGCGCCCAGCGCGAAAACACTGGAGGCGCGCTGGCAGATTGCCGACGGCTATTACCTTTATCGACAGAAATTCAAATTTGAACTGACCGGCGGCACGTTGGGTGGAGCCAGTTACCCGGCAGGCAAGATGAAAGACGATGAAAACTTCGGCAAGGTCGAAATTTATCGCAAAGAGGTACGCGTCACCCTGCCGTTTGAGCGTGCGCCAGGCACGACCGCCGTCACGCTTAAAGCCACATATCAGGGCTGCGCCGATGCGGGGCTGTGTTACACGCCCATTACCCAGACCCAGTTGATCCCGTTGCCGTCTGCGCCCAAGGCGGTGTTGGCTCCTGTTGCCAAGCCTCCTGCCGCGCTACCGGCGCAGTCTCTGGATGCGCTCACCAAGCCGGCACAGTCTTCCTCTGTACTGGCGGGTTTGCGCAGCCTGGGGAGCGATCCGACGCCCAAAATCCTGCCGCCGGAAGAGGCGTTCAAGGCGCAGGCTGCGCAGACTGACGCGCAAACCGTCACTGTGAACTATGGCCTGACCGATAGCACGTATCTGTATCGCGACAAGCTGGGATTTGCGGTCAAATCCCCTGCTGACATCACGGTTGTGCGGAAGACGCTGCCGCAGGCGGATGTCAAGGAAGATCCCAATTTTGGCCGCACCGAGGTTTACCACCATGATTTCGCCGTAACGCTTGGGTTGTCGCGTGCGCTGAAAGCAGATGAAACGCTTGTGCTGGAAGCGACGTATCAGGGTTGCAATGAAAAAGCCGGGATATGCTACCCGCCGATTACCACGCCGTTTACGCTGGCTGCGGCGACGGCGGGTGTCGCGCCAGCGCCAGAAACCCCTGCGATGTCGCAGCCAGATAAGCCTGCCGTCCTCACCACTGTTGCTGCCACGCCCGGTAAAGGCATCCCCGAGTCGGATACCTCAAAAATTGAAAAGGTGCTCAAAGGCGGCAGCTTCTGGGCAGTGCTTGCCACCTTTTTCGGATTCGGTTTATTGCTCGCGTTGACACCCTGCGTGTTTCCGATGATTCCGATTTTGTCCGGCATTATCGCCGGGCAGAAAAAAACGCCCACCAAGACCAACGGTTTTCTGCTGGCGCTTGCTTATGTGCTGGGCATGGCGATCACGTATTCGCTGGCTGGTGTGGCCGCTGCGCTGTCCGGCACGCTGATCTCCAACGCCCTGCAAAACCCGTGGGCGCTCGGTGTGGGCGCGCTGGTTTTCGTGGCGCTGGCGCTATCCATGTTCGGATTTTTCGAGCTGCAATTACCCAGTGCAATCCAGAGTAAGTTCTCCGATGCGTCGAACAAAATGAAGGGCGGCAGCTTTGTCGGCGTGTTTGTGATGGGCGCGTTATCTGCCGTTATCGTGGGGCCTTGCGTTGCGCCGCCGCTGGCTGCGGCGCTTGCTTTTATCGCACAGACAGGCAATACCGTACTCGGCGGTGCAGCGCTATTCGTGCTGGCCTTGGGCATGGGCGTGCCGCTGTTGCTGATCGGCTTGTCGGCGGGCGCGCTGTTGCCCAAAGCGGGTGGCTGGATGAACGCGGTCAAATATTTTTTCGGTGTGATGATGCTCGCGATTGCGATTTACCTCATCTCGCCGATTATTCCGGCCTGGGTCAACATGTTGTTGTGGGCGATGCTGCTGGTTGCGTCGGCGGTCTATCTCAATGCGCTGGAAACCCTGCCGCATAATGCCTCAGGCTGGACGCGCCTGTGGAAAGCGTGTGGCGTGGTCTTGCTGGCAGGCGGCCTGGCGCTGGTGCTGGGAATGTTGGGTGGCAGCCGCGATGTGCTGCAACCATTCGCCGTGTATCAAGCCGCCGTGTATCAAGGTGGCGCGCTTAAAACGGCATCGGGCAATGGCATTGCTGAAGCAGCCGAAAGCCGTGGAATCAAGTTTGAACGCGTCAAATCCGTCGCCGAACTGGATGCGAAAATTGCCGCATCGGCTGGCCGTGAAATCATGCTCGATTTCTACGCTGACTGGTGTGTGTCCTGCAAGGAGATGGAACGCTATAGCTTTAACGACCCTAAAGTGCAGGCGCGCCTGAAGGATGTGGTGCTGCTGCAAGCGGACGTTACCGCCACCAATGACGACAGCAAAGCTTTGTTAAAACGCTTTGGCCTGTTTGGTCCTCCAGGCATGGTTTTCTGGAATGCTCAGGGCGTGCAATCCGACTACAAAGTGGTTGGCTATGAAGCGCCCGAGAAGTTTCTGGTGAGTCTGGGCGCGGCGTTTGGGCGGTAGTCCGTTTCCGGCAGGCCGTCCGCCGAATGGCGGCTATTTGTAAAGTTTACGCATAGCCGCCGTAACGATGCATCGCGGTGAGCACAATCTCTTCGTGGTAGTGGTCATGCAGTGCATCCAGCAGTTTGGCGTGGACGCCTCCAAACCCGCCGTTACTCATCATGAGCACCTGGTCGCCGCTGCGTGCATCGGCCACGAGCTGGTTGACGAGAACATCGAGATCATCGAATACGCGCGCTTTGTTGCCTAGAGGCGCCAGCGCTTCTGCTGCGTTCCAGCCAAGCTTGGCACCGTAGCAGTAAACCTGATCGGCAGCAGCGAGGCTATCGGGCAAGGCCGCTTTCATCACGCCGAGTTTCATGGTGTTGGAACGCGGCTCGAGCACGGCGAGGATGCGCTTGTTGCCGACAGTGTGGCGCAGGCCTTCGATGGTGGTGGCGATGGCGGTGGGGTGATGGGCGAAGTCGTCGTAGACCGTGATGCCGTGGACCGCGCCGCGTATTTCCATGCGGCGTTTGACATTTTCGAAGCGCGACAGCGCCTCGATTCCGACTGCGGTTGGCACGCCCGCATGGCGCGCGGCGGCGACGGCGGCAATGGCATTCTGGCGGTTGTGCTCGCCCATCAGCGGCCAGGTGACGCGACCCTGTAATACGCCGTTCAACATGATGTCAAACGCGCCGTCGGTATCGACCGATCCTGTAGACCAGCCGCTGTCCACGCCAAAACGTTCAATGGGCGTCCAGCAGCCGCGCTCAATCACGCGTTCCAGATTGGCCTCGCGCCCATTGGAGACGATCAGGCCATTGCCCGGCACGGTGCGGATGAGGTGATGAAACTGGGTTTCGATAGCGGCAAGGTCAGGGAAAATATCGGCGTGGTCATATTCCAGATTGTTCAGCAGCGCAGTGCGCGGACGGTAATGCACAAACTTGGAGCGCTTGTCGAAAAACGCGGTGTCGTATTCGTCGGCTTCGATTACAAAGAACGGACTGGCGGTCAGCCGCGCTGATATGCCAAAGTTTTGTGGAATGCCACCGATCAGAAACCCCGGATCTAACTTGGCATCTTCGAGTATCCACGCCAACATCGACGCAGTCGTGGTTTTACCGTGCGTGCCCGCAACGGCCAGAACCCATTTGCCGTGCAAGACATTCTCGGCCAGCCATTGCGGGCCGGACGTATACGGCAGATTGCGGTTGAGGATCGCTTCCATCAGCGGGTTGCCACGTGTGACGACGTTGCCGACGACAAAAATATCCGGCTTCAATTCAAGCTGGCTCGCGTCCCAACCTTCGATCAGATCGATGCCGAGCGCGCGCAACTGGTCGGACATGGGCGGATAAACGTTCGCGTCGCAGCCAGTGACGGTGTGGCCTGCCGCGCGGGCGATGGCGGCAATTCCGCCCATGAACGTGCCGCAGATGCCGAGGATATGGAGATGCATGGAGCTATCAGTTATAAATTAGGAGAGGGAACGGGGTGAATTTTTCACAATCATTTACCGCGCATTTTCTGGATGCCCTCGGTAATGGCGCTATCGATATAGCCAAAGAAAAAATCCGGCGTAAGCAGGCCGACGATGGGTTCGGTCACTTCATCGCCGTTTGCATTGAATAACTTGATGGTCGGCGCCATGAATACCTTGCTGCCCGCCGCGAATGCGCCCTCAGTGCTGCGTTCGCCGTTAAACAGAGCCAACGGGTTCTGCGAGCCCACCTCGACCTCGCGCATGATCACTTTGTTTTTGTAGAGCGGGTCATTCAGCATCGGTTCCAAGTAGACGCTTTTGACCTCATGGCAAAAATGACAGCCGGGGGTGGTGAACAATACCAGAATCGGGATTTTTTTTGACACGGCAAGCTGGCTGTCGGCTTTGAAACTCTTCGCGTGAGGAAGTGTGCCCGCCGCCAGCACAGGCATGGATGTGCTGAACCCCCATGCTAAAATTGCGGCCATCACTGTGATGAATCGTGTCATTGCGGTGGTTTCCATTGCGGGTGAATCCGGGTGTTTTACCGGATTAATTCAAGTGCTTAATTAAACAGTCATTTCCTGACCCATGCAAATCCTGACCATTGCCTCTCGTGAAAGCGCACTTGCCATGTGGCAAGCCGAACATATCCGCGACCGCCTGCGCGCACTTTATCCGACAACGAGCGTCAGCATTTTGGGCATGACCACGCGCGGCGACCAGATTCTCGACGTTACCTTGTCCAAAATCGGTGGCAAGGGTTTGTTCGTCAAGGAACTCGAAGTCGCGCTGGAACAAGGCCGCGCCGATCTCGCAGTGCATTCGATGAAAGACGTGCCGATGGAGCTGCCGAGCGGCTTCACGCTGGCCGTGATTGGTGAGCGCGAAGATCCGCGCGACGCTTTTGTGTCGAACCAGTTTGAGCGTTTGTCCGACCTGCCGCCGGGCGGGCGTGTCGGAACATCGAGCCTGCGGCGCGAAGCGCAATTGCGCGCACGCTATCCGCATCTGACTGTGCTGCCCTTGCGCGGCAACGTCGGCACGCGCCTGAAGAAGCTCGACGAAGGCCAGTTCGACGCGATTTTGCTGGCGGCGGCGGGACTCAAGCGCCTGGGTCTGGGTGATCGCATCCGCAGCCTGCTCAGCCCGGAGGACAGCATTCCTGCTGCCGGGCAAGGCGCGCTGGGGATTGAAATCCGCAGTGACCATCCTGCCATCGCAGCATTACTTGCCCCGCTGAATCATCCCGAAACTGCTGCCTGCGTTCGCGCCGAGCGTCAGGTCAGCCGCGTGCTGGGCGGCAGTTGCCAGGTGCCACTGGGCGCGTATGCCGTGTTGCAGGGTGAAACGCTGATGATCAACGGCTTCGTAGCCAAGCCCGACGGCAGTCACTTCATTCACAACAGCGCGCAGGGTTCCATGCGCGATCCGGAAGCGGTTGGACAGGCGCTGGCCGACAAGTTACTGGCGCAGGGCGCGCGCGCGATCCTGGATTCACTGCCCGCGCAATGAACTTGCCGCTTGCCGGGCGTTGCATTTTGGTCACGCGTCCTGCACAACAATCGGCAGAACTGGCGCGGAGCATACGTGATGCGGGCGGCGAAGCGCTGGTTTTTTCGGCGCTTGAAATCCAGCCGCTCACCAGTGCGGCGCTGGCAGCCAGTATCGATCACCTGGATGAGTTCGATGGCGCGATTTTCATCAGCCCCAATGCTGCATGCCATGGCGTAGCGGCGGTGCGTGCCCAACGTCATTTTCCGATCCGACCGGAAATCTATGCGCTGGGTCCGGGTACGGCGCGCGAGTTGGCCAGCCAGGGAGTGCCAGATGCAATTTATCCCGACGGACAAGACAGCGAAGCCCTGCTGGCCTTGCCACAATTACGAAATATGGCAGGTAAAGCTTTCGTAATATTTCGTGGTGAAGGTGGACGCGATTTGCTGGCTGACACGCTGAAAGCGCGCGGCGCACGAGTCGAATACGCCGAGTGTTACCGGCGCATGAGGCCCACCACCGATGCAACACCGATATTGCAGCGCTGGTCATCCGGAGCTATTCACGCTGTCACGATTGCCAGTGCCGAAACCCTGCATAATCTGACGGTGATGCTGGGTGAAACGGGTGCAGGCTATTTGCGCACCACCCCGGTTTTTGCGCCGCATGAGAAAATTGCTACCGCTGCTCGTGCGGCGGGTATTCGACAGGTTATTGTGACGGCTGGTGGTGATGCCGGACTTCTTTCAGGTTTGATGACATGGTTTCAGACGCACGCATGAATGAAATTTCTGCCCCGCCCCGTTTCCCCAGAATCAACTGGGCGCTGATTCTGGCGGTGCTGGCAATGGCCTTGACGCTGTGGTCATGGGTCGACAATCGCGAGCGTGCACGTGACGTGAAAACCGAATTAGGGCGGCGGCTGGCCGAATCGGATTCCGGTGTCAAGGAATCCAGATTGCTGGCGCGCAACGCCGACGAGGCGATGCGCCAGGCCACCGCGCGCCTGGGTCAACTCGATGCGCAACTGGCCAATTCGCAACAACAGCAATTGTCGCTTGAGGCGCTCTATAAAGAGCTTTCACAGGGGCGCGATCAGTGGACATTGGCCGAGATCGAACAGGTTCTGCTGACGGCGGCGCAGCAGTTGCAACTGGCAGGCAATATCCACGCCGCAATCATCGCGCTGGAAAGCGCGGACACGCGTTTGCAGCGCCTGAATAAACCGCAGTTCACCGCGTTACGGCGCGCGATTGCCGCTGATCTAACCAAGCTACGCGCTTCGCCGCAGCTCGATAAAATCGGTTTGAGTGCCAAGCTCGACGCGCTCATTGCGCAGCAGAAAAAATGGCCGCTGGCCAGCGCGCATGCGATCGCAGCGCGTGTGGCAAGACGGCCATTGCAAGCAGCCAATTTTGCGCAGGAGCTCGCTACAGAACTCAAAAGCATCGTGCAGATTCGTCGCATAGGCGCGGGCGAAACCACCTTGCTGCCACCCGATCAGGAATATTTTCTGCGCGAGAATATCAAGCTGCGTTTGTTGTCTGCGCGCCTCAATTTATTGATTCAGGATCAGTCAGGTTTTCACGCCGACCTCAAGGCTGCTGAAACCATGCTGACTCGCTATTTCAATATACGTGACAGCGCCGTTAATTCGGCTTTGAACGAGTTGCGTCGCGTCGGCAGTCTGCAAATTGCGGTACAGGCACCGGATATTCAGACCAGCCTGACAGCGCTGGAAACATTAAAGGCACGTTAAGGATTCGCTGATGCGCTGGCTGATTTCTCTCCTTGTTCTTATCGTGCTCGCGGTCGGCCTGGCCTTGGCGGGTCGCTACGACCCCGGCTATGCCGTGCTGGTGTATCCGCCGTGGCGTATCGAAGTGTCGTTCATCGCTTTTGTGATGTTGCTGGCAGGGTTTGTCGTCGGCGCGTATCTGTTGACGCGCCTGGCAGTAACCACGCTGAAGCTGCCGCAGATCGTGCGTGAACAGCGCGCCCAACGTGAAGCCGAACGCCGGGACGCAAGCTTTGTTGGCGGTTTGCGCGCCTATGTCGAAGGCCGCTATCAGGATGCCGAGCAGGCGCTGGGCAACTGGCAGGGCGAGCCCGCGCGGTTGGGTTTGACGAGAGTGCTGGCAGCGCGCGCCGCACAGGAAATTCGTGCACTGCCCAAACGCGATAGCCATCTGGCAGCGGCGACGGAGCATGGCGCAGAGCTCGCTGCTCGCCTGACCGAGGCCGATATCCGGCTGGGTGCGCAGGATACTGTCGGTGCTTTGGCTGCCATTGCCGCAGGCAAAGTCCACGCGCCGCAACATACCGCATTGCTGCGCTTGGAGCTGGCCGCGCGTCAACAGGCCGGGCAATGGGAGGAAGTGCAAAAACTGGTCGAACAGCTCACCCGTGCCAACGCGCTGGATCCGGTCTACGCCAATCCATTGCGTCGTGTTGCTCACGCCGAAATACTCAAACGTTGTGCTGGCAACGACCGCGCGTTACTCGACTACTGGAAAAAACTACCCGACGCATTCAAGACCGATACCATGATTGCGCGTACCGCAGCCCGTGCCTTTGTCGCGAATGGCGGGTTTGATACTGCGCTGGACATTGTGGAGGCCGCACTCAAAAACGAGTGGCACGAAGACCTGTTGACGCTCTACGGCCACACGCGCGGCAACAGCCCTACGCGCCAGATCGAACAAGCCGAAAAATGGCTGCATGCCAGGCCGCGCGATGCGCATTTATTGCTTGCCCTGGCCGAGCTATGCAGCGCGCAGGCATTGTGGGGCAAAGCGCAAAGCTATCTTGAAGCCAGCCTGGCGGTAGCACCAAGCGCCGAAGCGCACATGCGGATGGCGGAACTCAAAGAAAAAACCGGACAGCCTGGCGAGGCGTGCCAGCAGTATCAGAAGGCGCTGGCTTTGTGTCGGGCAGAGGCTCTGCGGGAAGCGGCGGCTGGCTGAGGCTGTTTTCTTTACGCGGCTACTGCGTCAGCCGCATACACAAACGAATCCGCAAAGAATTCATCTTCCGGCAAATTACGCTGCGTGGTAAAGGCGTCACGCGCGCTATCCACCATCACCGGCGCGCCGCAGGCATAGGCCTGATAGCCGGATAAGTCGGTAAAGTCAGCCAATACTGCGTCATGCACGTAGCCCGTGCGCCCTTGCCACTGGTCGGCGGGCTCGGGTGCGGACAGGACAGGGATGAAACTGAAATTGGGTCGTTCTTTTTGCCATTGCAATGGCAGTTCAGCCAGGTACAAGTCTTTTAGCGAACGTACTCCCCAATATAAAATCAGCTCGCGTTCGGTGTGTTCTGCAAAGGCATGTTCGAGCATGGCTTTGATGGGCGCGAAGCCGGTGCCGCCGGCGACGAAGATCATCGGCTTGTCGGAATCTTCGCGGATGAAAAAACTGCCGAGCGGACCTTTCAGGCGCAGGATGTCGCGTTCTTTCATACTGGAAAAAACCTGATCGGAAAAAAGCCCGCCCGGTACGTGGCGAATGTGCAGTTCCAGCAGCGCATCGTCGTGCGGCGGATTGGCCAGCGAATAGCTGCGGCTCTTGCCGTCGCGGAGCAGAAAATCGAGGTATTGGCCGGCCAGAAATTGCAGGCGCTCGGTGGCGGGCAACTTGATTTTGACCACCATCACATCGTCGGCGCGCCGCTCCAGTTTTTCGACGCGGCATGGCAGGGTTTTGATGATGATGTCTTTGCTTGCGCCGACTTCTTTGGCTTCGATCACCAGATCCGTCAAAGGCTTGGCACGGCAAAACAGCGCGCGGCCTGCGGCTTTTTCTTCGGGTTTTAACGCCGACTCTTTATACGTGCCGTAATCCAGCTTGCCTGAAACGACCGTTCCTTTGCACGATCCGCATGCGCCGTTGCGACAGCCATAAGCGAGGGCAAAGCCTTCGCGCAGCGCGGCTTCGAGAATGGTTTCGTCGGCGTTGACGGTAAACCGGTGCCCGCTGGGCTGGATCGTGACTTGATGAGGCATGGCTTAAAATAGGGCGCTGAACAAACAGCGCGAATTATCGCCCGACTCCCCGGCGTTTTGACCCCGGTTACTTTGTGGTTACACCGCATGAAACGAATTCTGATTATTGGCTGTGGCGACGTAGGTGAGCGCCTGGTGCGGCGTTACAGCGGTCAGGCGCATTTTGCTGCTTTGACGCGCAGTGCGGCTGGCAGCGAGCGCCTGCGCGCACTGGGCGTGAAGCCCGTGCTGGGCGACCTCGATCAACCCGGCACGCTTAAGCGTTTGCCCCGAGCCGACGGAGTATTCCACTTTGCGCCGCCGCCCGGCGATGGCGATATCGACCTGCGCACCCGGCATCTCATCCAGGCATTAGCGCGACACGGCAATCCGCGCAGTCTCGTTTACATCAGCACCAGTGGCGTGTACGGCGATTGCGGCGGTGCCTGGGTGGACGAGTCGCGCCCGGTGGCACCAGTCAATGGCCGCGCCGTTCGCCGGGTCGATGCCGAAAACCGGCTGCGCGCCTGGGGTGGGCAGCAAGGCGTGCGGGTGTCGATCTTGCGCGCGCCGGGGATTTACGCTGCTGACCGCTTGCCACTGGAACGCATCAAACGCGGTACGCCCGCACTGATTGCTGCCGATGACAGTTACACCAACCACATCCACGCTGACGATTTGGCGCGCATGGCCTGGGCGGCGATGTTTCGCGGGCGGTCGCAGCGCATGGTGCATGCGGTTGATACGCGGCCGCTCAAAATGGGCGACTGGTTTGACAGTTGCGCCGATGCCTTTGGACTTGCGCGCCCGCCCCGGATCAGTCGCGCGCAGGCTGCGGGCGTGTTGTCCGAAGCCTTGCTGTCGTTTTTGCGTGAGTCGCGGCAGTTGTCAAACCGGCGTGCGGTGCGGGAATTGCGGTTTCATTATTTGTATCCGACTTCGGATGATTTGCTGGGAAAGACTGTTGGGACGGCGTAAATTGTACGATCCATCGGTAAGTCACCACGAGTCAGACCTCTCCTTGCCGGACGAGGTGTCCCGATAACTATTGGCGTGCCGGGGACATCCGGGCGTATGGGACAGGGTTTATTGCCTACAATCAGAACTGGAATTTTTGCCATTATGGCGTTACAGTCAGGTCTGCCAACGTATTGCAACGGCAAACCGACTCGAGTAACACACAATTTCTTCAGTTTATTTCAATAACAGGAGCCTAATCATTATGCGTACATCTTTAATTCTCAGCCTGCTGGGCACTGCCCTGATGTCTGTCGGCACCATTAGTGCTCAGGCCGCCGACGGTCGTTATTATGATCCCGCCAACGGTGCCAGTTCAACTGGAAAAACCATCGGCCATGAACTTTTCGGCACGATCGGATGCCCCGGACGCGGTTTGCTCGACGCACCTTGCCCCAAGCCGAAAGACGGTGATAAAGATGGCGTGATCGATCAAAACGACAAATGCCCCACCACCCCGGCAGGTCGCAAGGTTGATGCTACCGGCTGCGAATTCGATGGCGATGGCGACGGCGTGGTTGATGCGCTGGACAAGTGCCCCACCACCCCGGCAGGTCGCAAAGTAAATGCCGACGGTTGTGAAATGGACGGCGACGGCGACGGCGTGGTTGATGGTCTGGACAAATGCCCCACCACCCCTGCTGGTCGCAAAGTGAACGCTGACGGCTGTGAACTGGACGGTGACGGCGATGGCGTGGTTGATAGCCAGGATAAATGCCCCACGGTCTTTGCAAAAACCGCTGACGGTTGCCCGGCTGCTGTCGTTGCGCCCGCACCGAAAAAATTGGTGCTTGAAGGTGTGACGTTTGACAACGACCAGGCAACATTGCGTGCCGCGTCTACTACCGTGCTGGATCAGGCTGCCGCTACCCTTAAGGAGTGGGGTGATGTCAAAGTTGAAGTGGCTGGCCATACCGACAGCAATAGCGATGACAATCACAACCTGAAATTGTCGCAGCACCGCGCCGAAACTGTACGCAGCTACCTGATCGGAAAAGGCATTGCAGCCGACCGCCTGAGCGCCAAAGGCTACGGCGAAGCCAACCCGGTTGCAGACAATGCAACCGAAGCGGGTCGTGCTCAAAACCGCCGGGTCGAACTGGTGCCGCAAAAGTAAGGCGAACCAGCGCCATAAAAAACGGGAGCCTAGGCTCCCGTTTTTTATGCGGGAAGTTCCCGCATTGCTGCTCGAATACATTTACACCGCTGCGGTCAATTTCGCCCTGAGCAAATCATTCACCTGTTGCGGATTCGCTTTGCCTTTGGTTGCGCGCATCACCTGACCAATCAGGGCATTGAACGCTTTCGCTTTGCCTGCGCGGAATTCTTCAACCGATTGGGCGTTGGCCGCCATGACATCGTCGATGATTTTTTCCAGCTCGCCGCTATCTGACATTTGCTTCAGGCCGCGCGCGTCGATCACGCTGTCGGCATCCCCTTCGCCCGCCCACATGCCTTCAAATACCTGCTTGGCAAGTTTGCCGGACAGCGTGCCGTCCTGAATGCGCTGTAACAAACTCGCGAGCTGAGGCGCGCTGATGCGGCTGTCGATCATGTCGAGGTTGTCGCGATTCAAGGTGGCTGCGAGTTCGCCGTTCACCCAGTTGGCGGCGAGCTTGGCGTCACCGCCGAGTCCGGTGACGACTGCTTCGAAATAACTGGCAATGGCCTGTGAGGCGGTGAGCAGACCTGCGTCATACGCGCTCAGACCGAGCGTGTTGATGAAGCGCTGGCAGCGGGCTTCAGGCAGCTCGGGCATGGCTGCGCGGACGCGTTTTATCCATTCCTCGCCGATGACTACGGGCAACAAATCGGGGTCGGGGAAGTAGCGGTAATCGTGCGCGTCTTCCTTGCTGCGCATCATGCGCGTCTCACCACTGTCGGGGTCGAACAGCACGGTGGCTTGCACTACGCGGCCACCGTCTTCGATGGTTTCGATCTGCCAGCGCGCCTCGTAATTGATCGCCTGTTCCAGAAAACGAAACGAGTTAAGGTTCTTGATTTCGCGGCGCGTACCGAGCTGGTCTGAGCCCATCGGACGAACCGAGACGTTGGCATCAACGCGGAAACTGCCTTCCTGCATATTGCCGTCGCAGATGCCGATCCAGGTCACCAGCGAATGCAGGGTGCGCGCATAGGCCACGGCCTCGGCGGCAGAACGCATGTCGGGTTCGGAAACGATTTCGAGCAGCGGCGTGCCAGCGCGATTGAGGTCGATGCCGGTCAAACCTTCAAAGTCTTCGTGCAGCGATTTTCCCGCATCTTCTTCCAGATGCGCACGGGTGAGGCGCACGGTTTTATCGCTACCGCCCACCTGAATCGTAAGCGCGCCGCTTTCAACAATCGGAATCGCCAACTGGCTGATCTGATAGCCTTTGGGCAGGTCGGGATAAAAGTAATTCTTGCGATCAAACACGTTGACGCGGTTGATGGTCGCGCCAATCGCCAGGCCAAATTTGATCGCGCGCTCCACTGCGCCGCGATTCAGCACGGGCAACACGCCGGGCAGGGCAATATCCACCGCACTGGCCTGTGTGTTGGGTGCCGCGCCATAGGCAATACTGCTGCCAGAAAATATTTTCGACTGGGTCGAAAGCTGGGTGTGGACTTCGAGTCCGATGACGATTTCCCATTGCATGTCAGAGCCCTTCCGGTGCGTGGTTGTGCCAATCGGTCGCGCGCTGATATTGATGTGCGATGTTGAGCATTTTTGCCTCGGAAAAATAATTGCCGACGAGTTGCAGACCAATCGGCAGGCTCTTGCTGTCGAAGCCGCACGGCAGCGACATGCCGGGCAAACCCGCGAGATTGGCGGGAATGGTGTACAGGTCGTTCAGATACATCGACACCGGGTCATCGGATTTTTCGCCGAGTTTGAATGCGGTGCCGGGCGCGGTGGGGCCTGCGATCACGTCGCAGGTTTTGAAGGCCTCGGTGAAGTCGTTGGCGATCAGGCGGCGGATTTTTTGCGCCTGCAGGTAATAGGCATCGTAATAGCCGTGGCTCAATACATACGCGCCAATCAGGATGCGGCGTTTGACCTCGGCACCAAAACCCTGCGCGCGAGTTTTGGAATACATGTCGTTGAGGTCGGTGTATTCGGGCGCGCGGTAACCGTAGCGCACGCCGTCAAAGCGCGACAAGTTGCTGGATGCTTCGGCGGGCGCCAGCACGTAATACACGGGAATCGCGAGTTGCGAATTGGGCAGCGTGACTTCGACCGTGGTGGCACCGAGTTTTTTCAGTTCAGAGACAGCCGCTTCCACGGCGGCGGCCACTTCGCTGTTCAGCCCTTCAGCAAAAAATTCGCGCGGCAGGCCGACCCGAAGTCCGGTCAGCGGGCGCTCCAGATCGCGGCTGTAATCTTCTTTCTCGCGTTCCAGGCTGGTCGAGTCGTTCGGGTCGAAGCCGGTCATCACGTTGAGCAGCAAGGCGCAGTCTTCGGCGGATTTCGCCATCGGACCGGCCTGATCCAGCGAGGAGGCAAAGGCGATCATGCCAAAGCGCGACACCAGCCCGTAAGTGGGTTTGAGGCCAGTGATGCCGCATAGCGCAGCGGGCTGGCGAATCGAGCCGCCGGTGTCGGTGCCGGTCGCAGCAGGCGCCATGCGCGCCGCGACTGCGGCTGCCGCGCCGCCGGAGGAGCCGCCGGGGACATAAGCGGTATTCCATGGATTCTTTACCGCGCCAAAATACGAAGTTTCGTTGGAGGATCCCATCGCGAATTCGTCCATATTGGTTTTACCCAGGGACGGCATCCCGGCGGCCTTGAAGCGCTGGATCACATGTGCGTCGTACGGCGCGATGAAGTTACCCAGCATTTTTGAGCCGCAACTGGTGAGCCAGCCTTCGGTGCAAAAAATGTCCTTGTGCGCAATCGGTACCCCGGCCAGCGGACCAGCCTGGCCGGTTGCGAGCATCTGGTCGGCGCGCGCAGCCTCGGCCAGCGTCTTGTCCGCATCCACGGTGATAAACGCATTGAGCGCCGGGTTGAGTGAACCAATGCGTGCGAGCCAGGTCTGGCATAGCTCGGTGCTGGATATTTGTTTCCCGGCCAGCATCGTGGCGAGGGTTTTGAGGCTGCTTTCGATCATGGCTTAGTCGATCACTTTCGGCACCAGATACAAATCGCCTTCGACGGCGGGCGCAATTTTCTGGAAGTCGGCATGGCGGTCGGTCTCGGTGACGACATCGTCACGAAGGCGTTGTGAAACGTCCTGTGCGTGCGCCATCGGGCTGACGTTACGGGTATCGACCGCCTGCATGGTGGCGATCAGTTCGAAAATGGCATTGAGCTGCGTTTGCGAAGCGCAGGCCTCGGCATCGCTGATTTCAATGCGGGCGAGGCGGGCAATACGCTTGACATCGTCCGGACTTAGGGACATGGAACCACCTGGGGGCTGACAAGAATGAAGCGCGTTAGGTTATCATAGCCCCTTATTTTTTCTAACATTCAGCCCTTTTTTTCGGGGTTCTGGACACACATTATGTTCAAGTTTCTGGGTAGTTATTTTTCGACCGACCTTGCGATCGACTTGGGTACGGCCAATACGCTGATTTATGTTCGCGACCGAGGCATTGTGCTGGACGAACCTTCAGTGGTCTCGATCCGCACCGATCCGCAGGGCGGCGGCAAGAAGACCGTGCAGGCGGTGGGGCTGGAAGCGAAACAGATGCTGGGCAGAACGCCGGGCAATCTGCAGGCGATTCGTCCGATGAAAGACGGCGTGATTGCCGACTTTACCGTCACCGAGCAGATGCTCAAGTATTTCATCAAGAAGGTGCACGACACGCGCATGTTTCGCCCCAGCCCGCGCATCATTATTTGCGTGCCCTGCGGTTCTACCCAGGTGGAGCGGCGTGCGATTCGCGAGTCGGCTATTGGTGCGGGTGCGCGTCAGGTCTATCTGATCGAAGAACCGATGGCGGCGGCGATTGGTGCGGGCATGCCGGTGAGCGACGCCACCGGCTCGATGGTGGTAGATATTGGCGGCGGTACGACGGAAGTTGGCGTGATTTCGCTGGGCGGCGTGGTCTACGCCAACTCGGTGCGCGTTGGTGGCGACCGCATGGACGACGCCATCATCAATTACATCCGGCGCAATTACGGTATGCTGATTGGCGAGGCAACCGCCGAGCGGATCAAGAAACACATGGGCTCGGCTTTTCCCGGTGCAGAAGTGCTGGAGATGGAGGTGAAAGGCCGCAGTCTGGCTGAGGGCGTGCCGCGCAGCTTCAATGTATCTTCCAACGAGATACTGGAAGCGCTGACCGAGCCGCTGAATGCGATTGTCAGCGCGGTCAAACAGGCGCTGGAGCAGACGCCGCCGGAACTGGGCGCTGACATTGCCGAAAAAGGGATGGTTCTGACGGGCGGCGGCGCTTTGCTGCGTGATCTTGATCGTTTACTGATGGAAGAAACCGGCTTGCCGGTGATCGTCGCTGATGATCCGCTGACCTGTGTGGTGCGCGGTTCGGGCATGGCGCTGGAGAACATGGACAAGTTGTCCACGGTGTTCACCAACGAATAAGCCATTTTACCCGCTTGTTTTCGAGTGCTGATGCAGCCACTTTCCTGTAAGTTTGGCGGGCATCCAGGACGCTGAATGGCTACGCCAGGTCAGCTCATGTTTGCACGCGGACTCAGTCCGACCGCGCGTCTGATTATCTGGATACTGCTAGGCACAAGCCTGGCGGTGGTCGATGTGCGGCTCGGCGCGCTCGGCGTGCTGCGCAGTGCGTTTTCCCGCGTCATGCAACCGGTTCAGCAAGCTGCGCTAGCGCCGTTCAAAATGGCAGACGGAGTGGGTGGTTTTCTGGTGCGGCATCACGAATTGCAGCAGGAGCGCGACCGCTTGAGCGATGAACGGCTTGGGCTGCAGCGCGAACTGTATGCGGCGCGAGACAGCCAGCGCGAGAATCAGGAGCTACGCAACCTGCTTGTGCTGGCTCGCCGCCCGGGTCAAACGGCACTGGCGGCCAATGTGTTGTATCAGGGGCAGGACTGGTTCAGTCGGCGCATCACCATCGATAAAGGCAGCTCGGCTGGTTTGCGTGAAGGATTGCCTGTGATGGATGCACAGGGTCTGGTCGGCCAGGTTACGCGGGTCTATCCGGGTGCCAGCGAGGTGATGCTCATCAGTAACAATGAGCAACTTACGCCCGTGTTTGTACAGCGTACCGGGCAACGCGCGCTGGCTGCGGGAGCCAGCCAGATCGATCAGATTGAAATTCGTTTTATTCCCATTCATGCCGACATCCAGCCAGGTGATCTTTTGCTCACGTCTGGAATTGACAAGGTGTATCCACCAGGCTTGCCCGTGGCACGCGTCAATCGCGTCACGCGCCCGCAGGGTGGGGCGTATGCGCGGGTTGAATGTGTGCCGCTGGCCGGGGTGAGTCGTGATCGCGCGCTTCTGGTTCTTCTCCCCGCAATTGAAGTGCCCCGGCCATGAGACGTTCGCGTGAAGTCGCACAGGAATCGAGCGCGGGTTGGCCCCGCATTGTCATCACGCTCGTGATCGCGGTGTTATTCAAACAGATGCCGTGGAGTGGTTGGGCGTTGACACTGCGTCCCGACTTCGTGTTGGTCGTGGTGTTGTTCTGGGCGCTGCATCGTCCCTCGCGCGTGGGTATGGGGCTGGCCTTTGTGCTGGGCTTGCTGAGTGACTTTCAGGATGGAATGGTGTTTGGCCAGTACGGTATGGCGTATGTGCTCGGTGTCTATGCTGTTCAGTATTTTCGCTTGCGCTTCCTGCAGTTCGACGCGGCGCAACAATCGGCACAGATGCTGCCCATTTTTTTGCTGGCGCAGGTGCTGGTGCTGGTAGCGGGCTGGATGTCCGGGCGGTCGCCGCAGGGAATCAATATTCTGCTGCCGGCGCTGAGTGGCGCGCTGTTATGGTATTTAATTGCGCTGGCGGCGCAATCGTTGCACGGCAAAAACGCGCTGCGCCAATGAGGTCAGCCGAATGAAGCGCGGCTCGCAGCTAAAAAACCTTGACCTTGAGTTGACCCGTTTTCAGACGCGGCTGAAAGTGGGCGCGGTCTTTGTCTTGCTATTGGCGGGCGTGTTGTTGGGACGGCTGTTTTACGTACAGGTGCTGCAACATCAGCACTACCACATGCTGGCGGAGAGCAACCGCATTGCGATGGTTCCGGTCGTGCCCAACCGGGGCTTGATTGTGGACCGCTATGAACAGGTTCTGGCGGAAAATTTTTCGGCTTATACGGTCGAAATCATGGTGGCCAAGATTAGTAGTCTTGAGACGACGCTGGCCGACATTGGTCGATTGATCGAAATTACGCCAGGGCAGGTGCGCCGCTTCAAAAAACTGCTGGCTGAATCGCACGAATTTGAAGCCGTACCGCTCAAAAGTAAATTAACCGATGAAGAGGTTGCCATTCTTGCGGCCAACCGTTATCGCCTGCCCGGTGTGGAGGTGAAATCACGGCTGTTTCGCAATTATCAGGCGGGCCCTGGTATGGCGCATGTGGTGGGCTTTATCGGGCGTATTAACGACGCGGATTTGAAGCGTTTACGTGGCGATGGCCGGTTTGAAAATTACAAGGGTGGCTCGCACATTGGCAAGGTGGGGCTTGAGCAAAGCTACGAAAAGCTGCTGCATGGCCGCACCGGATTTGAACAGATGGAAATGGATGCCAGCGGGCGCGCTGTGCGCGTGTTGTCACGCATCTCGCCGGTATCGGGCAGCGACCTGAAGTTGTATCTGGATGCCAAATTACAGGAAGTAGCTGAGCATGCGTTTGGTGATTTTCGCGGTGGTCTGGTTGCGCTGGATCCTAAAACGGGCGGCGTGCTGGCACTGGTCAGCCGCCCCGGCTTTGATCCCAATTTATTTGTCGACGGCATCGACCCGGAGGCATGGAAAGAATTGAACGAATCGCCCACACATCCGATGGTGAATCGCGCTTTGCGTGGCCTGTATCCGCCAGGCTCGACGATCAAACCATTTATGGCGCTGGCAGGACTGGAGCTGGGCGCACGCACGCCGTCGGCCAGTATTTCTGATCCAGGCTACTACACGCTGCCCGGCAGCAGTCACCATTACCGCGACTGGAAAAAAGACGGTCATGGCACGGTGGATATGCATAAGGCGATTGTGCAGTCTTGCGACACCTATTTTTATCGCCTGGCGGTGGATATGGGAATTGATCGCACACACGACTTTCTGGCTAAATTCGGATTTGGCAGCCTGTCGGGCATCGACTTGCAGGGCGAGTCGTCCGGGCTATTGCCGTCGCAGGACTGGAAAACCCGGCGTTGGAACAAGCCGTGGTATATGGGCGAAACAGTCATCGCCGGGATCGGGCAGGGCTACCATCAGACCACGCCCTTGCAACTCGCCACGGCCACGGCCACGCTGGCCAATGGCGGCAGGCGGGTCGAGCCGAGGCTGGTGCAGGCCATTCGTGATCCGGTGACGCGTCAATGGTTGCCGCAGTCGGTCGTCCTGCGCGAGCAGCTTGCCCTGCAGCCCGCGCATCTCGAGCTAGTCCGCCAGGCCATGATTGATGTGCTGAAACCTGGCGGCACCGCCTCGGCTGCGGCTGCGGGTGCATCGTATTTAATTGCGGGCAAGACCGGTACGGCGCAGGTAGTCGGCATCAAACAGAATGCAAAATACGACGCACGGCACATGCTGCAACAGCATCGCGATCATGCACTTTTTATTGCTTATGCACCGGCCGACGCACCCACGATTGCGCTGGCGGTGCTGGTCGAAAATGGCGGTCACGGCGGCACCACGGCAGCCCCCATTGCGCGTGCCGTATTTGATTACTATTTGCTGGGCAAGCGCCCCAAAACCATGGATAAGCCCACGATAAACAACGAGGCAGCGAATGAGCCCGCCGCAGATTAGTACCTGGTTGCGCAATAGCATCCGGCATCTGGACGGGCTGCTGCTTGCGCTGATCTGCGGTGTATTGCTCATCAGCGCTGCTGTGCTGTTTAGTGCGTCCGGGCAGAGTGCGGCGCGCCTGAGTGGACATTTGATGAACATGGCGTTAGCGCTGGGGGTGATGGTCATCATGGCTAATATCCCGCCGCATTTGCTCGGGCGGGTGGGGCCGGGTTTGTATGCCATCGCGATGGTGCTGCTGATTGGCGTGGCGCTGTTTGGCGAGGTGCGCAACGGTGCCCGGCGCTGGATCAATCTGGGCTTTGCGTTCCAGCCGTCCGAGCTACTGAAGCTGGCGTTGCCGCTGATGCTGGCCTGGTATTTCCAGCGCAACGAAGCCATTCTCAAACTCAAGCATTACGGCATCGGGGCAATGCTGCTGCTGCTGCCTTTTTTACTCATCCTGCGCCAGCCTGATCTGGGCACGGCGATGCTGATTGGCGCGTCGGGTTTTTATTTGCTGTTTTTTGCCGGACTGTCGTGGAAAATCATTGTCGGCGGCGTGACGGCAGGGCTCGCAAGCCTGCCGCTGGTGTGGAATCTGCTGCACGATTATCAGCGTCAGAGGGTGATGACCTTGCTCGACCCGAGCTCTGACCCGCTGGGCGCGGGTTATCACATTATTCAATCCATCATCGCGATTGGATCGGGCGGGTTTCTGGGCAATGGCTGGATGAAAGGCACGCAGAACCAGCTCGACTTTATTCCTGAACGCAGTACCGATTTTATTTTTGCGGTGTTTGGCGAAGAATTCGGCTATCTCGGTGCCCTTGTGCTGATTGTGCTCTATCTTGGGATAGTTGCCCGTGGCCTGCTGATTGCTGCGCGTGCGCCCACCCTGTTTGGCCGCTTGATGGCGGGTACGATCAGTTTGAATTTTTTTACCTATGTATTTGTGAATATGGGTATGGTCTCAGGTGTGCTGCCGGTGGTGGGCGTGCCGCTACCGTTGATGAGTTACGGAGGCACGGCGATGATTACCTTGATGTTGGGTCTGGGCATTGTCATGAGTGTGGCGACCCATCGCCAGTTGAATAAATCGTGATAGATGCGGCTGGAGGAAAATGGCACATGAATTCAAAATGGACAAAGGGAATCGGTGTGTGGGTCGTCGTGTTGATGGCAGGTTGTTCCAGTGCGCCGTCAATCACGCAAAAGAAGTCCCCTGTAGTTGCCAGTATCCCAGCAAAAAGCGGCGGCTATTACCTGGATGACGGGCCGGATGCACATCCGCCGACCAACCTGAGCGACGTGCCCGATGCCGTTCCGCGCCGCGAGCCGCTGCACCGTTTTGCCAACCGCAGCTATGTTGCACTGGGCAACACGTATACCCCGGATACGGAAATCAGATCCTATCAGGAGGAAGGGGTGGCTTCGTGGTATGGGAAACGTTTTCACGGCAATAAAACAGCATCCGGCGAGCTCTACGATATGTACGGCATGACCGCAGCCCACCGCACCTTGCCGATTCCGAGTTACGCCCGCGTGACCTCGATGAGTAATGGGAAATCCGTGGTGGTGCGTATCAATGACCGGGGGCCGTTCAGCAGGGATAGGCTGATTGATCTTTCTTACACTGCCGCGCATAAACTGGGCTATCTGGGGGCGGGCAGTACGCGCGTACGCGTCGAGAGCATTGATCCGTCGCAATACGATGTCGGTGGCGTACCCCTGCAGCCGGGAATTTATCTTCAACTAGGCGCGTTCAACGCTGCCAATAATGCGCACAAGCTGCTGCAAAAAGTGCAGGCCCATATCGAATCATCCAGTCCGTCTGCGCATGTGGTGCTGGCGGGCACGTTGCACCGCGTCACGCTGGGCCCGTATCCCAGCGATGCCGATGCGGAGAGCGGCATCATGCAGATCAAGGAACGTCTTGGTATGGCCTCGGTCAAGCTGGTTCGATAGCGTTGCATTGCTTTACATACCCCTGATTTTTAAGGTTGAACGAATGAAGTTTCTGTTTTTTCTCTGCTTGCTGTTGTTCCCGTTATTTGCGTCTGCCGCCAGCACCGCCCCCAGGCTTGCCGCTCGTGCCTGGATCGTGATTGATCAGGCTAGCGGCCAGGAGCTGGCCGCGCAAAATGCAGACGTTCAACTCGCACCCGCATCACTCACCAAAATGATGACGGCGTATCTGCTGTTTACTGATCTGCGCAATAAAAAACTAGCCTTGGACAAAACCTTGAGCGTGCCTTCCAACGCGTTGAAAACAGATGGCGCTACTGTTTTTTTGAGCGCTGGCGAAGAAATCAGTATTGATACTTTATTGCAGGCCATGCTGGTGCAGTCGGCCAGCGATGCCACGCAAACGCTGGTTGAAGCGGCATCCGGGTCGGCTGGGGCTTTTGTCGAGCGGATGAACCATGAAGCCGCGCGACTGGGCATGACGCGCACCCGGTTTGCCAATGTGGTCGGCCTCGATGAGTCTGGTCATATTTCGACTGCACGCGATCTGGCGATGCTCGCCCGCGCTTTGCAAACGCACTTCCCCGAGTATCAAAAATATTTTGTACAGAAAGAGTTTGTGCATAAAGGCATTACGTTTTACAACCGCAATCGCCTGCTGTGGCAGGATGGGGGCACGACTGGATTGAAAACAGGTCGCACCAACCGCGCGGGGTATTGCTTGGCCGCATCGGCTCGGCGCGGCGACCAGCAGCGGATTGCGGTGGTGCTGGGTGCGGCCTCGGACAGTCAGCGCGTGCAGGGCGCATCAAGCCTGCTCAATTTCAGCTTTGAAAACTACGACAGCATGCGGCTGTATCCGGCACGGCAGCCGGTCAAAACGGTCAAGCTGTATCGCGGCGCACGCGATACGGTGAGTCTTGGATTCGAACAGGACTTTTATCTGTTGATCCCAAAAGGTTCGGCGCCACGCTTGACGGCGCAGGTGGTCACGCAGCAGCCAGTGGTGGCACCGATCCGGAAGGGGCAAGCGCTTGGGACGCTGCGTCTGAGCCTGGACGGAAAAGCGCTGGGCGGCTATTCGCTGCACGCCTTGCACGATGTGGGTGTGGCCGGCGTGCTGGGGCGCGGCTGGGATTCGATCAAGCTTCTGTTCGCAAAATGACAGTCTATTTGAACGGCGCGTATATGCCGCTGGCCGAGGCGCGTCTTCCGGTGCTGGACCGGGGCTTTATTTTCGGCGACGGTGTGTACGAGTTCATTCCGGTCTATTCAAAAAAACCGTTCCGGCTCGATCAACATTTAAGCCGTCTGCAGGCCAGTCTGGACGGGATTCGCCTGGCTAACCCGTATGCTTTGAGTGGCTGGCGCGAGCGGATCGGGGCCCTGATTGATGCGCAGGACTTTGCTGATCAGGCCGTGTACCTTCAGGTGACGCGCGGCACGCCGGGTGAATCACAACCCCTGCGCGATGCGGCGTTTCCGGCAGATACCGTGCCGACGGTATTCATGATGTCGAACCCGCTTTCCACGCCGTCCGCCGAGACCAAAGCGTCGGGCGTGTGCGCGATCAGCGCGCCGGACAATCGCTGGCTGCGCTGCGACATCAAGGCCATTTCGTTGCTGCCAAACGTGCTGTTGCGGCAGAGGGCGGTCGATGCGGATTGTGCCGAGACGGTTTTGTTGCGTGACGGATTTTTGACCGAAGGCACGGCGAGTACTATTTTTGTGGTGAAAGGGGGCGTGGTACTCGTGCCGCCAACGTCCCATTTGATCTTGCCCGGCATCACTTATGAGGTAGTGCTGGAACTGGCGGCGCAACACGGCATCCCGCTTCAGGTCCGTCCGGTCAGCGAGGCCGAGGTGCGCGCAGCGGACGAGTTATGGATGACCTCGTCGCCGAAGGAAATTTTGGCGATTATCCGGCTCGATGACCGGCTTGTGGGCGACGGAAAACCCGGTCCTATGGCCTTGCAGATGGACGCGTTTTATCAACAGTACAAGGTCGAGGTGATGCGCAAATGACCGAAGAGACCCTGCTTGAATTCCCGACCGACTTCCCGGTAAAAATCATGGGCGAAAAGCGTGAAGGTTTTACCCATGCCATGATCGAGCTGGTGCAGCGTCATGCGCCGGACTTCAACGCTGAGACGGTCGAGCTGCGCGCGTCCAGCAGCGGCAAATACCTCAGCGTGACTTGCACCATCTACGCCACGTCCAAAGCGCAACTGGATGCCCTGTACCGGGAAATCACTGCACACCCGTGGGTGAATATGGCGTTGTAGCGCGTGAGGAGTGAGGCATTGGGCGTGAGGAATGAATGCGTGGTGCGGTATCTGGGGCAGGTCGAGTACGAGCCGACCTGGCGCACGATGCAGGCTTTTACTGCGGCACGCACGCCAGACACGCCGGATGAACTTTGGCTGCTGGAACATCCGCCGGTCTACACGCAGGGGCAGGCGGGCAAGCCCGAACACCTGTTGAGCGCCACCGATATTCCCGTCATCCCTGTCGACCGTGGTGGGCAGATCACCTATCACGGCCCTGGCCAGATCGTCGCTTATGTATTGGTCGATCTGCGGCGGCGCGGTTATGGTATTCGCGAACTGGTGACACTCCTGGAGCAGGCGGTGATCGACGTGCTGGCGGTTCAGGGCATCATCGCCGAGCGCATGAATGGCGCACCCGGCGTGTATGTCAACGGCGCGAAAATCGCAGCGCTCGGCCTGCGCGTCAAACACGCTTGCACCTATCACGGGCTGGCGCTGAACGTGGACATGGACTTGCGCCCGTTTGCCTCGATCAACCCCTGTGGCTATCCCGGCCTGACGGTGACCGATTGCCGCTCGCTGGGTCTGAATGTATCGGTTACAGCGATGGGGCAGGTACTCGCTTCGGCGTTACAGGGTTTGATTTAACCCGGCTCCCGCGCCGCAGGGATGCCCGTAACCAGTCGCACCAACTCGGCTTGTCTGTCGGTCCGGGTTTTTTCGAATATCGAACGTAGCTGGCTTTTTGCCGTGGGCATTTTAAGGTCGTTTTCCAGCGTATAGCCTTCAAGCGTCTCGCCCGAAGCCAACGCCCGAACCAGCCGCGCTTCTGCTGCGGTCAGACCAAATAACTGCATCAGCTGTTGCGCGGTGGCCATCCGCCGATGATCCAGCGGAACCACCAGACACAACACGCCCTCGGGTTCGCCCGCCAGCGAGTAGCCGCCGCGCTTGGGCAACGGGGTCAACGTCACGCTGTAACGCTCGTCCGGTCGAACGCTGTGATTGAGCAACAGATTGGCAGGACGGCCGGTTTTGACGATGGCTTCCAGAATGTCGGTCCATCCCTTTTCCTGAGCCCCGTTGGCACAAGCCAATACGCCATTTCTGATTTGCAATACCTCCGCTGCTTTCAGCAGCGCTTCGCCACTGCGGTTGCAATACAACAGCCGACCTGCCTGGCTAACAGCGATCACCGCCAACGACATGGCATCCTGCCCGGCGATGGCCAGATCGCCTATTTGGGCTGCCGCCTGAGTGTGATCCATCAGGCGCAATGAGCGGTTGAAATGAGGCATCAGGCGGGTAAGCAGCGATTCATGCCCAGCGTCAAACGGGCCATGTTTTGGATCGCGCAGCAGAGCCAGATTGACGTCTGCACGTTCATGATGCGACAGGCATCCGCCCAACACATACCGCAAGCCGAAGCTCAACAGAAAGTCTTGATAGAACTCGTCCTTTGACACAAACCGGTCATCAAAATGGTGGTGACAGGCGATTACCACGCCAGGGCCGGCATTTAACGCAAGCTCCAGTCTTGGATCAATCACACCATAGTGACGGTTATAGAGCGCAAGTGCATCGTTCCACGAATCATGCGACATGACTCCCAATGTAGACATCTGCTTTGTGCTGTCCCAGCCAAGAAAATGAAAGGTGTCAGCGCCAACCTGTCTTGCCAGCTCGTTCATGGTCTCGCGCCACAACGCCGGATCGAGTGCCGACTCGTAAATCAGCCCCACCAGATGATCGAAGTCCTCTTCCTGCATCTCGCCTCCTGTTCAGGCTTATCGCGTCACGATCATGGATCAACCGTAAATCTAGTCCTTCTTTCGGCGATTGCGAGCGCAATGCGTCTGCCCTATCAGTTTTTTTATTTCATCCAGATGGACGATGACAACACCCCGGGCGTTGCCTAACATTCACTTCACATTCTGCGTCTGGTCGGGCGGGTCATCGCCCGCGCAGGGTGTCTAACCCATTGCAAGGAGCACATCATGACCACTACCGACTTCCTCGTCCATATCGACGAGACCCTCAATCAACCTGCGCTTGAAGCTATCGAAAACGGTATTCGCCAAGGCAAAGGCGTGACTTCGGCGGGTCATCGCCCCGACAAACCGCATTTAGTCCAGGTGGTCTACGATTCGGACGCCACCCGCATGGCCGATATTGTGGAAGAAGTCCGGCACCACGGCTTGCATGCACAGGCCGTCGGGTTGTAAGGGAGCCCAGAACAAGCGGTCATTGCGCCCTGTGCGCAATGACCGCGTTCGGGATTTTTCAGTAATTCCCTCAGGAGCTCAATCATGTCGCCTGTTCTTGCTTCCGTTGCCCCCAACAATGTATTTCCCCTGCCCCCTGCCGCGCAGGACGAATGGTTCGAACTCAAATTCGCCGAAAGCATGGCGCGGCGCGAAGCTGCGAAAACGCCCACGTTGTCGATCATGGTCACCAAGGGCACGCTCGACTGGGCCTACCCGCCCTTCATCATCGGCTCGACTGCTGCCGCAATGGGCTGGGACGTGACCATATTCTTTACCTTTTACGGCCTCGTCCTGCTGAAAAAAGACCTCAAGTTGCACATCAGTCCGCTCGGCAACCCCGCCATGCCGATGAAAATGCCGTTCGGCCCCAAGTGGTTTCAGCAGGTCGAATGGAATATGCCCAACCTGCTGATGGCAGGCATCCCCGGGTTTGAATCCGCCGCCACCGGGCTGATGCAGCAGACCCTGAAAAATCATGGCATCGCCCCCATCGCCGAACTGCGCGACGCCTGTGTCGAGGAAGGCGTCAAGCTGGTCGCCTGCCAGATGACGGTTGATCTGTTCGGCTGGGAGAAAGACGATTTCATCCCCGGCGTGACCGAATGGGCCGGTGCGGCGAGTTATCTGGCATCGGCCAAAGGGGCGGATGTGACGCTGTTTGTTTGATTGAGACAAGCGGAACTGCCTGGCGGCACACGAACTAAATTCAACCTACGACATCTCCTCCGTAGGTTATTGCGGCGCTTCGGTGCCGTTTTTTTTATCGTGCATCAGGCGGAACGGCGCGCACGGTTGCGTTGCCCTGTCCAAAGTGTGAGCGCCGATCCATAATGCGCAATGGATGTTTTATTCTTGACTGATTTAGTCGGGTATTAGTATCCTGTGTGTCTAGATTTTTGGAGTTTGCCATGAACACCCCGCCCCTTCCTTCTGATCCCAGGCTGCTGATGCGCTCGATTATCCAGCGCATTGCTACCGGGCCTGATCTGTCCAAGGACATCAGCCGCCTTGAGGCGCATTTGGGCACCAAGGCGATTATCGACAACCATATTGATCCGATTCAGGTCGGTATTTACTTTATCGCGCTGCGCATGAAGCGCGAAACGCTGGACGAAAATCGCGGCGCGCTGGATGCGGTGCTGGAAACCACCCGGCGCGTGACTGCGCCGGTGGATGAGGTGGTCGATATTGGCGACCCTTACGACGGCTATACTCGCTGCCTGCCGGCCGCGCCATTTCTCGGGCCATTGCTGGCCGAGCTGGGCGTGCATGTGGTGAGCCACGGCCTGGATAAAGTCGGTCCGAAATACGGCGTGACGGTGCGTCATATTCTGGCGGCAGCAGGCGTACCGGTGGATTTGTCGCCTGCGGATGCTGCTGCGCGACTAGGAGATGCGAATTTGGGCTGGACGTATCTCGATCAAGCGCAATCCAACCCCGGTCTGCATAATCTGATTACGCTACGCTCGCAAATGATTAAGCGCCAGGTGTTGACCACGGTTGAGGTGTTATCCAAGCCCATCGTCGGGCAGAAGCTCACGCACTTCATTACGGGTTATGTCCATAAACCCTACCCGCCAATTTATGCTGATCTGGCGCGCGAAGCCGGGTTCGATAGTGCCTGCATTATTCGCGGAGTTGAAGGCGGCGTGATCCCCAGCCTGCGTCAGACCGGCAAGTATTTTCATTACCACGATAAGGGTGCCGAGATCGAGGCGGCGATTGATCCGGTTGCCATGGGTATCGAGCAAGCTTCACGCGCAGTCCCTTTACCCGGCAGCGTTGCTGCGGCTGAGGGCGAAGACGAAATCGTTGCCGCGATTGATATTCAGGCGACGGCGCGTGCCGCTGCTGAAACGGGAATATTGGCGCTCAAGGGCACGCGAGGTGCAACGTACGATTCTCTGGTGCTGGCGGGTTCCATCATCCTGCACCATGTCGGGAAGGCCAATAGTATTGCAGATGCTGCTGCGAAAATCCGTGCGGTGCTGGATTCAGGCAAAGCTGCGGCACGGGTGTGCTGATGGGCGGCTTTGTGGCAGTGGCCGATGCGGCTGAACTCAAGCCCGCGCAAATGAAGCGGCTCGTGGTTGAGGGAAAAAAACTGTTGCTGTGCAACTCGAACGGCACGCATTACGTCGTTGACGAAATGTGTAGCCATGAGGATTATTCGCTGTATCTGGGCTGCATCAAGGATGGCAAGATCAAATGCTCACTGCATGGCAGCTATTTTGACCTGACTACCGGTCAGCCTACCTGTGACCCGGCTGACGAACCGATCAAGACTTACCCGGTAAAAATCGAAGTCGGCCAGGTCTGGGTCAAGGTCTGACGGTTTTCCGCTCACTTCATTACTGCTTACAACACTCATGGCCGATCCACTCCAGCACAAAGGCGCAGCCAAAACCGCGCGCATCCCGATCAAAATCGTGCCGCAGGAGCGGATGCGTCTGCCACCCTGGATTCGCGCCAAAGCGCCGAGCCTGCCGAATGTTGCGCGGCTCAAAGGCATTTTGCGCGAAGCCAAATTGCACACGGTGTGCGAAGAGGCCTCGTGTCCCAATCTGGGCGAATGCTTTGGCCATGGCACCGCAACCTTCATGATTCTGGGTGATTTGTGCACCCGGCGCTGCCCGTTTTGCGATGTCGGCCACGGAACACCGCTGCCACCCGATGTCGACGAGCCGCGCCATCTGGGCGAGACCATCGCGTTGATGAATCTGAAGTATGTGGTGATTACCAGTGTTGATCGCGACGACTTGCGCGATGGCGGTGCGCAGCATTTCATCGACTGCATCCGCGCCGTGCGCGAGCTGTCGCCTGCTACGCGTATCGAAATCCTGACCCCCGATTTCCGGGGGCGGCACGACCGCGCGCTGGATATTTTTGATGCCGCCCCGCCCGACGTGATGAACCACAATCTCGAAACCGTGCCGCGTCTGTACAAAGCTGCGCGCCCCGGTGCCGACTACGCTCATTCACTTAAACTGCTCCAGGATTTTAAGGCACGCCACCCTGACGTGCCCACCAAATCTGGCTTGATGCTGGGGCTGGGTGAAGAGGATGATGAAATTCTGCAAGTGATGCGTGACCTGCGTGCGCATGACGTGGACATGTTGACGCTTGGTCAATACCTGCAACCCTCGCAACACCACCTGCCGGTGCTGCGTTTTGTCACGCCGGAACGCTTCGCCCAATTTGAGCAGGAGGCCTATGCGATGGGATTCAAGCATGCCGCCTGTGGGCCGATGGTGCGATCAAGTTACCATGCGGATCAGCAGGCTCAGAATTTGTAAGTCGCTGTCTCGCTTGAAAAGTAATCCTCATTAATTAAGGCCGGAAACAGGTATTTGGCACAACATGGAAATGGCCTGCACCCTATGTGTACTACTGCCTTGATCGCATGAGCATTACGATTCTTATTTGCACGCACAACCGGGCTGAACTGCTTGAGCGAGCGCTTGTTTCCCTGAACGCGGCTCGGCGCCCGGCTATGCCGGTGGAAATTTTGGTTGCTGCTAATGCCTGTAATGATGCGACCGTGTCACGGATGCGGGCCTATCAGGCGCTGCAAAATGCTCAAGGCTGGTTGCCGTTGCGCTTGATCGAAGTCCCTACGCCCGGGAAGTCATACGCGCTCAATCTGGCCATCCCGGATATTGATAGTGAACTTACGGCATTTGTCGATGATGACCATCGGGTTGATGGGAACTATCTTGTGGCAATTGAACAGGCTAGCAGAACCTGGCCGGATGCTGGTTTGCTGTGTGGCCGCATCCTGCCCGACTGGGATGGTACCGAGCCAGACTGGGTACATGATGAGGGGCCATACCGGATTTATCCGCTGCCTGTGCCGCGCTATGACCAAGGCAACACCCCGAGGCTGATTACGGCGGAAGATGGCCCGATTCCTGGTGGAGGTAATCTGGCGGTGCGACGCGAAGTATTTTCGCTGGCGGGTCGGTTTTCAACTGATCTGGGTCCTCACGGTCATGATCTAGGTGGTGGTGAAGACAGTGAATATGTGTTGCGCGCGATGATGCGAGGTGTGCGCTGCCAATATGCCCCGGACATGATGCAGCACCATTATGTTGATACCGAGCGTCTCAGGCTTGGTTATCTACTGAAAAAGGCGTACCAGCGCACCCGTTCGACTGCACGCATACATGGAAATGGCCGAGTGCCGTTATATATGTGGCGAAAGCTGGCTGAATACGGTTTTCACAGCATATTTAGTTTCTCCTGGTCTCGACGTCGGTTTTTCTGGATACGGACAGCTGCGGCACTGGGAGAGGTTCAGGGGCGGCGCGAATCCGGCTATCGCGGCAGCGGACTGGATCTGCCGCCGGATCGTGGCATGCTTGGAGTCGAGGCCATCGCCCTGTTGACCTTGGCTTCCGGTGTGGTGGCAGGATTTGTGGGTGGAGTCGTGCGCACGAGTGCTTTGCTGCCCGTGGTTGCAGTTGCCGTGGTGGGCACTATTGCGCTGCTGGTTAAATCCTTGTCGGATTTTTCCCAAACCGGGCCTCGAATGCAGGATGAAATCCTCACACATTACCGACGTTACACGCTGTTTTCACTGGCTCGTCTTGGAATATGGGCATTTGGTTTGATGCTGTTTCTGGGCGGCGGCGGCGCCCTTGTTTACTACGCGATAAATGTCAGCCTGGGTGGAGTGTGGGGCTATATCTGGGTCACATTGGCAGCTATTGTCGGCATAGCATTGGCGAGCGGCATTCAATTCGTTCGGAAGCTGCGATTTAATCCAGGGCTTTTGGTCGTGTCCATGCATTACCGCATGAGCCGACTTTATCCCCTGTGGCAATGGTCAACTCCTTACCGCATCCAGCTAATTACCTGTTTGTTGTGTTTGACCGCATTGTTCATTATGGTCATGGCTTCATGGCAGCTGGCGAAACAAAACAAAGCAGCAGAACTGATCGCATTGTGGTCTGCGGTATTGTTTTATGCCGGTACGTTTGTTTGGACGGCATGGCTGCCGGATGCAAGTCCGATGCGCCACTCGCCGGCGCGCAGCAAAAATGAACACCCCAATATTCTGATGATCGGATCAGACACTTTGCGTGCTGACCGGCTTGGCGCGCTTGGGTATCACCGCGCGCTGACGCCCCATATTGATACCCTGGTGTCTTCAGGTGTGCTATTTGCTAATTGTTACGTGCCATGCGCGCGCACGGCGCCTAGCCTGATCTCATTGTTGACAGGAACATGGCCGCATACACATGGTATCCGCGACAATTTTGCTGCTGATAATGAAACTCGTCTTAAAGTCGATACCTTGCCGGATTTACTCAAAGCCACGGGGTACCGCACCGCTGCCATTTCGGACTGGTGTGGCGGAGATATGGGTAAGTTTTCTTTTGGGTTTGAATACACTGATTTGCCAGATGACCAGTGGAATTTGAAATACCTTATCCGGCAAGGACCAAAGGATTTACGCTTGTTTGTATCCCTGTTTACGCATAACAGACTAGGACGTTTGTTTCTGCCTGAAATTTATTATCTGGGTGGAGTGCCGCTTACCCAACCGATGGGTAAGCGTGCGCGGCGTCTGGTATCTCGGCTGGCTACCAGCGCCCAACCCTTTTTTCTTAACGTGTTCTACTCAACTACTCATCCGCCATTTGCGTCTGAATGGCCTTGGTACACACTTTTTTCTGATCCGGATTATGCGGGAGAGTCCAAGTTTGCGATGGCGCGATTGACTGACCCGTTTGAAATCATTCGACGCCAGGGGGAGCCAAAAGAAGAGTTTGATCTGGAACAAATCACCGATCTGTACGATGCCAGTGTGGCCGAGTTTGATGATCAGGTTGGGAAAATGCTGCATCATCTGGATGTTTGCGGGTTGACAGAAAATACGATCGTGGTTGTCTATTCTGACCACGGCATGGAATTTTTTGAGCACGAGACCTGGGGACAGGGGAACTCTGCTGTCGGTGATTTCAGCGCACGTATTCCTTTGTTGATCCGCGATCCACGTGTGTCCGGAATTGGAAAAACGGATCAGGTCGTACGCAGCATTGACGTTGCGCCAACCTTGCTGGAGTTGGCCGGGGTGGCACCTTCTGCCGGCATGGAGGGGAAGTCGCTTGCGGCCTGTATGGCCACACCACCAAAGCCGTGTCCTTCTTTTGATGCTTTTAATGAGACCGGGATATGGATAACAGCTATCCCCGGCCTACCTGAAAAGCATCTACGATATCCAGATTTATTTGAATTGATGGAGGTGCCAGATCGCGTCAGCGGTACGCTGGCACTTAAACCCCAGTATCAAACGATCACCTGCGAGGCGAAAGATCGGATGATTCGACGCGGCGTATGGAAACTGGTGTGGCAGCCGCTGGCCGATGGATGCCGAACGATGCTGTTCAACATTGAAGAAGATCCGGGTTGCACCCAGGACTGTTCGAATCGATATCCAGAAGTTTGCACCCAGCTTACGCTTGCACTGCAATCCTGGATGGCGTGTGATGCACGATCCGGTCTCGATCAGTCTGGGCAAAAGCGACAATAAGGGTTTTTCGGCGAACCGATTTTGGGTTGCGTACCGGATTCTGCAGGGACGTGGTCAGGAGCCGCTATTGGCGAGCGTTTATCATTTTCTGGTGTTGCGGGTTCGGTATCAACAGTCAGAGAATCGATCGCTTTGGGGGCGGGTGACGGGGGCTGCGGCTGCGTTTCAACGGCAGGGATTTGTAGTGACTCTGGGTAGGGTAGCTTCCCCCCCAACTCGCGATAACGCCGTTGCAAACCCTTGGTGCCCGGGTTGTACTGTAAACCTTTTGTGATGACCTCAAGCGCCTTGTTTGTTTGCTTCGAGCCAGCATAGTAGTCTGCTAGTACGATGTATGCCTTAACCTGACGAGGGTTGAGCTCCAGTGCTTTTAGCATGTCTCGAACCGCCTCAGCATTGCGTTGCATTAACGAAAAAACCAGCCCGCGATTCAGGTAGACCTCGGGCATGAGGCTATAGTTTGGCTGGGCGTGCTGAACCATATAACCTAAATTAGTCTCCGCACTTTGTAAGTTGAAGCGTTTATCTGGTGCGTTTCGACTGCGGTAATAACGATTTATAAAATTCAAGCCAAAGCAAAAATGATGTGTATGTATAAAATCTGGCCCTAAGTTTTGCTCCCATGTCGCGTACTCTGGCGAATTAGTCCCCATGAGTTTGACTGTGCAGTAATGCGGCAAACTTTTAAGTTCTGCATCAGTAGGCGCGAATTGTTCCAATGCCTGGCAGCTGTTGCATAACGCCCATAGAAATACTGATAGAAATCCGGTCAAACGCATCATATTAGCTCCTGCCTAAAATCTGTTTAAGTGTGACATCGGCCACGCGTTCCCACGTGAACTGATTTTTAACTCGCATTAAGCCTGCGTTACCCAGACTTGTTGCCCATTCACGGTTGTGCAATAGGCGGCGTAAACCTTCGGTTACTGCTTCAGTCGAAGTGCCGTCCACACGAAGCCCCGTTTTTTCATGCAACACTGCGGCACCTGTACCACCGGCTTCGCCGGCAAGTGAGGGTTTGCCGCATGCCGCCGCTTCGATAAACACCATGCCGAAACCCTCATTATCGCCATCAATTTCGCGATTGGGCATGGCAAAGATGTCGCAGGCATTCATCCAGCGAGGCAAGTCTTCTACGGTTACCGCACCAAGTCTATGCACAATATTCTGTAAATGATGATCCTGTATTAGTGCATCCAGATAATCCGCATCTTCGCCAATTCCTGCAATGACATAACGTACGGGAATATTATCTGCGCGCAGACGCGCTATAGCGCGGATGAGTTGATCGAAACCTTTGCGTCGTGATAGGCGCCCTACAGAAAAAACCAGTTGGTCATCGGTCGCTATTGATAGTGACTTACGCAGTCCGGGTATTGCCAAGCCGGGATGGAATACTGATATATCAACTCCGGGATAAATAATAGTAATGTTCCTGTCTGAAATACCCATTTGCAGCAACGTGTCGCGAGTATGCTCACTATTGGCGATCACGTGGTCAGCACGTGTGAGCGCAAAACGCATCATGCGATATTTCCCACCATGTCCCCAGGTAGTGAGTTCTTCGCCATGCGCGTACAGAGTAACCCGGCGGAAAGTCAAGCGCGCAACGGCCCAGGCGGCGAGTCCTTCAGGTAGGGCGCGAAATGCGTGGATAGCATCAAAACGATGCGTGATGGCTAGCCACATGGATTTGAAAAAGAATTGTGCGTACATCGCTAGTGATTCGGGCCTAAGCCAGGCGATTCGTTTCAGATTCAAGCGGTGAATTGTGTTGGGGTGAAGACGATCAATTGCATCCGCATTAGGTGCGGCAGCAGTAATGATGTGAATTTCGCGTCCGCCCAAGCGTTTGTATACCTCGGCTGCCCATACGGCAGTTCCGCCCTTAGTCGGAAGAAACAGCTCTGATAGCACGAGTAAACGCATTCAGCCTCGCATGATAGAAAATAAATGACGCGCATCGGAGAGTGAGGGATTAAACAGGGCCGCGTTCCCTAATGCGTGAAGTGCGGCACCACGCTGGCCATTTTTTACGAGGAAATACGCCAGGTTGAGATAGGCTTTTTTGATTAGCTGACGCCAGGCGGCATTAACAGACGGTGGGGCGTTCTTCATGATTGATGCTTGCATTTTGAGGGCGCGCACAGTTTCTGTCTGTGCGCGCAGGCGATCAGAGCGTATTAGACCGGCATCATGAACGGAATAGACGGCACCTGACTCGCACACGATGCCGACCCGCTGGCTGCATGCGCATAAGCGCAATAAAAACACCACGTCTTCACAGATTTTGAGTTCAAGCGGAAAGCCGCCCAAGTCGGTAAACGTGGCTCTCGGTAAGGTAAGCATCCTCGTGTCGCTGAATTGCCCGGCCATGAAGTGACCCAAAGTTGCGCCTTCAATCACCGTTTCTCCATTTTTACCCCAGCGTTTAAGCAATTCCTGCCCCAATGCGCTGGCCGTCATTGATGTATGCATCAGTGCACCTGCGCTGTCCCGGTAATCAAAGTTGCCTACCAGAAAATCCAATTTTGGGTCGGCGACAATCATGTGGGCATGCCTTGCCAATCGACCTGTGTAATACCAGTCATCAGCATCCAGAAAAGCAATCCATTCCCCACTCGCCAATGCGACCCCTTGATTGCGTGCGGCAGATGGCCCGGCATTCACTTGGTGTATATACCGTACATCAGGCACGGATTGTGTGAGGTAAGGCTTTACTGTTTCGCTTGTGGAATCAGTAGATCCGTCATCAACGATGATGATTTCATGAGCAGGCCAGGTTTGTGCCAATACTGATTCAATCGCACGGGGTAAATAGGCCGCAGCGTTGTAGGCAGGGATAATGACGGAAATCCGGGGTTTCAACGCGATGAACCCCATAGCATCGCCCATTCATTAAATGTCCGCCCCAGCTGCGCTTCTAATATCCGGGTTTGGGTTTGTTGCAAAGGGCGTAAGCGTGCGATGACGGCAGACATATCTGTTTTGCGTCGAGGGATTTTTTTTTCGACCATTGCCAAACCCATTTGTCTAATGGGTGCGGGGCAATACTCGCCGATGTTGTCCCATAAGGCTGAGTGGCGCAGCTGATTCAGTATGCCAGTGCCTGAACGTTTTTGACGAATTTTGTCCGGCGTTACATTGTGCGCAGCAGTGGGCGTTGGCGGTACAAAATTACTGTCGACACCGAGCCAAGCGTAGACCGACTGGATTGCCGTTAAGGGATCGAGTTTAAGTTCTTCGAAAGTGAGGGCATGGATACGTTCGCGGCCAAAGTTATCGATATAGGGCTGAAGCTGATCAGCATAGTGACTGACTTCGGTGTAATGCGGTTCATTAAGAATGGCCTCTAAAGGCGGGCGTAATTCTCCCCGATGTTCCACCATATGCCAGTAATGACTAAGTGTCCGCTCAATAGGGTCGCGCATGATATAAAGAAAGCGTGCATCAGGATTAAACGTAGCAATCTTTTCAGCGATGCCGTCAATTTTTGGGCGCTTTGTATAGTCGGTGCTGGATTCGCCGTAATATCGCGCGCCCATTTTGGCGTGAAATAGCGCCAGATAGGAGGCTTCGTTTTTCCAGAACCCCAGGCGCCACATTTCCGGCCATAGCATTTTTAATAAATCAGGGGAAACGAAATAACAAGGCTCCTTGGGCTCACTCATTGAAATTTCGGGATGTAATGCAAGCATTTCATGCAGAGTGGTCGTGCCGGACTTCATGGCTCCGATCAAAAAAAGATTCGGTTTGTACGGCATGTCTGATAGGGTTCAAGGAATGGGCAAGTTAGAGGAAGTGTGATGCGGTCAGCCTTTGGGTGCCGGAGAAATATTGAATTTCTGGACGTTATTCGCTTCGAACTGGCAAGCTCGTTTATATTAACCTTCATTATCCTGCAAAGACTTCGCAACTAATAACAATATGGACGGCATTTTTGGTTGGCTCGGTGAGACCACAGTACATTTTGATGTGCTCAAAAAAATGGGACGGGCAGCCCGACTCTCTCCTGAAGGCGTGCTGTATGAACATTCTAGCCAGATGCTGGGGGTGGCTGCGTGTTCGCGCTTCGGGAAATCTTCAACGCATATTGAAAGCGGACTCGCTGCTACGTTGCAGGGCCGCCCTGTATTTTTGGACGATGAATTAGCTTTTATTGCGCACGACCAGAATCCAGCTGCGGCTGCAGCACATGGCTGGATGCGCTTGCGCGAAAAGCTGCCGACCATCATGTCAGGGAGTTTTGCGCTGGCAGTGTTGGAACCGCTAAAGAAACAAGCATTTCTGGCTATTGACCGCGTCGGCACCGAGCGTCTTTGTTATGCCCGCCCACATGGCCAACTGGTATTTGGCGCGAGCGCCCAAAGTGTTGCCGCACACCCGGCCATTGGACGTATTATCGATCCGCAAGCCATCTATGATTACCTGTATTTCCATACTATCCCCAGTCCCCGCACCCTTTATCAGGGTATTGCAAAATTACAGCCTGGCCAGTTTGTGCATCTGGATAATGATCGATTTAAGCAGGAGTTTTACTGGCAGGCGGATTATCGACCAGCTAAATCACGCAGTTTTGAGGACGCGCGGCGCGAATTCCGCAGTGTACTGAGTCACGCAGTTGGTGATGCGGCGCGCCATCCTGCTACGGCAGCGTTCCTTTCCGGCGGCACGGATAGTTCCACAATAGTCGGTACATTAACTGAAGTTCGTGGCGATCCGGTTGATACTTTTTCGATCGGCTTCGATGTGAAAGGCTTCGATGAGATGGAATATGCACGCTGCGCAGCCGAGCGATACCGGTCGCGAAGCCACGAGTATTATCTTAAGCCTGCCGATATTGTCAGTGCGATACCGCATATCGCTTCGGAATATGACGAGCCTTTCGGAAACAACTCTGCTGTTCCAACGTATTTTTGTGCCAAAGCCGCGCGTGAGGCCGGGTTTGAGCGGATGTTGGCGGGCGATGGTGGCGATGAAATATTTGGCGGCAACGCACGTTATGCCAAGCAAAAATTATTCGAGGCGTATTTCCACATTCCTGAAGCATTGCGCAGAGGGTTGATTGAACCGGTTGCATCTTTTCCGGTGCTTGGTAATCACTTCCCCTTAAGGAAGTTGAGGAGGTATATTGAGCAGGCCAATGTGCGCCTCCCTATGCGCCTGGAAGCCTATAACTTTATGCATAGGAATCCGCTGGATGACATATTTGAGCCTGATTTTCTTGGCACCATTGATGTTACTTCGACTGATGCAGCCCTCGCAGAAGTCTATGAGCGCACCAGTTCTGATCATTATATTAATCGCATGATGCATGTTGATCTCAAATTTACGTTGGCCGATAATGATCTGCGTAAAGTGAGCACAATGACTGAAGCTGCCGGAATCGAAGTACATTACCCGTTGTTAGATGACCGGCTGGTTGCCTTCGCCAATTGTTTGCCTATTGATTACAAAGTGCGCGGACATAAATTGCGCTGGTTTTTTAAAGAAGCTTTACGCGATTTGCTGCCTGAGAAAATTATTAACAAGAGCAAACATGGCTTCGGTTTACCCTTCGGCGTTTGGAGTGCCCAGCATGCCCCACTGAGCGACCTGGTAGGTGATAGCCTGTCCGATCTGGGCAAGCGAGGGTGGGTCAAGCCCGCGTACCTGGAGGAGATGCTGCGTATGCAGCGCGGAGAACACGCATCGTATTATGGCGTGATGATATGGGTGACAATGATGCTGGAACAATGGCTTCAGGCCAATGAACACTGAGCAATTGATGCCGACAGCGTAAATTTTACTAATTCAGAAATCGAAGTAAATAAATTTCTGACTGCTGCCACCAAATATGATTACAACTAGAACCAGGCTGGCGTAAACCACGCCTCGAATGCTGAAATGCAGTCGCCCCCAAGCATCGAGTCGGCGGGTGAAATACGTTTCTATGAACGGTTCAAAAAAGGTGAGTAACAGACTCGCCCATACCAGCACCTGCACGTACCTGCGTACCTGCGGTGGCTCTGGCGGATAACTAAAACCTAGCATCGCGGTAGCTGTGATCCATGCATCGTGAAAATTTGGAGCGCGGAAAAACCCCCAGGTAATCCATACCATGCCGATAGTTAGTGGCCAACCCAGCTGCGACAGTGTGCGAGCCAGTAATGAACCTGTAATTACACCTAGCCGACAGTAAATCTCCAATAAGAGGCGGTGCAAGATCAAATAGGTTCCATGCAAAAATCCCCAGAATACAAACGTCCAAGCTGCGCCATGCCACAAGCCACCAAGCAGCATGGTAATCATCAAGTTAGCCATGTTTCTGGGTATGCCGTGGCGATTTCCACCCAAAGAAATATACAGATAATCACGTAACCAACGAGAAAGTGTAATGTGCCAACGCTGCCAGAACTCCCTTACGCTGTGACTGGTATAGGGGTACAGAAAATTTCGGGGTAGCGTAACGCCAAACATTCGGGCTAAACCGATTGCCATTTCACTGTAGCCCGAAAAATCAAAATAAATTTGTAAGGCAAATGCCGTGGTGGCTAGCCATGCGGTATAAAGTCCCAGCCGTTCGGGATGGCTGAAAAGGTCATCTGCCAAGGGGGCAAGGTTGTCAGCAAACAATATTTTTTTGATTAAGCCGACCATAAAGATAAGCGCCCCCAGCTTGATGTCGGTCGCCTTTAATGGCGCCAGCTTCTCCAGTTGCTCGACCAGTTCAGATGCCCGCAGAATTGGCCCGGCAATCATATGCGGGAAGAAACTGACATAAAGCCACCAGGCGCGGAATGAAATGCGGTGCGACCATTCGCCGCGATATACGTCGATCATTACAGACAGCATATGAAACGTGTAAAAACTGATGCCCAGTGGCAAAGCCCATTTTCCCCAACCAGGTGGGATCAGCAGCGGGGTACCTAGCATCGTGCTCAAACCTGACGCACTCTCCAGAAGCATGCCCAGATATTTGGCGACACCTAAAAAACCAAGATTGAGTATCAGTCCAAAGATCAGTAGTTGCTTGCTTCGGGTGGCGGCAAGGGCGCTAAAAATAAAGTAATTCAACGTGACTGAAATGACGAGCAGAGCCAGATAAGCAGGTTTCCACGAGGCGTAGAAAATCAGGCTGCCTGCCAGTATGATCGTGGCGCGTTCGCGATAATTGCGCGCGCCCGCGTAGAGGAGAAGCAATGCCGCGAAGAACAGCAAGAAAACGGGCTGGCTGAATATCATTTTATTTCACGCCTAACGCTGCGAGTTGCTCGCCCATCCAAGCGCTATAACGTTGTGCGCCACGGTCGTTGAGATGACCAGCGTTAACGAATTCAGATGGGGCATAAGGTATGCTTGATGTCCGCAATACGCTGATGCCGCGCTGCTTCAATTGCTCAAGTAGTCGACGATAGGGCGCTGCACTGGGACTGGGGTCAAAAAAAGCGGAGGGTCGATCTCGAAGCGGTGGGATAAAAATGATTACACGTACATTTTTTTGTTCTAGTGCAGCCAGGGTCAACCATAGATATGGCAGCACCCCAAGGCTTGGCTGTAGTTGGGCCGAAATCTCCTGGCGGCTTGCTTGTGTATCATTTTGTGCGGCGCTAAAGCCTGCGCGATAACCATCGTTCTGTGCTGCAGATCCGCCAACAGGGTCGAGCGAATGCAGTGTTGCCTCGATCATGCGACTTGCTTTTTCAGGTTCGTGCAATTGTCTTAGGTTGGCGCTGTAAGACCAAAGTCGAAAATAGCTTCCAATCCATTCACCATATCGGCGGTTCTGCCACAATGTATTCGGATCAGAAAAAAACGAGCTATAGCCGAGCGAGTTATCCTCTTGTAGCGCGCTTTCATCCAGACCTAAAAGTACGGTGTTGACCCTGTTTTTGGCGAATACGTCATGTTGCAAAAGACGCTCAACCAGACCGTGATAAATCAGTGCGTTGGCACCCGGCAATCCCAAATTAAACGAACTGTTCGCAGGCCACCTAAGTACACGGTTTACAGTGCGCGGGTCTATTCCATTATCGGTGCGGCTATTACCCAAAAATAGTAGGTGCGGCGGCGCGTGCTCAATGTGATGCAGTTTGTCGAAAGCCCGACCGACTGCAAAAACGGCGCGATAGCGGTACATTACGGATTCGCTATGTAGTATTGATTCAGCGCAGATAAGTAGTAATGCCGCTAGCCAGAATGCATGACCCAGGCCGGGTGGGATTTTTGGCCGGTAGGCTCGCATGGTATTTACTGTTTTCGTCAAGATGTTTGGCAGAAATATAATTTCATCGACTGGAGGGATGAACCATTCCCGTTGATTTGATTACAGTAGAACGTTGTTCAAGGACACCTGAAAATTTGGCTGTCAGAACGATGATGATGATCAGGTGGTAGGGCAAGTCAAAGTAGGCCATGCCAAGAAAAGCTCCGCCTGCCGCATAGCCGATCAAGCTGACCTGTATCATTGCAGCAAGATCAGCAGCCCATTTACGTTCAGCATCCTGTTTACAGTTTCTGATTACACGCTGGGCGCGCAACCAGGCAAACAAACCTAGCAATAAGAATATCCCCAGCCCTAAAAATCCCTGTTCACCCATCGCCTCAAAATAAATGCTGTGTACGTCATGGACGTTCCAGGGGTCGGGTGCAAATTGACGAAACGTTTGCGCCTGAAACATTTCAAAGCCACCGCCTGTTACGTGAGTTTTCGCAACGTTATATGCGGTGTGCCATGCGTTGATTCGACCCAGGGCCGACTGGTCAGTCTGATACTCCTGGATGGTATTCATTCTGTCGTACCATTCTTGTGGCATAACCATTGCCATGATGACAATGGCGGCAGCCATATAAATTCCAGTAAATATTTTGTTACGGCTTTTCAGCCAGAGGAACAGCCCCATGCTTAGCATTGCAAGCAAGGCGCCGCGGGATTGACTGCCAATGGCGGCAACGCCTGTTAGTACCATCGCAGATGCTAGCCCCCACTTGACCCATTGCTGCATGGCCTGCAAATGAAGGTAGCGAATCAGCGGAATGGTCATTACTAGAGCCAACGCCATTTCATTATTCCCGCCAATGAACGTCCCAGTAGGGCCCTGTACCCTGTAAGCCCCTCCGTTTACGATTGTGAAAATACCACCTTTAACACCGTAAAAGCCGAGTGATAATGCGATTACCCACACCAGCCAATGGAGTTTTTCGCGGTCATTAATGATGAGTGCGGTGAGGATTACCATGAACTGGATTTTCCAGATTTTTTCCCACTGAACCCAAGCAAGTTCAGGGTAGAAGGCAAAAAACGTAGTAATTAGCATCCACAGCATGAAAATCAGCAGTAATACCGTTTCGCGGGTCCATGGCATTTCTTTTTTCTCTGTCGAGAAAAAGAAAGCAAAAATCGTAACGACACCAACAATCATGGCAAATGGGAAGCTATAGGCGAAGCCCCAAGCAAGGCGATGGGGGTTCATGTAGCCCAGCCAAGACCATAGTAATATTCCCAGCCATGGTCTCTTAAAAACGAAAGGCAAGAGGCTGAATATCAAGCCAGTGATGAACAGGTCTCTCATAGGGCTGGCGCTCTTGGGGATATCAGGGGAATGAAGATGTTAACCATGTCGGTCATCGTGACAAGCACAAAACAGTGCGTCTTGTTGCGACGATGAATTCGTATGGCATCCGCACATTGGAATTCTCGGTTCGCTGGATGGATTTTGTGTGGAATCGCATTGTGTGCTCTTCAGACCGTCGCTTGTTTGAGTGCGTCAGGTATGGGCACATGGCTGACGACATAGCGGTGTTTACCGGATGCCTCCGTCGTAATAGCATCCTGCAGCTTAAGTGTTACCGTTAGTTGATATCCCAGACGTGCCCGCAATCCGTTGATGATGGCATCACGTGCGTGATCATTCCATTGGGCATCAGGTACAACAAGGACTTCGATGTTTAGTGTTGTGTGTTGAATTAATTTGAATTGCATAACGCCTGGTATTGCTCGCAATATATAGATCACTGCAAGTGCATGCATCACACGGCCATCGGCGGCCACAATAAAGTCAGTCTGACGCCCGACAACAGAGTCCAGCACATGCAGCCCGCGCCCGCCTGGACTGGTGATGCCTGAACGCCGTACTACATCGCCGGTGCGATAGCGGATAAAGGGCTGCGCCTCGGATACTAGAGAGGTAATCACCGCTTCGCCCTCGCTGGCAGGATTGCCGTCAGCATCCAGCACTTCGATGATATGGGTCTCGCTCATTTGTAACAGGGCGTGTTCTGGGCTTTCCAAGGCTATCAAGCCCGCGTCACGTGCGCCATACTCAACCGATACGGGCACTCGCATTACGCGTTCGATCAATTCACGTTGATGGGGAAACAGGGGTTCGCCCGTTGTGCTGACTACGCGCAGGGTCGGGATATGCAAGTTGACGTTACGCGCCTCGGCATGTGCACACAATAGTGCAAGGCTGCTTGCATAACCGTATATTGCGCGTGGTTGCCATGTCTGAATTGCAGCAAGATATTCGTCCATGTGCATGGCCGACATTTCAAATGCGTTTAATAGAAGTTGGTTGACCAGCCGATCACGCAGCGTTTTGATGCGGTCAGTTTTATTCAGTTCGACCGGTGCGCCCCATAAATACACTTCACGGTCGCCCGGGTTGACGCCCCACCAACGACGCGCGCGCAATCGACCAGCAGCGTCCGCAGCTTGACGCGCGCGACCGTAATAAAAAATCAGGGGTTCACCGCTCGAGCCGCCAGTAGTGTATTTGAATATCCCGCCGGGAGCCTCTCGCCACACCAATTGTGCGAGATTGTCGCGCGCGTCATGTTTGTTCATTGTTGGCAATTGGCGGAGATCGGCCAGCTGTATTGAGCCATCGCGCACCGCCTCATCCAGACCCGCGTCATGCAGGCGCTGAGCATGCCATGGGCTGTGTTGTATTGCGCCTAGCAGAAAACGATTGAGGGCAAGGGTCTGATGCTTTTCAATGTCGGCGCGCGACTGCCATTGGCTGTGTTCCAGCTGAGCCAGGCAGGCGAATGTGGGGCGCCGCAATATCGCCTCCTGTGAACGGAAAATAGTGCGGGCGAGTCGGGACGGTAGTGCGATCAAGCCGTGCCCCCCTTTCGATACGTCATAAAGCGTATATGAAGGACGTTGCATAGTTCTGCGACGGCAGGTGTAACATCTGGCGCGGAGCGTCGGCTGATCGATCTGGCATGAATTTGGTGTGCTATGCGGGTATTAAATCCAGCTAGACCCAGAAATTTATACACTGCGGCTACCTGCGGCACAGGGTCTTGAACCAGATCTTCATAAAAAATCAGTCGTACGCGTGGATCGTATTCCAGCTGTTGTTCAAAAAATAATATATTACGGTAGTACCACATGATGGCTGCACCGTCGGCTTCACTGGCATCGCTGCGGTACAGTGTCCGCAAAACTGCACGCGTGGCATCAGACATACCATGTCCACGCCAGTCATTTATCTCGGGGCTGTAGGCGAGCCGGTGCCACTGCTGCACGAAATTCCCGAAAGACTGGATTGCTGAGTTCACACTATCACGCCAGTCGCGAATGACCCATAACGTACGAGCTTGGCTGAAGACCCGCATCAGGGAGGTGATTTGGTCGAGTTCACATAAGGCCTTGATGACGAATACTGGTGCAGGGCACTCTGCTGCTAGTTGCTGAATATGGTTACGATCACGCATCTCATAGTGAAGGAAGGCACGTGGATCGGTTTCGTGAAAAACTTGGGTATTCTGGCTTGCATCCAGCACATCCATCAGTAGGTTTGTGCCAGAGCGCTGCATACCGGCAACAAAAACATGCTGTTGTACTGGGTGAGGGAAAACTTTCTGCCGGAGCTGTTTTAATTGTCGCCAAAAAGCACGGTTAAACCGCTGAGAAAGTCGGCGTGCATCATGTCCCGCTATACGTGATGGTGTGCTCATTTCTCCTCTGTTGCTTTATTTTCACACGCTGACACAGATTCTTGGGCAAGAAGGTTATTAAATGCGTGTAACAGTTGCGAAACGCGCTTGTCCCATTGATTGTCACTGGCGTAAGCTAGGATCGCCTTCTTATCCCAGGCCTTGGTCAGTGCACTGGAGAGCGCAGTATGGAGCGCGACTGGATCTGCAAAAGGCACCACGCTGCCAAGCTCAGTGCGACACACGACTTCGCGGTTACCTCCCACGTCGGTCGTGATGACCGGCAGGCCGCAGGCCATGGCTTCGAGAAAAACATTAGCCCAACCCTCATTTCGCGTAGCAAGAACGAATACATCCGCAGCACTTAGGGGCCACTTGAGTTCGTCAGGTGAGACAACGCCAAGAAAATGCACGCGATCAATCAGTCTGAGGCGGGCAACTTGTGTGTCGAGTTCAACGCGCATATCGCCCTCAGCGCTGCTGCCTCCGACAACGAGATAATGCAGATCGGGATGGTGCTGCATAAGCGTAGGCAGGCATTCAATCACGCGATGTATGCCTTTGCGTTCAACCAAGCCGCCGACCGAGATGAGCAGCCTTGCCGTTTGCGGTAAGCCCAATTTCTGGCGTGCTTCTTGTTTATCTACTGGGTGAAAACGTTGGAGATCCACGCCGTTTCCCACGACTTCTGTTTTGTTGGCAGACACGCCAAGGCTCAGTGCTAATTGGCGCAATGAATCAGATACCGCAAACACCCGGGTGGCGGCAGTCAAGGCGCGGATCATTTGCGGTCGCAACTGAGGTTGACGGCTGTGTGGTACCTCAGTGCCGCGTAAAGTGATAGTCACGGGCAAACCAAACCAGCGACCCAAATGAGCCGCAGCAGCTCCATCTGGGTAAGCAAAGTGAGCATCTATTAAGCGGATGTCGTATTGGTGTTTGAGGTTGCGTATCAGGAAATAGCTGGATAGCGCTATCGACCAGCCGTCCAGCCAACGTATCATTCCTGGCAACGAGAGGAATTTCGGGAAATAAATATTGATCCCCTGTTGTTGCTCGTGCCTCGGTATAGGAGGCCGGTAACCAGGGGAAAAAAGTCGAATCAGAGTCTGACCCGGAAACCAGGGTTGTGGTGATATCACAATCAGCGGGCGTTGTTCCGCAACACGAAACATGCGTTCGCGGATGAACACGCCAGCGTTGGGTCGTGCGGCACTGGGGAATAGTGAGCTTAATACCAAAAGGTGAGGTTCAGCCAACGGGCACCCCTGGAGAGTAGTTCAATAACGCGTTATAAACACTACGGTAGCGCGCTACACTGGTTGCCCAGGTACGCTCAGCCTCGACGAATTTCCGGGCGTTTTTTCGCATTTCTTCCCAACCCTGATCGTGCTTTATCAAGGCAACGACTTTGCTTGCCAAGTCGTCCGCGTGACCAGCGTGAAATAACACGCCAGTTTGGCCATCTTGAATAAGCTCACGGTGTCCACCCACGTCTGAGGCGACCATTAAGCGGCCTTGCGCCATGGCTTCCAGCGGTTTTAAGGGCGTGACCAGTTCGGTCAGGCGCATCGGATGGCGGGGGTAGACCAGAATATCAATCAGGTCGTAATACTGATTAACCTCGGAATGGGGTACGCGGCCAGTAAAAACCACTCGTTCTTTCAAATCCAGTTCGCATACCAGGCACCTGAGTGCTTCATCCTGCGGGCCACCGCCAACGAGCAGTACTTTTACATCTGGGATCTGTTCTTGAATTTTGGGTAACGCGCGTAATAACAAGTCCAGGCCTTCATAGGCGTAGAACGAACCAATAAACCCCAACACCCTGCTGCCACCCAGGCCAAGTTTTAACTTCAGCTCGGGACTGGCCTGGCAGCCCACCGAGAATTGATCGATATCAACTGCATTGGGAATCACCGTAATTTTATTCGGCGTTACGCCGCGCGCTACCAGATCGTTTCGCAGACCCTCGCAAATGACGGTGACAGCATCCGCTTTTTTGACCGCCCAGGTTTCCAGCGCGCGCGTCAGCCGGTAACGCAGACTGCCTTCTTTTGTGTTGCCATGATCGACAGCGGCATCTTCCCAAAAGGCGCGGATTTCATATACCACCGGAATGCCCAGTTTGCGTCCAACACGAATCGCAGGCACAGCATTCAATACGGGTGAGTGTGCGTGGATAACGTCGGGTCGTAGTTCGCGCGCCAAATGCAACAGACGCGTTTCTATCGCGCTCATTACCGCAAACGGATCAGCGCCCGGCAATTTGGCCAAAAGTCCGGCAGGCTTTGGTGTGCGGTAAAAATGCAGGCCATCCACAGTCTCTTCGGTGTGCGTGCACTTGATCTGCTTCGGGCCGCTCAAGTGGCAGGTTTCCCAGCCCAATTTGCGCTGGTTGCGCAAAATAGCGGCGCTTCGAAATGTGTAGCCAGAATGCAGAGGCAGGGTATGGTCGAACACGTGCAGTATTTTCATCATGCAACCTCGTGCTCCAGCCCGTCCACGTTTAGTACTTGTCCCAGAAAGGCATCAAACATCAACAATGTCCACAGGGCTACGGAATAATCGCGGCGTCCGGATTGGTGGGTCTCGACCAGTTCACGCAGATAGTCTGCATTGAAGAGGCCGGTTGAGATGAGGCGTTTGCCTGTCACTGCCTGGCGAATGGTGGCGGCCAAGGGCCCGCGAAACCAGGCCGCGAGTGGTACCGAGAAGCCCATTTTTTTGCGGTACAACACGTCGTGCGGCAGATAGGGTTCCATCGCTTTTTTCAGCAGGTATTTACCTTCGGTGCCGCGCAGTTTCAAATCAGTCGGCAAGCCCGACACCCAGCCCATCAGTTCGTGATCGAGCAGCGGCTCGCGCACTTCGAGCGCGTGCGCCATGCTGGCACGATCGACTTTGGTGAGGATGTCGCCCACCAGGTAGGTTTTCATGTCGAGATATTGCACCAGCGACAGCGGGTCGTCGGTCGGCGCGACGGCGGCGTGGCGGCGCAGTACTTCCACTGCCTGATAGCCTTGCAACTCGCGTTTGAATGCGGGCGAGAACAGTCGCGCTCGCTGCGCATCGGACAGCAGCGATACGCCATGGAAATAGCCTTCAACGGTGTCACGCGCCAGCGCTTCGAAGGTGGTTTTTGCGCGCAGCACTTTGGGTGCCCAATCGGCTTTTGGATACAGTTTGCCGAGTGTGCCGAACAGCGGGCGGCGCACCATCAGCGGCAGCGCGCTGCGCATTTTTTCCTCATAGCGGAACCAGCGATAGCGGCGATAACCGGCGAAGTTTTCATCGCCGCCGTCGCCCGACAAAGCAACCTTCACGTGTTTGCGCGCGAGTTCACATACCCGGTAAGTGGGGAGCGCGGAGGAATCTGCGTAGGGTTCGTCGTAGACCTGCGCGAGCTTGGCAACCAGGTCGAAGTCTTCGCTTTCGACGGTCTCCAGCGTGTGGTGCGTATGGTAACGATCAGCGACCTGCTGGGCGAATTCGGCCTCGTTAAAGTCCGGATCCGAAAACCCGATCGAGCAGGTGTTGACCGGCTGGCTGGATTGCGTGGCCATCATGGCGACCACTGCGCTTGAATCCACGCCGCCGGACAAAAATGCGCCGAGCGGAACGTCGGCAATCATGCGCAGGCGCACCGAGTCTTGCATGCGCTCGACCAGTTCGTCCAACGCTGCGGCTTCGGATTCGACTTTGACCGGGGTGAACGGTACGTCCCAGTATTGTTGCGGCAGCGCACGTGTGCTGCCGCGTTTCAGCGTGAGCGTAAAGCCGGGCGGCAGTTTGTTCGCGCCCCTGAAAATCGTGCGCGGTTCGGGGATGTAGCCGTAAGCGAAATATTCTTCGACCGCTAGGGGATCGATGTCGCGGGCGAGGCCGGGATGCGCCATCAGGGATTTGAGTTCGGAACCAAAAATGAACTGGCCGTCGTCGAGATACGCGTAATACAGGGGCTTTACGCCGAAGCGGTCGCGCACCAGAAAAAAAGTTTGCTGCTTGCGGTCCCACAAGGCGAAGGCAAACATGCCGCGAAAACGCGCAACGCACGCTTCGCCCCAGGCTTCCCAGGCATGAACGATGACTTCGGTGTCGGAGTGCGTACGAAACACATGACCCAATGCCTGCAACTCTGGAACCAGTTCCTGAAAATTGTAGATTTCGCCGTTGAACACGACTACTACGCTGCCATCTTCATTGAACAAAGGTTGCTGGCCGGTAGACAGGTCGATGATCGACAGCCGCCGGTGCCCCAGCCCCACGCCTGGCTCCAGATGCAGGCCACCCTCATCCGGCCCGCGATGAAATTGGGTCTGGTTCATGCGATCAAGCAGTTCGCGCGAGATGTCCTGCGTGTCGCGAGTATCAAATATTCCGGTTATACCGCACATACGGTTAATTTCATTTTAATGGTTATGGCTGTCAGTTTTTTTAGCGTGACGCGTGTTGAATTTCAGGTTCGGAGGCGGCGTGTTGTCATGATTGTAGGGGCACTTTGGCTTTAATGTTTGGTTAAGAGCTGTTCGTAAACATGCGCGTATGCATCAGCCATGGCCGGGATGCTGAAGCCGCTGGCTACACGTTGGCGCGCGCGTGCACCTTGTTGTGCAATATGCTTAGGTGTTCCCAGAGCTGATCTATCCAAATAACTGAGCAAGACGCGTGCCATACCTTCTACATCGCCGGGTGGTAGCAGATATCCGGTGACGGCTTCTTCCACTAGTTCGACGTTACCCCCCACGCGTGTTGCAATGACTGGCAGTGCGCTGGCTTGCGCCTCCAGTAGCGTGTTGGAAATGCCTTCGTTGAGTGAGGGCAGTACGAATACATCCATTGTTCGCAGGAGTTCGGCAATGTCGTGGCGTTCGCCTGGAAGCCAAGCCAGTTCGGTCAATCCCGCGCCCGCGAGTAATTTTAGGCAAGACATGCGTGCTATGCCTTCCCCTACGATCACTAGGCGCGCGCGGTGTTTTGCATCCGGATTGTTTTGTGTCAGGTGGATAAATGCGCGCGTCAGCGTCAGATAGTCCTTGACCTCAGCCATGCGCCCCACCGAACCAAAGACTACGCTATCGTCCGCCGCAAATCCTTGTGGCAAGCCATCCGGGCGCGCATTGACGCCTAGATGAGGGTCGCGTGGATGAAATTTGACACAATCCACACCATTGTAAATATGCTGAATTTTAGATATGGGCACGTGCACTGTCTCATGTAACCAGCCCGCCAGATCGCGACTGACCGCGATGTACTGCGAAACAAAAGGCCGCGCGGTGCGGCGCAGCAATGTGTATTTACGGTTTTTTCCGTGAAGGTCAAATACATCCCGGCCATGTTCGCCATGTACCGTCTTGCGAATTCCAGCCGCAGCAGCAACAAATTGTGCTTCGAGCGCGGACAGATTGCGCGTGTGCACGATGTCCGGTTTAAGTTGGCGCAATAGCGCCCACAAACGCGGCATCCATGAAAAATCGTGTCCTGGTGATTTGTTTAATGCGTAAAAATCGACTGCCTGGGCACTGATGCGCTGGCGAAAATCGGTGTAATCGGTCAGACAAATGACCACATGACGGAAGCGTTCGGGCGCGAGCATGTTGAATAAATTGACCATGCCATTTTCCATTCCGCCAGTATCGAAATGGTGGACGACATGCACAATCAACGCGTGCTTCACTTCCCGGAAACCTGACCCAGTGCGTGCAGGATAGCGGCTTCGTTATCCTGAATAAAATCCGCCAGGACTTTCGTTGCGTCAGATGGATTCTCTTCGTAGGGGGCGGCCACCAGTATCGACGCGCCGTCGTCGCGTTCGAGGCGCACGCGATCTGATGCCAGTGCCAATTTGGCATAGAGTTCGTTCACGCTGCGCTGGTCGTCAATCACATTCCACTGCCATACCAGCAGGCGCTGGCTGTTTCTGGATTTGAGCTGTGCCTGTCGTACCAGCCGGGATTGGCCAGCAATGTTTACAGTAATCAGACTTTCCCCTACCTTTGACCAGACTGGATGTTTCTGCCGGATCATGAAATTCTGAGAGTTGATCAGTTCTGCGTCTTGACGCTGGGTTGCGTAATAGTCGATTTCGAGCAGAACGTTCTCATTCGCCCTGGAAAAGCTCGAACGAAGTTGACGATCCGCCCCGACCCAATGAGGAACCCAGTCAGTAAACGGTGAACCAGTTTGCCATGACTGATTTGCCTTAATGCTTAGCGACGGCATTTCCGGGAGCGTGCGTTGATTGAGCCACCAAGCATAAGTAGGCCATAAAGCGGCGACAAAAAAGGTGAGTAGTGCCATTTTCGGCAGGTTCGTCGATGGTCTTCCCTGATTTTCCACTAAGGTTGGCGAGGTGATAGCGGATGTGATTTCAGGCTCAATATCGTCATCCTCACGCCAGAAGCTACCGATCCAGAACAGCAACAGCATGACCAGGCCAAAAAACAACCAGCCGTAAATCAGGTGATCGACGCCGAGCGCCAGTTTCATGTCGGATAAATGCGCGATCATCACAATCATGTAGGCGCGTCCGCCATTGGCGAAAACGGGCACGATAAACGCGGCCAAGGTGAACAGCGTGCGACGCTTCCATGAACGGTAGGTGAGGTAGGCGTAGAGTGTGCCGAGTGTGATCGATGCAATCAGGTAGCGCAGGCCGGAGCAGCCTTCGACCACAGACCAGTCTCCGCTGGGAATGCTGAAGAAGGTGCCTTCACGGTATACCGGGATGCCGGTGAGCTGTAACGCAGCCACGGTGAAATTGGCGGTAAATTCCATCAAGGGCGGGATCAGGAATTCGCCTACGGGAACTGCCAAGAACAAAAACATCAAGGGAAAAAAAATGCTTTGAACGACCACCCATCCCAGCATGGCCCACACGGCGGCGACCAGGATTGCAATGAATGCGTATTGGGCGGCCACATTCACGCTGCCCGCATCGGCCAGCAGCCAGGCTACGCCAGCTAGTACGAGCATCATCAGCCCGCGTTTGTCGGGCTGGGGTGACAGCCGGGCGATCTGAGCGCGTCGTCCCCATATCAGCCAGGCACTGATGGGGAAAATCAGGAAACCATGAGTGAAGGTTTCGGAGCGTTCCCAGACCGCCACCATAGAATGAAAAGTCGGCCAGAACAGCCCCGTCAGCACGACGAGCAAACCCAAGCTAAGGGCCACAGCTAGCGGCCAGCGTGAAACGTGTGTGGCAGGCTGGGTTTCGGCGAGAGCACTCATGCGTGTCGGGTATCCATGCTATTCATCGTGGTGGGATCGGGGTTTGAAAAAGCGGAACAGGGTGCGGGTTCGAACCAGTGATCGACGGCTGACAAATTGCGTTCCCAATCATAGTGTTCCAGAATCCCGGCGCGCGCGGCCTGCCCCATCGCCACCTCGCTACCAGCCAGGTGCTTCAGAACCGCTGCCGCAAATGCGGGCGCATCCTCTGCGAGATCAAAGTCCACGCCAACGGTCGCGCGGATTCCCTCCGCCGCTTGCGGCGTGGCGACGACCGGGCGCGCCATCGCCATGGCTTCCAGCACCTTGTTTTGCACTCCCCGGGCGATGCGAAGCGGCGCGACTGCGCACACTGCATGTGCCAGATACGGGCGCACGTCGGGCACGTTGCCGGTGACGACGACACCCGGCTGACGCGCCAGATTGCGTACGGCGGCTGCCGGTCGGCTGCCGACGATGGTGAATTGCGCGTCCGGATTTTTTTTGCGTATGGCCGGAAATATCTGCTCGGCAAACCAGCTGACCGCGTCGATATTCGGCCAGTAATCCATGGCGCCCGTGAAAACCATGCTCTGTACATCGGGAGCATAAGGCTTGGGGTAATCGTGATCGGGGGAGAAATACGCTGCATCCACGCCGTTTTCAAACGCGCCGATTTTAGTCCGGGCAAGCGGCGCGCGTTGCCGCAATAGCTGCGCCTCGGCATCCGACACCAGCAGCGTCGCGTCAAAATCCTGTGTTAGCTGCGTTTCCCATGCGCCCAGTTTGCGGCCTTCGCGGGCGTACAGCCAAGACATCGGCCACGGCTGGGACGGCGCGTATTGTGTCCATTTGTCGGAATCGACATCGACCATATCCATTACCGTGCGCGCCAGGCCGCTGGGCATGAACTGCGCCATCACCGACGAAAATCCCAAGCCCCGCGTGACGACGCCGTCCTGCGCCAACTGGCGTGCCCAGCGTGCCAGTTCGGCATTACGGTAATAGGGCAGCGTGAGCGCTTCGCCGCTGAGCAAGCCGGTTAGGCTCATGAGTTTTTTGCGGCGCGGATGCAGCGCGAGCAATTTGATTTCTGCGCAGTAAGGCGCGAGCGCATCGGCATACTGCCAGTCGTCTGCATCGTCAACAAACGCACCGAGGTAGATGCGATAACGCGTGGCCAGGTGGCGCAGCAAATGAAACGAGCGAATCTTGTCGCCCTTGTTAGGAGGGTACGGAATGCGGTGGGCGAGAAACAGCAGTCCGTCCATGCTCACCCCAGGTTTTTCACAATATGCGGCCCGATCATGTTGGCCATGGCGAGCGGCATCCGTTTCCAGGCCTTGATAAACAGGCTGTACTTGGGATTGAGCGGGTTGATCTCGGGAATTTCGCTATCCTGAACCAGAAAATATTCGTAATGCAGCGGTGCGGCCTCGAAGCCCCAGTTTTTCTTGAAGTCGTACGAACCGGTGCCGCATTTGCTGCGGCCAAAATCAAACACTTTCAGGCCGCGCTCGCAGGCGCGCCGCATCAGATCCCAGTACATGAAGTCATTGCCTGCAACCGCGCGCGCCGCGTCCACGCCGCCGCCGTAATACGGCAGCACTTCGTCCCGAAAGTAAAACGACAGCACACTGGAAATCACTTTTCCGTCCAGGGTAATCGTCAGCACTTCGCAGTCGTCGCCAAACGCTTCCTTGAGCAGACGGAAATAGCGCCGCGAAAAAACCGGCGTGCCGAGCCGGTGCACGCTGGCGGAATACGCCTGAAAAAAGCGTTCGGTATCGCGGTCGATTTCGCCCGTCAGCCCCGCCTTGATGCCCTTCCTCACCATCGCGCGCTGCTTGCGCGGGATGGCGTTCATATTGGCTTCGATTTCGGGTTCGATGGCTTTTTTGAAGGTGACGTATAAATCCTTGGTCGGCCAGTTGCTGTGCTGCGGGTGCAGATTGCGGTATTCCAGCGCGCCCACGTTCAATTGCGTCGCCAGGCTTTGCGCGGACTGATCGAGCTGCGCAAAAATCGCCGCGTGGTCGGCGACGATGCCACCGTAGGCACAGAAGGGCAGCGACGACAGGCTGTGGCCAAACAGGCGACTCTTGATTTGCACCAGCGGCAAGACGCCGACGATGGCACCGTGCTGTTCGGCGTATAGAAAATACGTGCGATGGCCGAAGGCCACCGCGATGACTTGCTGCCAGGCGGCGCGGTGAAAAAACGTCGCGTCGGGGTGCGCCAGTACATAGGCATCCCAGCGCGCATGATCGCAGGCTTGCAAGGTTTTAATCTGGATGTCGGTATGCACCGGCAGGGGGGCCATCATGTTCATCTCAGGAACACACGGTCAACGCGATCCCATTCAAAATCTGCCAATAGTTTTTTCAGTCTGCCCGGCATACGTTGCAAATTGACGTAATGGCGGAACCGGGTCTTGGCAGATAAGCCCGCTGGGCGTGGTTGCTCATGATCAATTTCCCACGGGTGAAAATAAAACATGCACGCCGCCCGTTCGTTCTCGTTCACCCGCCGCAGCATCCAGCGCGACACCTCATATGGCAACAAGCGAAACCAGCCGCCACCTGCGGCCGGCAAATTGCGCCCGAACATCGGGACGGTAGTAGGTGGCAATTCGAGTATGCCATTTGCACCATTGGGGCGATTCGGGAAACGCGGGGCATCCGGCATACCGTAATGATCATGCCGCACTGGATAGATGCTGGAGCTGTACAGATACCCCGCCTGTTCCAGTTCTTCTATCGCCCACCAGTTATCCTGATTGATGGAAAAACTCGGTGCACGATAGCCTTTGATCGCTGCGCCGCTCAGGTCTTCCAGTATGCTTTTTGCGCGCGTAATGTCCTGCCGGAATTCGGCGGGCGACAGATCGCTCGCACGTTGATGTCCATAACCGTGGCTGGCCAGTTCATGGCCGTTGTCAATAATGCGCCGCACCGTTTGAGGATAGCGCTCTGCTATCCAGCCAAGCGTAAAAAATGTAGCCTTGGCATTGGCCTCGTCGAGCAAGGCCAGAATCACGTCCATGTTTCGCTCGATGCGGCAGGGCTGCGCATCCCACTCGTCGCGGCGGATGTGCGGCGCGAAAGCTGACACCTGGAAATAGTCTTCGACATCGATCGACATCGCGTTCCTGATTAAATCCTGCTTAATCATGCGAAGCGCGTTCCTTTTTGCAGAGGTAACCAGCCTTTTAGCGTTTGCGCAATGCGCGTCGCTGCATGCCCATCCCAGTACTCGGGAATGCGTCCGGATTTTCCACCGCCTTCCATCACTTCACGAAAAGCCTTGCGGATCGCATCTGGGTCTGGCCCAACCAGGGTATTGGTGCCTTCAAGCAGCGTAATCGGGCGCTCGGTATTCTCACGCAATGTTAAACAGGGGACACCAAGCGCAGTGGTTTCTTCCTGAATGCCGCCGGAATCCGTTAATACCAGCTTGGCATCTCGCATCAACCCCAGCATTTCCAGATAGCCAATCGGCGGCAAAATGTGCAAACCATCCAGCATGGCGGTCATGCCAAACTTCTCGATATTGCCGCGCGTACGCGGATGAAGTGGCATCACGACCGGCAGACTGCGGTTGATTTCTGCCACCACGTCGAGCAGCGCACGTAAGGTATCGGGATCATCGACATTGGACGGACGATGCAGGGTCAATACAGCATATTGCGATAAGGTCTGCCCCAGACTGACACTGCTGGGCACCGCGCGCGCAAGATTGCGATGCAGGGTATCGATCATGACGTTGCCGACAAACTGCACCCGCGCGGCATCAATGCCTTCACGCTGCAAATTGGCCAGCGCGCTACGTTCGGTTGTAAATAATAGATCGGAAATCTGGTCGGTCAGAACCCGGTTGATTTCCTCCGGCATGCTGCGGTCATAGCTGCGTAATCCGGCCTCGACGTGAATGACGCGCACCCCGCGCTTGGCCGCGACCAGCGCGCAGGCGATGGTGGAATTGACATCGCCCACCACCAGCACGGCTTGCGGCTGAACTTTTTCCAGAACAGGTTCGAAGCGCTTCATCACTTCGGCGGTTTGCACCGCATGGCTGGCCGAACCAACCTCCAGATGATGATCGGGTCGCGGAATGCCCAAGTCGGCGAAGAAGCTGTCGTTCATCGCCTCGTCATAATGCTGCCCGGTGTGCAGCAGTTGTGCGGCGATACCCGCTTCTGCAAACGCCGCCATGATCGGCGCGATTTTCATGAAATTGGGGCGCGCGCCCACGACACACAGTAGCTGAGTCATGTCCCGTCCCTAGTTCAGGTGCCTGGGGTCATTTGCCGCTTGATCGTCCGCCAGCACCTGGCCTTCAGCTTGTGCGTGGCGCTCGCTTACCGTGAAAAGAATTTTTCGCACAATCGGCAATATCCGGTTGACCGAGCGCTCCATTTGTTCAACGCGCAGCGCCAGACGCTGGCTATCCTCGGCGTGCATGCCGCCGGGCGAATTGGGCATGCCCGCGATGCCAGTCGAGCCGTGGAAGTCCTGATGCGCCATTTCGCTTTTCAGGTCGGTAATGACTTCATTGACTTCGGCTTCGCCGAAATGGCTTTTTTCTTCCAGAAACCCGAACAACAGCAGACGATCGCAAAACGTGTTGATCCGGCGCGGAATCCCGCCTGTAAACCGATGCAGTGCGGCAAATGCTTCCGCATCGAACGACGGATTGCCTTGCCAGCCCACCGTTCGGAGGCGATGCTCGATATAGCCTTGGGTCTCACCGCTATCTAACGGTCCCAGATGATAGGAAGCGACAACCCGTTGCCGCAATTGCTGCATGTCCGGGCTTTGCAGAATGCCGCGAAACTCGGGCTGACCAAGCAGAAAAGTCTGTATCAGCGAACGCTCATCATTCTGGAAATTGGACAGCATGCGCAACTCTTCCACCGCGCGCGGAGTCAGGTTCTGCGCCTCGTCAACCACCAGCAATGCGCGCTTGCCCTGGCGTGTGGCAGCCACCAGAAAGTCTTCAAGATTTTTCAGGAGAGAAGACTTGGTCAGTCCTTCGTGTTCCAGACCAAACGAAGCCGCCACGCTCCGTAGCGTGTCTTCGGCATCCATCTGTGTGGATACCAGTTGTGCTGCAATCAGGTTGTGCGAGTCCAGTTGCCGAAACAGATTGCGCACCAGCGTGGTTTTGCCCGCACCCACTTCGCCGGAGATGACGATAAAACCTTCGCCCAGCGACAAGCCGTAATCCAGATACGCCATCGCCCGCTTGTGCCCCTTCGATCCGAAAAAAAATCGTGGGTCGGGGTTAAGCTGGAAAGGCTTCGCGCTAAAGCGGTAATAGTCTTCGTACATGGAGTGCCCCGTGAGCGGTGCGAACAGTTACGCTATTCGTAAATAATGAGCAATCGCCGTGCCACACCGACGCACGTTTAAAAGCGTTTGGTGACCGACGCAGTAATGCTGTTCTCATCATAGCTGCTTGCGGGATCGTTTGAATCTCGTTGCTGATGGCGAAGTGTCAACACCCCGGATAGCTTGGGATCAAAGCTATGGGTCAGGCTGACAGAGGCCGAATACAGATTGTCGTCGCGATCAATAGCCGTACCCAACCCCGCAGGAATTTGATTGTTCGACAGCGAGAGCGTGCTGCTCACACTGGTATGTGGGTTTAACCGGTAATTGACATTGCCGCTGATGCCACGGGTGTGGTCTTCCAAATTGCCGACGAGTATAAAGTTGCGGCGGGTATCAAAAACTGACAAGCCTGTGCCGAGCTTGCCCTTCGCCCAAGACACACCGCTGGTTAGATTTTTGATAATAAAAACACCCTGCGCAAGACTGGAATTAATTAATCCAGTTGCCAATACTTGATCTTGGGTCAGTGTCACCCCCAAGGAATTGGCTACGCCTAAGAGCTCGGATAGCACCTGTCTAGAGGTTAGTCGAGTACAACCAGTCGGGGTTGGTGCATTCAAGTTAAACAGTTCTTGAAAGCTGCCATCGAGGCATGAAATGAAGGCTCTGGAGCTTTCAGTATAATTCCGCTGGCTTTGGTCGCTGACATCTTCGCTATAACGCACGTTCCAGTTGGAGTTGTGGGTGCGATGCAACATTGAGAGCGCATAGCTATTGCCGTTGAAACGCTTTCCTGCGCTGGCCTCCAGGCTGGTGCGTTGCGTTGGCGACCAGCCAAAACCGGCACTGTAATAATCCCCATTGCTGGCCGACGCATTGACGAAGTCATTGCTGTCCCGCCCTGCCGTGCCAAATACGCGAAATTTCCGGGTCAGTGCGTAGCCTAGCGTGCCGCTCACTGTTTCGAAGGTGGTGGTGTTCGATTGGGTGGTGCTGGTGGCGCTGTTATCGGCCTTGCGCAGGGAATAATCCAGGCTCCAGCTCACGTCATTGAAGCGGGTGCCGCTTTTTAGTGACGCAGTCAGCGTGTCTGACATTGAAGTGGCGGCGACATCGTTCTGAAAAATAGCCCCTGCGTGGGTCAGTCGCGCTTGCGCAACGGCAAACGTGCCAAGGCGTTTCTGGATGTAGGGGCTGAGTGAATACGTTCCCACTGTTGCACGGTTGGCGCTATTCGTACTCGCATCCGAGGGCGAACCCAGCAGAGAAATGAGTTGTTGTGAAACATTGGCGTTGCCGTCGATAAACAGGAAATCGTCAATCAATTCCGCTTTTCCGGTGGCATTCAGATTGTGATTGATATCGTCGCTCTGGTCATTGCCGCCGACCCGAACGATGCCAGTCAGGCTGTAACCCAGCGATGCTTTTATCCGCCGTGACCCCTCAGATGCCAGATTAAATCCCGGCGTAACACTTAGGATCAAGGCGCTTTGCGGGTCGGTGGCACTCTGGTTTGAGTTATCCGAGGCTGTTGCAGCCGCGCTGACAAAAGGAGTGAATTTCCAGTCTTGCGCTAACGCTGGGCGCGCGGATAATGGAACTATGAACAAAGTAGCCATCAAAACAGAAAAAGCTCCGGTGTAGGGAGCTTGTCTGTTAAATGGTCGATGTGCGTCGATATTACGCGATTTACTTGCCGTAACTGCCATAGTATCCATAGTAATAATCAGCCCCAGGGGTCGGCGTGGCTTTGTTGAGTAACATGTTCACCACATCACAGGACTGGAGATGGCTCAAGGCTTCACGTACCGCCTCTTGCGAAGTGCGCTCGGCCTCAACCACCATGACGATTTGCCCCATGTGCGTTGCCAACACGCTGGCTTCGCTGGTTGCCAGAAGCGGTGGTGAATCAAACAGGATTATACGGTCTGGATAGCGGTTTCCGATATCTTCGACCAATCGGGTCATCGCATCGCTTGCCAGTAACTCGGTTGCGCGTTTATAGGTACGCCCTGCCGGCAGAATCGTGAGCTTGGCGATGTCGGTCTTGATCATGACATCCGACAGCTTGAGGTTTTTATCCTGCAACACATCCAGCAAGCCTTTGTCGGCGTGAATGCCGAGATACTCGGGCACACGGGGCTTGGCCACATCTGCGTCGATCAGCAACACCGTACGATCCATTTCCATCGCCATGGAAATGGCCAGATTAATTGCACAAAAGCTCTTGCCTTCACCCGGCAGGGAGCTCGTTACCATAATCATGTTGCCGTTTTTGACGCGCGCCGTGCCTTGACCAAAAGCGTTAGCAATCAGGGGGCGTTTGATAATGCGAAACTCTTCGGCAATCTGGCTCTTTTCGGCATCCGGGGCGACGACGCCCATGCGGTGCAGGCGAGCCAGATTGATCGACTGGAACTGACTGTTGCCGTCAGCCACAGCGGTTTCATCTGCCACCCAGACCGGCTCTGAGGGGGCTGCAACCACGGTTTCTGTGGCCATGCTGCGTTGTTTGTTCAACGCGCCTTCGATCATGCTTCCGGTCGCTGCGGGCGCGGGGCGGACGCCTTGTCCTTGCTCCGCGACTACACCGAGTTTATTGGCTGCTTTTTCAATAATGCTCATTGCTTCTCCTAGCCTGCACGGGCAACAAACAATTGCAGAACCATAATGGCACCATAGGCGGCGAGAAGACTGCCCAGTGTTGCAAGATAGGCCAGCCGACTTTTTCGTTTACGGCTGCGTGTCGCGTCCGTTTCCACCTTGGAGACTGCACCCAGGAGCGGGAGCCCGGTCAGCTCACGCAGGCTGCGGCGATCTGTTACGGTGCGGCGTAGCTGGCTTAACAGGAACGCGACCGCCAATCCGGCAGCGAGCCCTCCCAAAGTGACAAGCGATAGCAGTAAGGGTCGATTGGGCCAGGCGGCTTGACTCGGCACAAAGGGCGGGTCAATCACGCGAAAATCGACGGTATCGGTTTTGCTTTCAACTTCACCGGACATCGTTACCGATTCGCGGCGCTTGAGCAGGCCATCGTAGTTTTGTTTGTACACATCATAATCACGGGTCAACTGGGTGTATTCCTGTTCGACTTGCGGAATCATGTTTGACGCGCCGCGCAATTCAGAAAAGCGCCGCTGATATTCGGCGATGCGCGCTTGCAGTGAGGCGACGGTGGCATCGGCCTCGGCGATGGAGATGGTTAACTGCTGATAAACCGGGTTTTGTATTTTTCCGCCCTGGGGGTCATTTTTTTTCAGAGCGAGCTCTTGTTTCTTTTGTTCCTCAAGCTTCTGGATCAAACGTTTGGTTGACAAAATATCGGGGTGGATATCGGTGAACTGCAAACGCAACATATCCATTTGTTTTTGTAGCGCCTGGATACGCCCATCGATTTCGGAATTGGTGGAGGCGGCGGCTGCAGCAGCGGTCAATTCGGGTTCTTCATCTTCCAGTTGCCGCTTGAGTTGGTTGCGGCGATTCGTTGCCTCCTGCTGGTCAAGTTGAGCCTGGCGCAGCTGTGCTGAAGCTTCAGCCAGCTTGGTGTAATAGTCACCACCTTGCCCCGGCATCATGCCGATGTGTTTTTGTTTGAACTCTTTCAGAGCGTTTTCTGCATCGGTCAGCTTTTGCTGGTATTGCTGCAATTGCTCTTCAATAAACTTCTGCGAGCTGGAAATGTCCTGCCGGGTTTTACCCAGACTGGTCTCTACAAAAATGGTCAGCAGGGACTGCACGACTTTTTTGGCCAGATCGCCGCTCGCATCCTGGTAACTGATGGTGTACAGGTTTTCTTTGCCTGCATCCGCAATCGCAATGTGTTTGGCGAGATCGTCGAGCATTTTTTCAGTTTGCTCTGGCGTTTTAGCTTTTACATCCAGATCGGTCATGCGCGATACTTTTTCTAATGTGGGGCGACTGACCAATTGGCGGGTCATCAGCTTGATTTGCTGTTCGACATTGGGCTCGGCTGCCAAACCTGCAAGCAGGGGCTTGAGTAAGGTCTGTGTATCGACATACACCCTGGCGGAAGCTTCATAGCGGTCAGGCAAAAACATGACCCAAGTCCAGCCGATGAGGCATATCAGCCACGCCACGCCCACACCCCACCAGCGGCGGTACCATGTGGCTTTGGCGTAAGCCAACATTTGCTGAATAACTTGATCCATGCGTAAACCCTAAACAATAGCGCACCGCCAAACGGCGGCGCTTGCTTTAATCAGAACAGACTTTCAGGAACGACCAGTACATCACCCGGACGAATCGCCACGTTAGCGGTAATGTCGCCGCCTTTAAGCAGATCTTCGAGACGTACGCCGAGCTGGCGTTGTTTGCCCCCTTCGGTTCGCAGGATGTAGGCCTTGTTGCCAGCAGCAAAATCGGTCAGCCCGCCAACGGAGATCATCAGATCGACCAGGCTCATTTTTTCACGGTAGTTAAGCGCCTGTGGTTTGGCCGCTTCACCCACTACGCGAATCTGCTGATCGAAAGGCCCAACACCTCCGCCTACGATGACGGTCACAATCGGTTCCTGAATATACTTTGCCAGCGCTTTTTCAATGTCGCGCGCAAGTTGCGAAGGCGTTTTGCCTGAGGCGGGCAGGTCTTCGACCAGATTCATGGTCATTTTGCCGTCCGGACGTACCGGGAAGGTGCCAGATACTTCGGGGTTGCGCCAAACGAAGACGTTCACGCTATCCCCTGGTCCCACCAAGTAATTCCAGTCATCTTGCGAGGCCTGTGTCGGCGCGGGAGGGTAGGTCGGCGTATTGGAACAGCCGACCAAACCGATCACCGCGAAAACAGCACCCGCACCCAAAACAGCCTTGTTGACTTTAAACATCGCCATTCTCCTATCCGTTGGTCTGCCTTACATTATGCCAGAGCAGATTTAAAACAATTATGTGTGTCTTGGCATGAAGCAAAATATAGGCCATATATTGATGTCTGCCGGACGCCCTGACTGACATGTTGGGGTTCGTTCAAACCCTTAAACAGGGTCGAGAATCTGACAATCCTGTCGTAAGTCCATCGCTGACCGGGTTATCATTCGGCGCATGAGCACACCTGTCGTCACGAATCTGGATGAACTGAAATTGCGCGTGCGTGCTTTCTCCCATGCGCGGGAATGGGAGCGTTATCACACCCCTAAAAATCTGGCGATGGCGCTAATAGTCGAGGCGGCGGAGTTGGTCGAACAGTTTCAATGGTTGACGCCGGAGGAGGCGATAAGTTTGACACCAGAGAAGCATGAAGCGGTACGCCAGGAAATGGCTGATGTATTGCTCTACCTGACACGTCTGGCCGATATACTGAACGTGGATTTACTCGAAGCCGCCAGCGCCAAAATTGAAATCAATGCGCAAAAATACCCTGTTGACCGCGCACGTGGTAATGCCGAAAAATACCATTCACTCCCCAAATGAGCGCCTCCCATTTCAAGCATCACGTCTTTTTTTGTACCAATGAACGCGAGGATGGTGCGCAATGTTGCGGCGCTTCCGGTGGACAGGCGATGCGCGATTATCTGAAGCGTAAGGTCAAAAAAGCCCACCTCAACGGTGCCGGAAGATGCCGCATCAACAGCGCGGGCTGTATGGACAGGTGCGATGAAGGCCCATTGCTCGTGGTGTATCCGGAAGGTACCTGGTACACCTATGTAGACGAATCAGACATCGACGAGATTTTCGATGTACATCTCAAACAAGGGCGCATTGTCGAGCGATTGCAGCTTAAGTGAAACGTTTTAAGCTCAGAATTCCGGTAGCGATTGGCAAAATCGAAACCGTCATCGACGACCCCGAATCTGACCGCCGGGGGCTGTTGCTGGTAGCGCATCCGCATCCGTTGCATGGCGGCAGTCTGGATAACAAAGTCGTGACCACGCTGGCCAAAGCCGCCAATGAAGCAGGCTGGGTGACGGTACGGCCAAACTTTCGCGGAGTTGGTATGAGCGAAGGCACGTTTGACGCAGGCATGGGCGAAACCGACGATTTGCTGGCCATTGCGCGTTTTGTAGAAAAAAGTTATCCCGATTTGCCGTGGGTGTTGGCGGGTTTTTCTTTCGGCGCCTATGTTCAGCATCGTCTTCGCCAACAACTGGACGCACGCCGACTAATTTTGATTGCGCCTGCGGTTACCTTGTACAAATTTGACTCAGTGCCTGATGACACCGTCATTATTTTAGGCGATGAAGACGAGCTCATCCCACCCGCCGCGATGCGGCATTGGGCGACAGCGCAGAATTTGATTATCAAAGCCATCCCCGGTGCGGGACACTTCTTTCACGGCAAACTCAAAGAGTTGAAACAAGCCTTTCTGGAGGCCTGCCCGTGCTGAAGGTGCACGGCCTGACGAAAAAATACGGCGACACCGAAGTGGTGCGCGGCCTTGATCTGAACGTGCGGCGTGGCGAATGTTTCGGCCTGCTCGGTCCGAACGGTGCAGGCAAAACCACCACACTCAGATTGTTGCTGGGGCTAATCGAACCCGACAGCGGCACGATTGAGTTAGCAGGCATCACAATCCCGCAGCACGCGCGCGAAGCGCGCATGAAAATCGGCGTGGTGCCGCAAATCGATAACCTCGACCCCGATTTTTCGGTGCGCGAAAATCTGCTCGCCTATGGCCGCTACTTCGGCATGACGCGCGCCGCCGTCACCACGCGCGTCCCTGAATTACTGGAATTCGCAGGACTTGCCAGCAAAGCCGACGCGCAAATTTCGCAATTGTCCGGCGGCATGAAACGGCGGCTCACGCTGGCGCGCGCATTGGTACACGACCCCGACATTCTGTTTCTCGACGAGCCCACCACCGGCCTCGACCCGCAGGCGCGCCACCTGATCTGGCAGGGCTTGCGGCGCCTGATCGCGGAAGGTAAAACCATTGTGCTGACCACGCATTTCATGGATGAAGCCGAGCGCCTCACCGACCGCCTCGCCATCCTTGACCATGGCCGCATCGTCGCCGAAGGCGCGCCGCGAGCCTTGATCGAATCGCACATCGAGCCTGCGGTGGTGGAAGTGTTTGGCGAGGGGTTGGAAAGCTGGACAGCACTTCATGCCCCCCAGCGCTGTCAGCGGCATGAAACCGTTGGCGAAACCCTGTTCTGCTATACCGGTACGCCGGAGACGGTTATCTCCACGCTGAAGCAGAGCCCTGAACTGCGCTATCTGCATCGCCCCTCCAGCCTGGAAGACGTATTCCTGAAACTGACTGGCCGGGATTTGCGGGATTAATATGAACCGCACGTTCCTTCGCCTCCCCCAACTTTCCTGGCGTTTCATCCCGGTGTGGCAGCGCAACTATCTGGTGTGGAAAAAACTCGCCATCCCGTCCATCCTCGGCAACCTTGCTGATCCGATGTTGTACATGCTCGGGCTGGGTTATGGCCTCGGTAGTCTGCTGCCGCATGTGGGTGGCGCGCCCTACATGACCTTTCTTGCCGCGGGCACAGTGGCTTATAGCACCATGAATGCGGCGACGTTCGAAGTGCTGTATTCGAGTTTTTCCCGTATGCACGTCCAACGCACCTGGGACGCGATCCTGAACGCGCCGATGACGCTCGACGATGTGATGATGGGCGAACTGACCTGGGCTATTTCCAAGAGCCTGCTGTCCGGTCTGGCGATTCTGGCCGTGATCTGGGGACTCGGCTTGTATGGATCGTTCTTGATGACCCTGTGGATTATCCCGGTGGTCATGTTGCTGGGTTTTTGTTTTGGCGGCATGGGGCTGGTGATGAATGCGGTCTCGCCCAGCTACGACTTTTTTCTGTATTACTTCACACTGGTGATTACGCCGATGGTGCTGTTATGCGGGGTGTTCTTTCCCGTTACACAATTGCCGCCATTGCTGCAAAGCGTCTCGGCATGGCTGCCGCTTTCGCATGCCATCGACCTGACGCGGCCATTGGTTATGGGACAAGTGCCGACCACAGTTTTTCTGCATGTGATCGTGCTGTTGATATACGGTGGTGTGGGTTACATCGTAGCGCTAGCGCTAACCCGAAGGCGGTTATTGCAGTAGCCTCTGAAATATCCGGCAAGGCTCAGCGTGGAAGGCGCAAGTAATGCCAAAGTGACTTATGCAGCAAGCTGCGGCGGGGCAATAAATGGGCAATACGCCAGTAACGCCCTGCGATTATTTGGTGGCGTTGCACCGCCTGCGACCAGAACGGTGCTGATCTTTGAGTGGACAGTGATGCCAGGTTAGTTAGTTTGATACCGGATTGATGATGTAGCCAGTCGAGCAGTGAAGCAAAACCAGGCAGCGTGAGTTTCCCCGTTTTTGGTGCGTGTTCAATAAAATCGTAGTGGTGCATCACGGCAATGATGGTCTGTTCGGCATGAGGTCTGCGTTGCGCTTCGCAAACGGCTAGTTGCAGTTCATGAATTTGGCAGGTTCTGGGCAGAACTGCCAGCAAGGTAGATGCAGACGCAGCCGTGTGTTGTTCCCAACCGGCAGACAGGTATTGAAAACCCTGTTTTTCCAGCGCAGTGACTGTGGTCGCGTCATAGGTATTGAACGGTGGGACAAATCCCCGGATAGGGCAGGCAAACACCGCTTCTAGTGCGGCCTGCCCTTTGATAATTTTACTGATCTGGACATCAGGTGTGAAATCGGCGAACTCGGTTGGCGGCATAGTCGCCTCATTCAGTTCTTCATGCTGATAACCATGTTGGGCAATTTCAACCCATCCTGCATGTTGTGCCTGGATCAAGTGAGACATGTTGTCTGCATTGATCCACTGGCCAGTTTGACAAGGAATCACCGCGAACGTGGCGCAGACCTGATATTGGGCGAACACAGAAATAATGCCGCGTTCAATAGTGTGATCAGAGATGGCTGACGGATCGTCAAACCGTATGGCGATATTAATCATGAAGACAGGCGCACCCTGATCGCGGGTCGCTGGTTGTAACCGATCAAATTACCAAGTGAATGCGCCACATTCATGGCATGGCGCAACGTACCGGGATTTCCCTGAAGTTGCATGATGAGTGCTTGCAGGGCTTGACGTAAACACTGTGTGATTAGAAAGGGGGGTATTCCGAGAATCGTGTGGGGATAGTCGGGTAATTGGTAGCGGCCATGCCGTACGCCCGCCTGGTAGTGCAGTTTGAGGAAATAACTACGTTTCAGTCTCCATGGTTCAACTGCATGAAGCACGCGCATAGCCGGGCAATAACGGATGCGCGCCTTCCGGTCCAGCAGGGTACGGAACATCATGGCATCTTCTCCGCCGCCGATGACGCTGCCTTGCCGGTCATAGCGTTTATCGAAGCGCAAACTGCTGTCATCCCGAAATAATCGCATGTCGTAGGCGATATTGGCGGTCCATATCGGGGTAGAAGCATCTTTGATCCAGAATGCGTTGGAGCCATGATCCACTGCGGCGAGAAAGCCGAGTAGATCGTCGCCTAGCCACGCAGGGCGTGCATGCATAGAAAAGTCCATCGCCACCTGGCCGCCCGCGCACTCAGCATTCTCGTTCAATATGGCGTGAACGGCTGCCCCCAGAATGCCCGGCAGCGGTGTTTCGTCGTCATCGATAAATACCATGATGTCGCTACTCAGCGACTCGGCGATGCCACGGTTGCGGGCGGCCACGATACCCTGCACGGGTTCGGTCACCCAGCGCAGTGTCGGGCCGGGTAATTGAGCCAGATGTGTAAGGATCGAGACTGTTGAGTCGGAGCTATTGTTGTTGATTGCCAGAATCTCAAATGGAATCGGGCAGGTTTGTGCGCGCATGGCGGCGACCAGTTTTTCGAGTCGGTCGGCACGGTTGTAGGTACAAAAGGCAAAAGTGAGTTTGGACATAACAAATGCTCAGATGTGATTTTGTGCGCTGCGCTGGTTATCGACCAAACGAATAAGTGATTTGAATATCGACGCGGGCAATAAACTGGCCAGGATGTATTTGGCATCGCGTGCTTTCCAGTCGGCATGGCGGAAAGCGCGTCGGAACAGTCGGCGAGATGAGTCGGTGTCACGTCGCCAGTGACAGCGATAGGCTTCTGGCAGGAGGGTGCCGTATACCAACGCATCGCGCTCGGCATGGTTCAGATGCGCGATTTGCGGACGATGGTGGCGAACAAAATTTTCACGTACGGCAATGGCATCGAACACCTGCCTCCAGCGCGGGATGTGTGCATTACCACGCGGATAACGGCGGTAAAACGCCAACACATGCGGGACGCGAACGACAACGGGCTGAGTGGCGAGCATACGCAGCCACAGGTCGTAATCCATGGCTGTAGGCAGACGTTCCGAAAATCCGCGCAAAGCATCAACCAGCTGGCGGCGCAGAAGTACGCCGTTAATCGGCCACGGGCAAGACTGCAAGAACTGGGTGGTTGCATCTAAGCCGGCGTAATTGGGTGGGATATGAGGTTGTGTGTTGGTGGCGGCCTCACCTATATTTTGCCAACCGCAATACGCCACGTCAGCCAGTGTGTCAGTCATGGCAGTATGCAACTGGCTCAGCGTATCGGGATGCCAGAGATCATCGGCATCGAGAAATGCGACAAAATTTCCGCGCGCGTGTGTCAACCCGAGATTGCGCGCGGCATAAGGGCCGCTGTTGGTCTGGTGCAGCAGGGTGATGCGGTCGGGATTGCTTGCTGCCAGCCGCGTGATGATCCGCACAGACTCGTCGCTCGATCCATCATTCACGAGGATAAGTTCGACATACGGGTAGCTTTGCAGCAACACGGATTCAACAGCCTCTTCTACATAGGATACGGCGTTGTAGTAAGGCATGATGACGGAGATCAGCACGGGGTCAAAATTGTCCATTAATTTTATGTTATTTCCTGTCGCGCTGTCCGACCAGCCACTGGTGCAAGGATTCTGGCAACCAGGATGGCAGCATGTATTTCCAGTCCCGCAGTGTGCCATAGCCTTGTTTCATGACGGTGCGAAAGATTCGTCGCGCGGCGGGCAGGTCGCGTTGCCAATAGCGGGCATAACCGCGTTTGAGTAGTGCTCCCAATGTCAGTGTACGAATACGTGATCTCCCGAGCGCAGCACCGAGTGCCGGATAGGTGGCAAGATATTCCATCTGTGCCTGCAAGTGATGCAGCGCGACGCGGGCATGGTTGCCCGATGCCTGAATGCCACCATGGAAGTGGTAGAAAGCCAGCACCTCGGGCACCCGGATGATTGGTGCGTTCGTCGCCACACGTAGCCACAGTGCGTAGTCTTCGGCATTGACCAAGTTGGGATCAAAACCGCCCGCAGCCAACACCGCGCTACGCTTGACGAGTGCGGCATGAATAGGCCAGCGGCAGTCAGAAAAAAGTATCTCAGCCTTGTTCGCTGTTTCGTAATCTGGTGGAATAAACGGTTCGCCGCGGCCGCCAGGCAGCCCCACGTTTTGCCAGCCGCAATAGGCCAGTACCGCCTCGGGATGCGTCTGCAAAGCAGCAGACATTTTTTCCAGGAAGTGCGGTACCCATGTGTCGTCCGCGTCCAGAAATGCAATACAGTCGCCGCGTGCGAGCGCCAGCCCGGCGTTGCGCGCGGCGCTGACCCCCTGATTGCACTGGGTGTGAACGCGAATACGGCTATCCGTTTGTGCATGTAACCACGCCAGGGTCGAATCACTGGAGCCATCGTCCACCGCGATCAGCTCCCAGTCGTTGTCGGTTTGAGCCAGCACGCTGCCTGTGCTGGCAGGCAGGTGCGCTGCTGCATTGTGGCAGGGCATGATGATGGAGACGGCAGGGGACATGATTTATCGGGGATCGCGCAGGTAGAGTTTGTGCTCGGGATCGGATACCGCCGGATCTTCACGAAAACCCTGTCCGATGAAAAAAGCCTCGACTTCGGCTACAGCCGCCTGGCCGATGACATGAGGATGCAGCTCAATGCATACCTTTTGTAACCCGTCGAGTCGTGCGTAGTGGATGAAATCCTGCTCGCCACCTTCGATGTCAATAATCAAAAAACTGGGGCGCAGACGTGTCAGTTCGTCGTTGAAACGTTTCATTGGAACCTGGATTGGTTTCGCGCGCGGATGGCGTTTGATGGTGGACGAACTCCAGAAATTTTTCATCACATAAAACGTTATCGCACCGTTTTCTCCACCCAGCAGGGATATTTCAAGCCGGGGAGATACCCCGTTGAGCTTGAAGTTTCTTTGGATAACCGGCGCTAGCGCCGGGTTGGCTTCGTAGGAATACACCTTGTCACTCCCAACGACTTTTGCGCATAGCGATGCAAGAAAACCGAGCCCCGTACCCAATTCCAGAACGACATCGGCGGGCTGGATCGCATGGCGAACAATGCGTGCTTCTGGCGTTTCATATTGTCGGGCTTCCAGGGTTTCCAGTACTGGAATGGTCAGCCCGGTACCACGGTAGAGTCGGATGCCTTCGATTTCGATCACGGGTTGCAGCCACGCACGCAGACGCAATACTGCTCGTCTGCGAATGTCACCCGGGCGGCTATGTTTGCGCCAGCTGGCGTAGTTTTCCCGACCCATCCAATAGGCACGTTTTAGAATGTTAAACACGTCAGTCACAATCTTTCGCCTCCGCGTGAGGGCATGAATGCTTTCAGTAGCCGCTTGCCGAATCTGACGGGACTATCGATGAGCCGGGCGAGGTGTTCCAGCCTGCGCAGGCGTTTTTCCAGTTCTTCTATTCGCTCGCCCAATTGACCGCACAAACTGATCAGATTGATGGCGGTTTCGGTTGCCGCATGGGTTGCCATGGGCGTGCGGCTGGCGCTGGTTAGTTCGTTGTACAGCGTCATCCAAAGAGTGCAGACGCGTTTTTCGTTGTATCGTGCCTGCACCAGGCGATTGCCGTTTTGCGCCAGCGTTTCACCATAACCCGGAGTGTCGAGTAGTGTCTCGATATGGGTAGCGAGCGTGTCGGCATCGCCCGGATCGGCTAGCAGTGCGGTTTCGCCGTGCAGCAGGTATTCTTCAGGACCCAGACAGCGGGTTGCCACTATGGGCAGTTCCATCAGCAGCGCTTCCAGGCAAACCCGAGCCATGCCTTCAAATGCGGTGGAGGTGAATAGCAGAATGTCTGCTCCGCGCAGGATTTCCAGTGGTGCGCCGACTGAGCCAACAAAGCTGAAAACATTGGACAGGTCGCCTAGTAATGCCTTCATCTGTTCGAAATAGGTGGCGTTGTATACGCTGCCGACGTGAACGAAATGCAGCGGCTCACGGCGATTTCGGTACATCAGCGTGCGTGCGGTCTGGATGAACGTAGCGAGATCTTTTTCCGGGCTGATCCGGCTCATCGTGAGGATCACACAAGCGCCTTCCGGCAGATTCAGACGTTTGCGTAGCGCAGTGCGCGCAGTTGCCCTATCTGGCAGATTGGTGAGTTTGATTCCGCTAGGAATGACGCTCAATTTTTCAGGCGGGATATTGGCGGGGAACGTGCCGATTAGCGGTTGCGCATTGGGAACGATGCGATCAGACAAGGCCGACATCATCTCGCCCAGTGCCAAAGGGCTCAGAGGAAAAAATCGCAGAACGTCCATGTCAGAACCGAAAGTCTGGCGAATATTCCAGACGTGGGGTACACCGACCAACGCTGCGGCCAGCGCACCTTCAAAGGCGTATTCAGCATTGCTGTGGACAAGACGGAATTGTCGCTCGCGGATCAAATCGGCCAATTGCTGGATGCGAGCCTGAAATCCTGCTGCATGGCGAAAAAAATGTTCCGGATCTGGATACCACCAGTTGTTCATCCGGTAATCGACAACCTCGATTTTTTGTGCGCGCAATAATTCAGCAAACTCACCATCCGCAGGTGTGGCGACCACGGCATGATAGCGTGCGTCGAGGCCGTTAATCAGGCTTAACAGGCTGATGTTGCAGCCCGCATCGCGCCGGGTATCGGGGTTTAAAAACAGGATGCCGAGTGTGTTCACAATGGTTGGTTAAAGCGGAATGTATCGCGTCTGACGCGAAAAAAGTCGCGCGCTTGCAACGAGGCTTCATCGTTGTATTTCATGGCGTGTGTGACCAGACGGTTTTGTCTGACCAGTTCTTCGAGCGGCATGGGCAATCCGATATCCCATATTCCAAACGGCTGGCCGGGGCCGCCAATATCTTGCGCCTTAAACCCGGCGGCGTAGGTGAGCATGGCAATCAGACTGTCTTCGTCAACATGCTCGCCTTTAACGCCTGAGGGACGGTAGCCTTGTTTTCCGTGGAACCATCCCCGGCGAATGATGGTGTCGAGGCAGTTGTGAGAAACGGCGTAGGTCCCCCCTTGCACGCCGTCACCGAGTTGATAGCCGTTGCGGACGGCCATGTTATAAGGCATTCCCAAGTCTTTGCGGCGACGGATCATGCGGTCGCGAGAATAACTCAGATCGCGTTTTTTCCCGTTCCAGTCCAAGTGATAGGTGCCGAGTAATCCTGTTTTCGGGTCTGTGCTGAATGCGCTCCGCAGCACATTCAAAAGCCCTGTGCCAATCACTAGCGCATCCGGATCCATTTTGAGATAAATGGGAGCATCAAACAAACGATGCGCTTCCAGAAAAGCGCGCCGCAATGTCAGGTCAACCCCGGATAGATGGAGTTTTTGGGGATTGCGCACCACCCAGCAATCCGTATCAAGCAGGCGCGCGTATGTGCCATCGGTAGTCGCGTCATCAGCAACGACGACTGCATAGTTACAGTCAAGATACGTTATGAAGCTGTCGAGCAGGTCGTGTACGCCCAGCCATTCTCCGTCCGAAACGGCAGATATGATGACCAGGTCGCATCGACGGCGCGCGTGAGGGAAAACCGGGTGGTCAGAGAACAGGTGCTTGAGCAGTCGGTTCATGAGGTTGGATGCTCGTGATTGAATGGTCTGTGAACAATCAAAAAAAACGAGATCGCCGGACAAGTGCCGTGATTGATTGCTGCAGGAGCCAAATCATGAGCCCCAAACGGGCAGAAGGGAAGCGAACCGTGACAGGATGGAAGAGCCGGGCACCGCCAGGTGTCAAACGCTCTGCAGCGATGGTGGCGGTCGGGATTTCTGCTTTGGCTGTAGTCAGTGTTGTGCGTTTTCCCGGGGGAGGTTTTCCAAACCAGTTCACGGGCAAATGAAGCAGATCGCGTACGGGATTTCCAAACAACGAGGCGTATGCGGGAATTTTGTATTCCAGAAAGCCCAACTCGGGATTCTGAATGTCAGCATATCGCTGTAAAAAACTGCGCGGTAAAGCCGCTGTAAAAAACTGACAGGCTTGCAGGGTGATCGGATACACGGAGTGTTCGTTCAGCCATGCCTTGAAGGCGATGTAATCGTCATATACTTCCGTGTCCGGTTGTGTCCACCACCACTGTGACTCAATTTCGCTTAACGGGCGCAGCCCCGGCAGATATAACTCTCCGGGTCGAAGCATCGAGAACAGTTTCTCCACAGATGCCAGCGCGAGCATGTCCCACTGCATGACAATCAGCGTGTCCCATTCAAACAGGAGTCCGCGTTGTGTAAACCACAGACAGATCATTCTGTCGCCATGCCGCCATTTCCATTCGGAATCTTTTTCCTCGTTATATGCCCAGTTATCGTCCAGCCAATGTGCCAGAGTGCGTTCATAGTCATGGAAGCCGGCTGGATTACCACCATACAGGCCGAAGATAAGGATGTCGGGATTCAGGCGGCGCAGCAAGCGCACTCTGTCCAGGCAAACGTCCGGCGATTGGTAATACCAAAACAATATGGCCAGACGCGGGCTATTCAAGATTGATTCCCGAAGCCAACACGACTGCGAATGCGTTCAATCCCATATCGCGCTGTTGCGTTCCAGGTGACATCGTTGCGACCAAAGAACAGTTTGCGCGCAAGTGTGTTCACGGTGTCGGTATTGAATATTGTCAGGCGCCGAAGCAGGTAAGGGTTATTGTCGCGTAGCGCCCACCCTGTCCGGGTAGTACAGGCGGCGGCATAAGCCGCTTGCTTGGCGGCATTTGCACAACGTTCATCGTGCAGACCATATGGGTAGGCGAAGCTGCTGATTGTGTTGCCGAGCATATCCTCAAGCGTGAATTTTGAATTAGTCAATTCATGCGCGAGTCGTACGTCGTCGAGTTCGGGCAGGCGTGCATGATTTACAGTGTGTGAACCTATTTCCATACCAGAGGCATGCATCTCGCGCAATTCACCTGCACTCAACAGCCGTCCCTGCGGACGACCATCCGCAGTCCATTTAGGGGGCTGGCCTATTGAGCCGGATACAATAAACCAGGTGGCGCGCATACCCCGTTTCTGGAGTTCTTCGCAGGCAGCAAGATTGTCGGCATAACCGTCGTCAAAGGTGATGGCAACGGTGCGTTCCGCCCATTTTTTTGCGGGTGAGGCAACCAGTTCGCCCATTGTTGGCGTGGTATAAGCTTCGGTCGCCAAAAAATCGAGCTGCTCGCGAAACCGTTGCATGGAGACTGCCCACGGCCAATCGGGCGTACCTTTCCCGGGTGTGATGGCGTGATACATGAGGATGACCGGGCCGTGCTGGCCCGCGTTGCGATGAAGGTAGCGAGTGAAGGGGTCAATCATAACGGGCGCCCGATAGGGCTGACTGAAAGCCGGAGCTTGATTTTCCAGCGGTATTGTTCTGCCTGCAACGCATGGATCGGCAAATACAGAAAACAGGCTGCATAAATGACGATGCCGATGCTGGCCATCACGGCTACATAGAGTAGATCGTGGGCATGCACGCCGGCAGAGAGACTTTTGCTCGCCAGCGCTAGTGTGCATGCAAGGGCGAGGTTCAATATGGCAGCGGGGATCAGGGCACGAACAAAATCTGCCCAGCGGGCATCAAGACAGCGTACCGCCAGCCAGTGCATATAGACTCCGCTATAAACAGACACGGTAAGGACAGCATAGGCAACGCCCACAATGCCATGCGTTAGTCCGACGATCAGTGCGAGACAGCTAATAAATAATGTTGATGCCTGCACCCATACTTCACGATCCAGCCAGTTTTTTGCTGCGAGTACAGCCCCCGACAGATTGTCCAGCAACCAGAAAGGCCAGGCAAACGCCAAAATAAACAGGGGTGCAGCCGCCTCGATCCATTTAGCACCATACAGCCCACGGATGAGCGGTTCGGACAGCCACAAAAAACCGATATAAAAAGGCGTTGTATAAACCGCCACGAGGGTGACGCTGCGGTAAAAAAGGTAACGGCATTTGTCAGGGTTATCCTGCTCGGCTGCCATAGCACGGAACAGAACCTGATAGACCGAGCCCGTAATGAACGAATGCGGCATTCTGGCCATGCTTTCACTCTTGTTATATAAACCGACGCTTGCAGGTCCCAAAGTACGAGACAAAATAAAGACACTGGACTGATTGCGCAGGTAGCCCAGGATATCGGTCAGGGATACAAGAAAACCGTAGCGCGCAATATCCCGCCCGCGACGAAGATCCAGGGAGAAACCTGGCCGCCACTTTGCCAAAGGGATAAGCGTCATCATGCTGGTCAGGGAGCCCACGACACCGCCAATAATTAAACTCCATACGCCATGGCCTGAGTAGGCCATGGCAATGCTGACGATGCTCGAAACAAGCAGAGCGATGAGTTTTGCATAGGTTTGCGCGCGGTAGCGCATGGCGCGGTAGAGCACGCTCCCTGGCAGATTGACGAATGGACGGAAGATAAAAGACAGGGCGGATACGCGTAGCAAATCAATATAGAGCGGCGTGTTGTACCAATCTGCAATCCACGGAGCAGCAACAAAAAATCCCGTGTAAATGAGTACGCCAACGATGAGTTGCAGCGTAAAGACGATGTCGTAGTCTTGTTGGCTGGCTTCCTTGGCGCGTACCAGTGCCTGCCCCATGCCGCCGCCTGCCATAAAACCAGCGAGACCTGTAAAAACCTGGATGGTAATAAGCAGACCAAAGTCCTCTGGGACAAGTAGTCTGGCCAGGACAATTCCAAATAAAAAGGTAAGAACCTGATTGCCTGCATTGCCGATAAAAAGCCACCCGGCACCATGCCGCATGCTTCGACCGAGGCTCATGAATGTGTGCGCTTGCGCAAATAAAAGGCAGCACGCCCACCTCGCCCCTCAAGGTTGGCTTGTTTGGCCTGGGCTCGAAATTGATTCATTTGATCTTCATTGAAGATTGAATTGTCTGAGTCGATCCAGAAGGAATTGGGCGCGGTGAGCGGGATATCAACAAGATATTGTGCGCTACCGGCAAACTCAAAAGCAGTTGAGTCATGCAGTGTGTGGATCACATCAAATCCGGTTTGCTGAGCGAGTCGGGTCAGGCTTTTCTGGGTGTGGAGGTAAAGATGTCGGGGAGCATCCAGTTCCACCCAGTGCAGCCCATACTGTTCCCATACGGCGCTATCCACGAGCGGGATACGAATCAGGCAGGTGCCACCCGGCGCTAGTAATCGATGTGCCTGGCGCAGGCTTTCATGCTGATCCGGAATGTGCTCGAGCGAATGATGAAGGCTGATGAAATCAAACTCGCCCGGCATTTGGTCGAGCGGCGCGTTCAGATAGTCGATGCCGCCGCGCTTGCCTGGGCGGGTCAAGTAAGGATCCAGACCGGTCAGATGCTGGAAGTCACATGTAGCGAGCGTATTGAGCCAGTCTGAATGCTCGCCGCATCCGATATCGAGAAAACGGCTATTACGACTCAGGTCTATGAGGGGCTTGAGATAGGGGAGTATCTGGATAACATCGTGCGGCAGAGCGCTAAAGCGCCAGGCTAATTTTTCCCACAGCCCTGAAAGGCCCGTGAGTCGGTAAGTGACGCGCTGGTGATTAAGTTTTCGGGTGAGCCAACCGGGTAAATTTTCGGGTGTCTTGGCCAGGGAGTAGTAGTCAGCAGGGTAGTAGCGTGGCAGATCCGTAGGGATGTCTGCAATCTGCAGGCAGCCACAGTCATGGCATTTGAAATAATCAAATTGATCCCCCCATCCGAACATCCGCTCTTGAGGCTGGTAGTGGGGATGTTTGCCCTGATTACCGCAGATGTGGCAGGTATTCATACGGTTGGGTGGTCGTGCAAAAAAATGCTGCAAATGAAGCCGGATCAGTTAAGCGCGGGTTACCTGTGACAGGACAAGGATCGGTTTTACACGGAGCGCGTCTGACCGCGCTCCGCAAGGATGCGTCTGGAAAAATATCGGGCGGGGAGTCCATGACCAGCATTGTAATCGGGCACTGCCATTTTTATGCGTAAAGGCTGACCGCGAACAGGGTGGACTTGCTTCAGTGTGACGGTGTATGGCGGATACAATATCAGCTTTGTCATATTGAGTTTCGCGTGTGGCTTCCCGGATTTTTGACTGAAATGATATGCAAACTTTAAAAGTCGACCTTGGTGATCGTAGTTATCCCATCCATATCGGGGCTGGCATATTGAGTCAGGCTGACTTGATAATGCCGCATCTGGTACAAAAGCGCGTGGTTGTTGTAACGAATACTACAGTGGCACCGTTGTATCTCAATCAGTTGAATGTGGCATTGCAAGGGCATGGTGTCGGGGTTGTGCCAGTTGTACTGCCGGACGGCGAAGCGCATAAAAACTGGGAAACCCTGAATCTGATTTTTGATGCACTGCTGAGTCAGCGCGCCGAACGCAAAACCACATTGATTGCTTTGGGCGGCGGCGTGATTGGCGACATGACTGGATTTGCTGCGGCGAGCTATCAACGCGGCGTACCGTTTATCCAGATTCCCACTACTTTGCTATCGCAGGTCGATTCATCGGTGGGCGGCAAGACCGGGATCAACCATCCGCGTGGCAAGAATATGATCGGTGCGTTCTATCAGCCGCAACTGGTGCTGGCTGATACCGGTACGCTCAAAACCTTACCACCGCGTGAACTGTCGGCAGGGCTGGCGGAGGTCATCAAATACGGCCTGATCTGGGATATCGAATTTCTCGCCTGGCTCGAAGTCAACATGGACAAACTGCGCGCGCTCGATCCGGCGGCGATTACCCATGCGATTTACCGCTCGTGCGAAATCAAGGCGCAGGTGGTGGGGCAGGACGAGCGCGAAGGCGGCATCCGCGCCATTCTCAATCTTGGACACACCTTCGGCCACGCAATCGAAACCGGCATGGGTTACGGCAACTGGTTGCATGGCGAGGCGGTGGGCGCGGGCATGGTGATGGCAGTCGATGCTTCGCAGCGCATGGGCTGGTTGAGCGATGCCGATGTCGCCCGCACCCGCGCGCTGATCCGCGCGGCGGGGCTGCCGGATGTCGCGCCCGATCTGGGTATCGACACCTATCTCGATTACATGGGGCACGATAAAAAAGTCGAGTCCGGGAAAATGCGTTTTGTATTGTTGAAAAAACTGGGCGAGGCTGTTATCACCGGCGACGTGCCCGAGGCAACGCTACGCGCAACGCTGGCGGCTTGTGTGCAGCCTCAAAATTAACTGACACTTAAGCTGCATCAGCTTATTCCAGTCACTATTTGTCCGTGGCAGCCCGAATTGACAATTTTTTACAATGTAATCATCCCCCCCCCCGCAGCGTCGATACACTTCTGCAACCAATAACAGAAGGAGGATGGCCATGGGTTTGTTTGACTGGTTGCGTCGGCGCGAGGCGGGTGAAGAAAGTCCCACGCTCACCTTTGAGGAACATGAGCGCACCCTGGTTGGCCTGGATATGAAGGGCGCAATCGATGCGCACATGAATTGGCGCAAACGTTTGACTGACTATCTGCAGGGAACCTCCACCGAAACATTAGAGGTCGGTACCGTTGCCTGCGACGATAACTGCGTGCTCGGCAAGTGGATTTACAGCACCGGCCAGAAAAAGTTTTCGCACCTGGAGGAGATGGAAGCGCTGCGCATCACGCATGCCAATTTTCATTTATGCGCGGGCGACATTCTCCTCAAGCATGACACTGACGAGAAAGCCGCCGCAGAAAATCTGCTCAATACCGCGTTTAAAAAGCTGTCTGGACAGGTTCAACTCGCCTTGGTGCGGCTTCACGCTAAAGCCACCCAGTAACGCCGGTTATATTAAAAGTCCCGCTCAACTTTGAACCCGTTGATGATGATGTCAGCGGCCACCATGCGTGCGCCGTGGTTCACCGCGTCCAGGATGTCGCTGTCCGACCAGCCCGCCGCGCGCGCGGCTTGCAGATCACCCACATTCACGCTGTTGGAATCACGCGTTGCTTTGAGCACCAGGCCGAGCAGGACTTTTTCTTGCGAGCTGAGCGGGCTGTCGTTGAAGTCGGCGCGCGTGGCGGCAATTTGTTCGGGTGTCCAGCCTGCCATGTTGATCAGCATCCCGGCATTCATGTCGATGCAATACGTGCAGTTCCCGGCCTGCGAAACCAGCATCCGAATACTCGCCGTCATCGGGAAAGTCAGTCGGGGATGCTGCATGATGTTGCTGTAGTACTCCCACTGATGCCGGAGTAAAAAAGGGTTGGCGCTGAATGCCTGAATCGCGGTGGGGACGTAGCCCCAGGCTGCTTTAATCTGCGCGTAAATTTCGGCAACTTCGCCGGTTGCGGTTTCGGGGGTCACGGTTTGCAGTATGGTCATGAGGCTTCTCCTTTGAAATACACATTTAAAAAATGCGCTTAAACGATGCCCGCCCGCGCAGTGACTACCAATGCCCGCATGCTCGAGCGAAACGGGCTATTGCCGCCGAGCCGCACCAGCGCCGCCTCGACTGCTTCAACGATCGGATCCAGCGCAAGCCCACGTTCCTGGATCGCTATGCTGACGGGGTTGCCCTTGACAAGACCTAGAGCAAACGATTTTGCAGAAGGACTGAGCGCCTCAAGGGTCACCCACTCCAATTCGATCTGACCGAAGTCATTTTCTTCAAGCAAATGCCGCAAGACGTCAGGATCGTGGAATCCGAATGGCACCTGATAAAAGTTCGGCGGTTCTACAGAAAAGAAGCTTCCAATGGTTTCGTGCGCGATGCGGCCGATCGCATTGTGCTCAAAGCTATCCCACACGCTAAAGGCCAATAACCCGCCATGAGTCAGAACCCGCCGGGCTTCACGGAAGGCCGCTTCCTTGTCGGGGACAAACATCAAGCCGAATTGACACACCAAGGCGGCAAACGAGGCGGGCGCAAAAGGAAGAACCGCAGCATCGGCCGGATGCCAGTCAATGTGCTCCAGCGCGGCTAATTTGGTGCGTGCATGGTCGATCATCGGCTGGTTCAGGTCGGTGGCGACTAGCTGCGTAGAGGGAGGTAGTTGCGTACGCAGCTGCTGGGTGAGAATCCCCGTTCCACAAGCTACTTCCAGCACCGGCCCGGTTACTGCCAGCGTCACCCGGCGAGCCATATCCGCAGCATACGGCTCGAAGATCACCGAGCCGAGATGACGATCATATAGCTCGGGGATGGTGCCCAGGAATCTGGCGTTCGTTTCAGGCATGGTCGCGTTCCTGGGTTAAGGCTGGATTGCAAACGGTGTAAAACTGCTCCAGCGCCATCCCGGGTGAACTGCATTGTTCAGCGGTGAGGTGGCCAGAATACTGCACGCCGGTAATAGCTCGTTCGATCGGTCTCATGTGCGTGCCCTTAGCGTTTCAATGTATCCAGATACCGCCCAAGCTGCGCGAGGCAGCCGCGATAGGCGGTGACGGACTGCGTGTTTTTGCTCATGCCGATGCAGCCTTCGAGCGCGGACACGATGAAGAATGCCGTCTCAGCCGCATCGACTGTTTTTGTCACTTCGCCGGATTGCCTGCCGCGTGCCAGCGCATCAGCAACCACGGTGACCCAATCCTGAAACAGACCATTCAGTCGCAGCCGGAAGGCTTCGTCCAATGGGCTCATTTCCTGGATCAGGTTATTGAGTGGGCAGCCGAGCGCGACGACCCAGGGTTCGTCTTCTTTTGCCTTGGCGGAAAACAGCGCCTGCATCGTTGCTAACGGCTGGGTGGTTTCCTTTAATGGCATGAACATCATCGCGCTCAGGAGTGGGCGGATTACCTCCTCGACAACCGCCAGGCCCAGCGCTTTCTTGTCAGGAAAATGGTGATACAGCGCACCCTTGGTCAGCCCGGTATCAGCGAGGATTTGCGTGAGCGAAGCGGCCTGAAAACCCTGCCGATGAATTTCGGCAAAAGCGGCTTCGAGCAGGGCGCGTCGGGTAAGGTCGGCGGCTTTGATCGGTGTGTCCATGCCGACATCATACATACCAGTTGGTATGTGTCAAGCGCTGACAGATAAAATCTTCGGATGGTCGTTTATCAGCATGACACGGACGGTTATTTTTAAGCAAACATTAATTTGTATTATGTTGTTTTATTAATATAATAGAAACTATGGTTTTTGATAACTATCAAAAAATGCTTGTGGAATTAGGCGCGCGTCTGCGCGCTAAACGCCTGGAACAGAATGAGCCGCAGGCGCGTTTTGCTGCACGCATCGGCATCTCGATCCCCACGCTACGGCGGCTGGAGCAGGGCGATGCCAGTGCGCAGATTGGCCACTGGCTGGGCGCACTTGACGTGTTAGGGCGGCTGCACGAAGTGGATGCGCTGCTGGGCGCATCAGTCAGTCTGTTTGCTGCTGCCGAGCCTGTGTCTGCGCCACGCCAGCGCGCGCGGCGCAGATTGAAGGCTCGGTTATGATCCGGCTCGATGTCTGGCTGAGCTTGACCGACGGTGCGCATATTCGCGCAGGCGAACTGGTGTGTGAGGATGCCGACGGGCAGGGTCGATACGCCAGTGCATTTCGCTATGTAGCGGAATATCTGGCCGACTCGCGCGCCTTTCCGCTCGACCCCGTTGCGCTGCCGCTGACTGCACAGGAATTCCAGTCCTCCCAACTCAATCCGCCGCTATTGGCTATCGAAGACGCGCTGCCCGATGCCTGGGGGCGGCGTTTACTGATACTCAAGCATGCCCTGGCGCGTGGCCAACAAGCCGAACCGCATCTGCTGCGCGTGCTGGGTGGGGCGGGATTGGGTGCGCTCAGTTTTGCGCCGCAGGGGCAGATGCCTGCGCAGCAGGAATCCTCGGCGCAAAGTGTGGCGCTTGATGCGCTGGCCGCCGCTGCCGCCCGGCTGGAAGCTGGCGGCGAAATCGATGCTGCCAGCCGGATTCTGCTGGCAGCGGGCAGCTCGCCCGGCGGTGCGCGTCCCAAGGCGCTGGTCTTCGACGACAGTGGCCACTGGCTCGCCAAATTTTCCAGTCGCCGCGATGATGCCGACATGGTGGGGCTGGAGGCGGCGAGCCTGGAACTGGCGCGACAGGCAGGCTTGATCGTGCCTGATTTCTATCTTGCCGTTTTGTCCGGCACGTACCGCGCCTTGCTGGTGCGGCGCTTTGACCGCACGGCAGAGGGAGGTCGTTTGCACATGCTGAGTTTTCGCGCGCTGTTGCAGGCGAGCGGATATTACGTGCAGGGTTATGCTGATCTGATCGCCGCGCTGCGGCGTTACGGTGCCGAACCTGAAACCGATGTGCCGCGCCTGTTCCGGCAGATGGTATTCAATGCCCTGTTGGGCAATACCGACGACCACCTGAAAAATTTCTGGTTGCTGCACGCAGCACATGGCTGGGTCTTGTCGCCCGCGTTCGATCTGTTGCCCGACACCGGCGCGTTGCGCGACCACGTTCTGCTGTTCGAGCAGTCGCCCGCTGCACCCAAACCCACACAGCTGATCGCATTGGGGCGCAAGTGGGGGATCACCGGGGCGGCGGCCATTTGCGAGGAGGTGCTGGCTGCGATGACCCGATTTGGCGAGATTGCGGCACACTACCAGGTGCCGCAAGCTGACATCGAACGTTTTGCACAAGACATTAACCGACGGACTCATCCATGACCGATCTCGCCACTTACGCCGCGCATTCCAATCAAACACGTGGCAGGTTGCACACCGAACCGCCTGCCGCACCGCGTTCCGAATTCCAGCGCGACCGCGACCGCATCATTCACTGCACCGCTTTCCGGCGGCTGGAATATAAAACCCAGGTATTCGTCAACCACGAAGGCGATCTGTTTCGCACCCGGCTGACGCACAGTCTGGAAGTCGCGCAAATTGGGCGCACCATCGCGCGCATCCTGCTGCTGGATGAAGACCTGACCGAAGCGATTGCGCTAGCGCATGACCTGGGGCATACGCCGTTTGGTCACGCTGGACAGGACGCGTTGAACGCCTGTATGCGCGAGCACGGTGGCTTTGAACACAACCTGCAATCCTTGCGCGTGGTGGACGTGCTGGAGGAACGCTACGCCGAGTTCGACGGCCTGAACCTGACGTTTGAGACGCGCGAAGGCATCCTCAAACATTGCTCATTGCCGAATGCAGAAAAACTGGGCGAAATCGGGTTGCGCTTCCTGAATAAAAAACAGCCCACGCTCGAAGCGCAAGTCGCTAATCTGGCCGACGAAATCGCCTACAACAACCATGATGTTGATGACGGCCTGCGCTCCGGTTTCATCACCCTGGAGCAACTCGCCGAAGTGAGTATTTTTGCCCGTCACTTGAACGAAGTCCGTAGCAAATATCCGGCGCTGGCCGGACGTCGCGTGATTACCGAAACCGTTCGCCGGATCATCAACACCCTGATTCTCGATCTGGTAACGACCACCCGCATCAACATCGAAAACAGCGCGGTGCAGACGGCGGATGAAGTGCGCGCCGCGCCGATGTTAGTGGCATTCAGCCCGGCAGTGCTGGAAGAGCACCGCGAACTCAAGCGCTTCCTGCGCCAGCATTTATACCGCCACTACAAAGTCGCACGCATGAGCAGCAAAGCTCAGCGCATCATCACCGATCTGTATACCGCCTTCATCGGCGATGCGCGCTTGTTGCCACCTGAACACCAGGCGCGCGAATCACTGCAAGGCGCGCGCGCCGTGGCGGATTACATCGCGGGCATGACCGACCGCTATGCGATACGCGAGCACCAGCGGATTTATGCGGTGGAAGAAATTTATGGGTAGGACAGTCTGGGCATCTGGTGTTTGGCCATAGCTGCAATTCTATCCAGCAAGATGCCGCCTATCCTTCAGCCCAGCCCGCCGACAGCAACTCTGCCTGCGCCAATACGGTTTTTACCGCGTCATCTTGCAAGTCCGGTGGATAGCCGTATTTGTTCAAAATGCGCTTCACCATCACGCGTATCTTTGCCCGCGCGCTTTCGCGCAGCGTCCAGTCTATCGTCAAACTCTTCTTCACCTGTGTGATGAGTTCGGCGGCGATCACTCTGAGTTTGTCGTCGCCCATGGCGATGACGGCAGATTCATTGGCGGCGAGTGCGTCGTAGAAAGCGACTTCATCGTCGGTGAGGCCGAGCGCTTCGCCGCGCTTGGCGGCAGCTTCAATGTCCTTGGCAAGTTGAATCAGTTCTTCGATCACCTGCATCGTGGAGATGGCGCGGTTGTGGTACGCGTTGAGGGTCTTCTTGAGCTTCTCGGAAAAGACCTGGCTCTGTACAAGGTTGCGCCTGGATCGAACCTTGAGTTCGTCCTTGAGCAACTTCTCCAGCAACTCGGCGGCGACGTTCTTGTGCTTGAGGCCGCGCACTTCGGCGAGGAACTGGTCGCTCAAGATGCTGATGTCCGGCTTGGGCAGGCCAGCGGCGGTGAAAACGTCGATCACCTGGCCCTCTGTCGTGATCGCTTTGGAGACGAGCTGGCGGATGGCGGCATCAACCTGCTCCGGCGTCTTCCGGTTGTTGCTGCCCTGCTTGTTGAGCGCGGCATGGATCGCCTGGAAGAAACTCACGTCGTCGCGAATCTCGGTGGCTTCATCGCTCGCGGCGCAGAGGGCAAAGGCGCGGGAGAGTTCCGTCACCACCTGCACCCAGCGCTTTTTTCCGTCGTCCTGTTCGAGGATGTGCTCCTGCCCGGCAGGGATGAGCGCGAGGCGTTCGGTGGGTTTGCCGGTCGTCCACTTGTCCCAGTTGAAGCCATGCATCAGGTCGCAGGCGATGCCGTGTTTCTCCAGCATCACGGCGATGGCCTGTGCGGTGTCGAAAGTCGGATCACCCTGGCCGCCGCTCTCGGTGTAAGTCACCAGCGCCTGCTTGAGTTGATCGGCCAGCCCCAGGTAATCCACCACCAGCCCGCCGGGCTTGTCGCGGAAGACCCGGTTCACCCGCGCGATGGCCTGCATCAGTCCGTGGCCCTGCATCGGCTTGTCCGCATACATCGTGTGCAGGCAGGGTGCGTCGAAGCCGGTCAGCCACATGTCGCGCACGATCACGATCCTGAATGGGTCTTTGGCATCTTTAAAACGGTTTGCCAAATCACGCCGCTGCTTCTTGTTCCCGATGTGCTTCTGCCACTCGGGACCGTCTTCGGCGCTGCCGGTCATAACGACCTTCAGCGTCTCCGCCTCCCACTCGGGACGCAGCTTGATAAGCGCGTTGTAAAGGTCCACGCAGATGCGGCGGCTCATGCAGACAATCATCGCCTTGCCGTCCATCGCCTCCACGCGCTTCTCGAAGTGCGCCACCAAATCTGCCGCAATGAGCGCGATGCGTTTCGGGTCGCCCACCAGTGCTTCCAGCGCGGCCCACTTGGTTTTGAGCTTTTCCTTTTTGGTCAGCTCTTCGCCTTCGGTGATCTCCTCGAATTCCGCGTCGAGCTTCGGCAACTCGGCGGCGTTCAGGCTCAGCTTGGAAATGCGGCTCTCGTAATAGATCGGCACGGTGGCCTTGTCGGCGACGGCGCGCTGGATGTCGTAGATGGAAATGTAATCGCCGAAAACAGCCCGCGTGTTCGCGTCGGTCTTCTCGATCGGCGTGCCGGTAAAGCCGATGAACGACGCATTCGGCAAGGCATCGCGCAGGTTGCTGGCGAAGCCGTAGGACATCTCGCCGGTCTGGGTATTTACCTTGCCGCCAAACCCATACTGGCTGCGGTGCGCTTCATCTGCGATGACCACAATGTTTTGTCGCGCGCTCAAGCAGGGCATCGCCTCGCCCGCTCCGTCAATTTTTGGCGGCATGAACTTGTGGATCGTCGTGAACACCACGCCACCGCTCGCCCGGTTCAGCAGCCCCCGCAAATCCTCTCTGTCGGCCGCCTGCACCGGCATCTGGCCAAGGATGTCGTGGCAGCGCTGGAACTGGCCGAAAAGCTGGTCGTCGAGATCATTGCGGTCGGTCAGCACCACCAGCGTCGGGTTCTGCATCGCAGCGTGCCGCACCACGCGTGCAGCGTAGAACAGCATGGAAAAACTTTTGCCGCTGCCCTGCGTGTGCCAGACCACGCCCGCGCGTCGGTCGCCCGGCTTGCCGCCGTGCATGCGGCCCGCCCAGTAGGTGCCCACATCCTGCTTCGCCGTGTTGGCCTCAACCATGCCCGCAGTCATACCACTTGCGCGCACCGTTTCTTCCACCGCCGCATTCACCGCGTGGAACTGATGGTAGCCCGCGATAATCTTGTGCAGCGCGCCCG